>CAVXIO010000001.1:0-14771 GCA_963761915.1 uncultured Acidobacteriota bacterium
TATTGTTCTGTGACACCTGACTTCGTACGTATTGCTCCTGGCCAGCAAGCCTGACTCTCAGCCGGGAAAGGTGGAGTGATGGTGCCGCTCTCTTATTACTTGTTGCTCAGCGGTTTTTTATTTGGCTGTGGCGTTGTCGGATTTTTGATCAAGCGCAACATCATTACCATCTTCATGTCCATTGAGCTGATGCTGAACGGAGTGAACTTGTCGTTCGTGGCGTTCGCGGCACACTGGCACGCGCTGGCCGGTCAGGTATTTGTTTTCTTTGTGATGGTGGTGGCGGCGGCTGAAGCGGCCGTGGGACTGGCGATCATTATCTCGGTGTATCGCACTCGGGAGACTCTGAACGTCGATCAGGTGAACCTGCTCAAACTATGAACTCGACGCTCAATCTATGGCTCATTCCGATCCTGCCGCTGGCAGGGGCGGCGATCAATGGATTTCTTGGCAAGAAGTCGTCGCGCCGGGCCGTGACCACCGTCGCCCTCTTTTTCAGCGGTGCGGCGTTCGCGATGGCACTGTCGGTCGCGTTGCGCTTCTCGTCATTGACACTTCCCTACCACGAATTCTTTGCACACTGGATCCGCTCGGGCAGCTTCAGCGCCGACTTCGCGTTCTATCTCGATCAGCTTTCGCTGGTCATGTTGCTAGTGGTCACGGGAGTTGGATTTCTGATCCACATTTATTCGGTCGGCTACATGTGGAGGACCCCAGCTACTACCGGTTCTTCAGTTACCTCAACCTGTTCATGTTTTTCATGCTGACGCTGGTGCTGGCAGATAACTACCTGCTGATGTTTATCGGCTGGGAGGGAGTGGGGCTGGCCTCGTATCTGCTGATTGGGTTCTGGTTCACGAAAGATTCCGCGGCATCGGCAGGCAAGAAGGCGTTCATCGTGAACCGGGTCGGCGACTTCGGATTCCTGATTGCGTTGTTTCTGCTGATCAAACATTTTGCATCGCTCAACTTCGACCGAGTTTTCAGCGCTGTCATGCCATTGAGGCCGGAGACCGCTGGCGCGAGCTTACTTACGGCGATCGGGATTTTGCTGATGGTGGGCGCGTGCGGCAAGTCGGCGCAGATTCCGCTCTATATCTGGCTGCCCGACGCGATGGAAGGTCCCACCCCGGTTTCAGCTTTGATTCATGCTGCGACCATGGTAACGGCGGGGGTTTACATGGTTTCGCGGTCGCACGTGATTTTTGAACGGGCGCCGATCGCGCTGACGGTGGTCGCTATCATCGGTACGTTGACCGCGTTTTTCGCAGCAACCATCGGCATCGCGCAGACCGACATCAAGAAAGTTCTCGCCTATTCGACCATCTCGCAACTCGGCTACATGTTCATGGCTTGCGGCGTCGGAGCATTCTCGGCTGGCATTTTCCATCTGATGACGCATGCGTTTTTCAAAGGCTTGCTGTTCCTCGCGGCGGGGTCGGTGATCCATGCAGTGGGCGGCGAACAGGACATGCGGAAGATGGGCGGGCTGAAAGCGTATATCCCGTGGACTTTCTCACGATGAGCATCGCGACGCTGGCGATCGCTGGGATCCCGCCATTGGCGGGCTTCTGGAGCAAGGACGAAATTCTGTGGAGCGCCTATCGAGCGAACGGAAGCTGGGTGTACTGGCTGATCGGGGTTCTCACCGCCTTCATAACATCGTTCTACATGTTCCGCCTGTTGTACATGACTTTTTTCGGCGACTACCACGGAGGCCAAGCGGACGCGCACGGTACACTCCTCGGCACGATGCACACGGACATGGCGACCCGCATGAAAGCCCAATGGTGATGCTGGTGCCACTCATGATTCTGGCGGTGCTGTCGCTGGTTGGCGGGTTGGTGGGAATTGGAAACCGGTTTGAACATTTTCTCGCTCCGGTCTTTGGTTCGGCGGAGAGTGTCGAACCTGCGAGTCACGGCACCGAAATGGTTTTGATGGGTGTGTCGGTGGCTGTTGCTTTCTTGGGTTGGTGGCTGGCTTACCTGCTTTACTACAAACGGCCTGAATTGCCGCAGAGGATCGCAGACTCGCTTGGCGGCTTCTATCAGGTGGTGGTGCACAAGTATTACCTCGACGAACTGTATGCTGCGCTCTTCGTGAAGCCACTGATCGAAGGCTCAACGCGAATTCTGTGGCAGGGGGTGGATCGAAACATTATTGATGCTGCGGTGAATGACGCCGGCGACGGGGCGCGGCATGTTTCCGATGAAGTGCGGCACATGCAGTCGGGAAACATTCGTTCGTATGCGGGATGGATCGCAGCCGGTTCCGCGGTGGTGATTGCGTTCATGATCTGGATGGGTGTGCGATGAACGCCGACAGTTTGAGTTTTATCATTCTGACGCTGGTAACGTTTACGCCGCTGGCGGGCGGACTGCTGATGATGCTGCTGCCACGCCGCGACCGTGACCTTCGCATTTTTTCCCTGGTCGTCTCGCTGCTCACATTTGTTCTGTCTTTGCATCTGCCGGTCTATTTCCGTCGAGGACAAATCGGTTTTCAGTTTTTGATCGACAAGCAGTGGGTTTCCACCCCGAATATTCACTACCACATGGGAGTGGACGGCATCTCGCTGTGGCTGGTGGTGCTGACTACGTTCCTCACGCCGTTGTGTGTGCTGATCTCCTGGCACTCGGTCCATGAGCGGGTGAAGGAGTTTTTCATCTTGCTCCTGGTTCTGGAGACGGCGCTGATTGGCGTGTTCACCTCGCTCGACCTTTTCCTGTTCTACTTCTTCTGGGAAGCCACGCTGATACCGATGGCGTTGCTGATCGGGATCTTTGGGCACGAGCGCAAGGTTTACGCCGCAGTGAAGTTCTTCATGTACACAATGATCGGCTCGGTGTTCATGCTGGCGGCCATCCTGTGGCTCTATGCGCACACCGGCACTTTTGACTTCGTCGTGATTCGCGACCAGATTATGAGTGGCGCTGTGCCGCAGTTTCCGGCTGCCGCGCAGTGGCTGTTTCTCGGCTTCTTCCTGGCGTTTGCCGTAAAAGTGCCTCTTTTCCCCTTCCATACATGGCTACCGGATGCTCACGTGGAGGCTCCTACGGCCGGCTCGGTGCTGCTGGCGGGCGTTCTGCTCAAGATGGGAACCTACGGATTACTTCGTTTCAACCTCGGCCTGTTCCCTGAGCAATCGCGGCACAATGCTGGTTGGATTATGACGCTCGCCTTGATCGGCATCATTTATGGCGCGTTGGTAGCGATGGTGCAACCCAACATGAAAAAGTTGATCGCGTATTCCTCGGTCAGCCATTTGGGATTTGTGGTGCTGGGAATTTTCAGCTTCACGCAGGCCGGATTGAACGGCGCGATGTTCGTGATGCTGGCTCATGGAGTTTCTACCGGCGGCCTATTTATGTTGGCAGGAATTTTGCATGAGCGACGGCACACTTACGAGATCAGCGAGTTTGGCGGGCTGGCGTCGCCAATGCCGGTGTATGCGGCGTCGTATCTGGCAATTGTGCTGGCCTCAGCGGGATTGCCTCTGCTGAATGGCTTCATTGGCGAGTTTCTGGTGTTAAGCGGGGCGTTCCAGGATAAAGCGGTTTATGGGATCCTCGCTGCTACCGGCGTGATTTGGAGTGCGGTTTATTTGCTTTGGATGTATCAGCGGGTTTTTTTTGGCAAGGTTACGCATCCGGTGAACAATTCTCTTGCCGATCTATCCGGATTCGAGAAGACGGCGATTTGGCCGTGTGCGGCGGCGGCGCTGGTCATGGGCGTAGCTCCGATCATGTGGCTGAGCGCGATTGATCCCGCTGTTCAAGCCGCACTTGCGCCGGTTGTGCGCGTAGCGAGCAGGATGGTTGGACAATGACGTTGACTCTTGTCCCAGCTTACCCGCAGGCGCTGCCGCAGAGTGCTGACTACGTGCGCATTCTGCCGGAGATTGTTCTTTCGGTCTTCGGAATGCTCGTGATGTTGCTCGAACCGCTGATTGACGAGGAAAAGAGTCAGAGGCTTCTTGGGCTGATCGCGCTGGTGGGCACACTGGCGGGATTGGGATCGACTTGGTGGATGGCACAGTCTCCGGGACTGGCTTTTTGGAACATGGTGCAAGTGGAGGGCTTCAGCATTTTCTTTCATGTTCTGGTGATTGCGATCGCCGCCGTGGTCATTCTCACTTCCTACGAATACATGGCTGTGCAGCGCATTCGTGCTGGGGAATACTATGCTCTAATCCTTTTCGGCGCGGTGGGCATGGCGCTGATGTCATCGGCCATTGAACTGGTTCTGATTTTCATTGCGCTTGAGATTTCCTCCATATCGTCTTATGTGCTGGCAGGTTTCCGCCGGCGCGAAGCGTCCAGTGCCGAGTCTTCGTTGAAGTACTTTTTGCTCGGTTCGTTTGCCACGGCGTTCTTCCTCTACGGAGTGGCGTTGATGTTTGGCGCCACGGGCTCGACCAATATCGACCAGATCAGCAAGGCTTTGCGCGCCGGACCGATTCCGTTGCTGGCGTTCGTGGCAGTGGCGTTTATGTTTGTCGGCTTGGGATTCAAGGTGGCTGCCGCGCCGTTTCACGTGTGGACGCCGGACGTTTATGAAGGAGCGCCGGCGCCAATTGTGGGCTTCATGTCCACCGCCCCAAAGGCGGCGGCGTTTGCGGTTTTGTTGCGCATCGTTTTTGTGATCAATGTGCCAGGCAGATTCTGGCTTATCTGGCTTTCGGCCGCTCTCTCCATGACATTGGGTAACGTGGGTGCGCTGGTGCAAAACAATGTGAAGCGGCTGCTGGCGTACTCGTCAATCGCGCATGCAGGGTATTTGTTGGTGGCATTCGCCGCTGCGCCGGACCTGGGAACTTCCGCGGCAATGTTCTACACAGCTGCCTATGCCGCGATGAACCTGGGTGCGTTTGCAGTGGTCAGCCATTTCGCCAACGCCGGCGAGCGCTACGTGACGCTTGAGGATTACGAAGGCCTCGGCCGCAGTTCGCCGCTGCTGGCGGCAACGCTCACGGTCTTCCTGCTATCGCTGATCGGCATTCCGATGACTGGCGGTTTTTTCGCCAAGTTCTACGTATTCAGCGCCGCTGTAAAAGCCAACTTGATCTGGCTGACGATCATCGGCGTCCTCAACAGCGGCATCGGCGCCTATTATTACCTGCGCATCATCGTTGTAATGTACATGCGCGAGGCGCGCAAGGAAGTTCCGGTGACTCCAGTTCCCTTCGCGGTGGGAATGGCGCTTGCGGCTTGTATGGCGGCGACCATCTATCTCGGCATCTTTCCCAACGGCGTGTTGCAGTATGCCCAAGACTCCGCTCGGCAATTGGTGCAGTAGCCTCCTCGCAAAAAACTCCGATCGTCCGGTTCAGTAATCCCAGGGAGCCCGAATTACCCGATCAGCCCGAGTTCCTCGCAGCTCGGGGAATCGAAATGTCTTCGCGGAGACTTAAGCGTTGTTGGGAATCAGCGGAACGAAGCGGACGGGCTCACGATGCGTGATCACGGGCCGTCCGTCGATCATGCGGATGAACTGAAGCTGCTGAGAATCGTAGGTTCCAACCGGAATAATCATGCGTCCCAGGTCGCGGAGTTGGTTGAGCAAAGTCAGAGGCAGATCGGGCGCGGCCGCGGACACGATGATCGCATCGAAAGGAGCGATGTCGGGGAGGCCGAGCGTTCCGTCCCCGGTAAGAACTCGGACGTTGCTGTAGCCGAGGGCAGCAAGTACTTCGCGGGCGCTCTCGGCGAGAGCGGGGTGGCGTTCCACAGAGAACACCTGAGCGGCGAGTTCAGCAAGCAAGGCGGTGACATAGCCGGAGCCCGTGCCCACTTCGAGAATTTTATCGGTGGGCCTAAGCTGGAGGTATTCAAGCATGAGAGCGACGATGTAAGGCTGAGAGATGGTTTGTGCGTCGCCGATGGGAAGAGGATGATCTTGGTAGGCTTGGGCGCGGAGTTGTTCAGGAACGAACTCGTGGCGGGGAACGCGGAGCATAGCGTCGAGGACACGCGCGTCGGAGATACCTCGGGCCCGGAGTTGGGAGTCGACCATGAGTTGGCGGGCGGCGGTTGGGTCAGACATGGATTCGGGTTTCTGGTTTCGGGCGGCGGCCTTCGGGCTTCAGCTCGATTCAGAGCTTAAATATTAACTCGAATCATTGGGTTGGTTACTTCTTGCGCTGGCGGATGCGCACGTCGAAGCTGACCACGCCGTTCTGGTCGCGGGTGCCAACGGCCGAGACGTTGCGATTGAAATAGTACTCTCCTTGAATGATCTGCTGCGAACTCTGCGAGACGTTGGTGGAATAGGTGAGGGAGATGTTATTGGCGAATTCCTGCTCAATGGTGACTTGCGGGCCGCGCGCGGTGGGATTGGTTTCGGTGGTGAGTCCCTGCGGATCGATTTTTATGTTGCTGGCACCGAACAGGCGCTGCAGCCGGTTGCTGACGGTGGTGTTGAGCGCCTGGCTCAGGATGGCGGCGGTAGCCTGATCGGAAAAAGCGCTCTGGCCGGACTGCTCCTGAAGTTGCGCCGATTCCTCGTTAGTGCGCCCCAAAGCGAGTAGAGCGATGATGTCAGACTTGGGAAGCGGAGGTTCAGAGCGGTAGTTGATGTTGAGGCCGCGGTCCGGTGTGCCGGTAATCGTAATGTTGAGGTCGTAGTTGCGGACGTGGGTAGACGCCTGGAGATTCAGCTGAGGCTCGATGGCCACGGGATTGGCGAAGGTAATATCGCCGCGCTCGAGCGTGAAGCGTGTGCCATGAAAGGTGGCTTGACCTTCGAGAACGTCGGCGCGCCCAAGGACGGCGGGGCGCGCAATGGAACCGCGGATGCGCAGATCGGCGTCGCCAGAGAGGCGGGCAATGGCCGTGCGCATCTGAAGCTCCGGCGCGGTTTGGACATGAATATCAAGCTTGATACTGGAGAGGGGCGAGTTGGCCGCGGTCACGGTGGTGAACTGGCGGCTGCGTTCGAGATAGGCACTGAAGTCGAAGCCAGGCGTTACAGCAATCTTGTTGACACTGATGTCTCCCGACAAGGTGGAAGCGGAGCGACTGCCGACCCAATGCAGTTCGGCGTCGGCGGTAGAACTCACGCCCGGGGGATAACGCAAACGAACGTCCTTTCCTGTAACGGTGAGATTGAAGTTGAGTTGCTGCTTGAGGTAGGTGGCATCGCCTTTGAGGTCGAGCGTGCCGCCACCAGTGCGGGCAGTCAGCGCATCGATGTGCAGGTGATCGCGAGTAAACAGCAATGAACCGTTTAGTCCGCTCAATCCGCTGGGTAATCCAGCATAGGAGAGCGAGCCGTCGGCAACCTGAAAGCGGCCCTCTGGCAAAGGCTCGGAGAAGGTCCCTCCAACCGTTAGGTTCATGCTCACTTTGCCGGAGGAAGTGAAGTCAGGGTTGTAGCTCGAAAGCAACTTGAGATCGAGGTGGCCATCGGCACTCAGGTCGAGGGTGCGCGCTCCCGAGAGCTGAACCGAGCCGTGAGCAGCGAGGTCAGTCCCCTCGCCCACTAGACGTAATTGCTGAATCTTCAACGACTGATTGATGAGCGAGAAACGAATAGGATCCTGGTTATGGACCTTAACGTTTTCAATGTCGAGAGAAAGAGCAGTCAGAACGCCGTCTAGAGCCCATTGCTCGGGATGGCTGAGCGGGCCGCGCAGCTCGATTGAACCGGCCCCCACAGAATCCCCGCTGATTCGGTCGCCGAAATAAGAATGCCAGAAGCCGTCAAGGTCGAGTTGGTCCATTTGAAATGAAAGGCTGGCGGGATAGCCATCGCGCAACTGTAAGTTGCCGCCGATTAGCAACGATCCACGCTGAAAATGAGAATTACCGGTAACGTGCAATTCTCTTCCCTGGGTAGCCGCCTGCAAGTCCAGGTCACCGGCAAGTTCGTGGCCGACTGTGAGATTGCTAATGTGGACGTCGGCGTTGACGGAAGGCGCAGCCGTTGTACCTGAGCTCTTGAGCCTAAAATCAGCGCGCCCTTCGACGGAGAGGCGATCGGGGTGGATTTGCTGGACATGGGCAAGGTCGAAATTGTTGCCGGCGAGGTCGAGACGGAAGGAGCGGCTGGAAGGATTGAAGGCGGCGCTTCCGGTTGTGACCGAACCATCGTGGAACAGATGGATATTATCGAAAGCGATTTCGCCGTGGGCGATCTGGAAGGTGGAATCGAATTGCTTAATGACCTCACCGTAGGCGTAGCCGTTTGTGAGATGCATCTGACCATCGGCATGGGCCTCGGCAGGAGTGCCCGCAGCGTGCAGGGAAACATCGGTTTTGCCGGAGACTGGATAGTTGTATCCAGCGAAGGCCTGGAGGTCGGCGAAATCCGCGTTACGTATACTGGCATGCAGGTTGAAGACACTATTGCCGATGAGATGGCCGTGCTGGAGCACGGCGGAGGCGCCGAAGTCGGCGGTGCTATCGTCACGGCGCAGAGTGGCGTTGCGAAGGGAAATCGCCTGGAAGGAGACCTGCATAGAGGCAGAAAGAGAATCCCAGTGGGTTTGGAGTTGACGAATATGGGTTGTGGCCGGGAGGGTGACATCGAAATTGTTGACCAGCAGGACGCCGGCAAGTTGAGGATCGGAGAATGCACCGCTCATGCTTCCATTGAAGGTAGCGTTCCCGTTCAATACGACAGGAAACAGCGCCGGACCGCGAACCAGTTCGATGAAGGGCAGCCAATCAGCAAGGCTGCTGGTGGAGACGGAGAGCCGGACTGCCGACGCGGAAGAGAGTGTCCCGGCCGCTTGGACGTGAGTAGTAGGCGTGCTCAAAGTGAACCGCGGGAGATCGACGGTATCACTGCCAGCATGGTAGACGCCGTTGGCGTGGGCAGTGAGCGGAAGTTGCCCGGGCCCGTGATGCGCGGGTGGGGTGAGATCGAGGCCAAATTCGATTTCGGTATCGTGACTGGTTCCCTTCCAGCGCGCTGCGATGGTACCGGAGGCTGATGCGGCGGGGCGGAAGTGGGGGAACGGGTGAGCCTTGGAATTAAGCGCGGCAGCCAGATCTTCAGCGGAGAGATCGTGCAGATGAAGCGTGATAAGCGCGTTCTGAATTGCCGTGGCCTTTGGCTTCGGCGCCTTCTCACGCGATTTGTTCAGCGGCGGAGCGGCGGAGATGACGGCTGTCTCAAAACTTTTCCTGGCGGCTGGCGAGAGGTGCTGCGCGGGCGCAAGCCACTGGTTGAACTCAGCTTCGCCGGTGAAGCTTCCGCCAAAGACCTTTCCCTGAAGCTTCGGCAGTTTGAGTTGACGATCGGTGACAGAGTAATCCGCGTTCAGCGAGGCCTTGGAAAAAGCGATCTGGTCGTCCTGCCAGGCGAGATCGCGAAGTGTGAGCAGACCGTTGGCGGAGAATTGGTCGAGGGACCAGTCGCCACTGCCCTTGAGTTCAACGGATCCGGCGCGAAGATCGCGGCGGCGAGCAATCGACGCGGCTTCGGTGAGGTCGAGTTGAGCATCGTAGGACCCCTGAAGATGTGGATGGCGGAAGTCGGTGAACTGGCCGCTGGCCGATAAATGAGAGTGTCCGGAGTTCCATTTGAGAGAGGTGACAACGGCGGAATTGGATGCAAGGCTGAACTCCATGGCCGTCATCCATGTAAAGGGACGATAGTTCAGCAGCTTGGTATCGACCAAGCCGAGCAGAAGGCGTCCGTTGTAGCGGCGGTGCAGGAAAGAATAGTCCATTTCGAGCGAGGTATCGCGCGCGGTGAAATCAAGAGGAATGACCTGATCGTCCCAGAAGAGTTGGCCGTGTCGAAGTTCGAAATGATCGATGGAAAGGGCAAAGAGTTGCGCGACGGGAGTGGAACCGGTAACGGCTCCGACTTTTCGCGGGGGAAAATTCGTGGTGCCATCTGGATAGAAAGCCACGTGGACGACCGGCTGTTCGAGGATGACTTCGTTGAAGGCGAGCTCAGAGCGGAGAAGAAAGCCGATTTTCAGGTGGGCAACAATTTTTTCTACGTGAGCCAATGGAGCATCAGCGGCGGACTCGCGACCGTGGACGGTGATGTTTCGCACTTCCACCTGGAGGCGAAAAGGAACGGTGTGGATGCTGGCAATCTCGGCGCGGCCACCCGTGATCCGCTCGACCTCCGCAACCAGACGTCGGCGGACCAGCGATTGGAACGAGTCAGTATTGGTATAGACCAGCAGGGCGAGAGCGGGGACCAACGCCGCCGCAGCAAGGGTAAGCAGATATTTCCACCAATCGCGACGGAAAGGCTTGGCGGAGGTTTCGGTCACTGGGACCGAACTCCCGGTTCGCTGGTAGAGGACGTAACGCCCGGCACATGTACTTCGCCTTCGGAGCGCAGGGTTTGCAGCCAGGTGACGAGCAACTCACTCACTTTGGCTTCGGTGAGCAACTCGCGAATCTTGGCGGAGACTTCGGCAAGCGGAACTTCTTTAGCTCCAGCTTGCTTTAGCTTTGGAACGAACTGGTCGCGGTAGTAGGCCTCGATGGATTTGGAATCGATCTGCACCGCGGGACGAAGGTGGGCATCGATAAGGCGCATCACGTCGATCTGTCGACGGATGGTTGTCAACAGATCCTTTTCCGTGAGGTGGTATTGGGCTAGAAGCGATTCCCAAGCTTCGGCGGATGCAGCCTGAGGATATTGTTTGCGGGCATCGGCGAGGCGGGTGGCGACTTCGGTATCGGTGGCGCGGGGAAAGTCGCCTGACTTCATCTGCTCGCGAAGAAGTTCTTGATCGATGAGACGATCGAGCACGGCACGGCGTTCGTCGTCAGTGAACTGGGCGAATGATCGGTTGTTGATTAGGGCTTCATAGCATAGAGCTTCGTCCCAATCGGACTGCAAAATAATATGGCCGTTGACGGTGGCAATAATGCGGTCGATCACTTCTGCGGATGAACGCGGAGGCACTAAGAACAGCACGCCTAAGAGCAGCGCAAGCGCTGCGCATGTGACCTTGGTACGAGCGTGAACTCTCGACATCAAAATGGCTGGCCTATGCTGAAAAAGACATTGAAATGGCGCAAACGCTGGGTCTCGAAATTGCCCGTCAACTGTCCTGATGAATTGACCAGACCTTGAAAATAATATGTTGGATTCAGATTGTACCCGAAGTCGAAACGTAAGGGACCGATGGGTGTCTTATAACGCAAACCGATGCCCATGGCGTGAGAAGTGTAGTCGTAGCCGCTATTGTTGAACTGTGCCATGCACCCGGTGTCAGGAGCACCGCCGGAGCCCAGACACTCTGCAGGATTGGGCTGGTGCCAGCGGATAGTCCCTTTAAGCATATCGTGACCGGCGGTGAAAACATTACCCATATCGTGAAAGAGAGCGAAACCGAAGCCCTCTCCAAGATAGGGCAGGCTGATCGAAGGAAAGCGCAATTCTTCACTATTGACGAACTCCGCGGAGCCACCGACGGGAAAGCCCGAATCAGGATCGCGGGGTCCTGCCTGATTTAACCCAAAACCGCGATGGGAGTTGCCGCCACCGGCAAAAAAGACTTCGGGCAGCGGAATGACGGTAACATCAGGGCAAGTAGTTACCAAGTGAATGATTTGGCACGCTCCCGGCGGCAGAACTCTGGTGCCTCGATAGGCCTGTTCTAATCCAAGGGAAGTGGAACGAGCGAAGACAAACTTATGATTGGGGCGTCCGAAGGCATAATAGGTCGAATCTTGGGTGAGCGCGCGGGTGTAATCGGACTGTGAACCAAGGTAACTGGATGCGGCAAAAACGTCGAGTGTGAAGTATTGACCTTTGGTGCTCTCCAGAGGGTTATCGCGCTTGTCGCGGATGAAGGTAAGGCCCGGACCTCCTACAACGGCGGGCAGAGAGAACAAACTGAATTCGGCTGGTGAAAAGTCCGCAGCGAAATTGCTCGCTTTCACCCGGCGGTAATCAAAGCGGTATGTGATGGATGTGGAGTGGTTCGGTTGTTGCGTGCCGATTTGCTGGCGGAGATCGATCTTGCCTTCCCAACGCTGCGAGGTGAAGGTGGCGACGTTGAGACTGTTGTCATAGAAGATAGTGTAAAAAAGTTTGAGGCGGTCATTGTTGAAGATTTTTGGGATTTCGTAGCTGATCAAGACCTCGCTGCTGCAGCCTGCCGACGTGCGACTGGAAGATCAGCGTCTGGTTACGGCCGCCTACATTGAGGCGAGTGATGTCGAACTCCACGCGGGGACTCACGCCCGTGGAGCCAGCGGGAGCGTTCGTTCCAGAGGGCAGGCCGGTTTCGAATTCCAGGCCGACGCCGTAGGTAAAGGTGTAGCGCTTGGCTTCCTGCGCCTGGATAAGAACATTTTTCTGCGGGTCGTCGCCCTCGGGATTCTGCACCGCGGTATCGACCTGGCTGAAGATTCCAAGATCATAGAGTTTTGTCTGGGTATCCAAAAGATCCCGTTGGCTTAAAGGTTGGTGAGCAGCTACTTGAATTTCGCGTTGCACGACATAGTTTCGGGTGTGATCGAGGCCCGCAACCATTACCTGGTTAACGACAAACTGTTCGCCTTCGTGGATGTTATAAGTGACGTCCTCATGGTCGGATTGGCCAGGTGACGGTTTCGTGGTGACGTCAAGCGTGGCGTTGGAAAAACCGTGATTGACATAGTAGTTGAGGATGGATTCGCGGTCGTTGGCGAGATTCTGTTCGGAGTAGGGCTGGCCTTCGGTGGTGTTGAGTTCCGGAAATGACTTGGCATCAACCTTCTCGTTGCCGACAATATGGAATGCGCCCACCAGGGTCTGCGGACCTTCTTCGATCCGAATGTGGACCGCAAGGTGATTCTGGGCACCACGATAATTGTCGTCAACCTTGGTTTCAATTTTGACCTGACGAAAGCCGTTGGCGACATATAGGGCCTCAAGAGATGCGACATCGTTCTTGAGCAAACTCCGCTGTAGCGTCCGCGGGAAAAGAACTTGCCCGCGGGCTGAATCTGGAGGCGTTGGCGGAGGGTCGACCTGGAAAAATATTTGTTCCCAGTGATCTCGATGAGTTGGAACCTGTGCACTGGCCCGGGATCTATGTGATAGGTGACCCGAGTTATGTCGGGAGTTGTTTCCTTCTGAAACTCGACGGTGGCGTCGAAGTGGCCGCGGCTTTGGAGATAGTCGAGAAGGTTGCGCTGTCCTTCATTGAGAAGATCGTCGTCGAGAGCATTTTCCTCATAGACCGGGATTTCTCTTTTCAAAACGGCGTGGCTGATGTGAAAACCCTGGGCAATGACGAGCACAACGGGTCCGGGTTCGATCAGATAGGTGTAGTCGACGGCATTTGATACGGGGTTATAGTTCTGCTGCGCGATCAGAACTTGAGCCAGGACACGCTTTTGCTTCTGAAGTTTCTTGCGCAGCCGCTGCAGAGAATTGGTGATGCGTGCGGCGGTTACACGATCTCCAGGGTGCATGGCCGCGATCTCTTGAACCTGGCTTGCCGAGAACGCGGAGTGGCCGGTGACTCTCACCTCGCCCAAATGAGCAGGCTCGCCCGGAGTGACGTGGAAGAGAATGTTGACCTGCTGGGTGGCGGGGTTGGCAGTGGTTTCCGCAGTAACGCGTGCGCGATAATAGCCGTTCTCCTGCACGAGTTGGCGGACATTCTGCAGGGCGAGGTTAAGCTTCTCCGAGGTATGAAGTTCACCGAGCTGAAACTTGGAGGCATTGACGATCTGGTTGTAATTGGGATGGCTGGGAGCGCCTTCTACATCGACTGCGCCCACAAAGAAATTAAGCGAAGTGGTGAAGGTCAGCAGCACATCCGGGCCGGAAGGAGTCACTTCGGCTTGAATGTCGGAAAAGCGCCCGGTGCCGAACAGCTCGCGGATGCTTTCGCGCACCAGGTCGCGGTCAAGCGGCTGGCCAGATTTCTGGGGGAGCATTTGAAGCAAGTGATCGCGGTCCGGCACGCCGGGCAGGTCGATGGATTGGACGATGCGTCCGGCGTAAGCCGACATGGAGTTGAGGGTCGAAGACGGTTGGGCTTGCGCTTCTTGCGGAGAAGAGGATGCCGACGTTCCGGCACGGCCGGCCGGGCCAAGCGCAACCATGATCAACATGACGAATGACGCGTGCCGTCTCAGCAAATAGTTTCCTTAGGCCCGGTGTCTACATTCGAGCGCGGAAGGGCTTTGTTGTCCGCATCCTGGCGGCTGAAGCAGTCCAGCCACTTATAATAAAGGTTTCGCCGAGGAAAACTGGTGACCTCCTTGAGGCAGGGCATGAAAGAGCAGGGAAAAAAGGAAGAGAAGTTCGAGGAACGGTACTCGCGGCAAATTCTGTTTCAGGGAATCGGACAGGAGGGCCAGCGGCGGTTGGCGGCGGGCCGAGTTGCAATTGTAGGGTGCGGAGCAACCGGGTCGGCGCTAGCTTCACTACTGGCGCGCGCAGGTGTGGGTACCCTGCGGATTATCGATCGCGACTACGTGGAGGCAAGCAATCTGCAGCGTCAGTCGCTGTTTGAGGAAAGCGATGCGGCCGAGTCGTTGCCCAAGGCGATCGCGGCCGGGCGCAGGATTGCAGCCTTCAATTCGGATGTTGTTGTCGAAGCAAAGGTCGACGATGTGACCACCGCCAACATTCATGTGTTACTTGATGGAATGGATGTAATCCTCGATGGAACCGACAATTTCGAGACTCGGTATTTGTTGAATGACTACGCAGTTGAGAATTCCCTGCCATGGGTTTATGCGGCTGCTGTCGGCAGCTATGGAGTCACGTTGAACGTGTTGCCAGGAAAAACGGCGTGTTTGGCGTGCATTTTTCCAGATACTCCGCGAGGGATGGTTGAG
>CAVXIO010000002.1:0-325892 GCA_963761915.1 uncultured Acidobacteriota bacterium
GTGTTACATAGTCGACGATGAAGCTGCCTTCGTCCATCTTCGGCAATAGATCGGATCCGATGTGCTGGTAGCAGACGTAAGAAACCACAATCAGAGCAACCGTAAGAACTGGAACCCAAACCGGACGGTTGAGACTTCGCCGGAACCATGCTTCGTAGAAGCGAATCACGCGTCCGAAGAAACCCTTCATCAAGTGTTCTTCTTCGGCTTGCAGTAATCGATTTACCTCGACCTGTTTAACACCTTCGTCCGAGTCGCTGAAACCTTCCGGAAACGGGGCGGCCACCGCCGCGTGCTGCTCATCCGCTGCGTGATGCTCTTCGCCGGCCGGTTTCTTCAATAGGTAGAGACAGAGCGTCGGCGTCCAGGTGAGCGCTAGCGCGAGCGATGCTAGCAATGCGGCTCCGATCGTAACTGCCATCGCCCGGAAGAAAACGCCGGTGACTCCCGTAATCGCCACTAAAGGCAGAAACACCACGATCGGCGTCAGTGTGGAGCCGACGAGTGGCAGGGACAGTTCGCGAAGCGTCATTGTCACTGCCTCATATCTTCCCTCTCCCGCTTCACGGTGCAGCGTCACATTTTCCAGAACAACGATCGCGTCATCGATAATCAGGCCGACAGCGGCCGCCATTCCGCCCAGCGTCATCAGGTCGAAACTCTCACCGAGGAGTTTCAAAACGATGAATGTAACCAGCAAACTAATTGGAATCACCATTCCGGCGATGAACGAAGTGCCCCAATCACGCAGAAAGAGCACCAGGACGGCTGATGCCAGCAACAAGCCGATCACAATTGCATCACGGACGCTTTTGATGGATTGACCCACAATCCACGACTGATCGTAGAAAGTGCTGACGGGCACGCCCGGGGGCAAAGACTTTTCAATCTGGCTCATCTCTGCTTGGACCGCGTCAGCCACCTGCAGAGTGTTGCTTCCGCGTTGCCGATTGATGTTGATCAGTACAGCAGGCTTTCCATTCGCGGTGACGATCGTGAAAGTTGGCGCAAACGAAGGCGTGACCTGGGAGACATCACCGACGTAGACCGGGCTGCCGCCGGGCGAATTCTTCACAAAAATATTGGAAATATCCTGTGCGTTGTGCGCCTGCCCGGAAATCAAGCCGAGATACAGCTTGTGGTTCTGCTCAAAGAGTCCGGGAGACTCGATGATGTTCGAGCGATCCACCGCCGCCAGAATATCCGACACATTCACCGAGGCGGCGCGCAACTTGGCCGGGTCGGGGACGATGTGGAACTCCGGCGCCTCGCCGCCCTGGATCACTATATTTCCAACACCTGAGAGGCTTGCCAGCCGCGGTTTGATGTCATACGTCGCAATCCCCCAGAGCTGTCGCTGCGACACCGTATCTGAGGTAAGCCCATATCCCATAATCGGGAAAGTGGAAAATTCCAGCCGTTGGGTGGAAATTTTGGCAGTAACCGGCAAAGTCCCCGCTAAACGCGCCAACGAGGCGTTGACGTGCTCCAACGTGCGAAACATGTCCACTCGCCAACTGAAGTACAAATCAATGCCCGCAGACCCACGGCTGGTGACCGACTTCACATCCTGGATGCCTTCCACTCCGCTCAGGGCTTCTTCGATGGGACGGGTAATGGTGACCAGCATCTGATCGATCGGCATGACTCCGTTATCGACGGAAATCATGACCCGAGGAAAATCTGTGGTGGGAAATACCGCGATCGGAATGCTGAAAAGCAGGTACGCGCCGATCAGCGCGAGCGTGACGATCAGAAAAATGATGGACTTATGCTCACGCGCAAACCAGTATTTGTCGGCTTCGGACTTTCGTACTTGCGCAACCCTGGAATTTTTATCGCTCGAGTTCGCCATAGGTCGAGTTGGGCCTCAGTCTTTATCCTGTGGCTCGGCAGCTGGGGTTGAGATCGTCACCTTCGCGCCGTCGGTCAAACCGTACGCGCCTTGAGTCACGACCTGATCGCCTGCCTTCAGGCCGCTCAGGACCTGCACTTCGCCCTCCTGACGAATTCCTATCTTGACGCTCGTCCGATGGGCGGCCTGATCCCGACCGATTACCATCACGGAAGTCGCTCCGTCCGATGCGGTGAGAATCGCTTCAGCCGGCACGACCAGTGCATCTTTCACAGTGCTGGCAACGATCTTCAGCCCGACTGTCGAGCCGGGCTTCAGCCGCCCGCCGGGATTCGGAGCCTCAACCCAGACTTGAACCGTCGTGCTGTTGGGATCGAGCGCCGGGCTTACCACCGTGACTTTGCCCTCGATCTCCGTGTCGGCGTTCTCGGGAACGAGTCCTGCCGCGTCGCCGACATGCAACTGCGCCGCCTGCGCCGCGGTCAAGTACGCGCGAGCTACGACTTTCGATAGATCCATCACGGTGAGAATCGGAGCTCCGGCTGGCGGTGTTTCCCCGGCAAAGAAGGGACGATCCGTGACGACGCCATCGATTGGGCTCACGATCGTGCCGTAACTCACTTGCGCTTGTGCAGTGGCGAGCTTGCCCTTGGCTGAGGTCAGCTGCCCCTCGGCCGACTTCAGGTTGTATTGCTTTTGGGCGAGACCGTATTGATTGCTGGCCTGCGACAGCACGATTTGCGCATCCTGAACATCTTTTTGCGATGCTGCCCCTTGCTTGTGAAGACTCACGCGGCTGTCGTACACGGATTGGGCAGCCTCGAATTGCTCTTTGGCAATCTTCAAGTCGTGCTCCGCAGACTGCAAAGCACTGTTGTAAGTCGCCTCCGCTTGTTGATACGCACCTTGACTTTCGGTAAGAGCGCCCTTCAGATCCGAAACCTCGAACGTCGCCAGAACTTCTCCGGCATGAACTCGGCTGCCGCGAGTGACGTAGAACTTCTTGATGGGACCGGTGACCTTCGGCACGATGGCAGCCTGATCGTGCGGATACAGAATTGCGCTGGTTGAAATCTCGTCTTCAACGGTTTGGATCTTGACGGCGGCAGCCTGCACCGCAACCAGCGGTGCCGGCGCCTTTTCCTCGCTGGACGAACAACCCATAGCGAGCAGCATCAGGCTGAGAACAAAGGCCGCGAAGACAAAACTCCTGCACACCACACGACTCGATGCCGTTTGCGCTGACGAAGACGAAATGTTTCCTTTTTCCAGATCAGGGAAAGCCATGTCTTTTCTTAGAAGCTCCCTGTTACCGCTTGCAAAGTCGCCACAGCTACGCGGTAGCGAACCTGCGCGTCACTGAACGCGTTACGCGCCTGGCTCAAAGTATTTTCAGCAACCACCACATCCAGCGCGGTTGACGTTCCGGCTTTGTAGCGAAGGTCGGTCAAGCGGAGGCTCTCAGCCGCGAGATCCGCGGTCTGGCGCGTTTCGTCTACGGCGGCGCGAGCGACGGTCGCCTCGTTATACGAGCTGTATAAAGCATGCAGCATTTCGCGCTGCGTCTGGCTCATTTCTGCTTTCGCCTGTTCGCGCTTGAATTCTGCCTGATGTAATTTGCTTCGCAGAGTGCCCCAATCCCACACCGGTACGTTCACTCCGACGGTAATAAAATAGCCCAGGTTCGGCAGAACTCCCACTCGGGGCTCTTCGACATTCGTGCTATGCAGCGCGAAGGCGTTCGCTTCAATCCCGTAGTCCGCATCAGCGAAGAACGATGGCAGGAACGCGCCTCTGGCGGCGACAACGCCCAGGTTGGCTTGATGCAGCGCCTCCATCGCCGCGCGCAGATCCGGATTCCTGTTCCCTGCCATGCGCTGCGCCTCCGGGAACGACGGCAACGCGACGGCCGAATCCATATCATCGACAATGCTGAAATTTTCACTCAGCGTCGGAAATAACACGACCGCCAGATCAAGCCGGGACGACTCCATTTGGAGCTTGGCGTCTTCGAATAACTGTTCCTGTTGGCGGTATTGAATCTCGGCCTGCAGAACATCGCTATGCGCCACCTGGCCTACAGCTTCTTGATCTTGAGTGATCTGGTAAAAGTGCCTGCCAGCTTCCGCCGCGGCTTGTGCCGTGGCATATTTTCGCTGCGCGATGGCCAGCCCGTAGTAAAGCTTGGTCACCGTGACGGTCAAACCGCGCTTTGCAATCTCGGCTTTCGCACTGGCCATGGCCGCTGCAGCCCTTGCTTCGCGATACGTCGCGCCGAGATAGTTGCCGGGCGAGAAATCCTCGTGAACAACGCCCCAAGACCGATAAACATGCACACCGTCATTGGTGACGAATCGTCCAATGGTCGTGCGCCCTCCATTTCCCTGCGTGAGCAACGCTTGCGAGGTGTAACTCACAGTCGGCAGGATCGCATTCCTCGCCTGCGTCCGATCCTCATGTGCGAGTTTCGCATCGGTCAGCGCACTTTGGAAATGGGCATCGACCTTGCGGGCCTGCTCAATCGCATCTGCGAGCGTGATGACGATAGGCGGCTTCGAGGGATCGGGGTTCGGTAGCTCGGCAAGTTCTACCGTGGCAGTTTTTTCCTGCGCCGGGGCCGGACTCATCTGGAAGAAAACATAGAACACTACAGCGACAGTAAAAGTAAGCGGATTCTGGCTTAGGATTCTCAAAGGCCAACTCCCTTTCCAGAGAAGAACAGTACCTGGCGGTTACGATCCTCATTCTGGCCTGACACTTCACGCGAACAGCTTCGAACAACATATTGCCCTCGGAAAGATAAACAGAGCATAAATACGGGAACGTATACCTATCAGGATTTTATTGCGGGTCGGATTGCTTGTTCGGCTGCCCTCGGGATTATGATCTTGCCATGCGGGTGCTGCTGGTGGAGGACGAGGCTCGAATCGCCCATTTCGTGGCCAAGGGGCTGCGGGAGCGGTCCTACGCAGTCGACGTTGTGAGTTCGGGCGAACAGGCGCTGTACCAAGCGGCCATTTCTGCATACGACCTGGTTATTCTCGACGTAATGATTCCCCCTCCAGATGGATTTAAGGTTTGCAGGGAACTCCGCGACTCCGGGCAGACAATGCCGATACTTATGCTCACCGCCCGCGATGCAGTCGACGATCGCATCAAGGGATTGGATCGGGGAGCCGACGATTACCTTACAAAGCCATTCGAGTTTGGGGAACTGCTGGCTCGCTTGCGAGCTCTGCTGCGACGGTCCAAAACCTTGCAACCGACGCGGCTGGTAGTCGCCGACCTGGTCGTTAATACGGCGGCACAAACCGTCGAGCGCGGGGGCAAGGCCATTCCTATGACCGCAAAAGAATACGCATTGGTGGAATTCCTGGCGCGCGAGGCCGGCCGGGTTGTAGGCCGTGCGGAGATTTCTGAGCACGTCTGGGACGAGGAATTCGATCCCTTCTCGAATCTGATCGAAGTGTATATCAACCGGATTCGGCGGAAAATCGACGCCGGCTTTGCTAAACCGTTGCTGCACACGCGACGGGGTGTAGGCTACATTCTTACCTTAAATGGAGAGATCCCGGAGCCGAAACAAACCGCTGTGCGGAGCCGCGACGATGTTTAGCTCGGTGCGCATTCGTCTGACCCTGTGGTACACCCTGTCGATGACGATGGTGCTGGTCGCGCTGGCGGCGGGGATCTATTTCGTTCTTCGCCAGAATGTCATTCGACGGGCCGATGCCAACGCGATCGAACTGGCCGACTCGTTTCTCTCAACCGTCAACGCCGAACTGAGCGATGCAACTAATCCCGCCGGTGTGAGCGATGGAATCGCGGCAGCCATCTCAGAACACCGTTTTCACGATGTATCTTTCGTGGTCTACGATGCGAACGGTAATCTGCTGGGCGCTTCTGAAGGCTATAACGAGCCCGAACAATTCCCGAATCCGAGTCGCGAAATGCTCGCCTCATCCTTGCGCCCGCTCGTCTCTTCTTCCGAAACATTCCGTTCGCTCCACCTGGGCCGGCATCAATACCGGAGCTATGTAAGACATTTCTTAGTCAAGCAACAGGCGGCAACTCTGATCGTTCTGCAGTCTCTTCGCGGGCAGAGAGAGTTCCTTGCGACTCTGGTGGATACTTTCTGGATTGTCATTCCCCTAGCCATTCTCCTCGCTGGTGCTGGCGGATATCTCCTTGCGCGACGAAGTCTTGCTCCCGTGGTGGCCATGAGCTCGCAGGCCAGCCGCATGGGCGCCGAGAACCTCTACCAGAGACTCAAGGTTGAAAATCCGCGCGACGAGCTCGGGCACTTGGCAGGTTCATTCAATGAATTGCTCGATCGGCTCAGTCAGTCATTCGAGCGGCAACGCCGATTTGTTGCAGACGCTTCCCACGAACTGCGTACGCCGGTTGCCATTTTGTGCGGCGAGGCCGAGGTCGCGCTAGCTCAGCAGCAGCGCACTCCGCGCGAATACCGGGAGTCGCTGGAAATCCTGCGGCAGGAAGCGAAGCGGCTCAAACATATCGTTGAGGATCTGTTCACGCTGGCGCGGGCGGATGCCGGACAATATCCTCTGGCGCTCACTGACTTTTATCTGGATGAGCTGGTGGAGGAATGTTCAAGGAACGTGCGGACGCTTGCGGCTGCTCGGAAAATTGCGCTTTCATGTGAAGCCAAAAGAGAGTTACCCATCCGCGCGGACGAGTCTCTTCTCCGTCGAATGCTGTTGAATCTGCTGGATAACGCCATCAAGTACACTCCCGAAGGCGGATCGGTTTCTTTGCGATGTAGCGAGGAAAACGGACAGTACCGTTTGACGGTCCAGGACTCCGGACCGGGCATTGCCGCCGAGCTACAGTGCCGGATTTTCGAACGGTTCTTCCGCGCGGACAAAGCGCGCTCTCGCAGCGACAACAACGGAAGCGGTGGGGCCGGTCTCGGTTTGGCGATCGGGCTGTGGATTGCCGGAGCGCACGCAGGGAGATTGGAACTCACTTCTTCCAGTCCACAAGGCAGCTTGTTCACGGCTGTGCTGCCCAAGAGCGCTCCCTGAGTATCCGTGGCCGGCCATTGCGGGCCACTTTCTGACAATTCCTCCACTCAGACAACCGCCGGTAAGCACCGTTGTAGCGGTCAGTTTGCCTGGCGGCCTACCTTCGGATCGGCGCAGAGAATCGCCGCGGTCCCAAATCCCTCCACGCCAGAACCACGGTCGCTTTTCGTGTATGGATGCCTGGGGCGGTTTCCGCATCCGCTCCACCAGAACCAGAGGGTGGCTAAGCCTGTCGCATTGGCACTAGAAAGTTTTACGATATACTCTGCTAGCAGAGCGGGAGTAGCTCAATGGTAGAGTAGCGGCTTCCCAAGCCGTTGGTTGCGGGTTCGATCCCCGTCTCCCGCTCCAGTTTTTCCCTGCTCATCTCGGCGTGCCATCAGGACAGCTTTCACAGGAAGGCGCACACGAAATTTCACACTGTCCATACTGTCCACAAAAGTGTGAAAATCGGCTCAAGAGAGGCGTGCAAATCGTGCGAGAGATGCGAAGAGCGTAAAAGATTGAAACTGACTGCCATTATTGGCAACCGGCTGAATTTGAAAGACTTGTGAATTCCGTGGAAGTGGAACGCCAGCTTCCCAAGCTGGATGACGCCGGTTCGATCCCGGTCTCCCGCTCCATTTCTTCGCACAACCGCTGCTCAAGTGGGAACAGCCGCCCTCGGCAGCCGGTCGAGCGAAGCTTGAAGTTTTTCCTCATACAAGCAAACTGATTCACTGCTCGTTTGTAGGGGATTGATATTGTTGACCAGCAAGCTCATAATTTCAACCTGCCGCCGCGCCGCCAAAATCAGAAGTCAGAATGCAAAGGAGTGAAGCAATGTGGAAAAAGCAGGATGATGCTGTGAGCGCGCAGCCGGGGTCCGCCTCGAATCAGACGCCGGAGTTGGACTCGGCCGGCGACGCGCCGATTGTGCCTGTAGCTGATAGTCGGTTCGAGAAATGGAATATCGCAGCCGGTTCCCAGAAAGTTCCCGCCAAAGACCATCAGCCATCGTCGCCTTCGTCGCTCAACATGACGACCTACACTGAGGCGCTGAACGAGTTCACCAGGAGCGCTACTGCATTTATTGAACACATTCCTCTTCTTACTAAGGCCAGGGATGCGTATGAGCAAGCTATGAAGGCCAGCGCGGAATTGCGCAAGGTCCTGGACACAGGCGAGGAGAATCTTCAAACTCTCATGACTCAGCTGGAGCAAGCGGTCAACGTCCACGGGATGAAGTCCGCCGCCGATAGGAAGAAACCGGAACCCGCGAAAGTCGAATCGATCACAGGGACCGACTAAAGCGGTGGCGTGGAGAGATTTCTATGAAGGGACCGGCGTGGCTGGCGTCCGTCCGCCCTAAACGCCTGATTATGCATTGACCGAGGGTTTGCCCAGCAGTTTCCAAGCTGCGTCTTCATTCGATTTCGTCGCACCATTCCATCGCCGCGACAAACCTTGGCGAGGATTTTGGCATCTTTGGTTCAGGCTCCTTTTGGATGGCGTTGGGTGCGAGCCGTCTCGACAGCGGGGGCGACACCTTCAGACTTCAAGTATTCCTTGCAGTTTCGTCCGTCTGGCAAAAGGGGGTATGCTCATAGACGGTAGGGACCAGGCATGGCCGAAGGGCAGAGCTTCTGGACAGGATGGCACGAGCGCATCTCCGCGCTACGCAACGTTCCCGCCGTTCTCAAGATTGTATGGGATTCCGGGCCGGCAGTCGTAATCTTCGGACTGGTGTCGCGACTCTTTGCTTCGCTGCTGCCAGTTGCTCTTCTCTGGATTACCAAGCTAATTATTGATGGCATCGTGCATGCCGTTTCAGGTCACCAAACGATACAGCACGGGTTCTGGTGGCTGGTGGCGGCGGAGTTTTCGCTGGCCGTTCTGAACAGCATACTTATCCGCACAATCGATTATTCGGATTCATTACTGGCCGATAAGTACACCCGATATGTCAGCATTCGCGTGATGAATCATGCAGCGAGCCTGGATTTGATCGCTTATGAAGACCCGGTCTTCTATGACCGGCTGGAGCGGGCGCGAGTTCAGGCGACAGACCGGCTGGTGATGATTCAAGCGATCGGACGGCTGGTGCAGCAGTCGATCACCACCATCACCCTCTCCATCTCGATCATGTTGTTCTCTCCGTGGCTGATGCTGCTGCTGATTGCTGGCGTGCTGCCAGCATTCCTGGGGGAAAGCCATTTCGCGTTCCTGGGATACGCCAAGAACTTCCGGCAGACGCCGATGCGGCGGCAACTGGATTACCTGCGCGTGCTGGGTGGAAGCAAAGAGGCGGCCAAGGAACTGAAGCTGTTTGGTCTGAAGAAGTTTCTCTCCGAGCGGTTCACCGCATTGTCGGACGAAATCTATAACGAGAACGTGGCCTTGTCTCGACGGAAGCTGATAGCCGGTGGGCTGCTGTCGATGATTGGCACCATGGGCTATTACTCGGCCTACGTATTTGTTATCTGGCGCACCATCGCTGGAGTGCTGAGCATAGGAACGTTGACCTTTCTCGCTGGGGCGATTCAGCAGGCCAGCAGCAACATTGAACAGATTTTCTCGACTCTTGCCGCCATTGGCGACCAGGCTCTGTTCCTCACCGATCTGCTTGCCTTTTTTGAGATGAAGCCGACCATCCGCTCCAAACCCAATGCGATTCCAGCGCCGAGGCCCATCGTGCGTGGAGTTGAGTTTCGCAACGTTTCTTTCAAATATCCAGAAAACTCGCGCCTGGTTCTCGACAGCATTAATTTTCATCTGCACACCGGAGAGCGACTGGCGCTGATCGGCGAAAACGGGCAGGGCAAGACCACTATAGTAAAGTTGATCACCCGGCTGTATGACCCCACGGAAGGTCAGATCCTGCTGGATGGCGTCGATCTGCGGGAATACGACCTGGAAGATCTGCATCGTGAAATTGGCGTGATCTTTCAGGATTTCATGCGCTATGAGATGACTGCCCGCGAAAACATCGCGGTGGGCCGTGTCGAGGAACGTGACAATCTGGACCTGTTGAAAATCGCGGCGCGGAAGAGCCTGGCGGATGCCACGATCGAGCGCTTGCCTCAAGGTTATGAACAGATGCTGGGCCGGCGATTCGAGCAGGGAGTGGACCTTTCCGGAGGCGAATGGCAGAAAGTCGCGCTGGCCCGGGCTTATCTGCGGGATGCGCAACTCTTGATTCTCGACGAGCCTACTGCCGCGCTGGACGCGCGAAGCGAGTTCGAAGTTTTTCAACGGTTTTCCGAACTGACCGCGGGCAAGATGGCGCTTTTTATTTCGCACCGGTTTTCAACCGTTCGTTCGGCGGACCGCATCCTAGTTCTTGCAAACGGCAAAATTGCTGAGGAAGGCACGCACGACCAACTGGCAAGTCTGGGCGGCCGTTATGCCGAAATGTTTGAGATGCAAGCCTCGAGCTATCGCTAGGAACCTACGAAATGACGCAGATTGGTCATCTGGAAATTGTCAGGGCAGAAGGGGATGGTCTGCGCCCACCTGCAAAAGAAATGGCAACGGATACGCGTAATTTGAGTTCGAGCGCCAAGGATTTGGCCCGCAAGCTGGTATGGCTGCCGGGCGAGGATGCCGTGCGTCCCCTGAGCGAACGTTGCCGGGCTCTGTCTCAGGAATTTAAGCCGCTGCTGGCAGCGATTGAATCTCCGGCGGCTGCCAAGACCGCGTCCGATGATTTCAGCCTGCTGCACGAGAACATTCTTCTGCTCGAATCGGAATTGCAGGAAACCTGTGAAACCTTGAAGGCGTTTCAAGGCCATCCGCAGGTTCGTACCGCGTCAGGCGCCGTGACTTTCAGAATAGCGGCGGTGGCTGAAGACTACCTTTCTGCCGCTGCGTACCGCTGGGGTTCCGCAGGTTTCACCGAATACCTGCAAGCTTTTCAGGAGATTACCGTCCTCAACATGGCGGAGGTGTGGGCGCTGGTTCCCGTCCTCAAGCTGGTTCTGCTGGAACAGGTTGCGGCGCGTGGCCGTCGACTGCTGCAGGATCCGGTGGGTTCTTACGGGATGCAGAGCCCGGTCGTAAGCCTGCGGGAGATTAAAGAAACGGACTGGAAAGATGTCATCGAGCCGCTCATCCGCTTTGACCTTCTCTTGCGCCAGGATCCGGCTGGCGCTTATTCCCGCATGGACTATGAAACCCGCGACTTGTATCGAAGAAGAATCGTGCATGTCGCGGATCACTCCGACTGTAGCGAAATGGAAGTTGCGAAAGAAGTGCTGGCGTTGGCTCGCGCGGGACAGAAACAACCGAACGCGGACCCACGAGTCATACTTCGTTGTTCGCATGTTGGAACGTATCTTATTGCCGAAGGATCGCCGGAGCTTCAGCAGAGAGTGGATTTCCATGTTCCGGGCATGGAACGGATGCGGGCTCTCCTGCGTGGCCATCCAGATGAGTTTTATCTCCCCGGCATTGCCGCCCTCAGTTTAGCGATTGTCCTGGGCGTGGTGCTGGTGTTGACGGACGCCTCGACGCCGCTGGGACTGATTCTGCTTTCTACGTTGGCGGTGTTGCTGCCGAGTTCGCAAAGCGCTGTCCAAATCATGAACTACCTGGCGACGCTGTTGCTGCCGGCGCAGATTTTGCCCAAGCTGGATTTTTCTGAGGGCCTTCCCGCAGATTGCGTCACCCTGGTTGCGATTCCAACCCTGCTCTTGAACGAAAAACAGGTTCATAAGCTGGTTGATGACTTGGAAGTTCGCTTTCTGGGCAATCATGATCCGAATCTTCATTTTATGTTGCTCACCGATCTGCCAGATTCGACGGAGAAGCCACCGGATAACAATTCTCTGGTGAATTTGTGCGCGGAGCTGATTCGTGGGTTGAACGAGAAGTATCGTGGAAAACAGATGGGCTCGTTCTTTCTGTTACACCGGCATCCTGTCTACAACCCTCGAGAAGGCCTTTGGATGGGATGGGAACGCAAGCGCGGAAAGTTGATGGATTTGAATCAGCTGCTGCGCGGGCAGTTTGACAGCTTTCCGATTAAAGTCGGCGATCTCGCTACCCTGCCGAAGATTCGTTTCGTAATCACTCTCGATTCCGATACTGAACTTCCGCGCGGAGCGGCACGCCGAATGGTGGGAACGATGGCGCACCCGTTAAATCAAGCGATCATTGATGCCGAGCGAGGCGTCGTCGTCACCGGCTACGGCATCCTGCAGCCTCGAGTTGGGGTGAGCGTTCAAAGTTCGGCGCGTTCCAGGCTGGCAAGCATTTATTCCGGACAGACCGGTCTCGACATCTACACCACGGCGGCATCCGACGTATACCAGGACTTGTACGGTGAGGGCATCTTCGTAGGGAAAGGGATCTACGAAGTGGAGACGCTGCACCGTGTTTTGGATCGCCGATTCCCACGCAATGCCTTGCTAAGTCACGACCTGGTCGAAGGCGCCTATGCGCGCGCGGGGCTGGTCAGCGATATCCAGGTGATTGAAGACTATCCATCGCATTACAGCGCTCATAACCGACGCAAGCACCGGTGGTTGAGAGGCGATTGGCAGATCGCGGAGTGGATCCGTCCGCTGGTGCCGGAGGAATCGGGAACGAAGGTTCGCAATCCTCTTTCTGTGGTTTCGCGCTGGAAGATTCTCGACAACTTGCGACGCAGTCTCGTGGAACCTGCTTTGTTCCTGCTGCTGCTGCTGGGTTGGCTCTGTCTGCCCGGAGGGCCGGTGAACTGGACTCTTGGAACCATCGCGATTCTGTTTTTGCCGGCGGTTTGTCAGCTTGTATTCGGATTGGTAAACGCGCTGGCATTCGGAAGAAGTGCGATTGCCACCGATGCGGTGGATGGGTTTCTGAACGAAAGCGTAGCGGTTTGGTTGACCGTCACTTTCCTGGCGCACCAGGCGCTGTTGTCGATGGATGCGATGGTGAGAACGCTAGTCCGAAGGATGATTACGCGGCAGAGGCTGCTGCAATGGGAAACCGCGGCCCAGGCGGAGCTCGCCGGTTATAAACGCACGGTGCTCGACATCTATTTAAGCTGGACTCCGGCGCTGGCATTAGGAATATTTTTATTGCTATGGTTTGTGCGACGGAATGCCTTGCCTGCGGCGCTGCCGATATTGCTGTTGTGGGCGTGTAGCAAGCCGATTTCGCAGTGGTTGGATCGGCCACCGCGAGGCTCGCGCAAAGAAGCTTCGGAGAGCGAGCAATGGTTGCTTCATCTCGCTGCCCTACACACATGGCGCTACTTCGCTGAGTTCAGCACGGAAGAGCACCACTGGCTGATCCCCGACAATTTGCAGGAAGAGCAAAACAAGATTGCGCCGCGCATTTCCCCGACCAATCTTGGCCTGCTCTTGAATGCGCGCCAGGTGGCATGCGAATTCGGTTATCTCACGATCCCGGAATTTGCCCAGCAGACCCTTCGAACCTTTGCAACCGTAAGTCAACTGCAGCGTTATCGTGGGCATTTGCTCAACTGGTATGACACGCAAACGTTGGCTGCGCTGCCCCCCGCGTTTGTATCGAGCGTCGATAGCGGAAACCTGGTGGCTTCGCTCTGGACTCTTCAGCGCGGCTGCCTGGAAATGCTGAGACGGCCTCTTTTAGAACCGAAGCTGAGAGATGGTTTTCTCGATCACCTTCATCTTCTGACCGGCGAGCGCGCTTTGCCGCGGCGGAGGTTCACGGCGATCAAGCGCGAAATCCAGCAACAAGGATGGTTAAAGTATCTTGTAGATGTTCCCGATGCGGATTTGATGGACATCCATCAGTCAGCCTCGGAAAAACAAACTACCTCAGCCGGATGGTTCCAGGGGCAGGCGGAAGAACGCATCAGGCAGGTAAGCCGCGCGGTGCAGCAATACGCGCCGTGGCTGCTCCCAGAATTCGCGGCTCTTAGGGACGATCCAGCGCTTCGTCTGCAGACCAACGAACTTCCGCTGATTGAGCAGATGCCGGGTTTTATCGAGAGTCTTATCGGCCGATTGAAGGCAGCTGCGGATTCGGCCGAATCTGAAGAACTGCGTGCCCGCTGCCGGCAACTGTTAACCCTGCTGCCCGACGCTCGCGCGCATGCGATGCGTCTTATAGAAGATATTCAGAAAATTGCCGACCAGGCGGGCAAGTTGGCGGATGAAATGGATTTTGCGTTTCTCGTCAGCCCCAGCCGGGGGTTGCTCTCGATCGGCTTTAATGTCGAAAAGCAGGAATTGCTTGCCGCGTGTTACGACCTGCTGGCCAGCGAGGCGCGCATAGCTTTCTTTGTTGCCATCGCTAAAGACGAGCTTCCGCAGGAGAGCTGGTTTCAGTTGGGACGGGCGCCCATGATGGATCAGGGAATGGTCGGGCTGCTCTCCTGGACTGGAACAATGTTCGAATACCTTATGCCTGCGCTGTGGATGCGAATCTATCCCAACACGCTTTTGGAACGTGCAGCGACGGCAGCGGTGCGGTCGCAACGAGCTTATGCCGCCGACAAGGGCATTCCCTGGGGCATTTCCGAATCGTCCTGCTTCGCTTTCGATGACTGCGGCAACTACCAATACCATGCTTTCGGAGTTCCTCAACTCGCCATACACAAAGTTGATCAGGATGGTCCGGTGGTGTCGCCGTATTCAACCTTCCTGGCGCTGTCGATTGATTCCACGGCAGCGTTGCGGAACCTGCGAAAGATGCAGCGCAGGCGAGCCCTGAGCACGTATGGATTTTACGAGTCCGTGGATTTTAATCCGGTGCGGTGCCGCTTCCGGCTTCGCCATTTTGAACTGGTGCGCTGTTGGATGGCTCACCATCAGGGCATGAGCCTGCTGGCAATCGCAAACTTTCTGGACGATGACGTAGTGCAGCGCTGGTTTCACAGCCATCCACGGGTGCAAGCTACCGAACTGCTTCTGCAGGAAAAGCCGGCGAACCATCAGCGTCAGCAGAGCCCGCGCAAGGCGGCTTGAACCCCCGAAAAAAAGTAGATGGCCAGCACGGGCGCTAAGTTCCCTTGGCAGGGGCAGACTCGTACTTTTTGAAGCCGGCGCGATCCATCCCACGCTTGGCCTCTATATTCTTCATGAAGGTATCCCAGACGAAACTCGTGCGGAAATTTTCGGCCATGAGCATGGTTATTCCTACGTCAATGCCGACCACATCGGTGTCGTACCAATTCTTGAGAGGATTAAAGGCATTTACAAAACCGTATTTGCACCAGGCTTGCCCGTAATGATTCTTTATATTCTTGAGCACGCGCATAACGGGATCCGGCAGAAATGGAAGCGAACCAGCCGATGCGCTGGGCACGACGGTTCCGTCGATGGGGCCCATCATGGGAGGACCTCCCCAAATTACATAGCCCTTCTGCGAGTCGGAAGCGGAAATTCCCCAGAGGTCGTCGCTGTAATCGGGAAATTGCTTGCCGAGTTCCAGACAGAAATGGCGGTGGGCGTCCGTTGCCCACATCGAATTCTGAAAGTAGTCGGCAAAGGCGTCACGTTTGCCGCGAAAATCAAACCACGCCTGAGAATATTGATGCACAAACAAAGGAGCAAACGACCCGATATAGCGCAGGCCGTCAAATTCAAACTTCGTGCGTTTCCACGCGTTCCAGGCTTGTACGGGCAAGGGATGGGTAAGCGATCCCAATCCCAGAAGATAGATCATCATCATTTCGCTGTAGTAGTCCCAGCGATAGGGCAGAAAACCGAGCTCGGGGGTCCATCCGTGCGGCAACAGCGACGTATCCTCCGAAAGCCAGCTCCAGTCAACTCGATTAAAGATCTCATACGCCAAAAGACTGATTTCAGAATGCTCCTCGAAATGTTGCCGGCAAGTGAGAATTCCGCAAAGCAGGATTGAAGTGTCGACGGAAGAGACTTCGGACTCCCAAACTCTTTCGCCGGTGTTGACGTCGGCGAAGTGGTAGAAGAATCCCCGATGAGTAGGCATCTTCTTCCAGAGGAAACGCAGAGTGGCCAGGACCCGGTCGCGCGCATCGGCAAGGGGAAACGAACCCTCGCTTTTCTCCGATACACAGCGCGGTCAGACCGAATCCCGTGGCGGCAATGCTGCCGACGATGGGAGTGGTCGCTGGTCAGCACATTACATCGATCCTTAACCAAGCCGGTCTGCGGGCTTGCCTGTTCCCAAAAATATTGGAAGTTCAGCTTCTCCAGTTCGTCCAGGAATTGTTCATCCGGCGACGGTGAGGGTGTGCCGGGCGGGGGCGGAGGAGCAGGTTGCTTATCCTGAGCCGCGGCCCACGGGGAAAATATGTTTTGGCGATCGAAAAGACTGCAAAGGCCCATGCCGCTCACGCGCAGCAAAAGGTCTCTCGGGAGAGATGGGACGGATCAAACTTATTCTTTTCTTTCTTGTGCATCAGGTAAAGTTTAAATGCTTCTCTCGCCGGTTTGGAATTCTCAAGGCTAACGGGATGAATACTCCCATCTTCCTGGCTTACAGCGCTCGCCAAAGCGCACTCAAAATTTTACCATCTGCAAAATCCGTCCTAAAATATTAACCGACGAGGCTCAATGACAAATCGAAAGAAGACAACGATCTGGCTAATTATAGTTGGCGGGGTTCTTGCAACTATATTGATGATCGTACTTACCCATCGGCAGCAACCGGTTACGCTGAAGGGTTCAGTCTTGCGGCTGGACACTGACCCAAATAAGCAGTTGCCTCTTGCGGATGTGCAGATTACCGCAATCAACGGACTGGGCAGCGGTAAATCCAAGTCCGATTCTTCAGGCTTTTTCAGTTTGACACTACCCAAAGGGCTCCGCCGTCGGCAGCCGGTTCTTCTCCAGTTCCGGCTTAAGGATTACAAGCCTTTGGATTGGGATGATTTTATAAGCGACAAACTTTACATCGCGCGCATGATGCCGCTGCATCAGGAGACAGTCGCCGAATCGCATAACGACTGGCCCGTCTCAAACACACGGATCAGGTATTCCGTAAAGGCAACCGCCGAGGCTAACATAGGGGGCGCAGTCAAAACGTTTCAGGTGGTGAACAAGGGGAACATGCCCTGCGAAAAGAAGCCGCCTTGCGCGCCGGGAGGGAAGTGGAAAGCGGCGCTGCAGTCCATGTCTTTCGACGCCGGCGAGGGGAATGAGTTCCGCAATCCGAGAGTGTCGTGCATTGCAGGGCCATGCGCGTTCACGAAGATCGAAGTAGAAACTTATTCGCAGGACCGCCGCCACTTTAACCTAACGGTCCGCAATTGGTCGGATACAGCCACGTTCTTGTTCGAGGCCGAAGTCGTTCGTCCCATGACCAGCGACATGGTGCGTGAAACTTATCCCGTAATTTTCGGGCGCGCCTTGAACTTCAGCCTGCCCGCGTCGGCGGAAGGTCCAAGCATTGAAGCTGAGGTCGGCGGAGAGTCGATAGTTTTTCCGCTTGGACCCGATCTGTTCTTGCGATGGGCGGATTGTCACATGGTGCCCGACAGAGATCAATCCAGGAACTACCGCTGCGAACTCAAACACGGCTACCAGTTCCGGTGAGAATCGTGCACGCAAGTTTAGAGGTCACTTGAAATTTTGATTCCAATGATCGAAATTATTCATCGAAGGAACGCGAGGGTAAGTTGACGGCTGTGTCAGGTTCAGCCTAGTATTCTGAATAGCATGACTAGTTTCAGCAATCTTCGCCAGACTGTGCATGTGTGCATGTTGTTGTTGTGCATGCGTGTGTTCTGGCGCAGGGAGGTTGCTGACTTAAAAGTTTCATAAGATCGTCAGCACTTATTACCCACCGCCAGAGAGCATCTGGCGGTGGGTTTTTCTTTGTCTTAGGGAATCAATTTATGAAATCATGGCAACCAGTCAAAGAAACCAAAGCGCAAAAGTCGGAACGGCTGAAGCGCGCCATGAATCCATGGGAGGGTCTGGCCGAGATTCGCCGCTTTGCGCGGGAAGGGTTCGACTCGATTCCGCCCGAGTGGATCGGAACGTACTTCCGCTGGTGGGGTGTCTACACGCAGGGCGACGGAGTGGGAGTGGTCGGCGGCAAAGACGGCCAGGGCAAGGCGTTGCCGTTCTTCATGGTGCGGATTCGCATTCCGAACGGCCTGTTGCGATCGGATCAACTGCGAGCCATCGCCAGATCTCACTCAGCCGCTATGCCCGTGGCATCGCCGATCTCACGGTGCGGCAAAACATTCAACTGCACTGGGTCACGATTGAGGCGCTGCCCGAAGTGCTGGAAGAACTGTGGCGCGTGGGCCTGAACACAACCGGTTCCTGCGGCGACGTGACTCGCAACATTACCGGCTGCCCGGTTGCCGGCGTGGATGCGGACGAGATCTGCGATGCTTCGTCCGCTGGCGCTGGAAGCGGATCGCATGCTGGCCGGCAACGCGGAGTTCTACAACCTGCCGCGCAAGTTCAAGATTTCGATCACCGGATGCCGCGTCTGGTGCCCTTACCCGGAGATTAACGATGTCGGCCTGACTGCGATTGAGCGTGTGGTCAAGGGAAAGTCTGAGATCGGTTTTGCGCTTGCGCGTGGGCGGCGGACTTTCTACCGAGCCTTACCTGGGCGCTCCGCTGGATGCGTTCGTTCGCTGGAACCAGGTTCTGCCGGTGATCAGGGGAATTGCCGAGCTGTTTCGCGACTCCGATCAACTGCGCGAGCACCGCGAGCGGGCGCGGCTGAAATTTCTTTTCCTGCGGCACGGCTGGACGCCGCAGGACTTTCCAAAAGGAGCTGGAGCGCCGGATCGGATTTCAACTCGATCCCGCCGAACCCGAGCAGCCCCCGGTCGACGTTTACCGCGATCACATCGGCATTCACCGCAGAAGCAGCCGGGCTACTGCTACGTGGGAGCCACGGTTCTGCGCGGCCGGATCACGCCCGAACAAATGCACGCCGCCGCCGACCTGGCCGACCAGTTCGCAAGCGGCGAACTGCGCACCACGAACATGCAGAACCTGCTGATCGTGAACGTTCCCCGGCTGCAAGCGCGACGAGTTGGCGAAAGAGCTCGGCGCGATTGGGCTGCCGGTCAGCGGGTCGCCGTTTTGGCGCGGAGCCGTTGCCTGCAGCGGTACGGAATTCTGCAAGCTGGCGATCACCGAGACGAAGAGCTTCTCCCGCTGGCTGGTGGAGGAGTTGGAAGAGCGCCTGCCCGGCTTCGATCAGCACTTGAAACTGCACGTCACCGGGTTGCCCCAACAGTTGCGGACAGCACTGGATCGCCGACATCGGAATCGAAGGCAAGAAGATCAAGGTCAACGGACAGCATGGTGGATGCCTACTACTTCTGCCTGGGCGGTGCGCTTGGCCTGCAATCAGGCGATCGCGCGGCCTGTCGGATATCGCTGCCCCGCGACTGAGGTTCCGGAAGCGATCGAACGGCTGCTGCGGCAGCTATCTCGCCGATGGCACGCCGGGCGAGAATCTGCGGCGCTTTTTCGCTCGCCACAGCGACGCGGAGTTGCGGAACTTCCTGGCGGAGAGTTCGTCGAAGCGGTCGCTCGCGATCTGCCCGAGGGACGCGTGCCGAGCGGCGTAGAAGGTTAGAGAGACATAAACGAAAACATGAGCAGCTTGTTTCCAATGTTTATGAAGCTCGAAGGCAAACGTTGCCTTGTGGTCGGCGCCGGCAAGGTCGGCGAACCCAAGATCGGCGGCCTCATCGACACCGGTGCGCGCATCCATGTGGTTGCTCTGGAGGCGTCCGAAGCAGTGCACGAATGGGCTGGGGCCGGGAAGATCACGCTGGAGATCCGCGCTTTTGCTCCGGCCGATCTCGATGAAACGTTTTTGGCGGTCGTGGCTACGGCGTCGCGCGACTCTCAACGGTTCGATTTATCAGGAGGCGCAGCGGCGCGGAGTTCTGTGCAACGTGGTCGACGTTCCGGAGTATTGCGATTTCTATTATCCGGCGGTCGTGCGCCGGGGCGATCTGCAGATTGCGATCTCAACCAACGGGCAGAGTCCGTCTCTGGCGCAAAAACTCCGGCAACAGCTGGAACGGCAGTTTGGTCCGGGATATGCGCGATGGGTTGCGGAACTGGGAGCGACTCGAAAGCTTGTGCTGGCCAGCGATCTCGATCCGCAGCGTAAGCGTGAACTGTTGCTATCGCTGGCGGGCCGGGAGGCGCTGACGGCAGCGTTGGCCGAAGAGTCTGCGAAGAACGAACGGAGGGAAACTGCATGAACGGCAAGGTGTATCTGGTGGGCGCGGGTCCGGGTGATCCCGAGTTGCTTACGGTGAAAGCTTTGCGATTGCTGAGGACAGCCGACGTTGTGCTTCACGACGACCTGGTCGCGCCGGAAATCTTGAAACTGATCCCGCCCTCTGCGGATGTCCGGAACGTGGGTAAACGTTGCGGGACAAAGACTATCCGGCAGGAGGAGATCAATTTTCTGATGGTGACGCTGGCTGCTTCAGGGAAGCAAGTGGTGCGGCTGAAGAGTGGGGACCCGCTGATCTTCGGCCGCGCTGGGGAAGAGATCGAAGCGCTGCGACATGCGAGCATCCGATACGAAATTGTTCCCGGCGTGACTTCCGCGTTGGGAGCCGCGGCCGCAGCGGGGATTCCGCTGACGCATCGACAAGCATCTTCTACTCTTGTGCTGATGGCCGGCCATCGTGCCTTCGAACACGAAGATGAGGATTGGAGCGGGTTTGCGGCATCGCAATCGACGCTGGTTGTCTACATGCCCGGCTTTAACTATGGCGCGATTTCCCGCAGACTGAGGTCGGCGGGATTCGCGGAAGAAACTCCTTGCGCAATTATTTCCCGGGCAACAACTCCCCACCAGCAGATACATCGCACCACGGTTTCCGATATTCATTGCGCGCCGTGGCTCGCTTCGCCAACGTTGTTGGTCGTCGGCGAAGTGGTCAGATTCGCCGATTCCGGTTTGGTTGACGGACTAAGCAGCGTCCGTGTTTTCGAACCCGTGGTGGAAGCCGCGTTTGTCGAGAAGTCTATAGGCAATGAGGAGCTCTTGGCATGAAAGAAGAAGTTGGAAGACTACAGGTCTCCGCAGAAGGGTGGAAACCTGAACGGGTGCTGGAGTGGGCTTTCAACACTTTCGGGGATGCTGTGGCGATCTCTTCCGCTTTCGGCGCCGAGGGTATGGTTCTGATCGATATCGCTTCCCAGGTGCGCGAGAAGTTTCGCGTCTTTACACTCGATACCGAATTCCTGTTCCCCGAGACCTACAACCTGATGGACCAGGTGGAGCAGAGATATGGCATCACGATTGAAAGGGTTTATTCGCTCGCAGCGCCCGAGGAGCAAGAGCGAATGCACGGTGCCGCGCTTTGGAACACTGATCCCGACCTATGCTGCAATCTTCGCAAGGTCGAGCCTTTGAAGCGCAAACTGAGCGAATTGCGGGCATGGATCACGAGCATCCGGCGCGATCAGACTGTGGCCCGGGCGGGCGCGCGCAAAGTCGAGTGGGATCGAAGATTTGGGCTGGTGAAGATCAATCCAATCGCCGACTGGAGTTCCAAGCAGGTGTGGCAGTACATTCGCGAGCATGACGTGCCCTACAACGTGCTGCATGAGCGCAGCTATCCCAGCATCGGGTGCACTCACTGCACTCGGGCGGTGCGCCCGGGAGAAGATCCAAGGGCAGGACGCTGGTCAGGATCGTCGAAGACCGAATGCGGACTGCATATCATCAAGCCGCTGGTCACTCCGCCCGAAGCCGACGCATGACAGCTTACTTGTGCGCCGACGCATCCGTCTTCTTCAGATAATCTGAGAGCTGCCGCACCACGCTGACGAACGTTTTGGTGGCGACCGAGAGCGTGCGATCGCGGCGATAGGCAATGCCGAGCTCGCGCCACAGTTCGGCGCCTTCCAGTTCAACCAGCTTCACTCTGCCCGCCGCTACTTCATCGCGGGCGAAGGACGCGCTGATGAGCGAAATCCCAAGGTCGGCGGCGACAAAACTCTTGATCATTCCGATGCTGGGCAATTCCATTCTGACTTTGAGTTCGGTGTTGTACTCGCGGAACAGCTTGTCCAACAATCTGCGGGTGTGGCCGGTCTTAGGCAGCAGCAGAGGATGTTTCACCACCTCGCTGATGTTGGCCGACTTCACCTTGGCAAGCGGATTCTTCGGACTCACCATCAGCATTAAGCGGTCGCGGAAGATGGGCTGGACCTTGAGGCTGGGAGATTGGACCGGCAAGCTGAGTATTCCGATATCGAGCGAGCCGTTCTCCAGCTTCTCAACAATCTTATAAGTGAAGTTGCGGTAAATGCTGATCTGCACGTCGGGATACTTGCGGCAGTACTCTCCGAAAACTTCAGGCAAAACATAGAGGCAAGTGGCCTCGTTGGCGCCGACCAGCAGCGTGCCGCGGGGAGTGTGCCCGTGGTCGGCCACGGCGACGAGGGACTCGTCGCGCAGTTTCTTCATGCGCAGGGCGTAATCGTGGAAGACTTGGCCGGCAGGTGTCAGTTTGACGGTTTTGCCGGAGCGGTCAAGCAGGCGGTCGCCATATTCCTGCTCCAGTTGGCGGATCTGAGCGCTGACTGCCGATTGCGAGCGGAAAACTTTCTCTCCGGCACGTGAGAAGCTGCCCTGCCGTGCCACCTCGAGGAAGGTTACGAGTTGGTCAAAATCCATGGAAGATTATAGCGAAGTTCTCGCCTGCATACAGCTTTGGTTTGCTTGCGGAAACGGGAGTCGAGTCTTGTTCTACCCGGCAGCATTTTATGTAACCGGGTCAAATGGGTGCGGAGAAATGAAAATGCCATCTCTTGGCTTGGCAATGATCTTGAAGAATGGTGCGGCATCGCTTCGAGAATGCATGCAAAGCGTGGCCGGCGTTGTTGATCGTATCGTCATTGCGGATACCGGTTCGAATGATGGAGGTCCTCAGCTGGCGCGGGATTTGGGAGCCGAGGTATTCGATTTCGCCTGGCACGACGATTTCGCCGAGGCTCGCAATGCTGCGGTACGGGCGCTGAGCACAGACTGGGTGCTGGTGCTGGACGATGACGAAGAGCTCGACCCTGAGGCGCGGGCCAAGATTCCGCCGCTGCTCGACAACACTAGAATTGGTGGGTACTCCGTTACTCTGAGAAACTACATTCCCGTAAAGTTTGGCTCGGGTGGCTATGCTCCGTCGGCCCAGGCGAACACCTCGACCATCGCGCGAGCTGCGCAGGCCGGGGCTTACACCGATTTTGCGAATTGCCGTTTATTCCGCCGCCATCCAGAAATATATTACGTGGGTCGAGTGCATGAACTCGTGGAGCCGCGTATTCAGGCGCTGGGTCTGGAGCTTCGGTCAGCGAATTTCGTAATCCACCATTTCGGCCATTTATGCTCTCCAGCTGAGCTGTGCTCGAAGGACGAACTCTACCGAAGGCTAGGCCGCCTTAAAGTCGAAGACGCGCCCGACGACCCGCTGGCATGGATTGAGCTCGGGCTGCAGGAATACGAGCAGTTTAAGAACTATTCCACAGGCATCGAGTGTTTCAAGAAAGCATTGGCTCTAAATCCAAAGCATTCCAGCGTTCCTTATCTGTCGCTGGCCAATCTTTACGTCGAAATCCAGGCGGATAACCGCGCTCTTGAACTGCTCTCCAGCGTCACACTAAACGAAAGAGCCGATGGCGAGAAGGCAAATATTTGCGGAGATGCGTTCTATAACCTCGGGCGCTTCAAAGAAGCTCGAGCATCTTACCTTCGCGCTCTGGGCACCCTTCGCGACGATGCGCGTGTAGCCAGTAAGTTGGGCTTGACCGAAGTTCGGCTGGGACTAAGGAAAAATGGCCTCGCCAGGCTCACGAGGGCGGTGAAGGCGAATCCCGGGATGTTCGAAATGCACGACCGGCTGATCAAGGCCTACATTGTGATGGATATGATGCCGCAAGCGGCAGAGGCTGCAGGGCGCCTGGCTATTGAGCTTCCGAATCCAGCAACGATTTCTCGCGCCGCCAGTATTTGTGCGCAGATGAAAGACTGGAAGGCTGCCGAAGACCTGATCGTTCGAGGCCTGCAATCAATTCCTGAGAATCAGGAATTGCTGCAAATGAAGAATGAAGTAGAACGAGAAATAAATAGCCTTGCGAAACAGCGGGAATGCGATCCCGCTGCTACCTCTCTCATTGCACCACTGGGTGCTCAGAAGATGGAAGCTTCTCGCGGCCATAGGTGCGGGCTTCCGCTGCCTCGATGCGCGACAAAATCGGAGCCCATGTTTCTTCGAACGAACAAGGTGGCGTCACCGGCTCAACCCGCAGAAGCGGCAGCGCCGGGCGCGAGAGCAGGTCGGCGGCTCGGGGACTACCGGTGAGCTGCATGTGCCGGTGAAGGATACGCCGGAGATATCGGTCTTCCTGGGCTTCGAGCGGCGCAAGCCGCACTGACTCGCGGTTCATGGTCCCCAGATTCATCCGCTCCTGTGTCGGCTGCTCATCAGAATCGTTGCGCAAGAGGTAAGCGAGACCCCCAGTCATTCCTGCTCCTAGATTTGCACCCGCGGGGCCGAGAATCACTACCACGCCAGCCGTCATGTATTCGCATCCGTGCCGGCCCACACCTTCGACCACCGCCAATGCGCCGCTATTGCGAACTGCGAACCGCTCTCCGGAGCGGCCGGCTACAAATAACTCGCCCGCGGTCGCGCCGTAGAGCACGGTGTTGCCCACCAGAACGTCTCCGCGTTCGGATGCCTCTGCATTCGAAGCAATCGCAATGCTGCCGCCGCACAAACCTTTACCCACGTAGTCATTGGCTTCGCCGGTGAGTCTGAAGTTCGCTCCTGAGATGAGGAACGCCCCAAAGCTTTGTCCCGCGACGCCGACGAAGTCGCAATCGACGCCGGTCATTTCCAGAGCGGCGGGTCCCAGGCGGCGCAAAACTTCGCCGCTGAAGTGCGCTCCCACGGCTCGATCTTCGTTGGTGATCGCGAAATGATAAGGACGAACCGAGAGCGATTCCAGATCATCGACCACGCGATTCAGTTCAACGTGCAAGGCGCTGCTGTCCTCGTGAGGGCAGGCAAATTGAGCGGGTGGATGCGGGATCGTCTGCAAGAGCGGTATCACACTTTGTTCGTCTTGCGGTGAACGCGGCCGTAAGCGGTCAACCGAGCCCAGGATCTCTTCAATGGACCCGGCTCCCATTGCGGCGAGTTCCTGGCGGACATCGGCTGCCAGCGCCCGGAAAAACGTTTCCACCATCTCGGGATTGCCGGCGAAACGCGCGCGCAAGGTTTCATCCTGTGTCGCGATACCGACTGGACAGGTGTTGAGATGGCACTGGCGCGCCATGACGCAGCCGATCGCGAGCAGAGCGGCGGTGCCAAAGCCGAATTCCTCAGCGCCCAGCAGCGCAGCGACTACGACGTCGCGAGCAAACTTTAAGCCGCCATCCACGCGCAACCTCACCCGCGCGCGCAACCCCGCCCGCATCAGTGATGTGTGTGCGTCGCGCAAACCAATTTCCCAAGGTAGCCCGGTGTTCTTGATAGAAGTAAGTGGCGATGCGCCCGTGCCGCCATCGTGGCCGCTGATTGTAATGACGTCGGCTCCAGCTTTGGCGACGCCCGTGGCGATCACGCCGACTCCGGAACTGGAAACAAGCTTTACCCCGATGCGGGCGTTCGGATTCACCGCCCGCAAATCGTAAATCAATTGCGCCAGGTCTTCGATGCTGTAGATGTCGTGGTGCGGTGGCGGCGAGATAAGCGAAGTTCCGGGAATCGCGTGCCGCAGACGTGCGATGTAAGGCGTAACTTTTGCGGAAGGCAGTTGTCCGCCCTCGCCAGGCTTGGAGCCTTGCGCCATCTTGATTTCTATTTCATCGGCGTGCACCAGGTATTCCGCGGTTACACCAAATCGCGCCGACGCCACCTGTTTGACGCGATTATTTGCCTCCGGCCGCTCGTAATAAATGTTTGGATCTTCTCCGCCCTCGCCGGTGTTGCTCCGTCCGCCCAAGCGGTTCATGGCGATGGCAAGCGTCTGGTGGGCCTCCGGTGAAATCGCGCCTAGCGACATGGCTTGCGTGCTGAAGCGGCTCAGCAAGGAAGCTTCACTCTCGACTTCATCCAAAGACAGAGGCTCAGCGGGACGAACCTCAAGCAAGTCACGAACTGCAATATTCTTTCGTTCTTCTGAAAGCACAGCTAGTGCTGCCTGATTCTGCGGTGTGGGCGACTTAATGTAGCGATGCATTCGCCTGACCAGTTCGGGCGACGTCGCGTGCTGCTCACCGTTGTGCCGGAAACGATAGAGGCCCGCGTCGCGAAACTCGGCGGCAGGAGATCCGAAACCTGCGGCGTGACAAGAGATGAAATCGGCAAGCAGATCGTCCAGAGATTTGCCGCCGAGAGTACGGCCAGCATCCTCGAAGAACTCATCGCACACTGTCGCATCGAGACCGATGGTTTCGAACATCTGACTATTTCGATAACTACTGATCGTCGAAATGCCCATGCGCGCCAGCACCTTGCGCAGACCTTTCTCAATCGCGGCACGATAGCGCGCGGGTCCGTTGTCATCGGTCCGAGTGGCTAAACTCATTGCGAGATATGGATGCACAGCGCTCGCTCCGGCAGCGATCAGCAAGGCCACGTGATGTGTATCGATGACTTGACCGGTCTCCACGATCAGCGGAACATTCCAGGCGCCGGCTTCGGTCATGGCTCGCCAAGCGGCCGAAACAGCCAGCAGCACAGGTAAAGCGGCACGCTTGTCATTTACTCCGCGATCGCTCAACTGGATTGCGCCGCAAGAGGTCGCTGCGTTTCGAACTTCATCGCCTATTTTCGTTAACATCTGCCGAGCGCCATCAACGCTTCCCGCTGCCGCGAAACTGATGTCGATACAATGAATCGGAGGCAGCATCTGCCCAATTGCCTCCATCTGTCCGGCATCAAGAAGCGGAGAGTGCAGTTTCACGTCTCTGCCGAGATAAACATCGAGCGACATCACGTGGCTTTCGCGCAGGGGATCGATCGGTGGGTTAGTAACCTGGGCGAACCGCTGCTTGCAGTAATCCCAGAGCGGACGCGGCAGACTGGACAAAAATGCTGGGGGAGCGTCGTCACCCATGCTCCACAGTGGCTCCTGACCATGCTCCACAAGAGGTTGAAAGAGCATGCGGAACTGGTCTTCGGTCCAGCCGAAGGCGGCCATCAACCGCTTGGCATCGCTCGCGACTTGCGCAGCCTTATGTTGCGCAGGAATTACTGTGGAGCATGTCGAGCCGACATGCGCAGGTATCAGCCCTACAACTTCATTCGGACGGAAAAGAGTTCCGCTGCAAGGATCGGCAATGAGCATCTCACCCGGTCCAAGACGCTGCCGTTCAATAACCTGCTTATCGGAAAGATAGGTGATGCCCACTTCAGATCCCACAATAAGCAACCCATCCGAAGTCAGCGTATAGCGCAGCGGGCGCAAGCCGTTGCGGTCGAGTTTGGCACCGACCACTTGCCCGTCGGTAAAGATCAGTGCGGCGGGGCCGTCCCAAGGTTCTTGATGGAGCGCACTGTCGGCGAGAAATTCGCGTATCTCAGGATCGAGACGCTCATCGTGCTCCCATGCCGGAGGCACCAGGCGCAATGCGGACTCGGCGATACTCGACCCGTTCCGCACCAAGGCTTCCAGCGCGTTATCAAAACTCGCGGAGTCGCTCATCCCAGGCTGCAGCAGGTGAGCGTGATCGGGCAACTGCAGTTCGCGGCGCAACCTGGCCCCCCTTGCCTGAAACCAGCGGCGATTGCTGCTGATGGTATTGATCTCACCGTTATGAGCTACGAAGCGGAACGGTTGGGCCAGCGACCAACTGGGCTGTGTGTTGGTGGAATAGCGCTGGTGGAAAATCACAAATGCGCTGGCGAAATCAGGATCGCTCAGGTCCGGATAGAAAGGGGCTAACTGCTCAGGAGTAAGCAACCCTTTGTAGACAATGGTTCTCGCCGAAAGGGAACAGTAGTAGCCGGAATCGGAAATGGTTTCAAGTTCTTGTCGCAAACAGAAGAGCTGCAATTCAAAGTCTGCGGATTCGAGACTGGAAGACTCGAAATTCGACGATCGACCCCGGGGAGCTACAAAGCATTGCCGGACCATGGGTAACGAGTCACGTGAGCGCGGTCCGAGGATCGAAGCATCAGTAGGCACGGTTCGCCAGCCGAGGAATGAAAGATCGAATTTCCCAACCGCCGTTCGAACCGCATCCCGCGCCCGAGCCTCTTGGCCACGCTGAAGAAACACCATGCCGACCCCAAACTGTTCCGGCAACTCAATTCCATCGGCGCGAGCCGTCTTGCGGAAGAAAGGCTTCGGAATTGCGATCAGCAAGCCAGCACCATCCCCGCTGCGGCCATCGGCATCTACACCTCCGCGATGGGCCAGGCGCTTAAGAGCGTTTAGCCCGCGCTCGACCACGGAATGCGACGCGGGTCCGCCCAGTTGCGCGATGAAGCCCACGCCGCACGCATCATGGTCGTTCGAGAATGTGAGGCGACTTTCCGCCATGTTACTTGTTTAACTGGAAAGTCTGCCAAAGTACAATCGTCATTTTTGATGCGGTGCATGTATTTTTCTGCATGCCTGGCAGCTCGCTTGAACACTTTTTCGCGGGATAAAACGAGTGGTCAAGGCCAAAGGTTTCCTTCGTGTAGAATGGCGAATCCTGCCGCTAATAGCACTCGAATGGTGTCTCTCGTCCAAATTCAGGAGGCTCTCGGTCGCATTCGAAAATCAATTCACGTTTCTCCCTGCACGCGCTCGGAAACATTTTCCGAGCTCACCGGCAACTCGATCTATCTCAAACTGGAAAACCGGCAGAGGACTGGCGCCTACAAAGAACGCGGAGCGCTCAACAAGCTTCTAAGTCTTACCCCGGAACAGCGAACCCAGGGAGTGATTGCAGCGTCGGCGGGCAACCATGCTCAGGCCGTGGCGTACCACGCGTCCAAGTTAGGCATTCGAGCAAGAATCGTGATGCCGCTCGCGACTCCGCTGATTAAAGTGTCAGCAACGCGCGGGTACGGCGCCGACGTTGTTCTCCACGGAGCGAATTACGATGAGGCCTATGATGAGGCGATCCGCCTCAGCGCTCAGGATCACCTCACATTCGTTCATGCTTTTAACGATGACGCGGTGATCGCGGGGCAGGGAACTCTGGGACTGGAATTGCTGGAACAACTCCCAGACCTTGAGGCGGTCATTGTTCCGGTTGGCGGAGGTGGATTGATCGGGGGAATCGGTTGCGCGCTGAAAGAAACCAACCCGAGTATCAAGGTCATTGGAGTTCAGCCGGCGCGGCTGCCTTCGGCGAAGGTTGCAGTGGCCGAGGGAAAACCCGTGACTTTGCCCCCGGCAGTAACCATCGCGGATGGGATCGCGGTTCGGCGTGCGGGCGAGCGCACGCTGCCGCTGATCCAGAAATATGTGGATGACATTGTTACGGTCGAAGAAGAGGAAATTGCGAACGCGGTTCTACTACTGCTGGAGAGAGAGAAGATTCTTGCCGAAGGAGCGGGCGCGGCGGCGCTGGCGGCTCTGGTCAATCGCCGGATCCCGATGATTCATGGTGCGATTGGCAACACGGCGAAGAAGATCGTGGTCGTGGTGAGTGGCGGTAACATCGATGTGACCTTGCTGGCGCGCATCATAGAGCGCGGCTTGGTGAAAGATGGACGGTTGGTTCGCCTGCGCGTGCATCTTCCCGACTATCCCGGGGCTCTTCACCGGCTCACCGGCATTCTTGCCCAACATCGTGCCAACATCGTCGAAACTTCCTACGACCGCGCCTATCACAACGTCAACCTGGGAGACACCGCGATTGACATCACCATGGAGACGCGCGGGCCCGACCACATCGCCGAACTGATCTCGGCACTCGGCGCCAACGGCTATACCCACGAAAGAATTCTGTGACCTTGAAAGTGGTTGCTTGCTGACGTAAGAGGCGTATCCTTTTAATGGTTCACCGCTTAATGTTTCACCGTGATAACTATCACCCAGAACTGTGCTTCACTTCCTTGCGTTTGTTTGCGGGAGGGGCACAGTCGAGTGGGTTTAATACTTGACATACCATGGAGGCAACTATGACTTCTGGCACTCTGACCTCGTCTGGAATCAAAGCTCCCGGCGACTACATTGAAGACGTAATGATGGCTGTGAAGGCGAAGAACGCCGCCGAGCCCGAATTCCACCAGGCGGTGCGGGAGGTTTTCGATTCTCTGCGTTTAGTTTTGGGGAAACATCCGGAGTATCAGTCGAACCGCATCCTCGACCGGATCGTGGAGCCCGAGCGCGTGCTGATGTTCCGCGTGCCTTGGGTGGACGATCAAGGCGGAGTGCAAGTGAATCGCGGCTTCCGCATTGAGATGAACAGTGCCATCGGGCCTTACAAGGGTGGGCTTCGCTTCCATCCATCGGTGAATCTCGGCATTCTTAAGTTTCTCGCGTTTGAGCAAGTATTCAAGAACTCCTTGACCACGCTGCCCATGGGCGGCGGCAAGGGCGGTTCGGATTTCGATCCCAAAGGAAAGAGCGATAACGAAGTGATGCGGTTCTGCCAAAGCTTCATGACCGAACTGGCGCGGCACATTGGTCCCAACACAGACGTTCCCGCCGGCGACATCGGCGTGGGCGGACGCGAAATCGGTTATTTGTTCGGCCAATACAAGCGCCTGCGCAATGAGTTTACCGGCGTGCTCACCGGCAAGGGGCTGAACTGGGGCGGATCGTTAATTCGTCCAGAGGCGACCGGCTACGGCTGCGTGTATTTCGCCAGTGAAATGCTCAAGAGCAAGAAAGACACGCTGGAAGGCAAGCTCTGCCTGGTTTCGGGCAGCGGCAACGTTTCCCAGTACACCATTGAGAAGCTGCTCGACTTCGGCGCGAAACCGGTGACCGTCTCGGATTCAAACGGTGTGATCTATGATCCGGACGGCATCGATCGCGAGAAACTCGCTTATGTTCTCGAGTTGAAGAACGTGAAGCGCGGGCGCATCCGTGACTATGCGGACCGCTACAAGAAGGCGATCTTCATGCCCACCGACGTGAAGCTGGAGCACAGCCCGCTGTGGAACATTAAAGCGGATTGCGCCTTCCCGAGCGCCACGCAGAATGAGATCACCGCGAAGGATGCGGCGAATCTTATCAAGAATGGCATCAAGGTGGTGGCCGAAGGGGCCAACATGCCGAGTACGCTGGAGGCAACCAAACTGTTTCTGGATGCCAAGATTCTTTACGGTCCGGCGAAGGCGGCGAATGCGGGCGGCGTAGCCACGTCAGGTCTGGAAATGTCGCAGAACAGCGCGCGCATTTCCTGGACGCGGGAGGAAGTGGATGACAAGCTGCACAAGATCATGATCGCCATCCACCGCAACTGCTACGAAACGGCCGAGAAATACGGCACGCCGGGCAATCTGGTCAATGGCGCCAACATTGCAGGGTTCATGAAAGTTGCCGATGCGATGCTGGATCAGGGGCTTGTGTAGTTTCACGTAGGAGTTGCGAGTACCATGCGGGGTGGACAATGTTCGCCTCGCATTTTTTGTTACAACAGGAGGGCACCAACGCCGAGGACTCTGAATGGATGGATGGCGCAAATTGCTTTGCATCTTGCCGCTGCTGATGGCGAAAGTCTGTCTCGCTCAGGGTGACGCTACGGTCAATCCTGCTTGGGCGTTCGACCGGGGCGGGGCAATCGTTCTCGGCAAAATTGCCTCGGTCAAACTGGAAGCAGAAGATGCCGATTATGAAAGCGGCACGGTGACGATTGAGGTCACTGAGAAGCTCCGAGGGTCGGATGTTTCCACTGCGCTTGATTTTCCCTTCGCCTGGTCAGATCCAAAGTCACCCAGGTTCATTTTCTCTCGAATGAAGGGCCCTCCCCCGACCGGATTTGGCGGGATTCGTCCGAGTGCAGGAAGGGAAGTTCTCGCATTCTTAGCGCCGCGCAAACCGACATCGGTTCCTCCTCTAGAAGTTCTGGACATCGGCGCAGGCGGAAGCATATGGGTTCCACTTGTACGTCGGGCGATAGCAATCGATCAGCTGCCGGTTGAGGAAAGAACACAGTCCTTACTCGAGGGACTCTCGGATCCGACAGAATTTACCCGGGATGTTGCGATGCACGGCCTAATGCAGGGGTCTCAATGCCGGACCGGTACAACTTGCCGCGAGAAGGCGATTGCAATTCTGACTCAGAGGGCTAGGGCAGGTTTGGAATCGGAGCGGATCAGGTCCATGGGGTGGCTCTTCCAATACCTATATGATCCCAGCGCTAAGAACACGCGGTCCAATCGGCAGATCGTTTCGAGCTTTTTCACCCTCGTTACCGACCCGGATCAGAACATCAGACGGGCGGCCATCGTCCAACTGGACAACGTATTTTTTTCGGGTGCGAACTGGACCCCAGAGATCAGTACGCTGGAAATCCCTAGCCGAACAGAGATTATCAGTGAGCTTGAAAAGGAGCAAAAAGAAGGTTGGCCTAGCGCTTACAAAGCCAAGCGGATTGAGCGTTTAATCAAGGCTGCGGCGGAGAGGAGCCAATTAACTACTCCATGAGCATTCGCCCCATCGTCGAGCCCCTTCTCGATGCCGAAGCCCGACTCGAAGGCTTCGACAACCTGATGCCCTTCAAGGTCCAGAATATCCTTCTGGTCTCCAGCCTCTACGATTCTTTCATCCTCCGCGAAGACGGCCGCCTCAACGAGCTTTTGATCGACGAATCGCTTGAACTAAATCTTCAACAAATTCCCGGCATCACTCATGTTTCAAGCTGTGCCGAGGCGCTCGAACTGGCGCGTTCTCAGCCGCGCTTCAATCTGATTGTCACCAACCTAGCCGTCGGTGACATGACGGCCGCGCAGTTGGCGCGCGAGGTCAAGCTGGCGGGACTCGACGTGCCGGTGGTTGTGCTGGCTTATGACTATCGCGAGGTCAAGAACTTCATTCGGCAAAATCCTGTCACCGATATCGAGCGGATTTTTCTCTGGCAGGGAAACGCGCGCATTCTCATCGCCATCGTCAAGTACATCGAAGACAAGCGCAATGTCCTTCACGACACGCGGGCAATGGGTGTGCCGGTATTGCTGGTGGTGGAAGACAACATCCGTTACTACTCGTCGTTCTTGCCGGTGATTTATACGGAATTGATCAAGCAGTCGCGGCGCGTTATTCAGGAAGGCATCAACGTCGCTCACAAGCTGGTGCGGATGCAGGCTCGTCCGAAAATTTTGCTGAGTTCGAACTTCGAGGATGCGGCGCAGCTGGTGCAAGAGTATCGGGATTACCTGTTCGGCTTGGTCTCCGATGTGGAATTCCCTTGGGAAGGCAAGCTGAGTCCAGAGGCTGGTTTTGAGCTAGCGCGTCTGATGCGTGGCCTGGTGTCGGACGTTCCGGTGGTTCTGCAGACCAGCCGCACAGAGTTTCGTCCGCGCGCTCTGGCTGCCGGATATTCTTTTCTGCGCAAACGTTCGCCCACTCTCTTGAAAGATTTGCGCCGCCTTCTCACCGAGCACTTTGGTTTTGGCGATTTCGTATTTCGACTGCCCGATCTTAAGGAGGTCGGACGCGCGAAAGACTTGAATCAGCTCGAAGAACAGTTGCAGACGGTGCCGCCGGAAAGCCTCACCTACCACGCGCAAAGCAACCACTTTTCCCATTGGTTAATGGCGCGTACCGAGTTCGCTCTGGCAGCCAAGTTGCGTCCGCGCAAGGTCTCCGACTTTAACGGTCCGGAACACTTGAGGCGTGACTTGATCGAATCGATCAACGACTACCGCCGAGAACAAAGTGAGCTGCTGATCGGTGACTTCAACGCCGATACATTCAAGCCATCAGAATCAAGTTTTCTGCGCATCGGCGCCGGCTCGCTGGGAGGCAAGGCGCGCGGCCTCGCGTTCGTGCGTCATCTTCTGCGCAAGAACCGCGTCACGCGGCGCTTTCCCGGAGTACGAATCGCGGTGCCGCCGGCGCTGGTCCTGGCCACAGATGCGTTTGATCAATTCATGGCGGAAAACAATTTGCTGGATTTTGCCTTGCAATGCGAAGACGACGCCGAGATCCTGCAGAGATTTCTGGCCGCTCCGCTTTCGGCGAAGTTACAGGCAGATTTGAAGGCCTTCGTCGAGGAAGTCGAGTATCCGCTGGCCGTGCGCTCTTCCAGTCTGCTCGAAGACTCGCAATACCAACCGTTCACTGGAGTGTATGAGACGTTCATGCTGGGCAACCAGTCGGCAGATCCGGGCGCGCGGCTGGCGGAGTTAATAGACGCCATCAAGCGTGTTTATGCCTCCACTTTCAGCAGACATGCCAAAGCCTATGTGCGCGCCACTCCTTACCGTCTGGAAGAGGAAAAGATGGCCGTGATTGTTCAGCAGGTTGTGGGTACCGCGCACGGGCAGCGTTTCTATCCCGATTTCTCGGGAGTAGTACGTTCGCACAATTTCTATCCAGTGCCGCCGATGACGTTCGCCGACGGAATCGCCGCCGTGGCTTTAGGATTGGGTCGGGCCGTGGTCGATGGCGGAAAGTGCCTGACCTTTTGTCCGCGCTATCCGCAAAATTTAATTCAATTCTCTTCCGTCGACGATATTCTGGCCAACTCGCAAACTGAGTTTTGGGCGCTCGAGTTAGACGGCGTTCCGCACGGCCAACCCGGGCATCTGCATGAAATGCGATTCAGTCTGGCTGCGGCCGAATCAGACGGCACTCTGCCCGCTGTTGGCTCGACTTACTCGGTCGATAACCACGCGGTCTACGATGGAGTGAGCCGGCCCGGCGTACGCATTGTGAGTTTCGCGCCCATGCTGAAGCATGGGTTGTTTCCGCTGGCGACGATTCTTGAGACTCTGGTAAAAGCTGGAGAAGATGCTCTGGGTATTCCAGTGGAAATCGAATTCGCAGTTCGTCTGCCGCGTCGATCGGGCGAAGCGGCGGAGTTCGGCTTTCTACAAATTCGCCCCCTGACGCTTTCGCGCGACCACCAGGATCTGTCGCTCGGCAGTGTTGATGCACGACAAGTGCTTTGCCAGAGCACCAAGGTTTTAGGTAACGGACGCATCGAAAATCTGGCTGACATAGTGGTCGTCGACTCGCAGCGCTTCGAACGCAGCCGCAGCCAGGAGGTGGCCAAGGCCGTGGCCCATTTCAACGGCCTGCTAAACGCTGAGAACCGATCTTATCTGCTGATTGGCGTCGGCCGCTGGGGATCGAACGATCCGTGGCTCGGAATTCCGGTGGAGTGGGACGAAATCTCGAGCGCACGCGTTATTGTCGAGGCCGGCTTCCGCGATTTTCGCGTCACGCCCTCGCAGGGCAGCCATTTCTTCCAGAATCTCACCGCATTTCAGATCGGTTACTTCACAGTGAATCCAGATGCTGGGGAAGGGTCAGTGGACTGGGAATGGTTGAGCGAGCAGTCTTCCGTCAACGAAGATGGATGCGTCCGCCACCTGCATTTCGACGCGCCCCTGCGAGTGGTCATGAACAGCAGAACCAGCCAGGGGATAATCTTCAAACCGGAAACAGCGACGGTTCGATAGGGCCGCTAGACACCTTGAACAAGACAGCTCCCGCTGAAACGCTCTTACGGATTCGGGCTCGTTGTCTGCAGAACGTCGTTCCTATGTTTATGAGACAGCTTCCGATGGATATCGGGCCAGAATTCTTTCACCACGATCGTGATGGTGTCGTATCCGACTTGAGTGCCCCATACGCTGGCAGTATTGGAAAGTGTGCGATCAGCGCTGGGATGGTAGCTATAGGTAGAGATCGTGGCTGATATTGCACTACCAATAATTTCAGAATAGTTGAACTGGCTACGGCCAGAATCAGCGCGGGTGACAAAGATTCGACTCACCGCATACTCGGTCCTATGCATGAAGGAACCTTTGCCGGATTGGAAGAAGCGCGGATCCTGATGAAGAAGGGAAGGAAGAACCGCGCCGGTTAGGAAGTTTTCAATCGTCCCATCCGCAAAGGCCGCACCATAACGCTTGCCGTATCCGGCCGCGCCCTGACCATAACCCGGCTCGCTGTTTTCCGCCTGGCTTATACCGGCCAGAAAACCGTACCAGGGATATTCAACATAATCGAACGAACTGCGGAGCACGACTCTGAATTTCTGTCCGGTGGTGAGTGGCGGCACTTGGCCAGCATTCTCCAGCGTCAAGAAGTTAGGCAAGGTAAAAAACAGCCGGTCGTTTGAAGTTCCGGCATTTTTGTCCTGCGCGCTCGTACCCTGCGCCGCCTTGTCCTTGTCCTTATCCTTGTCGGATGTGGACTGCTGGGCAGTCGAAGGTGCCGGGTTCGCCGACGGGGACTGCTGGGCGGGCGCCTGTTGCGCTGCTCCTGGTAAAGCAAGAAAACTCAGAAAGACCAAGGCCGCCATCGGCCGTGCGGCAAACTTTATCGACAAGTATTTCTCCTGAAGAAGAATCCTGGAAACCTGATAGCGATACGGTCATTCTATCAGTCGGGCTCTCATCGCCCCATGGAGTGTTAAGGTTTTACATTGATTTACAAACGTGCGGTTTTCGCAAGGCTTCCAGATCCAGAAAAAAGGCGGCCTTGATAAAAGGCCGCCTTCGGGTCAAATCAGTAAGGGTCTAAAAGTGAAACCCGATTTCCCCCGCCAACGTCCGAGGCGTCACGTAGTGCGTCCCGCTGAACGTGGAAAGGAAGTTGTAGAGGGCGTATTTGTTGGTCAGGTTAATGACAGTCAAACGTGCGCTTACTTTGTACTTGTCGCCCTTGAACACATTGTCATGACCGACCGCCAAGTCGAACAGACTCCGCGGCGCAATGCGCTGTGGGTTATGGTCGTCCTGTTCTTTAAACGGCGCCGGTATTTTGATCAGGCTGGACGTGAGTGACCCTGCCCCGGACGCTGCACAGTAGTAGGGCGAAAGCGTCCCGTTTACCATAGACTGCTGCCCGATCAGTTTTGTCTGGGTTGCGGCCACGCCGTTACAGATTAGCCCAGACTCGAACTCCTGATCGGCGGTAAGGGCCGCTCCGTTTAGGTTGTTGACCAGGGCGACATTACCCGGCGGGATGTTGGCCAGTCCCACGCCTGGCGCATCAACCGGGGACGTTGAGAACGAGCAGGTTGCCGTTGCCGCGAGGCAGGGCACAAAGCCGCTAACCAGTCCGCTGTCGTATCGCCAGTTGAAGCCCATCCAGGGCGCGCGCTTAAAGGGTTGGTATTGTATGTGCGTCGTCTGATTAAACACTTCGTCGTGGTCGATGCGGAACACCGCGGGCGGCGCTGGCGGCGCGATTCCGGCGACTGTCGGCGGGAAGAAGCGCGCAGCGACGTGCGACATCACGATGAACGCCGACAACCCGTGATAGTCCGGAAAGCTTCCGCGAATGGCAAAACCCGGAATCTTGGAATTGTGCCATTCGATGGGGAGGGTAATGGGGCTGGCTCCGAACACGTTGAAGTCATAGCCATTGTGGGTGTATTTCCAGATGTACTCGCCGCTCAGCACGAAATGTTTGCCAAACGCTTGCTGCAGGCCCGCGTGGAATTCGTTGCGAAAACCGGTCGCGAGCGGTGCGGTGGTGCAGTTGAAGCCTTGGGCGACGGTCATGACGGCATACACCACCGCGTTATTACATCCCGTGCCTGAAAGAATCAGGTTCTCGTTAAACGGGCTTTCCATAGTCCTGGCATAGGACATTCGAATCACCGTGTTTGTTTTTTTGATGTTATAAGCAGCTCCAACTCGAGGCTCTGCCTGCTTAGTGGCGGTGTCGAGACCGTTATAGATATCGCCGCGAAGGCCAAGGTTGAAGACCCAATCGCCTTTGGTGATCGTGTCCTCCAAATAGAGCCCCAGTTCCTTGATGTCGGTGTGCCCATGGTAGCTGTAGGGCACTCCGCCTATCGTCAAGTCGTAGGGTTTTAGAACTGCGCATTGGGAAGCAAGGTTAGCTGGGCAGTTTGGGAGGAGGCCGGGATTCACGACTCCAAAACCGTCATTCTCGGTCAGGAACGTGTGCTCGTAGGTGCCTCCGATCTTGACGTTGTGAATTCCCTTGACGTAGGTCACCGCCGTCCGAAGCCCGGCGTTGGTCAAGAACCGGAGCTGGGAGGTGGTTTCGTCCTGAAGTGGCCCGTAGTCGTTAAAAGGATCGGGGCTCCCGTAATAGTTGTATTGGTCATGCCGAACGAAAGCGCCGAGGGTGAATGCGGTATTCGGATTCAGCAGGCGCGTCCACGAAGGAGCAATGTTGAAAGTTCTGATTTGCGACCGCTGGTCGGTGGGCCCTAGTGGAGCGCCAGTGACAGGGTTGTCCTGCGCGGATCCGGGAGCGTACGGCGTCGCCCCGTTGCAATCTGACGATAAAGGCGTACAAAGCTGAAGCTGCTGATCCCACGAATTGGGAGTCTGGAACCAGGAGCGTGTGAATCCCAGATTCAGCTGGAAGCTGTCTTTATCGGAAGGCTTGAAGTCGAAGCGGTCGAAAAAATTCTCCTCGTTGCCCTTGTCGTGCAGCACCACGAACTCAGGAGGATCGAGAAACCTGCCGGTGTTGAGTCCTCCCAAGGAGACGAAGTTGCCCCATTTGTCTCCGCCGTAAGAGAGGTTCATGTTAAGAGTTGACGTGCCGAATGTCCCATAAGAAGTTGTGACCTCGCCGTGCGGCTGGGCCACCCCCAAACCGGAGCGCGTCGTCACGTTGATGACCACGCTGGTCTTGCCTCCATATTCCGCAGGGGGTGCGCCTTCAATCACTTCCATGGATTCAATAGAACCCGAGGGGATTTGATTGGAAAACACTTTGCTCATTTGATCGGTGACCGGTTGGCCATCCAACGAGAGCGAATTCTCGGCATGGTCCCCGAGGCCGTGGAACAGGCCGTTGGAATCCGCTGCGATTCCCGGAGAGGCCAGAGTGACGAGCGAGGTGAAATCGGACGACTGGCTTTCCAAGGGAAGCCTGTCGAATAGTCCGCGGTCGACGTCGGTATGCTCGGTCGACGTGTTTTCGAGCAGGTCCTCTGCCGCTTCCACGGTGACCTTCTCGGAAGATCCGGCTAACTTGAGGCCGATCTTGATGTCCAAAGGCACGGCGGATCTGATTTCAACATCTTGGGAGTAGGGAGCAAATCCCGCTCCCGTAACGCTCATATGATAGTTATTGAACGGAACATTCGAAAAGCTGAACTTGCCGGAGCTGTCGGTGGTAGTGGATCGGTCAAAGTGGCTAACTGGATTGTGAATTTCAACGGCCGCGTTGGGAATCACCGCACCGGTGGGATCCAGCACAGTGCCGCCAATGGATGCGGAACTCGATTGCCCCCAGGCGTGCCTGGCTTCTATGCAAAACGACACCGCAAGGATTACGAGGAGCAACTGCTTGAATAGCGAAGTACGCACAAAATCCTCCTAGGATGAATTGCAAGAATAGGGAATGTCCGGCCTTGATAAAGCCGGGTTTCTAGCTCTTAAGGGAATCCCTAGACCACAGGAGGGCCACGAATGCCCAGGTCAAAAACGCTAAGCCGGGCCTTCGCAGAAACTTCTTTTTCTTGCAGCAGGCCGATCGCGGCAAAAACCGGTCGGGCTTGATGGGAACTGACTACCGGGGTTGCGCTATGCGCCACCACGCAGATCGAACAGGTAGCGGATTCAGTTTTGTTGGCATGATTGTGCGTAGACTCTGCCACCGCCGTCCACAATATCAACGACAGGCAGAGCAATGTCAGCCATCGAAAAGCAGATCGCATACCTTCCTGCATTGGGCTACATTCTTTTTACCTTATAACGGTTGCATTGCACAAGGCAATGCGTGACAAGTTACTATGGAGTGTTATGTTTGTCGTGCTGAGGCGCGCCAGCCAGCTATTCAAAACTTTCAAGCGAGGAAACGCATGTCAGAACCCACTTACGAAGAACTCAAAGCCCGTTTATCACAATTGGAAAAGGAAGTGGAAACCAAGAAGCGCAGCGGCGACCTGATTTTCAAGGTCGGCGAAAAAGGTGGTGTCAGCGTTTACGGACTGGGCCGCTTTCCAGTCACGCTGTACTACGAGCAGTGGAATCGGTTGCTCGGTGCGGCCGACGATATAAAGAAGTTTATGGAAGAGAACAAGTCGCGGTTAAAACTAAAGGAGCAGGGCTAAGGATCACACCCGATTACTCACGGGTTTCGGTTTCTGAAACAAATTCAGCCTGGGGCGAGCGCTCGCGCTATATAATAAAAAAACTGTGCCTAAGTACTCCATCGTCGTCCCTCTGCATAACGAGCAGGAGAACGTCACCGATCTCTACGACCGTCTGAAGGCGGTGATGGAGGGCGCGGGCGAGACGTTCGAAATCGTGCTGGTTGATGACGGCTCGAACGATCACACTTTCGCGATGCTACGCGAGATCGCCGCCGTTGATAGCCGGGTAACGGTGGTGAAACTTCGCCGCAACTTCGGCCAGACGGCCGGCCTTGCCGCGGGTTTCGACCATGCGCGCGGCGAGTACATCATCGCGATGGACGGCGACCTGCAGCACGATCCTGCCGACATCCCGCTTTTTCTGGAAAAGATCGCAGCCGGTTACGACATCGTCAGCGGCTGGCGCAAGGTACGGGTGGATAACTTCTGGATGCGCCGCATCCCCTCCCGCACGGCGAACTGGCTGATGGCTAAGCTGAGCGGTGTTGATATTCACGATTTCGGCACCACTTTCAAAGCTTATCGCCGGGAAATCCTCGAACAGGTTCCGCTCTACGGCGAGCTGCACCGCTTCATCCCCGCGCTGGCCTCGTGGTACGGGGCCTCCATTTGCGAAGTGCCCATCCGCAACGTGAACCGTGAGCGCGGAATTTCGCACTATGGCATCTCCCGCACCTTCCGCGTTTTCTTCGATTTGATCACCATTCGCTTCCTGTTGCGCTATCTTTCCCGCCCGCTGCACTTCTTTGGAACCTTGGGCCTGCTCAGCATGTTCGGGGGCAGCGCCATCGTGGCCTGGCTGGGAGTGGAAAAGTTCCTGCGCCACGTTCCTGTCATGGCCTCGCACGGCCCGCTGATGATGCTGTCTTTGGGCCTTCTGCTCGGGGGCTTAAATCTGCTCGCCATCGGCCTGCTCGGCGAAATGCAGGTCCGGCACTACCACGAACCCCGCCACCGCGCTCCTTATTCTGTTGACCGCGTCCTTCGTTCGCAGAACGAAGAGCACAGCGTTTCGGAATAAATCTCGATATGGTGAAATGCTCGGGAAGGGCATGGCTTTAGCCGTGCCGCTCACGACCTTGCGAAGAGGGAACGTGGGGTTTTCGATTGGACACCATGCAGCGCTGCGCCCGATGCTCTGGCATTTGACTTGGGAGATTCTATAATCCGTAAAATCGCCATCGCAGCGGGACGGAAAATCGGGGGGGTGTACAGCGCCAGCGACAAAAATGGACCAGTGGACCTCAGGCTCTCACTACGACCAATGGATGGGGCGCTGGAGCCGCCTTCTGGCCGAACAGTTTCTGAAATGGTTGAACCCTTCCCCAGGTTTGCGATGGATCGACGTTTGCTGCGGCAGCGGCGTCGTATCCGAAGCCATCGCGGAATATGGCGCGCCAGCCAGTGTCAACGGGGTAGATGTTTCGCCGGAGCAGATAAATTTCGCTCGCCAGCATCGCGCCCGTACAAATGTCAGTTTCGAGATCGCAGAGGCCACGTCTCTGCCATTCTCTGACGCCAGTTTCGATGCGGCAGTCTGCGGCTTGGGGCTAAACTACATTCCGAATCCGGAGCGAGGGCTGGAGGAGTTCAGCCGGGTTGTTCGTCCCGGCGGCACGATCGCGCTTTACGTTTGGGACTACGAACAGGGAGCCAGGTTCTTGCGGGAATTTTGGGATGCGGCCACGGCGATCGACAGTGAAGCAGCGGCCTTCGACCAGGCGCGGCGTTTTCCTATCTGCACGCAAAGCGGATTGCGCAACCTCTTTGAACAGGCGAAACTGCAAGCCTCAACAGGGCACGCGCTCAAAATAGTCACGCGCTTCACCAGCTTTGACGATTACTGGCAACCACTCCTGACTGGGCAAGGCTCAGCGCCGAACTATCTTGCAATTCGTGATGAAAAAACTAAAACTGCGATCCGGGAGCGATTACGAGCGGCCCTGCCAGCCAACTCTCAAGGAGAAATTGAGCTGCCTGCCCGCGCTTGGGCGATTCGTGGACGGCGCTCTTGACCCGGTTTGAAGGAAAACATCGCGTGACTGCGGTTTTCGAAAACACCTGGGTAAACTGGCTAGGGCCGGGCCTTCTGAGTGGGTTTCGCTTGACTTTCCCGTCGCCCGGAGTATTGTAGTTGGCGTTCAGCCGCGCCCTATCTCGGCAGGCTGATCGAGGTGCGACGGAACGGGCACCATTTTTGTTCCGGAGCGCCTTCCCTTGCCCATAACGCCCAATAAGGAGGCCCCGTCATGGCCGCGAACCCAATCCCTGTTGCAGAATTGAATCTCGAAACTGTTAGAACTCCTGAGGAAATCATTGTTCACTGCGTCGGCAAAATTGCCTCTGGCACGACGGCCCAACTGCAGACGACCGTCCGCAGTCTCATCCCCGAGACCAAGTGTGTGGTGCTCGACTTGACTGATGTGAGCTACATGGATAGTTCCGGCCTGGGCGCGATCGTCGGCCTCTACCTGTCGGCCAAGAGGCAAAACTGCCGCCTGAAACTCATCAATCTGAACCAACGCTTGCAGCAGTTGTTCCGATTAACAAAGTTGGCCTCGGTGTTCGAGGGCCACGATGATTTTCTGGGCGTCACTCCTGATTAGTGTCTGAGCCGACGCACTCCGGGTCAACGCGATCCGGCCAACGCAATAGGAGATCGGCGAAAGTCGCGTCGGCGCGGCCCGGAGCTCTTGGCCGCGCACGCGAGTCGTATAGAAGATGACTAGTGACTTCCACTGGGATCAGACGCCAGCTGCCTGGCTTTCTCGTAGAAATCCCGCGCCTCGGCCGTCCGATTCAACTTTTGCAGCGCATGAGTCAGTTGCAGGTACCCCTGAACTGTAGGCTGCAGTGCTACTGACTGCCGATAATCTGTCACAGCGTCTTCCATCTTTCCTTCTTTTTCGAACAAGAGTCCCCGATCAAAATAGGCGTTGAACAGCTTCGGATTCAACCGCAGGGCGCGGTCGTAACTGGCGTGAGCTTCGGAATACTTTCCCGTGCCTTCATAATCGACTCCCAGATCCGTGTAAGCGGAGGCCAGCTGATCGGGATCTGACGCCAGGCTGATCGCTTGCTTGTATTCTTCTATTGCCGCATCTCGGTGTCGGTTCGCGTCCAGACAGAGTCCCAGGTTGATGTGGTTGGTAGGCTCGGTTGGAGCAATTGCGGCCGCCTCGCGCATATGCGACAGCGCCTGAGCGGGCTGGTCGGAAACCATCAGAGACCAGCCTAGTTTTCGATGTGCCAGGGAATTGTTGCTGGTGACCGCAAGCGCGTGCGCCCATAGTTCCTGATCGCTCGACCAATACCCAATCTGGCGGCGGGTGGTGAACGTCAATGCCAGGAGCACTACGGTTGACGCTGTTACGCCTGCGATCCAGCCGAGTCCTCGCGATCGAAAGACGTCGGCTGCAGCCCACGTTAGCATCAGAAACAGCCCGATGAACGGAAGATAGGCGTACCGATCAGCCATCGCTTGATCTCCCACCTGCACGACTCCAATGACGGGAACCAGCGTACCCAGGAACCAAAGCCATCCAATCAGAAGGTACTTCCGGCGACGAAACGCAAGAACGAGAATCGTGATGGCAGCCAAGACAAGACTGGCTGCGACAACTCTCACTATACTAACTGCTGCTCCCGGGTGCGGATAGAAGACCGCCAAACGCGCCGGCCACAGAAGCTTCCAGAGATACTGCGCGTACGCGACAATCGCGTTTTCAAACCGGACAGTTAACGGAAACTTTCCCATTCGCAGCGCGTGGCCCGCGTCCTGCACTCGAAACGTAATTAGGGAACTGACGCCCGTAAGCACGAACAGCGGGATTTTTTCTAAGAGCAACTTCGAGAACGGAGTTTTCCCAATTCGTTCCAGAGGCCACCAGTCAAGAAGCAACAGAACGATTGGAGTCGTCACCAACATCGGTTTCGACATCAGGCCGCTGGCGAAGAAGATCACCATGGGCGCATATCGCGTCCACCGTGGTTTTCGCGCGTACCATCCATAGCCACCGAGAGTTAGTAAGAAAAAGAATGTGCTCAATACATTCTTCCGCTCTGCGACCCATGCCACGGATTCCACGTTGATAGGATGAACGGCGAAGAGAAGCGCGACTATAAGACTTGGCCCGGTCCGCCTTGTGGAATAGAAAGCCAGCAGGAACAAGATCATGGAGTTCAAGGCATGAAGCGCCACGCTGGTGAAATGGTGTCCAGAGGGTTGCAGACCGTAGAATTCAAAATCCAGCGCGTGCGAGATCCATGTCAGCGGATGCCAGTTGGCATGCTCGGCAGAGACGAAGGCCCACTCCACCGTCCTCCACGTAACTCCGTTCTTAATATGCACGTTCTCGGTTACGTAGTCATCGTCATCATAATTGACGAAGGGATGCTCGATGACCGGGGCGTACAGTACCGCGACGACAGCAAGGATCACGGCACAGATGGCAGCGTTTTGCAGTTTCTCTGGATGCATCTTGATGAGCGGCTGACCGGCATGTTGTGCGTTCCCGTTCCCTGACCAGCCGTCACGGAAGGCAACCACATTACTAGAAGCTTTTTGAACCTGCTCACTTGTGGCAGCGATCAGCGTTCTAGCTCATATCAGCAACTCACCCCGCAACATCAGCACTGCGTTTCCCTTGATAATCACGCGTTCCCCTCTAACTTCGCACCACAGTTCGCCGCCGCGCTCTGAGACCTGGCGCGCGTGCAATGCTGCCTTTCCCAGGCGATTACTCCAATACGGCGCCAACGAGCAGTGAGTCGAACCCGTCACCGGATCTTCCGGAATGCCATAACTAGGCGCGAAATAGCGCGACACGAAATCGGCATCGTTTCCCGGGGCTGTGATCGCAACCCCCGCAGGATGAAGCTTCTCCAGTAATTGCAGGTCGGGACAGATACTCCGCGCTTCTTCCTCCGATTCAAAAACGGCGAAGTAATTGTCTTCGATCTGCATCACCGCAGTGGGAGCTCTTCCTAAACCTTCCAACAGCTCCGAGGGCGCATTCGCGCAAGCCCAGGGCGGCAAAGCAGGGAAATCCATTGCCAGCAGATCGCCCTCCCGTGAGACAATAAGCGCTCCACTCAGGCGCGTTTCGAAGCGTACCGACTTCCGCCCCGGCTCTAGAGTCTGCATCACGACAAACGCCGAAGCCAGGGTCGCGTGGCCGCACAGTTTCACCTCACAACGAGGCGTGAACCAGCGCAGCTCATAGACCTCGCCTCGGGGCACGAAATATGCCGTCTCCGAAAGATTGTTTTCGGCTGCGACCGCGAGCAGTAAGCCGTCATCTAACCACTCTGTCAAGGGACAGACCGCAGCCGGATTGCCTGCAAAAGGCCGTGAGGTGAAGGCGTCAACATGAAATACCTTTAGGTACATCACCCTATGTTACGCGGGCTGTCATGAGCATAAAATGTTGAATTTGCGCCGCTCTTCGTTGTTTTGAGCAGTTGTTGTTTTGGCCAGTCCGCTCACTGTTTGGAGGTCTTGATGCCAGCCACACAGACCGACCCCACCGTTCGTCACGATCTAATCGAGCAGCTCTCCCAGGCCCGCCGCCGTACCGACGAATTATTTGCCGTGGTCAAGCCTGATTCGCTCTACGAGCGGCCCATCGCCGAACGTCACCGCATCGTTTTCTACATCGGTCACCTCGAGGCCTTCGACTGGAATCTGTTTCACGAACGAATTTTCGGACTCAAGAGCTTCCATCCCGAGTTTGATCGTCTGTTTGCCTTCGGCATCGATCCTGTAGGCGGGGGACTTCCAACCGATCAGCCCTCAGACTGGCCTTCCGTCGGCGCCGTTCAAGAGTACGTCAGAAAAATCCGAGAGGTTCTCGACGACAAACTTACCGACGCGCTTGCCGACTCTGTTCCTCCGGCTTCCGACGGTTTTCCGCTGAGCACTCTCATCGACGTGGCCATTGAGCACCGCCTGATGCACGCCGAGACCCTGGCCTATATGCTGCATCAACTGCCGCTTGACCGGAAGATTGCGCAGTCCGAGCTCCTGATCGTTGTTAACGCGGCACTGGATCATCGCAGCATCGAAATTCCCGCCGGCGCGGCAACTTTGGGCGTTTCGCGTGAAGCAGGTCTCTTCGGTTGGGACAACGAGTTTGAATCCCACACAGTCGACGTGCCGGCATTTGAAATCGATCAATACAAAGTCACCAACCGTCAGTATCTCGAATTCATCGCCGCAGGCGGTTACGACAATCAAGCCTTGTGGAGCGTCGACGACTGGAATTGGAAGGCTGCGCAGAGGATTGCTCATCCTGCGTTCTGGAGGCATGAGGGCAATGAATGGATTTATCGCACCATGTTCGCTGACGTGCCCCTGCCCATGGATTGGCCAGTCTATGTGAGCCAGACGGAAGCGACGGCTTATGCGAACTGGGTTGGGAAGTCGTTGCCCACCGAGGCCGAATGGCAGCGCGCCTCCTGTGCCGGTCCGCGCGGTGACGAGCGCCCTTATCCCTGGGGCTCAGAGCCGCCTGCGGAGCAATTCGGTAACTTCGACTTCGCTCGTTGGAATCCCGTGCCCGTCAATGCATTTCCGCAAGGTCGGAGCGCCTTCGGTGTGCATGGCATGTTAGGCAATGGGTGGGAGTGGACTTCCAGCGTTTTCGCGCCGTTTCCCGGCTTCGAACCGTTCCCTTTTTACCGCGGTTACTCGGCCGATTTTTTTGACGGCAGACACTTCGTCATGAAGGGCGGGTCGGCCCGCACCGCAGCATCCATGTTGCGACGCAGCTTCCGCAATTGGTTTCAAGCGCACTATCAATATATGTATACCGGTTTTCGTTGTGTAAGCCGCTCGTCGTCTACCTAGCCGATCGTCAGAGCGCGAAGGCACGGGACGATTCGGAAGAAGGAGTTTCAATATGCTGGTTCAAACTATCACTCCGAACACAAGCTATGAATTCGCCGCCGACGTGCGCGCCGGACTCACCAAACCCGGCCAAAAGGAATTGCTGTCGAAGTATTTATACGACGACGTCGGCTCCGCGCTGTTCGAAGTGATTAGTCACCTGCCGGAGTATGGCCTCACTCGCGCTGATGAGCGCCTGCTACGAAGGCATAGTTGGGACATCGTCGAGCGTCTGGTCCCTCCGGTCGCCGTGGCAGAACTCGGCAGCGGCAGCGGCAGAAAGACTCGCCACATCCTCGAAGCGCTCTGCCGCCGCCAGCGCACCCCTTACTATCCAATCGAGATTTCACGTTCCGCCCTCGTTATGTGCGAACGCGAGCTCAGCGATATCGAATCCATCAGCATCCTCGGCTTCGAACGCGAGTACCTCGACGGATTGCTCGAAGTCGCCGCCCAGCGCCGCAGCGGACAGCATCTTCTCGTCCTGTTTCTAGGCAGCACCATTGGAAACTTCGATCCGCCCGCGGGCATCAAGTTTCTGGCCGAGGTTCGCCGCATTCTTCAGCCCGGGGATTCCCTCCTGCTCGGAACCGACCTCATAAAATCCACGGCTCAACTGCTTTCTGCCTACGACGACGAATTGGGCGTCACTGCCGCGTTCAACCTGAATTTGCTGGCCCGCATCAATCGCGAACTGGACGCCGATTTCGATCTCGCGCAGTTCGAGCATTTGGCGAGAATCGATCAGGAGAACCGCAGCGTCGAAATGCATCTGCGTTCCAGGCAACGCCAGACTGTGCACATTCCAGCGGCGGAGCTTTCCGTGGATTTTCTGGAAGGCGAAACGATCTGGACCGAGAGCAGCCACAAATATTCTCTCGACGAAGTGTCTCACATGGTTCGCGCCACCGGCTTCCATTGCGAGGCGCAATGGATCGATGAGCAGTGGCCCTTCGCGGAGAACCTCCTGATCGCGGAATAATGATCGCCGAATAATGATTGCTCGATAAAGATCGCGGCGTGATCCCCTACGAACCCGCGCCATCTTTCGCTTCGTTTCCCGATTGGGAGTTGCTTTCCTCAGAATCCCTATCCTGGAGTAAAACTTTGTAAATCGTACATTCTTGCGCACTACGCCGATGTAAATTGATAGCAGACAAGTAAAGAACGTATGAGCATAAGAACAAGCCGGCTCCTGGCGATCGCACTCTGCGCGGCCAGTGGTGTGTGCTCGTGCCCTGCCAGCGCTTCTGCTCAATCGAGCCAGCAAGCGGCGGCCTCCAGTCCGGTTTCACGCCACATCGGCGCGATCAAAGCCATCAGCGGCACTCAGATCACTCTTACTCCAGACTCCGGCCCAGACGTCAACGTCACGGTGCAGGACTCAACTCGCATCGTTCGTATCGCTCCCGGCGAAAAGGACTTAAAGAACGCCGCGCCCATCCAGTTGCAGGATCTACAGGTCGGCGATCGCGTTCTGGTCGGAGGCAAGTCCTCAGACGATAACCAATCGCTCCTGGCGTCCTCCGTCGTCGTGATGAAGCGCTCCGATCTCGAAGCGCGGGATCAGCAGAATCTGCAAGACTGGCAAAAGCGCGGCGTGGATGGACTCTCCAGGGCTGTAGATGCGACCGCGGGAACCGTCACCATCTCCGTGCGGAACAAGGACGTCGTCATCCACACTTCCAACAGCACCGTGATTCGCCGCTACGCTCCTGACTCCGTAAAATTTGACGATGCCAAGCCCGGTAAGCTACAGGAAATTCATCCCGGCGACCAGGTGCGGGCGCGCGGGGAACGCAGCGTCGACGGGACCGCTTTGACCGCCGATGAAATTGTTTCAGGAACCTTCCGCAACATTGCCGGCACGGTTAACTCCGCCGATGCAACTTCGTCGACTCTCAGCGTTCACGATCTAGTTTCGAACAAGAATGTGATCATCAAAATTACTCCGGATTCGCAACTTCGCCAGTTGCCTGCTGAGATGGCACAGCGGCTGGCGACACGGTTGAAGAGAACCGCTGCAGGAGGCGCGCCCGGCGCACCATCCGGCGCGGATTCATCGGCCGCAGGCACTTCTCAACGCCCGGGCCCGCCCGGCGGAAGCCCATCGCCGGGAGGCGGAATGGGTCCGCGTTCCGGCGGCGCGCCCGATTTGCAGCAGATGCTCAGCCACATTCCCGCGGTCTCTCTGGCTGACCTGCACAAAGGCGACGCGGTGATCATTCTTTCGACGGAGGGCGCGGCTGGCGCTGGCACCGCGGTGACGCTGCTCACTGGCGTAGAGCCGATTCTGCAAGCTGCTCCCGGCGCCAGCAGCGCCTCCATCCTTACGCCCTGGAGCTTAGGCGCACCCTCCGGCGACGCTGGGGGCCCATAGCTCTTACACAACAGAATCAAGCAACAAAACTTTGCAGGGAACACTCTAGTCGTGAAATGGAATATTGGATGAACCAACGGAAGTGTTTGTGCTTTATATTCGTTTTCTTAGTATCGTTGCAGGTGTGCGTGACACGCGCGGCTTCGCAAACTGCCGCCGCGCAGCCTGCCGCCGCGCCGCAGGCAGCGTCTGGCACTTTGCGCGGCCAGGTCACCGATCCCTCCGGCGCCGCTATCGCCAATGCCAATGTCGTCCTCGTGCCGGCAGCGGCAGCTTCCTCGCCCATCAAGACGCAGGCCAATGGACAGGGCCAATATGAATTCAACGGGCTGGCTCCCGGTCAATACACGCTGAACGTTATTTCCCAGGGATTCACCGTTTACGAAAACGACAACGTAACCATCACCACCGGTCAGCCATTGCGCCTCAATGTCACCATGGCGATCGAAGTCGAAGAGCAGAAGATTCAGGTCTCCGACACCGCGCCCACCCTGGATGTGAATCCCGCCAACAACGCTGGAGCAATTGTGATTTCAGGCAAAGAACTGGAGGCTCTGCCCGACGATCCCGACGAACTGCTCACCGACTTGCAGGCTCTGGCCGGGCCTGCCGCCGGGCCCAACGGCGGCCAGCTCTACATCGACGGCTTCACCGCCGGACAACTTCCCCCCAAATCATCGATCCGCGAGATTCGCATCAATCAGAATCCGTTCTCGGCGGAATACGACAAGCTCGGCTACGGCCGGATTGAAATCTTCACCAAGCCTGGCACCGACCACTATCACGGCCAGCTTCAGATAAGCGGGAACGATTCGGCGTTCAATTCCACCGACCCGTTCGCGGGCGTTGAGCCGAATTACTATACTCTCCAGTACGAGGGAAGCGTTGGCGGCCCAATCAAATGGATTAAGAACTCTTCCTTTTTTATCAGCGCCCAGCGGAGAAACATTAACGACCTCGCTGGCATTGATGCCGAGACTCTCGATCAGAACTTCAATCCCGTTCAGGTTCTGGAGTCCGTCCCCACGCCGCACCAGCGCACCAATATCGGCCCGCGCCTGGACTATGCGATCACCAAGAACAATACGCTGACCGCACGTTACCAGTACTACCGTGACACGGAAACTAACGATGGCCTCACCTCACCGAACACCTTGCCCACCCAGGCTTATCACTCGATTACCACCGAGCACACCGTGCAGATCGGTGACACGCAGGTCTTTGGGGCGAAGGTGGTCAACGAAACCCGCTTTCAGTATCTGCGGGACAACAATGGCCAAACCTCCATAGACACGAATCCGCAGGTCAGCGTTTTGGGGGCATTTACCGGCGGAGGCAACGGCACTATCACCACCGACTACCAGAATCACTACGAGCTGCAGAACTACACATCGGTGATTCACGGCAATCACACCATCAAGTTTGGGGGCCGTTTGCGCGCCGTGAATGAGGACAGCAATACGACCTCCGGTTTTAATGGCACGTTTACATTCTCCTCTCTGAACAGAGCCACAGATACCCCTGCCAATTGCACGGCTGATCTTCTAACCAATCCCAACCCCAACCCACCTTGTCCTATCTCATACCAGTACGCGGCGCAACAGCTCGCTCTCACTGGTCGTCCAACGCTGGCCACTCAACTCTTCATCACCGCATGCGCCGTGAATGGCGGCTTCACAGCCTGCAACCCAAACGCTGCCGTCACGACTTACGACGCCGGACTTTATGTGCAGGACGATTGGAAGGTGCGGTCAAATATAACTCTCAGCCTTGGTCTGCGCTATGAAACCCAGAATGACATCCGTGATCACGCGGACTTGGCGCCGCGGCTGGGTTTGGCCTGGGGTGTCGGCGGCAGGAGCGGTCCTCCCAAGGTTGTGGTTCGCGGCGGAATGGGTATCTTCTACGACCGCCTTCAGGAGACACAGATTCTGCAGGCGTATCGGCTGAACGGCATTATTCAGCAGGAGTACGTCATCAATAATCCCACCTGTTTCCCCGGAATCGACCAGCCTTTCAACATCTCCTTCCTCCCCACGTGTGGCACGGTGAGTTCCAGTACTTCGACCATCTACCAGATCAGCCCCTCGCTGTATGCGCCCTACACCTTGCAGTCGGCCATCAGCGTGGAGCGGCAGGTCACCAAGTCTGCGACGCTCGCCGTCACGTATCTGAATTCTCGTGGTTTCGATCAACTCCTTAGCATCAACGCGAACGCGCCTTATCCTGGCACTCCCTGCACTCCCTGCATGAAGCCAAACCCGAACGCAGGTAACATCTACCAATACGTCTCTGAAGGTGTGTTCCGGCAGAACCAGCTCATCGTGAACACGAATATTCGCGCCGGCGCCAGGCTGCAGCTGTTTGGCTACTACACGCTCAATTACGCCAATAGCGATACTGCAGGAGTCACAAGTTTTGCGTCGAACTCTTACGACATCGCTCAGGACTTCGGCCGGGCGTCGTTCGATGTCCGTCAGCGCCTGTTTCTAGGCGGATCGATTGGCATGCCTTACGCCGTTCGCCTAAGCCCCTTCTTCGTGGCTAGTTCTGGATCGCCCTTCAACATTACAACCTTCTCCGATTTGAATGGCGATTCGCAGTTCAATGATCGGCCAGGGCTGGTCTCCACGGCTACGTGCCCTGCTGTGGTGCCGCCCGGCTCGGGATCGTCGATTTATTGCACGCCCCTGGGAACCTTCGATGCGTTGCCCACGGCGGGGGAGAGACTTGCCCCCATCAACTACGGAACTGGCCCGACCCATGTCACCCTGAATATGCGGCTGAGCAAGACTTTCGGATTCGGCCCGAAGCTGAAGAGTGGCGCGGGCAATCAGGGTAACCAGGGTGGCCCCGGCGGTGGAGGCGGCGGTCGGGGTGGAGGCGGCGGTCCGCGCGGCCCTCTATTCGGAGGCGGCCCATCCTTCGGAGGCAACGCTTCTGATCGCCGTTACAACTTCACCTTGAGTGCATCGGCGCGCAACATATTCAACAAGGTGAACCTGGGCAATCCGGGCGGGGTCCTGGGATCGCCATTCTTCGACAAATACAATAGTCTTCAAGGCGGGCCGTTCTCCACTGGCGTGGCCGTTCGCCGCATCGACCTGCAGGCGAGCTTCAGTTTTTGAACGGACTCGTGGGTGAGGCCCGGCTGCTCCCGGGTCATAAGTGTTAGGTCTTAGGCTAACACCAACAGCTGACAACTGGACCCTTTGTCCCTGCTCTCGACCACAAGACGCCAGTTTCTAGGATGGACCGCCGCCGCTGGCGCAGTCGCGCTTGCGGGAGACGGAATCCTGCTGGAACCGAACCGTCCACACCTCGTCCGCCAAGAGTTTTTCTTGCCGCGCTGGCCGGAACGGATGGATGGTTTTACCATCGCGCTGCTCAGCGATTTTCATTATGACCCTTATTTTTCGGTCCATCCTCTGCACTCCGCCATTCCCATAGTCAATGGCCTGCACCCAGATCTCATCGCGCTTACTGGAGATTTTGTAACTGTGCCGCAAGTGGGAGACGAACGGAAGGGAGCGCTCGCAGCCGAACCGTGTGCCCGCCTGCTGCGTCAGATGAGCGCGCCTCACGGCCTTTGGGCCATCATGGGGAACCACGACGATGGCACGGACCCGCTACAGGTGACGCGCGCGCTCCAAGCCGAGAACATCCAGGTGCTGGCGAACCAATCGCAGGCGATCGAGCGCGATGGTGCGCGCTTCTGGCTGGCCGGCGTGAACGATGTGCTCAGCCAGACCGCTGACCTGGCAAAGACGTTGCGTCCGGTTCCGGCCGGCGAAGCCGTCATTCTGCTGGCGCATGAACCCGACTTCGCCGATGAGGCCTCACGCTTTCCTGTTGATCTGCAGCTTTCAGGACACTCTCATGGAGGTCAAATCAGAATTCCGCTGCTGCCACCGCTCTATCTCCCACCGATGGGAAAGAAATATATTTTGGGCGAATACCATGTTGGTCCGCTTACCCTCTACACCAACGCCGGGCTGGGAACCCTTCTGATTCCGATGCGCTTGAATTGCCCTCCCGAAATCACGCTGCTGACCCTCCGACCCTTGTCGAAAAAATAAATCTTGAGCGTGAGGCGCAAACATTGCAGCGACAACATTCAGCATGAAATATGCAATCGCCTTCACTTCCGCGAAGTTGGCTCGCGAAGCGGTCTTTCTCAATCGCCTGATAACAATATATTTAATCTCCACCTGATCGCTGGCCCTACAGTTGCCGATCACTTAAGTTGGTGGTGGAGATTTCATGCTTCGCATCTGGCCTTGGCTATTGATCCTCGTAGTTTTGATCCTTGCACTTCCCGTAACCAGCACCGCTTCTGTGCCACTCTTGAGTCCACCCCTGCGTCAGCCAGTGTTGGCCGAGCGCGAGCGCCAGATCTGGAGGAACCCGAAGCGCGCCGCAGAGTTCAACGATGTTCCGCATGTGAGCGCGAAAGCGCGGTGCGAAGACACAAGGCCTCCTCAAGCTTTGACCACGCCGGATCCTCTCTTGGTTCGCACTGCGGCGGGATTGAAAGTCAAAGTGAGCTTCATCATCGGTACTGACGGGCGCGTGCATAGTCCTCTGATTCTGCAAAGCGCCGGGACAGTTGGCGATCGCAACATCCTGCGAACCGTCCGAACGTGGCGATATCGTCCTGCAACCTGCAACGGTGTGCCCACGGAATCGGAAGGGAAGATCGAGTTTTCCCGCCGTTGAGATTCCGCCTGCTTGCGCCTAAAATGAACCCCAGCAACCAAGCGGCCAGAATCGTGGATATAGATCGAGAAAACAAATCCGGAAAACAATCGCCTGCATCGCAGGATTCCGAAAGCGGCGCGCCGAGCGTTGGGCCGCACAATCCCGCTCTGGGCGAAATCTATCAGCGTCTCTATCCGGAAATGCGGCGGCCCAAGCCGAATCAGGAGGCGATCGCCGCCGCATTGCAGGCCATGCAGCGCCTCACAACGGAAGCAGATTCAGAACCAGCTGCGGAAGACGCTGCACTTGAACAAAGCGGCAACGCCCAGACTGCGTGCCGCGTCTGCGGATATCACAACCGCGAAGGTAACAAGTTCTGCGGCGCCTGCGGAGTTCTTCTGGGGACCGAGCCCCCTGAATCTTCCGCTCTCGAACCGCAAGGTCACGCATCACCAAGTCTCGAAGACGAGGTGATGCCTCAAACTCGGCCACTGAAGCCGCAAGGCGCGGATGAGGTTCATCCCGCTCCTGGAGCTCCCGCTGGCAGCCACCATTACCACCATCACTACCATCATCACTATTTTCGAGGGGGACAGACCGAGGACTTCGCACTGGCTCCTCGTGCAAACGCGCCTGAAAGCGCGCGGGAAGCGGATCGCCTTCGAGTCGCCGCGGCGGCTAAAGGCGAACCGATGAGCCGCAGCGAGGCGGCGGTTCGGCGTTTGACGCAGGAATGGGTTTTGGCTTGCAATACGCGGCAGCTCGATGAGTTGATCGAACTCTATGCCGCCGACGCACTGGTCCTGCGTTCGAACCTTCCTCCGATACGGGGCGCGATGGCGGTGCGGGAGTTCTTCTTTGCCTCACTCGAAGCGGGTTTGGGAGAAGTGGCGCTCGATCCCATGCGCGTGGAAGTTTCGGGCGACCTGGCTCATGAAGTGGGACGCTACAGCGCGCTGGTTCCGGGAACGGCCGGCAAGCGCCGCGAAGAGCGTGGCAAATATCTATGGGTGTTCGCCAAGCAGACGAGCGGAGACTGGAAGCTGGTCTCGGAGTGCTGGTCGAGCGATCTGACGCTCTCCGGCCCAGAATCCGATGTGCCGAAGCCTGTAGTTCCGTCCGCGAAGCCGCAGCCGCGAAGAGGGTCTTAGGGAAACAGGTCTTAGGTTATAGGCGTTAGGTCCTAGGCCCAAGACCCTAAGACCTAAGACCTGATTCCTTCACTCCCAACTTCTCCAACTCTTCCTGCAGTTGTTCGAGTGTTTGCATCTGAATCGTGCGCATGCCTAGCTTGGCGGCGCATTCCAGATTCAGAGCACGATCGTCGATGAAGCAGCAGGCTTCGGGATTGATCTGCGTGATCTCGATTGCCAGGCGATAGATGCCGCTTTCCGGCTTGCGCAACCCAACGAAGCAGGAACTGACGAACAGGCGGAAGACTTGGCGCAAGCGAAACTTCTCGATGCGGTGCAAGTTCAGTTCGCGAGACTCGTTGTTGATGGTGCTCATGAAGTATTTGCCGGAAGCGGCTAGAGCGCGAGCGAAGGCTAGAACTTCCGGCATTGGTTGCGACAACGAGAACATGTAATCGTGGAACTCTTCGCGAGTGAAAGGACGGTTGCGGTAAAAGACTGTTCGGTCCAAATATTCCTCGAGCGAGATCTTGCCGCGCTCGAAGGACGAAACCACCATTTCGTGCCGTGAGTGAAACTCTTCTTCGTCGAGCCGAAAGTGTTCGAGCGCAGCCGTGCGTTGAGTGTGGTCCCACGCGTTGGTGAGGAGAACCCCTCCGACGTCCCAGAAGATGGCGCGAATTTCTGACACTGATGAGTCTCCTCGGTTAGTTCTCGGTTCTCAGTAAAACCCGACGCACCAAGACTGAGAACTGGGAACTGAGAACTGAGAACTGCTGAAGAGTGTAGATCAATCCTTGGGGTAGGAAAAAATTTGGAGGGCTGGTGTTTGCGCGGGAAGAGGGTTTCCGGTTTTGGGACAGGGTTTACTTTTTTCGTAACCCCACCCCTCCCCCCTCGATTCTTTGAAATCATCCAGTTAGAGGGAAATTCGTACCTAAAATATCCAGGCTCAATGAGTTGCGGGTAAAATATTGTGCCCGAAGGACTTAGCGGGAGGCTGGGCGCGCAAGTCGTTTGGAATCAGTCGGGGCTCCGGTGGGGTCTGCTGCCCTTAACGTTCGAACTCGAGGGAATTTTCGCCAAATCGGGTCGCCGACTTTATTATCTCATTGCTATATGATTTTGAAAGAGCTAATGCTTCCCAGGGAATAGGATCGGTGATTGGACAATTGAAGTCAAGTGAAATCGGATTGGTTCTTTGTTTCATTGGGATTGCTGACTTTCAAACAAATTGGGCGTAATTGAGAGAAAAGAATTTTACTAAGGCATTTCGCCTAGGATTCCAGGCGGGGTTGCCGACTACGGTATGTATGGTATCGAACAATTATTCGATTTACGCAAGACTATGGGAACCCTCCCATGCTCAGGCGGTTGGAAGACCGAATCCGAGAACTGTGCCGCATAACTCTCGCGGCTTCTGAAGATGAGCTGGAACCGATTATTTTGGAACTCAAGGCCGCCCTCCACGAACACAGCCAGCGACTAAGAAAAATGGCTGCGATAAAACTTGTCGGGAGCAACGATGGGATACAGCCGGAGAGACGTTCAGCAGCAGGAGATTAGCGCTGTGGCACCCAGCTTGCAAGAAGGCACCTTCCCTTCGGCGAGCTCAGGACAGGGTCTCATTGGGCCCTCAGCCCGATTCTGAATTTGCGACGACATCTTTTGGATGCCGTCTTAGTGTTTATAGACCGTTGTGTCGGGATGGTAGTTGCGCCAGTCGAACCAATAATCTTTCAGGGCGGGAATGCGGGGGAGGCATTTTCCTTGCGCGGGGCCGGAAGTGGCACAGCCCTGGAAATTCCATTGGCTGGCGGTGAGACTGTCCAGCAGCGTCCATGGTTTGGGGTCGGGTTCAGTTTCGCGGACTTCGGTTTCGCCCTGAAGAAAGAATTCGGCATCGCGGCCGTCGATACGGCTTACGAAGACGCGGAATGATTTGCCGTCGGGTCCCAGGACCAGAAGCAAGGGCGTGCCGTTGACGCGATCGAGGACGGGAGACTGCTTGGCGAAAGTGTCCCAAGGATAGGCGCGGGCAGCGCCGTCGACGGTGAGTCCGATGACGACGTCGCGCGATTTCAGTTCAGTACCGGGGAAGCTGATGACCACCGGAAGCTTGGCTACGTCGGGCTCCCAGTTGCTGTCATAGTCTTTCGTGTATTTGGCGACGGGAGCGAGCACCTGGCCGGAGGGAGATTCCGCTCTCCACTGGCCGAAGGTGAGTTCGTCGCTCAGCACGAGCTCAAGCGCCGCGCCTTGCAGCGGGCCGTAGATGGCCTTGCCGGTGATCTGCTGCCACCAGGATCCAGTCTCCCGATCGCGCATGAGGAAGTTCTGGTTGTTGATTCCGGCGAGATAAAAATGCAGCGCACGTCCGTTGACCGTTCGCGTCCACACCAGACCGGTGTGACAGAGCGTTCAATAAGTGACGGCGATGGGCACGCCAGCGACCACGTCGTTGAAGACGTGGTGGTAGGCCATCTGGCTGATGGGATAAGCGCGGGCGTCCGTGCCGAGGTGCACGGCCATGATCATTTCTTTAGGATCGAGTTTGCTCTGGGATTGCGCGAGGAATTGCGGGCCGGCGATGGGATGGAACATCCACTCGAAATAATTGAGGCGCGCCATGACTGCGGAGAAGGTGACGACGAGCAGCGTGAGAACCAGGAAGGATCTGCGCAGACGTGAGGACGATCTCCAGAAAGCGAAGGCCAGGAGGAAACAGACGAAAGCGGCGAGCAGCGTGCCCAGAGGTGCGCGTTGACGGAGGGCCATGGCCAGCGAAAGTGCGCGCGGATCTTGATGACGGAATGGGCGAATGATGAACGCGGGAATAAAAAAGAGGCCGATGGCGGTGAGAGCGCAAATGAAGAAGGCGATTGAGAGTTGTGGGGAGAGCGGGCGTCGAGCGTGGTAGGGCGAAGATGGGCTCATAGACGTGAGATTGGATGCACGATGATTTTAGCCTGAGAGAACGGAAAAACGACCATCGGGTAAGGCAGCGTCAAAGCAACACGGTACACCGGAGAATCATGGATTTTTCTGATTAGCGATGGTGACTCGGGTCGCTGATTTGATTTTAGTCGACTTAGCAGAGCTGTGAGGGAAGGATAGGAGAGGCGGCAATGACGAAGGTAACTTGTATGGGGAACTGCGGCGAATCTAGGATCGGAAGCAGGTATGACTTTGTCGTCGCTATTAGTGTGCGCGGATGAGGTTGCTGTAGAAATGTTGCGCCGCGTGCTGGGTGAACTGGAGATCAAGGTGGAGTTGTGCGCGGACGAGGTGCGCGCCGGAGTGAGGCTGGCGCAAGAGCGCTTCGATCTAATCGTGCTGGACTGCAAGACGCAGAAGAAGGCGATCGACTTACTACAGGAGAGCCGGTCATCCCGGCTGAACGACTCTACGCTGGCGGTCGTAGTTGTAGCTGGGCAGGGAACGATTCAAGAGATGTTCTCCCTGGGCGTGAACTTTGTGGTGTACAAGCCAGTTTCCTACGAGCGTGCATTGAGCAGCCTGAGGGCCGCGCAAGCCGTGCTTCAACGGGAAAAACGCTACAAGGCCCGGGCGCGCGTGCACGCGCAAGCGACTGTCGACTACGCGGGCGGAGAACAGGTGAGAGCTACGCTGGTCGATTTGGCGGAAGACGGCATGGCGGTGCACTTCGGGACGAAGGTGCCGCCGACCTGTCGAGTTTATTTTCAATTCCAATTGCCGGGACAGAAGGCTACAGTGCGACTTTCCGGGCAGGTGGTGTGGCAGGAGTGGAGTGGACGCGCCGGAGTTCAATTTGTGGATGTGCCGCAAACCTCGCGGCGGCTTGTGAGCGAATGGTTGCAGGCGAACCGAGAGACTGCGGCGAAGGAAGAGTTGGCTGAGAAGGCGGTGGGCGTGGATTCGTCTCCGCGGACGAGCCATGGAGTCGCGGCTGCGGTGCAAGTTGAAAAGCAGGACGGGAAGGCGCGCGAAAGGGAGGCAGTGGCTCGACTGCGCTCGGAACCAGACAATCGCCGCGGACAAGCTCGATATGCATGCCGGCTGGGAGCGGAAGTATTCCAGGCGGGGAGTTCGGTGCGGAATTATTGTCATCTGAGCGATCTGAGCCCTGGCGGATGCTACCTGGAAATGCCGTTGGTCTTTCCAGCTGGATCCTCGGTCGAGATCGTCGTGCACACGCACGAGATGAAGTTGCGGCTGAACGGTCAAGTGAAGGCGTCGCATCCTGGCTACGGGATGGGCATCTTATTCAAGCTGAATACGAAGGAAGAACGGAGCGGGGTGCAACAGTTGATTGAGTTTGTGGCTGCCACAACCCATGGCGGCGAGTAGCTATTTCTTTGTTGTGGCAGTTTCTTCGGCTACTGCTTTCTTGAAATAATCCAGCGACAATTTCAGGCCGGCTTCGAGTTGAATCTTTGGTTCCCAGCCGAGCAGCGCGCGGGCTTTGGTAATGTCGGGACAGCGTTGTTTGGGATCGTCTTGCGGGAGAGGTTCGTACGCGATTTTGCTTTTTGATCCCGTTACCTTTATTACGTGCTGGGCGCATTCGAGAATTGTGAACTCGTTGGGATTGCCGATGTTGACTGGCAAGTGTTCCGAGGATTTCGCGAGGCGCATGAAGCCGTCGATTTCGTCGCTGACGTAGCAGAAGCTGCGAGTCTGGCTGCCGTTGCCGTAGACGGTGAGATCTTCGCCGCGCAGGGCCTGCTTCATGAAGTTGGGGACGACGCGTCCGTCGTTGAGTTGCATGCGCGGGCCGTAGGTATTGAAGATGCGCACGATGCGCGTGTCGACTTTGTGGTAGCGATGATAGGCCATGGTGACGGATTCGGTGAAGCGCTTGGCTTCGTCGTAGACCGAGCGAGGTCCGATGGAATTCACGTTTCCCCAGTAAGTTTCTTTCTGCGGATGCTCGAGCGGATCACCGTAGCACTCTGAAGTGGAAGAGACGAGATACTTTGCGCCGTATTTTAGGGCGACATCGAGGGCGTGAAAAGTTCCGAGCGATCCGACTTTCAGCGTGGGAATGCCGTGGATCGTGTAATCGACGGGGCTGGCGGGGCTGGCGAAGTGGAAGACGAAATCGACTTTGCCGACGTCGAAGGGCTCGCAAATGTCTTTCTCTATAAAATCAAATCGCGAATCATTCTTAAGATGAGCGAGATTGTGGCGGCGGCCGGTGAGCAGGTTGTCGACGACAACCACATTCCAGCCTTCAGCGAGCAGGGCATCGCAGAGATGGGAGCCGAGAAAACCGGCGCCGCCGGTCACCAGGGCGCGTTGTGAGCTCATGCTTTCTTAGCGCTGTTTTTCATTGTCCCATTTTTCAGGGCGGCGGGGACGCCATCGGGATGACAGGCGGCGCGTCCCACACTGTAATAGGTGAAGCCGTGCGCCGCCATGACATCGGGATCATACAGGTTGCGGCCATCGATCACGATAGGATATTTGAGTTCCTGGTTGAGGCGGTGCAGATCGAGGTTGGCGAACTCCTCCCACTCGGTGAGGATCAACAAGGCGTCAGCGCCGCTGGCCGCTTCGTAGGCGGAGTTGGCGTACTTGAGGTTGGAGTTCATGACTTCCTGAGTGCGTTCCATGGCGGCTGGGTCGTAAGCCGTGATCTTGCAGCCTTCCTGCAACAAAGCCTTCACGAGAAAAAGAGCGGGCGACTCGCGAATGTCATCGGTGCCGCCTTTGAAGGCGAGGCCTAGGACGCCGAGATGCTTGCCGCGAAGAGTCCACAGGGCGCTGCGCACTTTGCGGAGGAAGCGATCGCGCTGGTCTTCATTGATGCGCATGACTTCGTCGAGCAGGCGGAAGTCATAGCCGCATTCGCGGGCGACGGCGCGGAAGGCCATTACATCTTTCGGGAAGCAGGAACCGCCGTAGCCGATGCCGGGATTCAGGAAGCGAGGGCCGATGCGGGAGTCGGTGCCGATGCCGTGACAGACTTGATTGACATTTGCGCCGACGGATTCACAGATGGACGCAACCGCGTTGATGAAAGAAATCTTCATGGCAAGAAATGCGTTGGAGGCGTGCTTGATCAATTCCGCGCTCTTGGTGCTGGTGACGATGATGGGAGCGGGAATGGAAGTGCGGTCGGGTTGGGGAATGGCGTCAGCGCGTTCGTAGTAGCTGCCGCTGGTGAGCGGGGCGTAGATCTGGCGGAGCACGTCGGCGGAGCGCTCGCTATCGCAGCCGACGACGATGCGGTCAGGGAAAAGAAAGTCGGTGACGGCGGTGCCCTCGCGCAGGAATTCTGGATTGGAAGCGACGTCGAAAGATTCTGGGTCAGCGCCGTTGCGCAGAATGATTTTGCGAACCCATTCGCTGGTGTAGACCGGGACCGTGCTTTTTTCGACGATGACTTTATAGTCGTTGACGCCGCCGGTAATCTCGCGGGCGACGGATTCGACGTAGGAGAGATCAGCCTCACCGCGATCGGTGGGGGGGGTGCCGACGGCAACGAAGATGGCGGAACTGGCGCGAACCGCTTCCTGCAGATCGGCGGAGAAGTTCAGACGATGTCCGCGGTGGCGGCCCAATAATTCGGGCAGGAATTTCTCATGGATGGGAACTTCGCCGTTCTTGAGCGCGGCTAGCTTGCGCTCGTCGTTGTCGACGAGAATGACGTCATGACCGAGGTCGGCAAAGCAGGCGCCAGCCACTAATCCCACGTATCCGGAACCAACCACAGCGATCCGCATGTTTCAAACTCCCTGGATAAAACGGTTTTGGAACGGGTCTGTTTTCAGATGTTTCCAAAGAGAAGCGAAGGGGGAGCAACGCGAAAGAAATCAACTTGGAGAACCATTCTAACTGCCCCAAGATTAAGAGATTCTAACATTTTTCTACACGAGCGGCAGGAAACAAAAGACTCTAGCATAGTTTTCAGTAGATTTTTTCTCCGTTCTGGGACTTGCAGTAGTTGAGGGCGAGCTCTACGTTTTGGCGGCATCTTAGGGAATCGTCGCAGGAGCGAATGTATATTGACAACCCCTGGATTTGGGGCGAAACTCCGCTACAGGCGGACGATCTTGAATCCCCGATCTTCCAGGATGGCTCATCACCACATGCCGGAACCCGAGCAGGACCGACCTGAACCTGGGGAATCGGATATTGCCGATCTGGCTGCCAAGTTTGCCGGGCACGGTGGCGGCAATCTGTCTCCGGAGAACTCGGCCAACCTGGCGCTGGAAGTTGTGCTTAACGAAATTGTGCAGCAAGGGTGCCTGGCCACAGGGGCACATGGCGCGGCGGTGCTTTTGGAGCGCGACGGGGAAATGGAGTGCCGCGCAACAACTGGGTCGAACGCTCCGGAACTGGGCGCGCGCCTGGACAGCGACTCGGGTCTTACGGCGGAGTGCATAAAGACCAAGCTGGTTCAGGTTTGCGCCGATGCGCAACTTGACCCGCGCGCCGATACGGAGGCTTCCCGGCATTTGGGAGTGCGCTCGGTCATGGTTCTGCCGCTACTGCAGAGTGGCGGCGAGCTAGTGGGAGTGCTGGAAGTTTTTTCGGCGCGGCCCGGCGCTTTTGGAGCGCGGGATGAACTTACTCTGCAGGCTCTCGCACATCGCATACTGAAGAATTTGCAGCGAGCGAGCGAACCCATCGCGATGGCTGAGGAGAAGCCGCTTCCGGCGCCGGTTGTGCCAATTTCCCGGGTTGAGAGTTCAGAGAACGAAATTCCTAGGAGTGTGGTCGAAGATTCAGCGGGAGTCGCCGCGAATACTGAAGATTTTGTCATAGCAGCAGAAACTGCGGAACAGCCGTCACGCACTGGTCTCGACATATTAACTTTTGCGCTGGGCGTAGCAGTGATCTGTGTCGCTGTGCTTTTGGTGACTCTGGTGGGATGGCGTTTGGGATGGCGAAGGACTGCGGCCGGGCGCCGCGCACGAGTTTCGCATGTTGTATCTGGCTCAAATGGGGCGGCGGGGCAGAGGCAGACCGCGCAAACGGGCGCGGGGCGTGGGACATCGGATGCGAAAGCAGAGGCAGATACGGGTGAGGGCGCTGCGACTGGGTCAGCTTCGCCTGGAACAGGAAACTCGCCAGCCAGCGAGAAGAAGAGTGCGTCTACTTCACAACACATTCCGGCGTCGCATGCCAATGAGAGCTTTCCTCCTGCAGGCGGATTGACAGTCTATGAAGATGGAAAAGAAGTGTTTCGGATGGCGCCTGCGCCAGAACCGGGCGAACAGACAAACGCGGCAGGTAAGAATGCGGAAGCGAACAGTTTGAATGGGGCCGGCGTGCACCCCGCTTCGAAGGTGGAGACGGTCGATAGGCAGCAGGTGTCCGCGGAAGCGGCGGAAGGCAGCCTGCTGCGTCGTGTGGAACCGGACTATCCCGAGGAAGCCCGGCAGCAGCGGATTCAAGGGCCGGTGGTGTTGGATGTGCGCGCCGGCCGCGACGGGTCAATCCAGGAAGTAAAGCTGTTGAGCGGCCAGCGCCTGCTGGCCGATGCCGCGATCGCTGCAGTGAAGCAGTGGCGATTCAAGCCGCCGCTGGTCAAAGGGCAGCCGGCTGAGATGCAGACGACGATTACGCTTAACTTCCGACTGCCGCAGTAGAAAGATTGAGCACAGCGAAAACTACGTGGCCGTCTTGCGGATAGCGACGGGCGAAGTTTGAGGTTTCCTTGCTGAAATGGACTGGGATTGGGCTCGGCGGGAAGCAGCGCTTTCATCGTGACGTCCGTTACCGTTGCCTAGGGCGTAGAGCACTACCTCAACGCGGCTGGAGACTCCGAGCTTGTCGAAGATGCGGAACAGATAATTCTTCACGGTGTGTTCGGTGAGCTTCAGACGTTGAGCAATCTCGCGATTGCTAAGTCCCTCGGCCACACATCGCACCACGTCGAGCTCACGCGCGGTGAGCAAAGAACCGCTGTGGGTGCGGAGATTGGAGAACGCGGGCTGCGCCAGTGCTTCCAGCACGAACTGCAACTCACCGCTGTTGGCCCAGATCTGGCCGGAGTTCACGCATTGAATACACTTGGCGAGCAGGCGAAAGGGCTCGGTACGGCAGAAAACGCCTTGCGCGCCGGCGCGAAACGCTTCGACGACAGCGGATCGGTCAGATGAATCGAGTAGAACAACCACGCGCGTGTCCGGCACTTGGGCGCGAATTTCGCGAATCAGTTCGAACGATCCGCGACCGCCCTCGCCAAGTTTGGCGCTGACTACTGCCACATGGGGCTTCTCGCGCCGCAACACGGGAAGAATAGCGCCGAAGCTGGAGGGCGACTCGATCATCTGGAACTGTGGGTCCCGAGCCAATGCGTCCGCGAGCAGTTGGGTGCTCATGGAAGTGCTGTCGGCGGCGAGAACTCGAAGGCGGTTGGGCAAGATAGTTAAATGAGCCATATGAATTGAGAATCGGTCACCAGTTCGTACAGAACATGTTGGAGTTCGCGGTACCTGCCAGATGGGGGAATCGTCTGAAAGCCACTGCTCCCTAGTCCCGGCGACATAGGGTTTACGGAAAGATACGAGAAGTTCGTCCCGGAGTAAATAGCACTACCGGGTAGGATCAAAAAGCAGGGCTCGAGGCATGCCAATCCTACCCGAGCGGGCCATTGACCTGAGTTCTCGTCCTCCCTACACTCGCAAATCATCGCCTTGCGCCTTTAGTCGCAAATCCCCCGCTCGGGCAAGTCAGCAAATCGACAATTCGGAGAAAAGATTGCCCACTGATTTGATAGAGAATCCGGATATCATGTGCATTGTTTCCTGGGGATTACAAACAACGAATAAGATAATGCTTGAATCCAGTGGAGTCTTTCATCTCTTTACTTTTAACCTCTTGCAGGCTTTTGCATAGATAGCTAAACTCGCTACAAATTTCGGGGCTTAAAAACCCGGTCGTCAGTCTTCGGATTTAGCAGTCTCCCCCCACAATACTTTGAACGTTACGGCTTGACTTGTGTCCAGACGTGGCGGATGAAATTCACTGAAATGTGACTCAGAGGGCGAAGCTATGAGCAGCGGTCAAGCATTGCAAATGGATTTCGGTGCGGTAGGGGCAGGCCCTCTGCTGGAAACACCGCAGTGGTTCGCAATCCGGACTCGATCTCGACACGAAAAAATGGTGGCCGATCAACTGGAGAGGCAAAGTATCGAGAGCTTTCTTCCGCTTTTGAAAACCACTCGCAAGTGGAGCGATCGCAAGAAGGAAGTGCAACTACCATTATTCGGCGGATACAGCTTTGCGCGCTTGGTGCTTTGTTCTCCAGATCGCCTGCGCGTGCTGCAAACTCATGGAGTCGCGGGTTTCGTGGGAGTGCGTGGGATCGGGATTCCGGTTCCGGAAGAGCAGATTGAGAATTTGAAAACTCTCCTGGCGAATGACGTCCCGATGAAGGATCACCCTTTTCTTCAAGTCGGACAGCGCATTCGAATTAAAGGAGGGGCGTTGGACGGGGTTCAAGGAATCTTAGCCTCGCAAGACGATCGCCACCTGGTGATCTCGGTGGAGCCCATCCATCGATCGTTGTCAGTCTGCATTGATGGATACCGCTTCGAACCGATTTAAGTCTAAATTTCCATTTTACTCAGAGATGCAGGCAGGTTTCAGAGTGGGAAGCGACCAGTGTCCCACCGGGGGAAATTCGTCAAAATTTGCAGTCTGTGGGGCTACTATGAATGACACCGAAGCTAAGATTGAGAACATCGGCAGTGGGAACGTAATTCGGCCTAATGCGTGGCAACCAAGCCGGCGTGACTTCGCCAGCGCAGGTATGGAGCCTGTGGTTGATTTGTCGCTGCGCAGCTTTCGCAATGAAGCGGAAGTTCATGCGATTAATTGTGCTCTGCGGCAGACCGGCGGGAATCGCAAGCGAGCTGCAAAGTTGTTGAGCATCAGCTATCGTTCGCTGTTGTACAAGATTCGCCAGCACAACATTACGCCGGTCGTCCAACACAGCTAGGGTATTTTTTGGCGGTCGGCGCGGAAAGCTCGATGTCTTGTCGCATCGCTGCCTAACCTTGTTGCGAACGTTGAATGTTTTTGCCCTTCAAGCGGGCATCCAGAATAGTTGAGCATTGGCGAGCATAGCAGTCTAAGGACGGGAAGAAATGTTTCTAGGATTTTATGGATTGCGGGAACAGCCATTCGGGGTCACACCCGATCCTCGCTTTTTGTATCTGAGCCCGGCGCATCGGGAGGCATTGGCGTCTCTTTATTACGGAATCGAGTCTGGGTGCGGATTCCTGGCGTTGATCGCCAAGCCGGGCATGGGAAAGACGACGCTGCTTTTTCAGTTGCTGGAGAAGTTCCGCGGCACAGGCGCGCACTGCATTTCTTTTTCAGACGCAATGCAGTTCGCGGGAGTTCATGCGCTTCCTGCTGGCCGAACTGGGTTCGGAGAGCCACGAGCAGGATTTCGTCCGAATGCACGATGAGTTCAACAAGCTGCTGCTTCAGGAAGCTCGCGCTGGCAGACGGTTCATTATTGTCGTCGATGAGGCGCAGAACCTAAGTCCGTCGGTGCTGGAAACGATCCGCTTGCTTTCGGATTTCGAAACTCCCCGAGCGAAGCTGTTGCAGATCATTCTTGCGGGACAGCCGGAACTGGCGGACAAGCTGGCCAGCCGTAAACTCTCGCAGCTCCGGCAGCGATCTCTCGTTGCTGAGCGGCCTGACGCCGTTGTCGATGGAGGAGAGCAGCAAGTACATTCATCATCGCCTGCGCATCGCGGGGTATTCCGGGGCGCCCCTGTTTGAGCCTGCGGCAATGCGTGCCATCGTGCAATTCACCGAAGGGATTCCGCGCACCATCAACAACTTCTGTTTTAACGCCCTTTCCCTGGGTTGCGCTTTGCGGGAGCGAATGATCGGTCTGGCAATGGTAGAGGAGGTAATCTCGGATCTTGGACATCACGAAACATGTGACTGAAATCCCGCCCGATCCGACTGTAGATGCGGAGTTGCTCAGGGCGAGCTAGCAGCAATTCCTCCTCTATCACCCGCCACTCTATATGCCGCGGGAAAGGATGCCAGCAGTTCGCTGACGCCAGCCGAGGCAAAGGCATACATGCAGAATGCTGATACATGCAAATGCGAGATTGGAAGACAGAAGCTGGATTTTGAACGATTTAGGTCAGGAGCGCCAATTCCTTGGCTCTCTGCGTTGCCCTTACCACGGCTTTAATGAGTGTTACACGCAGTTTGCCTTCTTCGAGTTCCATGATTCCGTCAATGGTGCAGCCGGCCGGGGTAGTGACGGCATCTTTGAGCAGGGCGGGGTGGTCGCCAGTTTCCAGCACGACTCTAGCGGCGCCGAGCGTGGTTTGGGCAGCCAGCAGGGTGGCAATATCGCGGGGCAGGCCAACTTTTACGCCGGCTTCGGCCAGCGATTCCAAAATGATGTAGATGTAAGCCGGCCCGCTTGCCGACAGACCTGTGACCGCATCCATGTGCTTTTCGTCGATGACGACGGTTCGGCCAACCACATCGAACATTCTGCAGGTCAGGGCAACGTGTTCGGCCTCAGCGTACTTGCCCTTGCAGACAGCCGTCATGCCGCTTCCGATCGAACAAGGGGTGTTGGGCATGGCGCGAATGACAGGAATATTTTCGGGAAGGCCGCTTTCAATCATCGAGGTCGGAACGGATGCGGCGACTGAGACGATCAACTGGTTGGAGAGAGCTGCCCGCGGATTTCGCGCACCACTTCCTGTACGACTTGCGGCTTTACCGCGATCAGAATGATGTCCGCTCCCTTGACTGCGGCCTCGTTATCGGTACCGACCTGGACATTCAGCTTCGCGGCGAGCGTCTTCGCGCGTTCTTCATGCTGCACGGTGGCGCAAGTAAGGTCGGCGAAAGCAGGTTGTTTTTGAGCAGTGCCTGGAGCAGAATTCCGCCCATCTTGCCGGTGCCCAGGAACGCTACTCGTTTTTCCCGGAGTTCAAGTCCCATAACTGTGCCTCTGCCGAATCAGGAAGGATTTGCGTCGCAATCGACGGTAACGAGATTCTACAGGATGCCTGAAGCCGCTTGCGGGCGGTGCTCGATCCACTTCCAGGCAGTGGAGACAATCTCTCGGAGAGTTCGTCTGGCTTTCCATTGCAAGAGAGTCTCAGCGCGGCGCGGGTCCGCGACTAACGCGGGAGGATCACCAGGCCGGCGGGGGCAAAGGCGCAGCGGAACTGGATTGCCGGTAACTTCTTCGACCATGGCGATGACTTCTCGCACGGAATGGCCCCGGCCCGTACCTAAATTCGCCGCGAAAGATTCGTTGCCGGCTTGCAGGTAATCAAGCGCCTTCACGTGCGCCTCAGCGAGATCGTTAACGTGAATGTAGTCGCGAATGCAGGTGCCGTCGGGAGTTGGGTAGTCGGAGCCGAAGACCTGTAGCTCGGGCCCCTTGCCGCGCCGCGGCACGAAGAGCGAGAGGGATGAGGTGAGTTTCAGGCTGGTGCAGTTCGCCGATTTCTCCGCTTTCATCAGCTCCGGCGGCATTGAAGTAGCGCAGGCTGGCGAAGCGTAGACCGTAGGCGCGATCGTAGGCTTCCAGGGCATGTTCGAAGAAAAGCTTGGAGACGCCGTAAGGATTAATGGGCTGCCTTGGAGTATTCTCGGCGATCGGAACTATGGGTGGTTCCCCGTAAACCGCACAGGTGGAGGAAAAGATTATTTTTTTCACTCCCGCATCTACGGCGGTGTTCAGCAGTGAAAGTCCCCCCTCGACATTGTTGCGGAAATATTTTCGCGGGTTCGTGACCGATTCACCCACGTAAGCGTGAGCCGCAAAATGCATGACGGCGTCCACGCGTTGCAAACAGGGGAACAGTGTGGATTGATCGAGGATGTCGCCCTTGACGAATTCAAAACCCCTCGCCAGGAAGTCATAGCCGGTGGAGAGATTGTCGTAGATTAGTGGCGTGTGGCCTAAGCGGTTCAAGGCGCGGGCGGTATGACTACCGATGTAGCCGGCGCCGCCAATCACCAAAACGAGCACGTTGCTTCCTTTCAATCTGAACACATCGCAAGTGCATGCACTTTGCGCGATGATTCCCAAACCCGGAACTGGGTGAATTACAGAGACAGGTTGTCGGCATAAACCGCAAGTAGTGCGACAATCTGATTTAAAGAGTGTTGCCGACGAACCCAGGAAAAGCGTCCGGGACAGTGTACACGGCGATCGAGTTCAAAGATGAATGCCCAGGACGCAACTGAAAGCAGCTTGGGCGCAAGCGATCTGAACAGCGATCTGAACAGAGGCCCCGAAAGAAGAAGAGGTCAATTTGATGAGTAGAAATTTTGAATTGTTACAGAATGCCAACCGTTCGCTGGAAGTGCTTCAGCCAGAGGTTGAGCCTGAGATGGCACGAGTTGCGCCGATTGAGACTCGAGTCCCTCTGCATACGGAAGGGGCCGAGCTGGATGAACTTACCAAGCTGGTGAGCCGCGTTTTTGTGTCGGGCTCAGAATCGCCGCGCCAGGTGATGTTTGCGGGCACCGAGCCGGACGCTGGCAGCAGCCGAATTTGTGCTCGCACGGCCGAGGTGCTGGCCTCTCACCACAGCGGAACAGTCTGCGTGGTGGATGCGAATCTGCGCAACCCCAGCCTTCACGAACAATTTGGCATTGAGAATCACTTCGGATTGACAGAGGCATTGCAGCAGGCGGGCAGCATTCGCAAGTATTCACGGAGTTTCGCCGGAGGGAAGCTGTCGCTAGTCAGTTCCGGATGTGCTGCGGACAATTGGCAGATGTTGCTGGCTTCACGACAAATGCAAACGCGCTTGACCGAGCTTCGTCAAGAGTTCGACTACGTTCTGGTCGATATCCCGCCCGTGAATCTTTTTGCGGAGGGCATCATGCTGGGCAGGATGTCAGACGGGCTCATCCTGGTGCTAAAGGCGCATTCGTCCCGGCGCGAGGTGGCACAGAAAGTAGTAAAAGAGCTGAAAGCCGCCAAGGTGCGTCTGCTGGGGGCGATCCTGAACGAAAGACGGTTTCCGATTCCGACGGCGCTATATCAGCGCTTGTAGTGAGATTGATTTTTGAGGTGTGGCAATGACTTATCAAAATCTGATTCGAATTGGCGTAGCACTACTGATCTCGATTCTGCCCAACGGGTTGCGGGCGCAGGAACAGGCAGTCAATGCCGGTGCGCAAGTTGCGGATGCTTCCGCCCCGAAGAGTGCGACTCAAGTTCCAGCGCTGCAGCTGCGCAATCCGCGTTATCAACTCTGCAAGGGCGACGTGGTCGAGGTGAACTTTCCCATCACTCCGGAATTCAATCAGACCCTGACGGTGCAGCCGGATGGTTTCATCGCCTTGCGCGATGTTGGAGACCTGCACGTCGAGGGTCAAACCGTACCGGAATTGACAGAGACGTTGCAGAAGGCCTACAAGGACATTCTTCACGATCCGGTGATTTCAATCGTCTTGAAGGAGTTTGAGAAGCCTTACTTTATCGTGGGGGGGCAGGTTGGCAAACCTGGCAAGTACGATCTGCGCGGGGACACGACGGTGGTTCAGGCATTGGAAATCGCCGGGGGCATGAACGAGTATGCCAAGCATTCTCAAGTGTATTTGTTCCGGCGGGTGTCGAATGATTGGGTTGAGACCACTAAGCTGGATGTGAAGAAAATGATGCATAGCGGCGACCTCGCCGAGGATCTGCATCTGCGGCCGGGCGACATGGTGTTTGTTCCGAAGAACACGTACTCGAAGATCCAGAGATACATCCCGGCTCCAAACGTGGGGACATTCTTCCCCATACCGTAAGCTGATCTGCGTCGGCGCCGACCGCGAATTAAACCAACCGAATTCAAGAGGTAACTACTATGGAACTGCAAAACCTGACCGATCAAGAAAGCACTGGAGTCCGGTCCCATTCGTTGCGGGATCTTGCGGCCATTTTGTTCCGACATAACCGATTGATGGCCCTGGCGTTTGCGGGAATCCTGACAGGAGCGGCTGTGGTGGCCGCGCTGCAGGCTAATCAATATCAAGCGCACATGAAGGTTCTGGTGAACCGCGAGCGCGTCGATCCGGTTGTCACGCCGCAATCGGCCACGGTTCCACCGTCCTCCACTCCGGTGAGCGAAGAGGAGTTGAATTCGGAGGTGGAGCTACTGACGAGCACCGATGTGCTGGAAAAGGTAGTGGTCGGTTCGGATCTGCAGAAGCCCAAAGGCAATTCTGTTTGGGCAAGACTTTTACAGCGCGGAAAGAAGTCAGAGGCGGCGCAAACTGCCGACGAGCAGATGAGGATTGCGGAAGCGGTCGGAAAGCTGGCGAAAGATCTGAAAGTAGGCGTGGTCAAAAGAACGGACCTGATCAGCGTAGACTACCAATCTTCGGATCCGAAGCTAGCGGCTCGAGTTTTGAACAACCTGGCAAATTCTTACCTGGAGAAGCATGTAGAAGTGCATCGTCCTCCCGCCGCCTTGGATTTCTTTCAACAAGAGGCGAAGCGATATCAAACTGGGCTAGCCGACGCCGAGGCGCGTTTGGTTGACTCGACCAAAGACGGGACGGTTTCTGCGCAACAGCAAAAGGACAGTGCGCTGCAGAAGCTGGCGGAGTTTGAAGCCACAGTTCGCCAGACTCAAGAGGCGGTTGCAGAGACTCAGCAGCGGATCCGTACGCTGGAGGCGCAGGCGACCTCGACTCCAGCCCGCATGGTGACGCAGGTGAAAGATTCAGACGATAGCGTGCTGGTTTCTGGACTGCGGTCGAATCTGTTGACTTTGGAGCTGAAGCGCACGGAGCTGCTGCAGAAGTTCGAACCGGGCTACAGGTTGGTGCAAGAGGTGGATGCACAGATTACACAGACCCGTACCGCACTCGAAGCCGCGGAGAAGTCAAAGCTGCGGGAAGAGACTACGGATCAGGATCCTACTTTTGCGTGGGTAAGGGGCGAACTGGCGAAAGCCAGGACGGATCTCGCCGGTTATCAGGCGAAGCAGGCTGCGGCCGCCCAGGCGGTTGCAGCATACCGGGAAACCGCCCGCCAGTTGGAGCAAAAAGAAGTGGAGCAGGGAGATTTGCTGCGGAACGTCAAAACTGGCGAAGAGAACTACATGCTCTACCTGCAGAAGGAGGAAGAGGCGCGCATCTCCGAAGCTCTCGACCGGAGACGTATCATCAACGTGGCGATCGCCGAACCTCCAACGGTGCCCTCTTTACCATCGAATCAACGCTATATGACTATAGTTATGGGGGGGATTTTCGCGATCTTCATTAGTGTCGGCCTGGCCTTCGTCGCCGAACAAGTAGACCCGACGTTCAGGACGCCCGATGAAGTCAGGAGTTTTCTCGACATCCCGGTTTTCGCTTCGCTTCCGCGGAATGGACACAACGGAGCGACTGGCCACAACGGCAGCAACGGCCACAACGGCCACAACGGGCACCACGGGAATGGCCACAATGGCCGCAACGGAGCGACGCCGATTTCGCAAAAGATTCCGACTTCAGAAACTCACAATCCCTGACAGTTTTGGAGCCGGCGCAGATTTCGCACCTCGCAGCAATCTCTACCGGGCTTAGTGAGCCCCGGGACGCTGCGGTTTCGCAACCTGCTAAGTTGTCCATGCCTGCCGAAGAGGTACGCTCCACATTCCACGCGATAGTTGTAGATTCCGTGGATTTTGTTACTAGCAGCTAATTCTGCAAGACGCACTGTCTAGCCATCCTGCCTAAACAACTTTGACTTCAAACCACTGCCCAACGGTGATGCATCTTCATGAATAATACTCGTCGCCAGCTGCTGTTAAATGCCTTCATGCTTTTTGATCTGGGGCTAATGATATTGGCCTTCATGGCCGGGACCCTCATCATTATTCACCAGAGCCAGAGTATGGATTTCGCATCTTTTTTTTCCATGCGGGTGAAAATCCAGAACTTTGCAATCTTCTTGCTGCTGATGATTGCCTGGCATCTTATCTTCCGACTTTCAGGACTCTATGCCTCGCGTCGCCTCTCCGACCGGCGCGGCGAAGTGATCGACGTTCTCAAGGCAACGTCCCTCGGGACATTCCTCATGCTAGTGGGCGCGACCGTCTTTCACATCACCATGGTGACACCACTGTTCCTGCTCATGTTTTGGTTGGTTAGCACTTGCACCACGGTCTCCAGCCGGCTCGCGCTCCGCGTTGTTCTTGCCCTTCTTAGAAAGCGCGGGAGAAATCTCAGGGACATCGTAATTGTAGGAACGAATGACCGAGCGCTGGAGTTTGCCCACAGGGTGGTTTCTCGTCCCGAACTGGGCTACCGAATTATTGGATTTGTGGATGAGGACTGGCAAGGTGCGAAAGGATTTCGGAGCACGAGCTACACTCTCGCGGCGGACTTCGGCAATTTCCCTCAGTTCCTGCGCAGTAGCGTAGTGGACGAGGTGGTTGTGGCCTTGCCTTTTCGTTCAATGCACGAAGAGGCGTCGCGAATTGCTACGCTATGTGAGGAGCAAGGAGTTACCGTTCACGTGCTCAGCAATGTCCTTAACTTGCAGAGGGCGCGTTCTTCGGCGGAAGAAATTGAAGGCAATCCCCTGATTACGCACGCCACCGGTGGCGTGGAAGGATGGCAGGTCGTACTTAAGTTCATCTTTGACTTCACAATTTCCCTCATTCTAGTTGCTTTGCTTTCTCCTTTGATGGTGTTGGTGATAATTTTGATCAAGTTAAACTCACCAGGCCCGGTGTTCTTCATTCAGAGAAGAATTGGCCGTAACAAGCGGCGCTTCAACCTGTACAAGTTTCGCACCATGGTGGTTGATGCAGAGAAGCGGATGCGCGAGCTTGAGCACCTCAACGAAGCCAGCGGTCCAGTCTTTAAGATTAAGAACGACCCACGAATCACGCCACTTGGAAGATTCCTTCGAAAGACGAGCCTTGACGAACTGCCGCAACTCTTCAATGTGCTGTTAGGACACATGAGCCTGGTAGGTCCCCGGCCACTTCCCGTGCGCGACTACGAAGGCTTCAGCGAAGACTGGCAGCGGCGGCGCTTCAGCGTGAAACCTGGAATTACATGCTTGTGGCAGGTTCAGGGAAGGAGCTCGATTTCGTTCGAGAAATGGATGGAGTTGGATCTTCAGTATATTGACAAGTGGTCTTTGTGGCTGGATTTTCGAATTCTGCTGCAAACCATTCCGGCGGTGCTCAAGGGTTCGGGCGCTGTCTGAGGTTCACCGCGTGCATCGAGTTTCTGGCTCATTAGTATGAGACATCTGACAGGCGATCAACAGACGATCGAGGTTGCATCCGACGATGCTACACGTCGGCGCTTATGTTCCAGTGCAGTGAAAAGATCGAGCCACGATCGCCGATTGCGTTGCGAAGTTGTAACTAATTTTTCCGGGCTGGAGAAGATTTCGTCTGATTGGGAACGATTGTGGCAAGCTGATCCCAGGGCAGAGATTTTCCAGACGTTTGCATGGGCGCGCGCCTGGTGGCAATCGTACGGCCGCGATTTCGCGATTTTATCCCCGGTTGTCTTCGAAGGAGATGAGGTTGTTGGCATCCTTCCTCTGGTGAAGCGTGGGAGCATCCTGCAGTTTCTTGGGACCCCGGAGGCGGACTACGCGGATATGCTGTGTGCGGAGGACCGGGAGCCCGAAGTGCTCACCGCCGCACTACGAGCGCTCTTTCAGCTGGTCGAGCAGTGGAACGAATGCATCCTGGAACACCTTGCGAAGGACGGCCGGCTTCTGCGGCATGTTTCTGAACTGCCTCGTGACCTGTCTCGGCATTTGAAGCTGGTTCCTGCGGGGGGCTATCAGACGATTTTTCTCCATCAGGATCGGGAGCAGATCTTCAACTCTTTGCTGGGAAAGCACCACACGCGGCGGCGTCAAAACAAGCTCAAGAAAGCGGGCCGAGTGACCCTTCGTCGTCTCGTTACAAAGGCAGAAGCTCGAGAACATCTCAACTATTTCTTCCTTCATCACACTCGACGTTGCGCTTTGCTGGGAAGGGAAAGCAGTTGCGCCCGGCCGGAGAACCGCCAATTCCTACAGGCAATTGTTGAGGAATTCGATCCGAGCGGCAGGTTGCGTTTCGAAGTGATGGAGCTTGATGGTCGTCCTTTCGCGTGGCACTTCAGCTTTCTGGTGAACGGAAAATTTCTTCTATATCAGCACACCTTTGATTTGGATAGTTGGGACTATGCTCCTGGGGAAGTGCTGCTCTCCAACCTGCTACAGTTCGCCCAGGAAAATGTTGCGCGAGAATTCGATTTCGGGTCGGGTGACGAGGCTTACAAGGGCAGATTTGCGAAGCATACTCGAGAAACATTCTCACTTTATGTCCAACCCTCAGGTCTCGCTGGCAGGCTCCGGGGAACACTGCGTGCAGGTCAAGCTTCCATCTATCCGCGCATAAGTTATCTCAAGCAAAAAGCTAAAGCTCATAGCAGAACGTTTCGACTACTTCGGTCAATTCGAATATGGATGCACGGGTTCATGAGCCGAGTGCGGCAGGCTAAGAAAGAAGGCCCGCTGCTGAGATATGGTTTTCAGAGGATTGCGGAGGTTGTTAGCAACCTGGTCTTGGGCAAAGAGGAACTAAATATGTTTCCCTGGGAAACACTGGTGGGACCTGACGGAAGGTTATCGAGCGACTCTGGCTGCAATAAGGAGTTAAAGATTAAAGCGGGAGGGTTCGGCGATTTGGTTGACCTTACTACAGAGCGTCCGGACGCTGTCGTCGCATCCGAGCTCTCAAGATTTCGGCAACGTTTGAAGAAGGGCGATCAGGTATATATCGGTCGGAAGTCGGGTCGCTTGGCGCTTCTCGCTTGGACCTCTGACAGTACCGATGCATTGTTTGCGAGCAAACTGAGGGACCATAGTCGTCCCAATAGGCCCATGCTGGTGGTGTACGGCTGCTGGTTTCCCGACGTGAATGATGTTGCATCGTGTCGGCAACTTCTGTCCGTGCTGAGACTGAAAGCCGCCAGCGAGAAGCTTGACCTGCTGATCCTGTGTGAGGGAGATCAAAACGGCTTGGCTACAGAGCTTGAACGCCAAGGGTTTTCGGCTCAATGTCGAATTGCGCGGTACAGTTTCTTGCACTTTTTCCGGTGGACCCGGATTTTCTACACGAAGCAGACTGTTGGTGACCCCTTGATAGCGGGAGCCGCAAGAGCTTAGAAGCGTTTTTGACGGAACGGCCGAAGGTCCCCGTCCAGCTCCCATCCCTCCGCATTTTGAAACGAACTGCATTTGTATGAGTGAAGGAAATATAACTTTGCCACAGACTTCCGAATCGACGCGCACCCATCGCGGATCTTACTGGGACCGTGCGCAAGAGGAGAGCCTGCACGGGGCGCAGATTGCTCGGCGACCGGCGGGGACTTCCTCAACTTCATCGTTCGCGCAGCAACAGGTTTGGTTGCACGCGCAAATGGCGCCAGGAGTACCCCTCTACAATGAAGTCCTGATTCTTGAACACACTGGTCCGCTCGACCGCGAAGCTCTGGAGCGAAGCTTTCGCGAGATCAGTCAGCGTCATGAGATTCTGCGAACAACATTTCCGGCGGTAAATGGAACTCTGGTTCCGACAGTGGTCGAAGCCCAACCTGTGGAGCTTTGCTTCACGGAGTTGAACGGCTCTCTGGACGGTCAAGAGAGAGCTGAAGTCTTGCGGATCGCTACAGAGGAAGCGCGGCACTCATTCGACCTGGCAAAGGGTCCTCTGATAAGGGTACGACTGCTTGGATTATCGCAGCAGCATTATGTACTGGTCGTCATTCTTCATACTCTCGTGGCTGACGAGCAGTCCCTGAGCGTTCTTTCCCATGAACTCGCTGCCCTCTACCAAGCGTATACGGCGGGCGAGCCGTCTCCCTTTGCCGATTTGCCAATGCAATATTCTGATTATGCCTATTGGCAGAGGAACTGGTTCGAGGGTGAGGTTGTTGAACGACACTGTGCCTATTGGAAAAAGCGGCTTGCGGGTATTCCCGCGGTTCTCGAGCTTCCGACTGATCGTCCGCGACCACCAGTGCAGCGATTCCGCGGTGCTCGCGAATCGCTTGCGCTGTCAAGGAGCCTTAGCGAATCACTCAAAGAGTTGAGCGAGCGCGAGGGAGCGAGACTATTCGTGACGCTCCTGGCGGCGTTCCAGATTTTGCTCTCACGGTACACAAGGGAGTCCGACATCGTGGTGGGTGCGGTCGTCCCGGGTCGAGAAGAAAGTGGGACGGAGAATTCGATCGGCCTTTTCGCGCACACCGTGATCATCCGCAGCGGCGTGGAAGCCGATCCCGCCTTCCGAGAGTTCCTGAAGCAGGTGAGGGATCAGTCGCGGTGCGATTGTGAATATCAGAATATGCCGTTTGACCGACTGGTCGAAGAACTTCAACCAGAGCGTGATGCAAGCCGGAACCCTCTCTTTCAGGTTCTGTTTTCCCTGGCGTCTTCGATCCCGCTCCGTCAATCGGACTGGGAGACGGCACATTTTGAAGTGGATAGCGGAACGGCCAAGGTCGATTTACAACTTCAGCTCTTCGATAAGCCTGAGGGCATCTCCGCGCGCTTTACCTACAATACCGACCTCTTTGATGCGGCCACGATCCAACGGATGTCAGGCCATTTCCAGACCTTGCTTCAGGGCATAGTCTCGAACCCCGACGAGCGCCTTTCGAGATTGCCGTTGCTAACGGAGGCCGAGAAACGTCAACTGTTGGTGGAATGGAATGACACGTCGACGGACTATCCCAGGGATCGGTGCGTTCATCATCTCTTCGAATTGCAGGCCGACCGGACTCCGGACGCGATTGCGGTGGTGTTTGAGGAAGAACGCCTGACTTACCGTGAACTGGACAAGCGAGCCAATCAACTGGCGCAGCACTTGGTGAAACTCGGAGTAGGGCCGGACGTTCTGGTGGGGATTCTTGTGGAACGCTCGCTCGAGATGGTCGTGGGGTTGCTGGGAATTCTCAAGGCGGGCGGTGCCTATGTGCCGCTCGATCCCGCATATCCTCGCGAGCGTGTCGCCTTTATGTTAGAGGACTCCGCGGTGCCGGTATTGCTCACGCAGCGCCGCTTGATTGGGAGCATTCCAGAAAGTGGGGCTAAAATCCTGTTTCTGGACGCAGGCTGGCAGGAGATTGCAACGGAGGAAGCCGAGCCCCCCTTTAGTTACTGCAGCCCCGACACGCTCGCTTACGTGATTTATACATCAGGGTCGACCGGTAAGCCTAAGGGAGTCCAGATTCCGCATGGTGCGGTGGTTAACTTTCTGACCTCGATGAGTCACAAGCCTGGCATGACCAGAGGGGATCAAGTCCTCGCGGTCACCACACTTTCCTTTGACATCGCGGGCCTCGAGATTTATCTGCCACTCAGCGTTGGAGCAACGCTCGAAATCGTTAGCCGCGAGGTTTCCGCTGACGGAAGGCAGTTGCTTTCAAAGATCGCCCGCTCAAAGACGACAGTGATGCAAGCCACACCGGCTACCTGGCGTATGCTGCTCGAGGCCGGCTGGGAAGGCAGCGCTTCTTTGAAGATTCTGTGCGGGGGCGAGGCTGTATCGCGCAAGCTAGCCGATCAACTATTACAGAGCTGTGGTTCTTTGTGGAACATGTACGGTCCTACGGAGACTACGATTTGGTCAACGACCTGTAAGGTTGAGCCGGGCAAGGGAGCGGTAACGATCGGACAACCAATTGCAAATACCCAACTTTTCATACTCGACAAGTTGCTGCAGCCAGTGCCGATCGGTGTGGCTGGCGAACTGCATATCGGAGGTGAAGGGTTGGCCCAGGGCTACCTTCACCGTGCCGAGCTTACTGCGGAGAAATTCATCGCTGATCCGTTCAGCCATCGCTCTGGGGCACGCCTGTACAAGACCGGGGACCTGGTGCGCTATCTGCCCAGCGGAGATATTGAGTTTCTCGGGAGAATCGACCATCAGACAAAGATTCGCGGCTTCCGGATCGAAATGGGAGAGATCGAGGCGGTGCTGAGACAGCATAACGCCGTGAACGAAACCGTGGTCGTAGTCCGCGAGGACACCCCGGGCGATCAGCGTCTGGTGGCATATTTTGTTCCCGCGGAAGCATCCATGCCCGCCGGCAGCGAGTTGCGCGATTTCCTAAGAGCGAAGTTGCCGGAGTATATGGTGCCGTCAGCGTTTGTCACGTTAAAAGCGATGCCACTGACGCCGAATGGCAAAGTGAACCGGCGCGCGCTTCCGGCCCCTGGCCAGGAAGAGCTCGCGCCCAAGGCGAAATTTGTCGCGCCCAACGATGTCGTCGAGTCGCAATTGGTATACATCTGGGAGACGGTGCTAGGCGTCCGACCGATTGGGGTCCGGCATAACTTCTTTGAGCTCGGTGGACATTCTCTGGTGGCGGTCAAGTTAATGAATCGCATCGAGCAGGCATTTGGGAAGAACCTGCCGATCGCCACCCTGCTTCAGGCACCCACCATCGAGCAGTTAGCAGTGCTGCTGCGCCAGGAAGAATGGGCGCCTTCGATGTCCTCTCTGGTGCCGATTCAAACCGAGGGTACTAAACCACCTTTCTTCTGTGTGCATGGTGCGAATGGCACCGTGGTTCGGTTTCGCGAGCTGTCGGGATACCTCGGCTCGGATCAACCTTTTTACGGGTTGCAGGCGCAAGGGTTGGACGCGAGAAATTCCTGTCCCACGCGCGCCGAAGACATGGCTGCTCACTACATTAAGGAAATACGCAGGGTTCAGCCGGAAGGTCCTTACGTTCTCGGAGGCTACTCCTTCGGCGGCGCGATAGCTTTCGAAATGGCCCAACAGCTGAGTGCCGAAGGCGAGGATCGAATCACGGTTGTTTTGTTCGACACGCAGTGCGAGCCTCCGGTGGGAACTGGGGACGCGCCCGAAGTCGCACCCGCCTTGTTGTCGGTATTGGCCGAACTCTTCCGCACTCCCGCTTCGCAGTTGCCGGATCATTTTTGGCGAATTGCCACCGTCCCCATTCGAGCGATCCGCAGGCGGCTGCACGTGGCGAGACTGCCGCGCAATATCAAGAGAGTTCGAAAGGCTTGTCTGCAGGCCTCAAGAAACTACACTCCACGATGTTACCCAGGGCGGGTCATTTTGTTTCGTTCGAACCACAAACCGCTTGGGCAATCGAGGGATCCGCGCCAGGGCTGGACCACATATGCGGCCAAGGGTCTTGAGATCTATGAAATCCAGGGCAATCACGAGAACATTCTTCTCGAGCCGCAAGTGCGAAGCGTGGCCAAGCACCTGAAAATCTGTCTGCACGAGATGCCCGTGGCCGGTTACGCGAATAGAGTCACGAACAGCGCAGAAACTTTTCTTGCTCACGAGTCGCAATTGGAGAAGGTGGTCTAGTGAGCGGCTCAGGAATTCAGGAACCCACACCGCTCGCCAACGCAGCGGGAGAAAGCACTCTCAGTCGATTCTCCTTGAGAAAGATTTTGCCAATCGATCAGGCACGCATAAAAGACAAGCTCATACCGTGGGTAATGAAGGGTGGGCTCGCGATTCTGGACCAGGGAGTCTTCGCGGGATCCAATTTTGTAATAAGCATCCTGCTAGCTCGGTGGATGGCGCCCGAGCAATATGGGAGCTATGCGGTCGCGTTTGCCGTATTCCTGTTCATTTTGAATTTTCATCAGGCCTTGATGATGGAGCCCATGTTGGTGTTCGGCAGTTCCGTCTATCGGGATTGTCTCCGAGGGTATCTGAAGGCGTTGCTTTTTATTCATTCTGGGATGAGTATCGTAATCGTCCTACTGATGGGGATTGCGGCCGGGGTTGCGCTTCAGCTGGGGCACGCGAACGGCTTGCCGGGGGCATTCATCGGTGTCGCGTTCGCAGTGCCTTCGGGTTTGCTGTTCTGGCTGATTAAGCGAACCTTTTATTTGAACCTCTCTCCAGCGCCTTCTGCCGCCGCCGCAGTTCTCTACTGCGCACTGACCATGGGAGGACTGGCTGGGGTCTACAAACATGGCCTCCTTTCCCCGTTGACCGCGCTGCTGCTCATGGCATTCGGGAGCCTGGTAGGCAGCGCAGTATTGCTCATCTATTTGGGATTGCGGCTTCCGTCCAGCAAAGATGCGCCCGGGGTAGTAGAAATATGGCGCCGGCACTGGGGTTACGGCCGCTGGGCGTTAGGGGCCAACGCCATGATGTGGATTCCGATCAACATGTTCTATCCCCTCGTAAGCCGATTTTCCGGATTGGCGCAGGCCGGCGAACTTAAGGCGCTAATGAATTTTGCCGCACCAATGCTACAGACTTGTGCGGCGCTTTCCTCGCTCATGCTTCCTTATTCCGCGCGCGTTCTGGCGGAAAGAGGCAGTGCTGGGGTCAGTATAGTTCTGCGGCGGATGACTGTGCTTTGCGTTGGATGTGCCATTCCCTATTGGCTTGTGCTGCTCCTGTTTAGCGGCCCCGCTTTTCGCGCACTTTACTCTGGCCGCTACGCGGAGGTGGTCTATCTGCTGCCCGTCGTTGCCTTGGTATCCCTGTTTGGCAGCGCGTTTTTTGGTCCTTCAATTGTGTTGCGGTCTATGGAGTCTCCCCGTTTGGTGTTTGCTGCGGTCACCGTTTCAAGCTGTGTCGCGGTGGCCGTTGGCATTCCGCTTACGCGAGCGCTGGGGGTTACAGGCGCGGTCTGGAGCATGGCTTTGTCAGAAGCCCTAGCGTTTGTGGCGGCTGTGGTTTTTCTGCGCCGCAAGGCTCGTAAGTCCGCAGAAACGGCTCCAACTCTTATCGCTCTGTCAGCCAGCGAGTAGCCGGAGAAGGCAACCGGCTAGTTCGTGAAGATTGTACTGCGCTGATATCGCTGTTTCACTGTTTCACTTCAAGAAAATACACTTCAAGGAAAATATATTTATGATACAAGGCTACCGACTCGTTCGAGCTAAAGCTGCGAGAAGCAAAATCCGCGTTCCATTAGTGTGGTCTTGGCACCTGGGGCTTAAACCGCAAGATGCATTTCTGGCCTCTTACCCCCGTTCCGGCAGCACCTGGCTGCGCTTTATCCTGTACGAGGCATTGTCCGGAGAGGATGCCGGATTTCGAAAAATCGAAGATCGCCTACCTGAAATCCAGATGCACCGAGGGATTCGGCCCATCCTGCCCCGAGGCGGTCGACTCATCAAGACCCATGAGCAGTATCGGAGCGATTACAAGAAGGCCGTGTTGTTAGTCCGCGACGTAAGAGATGTTTTCCTGTCGACTTGGGCTGGGTTTTCGGCGATGGATATGGTTTCTTTGGTTTCGAAGGGCGATATTGAAAGCTTTTTGTTGTCTTTCCTGCGCGGCAAAGCTCTTCAAATGGGTTCCTGGCAGGAACACTCGAAGTCTTGGTTGGAATCGCCGCTGGCGAAGAACGGCAATTTGCTGGTGGTGCGATATGAGGATCTGCGCCAGAAGCCCGAGCAGAAGGTGGGAGAATTGCTGCAATTTCTGGGCATCACACCTAACATCGAAACTATTCGCAAGGCAATTGAAAACAATACCCTGCAGCAGATGCGGGCAAAAGAAGATGACGCGAAGCGATCTGGGGAGCAATCAATCCTGCTCGGACGCCGTAAGAGCGAGAAGGAAGAAAGCCGCTTCGTCCGTAAGGGTGCCGTGGGCGGGTGGCGAGGTAAGCTCACCGAGGCCCAGGTGAAGATCATTGAGGAGTATGCCGGCGACGCTCTCGCAGCGACCGGGTACGAATCAGGATTGCTAAAGGAGGCAGTGTGCTGAATTTTGTCAGTGCTGCGAAGTTATAACTGGTAAGCCGTCGATCTGCAGGTAACTTTTCGGAAGTCGGAGAGTCCCTGCGGGACAACCCACGAAGAAATTCATGAAGACCCTTGTGACCAGTACGAGTACCAGCCCCAAATCCAGCCCTCGCCTCACGAAAATTGATGGGGGTGATGTCGCTCGGTTTTCTCTATTTGTATTGGTTGGCGTCGTGGCAATTCTTTATCCGTGGTTCGTCCTCGGTTGCCTGGCAACTGCTGCCACGCTAGGGCTGTGCTGGTTGGCTCTCGTACAGGTGCGGCGGGCTGGCCTGGAACTCTGGCAAGCGCTCTCGCTGATGGCCGTGTCCGGCTACATGCTGTTGAATTATGGATTCGAGAATCTGGCGATTCACGCAGGCGGGTTTCCCATCATCATTAGTTATGGTCTAATGTTCGGCTCCTTGGCTTTGGCAGTTTACGGCGGCTGGCATCTGCTGCCAGCGGCCTTAAAAGAACCTGCTGTGATGTGCGTTTTAGCATTGCTGGTCTTAACTTTTTTCCACCTGGTCGTGGACATTCCTGCCTACGGGATTTGGGCTGTGCGCGACAGTTCAATGTGCGTCGACGGCATTTTCATGCTCCTGGGTCTTCTGTGGGCGATGAAGGCAAACAGTGTGCCATTTTTGGCAAAGTGGCTGATGATCGTCTTCGTGCTAAATATGATTTACGGCTTTACGTTTCCTTGGGGTGAAAAGCTCTGGTCCTGGTCTCCCACAAGCGGCGTCTTTCTTAGGGTGCCGATTCTGGGGCATTTCAGTGGCACCGGCGATTTACTGTTGGCAGGAGCCTTGTTTTGCATCTGCGTCGGAGGTTACGTGATCAAGCGCCCACGATGGATGATGCTCTTTCTTGCGGGCGCGCAATTCCTTGGGGTTGCGATCTTTCAGGTGAGGCGAGTGTACGTGGCAACAGTGCTTATTCTTATTATCCTCGTACTCTTAGGTGAAGCCAAGAAGTTCGCGAAGCTTCTCTTTCTGTTTCCTGCAGCGATAATCGTAATTTTGTTGGCGACCACAGTCGGCGGCCTTGAAATATCGGGGCGCGTGGGCGCATAAACCTCGATTTCTTTAAGGAACACATTCGGAGCATGTCGGGGGCTGAGGGTACACCAGGAAGCAGCATCGGGAGTCGCTTCAGCATGGCCGACGAAGCGTTCCAACATTTCCTCGCACATCCGGTGGTCGGGGAAGGGTTCGGTCAACCATTGATTACCGAGATGGATGAGAACAATGCCGAGGGCAACAATGCTGTTACGAGAATGCCTCACAACTCGAGTTTAAGCTTTCTGGCGAGAATGGGAGTGACAGGATTTGCGGTTTGGATTGCGTTTCATTTTTGCATAATCAAGAGATTTATCTATGCGTTTCGGCGACGACGTTATTGCCATGACCAGCAAGTCTCTGCCTTCGTTCTGTGGTTTTTTCTGTTTTACGTGCTTTTTATGATTGGCAGTTTGGTGGAGGCCGCTTTCGAGTTCCCCTCAGGCGCTATTCCTTTCTATTTCTTTATGGGCTTCGCTCTTGGATTGATGCGTTGGCATTTGACCTATAAAAACAAAGGTGAGCGCCGATTGGTTCCGTTTGTGGTTAGCATGGAGAAAGCGTAATTTCGAGCTCACGGCGAGCAGAAATAGGCATCTCGCCGGCCCCCATCAGCATGGAAAAACTAAGAATTGTAACGACGAGCTGGGATGATGGGGAACGGACCGATCTGAGACTTGCCGAGATGCTCCGTTGCCGGAAGGTTCGAGGGACATTTTATGTTCCAGTTACTCCCTACCAGGGAAGTCCCGCGCTTACTCACGCTGAATTGAGGGAAATGTTGTCGGAAGGCTTCGAAATAGGCGCTCATGGATTCTCGCACAAGCCTTTGTGGAAGCTGTCAGCGGAGGAATTGGACAAAGAAGTAAATCCTTGCAAACCCGCACTGGAAGCCATCCTTGGAAGTGAGGTTCGCATGTTCTGCTATCCTAAAGGCCGCTACGACTCGAACGTTGTGCGCGCTCTCAAGCAGGCTGGTTATTGGGGTGCGCGGACGGTACGAATGCTGGCGACGCGGCTGGAGTTTAATCCGTTCGAAATGCCGACCACATTACAGATATCTCCCCATCCACAATTCAACTACATCAAGAACATGGCTAGGGCACGAAAAATCGAAGGCCTGCAGGTTTATCTGGCCAACCGGACGAGGCTCGGCAACTGGCTCGAACTCGGCAAAAGGCTCTTTGATTCCGTCTTGCAGAACGGTGGGGTCTGGCACCTATACGGCCATTCGCGGGAGATCGAGGAGCTAGGTTTGTGGAACGGTCTGGGAGAAATCCTGGACTATGTGGGCAAGCGGAAGGATGTGCTGTACATCCCGAATTGCGAACTGATTCGGTTTCTATCGCCACAAGCCGCGCGCCTCGGGAACTCCAAGTCGTGAAAATAATCCTCGTTCATTGCCAGTACCAGCAACCAGGAGGTGAAGACATCGTCTTCGAGCACGAGCGGCAAATGCTCGAGCACGCAGGTCATGAAGTTGTTATTTTCCGCCGCAGTAATTTCGAGGTGAATTCCTATTCCGGAGTAAAGCGGCTGATATTGATACAAAAAGCTACCTGGAATGATCAGGCGCGAAGAGAATTTGCGGAACTACTGCGCATAGAGAAGCCAGACATCGTTCATGTCCATAACACCTGGGTCATGATCTCACCGTCGATTTATTCGGCCTGCCGGGAAGCGGGCGTTCCGGTGGTGTTAACGCTTCATAATTACAGGCTTTTGTGCCCGGTTGGAACTTTCTTTCGAAATGGCAGAATCTGTGAAGAATGTTTGGACCATACGCTATGGCGTGGTATCCAGCACGGTTGTTATCGCAACTCTCGTGCCAGCACCGCCGCCGTGGCCCTGATGCTCACGGCTCATCGATGGCGAAATACGTGGACGCAGGATGTTACGTCTTATATTGTCCTCACCGAGTTCGCGCGCAGCAAATTTCTGCTGGGAGGGATGCCTGAACACAAGATGTTCGTCAAACCGAATTTTGTGCATCCCGATCCACTGCTGGGGGCTAATGGAAGCTTCTCATCTTCTGGCAATGGAAACTACGTTTTATTCGCCGGACGACTGTCGCCTGAGAAGCGTGTCAGTACGATGCTGAATGCGTGGGGTCGACTGCGCAGCCGTATTCCTCTCGTAATTGTCGGCGGAGGGCCGCAGCGCGATGAACTGGAACAAGAAGCGATAAGGGAAAACCTCAGCTCCATTACTTTCCGGGGCACGTTACCCCACGATCAAACCCTGGAGACCATCAGGGGAGCACGGTTCCTGGTATTCTCCAGCGAATGGTATGAGACTTTCGGTCTCACCATGGTTGAAGCCTTTGCCTCCGGAGTCCCGGTTATCTGTTGCAGGATGGGGGCAATGAAGGAGATTGTGGAGGACGGTCGTACCGGTTTGCATTTCACGCCGGGGGACGCCCAGGATTTGGCAGAGAAAGTCGAGTGGGCCTGGCATCACCCCGAGCAGATGCGCCAAATGGGGAGGGAAGCACGGCTGGAGTACGAAAGCAAGTACACCGAAGAAAAAAATTATCCCCTGCTGATGGAAATCTACCGACAGACAATGGCGGAACAAGGCTCGCAGTCGCAAGCTTTGACTTCAGAAGTTTTGAAGCAGTCGTGACAATACAAGATTTGCACCCCCTTCGACAAACACTCCTGCTGTAGCGAATCATAAATACTGTCTAAAATTACTGGAGATTCACAATGACGACCCTGCCTAACCAAACTCCCTACGGCGACGCCCGCAGGGGAAGGGTTTGGTCTTATTTGCTGATCGTTTCACTGTTGGCCATCTGTTGTTTCGACCGGCTTCTCGTTCATCACATCCGACTGGATTGGCTGAATATTATCCCACTGGCCGCAGCTTTATACCTCGCTTACTGCCTCATCGCACTCGAGAAGATATTTGGGCACATCTCTTTCTTCCGTCGGCGGCTAGCGCGGGACCCTGGAGTGCCCAAGCCGATGGGATCTTTTCTTTTGTCGCATGGAGTCCGGTCCTGTTTGATATTAGTTCTTGCGATAACTGCTCTCGAATTTGGTCTACGTTGCCAAAGCTTTCATCGCTCCCTCCAGTACGAAAGACAAGGTAATCTTCTCTTTACGCCGGTTCCCAATCAGTCGTATGTGGAAAAGATTTCCCTGTCGCACTCAATAATTAACAGCTACGGGCTTCGAGGCGAACCCATCAAGATCGACTCAGGAAGGCAGACAATTCTTTGTTTGGGCGATTCCATTACATACGGCTATGGTGTCGACGATAGCCATTCCTATCCCGCTCGCCTCCAGGCTGCACTCGACCGTGAGTCTCCCGGCCACTATTCGGTGCTTAACGGCGGTGTGGACGCCTATCCGATAGCGTTCGAGGACGAAAAATTCCTCTATTTATGGAATCGGGGCATTCATCCCGATGTGGTCTTTGTGGGATATAGCTTCAATGAGGGCTTTCTGGGGCATTTGGTTGGTAGTAGCGAGGAAGTCAAGAGCGAATTTGCGCGGCGAGTCTGGCTCAAGAATTACCTGCGGAGTTTCGCTCTCTACAACTTGGTTGCAGAGAAGTGGGCACGTAGCTACTACGACCGCATGAAGGGGAACCTGGTCCCGGGGACGAACTTTGCGGTGCTCTCGAAAGAGGAAGTAGATCAGCGGTATGAGGGATATCTGGATCGCCTGCTCAGGGATTTGCAATCCCGCAACGTGAAACCAGTATTCTTGTTGTTTTGCAGTGTTAACGGACGGACTGGCAGCTGCGATTCAGAAGGACCGTTCGAGGAAAGATTCGTTCAGTTTGCTGAAAAGAATAAACTTCCGTTGTTTCGGAGTAATCAAATTCTTCGCGTCGGCGAGGCTGACAATACCAACTTCGCTAAGTACTTTGTCGATGGTGTCCACATGAACGAGCTTGGCACGCAGAAGGTTGCTGCCAATCTGGCTGAACTTGTGCCCAAGATGCTCGAGAGGCCGCTCGTCTCCTCAACCAAATAACGAGGATGCTCGTCGCACGCGCACTTCTACGCCGGAATTGAAAACCACATGTCCGTATTAGGATTATCCTCCTTCGATCACGACACTGCAGCAGCCTTGCTGCAGGGTGGCCGTATTACTTCGGCCATTGAAAACGACAAGATGGACCGCGCGGACACGCGGGGTCTGCCCCTGGCCGCCATCCGTTTCTGCCTTGAAAGCACGACGCATGGTTGGGAGGATGTCACTGTGGCGGTATCCGGTTCGCCATTTTCCGGATGGCTGCGGCAATCCTGGTCTGACGCGAAAATGGCAGCAGCCGCTCCATTCGCCAGCATCTATCACCAGCTGAATGTAGTTGGGGATCTCACTCGCCATATGGACTACTTGCGGGTACTTCGACGCTTGGCTGGCGGCAAGATGCGGCTCGTGGCTTTCGATCATCACCTTTGTCATGCCGCCAGTTCGTTCTACGCCTCACCTTTTGAGCAGTCCTTGGTCCTAACCATGGACGAAAACGGTGACGGTTGCTGCGGTATGCTGGCCGTCGCGGAAGGAACACGCATTCGTGTGTTGCGTCGCATTTATTTTCCTGATTCTTTGGCATGGCTCTACTCCCAAGTCACCGAACTCGCCGGTTTCGTTGCCCACAAAGAAGAGCACAAAGCGCAGTGGTTCGGTCTGGCGGGCGAACCCGAATTCAAAGGGCTGTTGCTGGAGATGTTTCGCAGCTCGCGCTCAGCGGTGCCCCGTCTGGATCATCGTTTCGTGCGGCGTGGCCTTGACCGCCGGCTGGCGTTGTCGCCGGAGTTCTATCGCCGCGCTGGTTTGCCTTCCGATCCCCGCCAGATTACTGAACAACAGCGGCAATCGCTGGCGTGCAGTGTGCAGGAATCCTGCTGCGAGGTGATTGTGAAACTGGTGGAGAAGTTGCGCCGGGAGCAAGGCGACCTGCCGGTTTGCTTCGCCGGGGGCCTTTTCCAGAATTCACTGCTGGTTGCTTCGCTGGAGAAGAAGCTAGGCTCCAACCATGTATTTGTAGCTCCAGTGCCGGGTAATAGCGGAACCGCGCTCGGCGCGGCTTATCTTGCCTGGCACAATGTGTTGAAGAAGCCACGCGTGGATCCTCTCTGCGCCCCTTACTGGGGACCGCGATTCACTCCACAGCAGACTAAGGATGTGCTGGATAACTGCAAGGCTCGTTATTCGCTGCAAAATACCGATGATCGGAAACTAGAAACCGCCATCCGATTGCTCGCGGCCGGCAAGATCTTGGGTTGGATGCAAGGTGCGGCCGAGTTTGGACCGCGGGCGCTGGGCAACCGCAGCGTCTTGTCTTCGCCCTGGGCTCCTTACGTACGGGAAAACCTGAATGACTTCATCAAGCATCGAGAGTGGTTTCGCCCCTTTGCCATTTCTGTTCCCGAAGAAGACTGCCCACGGTATTTCGATGCTTCGCAGCAGTGCCAGTTCATGAATTCGCTGGCCACAGTGCAGCCCGGTCCTGTATGTCTCCCCGAAAGCTTTCTTTTGCCTGGAGGCCAAGTACGCCTGCACGTCGTAAAAAAGGAGAGCAATCCACTGTTCTGGCGGCTACTCAAGAGTTTCGGCGAACATGCAGCTGCTCCCATGCTGGTCAACACCTCCTTCAATCTATTCGGTGAGCCGCTGGTTGTAACCCCGCGGGACGCGGCGCGGAGCTACTTTTGTTCGGGGATCGACGCCCTGTTTATAAACAATTTCGTGCTCGCGAAGCCCTCGGCGGCGCACTTGCTCGAACCGCCTTCAACAAAGCAATTTACAAATAAGGTCTTTCCGGCAGTGCCGACTCCCTCGGTCGCGTCATAAATCTACGCAAGCACCCTGGAGGTAACTCCAGACGCAGCTAACAACACACTGCCCTTCCTCAGAAGGTCTACACATCAGTTCGATAAATAAGTCTCGTATGGCTGGAATCCAAACTCCACCGAGCGGTAAAGCGGTAAATGGTGACGACATCGATTTGTTGGGCGTGCGGTGGTACTTATCTCGGCTGGCTTCGATGCGGCCAGCTGAAATGGTATGGCGTGCGCGCTCCGCGGCAATGCTGCCAGTTGACTGGGCACATTGGAAACGGACGCCAGCCGTACCGGCGGCGCACTGGAGGCCGTTTCTCGCTCCGTCCTATCCCATACAACTTCACGATGGCGGTCAGCCGATGGAGCGCATTCAACTGTTCGATCTCGAGTTTCCGCTTGGCTTCGACTTCGATTGGCATCGTGATTACCGCTACGGCCGGCAGGTCGAACGACGTTTCGCCGGTTCGCTGAACATCCGCGACACTGCCGTGGTGAGCGACATCAAGTACGTCTGGGAACCCAGCCGGCACCAGCATCTCTCCGCGCTGGCTTTTGCCGCGAACGCGCAACAGAACGCAGGTTATATAGAAAGGTCGATAGATTCATGGCTGCAGGCGAACCCGTATCTTTGCGGCGTTAACTGGACCAGCAGCCTGGAACTGGCCGAACGGGTCATCTCGTGGGCTCTGTTATATCCGCGCATCGCCGACCATGTCGCGAGCGATGAGGATTTCCGCCAACGCTGGCTCGACTCGATCTATCTGCACCTGAGGCACATCGCCAACAAACTGAGCCTCCACTCATCGGCAAACAACCACTTGATTGGAGAACTGGTTGGTTTGTTCGTAGGTGCGTCCTGCTTCGATTTCTGGGCGGAGTGCAGCGCCTGGCGCAGTGTTGCGCAGAAATCATTGGAGCGCGAAATTCGCCTGCAGGTTGGCGAAGACGGGGTGAACCGTGAGCAGGCCACGTCGTACCATCTCTTTACGATGGAGTTGCTGCTGCTTGCCTTCGCCGTTGGCCGCAACACGAGATCGCCATTCAGTGACGAGTATGCCCAGCGCTTACGGCGAATGGCCGGCTTTCTAGATGCTATTGCTACATCGAGCGGAGATCTACCGTGGTACGGCGATTCCGATGATGCGCGTGGGTTCGTATTATCGGGAAGCGAAAGCGCGCTAGAGGTTTGCATGCAGTTGGCGGGACTGCTCTTTGCTGAACCTCAGTGGTTGCGCTTCGGCGGCACGGCCACGGCGGCGACGCGAGCGCTCGTTCCTGACTTGATCGGAAATCTCGATCAGGGCCCACGGACCGCTGCATCGCCACGCGAATTGTTTCCTGACGCTGGCTTGGCCTGTGTAAGCACGCACGACGGCAGCCTACGGCTGCTAATGGATTTTGGTCCGCTTGGGTATGGGGCGACGGCCGCGCACGGTCATGCCGATGCGTTGTCACTTTGGCTATCCATCGACGACGAATACTTTCTGGTTGATGCCGGCACCTATGCCTATCATTCACATCCTGAGTGGCGCACTTTTTTCCGCAGCACGGCGGCACACAATACGGCTCGCGTTGATGGCCGCAACCAGTCTGAAATGGCCGGCCGCTTTCTGTGGAGTTCCAAGGCTAACGCGCGACTTCTGCGGTTTGAAGACAGTTCCGGAAAAGTGACAATTGAGGCCGAACACGACGGCTATAAACGCTTGCCTGAACCCGTTACCCACCGGCGTACGGTATCTCTCGACCGTGCGAGCGGGAGTCTAAACATCGAAGATGGTTTTCAATGTGCCGGAAGGCACGAAGTCGAATTGTTCTTCCATATGCATGAAGACGCCTCCGTTCTCAAAGTCATCGACGGCGAGGCCGAGGTGGGCTGGCGTCAACGAAAAATCGTGTTTTCTTCGCCGGATCGTACTACGCGCTGGGAGATCATTTGCGGCTCCGAGAATCCCACCCTTGGTTGGCGCTCGCGCCGGTTCAACCAGAAACACCCCATCGTGACGTTGCGCATTCACGCGGTAATCGATGGCCCAACAACAATCCGCACTCATCTCAAGGTGAACTCATGAACATCAGCATTGTCGGTCTGGGGTATGTGGGCACAGTGTCGGCAGCCTGCTTGGCCAGCGCGGGACACCGCGTCTGGGGCGTCGACGTAAACGCCGAGAAAGTAAGGATCATCAACGAAGGCTGTTCTCCGATCGTTGAGACCGGGCTCGCCGAAAAAGTTGCCCAAGGACGCCGCTCCCAGCGCCTCCACGCGACCATTGACATCGAAGAGGCGTTGCGTGAAACAGAGTTATGTTTCGTTGCCGTGGCCACTCCAAGCCGCCCCAATGGCCAGATCGATCCCGCTCATTTATTTCGTGCATGTAAGCAGATCGCCATGGCGCTCTCGAAACTTGGCAAGCAGCAGATCGTGGTGATTCGCAGCAGTGTGTTGCCATCCATATTCGACGACTGCCGCTACATATTCGAGTCGGAGGCCTCGGGACTAGTGGAGTTGTGCGCCAATCCTGAATTCCTGAGAGAAGGCACCGCAATCCGTGATTTCGAAGAGCCGCCCTTCACCGTTCTGGGGACCGAGAATGCAGCAGCGGAAGGCACATTGCGCTCACTCTATTCCGAACAGTCGTCTCCCATCGTCGCGCTCAAACCAAAAGACGCGCTTATGGTGAAGTACGCCAGCAATGCCTTTCATGCTTTGAAGGTTGCCTTCGCCAACGAAATCGCGGCAGTCTGCCAGCAGTCTGAAGTCGATGCGGAAGCCGTAATGAATGTCTTTTGCAGCGATACCAAGCTCAACATTTCGCGGCGTTATCTCATGCCCGGCTTCGCTTTTGGTGGCTCGTGCCTTCCTAAGGACGTTCGCGCCATCCTCCATGCGGGCAAGGAACTTGATTTGGACTTGCCACTGATGGCAGCGATATTGTCGAGTAATGAACGGGTGGTCGAACGGGCATTCCAAAAGATCCGGGCGACCGGCAGGCGGCGCCTCGGCCTGATTGGCCTTAGCTTCAAATCAAACACCGATGACCTGCGAGAAAGTCCCTTTGTCGAATTAGCCGAGCGCTTGCTGGGTAAGGGCTATCAACTGAGCATTTATGATCCCAACGTCATAGCTGCGCGATTGACTGGCGCAAACAAGGAATACATCAATGGCGTCATCCCGCATTTGTCTCGTCTGTTGGTGCCCTCGCTCGATGAATTGAGCGATGCTGAGCTCCTCATCGTCGGTCACCACTTCGAAGGAGTGGCCGAGCTGCTCGAGACCACGCGCGCGCCCATCATCGACTTGTCCGCCTACCAAATCGAAACGCAAACTGCCCTACTTGAACGCGAACTGGTGCCCGGATATGCAGCCTAATCGCAACATTCTGATCATCGTACAGAACCTGCCGGTACCATTTGATCGGCGCGTCTGGCAGGAAGCGACCAGCCTGCGGCGCCACGGATTCGGCGTGGCCGTCATCTGCCCGAAGAAGGGAAATTGCACCGCTGCTTATGAACGGCTGGATGATATAGATGTTTATCGCTACCCGCTGATCTATGAGGCCGACAAGGGCGTACTCGGCTATTTCGTTGAGTTCGTATATTGTTGGCTGGCTTCCTTGTGCCTGGCGCTGAAGGCATACGTGCACCGCCCGTTCCACGCCATCCATGCCTGCAATCCGCCGGATACGTTCTTCGCATTGGCGATGCTATTCCGGCCATTGGGAGTGAAGTTCGTATTCGATCATCACGATCTCTGCCCGGAAATGTATGTCGCCAAGGGGCGTTCGCGTTCGGGAATGCTGTATCGCGGCCTGCTGCTACTGGAACGGATGACATTACGGTCGGCGCACGCGGTGATTGCCGTGAATGAGTCTCACAGGGCGATCGCGTTGCAACGGGGTGGTATTGCCGACGAAACCGTCACCGTGGTTCGGAGCGGGCCTCGATGTGGATGGGCCGATATCCACACGCCATCGCCGAAACTGAAACGCGGTCGCCCGTATATGGTCATGTATTTGGGCGAAATGTGTGAACAGGATGGCGTGGTTCATGTACTCCGCGCGATTCAGATCTACCTCAAGACAGCGCCCGATGACACGCTATTCGCCTTTGTCGGTGGAGGACCCGACCAGCCTCGGATGAAAGCCATGGCCGAGGAGATGGGATTGGGCGCGGCGGTGTCTTTCACAGGCCGCATTCCAGACGAACAGCTGTGGGCGTATCTCTCCACCGCTGACCTGGGTGTCGATCCCGATCCGTTCACCGAGTGGAGCAATATGTCCACGATGAACAAAATCATCGAGTACATGGCATTCGGCCGACCGATTGTGGCATTTGACTTGTTGGAACACCGCCGTTCCGCCGAATCAGCAGCTGTCTATGTCAAGGGAAATGACGATGCTGCTCTGGCGCGCGCCATTCGAGAGTTGTTGCTTGATGTCGAACGGCGGCACACCATGTCGCAGTTTGCTCGCGGGCGTTTCCGCGATGAACTGGCGTGGGAGAACTCTGAAAAGCAGCTGATTGCGACCTATCGACAGCTGCTTGACCGTCCGGCACGTATACGCCAGCCATTGACCAAGTCTGCCGAACCCGTGAGTGACGCCGATGTTCAGGGCTAATCAGTTCACTACAAGAAACGAATTAATTTTATGTGTGGAATAGCTGGACTCATTAACGGCGGAGATGCGCAACTGCTGGAGCGCATGAGCGATACCATTGCTCATCGCGGGCCAGACGACGCCGGAATTAAATGGTTTGCTGATTCCTCGTCGGGATTAGCACACCGGCGCTTGTCGATCATTGATCTTTCCCCTGCCGGTCATCAGCCGATGTCGAACGAAGCTGGCGACCTGTGGATCGTCTTCAACGGTGAGATTTACAACTACAAGGAACTCGGCGAGGAACTGGTGGCCAAGGGCGTGCGCCTGCGGTCACAGAGCGACACTGAAATCCTGTTGTATGCGTATCAATACTGGGGTGAAGAGTGCCTGCACAAGTTGAACGGCATGTTTGCGTTCGCGATTTACGATTCGCGGAAGCGGAAGCTGTTTGCGGCGCGCGACCGCCTCGGGATTAAGCCGTTCTACTACCATTTCCAAAACGGCTGCCTGGTTTTTTCGTCTGAGATCAAGGCGATTCTTAGCTCTACGCTGGTAGCCAAGCGGCCCGATCTGAACGCACTGCATACGCCGGCGCGCTTTCAGGTATCTCCATTCACTGGATTCAAGGACATTCTGAAATTGCCTGCCGGTCACTGTATGACGCTGCAAGACGGGAACCTGGCGGTGCGGGAGTACTGGAGTCTACATCCCAGTGAGCGGCCCGCCGGCGAAGCTGCGCTGATCGAAGAACTGGATGCGTTGCTGTGCGACTCGGTCCGTTTGCAGATGAGGGCCGACGTTCCGGTGGGCGTGTTCCTGAGCGGGGGATTGGATTCCTCAATCGTGAGCGCGCTGATGCGTGTCCACACCGAGCAGACGGTGCATGCCTTTACCATCAAGTTTTCCTCGGAGGATCAGAAGTTCGAGCGCATGACGCCGGACTGGGACTATGCCCGGCAGGTCGCGAAGCAATTCGGATTCGCCTATCACGAGCTAGAGATTCAGCCGCAGATCGAGGAACTGCTGCCCAAGATGGTGTGGCATCTGGATGAACCTTTGTCGGATCCCGCCGCCATCAACACCTATCTCATCTCGCAGGCGGCACGGGATTTGGGCATTGTGGTGTTGCTGAATGGAATGGGCGGCGATGAAGTTTTTGGCGGCTATCGCAAACAACTAGCCTGCTTAACGGCAGAGAGCTACCAGGCCATCGTGCCCGGGCTAGTTCGACGCGCGGTGCAGCACGCCGCGAACTTAATTCCTGTTGCCACTTCGACGCGTGGGTTAAAGCAGGTCCGCTGGGGTAAGCGGTTCTTGTCCTTTGCCTCGGCCCCGCGCAGCGACCGCTACTTGATGTCTGACCTTTCGCTGACGCCTGATCAGTTTTCGCGATTGTTCAGCAGCGGGATGTCTTATTACGATTCGCACTTTTTCAAGTCGCAGGCTCCGCGCTTCAACGGAAATGGGCTGTCGTATCTGACGCAGATGTGCCTTAACGACACTCTTGTTTTCCTGCCAGAGCACAATCTGACTTATTCTGACAAGGCCTCCATGGCCGCGAGCATTGAGAGCCGACCGCCGCTGATCGACCACCGTATCGTCGAGTTCATGTTCTCTGTCCATCCGCGAGAGCGCATCCACCGGGTCACCCAGAAATACCTCCTGAAAAAGGTTGCGGCAAAGTACCTGCCGGATAACATCATCAATCGGCCGAAAGCGCCGTTCGCTTCGCCGTTGCGCTCCTGGGTCCGCGGACCGCTTTCGACAATGATCGGCGACCTGCTTTCCGAGCAGTCTTTGCGCGCTCGGGGGTTATACAATCCGGAATACGTCACGGGAATGATCGCACGCGACAAACAGGGACTGGAAGACAACGCGTATCAGATCTGGACTTTACTGACGAACGAGATCTGGTTCCGCACGTTCTTCCAGAACTAACCAACTGAAAGACTAGAATTGCAAGAGCATGCATTGAAAGGATGCATCAGTTGCTTCAGATAACCCAGTACCAGAAGACCGGGGAGATCACGGTGGATGAGTTGCCTGCGCCGAAACTTCGGCCGGGTAGCGTGCTTGTGCGCAACGTGTTCTCGCTGATCAGCGCCGGCACGGAGCGGACGTCGGTTGAAACCGCCCAGGCATCGATGCTGCAGAAGGCACGCTCCCGGCCGGATCTGGTTCGCCAGGTGATTGACAACTTCAAGCGCGACGGATTGCTGTCTACCTACCAAAAGGTGCGGGAACGGCTCGACAATTTCAAGGAGCTGGGGTATAGCTGCGCTGGCGTGGTTGTTGAATCCGCAGTGGACGACATTAAGGTAGGGGATCGTGTGGCTTGCGCGGGCGTGGGCTATGCGTCGCACGCGGAGATCGTTTCGGTTCCACGCAACTTGGTCGTCAAAGTGCCGGATGAAGTTGGCTTCGATGAAGCAGCGTTCACCACGGTCTGCGCTATCGCAATGCAAGGAGTACGCCAGGCGGACGTTCGTGTGGGCGAGCAGGTAGCCGTCATCGGATTAGGGCTGATCGGGCTGATCACGGTTCAGTTGCTGAAGGCGAGCGGTTGCCGGGTGATTGGGATGGATATCGCTCCGCGAAACTTCGACCTGGCGCTAACACTTGGATGTGATCGCTGTGTCATCAGCGACCACGATGCTCTCCTCGAAGTACAAAGCTTCACCCGCGGTTATGGCGCTGATGCTGTTGTCATCACTGCGGCGACCACTTCCAACGAGCCCGTGGAATTGGCAATCCAGTGTGCCCGCAAACGGGGCACTGTAGTTGCTTTGGGCGCAGTGGGAATGAATATCCCTCGTTCTCCGTTCTACGAGAAGGAAATTAACTTCCGCATGTCCTGCTCCTACGGGCCGGGCCGCTACGATCCTGACTACGAGGAGCGCGGGCAGGACTATCCCCTCGGATTCGTGCGCTGGACAGAAAACCGCAACATGGAAGCTGTGCTGGATATGATGGCGCAGCGGAAGCTCAACGTGGCGGCGCTGATCACGCACAAAATTCCAGTCGAGGAAAGTCTGCGTGCCTATGACATCATCACCGGCAAAGTGCAGGAGCGCTATCTCGGTATTTTGATCCAGTACTCGGATACGAGCGACGAATCGGCGATTTCGCGCCGTATCGAGTTGCGATCCGGAAGCGGGCCCGCCCCCGGGCGACGAGCGGTTCTCGGTTTTATCGGAGCCGGTAATTTTACGCAATCAATGTTGTTGCCGCCGCTCTTGAAGCTTGCTCCGCGGCTGCGGGGTCTCGCCACCACGAAGCCGGTGAACGCCAAGAACACGGCAGAAAAGTACAAGTTCGAATTCTGCTCCACCGATGCGACTGAGATCATTAACGACAAGGATGTAAACCTGGTATTCGTGACTTCGCGTCACGACTCCCATGGGCGATATGTGACAGAGGCTTTGCGTGCCGGCAGGAGCGTTTTCGTCGAAAAGCCCTTAGCCTTAAACAACGAAGAGCTCGAAGCCGTTCTGGATGCTTACGCCGAAGCCAAACGCGCGGGAACCACACCGCTGTTGATGGTTGGCTATAACCGGCGTTTTTCCGAACCGATCCTCGCCATCCAGCGATTATTTGTCGGACGCACGGAGCCGCTGGCCATGCACTATCGCGTAAACGCCGGGTTCACTCCATCTACGCACTGGATGCAGCATCCCGACCAGGGTGGTCGCTTCATTGGGGAAGGTGGCCACTTCGTAGACGTGATGCAATTCCTTTGCGGAGCGCTACCCACCAGCGTTCACGCCGTCGGTCCGACTGACACCGCCCGCCGCTACAACAAGGACAATGTTTTGCTCACCATCACCTTCGCCGATGGTTCTGTCGGCACGATTCACTACCTGGCCAATGGCGCCACTGCGGTCGAGAAGGAATACCTGGAAGTGTTTGGGGAGTCAAAAACGGCACGCATGTGGAACTTCAAGAAACTCGAATGCGCAATTGGCCGGAAGAAATCGAGCACATCATTCTCGGGCGATAAAGGGCACGCAGCGGAGATGAAAGCCTTGCTTGACGGTTTTGAATCCGGCGGGGGATCGCCCATTAATATCGAGTCGTTGGCAGCAACATCCCGCGTAACGTTCGCAGCAATGGAATCCGTGAGATCGAACTGCGTGGTGCAGGTATAGCTGCGACCTAGGCCGTCCAACCGAATGAATGACGTCGCATCCCCGAAATTTTCATTGACCAGAATTTGAATTGGAGAAAAGAAACAATGGTGACCTCGACAATGCCGAGTGAGCAAGACATTCGTGACTTCTGGGACGCTCACCCTTGCGGTGACCATCAAGTTGAGAGTCTCAGGGAAGATTACGAAGCGTTTTTCCAACGCTATGACAAATTTCGCTACGCCCGCGAAGGGCATATTCTGCGCCGGCTGGACGCAATCGACTTCAAAGGGAAGCGCGTCCTTGAGATCGGCCTTGGGCAGGGTGCGGATTCCGAGCAAATCATTAGGCGTGGCGCCATCTGGTCAGGATTGGATCTGACGCCTGAGTCAGTTGAACGCGTGTCCACGCGCCTGCGCCTGAGAGGACTTCCTCACGACCGGCTGGAATGCGGCAGTGCTTTGGCAATTCCGTTTGCCGACAGCAGCTTTGATATGGTTTTTTCCCACGGGGTCCTCCACCACATTCCCGATGTGAGAACAGCGCAGCGCGAAATCGCCCGCGTTCTGAAACCGGATGGGCGCCTCATCGCAATGCTGTACGCACGCCGCTCCCTGAATTATCTTGTGGCTATTGCGGTTGTGCGCCGGGTGGCAATCGTCCCGCTCTACGTGATTGGGGCGAGACCTGGCGGCATCGTCGGCGGACATCTTGCAAATGCTAGAAGAGAAGGGTTGGGGCGATATCTGAAGATGTCGAACTTCATCCATCGCAATACGGACGGTCCGGAAAATCCTTATAGCAAGGTATACGATCTGGCGACCGTCCGCGCCGATTTTACAAACTTCCAAATTGAGCGCAGCTATCAGGACTTTATGCACGCCCCGCCGCTGCCCGTCTCGCGCCTTAAGCCGCTCGCGGGAGTTCTCGGATGGCATCTGTGGGTTCACTTAGTGCCGCGCAAAGGAATCGCTCAGAGCAAAGGGTAGTGCGACAGGTTTCACCTTCTGTTTCATCAATTCCATCAACAAGGATCCACGAAGAGGATATGAAGAAGACACGATTTCGATTGTTAGGTGCCTGGGCGCTGGTTGGCGCGATGTTGCTTGCGGAGGCGTCCTTCAGTTGGGCGCAATCGAATGCGGTCGTGGTCAAGGCTGCCAAGCATGCTTTTGCCCCTCCGTTAAGCCAGATGCTGCCTATGCCTCCTCGAGCGATTTCTTCCGACGAAGAAGAGGACGGCTCGCAAACGCAGGCAACGCGCTCTAAAAGCCCAATCGAGGATTCGGTCCTGCAAGCAGCACCTGACACAGTCCCTAGTTCTGGTCTCTCCACTCTCTCCACGATTCAGGGACTAAACATTCTCGGTATCGGGTATGGTTTTCCTGGTTACACCGAACAAGCGGTCGTTCCGGACGCCAACGGGGCCGCTGGACCAACGCAGTTTGTCCAGTGGGTCAACGAGTCCTTTGTGGTATTCAACAAATCGGATGGCAGCGTGGCCTATGGACCGGCTAACGGGAACACTCTCTGGCAGGCTCTCGGAGGGGCTTGCGCCGCCAATGACAATCTGGATCCTATCGCCCAATTTGATAAGCTGGCAAACCGCTGGGTGATGATGATGCCGGTTTTCGCCGCGCCCTCTTACGTCTGTGTTGCCGTGTCGACCACGTCGGACGCAATCAATGGCGGATGGAATCTTTACGCGTTTGAGCTTCCCGTGATTACGCAGTGCAGGTGCCGATATGGGGGAGATTACCCCAAGTGGGGCGTTTGGCCGGATGGTTACTACGTTTCTTATAACCAAGAAGATAACCTTAATTTCATGGGTGCGGCGGCCTGTGTGGTAGACCGCAATAGCATGTTGAATGGCGTTCCCGCACCCACAATGCAGTGTTTCACGAACATCAGCACCACTTACGGCGGCCTGCTGCCTGCAGATGTAGACGGGATAACTCCGCCGCCGGTTAACTCACCGGAATACTTTCTCAATTTCGACTATTCGAACACGCAATCTCTTGACCTCTGGCAGTTCCATGTAGATTGGACGACCCCGGCTAATACGACGTTCACCGGCCCGACGAACATCCCGGTGGCGGCATTCACCGAGGCTTGCGGAGAAACCGCCTTGGAACTCAACTACAGGACCGGGGCATGCATTCCGCAAGCAAGTACGTCGCAGATGCTTGATTCCATGGCAGACCGGGTGATGTACCGGCTCGCCTATCGCAACTTTCCAGATCACCAGTCTCTACTTGTCAACCACACGGTCAGCATCGGGACTAGCACCACGCAAACCGGTGTCCGCTGGTACGAATTGCAGAACACTCAGGGGACTTTTGGGCTCTACCAACAAGGTACCTATGCGCCGGATTCCAACTATCGCTGGATGGGTAGCATCGCAATGGACCAGTCGGGCGATATCGCTTTGGGCTATAGCATCTCCAGCAGCACGATGAGTCCCTCGATTGCGTACACAGGTCGCGTGCCCAGTGATCCTTTAGGTCAGATGGAGAGCGAAATCGAAATTTTGTCCTCGGCAGGTGTTGCGCACGGCTCGCAGACCAACACCTTCCGTTGGGGCGACTATAGCAGCATGGCTATTGACCCGACCGATGACTGCACGTTCTGGTATACGACCCAATATCAGTCAACGCTTGGTAACCGTTGGAACACTCGAATCGCTTCCTTCAGCTTCCCGTCCTGCGCCTCTACCCAGAACTACACGCTTACGGTCAGCGAGGTGGGGCAGGGAACCGTCACCAGCGCTGATGGCAAGATCAACTGCACCAATGGAAGCGGGGGCTGTAGCGCAGTCTACTCGAGCGGTAGTTCGGTTACGCTGAACGCCACTGCGGGGAGCAGTTGGACGTTTTCAGGATGGAGCGGGGGGTGCAGTGGGGGCAATCCTTGCAGCTTGGTTATGAACAGTAATGTGAGTGCGACGGCTACATTCGCGTCGCAGAACTATACGCTCACGGTGAACGAGGCGGGGCAAGGAACTGTTACCAGCACGGACGGCGAGATCAACTGTATCAATGGCACCGGCGCCTGTAGTGCCGTTTACGCGAATGGCAGTTCGGTTACGCTGAACGCCACTGCGGCAAGCGGCTGGGGGTTTTCGGGATGGAGTGGGGGCTGCAGTGGGGGCAACCCTTGTAATTTGGTGATGAACAGCAACCTGAGTCCGACGGCTACATTTACGGCTCTTCCTTCCTGGGCTATCGTCAACAAAACGTCGAATGCTGGGAATATCACAACCCTCACAATTCCGGCAACGGGCTCCGGGCACTTGATTGCGGTAGCGCTGATGCTCAATGGGAGCACGACGGTCTCGAGCATTTCCGACAACGCGACTGGCGGAAGCAACACCTATGTCTCGGCAGGCGCCCGAGCTACCCTCGGTGCCGGCTCGGCGGAGATTTGGTATGCGGTGAATTCAAACCCTGGCGCTACAGTTATAACTCCGACATTAGTGGGTTCGCCTACTCGCGTTCAGATTACAGTTTGGGAAGTGTCAGGAGTTTCAACCTTGCGCCCTGACGCAACCAACATTTCCAGCGGAAGCGTAGTTCAGAATGACACTCCTGGACCTGCGGTTACTACCACGCAGGTTGGGGACTTCATCGTATCCATCCTCTATGCCAACAGCGCCGCTTTCAGCAGAATTAGTACCGGGAACGAGTTCACGGATGATTTTAAAACAGGTGGAAACGGTTGGGCGCATATCACCAGCAATTCGGCCAGCGCGGGTACTCATCAGGCTAGTTGGTATACTACTGCTCCTGCTGGAAAATATTGTGCCAGCACCGTAGCGTTCTTCTGAGCTCAGTGACCCGGTGCAACCATGCCGCCCCGATGTTTTCTCTATCCTTACAAGTGGGCGAATTGTGAGCTTTTCCGTCTGAGCCAGTCTCAAAGAAGATGATTTGGTCGTCGACCTTTCTGACTCGTCAAGCAAGAAACAAGAACCCTGGGGAAGCAATATGAAAGCGATCCAATTGCGGCTGTTGGTTTTTTGGACCCTCGTTATGGGAGTGCTTCTGGCGGCAGCGTCCGTTGGTCGCGCACAAGTCCAATCCAATACTGTCGTCGTCAAGGCCACTAAGCATGCTTTTGCACCGCCGCTAAGCCAAGTCGTTCCGATTCCTCCGCCGTCAGAACAGCTAAGTTTGCTTCCTGACGGCGACGACTTTCCAGTACATGGACCGCGCGCCACCGGCCTCGTCAAAGATTCAGTCCTTCAGGAATCGCCCGACGAAGCCCTTCCCTCCGGTCTTTCCACTCTTTCGACGACTCCAGGACAAAACTTTCTCGGCATTGGGACCGGCTTGAACGGATTCGTCGACCAATTTGCTGTTCCCGATACTAACGGGAACGTGGGACCAACCCAGTTTGTCGAGTGGATTAACTATTCCTTTGCGGTGTTCGATAAATCCAACGGTAGTCTGGCTTATGGCCCGGCTGCCGGGAATACCTTGTGGCAGGCTCTAGGCGGACCTTGCTATAACCACAATAACCTTGACCCCATCGTCCAATTTGACAAATTGGCACAACGCTGGGTAATGATGATGCCGGAATTCCAAGCGCCGTTCTATCTGTGTGTTGCGGTATCAAACACTTCGGACGCAATCACCGGCGGCTGGGATCTCTACCAGTTCACGATACCCAATAGGGTAGATCCCGACTATCCCAAGATGGGGGTTTGGCCGGATGGTTACTACGTCTCTTACAACCAATATAACTCCGTAGGTTTTGTCGGTGCCGCGGCCTGCGCCTTAGACCGCAATAGTATGCTGGCCAGCGCTGCAGCCACCATGCAGTGTTTCACGAACATCAGTGTGGCTTACGACGTTCTGTTGCCGGGAGACTTGGACGGAAAGGTCCCGCCCCCGACCGGGTCGCCGGCGTACTTTCTTAATTACGACGCTAACGATCAATCTCTCGACCTCTGGCAGTTTCACGTGGATTGGACGACCCCCAGCAATTCCACGTTTACCGGTCCGACAAACATCCCGGTTGCGGCGTTCACCGATCTATGCGGCGAGTCTGCCCCGCCCCTTGGCCAGGTGGACGGCCCCTGCATCCCCCAGGCCGGAACCCAGCAGATGCTTAACTCTTATGAGGACCGTGTAATGTACCGGCTCGCCTACAGGCATTTCGCGGATCACGAGTCTCTCCTCGCCAGTCACACCGTCAACACCGGGACAGCACCAAACAACACCGGTATCCGCTGGTACGAATTGCAAAAAACCACAGCCGGTTTCGGACTTTACCAGCAGGGAACCTACGCCCCTGACTCCAGCTATCGTTGGATGGGCAGCATTGCCATGGACAAACTTGGGGATATTGCTTTGGGTTATAGCGTCTCCAGCTCCACGCTGAACCCCTCCATTCGATACACAGGTCGCGTTCCCAGCGATGCCTTGGGTCAGATGGAGAGCGAGATCGATGTTTTATCCTCGGCGAGCGTTGCTCACAGTTCGCAGATCAATTCCAGCAGTTGGGGCGACTACAGCAGCATGGTGATTGACTCAACCGACGACTGCACCTTCTGGTATATGAACGAATATCAGCCGACGTTGGGTACGCATTGGAGTACTCGAATCGCTTCTTTCAGCTTTCCATCTTGTACCTCCCCGCTCCCGTGGGCCGTGGTTAACATGGCATCGAATACTGGGAATCCGATCAGCAATCTTACGATTCCAGCAACCGGGACGGGACATTTGCTTGCAGTAGCGATCATGATGAACGCCAACGCTTCGGTTGCTGGAGTTTCCGACAATGCAACTGGCGGCAGCAGCCTCTATATTTCGGCTGGCGCTAGGTCTACTCTGAGCGGGCTGTCAACGGAAATTTGGTACGCGGTGAATTCGAAGCCTGGCGCTACAATAGTAACTCCTACGTTTGTCGGTTCCCCAACTCACGTTGAAATTACTGTTTGGGAGGTTTCAGGAGTGTCAATGTTTGCCCCTGACGCAACTAACACTTCCACGGGAACCGTGGTGCAGAACACTCTTGGGCCGGCGGTGACCACCACGCAGGCTGGCGACTTTATCGTCTCCGTCCTATTTGCCGGTAAGGCTACATTGTCCGGGATCAGTACCGGCAACGAGTTCACGAATGATTTTAAAACAGGAGGGAACGGGTGGGCTCACATCACCAGCAATTCGTCCGGCGCGGGGACTCATCAGGCAAGTTGGTACACAGTTGCTCCTGCTGGTAAGTATTGTGCCAGCACGGTTGCATTCTTTCCGAACTAGCAATCCACGCGTTCTCGACGTGCCTAGAGAACCGGGCGAGGCGCCTTGCGTTGCGCAATGATGCGGTCCGGCCGACGATACCGAGGTATCCCAAGTAAAACGAAAGGGAGAGACTTTTGGATTTTTCCTGGAGTGAAGAACAACTCGCGTTGCGCAAGTCGATCATCAGTTTTGCCAAACAAGAGCTGAATAAGAACCTTATCGAACAGGACCGCGAAGAGGCCTTCGATCGGGAAGGCTGGAAAAAGTGCGCCGAGATGGGCATTCACGGCCTTCCAGTGCCTCCAGAATACGGTGGTCAGGGGGCGGACATTCTCACCACCGCGTGCGCCTTGGAGGCTCTGGGATACGGCTGTCGCGACAACGGGCTGATCTTCTCGATCAACGCCCACATGTGGACCACCGAGATTCCCTTTCTGATGTTCGGTACGGAGGCGCAGAAGCAACGTTATCTGCCCCGGCTCACGAGCGGTGAATGGGTGGGCATTCACGCTATTACCGAGCCGCAAGCCGGTTCCGATGCGTTCAGCCTGAAATCGCGCGCCGAGCGCAAGGGCGACCGCTACGTGATCAACGGCTCGAAGACGTTCATTACTAACGCTCAGATCGCCGATGTAATGATCGTCTTCGCTAACGTGGACCCTGCGAAGGGCGCCGCCGGCATCACCGGTTTCATCATCGAGAAAGGTACGCCAGGATTTACGGTTAGCGGGAAGCTGCACAAGATGGGTTTGCGCACATCGCCTATGGCAGAGTTGGCCTTTGTCGATTGCGAAGTGCCGGTGGAAAATGTTCTGGGAAAAGAGGGCGCGGGCACGGCTATCTTCACCGCGTCAATGGAATGGGAGCGGATCTGCATACTCGCTAGTCACTTGGGTGCGATGCAGCGCATTCTGGAAACTTGCGTAAAATATGCCGGCGAGCGAAAGCAGTTCGGCCAGGCCATTGGCAAGTTCGCGCCGATCGCGAACAAGGTGGCGGAAATGGACATCCGGCTCGAGACATCGCGGCTGGTACTTTATAAAGCGGCATGGCTCAAGAAGCAGGGCAAACATCCGTTGCGCGAAGCGGCCATCGCCAAGGCTTATGTCGCAGAAGCCTGCATTCAAACGTGTCTTGACGCCATCCAGATTCACGGCGGCTATGGCTACATGACGGAGTACGAACTCGAGCGGGAGTTACGCGACGCCGTCTCGGGGAAAATTTATTCCGGCACTACAGAAATTCAGAAAGTGATCATCGCAGGACTACACGGTTTGTAGGTTCAAGTTTTCAGGAGTCAGAATGGCATATCTTCTTCAGCAACTTCTTAGCAAGAGTGCGGCAAAGTATCCGGATAACCACTGCGGTCTGTGCGCGAGGTCGGACCCTGAGTTACCGCGAGTTGGAAGAGCAATCCAATCAGTTAGCTCATCTGCTGCGCGAACACGGCCTCCGCAAGGGCGATCGTGTTGGCATTTATTTTCCGAAAGCCGTGGAATCGGTGGTGAGCATGTTTGGCGTGCTGAAGGCGGGCGGCGTCTATGTGCCTCTGGACCCGCAACAGCCCGCGCAGCGTATTCAATACATTATCGAGAACTGCGGGATTCGGGCCCTGATCACCACTCGCGAGAAGTTGCATAATCTGGCTACCGAAACTGTCGAAAAGTTGGAATTCAACGTCTTCACGGACCGCGTGAACGGCAAAGGCACAACGGTTCCGGGCATTCCCTGGGAAGAAGTAGCCGGCTTCCCTGGCGCTGCGCCCGAGGATCTGCAGTCCACGACGCTCGACCTTGCCTACATTCTTTATACCTCGGGCTCAACTGGCCGACCCAAGGGAGTGATGCTCTCGCACCAGAATGCCCTGACGTTTATCGAGTGGTGCGCCGACACGTTTCGGATTCGGCCGGAAGATCACCTCACCAGCCACGCACCCCTGCACTTCGACCTTTCGGTCTTCGACGTTTACAATGCCATAGAAGCTGGTGCTGCAGTTTACATGGTGCCCGAAGATGCTTTGCTGTTTCCCGCCAGCCTGGCAAAGTTCCTTGCCGAACAACGCATCAGTGTGTGCTATGCAGTGCCTTCGGCTCTAGTCCATTTGGTTCTGCATGGCAATGTCAAGGCCCAGAATCTAGGGAATCTGCGTCTGGTGCTCTTTGCCGGAGAGGTTTTCCCGATCAAGTATCTTCGGCAGCTGGCTGAGCTGCTGCCCGCAGTCGATCTCTACAATCTTTATGGCCCGACCGAAACGAATGTCTGCACCTATTACCGAGTCGACCGCCCGAAGCTCGCGAGCATGGAGAAGATTCCAATCGGCCGTGCCTGCGGTAATACAGAAGTGTTTGCGGTCGACGAGCAAGACCACTTCGTTCAGCCCGGCCAGACGGGCGAACTCTACGTGCGCGGACCGTCGGTCACCTGCGGCTATTGGGGGGACGCGGAAAAGACGCGCCAGATGGTGGTGCCCAATCGCTTTCAGCCGAATTACGAAGAGAAGATGTACCGCACCGGCGATCTCGTGATCCCGCGGGATGACGGCGACTACGACTTCGTGGGACGACGTGACAGCCAAATCAAGAGCCGCGGCTACCGCATCGAGCTGGGCGAAATCGAAGCGGCTTTGCTCAGCCATCCCAGTGTGAAGGAGGTCGCCGTCGTTGCCATCCCCGACGAAGAAGTGAGCAACCGCATCAAGGCTGTCGTTGCTGCGCACAACGGCGACAAGTTGACCGCCGCCCAGCTGCAGCAGCACTGCGCTCAGAGGGTGCCGAGATATATGATCCCGGATCTGATTGAATTCCGCGAGACCTTACCGAAGACGAGCACCGGCAAGCTGGACCGTGTATTACTGGCGGCACGACCCTAAGCGATATTCGGGCGATGTTGTTGGGGCAGTGCCGATTGTAAGATGATTGGGTTGCAAATTTCGAGTTACAACTTAAAGGGGCTATTATGGAAGAAATCAAAGAAAAAGTACGTGAGTTCATTGTTGATGCCGCGCAGCGTAAAGGCCTGGAGGTCGCCACCGACGACGAATCGCTCACGGATAACGGCGTTATCGATTCACTGGTCATTTTCAGGCTGGTCTCCTTCCTGGAGGATAATTTCGGCATCCGGATCGCCGACGAGGAGATAGTCAACGAAAACTTTCGGAGCATCAATGCCATTGAGAGCTTTGTGAGCGATCGGCTCAAGAAAAAGGAAAGCCAACTACAACCTAGACAATAATTGCCAGACGCTGGTGCAAATCCACCAGGACTTTTGTCGGACGAAGCCGGCTTTGCCGTTGCATTCCTCAACAGATCCAGCCAGACGGAGAACCGGTCACTGCGAACCCTTTCCTGGCGGTCTTGATTGATGTCCCCTAGAACTCGGAGGAAAAATGTTTGAGAATCTGCGCGCCGACATTGACAGGCTGCGCAAGCAAGATGTCCAGCAAGGTTGGTGGCAGCGGAATGGATGGACTGAGACCATCCGGTACCTTGTAACCATCGGGATGGCACCGATCATGGTGTATCGCTTCGAGCATTGGATTCACAAGCGAGTGCACATTCCTGTTGTGCGGCAGGCACTTCAAGTTTTCGGAATCCTGCTGCGGCGTTTTGTAGGTATGTGGACAGGAGTTGTGATCTGTCCCACGGCAGAGATCGGTCCCGGCCTCGAGATACACACTTTCTACGGGGTTTTCATCGGAATAACCACGATTGGAAAAAACTTTACAGTGGGAACGGGCGTACTGGTAAGCTGCGGAGTCCATAGCATTGGCGATAACGTGTATATGGGAGCGGGATCGAAGATAGTGGGCGACGTGAAGATCGGGAATAATGTCGTGATCATGCCCAACAGCCTGGTTATTACTGACGTTGCCGACAATATTACGATCGCCGGAGTTCCGGCACGCATCAAGTTGCGAGGCGGTCGCCCGAAGCAGTTTTTCCCTACCGTTGGCGAGAATGGCAAAACCGCGGCCAAGCAGCAGGCTTCAGCGACTCCGGCGAAAGTTTCTGGTTCGGCCTCCGCAGAGCCGAAGAATGGCAGGCTTGTAGTTTCAGATAGCAAAGCGGAAGAGGTCGAAGCAGTCCAGCCGGGCTTGAATGGCAGGCGGTGAGTTCGACGCTTAAGGCGTAATATGACCTTGACACGGCGATGCGTCCGCGTCAAAGCTTTGGCGCGCACTTGGTGGCACGCCACTAAAGATGATTCGGCATCTCACGATCGTATTTTCTCTACTCAATCTGGTTAGCTGGGCGCAGGTCACTTTGCATCCAACCGATAACGTGCCCAGGATAGTCAATTCCAAGCCTGCGGGCACGACCTTCATTTTTGCTCCCGGCACCTATCGTTTGTCTCAGTCGGTCCGCCCCAAGGACAACGATCAGTTTATCGGCCAAAGTCCGTGCGCTCCACCGAACAGTCCGTGCTCCGTGCTTATCAGTGGTGCAATCGAGATTGGTTCGGTAGCTAAGTTCGACGGCACAAACTATGAGGTCGACAAGCAAACCCAGCAGGGTGCGCGGGGCGCGCCTCCGAACTGCGATTCCGGTTGGCCGGGCTGCATCTACCCCGAGGATTTATTTTTCGACGGCAAACCCCTGCAGCACTTGGACTCGGCTACTCAGCCAACCATCGGCACCGGCCAGTGGTGGTTTGATTACACGAACCGCATTATCTACTTCCATGACAACCCTTCCGGTCATACGGTCGAGACCAGCGTGCTCAACAACGCTTTCGGCGGCCCCGCGAACCATGTAACCATCCAGTACCTCACGATTGAAAAATTCGCAAACATGTATCCGGTCGGGGCCATCGGAGGGCCGCAAGGCCCCAATGCCATGACCCAAGGCGCAAACTGGACGGTCAAGAATTGTGAGGTCAGGTTAAACCATGGCGCGGGAGTACGAGTGGGCTATGGCATTCAGATACTCAGCAACTATGTTCACGATAACGGCCAGGTTGGGATCGGGGGCGGCATAGGAAACTCGTCAGCTCCCTCGACTGAATCAATTAACTCCGGCATTCTGATCCAGGGCAACGTAATCAATCACAACAACTATGCCCACTTCAATCCCGGCTTCGGGGCTGGAGGCATCAAGGTCGGAGCCACCAGCGGCATAGTCTTGCGGGGGAACACCATCCAAAGCAATGAGGGTTCGGGCGTCCACTTTGACGCCTTCAGCCAGAATGAGTTGGTGGATGGCAACACGATTACCGATAACTCGGATGCGGATGGGCTGGTGCAGGAAATCGGCTACGGGATCTCGACATTCCGTAACAACACTGTGCAGCGGAACGGGGCGCGGTTGAACAGCTCCAACACGAGCTTTCAGATTGCGGTGCGCGCCAGCGCAGGAGTGAATGCCTACTGCAACGTGATAGAAATTCCGGAGGGCGCCGGCATTGGGGGCTGGGCTGTGGGCGCGGCCAACCGCGGGTCCAGCAGCTATCCTCCGTACCAATATCTGGCAACCACCGGCAACTCCTTCCACCACAACACCGTAATCTGGGATTCAGGTGCGGATGGAGATGTCGGGTTCTTCCAATACGATCCGGCCAATCAGCCCAACTTCTTCGCCGACAATACGCCGCCAGATTACGACTCGTATCACTTACCCAACAACGCTGCTGCCCATTTTGTGTACGACAACAATAACAGTCGCAGCAATAAGCGCAAGACGTTCGCCTCCCATCAGGCGGCGCGGGCGGACGTTCACGGTACTGTGGACACGAATTACACGAGCGGCTTTCCGGCAGTCGGGATTACGTCTCCCGCAGACCAATCTTCGGTCACAAGTCCGATTATGGTTGCAGCCACGGCCTCGGACAAGGACGGAATCGGCAAGATGGAATTCTATGTGGACTGGAGCTTGCGGGCGACACTTACAAATCCGCCATTCAATTTCAGCTGGAGCAACGCCGCGGCCGGACCGCATACGATCGCAGCAATGGCCTACAGCAACGCGGGAATCCGCGCCTGCTACGCGGTGACGTTAAACGAGCAGTGAGTTAGAAACAATCGCTGCTTCGTTTGAAAAGAAAAGAAACTGCTTGCTACTTGCAATAGGTTAATAGGTCGTTCAGGATTCGCTCTGCTCCATCTGGCACATTCGGTACGGCGTGAAGCGCATCGGCCACGCAAGCGTACCCGCGATTGCCGGGAGGCTGGATCGCTTCCTCGTATTCCTGCCCCATTACCGGCGCGCTGCTGAGATCCTGACCACCAAACACGAAGTGTACCGAAGTACTGGGATAGTTTATGGTCGCTCCCGGGCTCAGAATACTGTCGGAAAGAAACTGCGCCGAATTTGCCGTGCTGTGTGACGTTACTGCTTGAGAGCAGATCGGCGAAGGATACGCTGGATCGAGGTAGTGCTGAGCGTCAGGTACTCCAACACACTGCGTGAGTTCTTGCCCGGAGACACAAGGGTCCGGCAGATCCGGCACGTTGCACTCGCAAGCGTAGTCCATGCGCGAAAATGGGGGACCGCTGGTCGGTTCCACCATAGTGAAAATCGAGTCGCCTCCGTAGTGAGCGAGCGCATAGCCAATTAGAGCGCCACCCGAGCTGTTCCCCGTCGCACACATCGGCGCCCCGGACTGAGCGATGTTGTCGTGTACCCATTGCGCCAGTGTGGCGTAGCGGCAGGCCACGCGGCGAATCCCCCCCGGCCCGGTCTCCCAGCCATTCGGCTGATTCGAGTTAAATGCTCCGCCAAACGAAACTTGCACCGTAATGTAGTTGCTTGCGAGCAGGCCGTTGACAACGTTCGCTCCGTACGTGAAGACAGTGGGGTCCGCGTACAAACCTGCCGAATATCCGCCTTCGGCCAAGATCACAGTCCCCACAGGCGTTCCCGAAGGCCTGTTCACCCAGAGATATCCGTTGAAGTCAGCGATCCCTGGGCATGACAGAACCAAGGCATAGCAACTCCCCGGTACAACGCCAGCAATCCCGCCGGGACAAGTAATAGGCTGGCTTGTAGCAGAGCCAAGCGGATCAGTGGGTTCCAGCGTGATCGCCGCGCTTCCCTTCGTCACGCCATCGGCCTGCGCCACCGCGGTCACGGAAATGGTTTGGTTGGGAACGCTTGCGGGCGCAATGTAAAGTCCAGTAGGGTCGACCTTTCCAACGGTGGCATTGCCACCCGCGACCCCATTGACCTGCCAGTTCACGGCGGTGTTAGACGTACCTGTAACCGTGGCCGCGAATTGGTAGTTTGATCCTACGCCCATCGTGAAGGTTGACGGCGTGACCGTGACCTCGACCTGGAGCTGAGATAACTGATGGCTCGAACCACCCCCGCACCCCAGCAGCACAGCACAGGCGAGAACAGCAGCCATGCCTCGAACGGGGATATTCCTGTGAAGAAAGGCATCTTTCACTGAGGCGAGCGCGGTCCTGATCGAAGCAAAAGGCATGACTCATCCCTGAACGTAATCGAAGGTTTCAACCCGCCGCAGGGTTGAAGGTTGCGGGGTAGCTGGTTACGCAAGACGAAGACCGGATGGGCCAGACAGGAGTGAAAAAGGGACAATGCATTGGCTGGTACCGTCGTTCAACTCCCAAAGAATATCATAGCGGAAAGTGGAGGCCCTTTTTCATTGGAGGCTTTCGACTAGAGACCTTTTTCTCCTTCCCGCCCCGACCGAAAAGCTGTACAGTATTTCAACCGTCGAGTGGGACGCGGCGAGAAGTCAGTAGGTCGGCCCCCCAGCCTTTCCTTTCCACAGAGATTTGCCAATGCATTGTTCAGATGTGAGAACTCTGTAAGATCGAATTATTAAAGGAGGAGAACTGTGAAGACCTTACGCAATATTGGGCGCAAATTGTCTACTGCCGGTGAATTGGTTGGGTTTTTCCGCCAGAGCCGCTGGTGGATTTTGCCCGTGATTACCGCTGTGCTGCTGCTAGGTGTGTTGATTGTGGTGGGCGAAACGACGTCGCTGGCCCCATTTATCTACACTATGTTCTAGGTTGAACCTGATCTGAATAAGCTGAGGGGAAATAACGGTACAGCCAACTTACACATGTTTGTACTTCCCGTGCTATTTTGGGCGCACACTCCGTTCCGTCGCAAAAAGTAGACCGCTGGGAGAGTTACTATGCTCGACGTCTTTACCAAGAACTTGGAAATCTTATGCTGTCCTCGCTGTCGCGGCTCCTTCCAGGCCGACGGCGAAAGTTTAGGTTGCCAGGGTTGTGGAGTTGTGTATCGCAGTGACGGTGGTATTCCGTTGCTTTTCCATCCCCACCAGGCAAAGGATCAGTCGCGCGACGTTACCGATGTCGTGAAAGCATTTTATGAACAGAATCCCTTTCCCAACTACGACGAGTTCGACTCCAAGGAGAGTTTGGCTGAAAAGGCCAACCGCGGCATCTTCGCGCACCTTCTGGACGAGCAAATCCCTGGAGGCGCGCGTGTTATCGAGTGTGGATGCGGGACCGGGCAGCTCAGCAACTTTTTGGGTATGGGGTGGAACCGGACCGTGTTCGGAACGGATCTGTGCCTCAACTCGTTGCGCTTGGCGAAGGGGTTTAAAGACCGCAGCAATATCAAGAACGCAGGGTTTCTGCAGATGAATCTCTTCCGCCCGGCCTTCAAGGAGAAATCCTTCGATGTGGTTATCAGCAACGGCGTACTACACCATACCAGCGATCCTTTGGGAGGCTTCAAGTCCATCTCCTCGCTGGTGAAACCGGGAAGGTACATCATTGTCGGGCTATACAATGGGATCGGCCGGTTGGGGACAGATTTGTTGCGATTCCTTTTCCGCGTTTCCGGCGACAAGTTGCGGTTCCTCGACGCTCACGTTCGGAACAAGAACTACACCGAAGCTCGAAAGCGTGCCTGGTATATGGATCAGTACAAACATCCGCACGAAAGCAAACATTCCTACAACGAAGTGCTGACCGATTGGTTTGATGCCCATGGATTTGAGTTTTTGTCGAGTGTTCCCAAACCGGACTTGGGGGCCTTTACGGCGGATGAGAAGCTCTTTGAGCCTCACGACCGGGGTACCGGTGCGACGCGATTCTTGACGCAAGCGGGCTTGGCGCTGCGGCGAGGCGATGCCGGTGGCTTGTTTATCATGATTGGCCGGCGCAAAGCGGAGCCCTCGGGGAAAGAAAACGCCTCCACTCACGCAGTAGATGCTACCCGCCAACATGACTATGCCAGGGCGTAAGTTGTGCGATCAAGATCGGCGGTGCGTGTTTGCGCGGTTCAGATCGCATGGTAAGGTTTGAATTCTTGGGTGGTCCTATTTGGTACGCTCCTTCCCCGGTGCTCTGAGCGTAACGATCATGAGAGTCGAGCAAAGAAGCTGTACTAGGAGCTACAAATGTGGAATACGTTAAAAGGTGCCTGGCAGGGCTGGAAGAAGATTGCACATAAAATCGGCAACTTCCAGGCGCGCGTAATACTGACGGTTTTTTATGGGGTGCTGGTCCTGCCTTTCGGACTGGCTGTTCGCCTTTTCTCGGACCCCCTCCGGATCAAGAAGACCCCGACCGAATGGCTGGACCACCCTAATGAGCCCTACGGCATGGACTGGGCTAGGAAACAATAACTGTGGATATCCTGGGAATTTCTTGCTATTACCACGACGCCGCCGCGGTGTTGCTGCGCGACGGTCAAGTCATCGCGGCCGCTGAGGAAGAACGCTTTTCGCGCATCAAGCACGATTATGGGTTCCCGAAGATGGCCATCAAGTTCTGCCTGGAGCAAGCTGGCATTCAGGGGCAGGATCTCGACTATGTTGTCTTTTTTGAAAAACCGTTCCGCAAGCTTGACCGTATCCTGACGACCGCGCTGCAGACGTATCCGCAGTCCTGGAAGGTCTTTCGCGAGTCCATGATTACTTGGATGCTCGATAAGATGTGGGTTGCTGCCACGTTGCAGGATGAGCTCGGCGTTCCAAAGGCAAAAGTGCTGTTTTCCGAGCACCACCTCTCGCACGCTGCCAGCGCATTTCTCTGCTCCCCTTTTGAAGAAGCTGCCATTCTTACCGTCGATGGCGTCGGGGAGTGGGTCACCGCTACCTACGGTGTGGGCCGCGGCAACGAGATCAAGCTGCATAAACAGATAGAGTTCCCGCATTCGCTGGGTCTGTTGTACAGCGCTTTCACCGCCTTCCTGGGTTTCGAGGTGAACGAAGGCGAATACAAAGTAATGGGCATGGCGCCCTATGGCCAGCCTCGTTACGTCGACAAGGTGTGGAAGCTGATCCGCCAGAACGCCGATGGATCGTTCGCGCTCGACATGGATTATTTCTCGTTCCATTATTCGACGGATCGCACTTTCAACAAGAAATTCGAAGCGCTGTTTGGAGACCCTCGGCCGACCAAGTTAAACTTTTTCACGGAGGGCACGGGATACCCTCAATATTTTGGCGCTAAACCCTCCAACTATAATGAACTCTGCAAACTCAATCAGCATTATGCCGATATTGCCTCCAGTATTCAGAAGGTGACGGAAGAAGTATTGTTGGGGATGGCGCGTAGCGTTCAGAAGCAAACTGGACTCAAAAAGCTGTGCATCGCAGGCGGTGTCGCGTTAAACAGCGTCGCGAATTCCCGCATTCTGCGCGAAACAGAATTTGAAGAGCTCTACGTTCAGCCGGCGGCCGGCGACGGTGGCGGCGCGCTGGGAGCTGCGCTGTGGGCTTACAACACGTTGTTGGGTAAGCCTCGCAACTTCACCATGAAACATGCCTACTGGGGCCGCGCCAACTCCGAGTCGGAGATCAGCGAATTCCTAACGCAAAACAATATCCCCTTCCGGAGGATGAAGGACGAAGACGAACTGATAGACAATGTAGTGGAGCATCTGACCCATGCCAAGGTGGTCGGTTGGGCGCAAGGACGCTTCGAGTGGGGGCCGCGAGCGCTGGGCAGCCGCAGCATCATTGCCGATCCTCGCAACGCGGAGATGAAAGACATTGTGAACTCGAAGATCAAGTTCCGCGAGCCTTATCGTCCCTTCGCTCCCTCGGTGCTGGCTGAGAGTACCGAAAAATATTTCGAACTGCCACACGCGACGGAGCATTATCCCGCGCGCTTCATGTTGTACGTCGTGCCCGTAGTGGAATCGCAACACAGCACCCTTCCGGCGATCACGCACGTTGACGGTACCGGTCGCCTGCAAACTGTGTTCAAGGACCAGAGTCCTCGTTACTACAAATTGATTGAGCGCTTCGGGCAGGCCACTGGTGTGCCGGTCATCCTGAATACGTCGTTTAATTTAAAGGGCAAGCCGGTGGTAAATACCCCAGCCAACGCCTTCCACACCTTCCGCACGAGCGAGATGGACACCCTGGTGCTGGAGAATTTCCTAGTGGAGAAGTCCTCCCTCTAAGACCAGGCAGCTCTAGCGCGGATCAACCAGGGCTCGCTGCCGCGGTCGATTCTCTTGGAATCTCCCGGGGCTGCCAAATCGTTGGCGTGAACCTAGAGTTTCCTGCCATCTGCTCGCGTATGCGCTGGGCTTCCTTGCCCTAAAGCCGCGTTCCACCAATGTGCCTTCAGAACGGCCACCCGAATTGGCACCAACTCAATGCCTTTACCATGGGCCGATCTGGGAGCGTGGTCTTGCTTCGAAACGGTGCATGTACTAATGACACCTAGTCGAACCTAAGGAGCTGAAATATAAGTAACGCACGGTAGTTCCGGGGCGAGCTCCAGTACATTCCAGTACCAACGGCACTCAGGGACTGCCAAAACTCCCCAAGAGGTGTCGAGGTGTTCGCTCATTCCCCCTGGTACGTATTGAGCATCAGGAAATTCTCCGCGTTGGCAGTCATCATTTTTTGCGGTGCCACCGCAGCTTTGTCTGAGGCCGCTACAGTCGACATTCATCAAGGAGACGATATTCCCACCGTGGTGGCGGCGAATCCCGCCGGAACTAAGTTTGTCATCTATCCCGGCACCTATCGGCTCACGGAGCACATCGTCCCGAAAGACGGAGATATTTTCATCGGCCAAACGGCTTGCGCGCCACCGACGACTTCGTGCCCCGCGATCCTGAGCGGATCTACAGTCATCGGTCCATTGGCCAAGTTAAGCGGAACGAATTACGAAGTAACCGGGCAGACCCAGCAGGGTACCGTGACGGAAGACGATACGGTGTGCCAGCCTGGATACCTCGCCTGCAATCTGCCGGAAGATTTGTTCTTCGACGGCAAGCCCTATCTGCACCTATACGCGACTTCATTGCCCATCATTGGTGCGGGACAGTGGTGGTTCGATTACACCAAGCACATCATATACTTCCATGACAACCCTGCGGGTCACACAGTCGAGACAAGTGTGTTGGACACGGCTTTCGACTCCAAAGCTAACAATGTAACCGTCCAATACCTCACCATTAAGGGCTTCGCTAGTCCGCTTCAACAAGCAGGATTGGAGCCAAGTACTGTCAATATTAGCCTGTCAGCGAGCTTGAATTGGGTGATCACAAACTGTGAGTTGTTCAATAATCATGGGGTTGGTGTGCGAGTAGCCTTCGGAACGCAGATTTACAACAGCTATATTCACGATAACGGCACTGTAGGAGTTGGTGGCGGAACTGACTCGACTGCGGACTCTGGCATCATTATTCAAGGCAATACAATTACCTATAACAATTATGCCCACATGCTTCCCGCCGCGGGCGCTGGAGGGCTCAAGTTTGGTTACACTGCGGGAGCCGTCGTGCGAGGCAACACGATCACGAACAATGACGGCCCGGGAATCCACTTCGATTCAAGCAGTGAAAATCCGATCATTGACGGCAATGTCATAAAAGATAACGCTGGCGGCGGTGGGATTGCATACGAGATTAGTTTGAACTCGGCTCTTATCCGGAATAACGTGTTGTTGGGAAACGGAATACCGGATGCCGCTCCGGTATCTGCCTCGTCGATTGGCAGCCTCGCGTCCATAGGTGTACTTGCCTATTGTAACGTACTGGAACTTCCCGATATCGGCAGCGCAAAGCCCGGCTCCGGTGCAAACGGAATTATGGTAGGAGCAAGCAACCGGGGTAACAACCAGTTTCCTCCATATGAATATCTGATGTCCCAGGGAAACGCCTTCCATCACAACACCGTGATCTGGGACGATGATAACGCGCGCGGGACCGTTGGCTATCTTCAGGTGGACGCGGCGCATCAACCCAATTTCTTCGCTGACAACCCGCCGCCTGATTACAATACGTACCATCTACCTAAGTTGTCTGCAACCCCTTTCATTTACGACAACAATAACACGCAAAAAAACATGCTCAAGACGTTTGCCGAGTATCAAGCCGCCGGTGCTGATATTCACGGTACGGCAGATACTAACTATACGAGCGGCTATCCGGCTGTGGCTATTACATCTCCGGCAGACCAGTCATCGTTCACCAATTCAGTTACGATCGAATCTACTGCCTCGGACAAGAGTGGAATTGAGAAGGTGGAATTCTATGTCGACTGGAAGTTGGACGCGACGGTTGAGAGTCCGCCCTACAATTTCAGCTGGACTAACGGAACTACGGGGTGGCATACAGTGGCAGCAATGGCCTATAGCAACGCCGGAATCCGCACCTGCAATGCGGTATCGTTGAAAAAGCAATGAGCGTTCGGTGATTCGTGGCAGAAAACGCCGATTGTCGGCGAGAATCCGCCACCGTTCTACACGGGCGTCTTCCTCTGGAAGGCGCCTTCTTACTGTTCGCGAGAACATTGGCTCATGAAGTTTCGAGCTTGAGCCCTGCACCGCAAATCAACTCTCACTGAACCATCAGTTAGAATCAGCCTATCCTAGGACTTAAGACTGCGTTTGTTCACATGAGGAGTTCATTGCCCGAACCGATCCGGACCGCTGCTAGTGCAAGTGCTGAGTGGACTGGCAATGCTCGATCAGGTTCGCAAGGCTCGACGACACAATGGGAACGAGGAACTGTTGAATTGCTGGACCGGATTGGGGACGAATGGCGTCAACTTTGCCAGGAAGGTGCATGTGACCAGCCTTTTTTCCGTCCAGAGTGGATTGCGTCCTCGATCCGAGCTTTTGCCAGCAAACACCCCGTGTTGTTGCTTACGGTGCGCGACGGGAGCCGCCTGCGGGCGGTCCTGCCGCTGTTGGAGGAGAAGACGCGGGTATACGGCCTTGCCGTCACCAAGCTCCGCAGCGCAGCCAATCCCAACCACTCAGCCCGATTTGACTTCGTCCACGGCCAGGGCCCAGGCCTTGAAGAGGCGTTACATGCGGGGTGGAAACAGCTCAAGAATCAGCCCGATTGGGACTTCATCGAACTGGTCAATGTGCCAGAGGGAGGGGCTGCTGAGATCCTTCTTCGCTGCGCGCGGGAAGATGGATTCCTTACTTACCAATACCTGTGGGCGCGGACTCCATATATTGTTCTGAACGGTTGCAAGAGCTCTGCTGATTTCTCCCAGTTCGCTCGTAGCGGTCGATTCAGGTACAAGTTGCGTCATCGCTGGCGAACCCTGGAAAAATCCGGAAATCTTACATTGCGTCGAGTTCAGTTTGCCGACCCGGAAATTCTTCTGCAGTTCTATGGTTTGGAGCAGAGTGGGTGGAAAGGCAAGAGAGGGACGGCCATTGCCTGCGACGGAGAGACGCGGCAGTTCTACGATTCCATCGCCAACTATGCCGCGCGCTATGGGTATTTATCGCTGTATTTCCTGCATCAAGGTGATGCAGTGGTAGCCGCGCACTTTGCCTTGACTTATGGGGGACGCTATTACCCGCTCAAGATTGCTTACGATGAAACGTATAGCCAATACGGACCGGGACATCTAATCGCTGGGGCTGTATTGCGGGATTGCAAGGAGCGGGGTCTTTCCGAATTCGATTGGTTGGGACACTGGACGGAAGCCAAAGGCGAATGGGCATCTGAGGTTCGACCGCACAACTTCTGCTACATCTTTCGACCGAGTTTCACGGGTCGTATTCTGCACGCGCAAATCCCCCTGGCATATCGGTTGAAAGACGCCTTTCAAAGGCTCAAACATTCGCTGGGGATCGTGCGAAAAGGACACACGCCTCCTAACGAGCGGGTATAAATACTGCTGTTACCGTTCCCATGGGACGGCATTGCTCCCGCCCGATTCCGCTCTGCGCTCTAATTCCGCGGGGGGTTGCCTGACTTTTTCGCCTCAGCCGCCTCCTTTTCCTGTATGTCCTTCACCCGCTTCATCAGTCGCGGACTCCGAGCCCACGCGATGCTTTTCTCCGGAGGCGCGCCAAACAATTCCGATTGGCTCCCACTTGGGATTCAGACCGAAGGGGAAGGCTTGCGCCGTCCCCTTCGTGTGTTCTTATGATGAGCCGTTAATGCGATCTGGGTAAGGTACATTGAAGGCTTAGGTCGCTGGCCATCTGCTGGGCGCCTGAGAGAGCGTCAGGAATCGCGTGCGGTGCGTCCGGAACGCAGCCGGCATGATTCGCGGTCCTAACATTAAGACGATAATTTTCCCCTTGATTAATAGCCGAGGAATCGTCTTGGCCTCCATACAGGAACCACACTTTGGTGGCAGGATAGCTTAAGACGGCGTCGGGTGAAGTAACCGAGTCCTCGAGGAATTGTGTTTGATGAAGAGTGCTGCCGGTCTCGAGGTCTTGTGCACACCACGGCCCCGGATATGCTGGGTCGATGAAGTTTTCGGCGTCGCCAATGGCCACGTTCATGCCAATGTCTGCTCCGGAACAGTATTCTACGGATTGCGCGCGCGAGCGGATGCAAGCCTCATCCGTGCGGTTGAAGGGGGGGCCAGAGCCAAGCTCGGCAAAGGCCAGATACTGGCCCAAGCCATAATGCGCCAGTCCTTCGGCGATCTGTTGCGAGCCAGCGGAGATTCCTGCGGCGCATAAAGCTACCTGCGGCGCCAGGTTGGTTTTGATCCACGCAGTCATGGTGGCGTAGCGGCAGGAGGCAGCGCGAGGTCCGGCGCCGTTGGCATTCGTTTGCCAGCCCAATTCGGTCTCGTTAAAAGGACTGCCGAACGTAACTTGGACCGTCATGAATCGCGCGTTCAGAAGGTCCTGCACTGTGACCGAGCCGTAGGCATAATCCTCGAAGAGTTGGTTGGAAGTCCCGCCCGGAGTCAGAGTAACCACTCCCCGAGGGGGGCCCGATGGATTGATCGTCTTCAAATAGACGGTATAGTTTGGAATTTCCGGGCAAGCGATATCGAGAGCATAACAAGCAGCGCCGGGCAAACCACCACTCGGACATGCAATCGCACTGGCCTTGGCGGTGCCCAACGAATCAAGCTGTCGTACCTGTGCGGCAGCCGGCAGCAGAAAAAAAAGAATAATTACCGACAGATAACCGAGGAACAAACCGGGGAAACGGTGTATGAATTTTCTTACGCTCATTGAACTAGCCTACCTCCATAAAAGTTGATTTCGTAAGGTACTTTCGGTTGCAGCCGGAAGTGGGTATTGCGCTGAAGGCCCCGTCTGGCAAAGCGTATGAAGTGGCGTGGTTCAGTAGCTTCCCCATAGTGTCTCACAAAACCTCCGTTTTACTCAACGCGATCGCGGAGAATTCTTGCTCCGACCCACGAGAATCTACTATTGCGGCTGCCACAGATCGTAGGGATCCCTTCTTAACAGCGGTCCCTTACGCCACGGTCCGCTGGCTGTGTTCGGCAAGCGACACATCCGGCATACTGATTTTCTGCCGGGCCGTTCGAAGAGCCTGATAGGGGCAGATCAGTTCCAGAACCGGTGTGGTCATGAAGGTGGTGAACAACGCCATCAGCACCATCATGGAGAACAGGGCGGGCGAGATGACCTTGATGTCCAGACCGATGTTGAGGATCACCAGTTCCATCAGGCCGCGGGTGTTCATCAGTGTGCCCAGGCCGGCGGCTTCCCGCAGAGGCATCCCGCTCAGGCGCCCAGCTATGGTGGAACCGCCCAGCTTCCCGGCCGTCGCCACCAGAATGATCAGGGCGCAGTAGAACCACATTGCGGATCCCTTCAGCAAACCGACGTTGGTGCGCAAGCCGGTAAAAGCGAAGAACAGAGGCAACAGCAGAGTGATGGTAACGGTTTCGAAGCGGTCGAGAACGTAACGGACAAATTTTGGTTCCTTGGGCATGATGGCGCCCATCAGGAAAGAGCCGAACAGCAAGTGAATTCCCAACCGCTCGGTACACAAGGCGGAAGCCAGCGCCAACAAGAGCAAGAACGCCATCCGGTTCTCACTGATCTCGCCGTGCTTGTGAAACGAACGCTCCAAGCCGCGCAGCAGAAAGCGCACGCCGTAAATCATTGCCCCGGCGAACAGCAGGATGCCGCCCAACGTTACCCAAATGGAGGTTGCCTGGTGAGCGGCGCGAATGAGCACGACAATGTAGGCAAGAATGCACCATCCGGTCACGTCATCGACGGCGGCGCACGCGATGGCTAGGGTTCCAAGGCTGCTCTTCATCATGTCGCGCTCGACGAGAATACGAGCCAGCACTGGGAATGCGGTTACGCTCATGGCGGCGCCCATGAAAAGCGCGAAGTTGGTGAACGAGACGCTATCGTCGGAAAGTCTTGGATACAAGTAAAGCGCAAGAAGGGAAGCCAGGACAAATGGCGCCGTGATGCTGACATGGCTGACTAGGACGGCGGCGTGACCTTGATGCCTGAGTTCCTTGGGATTAATCCCCAGGCCTACAAGGAACATGAAGATGACTACACCAACCTGGCTCAACGCGTTGAGAGATCCCAGGCTCGACGGCGGGAACAAGTAGGCGGAAGATTGCGGTGAAATCCAGCCCAGCAGCGAGGGCCCGAGCAGGAGTCCGGCGAACATTTCTCCGACCACGCGCGGCTGATGGAACTTGCGAAACAGGCTGCCCATCAGGCGGCACACGGCGAGAATGACCGTGATCTGCAGAACCAGCGTGAACAGGTTTGGCATCAGCGGTCTCCCTTAGGTGAGGGAACCGCCTGATGTTCCGCCCGGAACCCAACGGAAGCGCACGCTGGACAGTTCGGCGCCGAAAGTTCGCCCACCAGAAAGGTGGAATTTGCACTTCGGTTGACGTTGGCTCGCATAAACCACCGCAGAGCGCCGGCACAATTTGTTTCGGAAGAGGATGTCAGCACGGCCCGAAGCGTGTTGCCGTCGAGAGTGCCTGAAGCTGCGAATTTTGGTTCGCCAGGGGAGCTGAGTACGAAACTCCTCCCGGATTGTGAAATCGCGATTGCCTTGTCGGGAATCGCGGCGAAAATCCTGCCGCAAGGAAGGGAAGCAAGCCCAGGAGGATCGACCTGGAAACTCCAGAAGCCATCGATCGAGACCGGCGCTCTCAAACTGCGTCCGCTCCTGAGAATTCCCGCCAGGCCAGCCAATGGAAGAATCACCAGAAAGGCGTACGCGAAAACGAAATTTCGGTTGGTGCGGAACATTCGCGCTGGCCTCACTCATTTAACGAAGGCATGACCCTTACGGGCGATCGAGCATCCATGTTCGGCCAATGATAGTACAGGGAATCCCGCATTCTGGCTGCCTGGGGGATTCACTGCAAAATGCCGCATAGTCTTTAGGTCTTTGCCAGAAATACTATTGACTAACCTGTTTGAAAGCGTCCACGGTCATGTCTCCCAGCAGCTTGTGCCATGGATGTCTAGCGTTCTGCTCGACCTCAGACACCATCTGCTTCATTTTCTCGAGCACCGGTGGCGCCGCATCATCGTATACGTCGCCCTGCAGCAGCTTGAGCACATCCAGCCGATAGCGGGGATCGCCAACGAAGTACGTGAACAACACGTTCAGCCGGTAATAGACCGAAATGAATTCATACCAGTTTTTTGTACCCAACCGGATTTTGGTCTCGAACTCGGAGAAGCTCTCACGCGAGAAGTCATTTTTCTCCAAGGCTCGCAGGACATTGGTGTGTGCAAAGCGAGAGCTGTTCAGAGCGATGCTGACCCCAGTCGAAAAGATGGGATCCACAAAACGCCCCGCGTCACCGATCAGCATGAAGCGGTCGCCGCAGAGCTGCTTCATGGCGTAACTGTAGTCGCCTTCGTCGCGGAAAGGATGAATACGGTTGGCCTTGAGCAATGCCTCCTGCAACACCGGTCTGCTGCCGACTGCGTCCCAGAAGAACTTCTCACGATCCTGCTTCGACTTGGCAAAATTTTTCTTTTGCGTGACAACGCCGATGCTGGTGACCGAGTTCGTGATCGGGATCTGCCATATCCAAGTGTTGGAGATGGGCAGGAAGTGGATGAAGATGTAATCCAGATGAGCGTCTCTCTTGGCAAATACCTTGCGATCGTAACCATCAAACCAGGTGTGGATAGCGTACTGATCGAACACCGGATCTTTGATCTTCAGCTTCATCTGGTTGCCTAGGAAAGTATTGCGGCCGCTGGCGTCGATCACCATGCGGGCGCTGACGCCCAGTTCCCTGGAACCCATATTGAACCGGACGATCGGCTCTTTCGGCCCAAAATCCACCTCCTTGACTTTGATTCCTTCATACACTGCTGCACCCAGCTTGTTGGCATGCTGTAACAGCATGAGATCGAACTTGCTGCGGTCTACATGATAAGTGTATTCGCGGTCCACGCCCTCTTGCTGGCGCTCGTTAAACCGAATATCGACATGCGATTCCGGGGAGAGCACGTCGTGATCCTTGTCGTATCCTCCCTTGAAATTCATGTCGTAGCCGGCGCCGCCCGGACCCTCGGCCGTCCATGCCGCGCCAAACTTATGGGGAAACTTGGCTTCTTCCATCTGATCAAGGAAATCTAGGTCGCGGAAAACCCTCATAGCGGAGGGAACGAGCGACTCGCCCACGTGCGGGCGCGGCATTAGCTCGCGTTCGAACACCACACAATTTACGCCCGCCTTGGCCAGGTAGGCGCCCATCGATGATCCGGCAGGTCCTCCGCCAATAATAGCGACATCAAAATCTGGTTTCGAGATGACCAACGCTTCCTCCTGAATACTCTGTTCAATCGATCAAAAACGCTGCTTGACGCTTCCAGCCTCGGCCACTTTTAGGACCCCCCACCCCATGGAAAGGGGGCATTAGAACCAGCCAAATCGCTCAATCCGGGTTCGACGGCTTAGAAATACAGGTGTGGCGCGAAAAGGTCGTTAGGGGGTTGACCAGCGCTTTGGATAACCACTATGGACTGCGCTGCTGAACCTGTCAAGAGAAGTTCGTCTCTATTCGACGTGGGGATTAAACGCGTTTTTTGCAACCGCCGGGATTAAGGTTCAATCCAAGAGAAGTTCCAAGTAAGAGACTAAATCTGCACGCGTCTCAAGTTGCGACGGCGAATCACTAGCAAGCGGGTTCTTTAGAAATTTCGGCGAGTGGACAACTTCTCGACCGGGTTTGAAGACCATAAAGGAACTCTTTCGCCCCAAAAGGAGTATTCCCCATGAAGTGCTTCCGTCTTTGCCTGATGTTGGCGCTGCTAAGCACGGCAGGATTACTGCTGACCTTGAATGGCTGCGGAGGCGGAGGAGCCAACCACCTCGAGGTCCAATCCCAGCTTATCCAACACGTAGTGATAATTTTTCAAGAGAATCGCACGCCCGATAACCTGTTTCAGGACCCGGTGCTGATCGGACGCGGAGCCGACATCGCCGCTTCGGGGCTTAATTCTTTGGGGCAGACCATCCCTCTCAGTCCCATCGACTTGGGCACAAACGGCTCCAACCCTCAAACGTACGATATCTTTCACTACCATAGCTCATTCCTCCAGATGTACGACGGTGGCAAGATGGACGGAGCCGATCTGATTCCATGCACTCCAAGTTGCCCTCTAAACGCGCAGTTCATGTATGTGAAACCGTCAGACGTGCAACCTTACTTCCAGCTCGCGGAACAGTACACGTTCGGCGATCGGATGTTCCAGACCAACCAGGGTCCAAGCTTTCCGGCACATCAGTTCATTATCTCCGGCACATCGGCGCCGACGGCCACCAGCACAATGTTCGCCTCGGAAAACCTGTCCCCCGGTTTCGGCAACGCGGGCTGCATTGCTGACGCCAATGAGTCGGTGAAGTTGATTGATTCGTCGGGCAACGAGTCCAGCAACGCAGCGATTTACCCATGCTTTGACCATCCCACGCTGACCGACCGGCTCGACGACGCCAACATCTCGTGGCGTTATTACGCGCCTTCGGCGGGATCAATCTGGACTGGCCCTGACGCGATCCAACACATGTGCCAGCCACAGACCCAAAGTGGCCAACTGGTGTGCACTGGTTCCACTTGGGCCAAAGTAATCATTCCGCAGACCGCAGTGTTAACCGACATCGCAAACGACAAACTGCCCACGGTGAGTTGGGTGATCCCGAGCGGCCAAACATCCGATCACGCCATGCAAAACGACGGTTCGGGGCCTTCGTGGGTGAGTTCGATCGTGAATGCGATCGGCAACAGTTCGTATTGGTCCAACACCGTGATCATCATTGCCTGGGACGATTGGGGCGGCTGGTACGATCACGTCCCGCCTCCACAAGTGCTGGTTAACTGCGCGCAGTGGGGTTGCGGATATGTGTACGGATTCCGGGTGCCGCTGATCGTCATTTCTCCCTACGCCAAGGCGGCCTACATTTCACACACGCCGCACGATTTCGGGAGCATCCTCAAGTTCATCGAAGAGACTTTCAGTCTGCCGTCGCTCGGTTATGCCGATGCCAATAGCCTGGACGATCTGTCAGACTGCTTTAACTTCAGCCAGACGCCGCTGCAGTTTCAATCCATCCAGGCGCCGCTGACGGCGGAGCATTTTCTGAATGACCGGAGACCACCGACAGATCCGGACGACGACTGAACTCGTCCATGTGCCGAGCATGTGCCGAGATTGAAGCGTGAGAATTTCCTAGCACGCGAGGCGAGGATCTGAACCCCAGCGACAGAACCTGTGATTAAGCCAACTGCCAGGAACCCCCTCAGTCAAGATCAAGGAACCGCATGACCGAAGGTACGCCGACTCGAGTTCACGATTACCAGCATGTAAAATCCCGGCGGGGCGTAGTTGCTGGTGGCTGGCGCTGTGGCAGTGATCTGGCCTGTTCCCAGCGTGAAGGTCAGGTCCACATACCGCTGGTCGAAGTCATCCGCGTGGGTTGTAGCTCCGGGCCGGAGAAGAGCCACGCGTGTGATCGATGCCGCATCCGGCGTTGTGATCGTAAAGTTGGCGCCGTAAGCGAGAGTAGCTGGAATGGAGGTGATCGTCGGCCGCGCCCCTTTGAACAGATACGGCGGGCTGAAGATCTCGTAGGTTTGCTGCATGCTGCCGTGGTCGTTTGTACCTGCCGATATTACCCGCCCGTCAGGTAGCAATACCGCCGTCGAGTGGTAAGCACGAGGTCCGATCTGCGGCGCCATCAATGTCCAGATGCCAGTGGTCGGATCGTACAACTCCGGCGTCAAGACCGGGTTCAGGAACACGCCTGCGCCTCCTCCTCCGCCCACCGCGAGTACTGTCCCGTCCGCTAGTAATACCAGATTTTCATTCTCGCGAGCGTACGTCATGGAACCGGTGTAACTCCAGGCCGGCGTGGCGAGCGTAAAATCAAGGATCTCGGCCGTGTTGGTGGAAGGGCCGCCGGGAGGTCCTTCAGTTGAAGAACCGCCGACCACCAGAACCTTCTGCATGCCCGGAAGCAGCACGTGTGGGGCATAGTATCGAAAACCGAAATTATTGGTGGCCACATAAGTCCACGAGTTGGAAGAAGGAGTGAATTGATACGTCTTGGTATCTGGAGCTGCTAACACGACGTTCCCGCTGGGTACTACAGCCATTCGCGGGTAGGAGCTAACGTGCTGGGTGCTGGTGGGCATATTCGCCGTCGTTGGCAAAACCGTCCATATATTTGTTTTATAGGAATAGGTCTCGAGGTTGGGTTGTCTCAACCCGTTTTCGTCAAGTCCCGAAAGCTCAAGCATTGTTCCATCGGTCAATTCCACAGTACTCGGGTACCAACGGGCGTAATTCATATTCTGCCCAGCCGACCACGTAGAAGTAACCGGATTGAAGATCATCGCACTATAGGTCCCGCTAACCCCCACTTTGCTGTTTTCATTATTGCCTCCGGTGACCATCACCTGCCCGTTCGGCATGACCGCCAGGCCCGAGCAGAAGATATCGAGCGCAAATGGTAGAGTCACATCTGTCACTGTGTGCGTAGTCGGGTTGAGCAGAACGGCGTTGGAGTTAGTTCCACCGGGCGGGGGGTAGTAAAAGAAAAGCACGTTCCCCGTGTGCAGCACCGCGGCGTTACCGCCGACAAGGCAGGCGTTGTCTGGCGGGCAAAGACTGGCGGGGGGAGTCCAGGCTCCTAACGTGCTGTTTTGCTGGGCCGCGAGAGTGGCTGTGATGGTAAGTGATGCGACGATCGGCACTATCACAAAGGCAACGTGCCGGAGTTTAAGAATCCAATTGATTTGGATAGATGACTTCATTTTCAGGGGCCTCACAAGTTAACGGGGGGGTGTTTGCTCGTGGTGTCTGGCATCGCCTACTTCTGCCGTCACCTTCTCGAGTTTTGGTTCGGTAGGAGTTTGACTCGACACGGGCACTATGTCAAGCACGAGTTTAAAAAAAACTAAAGACCAGAGGACGTTGGACTTCTTTTCAGCGTAACGCTCATCCCCCACTATTTGGGGGTTGATATTTATCCAAGAATCTAGCATGATTATCGCCGCACCTGACCGACGGATCCAGAAAGTTGGCGGGTGTGTGGCGCAATCTGTCCGAAACATTCCCCCAAAGCGGCGACCATAGCAGGCACGCCGTCCAAAACAGTGTCGACGACCACTTTGAGCGACGCTGATTCACTCATTTATCCACTTCAGATGAAGTTGGTCAATTCAGGCAGGAGGCGATCGTGGAAAGCAAAAGGTACGGAATCGTAATTTAGTCTTCTTGGTATCGTCGCATTGACAGGGGTGGCGTCGCTGCTCTTCTTGCCAGCCACTAAAGCGACATTCGGTGTGCGAAGCCAACCCACGTCGCGGCCAGCTACTCAGCAAGAACTAGTCGAAGCTTACGGGAGGCTGCCGTTAAGTTTTGAGCCCAACGAGGGACAAAGCGACCAGCAAGTGAGTTTTCTGGCGCGCGGGGGCGATTACACTTTGTTCCTAACGCAAAACTCAGCCGTCCTTTCGCTACACAAGAGCGACTTGACCGGCGCGGGCCAACTGGCAGCTGTCAAAGGCCAAGCCGTTTTGCAGGTTCCGGTGTCAAGGGGTTCCACCACGAACCATGGACCAAGAACTAACGACACCGCGCTATGGATGAGCGTGGTGGGAGCGAACGCAGGGGCCAAAATCGTTGGGCAGGAGGAGTTACCGGGCAAGAGTAATTATTTCATCGGCACCGATCCTAAGAAATGGCATAGCAACGTCCCGAACTATGCGGAGGTGAAATATACAGATGTTTATCCCGGCGTGGATCTGATCTATTACGGCAACCAGGGACAAGTGGAATATGATTTTGTCGTTCAACCTGGTGCCGACTCCAGCCGAATCATGCTCGATGTAGGGATAGAAGCCCTTGTCGCGGGAGCGCATCCGCGAAGCGCGATCCTGCATCTGGCAAAGAATGGAGATCTTCTCGTCAAGGCCGAGGGTGGTGAAGTCGTACTCCAGAAGCCTACAATTTATCAACCGAAAGGCGGCCTAGAACGCCGCAGTGCTGATAAGCAGGTCATCGACGGCAAGTATATTCTCGTAGGTACGCATCAGATCGCATTCCAAGTGGCAGCTTATGATCACAGCAGGCCGTTGGTGATTGACCCAACACTGGTGTATTCCACTTACCTGGGAGGAAATAGTTGGGACATGGCGAATGCAGTAGCGGTCAATGCCTCGGGTGACGCCTATATCACAGGCAAGACTTTTTCAACAAATTTCCCCACTACGACGGGTGTTTTTCAGAAAAGCATCCGTGGCAGGGCTTCCGATGTCTTCGTTACCGAAATGAACAGCACGGGCTCAGCCCTTATCTATTCAACCTACCTTGGCGGCACTGACAACGACGAGGCGTACGGAATAACGCTCGACGCATCAGGCGACGCCTACGTGACGGGGTGGACAGCTTCGAGCAATTTCCCTACTACCACCGGCGCATGGCAGACTGCGTCGGGCGGGGGTTACGACGATGCTTTTGTCACGAAGCTAAACCCTACTGGCTCGGCCCTGGTTTATTCCACCTATCTGGGCGGTAGCGGTTTCGATGAGGGCCATGGCATAGCGGTTGATACGTCGGGCGATGCCTATGTAACAGGCTTGACCTATTCCTCGAATTTCCCGACCACCACGGGCTCCTTCCAAGTCACTATTGGGGGCTACGACGATGCTTTTGTGACGAAGCTGAACCCTACAGGGTCAGCCCTCATCTACTCTACCTATTTGGGCCGCAGCTACTACGACGAGGGCCGCGGCATAGCGGTGGATGCCTTGGGCAACGCTTACGTAACAGGCGTTACCTCCTCCTCCAATTTCTGGGCCACCCCCAGCGCATTCCAGACCAAGTCCGGCGGAGGTTTCGATGCTTTTGTCAGTAAGCTGAATCCCGCCGGCTCGAAGCTGGTCTACTCCACTTATCTGGGCGGTACCCTCGACGATTTTGGCTATGCCATCGCGATCGATGCCTCGGGCGACGCATATATCACGGGCACGACCTATTCCGCTAATTTTCCGACGACTGCAGGCGCCTTCCAAACCACGCCAGGCGGGCCTTCAGCCGCAGGCTACGACGATGCTTTTGTGGTTAAGCTGAACCCTGGCGGCACGGCCTTGCTTTACTCTACGTTCTTGGGTGGAAACGGTGATGATGTTGGCAACAGCATCGCAGTCGATGCTTCGGGGAATGCTTCCGTGACAGGCGAAACGTTTTCCAGCAATTTCCCCACTACCACGGGCGCTTTCCAGACGGCTCTGGGTGGTCTAGAGGATGCCTTTGTCAGCAAGCTGAATCCCGCCGGATCAGCACTGCTTTATTCGACCTACATGGGTGGAAGCAGCGACGATGGTGGTCAGGGCATAGCGCTGGATAGCTCGGGCAATGCATACGCGGTGGGGTTCAGCAATTCCAAGAATTTTCCCACTACCGGTGGCGTATTTCAGACTAGCCTAACGGGAACCCAGAACATTTTTGCAATCGAAATCAGTGCCCAATAGCGATAGACGCGTGACGTCAGCTGCGCTTGACTTGGCGGGCGATTCGCCCGGGAAAGGATGTGCAATATGTTGCGGCATCGCCCGCATAGTCAATGCCGCTCGTGAACCTCTGTCCCTTAGTCCGGTGTCCGTAACATCAACCTTTTGGAGTAAATACAGCTGTGAAGAAATTTCCATTTGACACGACAGTTCGGCGCCTCGTATGCTCTTTAGCAACTTACTTCCCCCTTTCGTCTGCTTGGCCAAATAGTGATCAAGGCTTTGGAGCTCACCCTTTTTGAGGTCTGGTTTCCTATTTACGGAAACTGACGAGACGGGTTGAGCTAACCGTTCCACGCAAAGCAAGAGGAGAATTGTTTATGAAGGTAACTGACGTTATACAGACCCGCGTCACTCGGGCGATATTGCTCGGCGCGAGCTTCATCGTTGCGCTGGCAATGCTGGTCATTGTCGCTCCCCGCCCAATACAAGGGTCGGTCAGTTCCGGAAAACCAGACCAGAGAGCCGAAAAAATGGCCGGGCAGCCGAGGGTCAGCGGCGCCGAACTTCCGTTGAGCTTTGAACCCAATCTGGGCCAGACTGACCGGTTAGTGAAGTTTCTCTCCCGCGGTCAAGAATACGAACTCTTTCTGACCGCAAACGAAGCGGTGCTTCTGCTTCGGAAAGCCGGGGCGAATGACGAGATTCTAAATCCGAAACTTCGTGGAGAGCATATAGATGATTTGGCCCTTCCGTCGTCATTTCCCACACAGAAGTTATCGCCCGTAAGGGAGCGCAAACAGAACAGGGATCAGGCTCTGCTGAGGATGCGGATAGTGGGCGCAAATCGCAAGGCTGCAGTAGTAGGACTTGCTGAATTTCCCGGTACGAGCAACTACTTCATCGGGAACGATTCGACACACTGGCAGACTAATGTTCCGAACTATGCCAAGGTGCGGTACCAGAGCATCTACCCCGGAATCGACCTGGTCTACTATGGCAATCAGAGCCAGCTTGAATACGATTTTGTGCTTGCACCTGGTGCGGACCCCAGCCGGATTAGTCTCGGTTTTGCGGCACAGCGGCGTGCGCAAACCAAGCTCCATCGGCTCAGGCTTGACAACAACGGGGATCTTGTCATCGATGTTAATGGGCGCGAGGTTCGATTCCGCAAGCCGTTCGTCTACCAACCTGCATCGGAGCCCGGAGGCCAAACTCCAGTTGCTGCCAAGTATGTATTAAGAGCCAATAATCAGATTGGATTTGAGTTGGGGCAGTACGATCGCAGCAAACTCCTTGTGATCGACCCTATCTTGGCTTACTCCACCTATCTGGGAGGTAACGGCTACGACTCGGGTTTTGGTGTCGCTGTGGATGCATCCGGCAATATCGTGGTCACTGGAACCACGGCTTCGACCAACTTTCCTACTGCGAATGCATTTCAAAGTCAAATCGCTGGCAGTCAAAATATATTTATAACTAAGTTCAATCCCTCTGGTACTAGCCTTATCTACTCCACCTACCTCGGAGGCAAGGATACCGATAGTTGCGAAGGCGTGGCCTTGGACTCGTCCGGCGATGCATATGTAACTGGATTTACCAACTCACCTAATTTCCCGACGAAAAATGCTATCCAGGGTAGCAGGAAGGGCGTTCAAAACATTTTCTTATCAGAGCTCGACCCAACTGGGAATCTACTCTCTTCCACTTACTATGGAGGTTCGGGCCAGGACGAGGCGTTTGCTATTGCAGTGGATTCCTCAGGCGTTTATGTTGTAGGAAATACTACCTCGACCAACTATCCTACGAAGAACGCCTTCCAGCCGCAGATTGCCAGTGCCGACGATGCCTTTCTGACAAAGTTCAGTCCGGGCGGCTCCTCAGTGGTCTACTCGACGTATCTTGGCGGCGCCGGTGGTGGCTCGCAAGCTTACGCTGTTGCCGTGGATTCCTCGCAAAGCCCCTACGTGACCGGGCAAACTCGTTCGCTTTCCTTTCCGTTGATGAACCCTTTTCAAAGTCAAAACACCGCGCAGGGTACCGTCTTTGTCACGAAATTCAGTCCTACTGGCAATGCTCTCGTTTACTCCACATATCTGGGTGGCTCAAGTACGGAGTCATCGGGAGGTATTGCTGTCGATAGCTCGGGCAATGCCTACGTGACGGGCGGCACCGGATCAAACGACTTTCCTACGCAAAATCCTTTACAGCCCAAGAACGCCGGTATGTACGACGTGTTCGTGACCAAGTTCAACAGCAGCGGCAGCGCTCTTGTTTACTCCACGTACCTAGGTGGCAGTAAGAACGACACGGGCATTGCCTTAAAGGTGGATCCATCCGGTAATGCCTATGTAACAGGATACACATTGTCTGCGAATTTTCCGACGACTCCGAATGCGTTCCAGCCGACGAGTGGCGGCAACTGGGACGCCTTTGTGCTGGGGCTGAATTCCGCAGGCAGCGGCCTTATTTATTCCAGCTATCTCGGCGGATCTGGACTCGACTATTCCACTTCCATCGCGCTCGATTCTTCGGGGAATGCTTATGTGACCGGCGGCGAAGCATCAACCAACTTTCCTATCACCAGCAATGCTTTCCAATCCATCTACGGGGGTGGTAGCGACGACGGCTATCTGGCCGTGGTCAGCGCCGTTACAACGTTTCCGCTCACCGTGTCAATAGCCGGAACAGGCACGGGAACTGTCACTAGCAGCCCAACGGGGATCAACTGCGGCACTGTCTGTTCTACAACCTTCGCGGCCGGTACAGTCGCGCTGACAGCTAGTGCCGGCGCGGGATCCGCATTCACGGGTTGGAGCGGGGCCTGCTCGGGCACAGGCGTTTGCAACGTAACCATGAATGCGGCGCAGTCGGTCACAGCTAGTTTCGCCCCGCCCACATTCTCGGTTCTGTACAACCTAGGAAGCAATAGCGGAGACCCCGCGTTCCCCACGTGGCCTGGCATCATTGCCCAGGGTCGCGACGGCAATTTGTACAGCACGACTCCTTCAGCTCGAGGTGGCAGCAATGGAGCCGTGTTCAACATCACGCTTTCAGGAACCGTAACTGTGCTGACCACTTTTGCCTCGGGTGGCGCCCCCCAGAGTGGCCTCACTCTCGGCACGGACGGAAATTTCTATGGCACAACTTTTGGCTGCAGCGTTGGCGACGACGGGACAATATTTAATGTAACAGCGAGTGGCACTCTGGGCTCTTTGTCGTATTCCTTTACCGGAGGTACGGACGGCAAATGTCCCACCGCACCGCCAATCGAGGGCAGCGACGGCAACTTCTACGGGACAGCGACTAGCTCGAACACCAGCGGAGTGTATGGGTCGGTGTACAAAATCACCACGGCAGGCAAGTTCACCAAACTCCATGATTTTGTCAACACCGATGGAGCGGTTCCGGATGCCCCTCTCATGCAAGCGAGCAGCGGGATCTTCTACGGAGTGACCCAAGCGGGCGGCTCCAACGGAGACAATGCGGGCGAGGTTTTCTCGATTACGTCTTCCGGGGGGTTCGCAGCGCTATCCGCCTTTAACGGCAACAACGGGCATGACTCCGTCGCTCCTTTAGTCCAGGGCAGTGATGGGAACTTCTACGGGACGGCAATTCAGGGCGGCACAAACAACTTGGGTGTGGTGTTCAAGGTTACACCCAAGGGGGCGATCACTGATATCTACAGCTTTACCGGCAGCGGGGATGGAGCCCTTCCTTACGGGGGCTTGGTGCTGGCGAGCGATGGGAACTTTTACGGCACAACGTCACAGGCTACAGCGAGTTCTGGCTGCGGCACGATTTTTCGCATCAGCAACGGGAACTTCGAGAACCTCTACACATTTCCCAGTGATGGATCTCTGGGCTGCAATCCCCAGGTCACATTAGTTCAGCACACGAACGGAATACTGTACGGCGATACGAATTTGGGCGGAAGTACTACCGGTGGAGTTTGCCCTGTGGGTTGCGGTGCCTTCTTCAGCTTGAATGCCAGCCTGCCGCCGTTCATCAGCCTGCTGCCGACTTCAGGTAACGTGGGATCGACGGTTGGAATTCTCGGCCAGGGATTCAGCAGTTCCTCAGTCGTGCAATTCAATGGCGTTCCGGCAACGACGGTCACTCCTACGGGAACGACGTTTCTTTCCGCAACGGTGCCGGCGGGTGCGAGTACAGGGTTCGTGACAGTAACTACTGGAGCGACCGTGCTGACCAGCACAGTGCAATACGTAGTGCACAACTCCTGGTCGAGCGGGGCGGCGATGCCGGTGGCTGTGGCAGCTCCTGCTGCGGGAGTTATCAACGGTAACATTTATGTGGTGAGCGGATTTCAGACCAGCGGCGGCGCACCGGTGAGCAATAACCAGGTCTACAACTCAACGACCAACGTTTGGACGACGTCGGCACCCATCCCAACGCCGGTATTTGCTCCGGCCACTGCCGTTGTGGGTACAAGCCTCTACGTCATAGGGGGATTTGAAGGTTCTGGGGCGACGCCCACCAACCTTGTGCAGATCTACAATTCGAGCACCAACAAGTGGACCACCAAGTCCGCCATGCCAACGGCACGAGGCAGCGCTACCGCCGTACTGGACGGCACTGCCATTTACGTAATCGGCGGAAATGGAAGTACCTCACAGCTGAACACAGTCGAAAAGTATGTGTTTTCCACCGATACTTGGACCGAAGAGGCGACATTGCTCACAGGAAAGTCTGACCTGTCGGCAGCGCTGTTGGGAGCTAACATCGTGGCCGCCGACGGCTATACTGCGTCGGGAGATACGGGGGACAACGAGAGCTACAACGTCTCGACTAATACCTGGACGTCGTTGACGGCGGACCCCAATCCGCGAAATGCCAGTTGCTTTGGTGCGACCTCGGGGCTGCTCTATGTAGCGGGAGGCCTGAACAACGGAACTCCTCAAACCACTACGACCACTAACGAATCGTTCAGCGCGAGCTCGAACAAGTGGACCAGTCTGGCTGCAATGCCGACGGCAGCCCTCTGGCAAGGATCCGCAGTATCCAACGGTCTGTTGTACTGCTTCGGGGGTCAGGCGAGCAATCAGGGAGCAGTGATTAACAACGTTCAGATCTATCAGCCATAGATTCCGCGCTTGGAATCAAGGAGTGTGGCCGACAACCAGGGTTTCGCGCCACCTTCTGATACGGTAGGTGCATTCGGAATATCAACTGGCATGTCTAATGCTCTCGCCTGCCGTGTCGACAATAGTGCGCGCGATCAGCAGGGAAGCGGTTGCGGCGGGAGAAGGCACGTTCAGCACGTGCAGCATGTTGCGCGATTGCACGAAATGGAAGTCATCCACGAGTGTGCCATCGCGTTTGAGGGCCTGGGCGCGAACCCCAGAACCGCCGGACATCAGATCTTCTTCGCGCACTTCGGGAACCAATCGCTGCAATGCGCGAACGAATGCCGGTTTGGAAAACGAACGGTGGAATTCATCCAGACCACTGCGCCAATGTTTCGCGGCCATTCGCCAGAATCCGGGAAAGGCGAGCGATGAAACGAGATCTTTCAAGCGGAGGTCCGTGCGATTGTAGCCTTCGCGGCGAAAGGCTAAAACAGCATTCGGTCCGGCGTGTACGCTGCCACTTATGCGGCGGGTGAAATGCACACCGAGAAATGGAAACTGTGGGTCGGGAACTGGATAAATCAGGGCTCGCACCAGAGATGAACGTTGTGGAATTAGATCGTAATACTCGCCCCGAAAGGGAACGATCATTATTTCCGGTTCGTCGCCCGCCATGCGGCTGATTCGGTCGCTGAACAATCCGGCGCAGTTAATTAAGTAAGCTGTGGAGAATGCCGCACCGTTGGTTTCTACCACGACTTCCTGCTGAAAGCGGCCCACGCCGGTCACTGCGGTGGACGTTTGAATGGCTCCGCCGTGCTGGCGAATCAACTCTGCATATTTCTCGCAAACCGCTGAGTAATTGGTGATGCCGGTCGAAGGCACTACCAGGGCTTGCAGACCGCCGGCGTGGGGTTCGATCTGCCGCAAATGCTCCGGTCCGATCAATTTCAAGCCGCCAACTCCATTCGCCTCGCCCCGGCGGCGCAATTCCTCCAGGCGCGGAAATTCTTCTTCGTGAGTGGCCACTATTACCTTGCCACAGACTTGGTGCTCTATGCCATGCTCGCGGCAGAATTCGATCATGGCGCGCGCGCCTTCCACACACAGCTTGGCCTTCAGCGACCCTGGCTTGTAGTAAACGCCGGAATGGATGACGCCACTGTTGTGCCCACTCTGATGCTGGCCGACTCGGCTTTCTTTCTCGAGGAAGAGAAGTCGAAGGCGGGGAAAGCGTTTAGTAATCTCCTGAGCGACGGCGAGGCCGACGATGCCTCCGCCGACGATAATGACGTCGTAGCGGGAATTAGTCATGAGCGGTGATCGTGCCGCGACGCCGTCCCACGCCGCCCGTGCCGGTGCACATCTTCGCTACGGATTCACGATCAGGGTCACGGGAGGCGCTTGATGACTCAGTGTACCCGAGGTGCCGGTCACGGTGATGGCATAGGTTCCAGGCTGTGTTCCTTGCTGTTGGCCGCCGCTGCCGCCCCCACCGCTGCCGCCGCCGCCATTGCTTCCAGCCGCGCCACATGAGTTCAGCAAAAGCGCCAGCAGAAACAATCCAAGCAGGGAAGCTGGCAGAGTAAGTGTGGAGTGTCTCGCCCCGCGAGTTCGCGTCCCTAAGAGAAGAGCGCCTGGCAATGTCAACCACAGAAAGAACAGGAATACTGCGCTTGCCCGCGTCGTGGGGGAAGGGCTTGCTGAGCTGGAGGTCGTGGTGATCTGCATTACTACCGCAGCCGCGCTGTTGCCGGGAGTCACTTGGCCGGGCGTGAAGCCGCATAGTGAGATCGCAGGGCCACCGGAGCAGGACAAACTGACAGAGCTGCCGAACGATTCGCCGACGGGCAGCACGCTGAAATTGTAACTGGCTGATTGTCCTGGGTTGATGGTTTGAGTGGCGGGGGTCAGAGAGCTGAGGGCGAAATCCTGACTTACGGTGAGCGCGATTATCAGCGAGTGGGTGGGCGCGCCAGCGACATCCTGCGCATTGATCTTGATATTGTATGTGCCGGGTGTTGCGGTGTTCGGAACATTAATAGAAGTGGTGACCGCGACGGAGGCCGCGCTGGCAATCGTGATCGGGTTCGGCGGGCTGAGAGTGCATTGCGCACCCGTCAGAGCAGTGCTGTCGCACGTCGCGTTGACCTGCCCGCTGTAGGAATTCAACGAAGCGAAGGTAAGATTCGCTGCGACTTGGCCTCCGGGAGCAGCGGAAAGAGTTTGCGGACCGGCCATTGAGAAATCGCCGACTGCGAAGGGAACTGAGAGAGAGTTCGTAATCGAACCCGATGTGCCTTGCAGCGCAATCTGGTAGGTGCCGGAGGTGAAACTGGTTCCGTTGATCGTAAGGTTGGCGGTGACGGGAAATGAACTTACCGAAGTGGGGCTGACACTGCAACTGTTGGCTCCGAACGTGGTCGCGCAACTCAAGGTAACGGTGCCGCTGAAACTGTCCTGAGAAGAAATCGTAATCGGGCCACTGGTGCCGGTGCTGCCCGCTTTTACGTTAGGAAAGGGACTCAGCTCGCTGAGAGCGAAATCAGGATTGTTGGTGACGGCCAGCGTAAATACGCTGGAGAGAGGCGCGGGAGCGCCTTGGGTTGTGGCTTGCACTGTTACGGTGTAGTTGCCTGTGGCTGTTCCAGAGGGAACGCTCACGACAACAGTCATATTTGCAGGTGAGGCCGATGTTGGATTCACGACGGCACCGGGAGTAAAACTGTAGGTCGCGCCCGTGATGGCGGGACTGAAACTGCAACTGACCGTCACGCTCTGGTTGAAGGAGCCCTGCGCCGTGACCTGAAAACTTACTGGAGAGGAGGTGTTGCCCGCAGGAACAGTCACGAGCGCCGGGGCAGGAGTCGTCAGTCCGAAGTTGACCACATGCAAGGCGAGGCCTGCTGCATGTGTAGTGTTGTTAGGATCAGAGCCGGCAGCTTGCAGGTTGAAGTTGTAGTCGCCGATGGTGCTGGTGCCGGCAGCGAGTGTGAAGGCGGCGCCAGTAGCTGTAGGAGTCAGGCTCACAGGGATTGGAACACATGGACTGGGAGGGCTTGAGGAGCCGGGTGTGCAGCTCAACTCAACCGAGTTGTTATATCCGGTCTCAGCCGTCACAGTGCCGTTGAAGATGGCGGTGACACCGGGGAAAACAGTCAGCGTCGCGTTAGTGATCGAGATTGTGAAATCCGGGAGCAGGTTGAACTGCCACATGCCGCGGCCGTAGGTAGAAGCGCGCAATAAGTTCTCGCCTCCGGAATTGAATTGCGCCAGAGCGGTCACCGCTACGTTAGGCAGAAAGCCGGTGGCGCCCGCCGGATTCACGGCGGGTCCGACTTCGGTCCATGAGGGAGCGGAGGTTGGACTCTGGAAGACGCCAACGTCGGTGGCCACATAAACAATGTGTTTGCTGGCATCGACAATCACCGCGTTTGCCGGAGAGTCCGGAAGAGAGTTAGTGGCTGCCAGGGTGAAGTCGATCCAACTCGCGCCTGCATCCGTGGTCTGCCAGACGTGCCCCGGACCACCTGTGAAACCCATTATCGTGACGTAGGCTGTGTTGCCGGTGGAATCTGCCGTGTCGATTGCAACACCGGAAATCGGAAATTGATTGGGATTGATGCTGCTGCCATTGGGTCCATTCATGGTGACGTTGACGAATGTGGAAGCCGTACCGGAAACGGCTGTGGCGTTGGTAGTGACCCAAACGTTGCCGCCGATGGGGGAACCCAGATTATTCGGGCCGGGGCCGTCGGTCGTCGCATAAATTACGGAGGAACCGCTCGCGCCGACAGGCCCTCCGGCGGCGAGGGCTCGAACTACGTTGACCTCGGTGCCGGCGCACACGCCGGTGCCAAGTGTATCGAAATTCAGACTCAGCAACGTGAACGCGCCACCCAGGCGCGGCCCACTCCACACCCTGCAAGTTCCCACCAGCAGCGCTGTCGTCGATTGCGGATCGAGAATATAAGGAAAGTAGAAAGGTCCGTCATCGCCCCCGAGATTGCTGCTGCTGATTACCACTTGGAAGCTGCTATCGTTGCAGTTCACTCCCGAGGAGCATTCCTGAATATTCAGGTTGCCGCTGGCGGGAGGAAAATCGGGATTCGAGGCAAACCAGTTGTTGGTGTTGGGGTCGATGGCATTGTAGCCGCCATCACCGCTCAGCACATTGCCCCACGCCGAACTGGTCATGGCTGTCGCGGTTGCAGGCGAACCATTGTCCTGCGTGCCTCCGAAGAGCGTGTTGGCATCGGTGGCATGTTGCGAGAAACTGACGAACTGGGTCATGGAACCGAGATTCTGATTCAGGTCGTCGAATTGATTTGTGCCGGAACATGAACCTGTGGTGAGACCCGTGAATCCATTTTGTGAGCGGTAGATCCCACCGTCGTTGGCGAAATACATCAGGTCGGCGCCCGAGGTAGAAGGAATCGTAAAGGCCAACGCGTGCTGATCAGGATGCACATGCGAGGGAGCCGCTAGAGGATTGCAACCGTAGACATGCGTGAGATTCATGAATGGCGTGCTGGTGCAGGCTTGGTTAATGGAACTGATCGAACACTTGTAAAGATTGATCGCGCCTGCGTACAGGTCAGTGGCAGAATTCCCATTTGGAACCGCGGAAAGTTCGAGATTGTAATCGGCTTGTTCCACGCCGCAACCGTCGGAATCACCGCAGTTGATGATGCCGTTGTCATCAATCTGCGTCCACGAACCGCCGCCGTTGGTGCTCAGCCAAATTCCTTGATCCACAGGGTTGCCGTTCGAGTCCAGAGAAACGAACCAAACATACATTTCATTGCGTCCCGGCACGACGGTGATTTCGCCGCGGTAGATGGGACAGTTTGTGCTGTATTGCGCAGGACATACCGTCTTGTCGAGGGCCCCTGCGACTCCCGGCTGGTTGGCCAGACGCGTCCAAGTCAGGCCGTCAGGGGAAAAGTAGAAGCCGTGATAGCGCAGTGCGGCGAAGAATTCTCCCGCAGCGGCGTTATACACAACTGAAGTTGCCGAGGTCGCTTCGCTTGGCCCGCCCGGAAATAGAGCGTCGTAGACCCAGGTCTGGCCGGCATCGAACGAACTATAGAGACCGCGGTTGGTGCTGCTGGTCAACGCTCCATCGGTTATGCCTTCCGCCGTTGCTGCCATGGCCGCGACGACAGTATTGGTCTGCCCAGTCGCGGTGCTGAAGGCCATGCGTGTGGCTCCCAAGCCCGCGAAAGAGAGAGTGTTGGTGTTCGCGGTGGAGATCAAGGCCCACGTGTTGCCGCTATCGGCGGACCGAAGAATGCCCAGACCAAAATAAGAGTCGGCAGAATTGTCGGCTTCGCCGGTGCCCACCAGAACCACGCTATTCGTGACATCCAAGTTACCCGGCTGAATGACTATCGAGCCGACGGAGAGCGTAGCCTGGTCGTCAGTGACGGCAGTCCAGGTCACACTATCTGCAATGCTTGTGGCCGCGTTGGTCGACTTCCACACTCCGCCCTGCGCACCGCCGATGTAAACCGTGTTACCGCTGGGATCGGCAGGATCGATTGCAACTGCGGTTGCGCGACCTGAAACCTGGTGATAGTCCTGAAAGCCGGAGCCTGAGGCATCGGAGGCGAGCGGGACCGGGCCTAAGGGAATCCAAGAGCCGGTCGTGGGTGGAGGTTGAAGGTCCGCATGGGCGGCGAGCGCGAACGCCGCTCGTGCAGCGCGTGCCCGCATCTTCGCGTCATAAGCGCGTCGGTGCAGGTCGGCAGCTGACCTTCCGGGAACTACACGCCCGCGCGAGAACCATTCCGCGCGTTCTTTTACGTGATCTGTGTCCGTATCGGCGATGGGTGTTCCGGGCGTTTTCTTGGCGCCTTGAGTTTGCGCCGCAGACAGCAACGCAAAAGGCAAGATCGCAAACAGGGAAGCGCGAACTACGCGGCAGAAGCTGGGAAGGGTCATAGACCTCACTTATGTGGCAAGTATGGGAGTGCCAAAGAGTGAGGGTCAAAGGAAAAAGCGCGTAAATACACGGTGAAAACCATTTCGGGAACTGAAAAGGGCAGGCATTAGAGCTCAGGCACGTCAAGCGTTCTGAAAATCGACGACACACTTAACAAACCTTACGGTCCAGAATAGGACGTCGTGCCTTACAATTCCCATCGAATCTCAAAGCCAGGTTGCGGCAGCTGACAGGAGAAAAATGCTTATTGAATGGCAAGCATTCCGGCTCACGGTAGAACTGGCAGCGATTGTCTCCTGCATACTGCTGCTCGTCGGCTTGCCACTGGCCTACTGGATCGCCTTCTCGAGCTGGCGCTGGAAATTTCTCGTGGAAGCGACGGTTGCATTGCCGATTGTATTGCCGCCGACTGTGCTCGGATTGTATGTGCTGATCGCTCTGGGTTCGCAGAGTCCTCTGGGACGCTGGTGGCAGTCTTTGACTGGACACACTCTTGCGTTTACGTTCACGGGCTTGGTGATCGGCTCGATTCTCTACAGCCTTCCCTTCGCGGTGCAGCCCTTCGCCGCCTCTTTCGCATCGGTCGATCGCAAACTGCTGGCCGCCTCTGCCACGCTGGGAGCGTCACCATTGCGAACGTTTTTTCGCATTGTGATGCCGCTCTCGGTGCCGGGATTGGTCACAGGCGTGGTCTTGGCATTTGCTCACACCATGGGCGAGTTTGGAGTGGTGCTGATGATTGGGGGCAATATTCCTGGCGTGACGCGCACCGTCTCCATCGATATCTACGATCAAGTGCAGGCGTCGAACTACCGAGGCGCGAATGCCATGGCACTGCTGCTGTTGTTCTTCTGCTTCGCGGTGCTGACGGTCGTCTACGGGCTGAACCGGAGAAAGCCGAACCAGAGTTTATGGACGATAGGTCCGGTCAAATAGCCACGATGCCTCCGACCGAGCAACCCGCCAACCCAACCCTCAGCGCACGCATTCGCAAAACCTTTCCTTCGGGAGAACGCGAGTTTTCGCTCGAGGTGGAGTTAAGTGCAGCGCCGGGATTCACCATAGTGTTTGGTCCATCGGGATCGGGAAAGACGACGCTGCTCGATTGCGTTGCTGGACTGGCCCAGCCGGACGCGGGACGAATTACCGTGGGCGAACGAATCTGGTTCGATGCCGACGCTCACACGGAAGTTACCGTGGCAAAGCGCGGCGTGGGATATGTCTTGCAGGATCTCGCATTATTTCCACATCTCAACGTTGAGCAGAATACGGAATACGGTCTTGCGAATGTGCCGCGTCCTGAGCGCAGGCAGCGAGCCGCCGCGATGCTGCAGGAATTTCGTATCGACCATCTGCGCCATCAGCGCCCGGCAGAAATCTCAGGCGGAGAGCGGCAGCGCGTGGCGCTGGCGCGAGTTCTGGTGACCGATCCTAAGGTGCTTCTACTCGACGAGCCGCTTGCTGCTCTCGACGCCGCGACCAAGGCGAAGATTCTCGACGACCTTCGGCGTTGGAATCAGGCGCATCGGATTCCGATTCTATATGTGACGCACAGCCGCGACGAAGTGATTGCACTGGGCGAGCGGGTGCTGGTGATGGAGCAGGGCCGCATTATTGCCGAGGGCGCGCCCCACGAAGTGTTGCGAGCGCCGCTTCAGGAAACCGTGGCGCAACTGGCAGGTTTTGAGAATATCTTCGACGCCACGGTTTGGTTGGTGCACGAGGATCGTGGCACCATGACTTGCCGCTTGCCCGGGACAGCAGGAAACTTCGTTTTGCTCGAGACTCCTCTCATTCGTGCCCAGGCAGGCTCGCGGCTGCGCGTGGGAATCCGCGCGGGCGACATCCTTCTGGCCAATAAAAAGCCCGAGGGATTGAGCGCTCGTAACGTGATCGCCGGACAACTCGTTTCCCTGGAAAGGCGCGACATGCTGGTTTCCGCGCGCGTAAACTGCGGCATTGAGATGGAAGTCTACCTGACGCTCGCGGCACGGGATGCCCTGGGCCTTGCCGAAGGCCGCGAGGTGTGGCTGGTGATCAAGACCTACTCTTGCCATTTAATGCAGAAGTAAGAAGAGCGGTTCTCAGTTTTCAGATTGGCGACGAGGTTTCAGTTCTGCTGAGAACTGAGAACCGAGAACTGAGAACCTGTTTTTTGCTTCTGCATTCTGCATCTCTCCCTGCACCATTTCAATCACGGCAATCCACTGACCCTGCCGCCGCTCCGAAAATACCATGCGGCCGCCGAGAATCTGCGCCGCCGCGGCGGGCGGCAGATCGCGGTGGAAGCCGAAGAAGCGACTCTTCAGTTCTGTCCAAGCCGGCCAGCGATCCCATAGTGCAGGGCCGGGTTCATACTTGGTCGAGAAAATCAAGGCGACGTCATAGTGCGAGCGAAAGTCGGCCGCGGAGATTATTTCATCGAGCGAGAAGTTCTCGATTCGGACCACGCGCATCGGTCGCGTCGCGTAGCCCAGCCATGGTCGGCTGATCTCGTCGGAGGCCGGCCAGGCTGTCAGTACTCGCGCCATGGGATAACGAGCCTCAAGATAGCGTTCGCCATCCTCGTGCAATACAACGTAATCGCGATAAGCGAGATTGTCCTCGGGAGAGAATCCATAGTGTGGGTTCCAAAACCATGCAGCGATGAAGGCAAGTCCAACACACGCCACTGCTGCCCGCCAAAAACTGACGCGTCGCCAGAGCGTGGATACTGAAACAATGATTACGAGGGGAACGGCGGGAAGCATATAGCGAGCCAGAACCGCGCCGCCGATCAGCGCCATCGCCACCACATAAACGAACACAACCACGTAAAAAACCATTTGCACCGGGATTCTGATCCGCGCGCGCGCGAAATCGGCGTCGTGTTGAGGCGGCAGCATCCACATCGCCAGTAGCATCGCCAGCGTCAGAACCCACAGGTGAAGATAGCCGACGACTTGCCAGAGCCGCATGGCAAGAGCCGGAACAAACCGGGCGAAGCTCAGAGTTGTTGCTACGTTGTAGCGGAAGAACTCGGGATTGCCGAAGACGTATCCGGTGCGTTCGTAGTGATAGAAATACCAAAGAGCAAGCGGCAGCAGCGGAGCCAGCAGCGAGACAATACGCCGCGCGAAACTTGGTCCCGAATTCTGACCGTCGCTGTTTATCCACAGGCTCCGCCGCGAGTTGCGACGCGTTAGCAGACCGAGACTCTCCCACCCCGCGAGCGCGAGAGGAGCAATAATCGCGGTTTCCTTCGCGAAGGCCGCGAGCGCGAACCACAGCGCGGTTGCGGTGCTCTGACCTTCCACGTAGGCAGCAAGCGCCCAGACCGTAAATCCGGCAGCGGCCAGGTCGACTTGAGCCAGGGAGCTTTGCGCAAAGAACACGGGATACAACGCGGTGCATAACGTCGACGCGATTGCAACTTCCGTATTGGCCACCCGTTCCGCCAAGCGAAAAATACCCAGCAGCGAAAAGGCGGCGAGAACCAGCATCGCGGTTCGTGTTACGAGCGGAGCATAGCCCACCACCTTCCACCATAGCGCGATCCAAGCCATGACAAGGGGCGGATGTGCGTTTGAAGCCGTCGAGTGAGGGATAAAACTTCCGGTGAGCAGGATGTCACGAGCGGCGGGAATGTAATAGCCGGCTTCATCCCAGAAGTAAGGCAATTCGAGCAGCAGCACATGGAGCAGAAAAATGAATACGAAGATGACCGCGAACACCAGAGCCGGGTATGTACGGGACCATTGGACTGGGCTGCTCCGGCCGGACCCGTAATCTCTCAGAATTAACCTCCTGGCTAAGTGGGATGAACCATGAGCCGCTCCTCAGCGATTCTCGATTACCGGATACGAACCAGCGCTTCACTAGCGGCACGAATCCACGCGAACAGTCGACTTTTAATGAACTTGTCCTGCCGGAGTCATGCGCGGGTCAAGCTTGATTTCGCCAAAGGCGCTTTCATAGCCAGCGACGTTCTGCTGCAGAAGTCCGAGCAGCGCCTTGGCCTGTTGCGGGCTCAAGTAGATGCCTTGAAAGTTGCGGATCTCAACTTGCGTTTCGGTCTGCTGCTGCAAGGTTCCGAAGACCATGAAGAAGTCCCAGACGTTCACTCGCATCTGCACGCTGTTGGCATAAGCCTCGCGGTATTCGGCCGCGTTGCTCAGCTTGACGTTAGGTTGTGGAGGAATAGTCATAGAAGGGAAGTGTAATGATTTTCTGGGCACGAAGGGAAGACGTGGCGCTGGAAATCCTCGCGTCTAGCGCAAAAACAGAACAACGAACATCGGGCGTGCATGGTTCGATTGACAAAAAATGTCAGACTCTTTGCGGATTTCTGACTGCGTACTCCCATAGACCCTTGCCGCGAAAGGTCATGGTCGTTTGCTACTTGGCTGAAAGCAAAGGGGTTGTAGGATGTCATTACATGCGTCATCTGGCGTTCAAAGTGCGAGACTTGTAGCGTTGCTAAATTAGAAATTTGCGAGTTAATCTATGACCCATAAGCCTGAAGACGCGGCCACCGACGAAATCATTCTCCCGGAAAATCTTCTGCCTCTGGGATCTGTTCTCAGCGGGGGCGCGACGCCACACGATGTCAGCAAAGTGCTGGCGAAAGTATTTCACGTGCAGCACGCGGAAGTCGCATTGCTGCGGCTCGACGGCGGATTGCTCCGATTTGTCTTTCCTGAGCACTTGCGAACCACCGGGGCGATACCGCTCTCCAGCAAGGCCATCGCCGCCCACACCGCTTTGAGCAAGAAGGCCGAGATCTTCAACAATTTTGCCCGCGTAAAACATGCCAGCATCTTCGAAACGATCAAGTCCGTCGGAGCCGAGGCCGATGTTCCGGCCCCACCCGCGCCCATCCAAAAGCTGATGTCGGTGCCGATTCTCGATCACAACTCTTCGGTACTGGGTGTCATCCAGATTTCACGGAAAGGCTTGGATGCCCGCTTTGCCCAGGATTTCAGCCGCGAAGACCTTCACGACCTGGAACTGGTGGCCGGTGTATTGGCAGGTTCGAGCGTGATGCAGGAGAATTAAGAGCTGTAGTTGTCGGCCACGCCCGTTATATTTCACGGTTTTCGTCTCTTTCTGTAACCTCGTCCCCCTTGAATTGCAGGGCTTCAGAACGGCAGCCCTTGTCCAATCACTCTCCCGCATGTATACATGTGCGCGGGCTTTAGACCGCTAATCATCACAAAACGGGAGACACGAAAATGAAACTTACCATGCAGACGAGGGCCGTCCGCCTGTTGATGTCTTATGTCGCGATCGCACTCGCGATTGGCGTTGTCGGGCAACATTCTTTTGGCCAGGAACGGAAGGTGGTGAATCTAGCCCCCGCCCGCGGACTGCCTTTCAACGATGGCATCGTGGCGGGCAATACTTTGTACATCGCCGGTGAGGAAGGTACCGACGACTCCGCTAAACTTGTCGCGGGAGGCATTGGCCCCGAGACGACCGCGGCGCTTCAAAATATCCAAAACGTTCTCAAGGCCGCCGGCTTCGATCTCAAAGATGTCGTCAGCGTCACTGTCTATCTAGCCGACATTCATGAGTTCGGAGACATGAACAAAGTTTACAAGACCGTAATGCCCGATCCGAAGCCGGTTCGCGCGACGATCCAGGCAGCGGCTCTGGTCAACAATGCCCGCATAGAAATCTCGGCCATCGCCGTGAAACCAAAGTAGGCGCTTCTGCTAGCGGTGCGCCGACACTGAGGCAGGGTAGCGGATAGCGCGATTTGCGCCAAGTTGGTGCGAAAGGGGGGACTCGAACCCCCACGGTTTTACCCGCCAGATCCTAAGTCTGGTGCGTCTGCCAATTCCGCCACTTTCGCAATGCTTAGAATTATACAAGCGTTCGTGCGCGGTTTAAGATCTCCCCGAGCGTAGCGGAAGCGCGCGAAAGTTCCCCAGGTGGCCGGTTCGGTCGCTATCATTAATTCGTCGCGATGACGATTCGTCCCGACCTCACCCGAGAAACCTTGTGTTCGGAGTTGCTGATCATGGCGAACAAAATTACCGACAAGCGGGCGCAGTTTGACTTCGAAATAGACTTTTCCAATGGCGGGGGAATTCAAGGCCAGGAGTTTCGTCTGGATATTCCTGGCGATGACATCAGCGATCTGGAACTGGCGGATTCCATTGTCAAAGACCTCAACTTGCTCATGGTCAGTGACGTCCGCATTTTGAATAAGAAGGTCATTGCCGAGTCCCACAAGCGAGCAGGCGCTCAGCCTGTGAAAGACGCTCGCCAACACCGTTCCCGATTCGTTGATTTAAGTCACTCAATCACAGAGGGATTGATTACATACAAGGGTTTTCCGGCGCCACTGATTTGCGACTATATGAGTCGCGAGGCTTCCAAACAGATTTACGAGGAGGGCACCTCGTTTCAGATAGGAAAAATAGAAATGATCGCGAATACCGGCACGTACCTGGACAGTCCCTTCCATCGCTTTGAGAAGGGAAAGGACCTTTCTGAGCTGGATTTGTCAGGTCTTGCCGAGTTGGAGGCGGTTGTCGTGCGCACTGAAGGCAAGTCCGGCCGGGCAGTGGACCGACAAGACTTTGTCCCCATCGATGTACGGGGCAAAGCGGTGCTGGTGCATACCGGATGGGCGAAGCATTGGGCAACCGATCAATACTTCGAAGGACATTCATTTCTGACGGAAGCGGCTGCGGTTTACCTGAAAGAGAAGGGCGCTGTGCTGGTTGGAATCGATTCCTTGAACATCGACGATATCTCTGGGCGTGCGCGCCCCGTGCATACAACCCTTCTGGGCGCGGGAATTCTCATTGTCGAACATCTCTGCAACCTCCAGCAGCTTCCTGTCGCGGGCTTCACCTTCTCTGCCGTGCCTGTGAAGGTTAAGGGTATGGGCAGTTTCCCCGTGCGAGCATACGCAAGGTTGGATACTGCGTAACGGTTTCTGGGACTTCTGGTGGATTGTAGCCTTCCGCGAAACCTACGCTTACCTGCAGCAACGTTCTGAGAAGGCTATAATTACGCGCACATGGCACTCGCCTTCGGTACCAAACTTGGTCCATATGAAGTCCATGCTCCGCTCGGCGCGGGCGGGATGGGCGAGGTCTACAGCGCCCGTGATACGCGCCTGGACCGAACTGTCGCCATTAAAATTCTGCCCTCGCACCTTTCTGACAACCCGGAAGCCAGGCAGCGCTTCGACCGCGAAGCTCGGGCAATTTCGTCGCTGAACCATCCCAACATCTGCACTCTTTACGACGTGGGGTCAGAGGCCGGTATTGACTACCTGGTGATGGAGTATCTGGAAGGAGAAACGTTAGAGATTAGATTGGTCAGAGGGCCGCTGGCGCTTAATCAGGCCGTGGAATATGCCATTCGCATCGCCGACGCGCTGGATAAAGCGCACCGTCAGGGCCTCGTCCATCGCGATCTGAAGCCGGGCAATGTCATGCTGACGAAGGTTGGCGCAAAGCTGATGGATTTCGGGTTAGCCAAGCTGAGGAAAGAGCGTTCTATTATCAGCACGGCGCTCGCAGAAGCAAAAACGGTTGAGACAAAGTCGCTGACCACGGAGGGAACGATCATTGGCAGCCTGCAATATATGGCGCCGGAGCAGTTAGAGGGCAAGGAAGCCGATGTGCTTTCCGACATCTTTGCCTTTGGGGCTCTGCTTTACGAAATGCTTACCGGAAAACCTGCGTTTGCCGGCAAGAGCAAGGCCAGTCAGATCGCGGCGATCCTGTCCTCGGAGCCGACGTCAATGTCCAGCCTGCAACCCGCCACACCCCTTGCCATGGAGCGGCTGGTCGGAACTTGTCTGGCGAAAGATCGCGATGACCGCTGGCGCGATGCACACGATCTAAAGTTGCAATTGGAATGGATCAGGGATGAGCGTTCACCGATCAGCGAGCGACAAAAAATAGCACAAGGGATGCCGGTAGCGCAGCCGGAAATGCGCGCAGTACGGGCTTACGTTCTTCCACCGGAAAAATCCAGTTTTCTGTTTACCGGACCCAATGCCGGTCCGGTGGTGGTGTCACCGGATGGCCGTCGGCTGGCTTTCACCGCCTCTCATCGGGAGCATACGCGTCTTTTCGTGAGGCCAATCGACTCGCTTGTCGCGCAGTCGCTGCCCGGAACAGAGGGAGCGAGCTTTCCTTTTTGGTCGCCTGACAGCCGGTCTCTGGGATTTTTCGCCGATGGAAACTTGAGAACAATAGAATTCTCAGGAGGTCCGCCGCAGACATTGTGCGATGCGCCCGCAGGGCGCGGCGGGAGTTGGAACCGGGACGGCACGATCATCTTTGCCCCCACTCCGATGGATCGAATTTATCGCATACCGGCGGCGGGCGGCTCCCGGCAGCCGGTTACGACCCTCGATCCTGCTAACATCACGACTAACCGCTGGCCCTATTTCCTCCCGGATGGCCGGCACTTCTTGTACTTCGGAGGACATCCACTCTCCAACGGTGGAATTTATGTCGGCTGTTTGGACGGAAACGAGCAAAAGCTTATCTTCCACAGTTATTTCAATGCTATCTATGCCCCACCAGGTTTCCTGTTATTCGCGCGCGATGGAAAGCTGGTAGCGCACGGCTTCGATACGCAAAGCCTTGAAACGCACGGGGACGATTTCCCTGTGGCCGAGCAGGTGATGGTCGATGCATGGATTCATCGAGCGATCTTTTCGACGTCCGAAACCGGGGTGCTGGTTTATCAGCGCGGGGCGGCGGTTGTGACAAGTCCGCGGCTTATCTGGTTCAATCGTGGCGGCAAGCCGGACAGCGCACCAGTTGACCCGGCAAGCTACGTGTGGCACCAACTCTCGGCAGACGGACGAAAATTAGTTGTCGCCGACCGCTTTGGCGGTGGGTCTAACGTCTGGATTCTTGATCTCAGACGAGGCATCAAGACCCGCCTGACTTTTGATCCCTATGTGAAGTCGTTTCCGTTATGGTCGCCTGACGGAACGCGCGTCGTCTTCTCGTCCAACCGGAGCGGTCAGTTTCATATCTATCAAAAAGCCTCGAACGGCGTCGGGGAAGAGGAATTACTTTTTGACTCGGGCGCGGAAGAGCGAGTGGAATCTTGGTCTCCAGACGGCAAGTACCTAGCCTACTTACGACGAGGCACAGACAAGCCAGGCGCGGCGGACATTTGGATTCTGCCGCTCTCGGCGCGCCGAAAACCCTTCCCGTTCATCGAAGGGGAATTCGACAAAGCTTTTCCCTCGTTCTCGCCTGACGGACGCTGGGTAGCTTATGCTTCTAACGAGTCGGGTAGGTTCGAGATTTACGTTGCCCCGTTCCCGAACGCGAAAGGTAAGTGGCAAATTTCAACTTCTGGGGGCACATTCCCCCGATGGAGTGGGGATGGTAACGAGTTGTTCTATTTGGGTCCTGACAACAGGCTTAGGGCTACAGGAATAATCGGCCGCAAAAGCAGTCTGGGCGTCGGTTCTACTCAAGTTCTGTTCGCGGTGCAGGCGGCGCCGCCCCCTGCCAGCCCATTCGATGTCAGCGCTGACGGCAAACGTTTCTTGATCAACACTGTGGCAGCCACACAGGGCGGTTCCGAACCCATCACGCTGGTCATAAACTGGCCGACCAGCGCGCCGCGGACTTTGATCAACGCTCAGCCAGCCTGAGCGCGCTCCGCATTGGGCGGCGAGCTACTGTACGGCGTTCAATCCCTGATAGATGAACATGCCCGCCAGTACCAGCAACAGCACTCCCGAACCGGCGCCGAAAACCCAAACCGGAACCGTGAGGCGATTCACTTTCACCAGCAGTTCAGTCTGCTCCTGCTGCATGTGGGAACTCGCCGCGTCGAGATACAACTGTTCGTCCTCATGCATGGTGAGCGTGCTGCGATAGATGAGGAGAACGATCAGGCCAATGGTGAAAATACCCCACACGACCGCAAGTCCAAGCATTAAAGGAGTCCACGTCCATGTCATAGGCCACCTCGACAGATTGCAAAACCTAGGCAACTCCCGGAATTTGCGGGATGCGGACTTCAGCCCGGCATCGGGAAACTTGGGGAACCACCTAACGCAAACATTATAGACCCGTTGGCAAGCGCCGCCCAAGGAATCGTTGGCAGGCCAAAGGCATCCAAGTACCGAGGGGGTAACCGCCTGCCTTTGCCCTGGTGCCGCTGGTCCCCTCTGCTATAATTTAGATACTTTAGAGCTAAGGAGATATGAATGGCGACGACATCCGTTCCTGAAGTGAACAGCAACGTTCCAAACATTCCAGAGGTGAAAAAGACGCCACCGGTTTCGCTTACGCCGAATGCGGTTTCCAAGGTGAAAGAGATCATGGGACAGCAAACTCCTGTGCCCGCCGGTCTGCGCATTGGCGTGGTCGGCGGAGGCTGCTCCGGTTTCTCCTACTCCATGCAGTTTGAAAACGCTGCCGGAATGATGGATAAGACCTTCGAAATGGAAGGACTGAAGGTCTTCGTCGACGCTACTTCCGTGATGTATTTGAATGGCTGCATCGTGGATTATGTCGAGACGCTGGAAGGCGCCGGCTTCAAGTTTGAGAATCCGAACGTGAAGAGCACCTGCGGCTGCGGATCATCGTTTAGCGTGTAAAGATTCGACGTAGAGCTGCTCGCCGTTTAATGGAAAGGTGTAAGTCGAAATTTGGTGGAAGCAAGAGGCCTCATCCCATGATGAGGCCTCTTTTTTTACCGGGCAGGCTCGAGCGTTGGTCTGGAAGTGGGCTGCGATTATTGCGGCGGATTGGGTGGTGGCGCAGGCGGGGCTTGACCGCCGTTCGGATTCGGATTGTTACCAAAGCCTGAAGACTGCCCGAATGAACTGCCGCTGGAGTTGCCGAACGCGTTGCCGAACGAATTGCCGGTTGGACTATTCGATTGCGTCCCGTTCTGTAACGGCTGCTGGCTTCCCAATCCCTGCAGCGCGAGCGCAGGCTGATTCGGCGTAGTGATCAAGCCTCCGCGATCGGTCGTCGGATCGTACACAAACTGCCATTCGTTGTACTTCTTCTTGTGATTGAACTCGTGAAAGCCCTTGTCCTTACTGTTGCTGGCCACTCCCACAATCGGCCCGCTGGTCGACGAGCTGGTTGCCCGGAGACTGATCGGTGGCGCCTTCTGCTTTAACCTGCGTGGAGCCGGAATCTTGCGTACTGGACGAAGATGAAGAGGAATCTTGAGCAGAGTTCGCTCCCGTGGACGGGTTTGTACCGTTAGCATTAAATCCCGTAGAGTTGGAACTTCCCCCGAAGGCACTGTTCTGGTTGCTGCCGAAGCCGCTGCTATTACCGAAGCTGTTATTGTTGCCGAAGCCGCTCTGGCTGCCGCCGAGAGGAGTAGGCTGTGAAAAACCCCCAGAGCTATTCAACCCACCCGAGGAGCCGATCGGATTCGCACCGGGAATGCTTCCTCCGGCAAGGCCGCCAGCCAGGGTCACGCCCTGTTCGCCGTAGTGGAGCAGCCTGAAGTCCTGATTCTTGTTGGCCGGGTCTTTGTAATGCTTGCGCAGAAAACGCAGATTGTTCGTGCTGTCGAGATCTTCCAGCCGCGTGGGGTAGCGCCCGAATTTCTTGAAGTAAGCACGGATAGCGCGCGTGTACTGCACTCCGCGGTGAATCATTTCATCTTCCCGGTCGCGCCGGATTTGATAAGAAATGGCGGGAAGTATCGCCGTGGCGGCTATCGCCATCAGAGCGACCACGAGCAGGAGCGCGAGCAGGACGTAGCCGTCATCATTGCTCCGGTGGAAGCGATACGGCGCCCGGCGCGTTTTTGAGAAAGAAGCCATCGGAAGATGTTCTAGCCCTGCGTCAGCGGTATGCTCTGTGGCGGACCACTACCCACCACGTCCTGGATTTCGACTGACAGTAGGAGAAATACGCACCACTTTGTAGCGGCGGTCGACGATCTCGCCCTCGCCTGCAATAAAAACATCTCCATCTTTGGAGAGAAAAATCTTTTTGGGTTCGCCGGTTTTGCTGGCAAAGCCAAAAAACTTCAGAGGAATTGGCGGCGGCTGCCGCAACCGTTGGAAGATGGTATGGATCCGCCCCGCCTCCGGTTCCGCCTCAGTCCTCCCCGGAGCCGAAGGGCTTGGGAATCTCCGCTTCCGGCTGCGGCCACAAAAATATTTCTTCCCGAACCTTCGTACTTGATCTGCTCGGCGGAGGCCAGTTGCGCGAGGTGAAGAGTTGGATCGAGACTCTGCGGAGGGCGCTCTTTTTTCGCTGGGCTGACCTCCAGAACCGCGGCGCGACACCGGACGCTTCGGATTCGCCGGCGATGCCAACGGGCCGTCGCTGCCGGCGTCGCGGTCGAAGCGATGGTCGACGAGGAAGGCATGAACTCGAAGAGCAGGACCAGCACGAGCAAGACCCCCAGCACGCCTGCGCAGATCATCTGCTTGCGGTTTTCAGTTCCCAGTTTCACTACGCTCCCGCCTTCAGATAAGTTTCAAGTTTCATTTGCAGCTTGATCGGGCCCTTCTGTTCTGCCGCCAGGCGATACTGTTGATGATAAAGAACATGTCATCGCGTTCCAGCGCATTGATGAACTTCGCCAGCGAAACGTAATTGCCGGAGAGTTCCGCCTCCATCTCGACCAGGCTCCAGTCGTTCTATCTCTGAGTCTTTCAGGCCTTGTACTTGACCTGCTCGATGGTGACTCCATTGGCCACGGCCAGCTTGCCGAATTGAGTGAGCGATTTGCGAATCCTGGGCAGGGAAGCGCTTCTTATAAAAGTCGTGATCTGCCGGTTCGCGGTGATGACTTTCTTGTCCAGATTCCTGAGCGGCTTTACCTGGCTGGGTCTTGCTTTGCAGTTCGCTCCACAATTGATTGAGTTCCTGGCGCCGCGATTCGGTCGAGCCCACCAGCGGCGAGAATAACACGGCCACGGCCACCAGATCCACGCACCACCAAGAACCGCGAGGGCGGTCTTGATGTTTTTCCGGGTGTGGCGCAGATCAGGCATCAGGGCTGCGCTCCGCTTGATGTCTCTGTATCCGGCTTGGCTCCTGGCGGCGAGCTCCTAGGGACGTACATTCCGTTAATGTCGAATTGAATCGGTATCTCCGGTGCCCGATTGTGCCGAGATGTTCCGTCTCGATATAAGTCTGCGTGAAGCGTCGCGATTCTTCCATGCGGCGGGCCAGTTCAAGGGCTCGGTCGCGCGAATCGCCTCCCACCACCATCTTCAGCTTGAGCTGGTTATCTTCATCGAGTTCGGGATGAATCGAAACCAGGTGGACCCGCGTCGGCATCACTTTCTCGAGATCTTCCAGCACATGCGTCCAGGAAAGCGATTTGCGTTCGATCAATTCATTGAGAAATTGCGATTGATCTCGGGTGGTGCGATTCTCGGGCTGGTTAAGAAAATCCTCGGCCTGTTGCCGGGTTCGGTCGCGCTGCGCAATCTCAGCGCGGTAGCTCGGCGATCTGGCATGATCGACGCCGGGCCGCAAACCAGCCCATGACAGTGAATCGCCAGCAGGGCCAGGGTCAAGATGATCGTCACACCAGAGCCGTTCCCCAACGCAGCCAGAACTGCCGCGCATCTTCATAGGGCTGGCTGGCGAGATTGATATCGAGACGCATAATCTCGGTTAACCGATAATTTCTCATCTACGAAATCAGGGCTCCCACCACTCCGGCCATTCTCCAGCGCGGCACCGAACCTCCGGTGCTGATTCCCAATTGCGAAGAAGTCACCAGCTCCTGCACCTCCGCCCCGGTTTGTGCGCGCAAGGCGGGAGCCGCGCTGCCCGTATCGGCTATTCCGGCAACGAATATCTTCTCGATGTTCAGATGATAAGTGTCCTGAAAGAACACCACCGAGGGATAAACTTCCTCGGCCAATTGTTCTCCCGTGATGGTAACGCCGCGAGTGTTTTCCAGAGTGCGGAACAGCTGAAGCTGCTCGGCGTTGAGAATCGCGATGCTCGTGGTGCGGGCATCCACCTTCACCACCAAAGTAGGACTCTCCCCCTCCGCTGCGCCCAGCGCGGCCAGCATGGAAGGCACCACTACGCCGGGACTGAATCCCGCCTCGCGAAACGCAGCTTCGTAGTCCTCGACCACGCTCGATAGCGCGACCGCGGCCACCACGCGAACGCCCTCACTCGATTTCTGCGCGTGGTAGGAAACTCTCGCTTTGTCCACGTCGAAAGGCAGAGATTTCTTCATTCGAAAACGCACTACGCTGGTCGCTTCCTCGGAGTCCGCAGGCAGAGTATCGAATTCCAGCAGCACTGACCCGCACCGCAGCATCGGGGACGATGGCAATCACGTCGTGAGATCGAGCCGCCACGCTATCCAAGGCCGCTTCAATGGCGGCGCGGACCGCGCCTGCGCTGGCGCAAGTTGCCTTCCACCAGGTCGGGAATCACGCTGCCCGGGGCCAGCTCGCGGGCGGCGCAGGCTTCCAGGCTCCGGCCATCTTCGCCCAGCCGGCCTACCAGTACGCGATCGGCCGCGATTTCGCAGGCCAGCCTGGGTTTTGCCGTGTTGGAACCAGAACTCATTTAAGGAGTTCAACTCTTTCTATAATTCAAACTCGCCGCCGCGCGAAATGCAATAGCGGGAAGGGCACTTCGGGCAGTGGCAAGTGGTCAATGGCCAGTCGTCAAGTGGTCTGTAAATTCGGAACCCAGCAAACTGGCCACTGGCCACTGCTTTTACCGCATGGCCTCGATGAAGGTAACCTTATTGATTTCTTTCAACGTGGTCAGTCCGAGCCGGACCTTATCCAGCGCCGACTCGCGCAGGAACCGCATGCCTTCTTCACGTGCGGCGCGGCGGATTTCCGACGTCGGTTTCTTGGCCAGAATCATCTCGCGGATCCGGTCGCTCAAATCCAGCAATTCGTGAATCGCGGTTCGCCCGCGGAAGCCCGTTCCTGCGCACTCAATGCATCCCGGGCCTTCGTACAATGCCACCTTCGACCACTGCGCCGGATCCAGTCCGCTGGCTTCCAGCACATCCGGCGGATAATTCACCGGCGTGCGGCACGATTCGCAAATCAACCGCACCAGCCGCTGCGCCAGAATGCAGTTCAACGCCGAGACAAAGTTGTAGGGCTCGACGCCCATATTCAGAAAGCGTCCAATCACGTCGACCACGTTGTTGGCGTGGACCGTGGTGAAAACCAGGTGACCGGTCAGCGCGGACTGAATGGCGATCTGCGCCGTCTCCGTGTCGCGAATTTCGCCGACCATGATTTTGTCAGGATCGTGGCGCAGAATCGAGCGCAGTCCGCGGGCGAAGGTCAGTCCTTTCTTCTCATTGACCGGAATCTGCGTGATGCCGCGAAGCTGATACTCGACCGGGTCTTCAATCGTGATGATCTTGTCTTCGTCGGTCTTGATTTCGTTCACCGCGGCGTAGAGCGTCGTGGTCTTGCCGCTGCCCGTCGGTCCCGTAACCAGCACCATGCCGTACGGTTCTTTGATGTAGCGGCGGAATTTTCGCAGGTCATCTTCATCAAAGCCCACTACGTCGAGCGTCAGCGTGCGGAACTTCTCGCTCATCGATTCTTTGTCGAGCACGCGAAGCACAGCATCTTCGCCGTGAATCGAGGGCATGATCGAAACGCGGAAGTCGATGGCGCGCCCGTTGTACTTCACCCGAAAGCGGCCATCCTGCGGGACGCGGCGCTCGGAAATATCCAGCTCGCTCATTACTTTGATACGCGAGATCACGGTGGAGTGATGCTCTTTGCCGATCGGCGGCATGGCCTGCGTCAGCACACCGTCGATGCGGAACTTAATCACCACGGAGTCGTCCCGGGTCTCGATGTGAATGTCGGAAGCTCGCCGCTGCAGCGCGGTAAAAATGGTTGTATCGACCAGCCGGATAATCGGGCTGGTATCGCCCGCCGCCGTCAGCTTGTCGATGGTGAGCGTTTCTTCGGCGCCTGTGGCTTCGTCTTCCCGGATGATCTGGAAGCCTTCGCTGGCCTCTTCCAGAACGCGCTGCGACTGCTCCGTCTTCTTGAGGATGTCGCTGATCTGTTTCAGCGTCGCCACTTTGGTGACGATCCGCTTCTGCAGCAGCAAGCTGATCTCGTCGATCATCATCAGTTGGCTGGGATCGGCAATCGCAATCGCCAGCTTGCCATCCGCCGTTTCTTCCAGCGGGACGAAGTTGTAGCGGAACATCAGCTCGGGAGAGAATTTCTTGAACAGCTCATGGTGAAGCTGAAAGTCGGTGAGATCAACAAACTCGCAGCGATAGCGCCGCGCCACGTCCTGCGCACGTTCCAGGTCGGTGATGGGGTTCCCCGTTGTCACCACCTGCCCGCCGTTCTCGCCGTTCACGAAAAGTGATTTCTTTTCCGCCATCGCCATTCTCAAAACCCCAAATTCATCACGCGCTTCCTGCTCAATGCGCTCCCTGCATTCCTAGACTAAAGATCGGCAGGTAAAGCGAGATCATCACGCCGCCCACGAAAATAGCCATAACCACAAGAATCAGCGGCTCAATCAATGCCATGGACGCGGCTAGGGCCGTCTGCACATCTTCTTCATAAAACTCGGCTACCGAATTCAGCATCGCCGGCAGCGCGCCTGTAGACTCGCCCACTTCGAGCATTTCCACGGCCAGGTCCGGAAAAATTTGCTGCTCTTCCAGACTGCCGGCCAGCCCTTGCCCTTCGCGTACTCTCACACTCGCCCGCATGATGCCCTTCACGATGCGGCGGCTGCTCATCGAACTGCCGGCGGTTTCCATGGACGGCACCAGCGGCAGTCCGCCTTGCAGCAGAGTCGCCAGCATGCGCGAAAAAGTCGCCACCTGGTGTTTCAGCCGGATATCGCCCAGCAGCGGCAGGCTCAGGATCACACGATCGATCTGGTCGGCGCCGCGATCCGTCTTGCGCCATTGCCAGAACAGAAATCCTGCCAGCCCCAGTCCAATCGCAATGAACGGAAAATATTTCTGCGCATTTACTCCCACCGCCAGCATGAACAAAGTGATCGAAGGCAGCTTCGCATCCAGGCTATTGAATAACTCGGCAAACTTTGGCACGACATACGTAAACAAAAACATCACCATGATCGTGACCACGGTCACCAACAACGTGGGATAGATCAAGGACACGAACAGCTTCTTGCGGAAGCTCATTGCCAGGCGCTGAAAGTTAATGTAGCGGGTCAGTACTTCATCGATGTTTCCGCTCTTCTCGCCCGCCATCAGCGTCGTCGTATAGATCTTCGGGACCATGGGATGGGTGGCGAATGCATCGGAAAGCAGCTGGCCGCCCTTCACCCGCTCGCGCACGTTCTCCAGAACCTGCCGCAGAGGGCCATCTTTTTGCCGCTTGATCAGCAGGTCGAGCGAGTTCAGAATCGGCAGCCCAGCTTTGATCAGGGTCAGAAACTGCTGGTTAAACACCAAAAACGAACTCTGCTTGATCTTGCGCCCGCGGCGGATCGAAAAGCTGCCGGACAACAGTCCCTGAGGCTTCACCCAGTGGACCAGATAGCCCTGCGACGCGAAGCGGTCGCGCACCTCCGCCACCGAATACCCTTGCTCGATCTGCTGGTGCGTGTGACCGCGCTCGTCCGCGAGTTTTACAACAAATTCCGCCATTGCCGGTGCTTTTCGCTTCCTAACCGAGAGACAACCTTATCGGTTCAGTCTAACATTCCACCTTCTGATCTTGGACGCTGTTCACGAGAAGTTCACACTGTCGAAGTATCGCAAGTAACCAAGGACGAAATGGCTTAGGACTCCATCCATTCGAAAGGGCGCGGCTCCCAGCCGCGCCGCATCGGTCCCGGAATCTTCCGGGCTGGAACCCTTTTGACACATTCTTCTAAGTCTCTGCGGATCAGCGCGATGCATCAAAACCCTCAAGGTTCCAATCCGCCCTCAATCGTCTCCGTCCCAGCTGGCGGCTTGAACTGAAAAAGTCCCTGCGAGACAGCCTCATCTTCCTTCTGATCGCTGAAACGATATTCCGTCACCGACCCGTCCACCTCGTCGATCACAATGCGAACAATCCTGTGCTCCGGCGTCACTTCCACCAGGATCTCATTAACCCGCTCGGCCAATGCCTGCGGAACCCCCCGCAGCACCACATCTCCGGGGGCCAGCGGCGCCATGTCCGGCGCCAGAGACAGCCCCCGCAACTCCTTTTCCAGCTTGCTTTTACCCAGTAAGAACGCAAGTGGAGAGCGAATATCCTCCAGCTTCCTAGCCGAGGTTCTCCGCGCCTGCCGGTCGCCGGGGACGTAAAACCACGCATCCTTCCCGTCGCTCACAAACAGTTTCTCCCTCGGAGAACGGTACTCCCACCGCATCTTGCCAGGTTTTTTCATCCCACCCTTTTCCAGCCAAAGCGTCCCTGACTCCGTCCGTTCCATTCCGGATCCGCGATAAACCTCAGTGAATTCCGTCTGCAGAGTGCGGAGGTGGTTGTAATGCTCATCCACAGCCCGGGCGATGGAATGGACGTCCTCGGCGGTCGCGGCAACCGACAGCGCAGCCGCCAGCAACGCCAAAGTGCAAACCTTAAGCATCAGCACGATTCTACTCCCCATATTGAAGTGCTAAGCTGAACCCGCGCCATCGACGGCAATGGCTGCATCCAAATAACGGCGGAGTGGTGACATGGTGGATTTGTCCATTTCAAGCGGAAACCTGCTCTTGCACGTCCGCGGAGCGGACAGGCTGTGGGCGTTCAAGAGTTCGCTCGAAATTCCCCTGGTGCATGTTGCCCAGATCAGGGCAGACCCAGCAATCGCGCATGGTTGGTGGCACGGGCTAAGAGTGCCCGGAACCAACATCCCCGGAGTCCTAACGGCGGGAACTTTTTATCAGGACGGCAAGCGCGTTTTCTGGGATGTCCACAATCCAGAGAACACAGTCGTCATTGAACTGAAGGACGAACGCTACAATGAGCTCATCGTCGAAGTTTCGGACCCAAAAGCCGCAGTGGAATTGGTGAAGGCCGTATTGCCATGAGTGAACACGACATTACGATTGCACCGGGCCCGCGCTTTCGTACCGCGATGGTGCTGGCCATTGTTGCCGATGCGCTGCAAATCGTCGTTTTTCCCCTGTTTGTCGAAGGCGCTCTGTCGCCTGCCGACGACTTACTTGATCTCGGTATTGCAGCCGCTATGATTCACCTTCTGGGCTGGCATTGGGAATTTCTTCCATCCTTCCTGGTCAAGCTGGTGCCCGGCGTCGATCTGGTTCCTTTCTGGACGTTGGCGGTTGCCAACGTCTATCGCAAATCGAAGCAGATTGCTGTGACCACGGAAGAAAGCCATCAGGAGCAACCCAAACTGGAAGCTCCGCAGCGTTCTTGACGTTTTCCGTAAGCCCTCCGACGTTGAAAATCGCGATAGCACTTATCGGCCTGGAGCGCCCAATTCAAAAGAAGCCCGGAGAGCCGAGAACGCAGAAATTTGAGATAGGAATGAGAATAAGAATGCGAGAACCGAGAACCGAGAACCGAGAACCGAGAACTCTCCTCAAAGCTTCTTCCCAATTGCACAATACAAATCAATCGCCTCAGCCAGTTGCTGCTTCTCGATGAACTCGCCTTCCGTATGCGCGACGTGAATCGATCCTGGACCAATCAGCAGCGGCTCGCCCCAGTTCGTGAGTTTGGGAATATCCGTCGTGAACGCCGCGATCATCGTGGGCAAACCGTCAACTGTGCGAAGCCGCAAGAAAGGCAACTCGAGGGGAAATTCCACTTTCACCTCGTCGCCCGCAGTCGCGACAATCTGCCGCCGCAAATCTTGCGATGGACCAATCAAACGATAAAGCAAATCCGCATGAGCGTAATCGGGAATCACGTTGGGCGCGCGCCCTCCTTCGATCAATCCAATATTCAGTGTGCACGCGCCAACCTCCGGATCAATCGGCAACGGCATCGCACGCAAGCGCGCAAGCGCCTCCAGCAACTTATCGATCGCCGATTCGCCGAGTTCAGGATAAGCCGAATGCGCCATGCGTCCGGAAGCGCTGACTTCCACACGCAAAGTTCCTTTCGACGCTAGAGCGATGCGGTTCTCAGTCGGCTCGCCGTTGATCAGATACTTGCGTCCCTGCTTTTGAGGGCTCGGCGCATGCTGATTCTCCGGCCTCTCATTCGCAGCGTATTCGTTAGCCACTTGCGCGCCGAGGCTGTCGCGCTCTTCCCCCACGACAAACAGCAGTCCGACATAAATGCCTTGCGAGCGCAATCGTTCCGCCGCAGCGATCTGCGCCGCGATGATGCCCTTGGCATCGCACGAGCCGCGGCCGTAGATTCGCGTCGCATCTTCGGTCGAGCGAATGAAAGGAGGAACCGTATCCATGTGAGTAGAGAAAACCACCGCTGGATGCGGTTGTTCGGCCGACGTGGCGTAGACGTTGAAGCGCTCGCCTTCCACCTCCATCTTCCTGGTCTGGTAGCCAAGCCGGCAGAGTTCGCGGAAGAGAAGCTCTCCGACAGCAACCTCATTACCGCTGACAGATTCGATGTCAACCAACTGGCGCGTCAGCGCGATTGCATCCATAAGGGAAGAGAATAGCAGACCGAAACCGACACGAGGTTAGAAGGCACTCCTTCTAAATTCATGTAATCTGAAAGCTGTGATCGTGCCGAGTTCGACCATCAAGTCGCTGTTCCTCCAAGGCCCTGCGGGCCGGCTGGAAGCGCTGCTGAATGCAGGTTCGGAAAGCGCGACTCATGCGGCGGTAGTTTGCCATCCGCATCCGCTGTTTGGCGGGACGCTTCACAATAAGGTTGTGTTCCACACCATGAAGGCGCTGAACAGCTTCGGTTTTCCGGTGCTGCGCTTTAACTTTCGCGGCACGGGACTCAGCCAAGGCGAACATGATCAAGGCAACGGCGAAGTCGAGGATGTGCGCACCGCGCTTGACTGGCTGGACGCGCAGTTTCACCTGCCGCTGCTCTTTGCAGGATTTTCCTTTGGCGCGGCAGTTGGGCTGCGTGCAGCGTGTAGCGATCAGCGAGTGCAAGCTGTAATTGGCGTGGGAGTTCCAGCAATTCCTGTGGCCGCCGACACCGAAGCGCCGCGCACGTATACGTTTGACTTTCTCCGTGATTGCGCCAAACCCAAATTGTTTGTCAGCGGTGCGCGCGATCCTTTTGGTCCGAAGGCGAAGCTGGAAGCGCTGGTCGCATCGGTTCCGGAGCCCAAGAAATTGGTTTTGATTGAGGGCGGCGATCATTTCTTTGAAGGTCGCCTGCGAGAACTTCGCGAGACAATTGAAGCTTGGGTAAAGCAGGAAATCGTGCGACAAGGATCTTTATAATTCTGGCCATGTCCGATGCCGATCGCGAAACGCAGTTCCGCCGGATGCGTGAGACCGCTCGTGAAATCTTTCTTCATGCGCTAAGCGAAGCTTCGATTGACAAGGCATTCAAGCGGCACGTGCACTGTGAGCGCGGCGTGTTGCGCATCTGCGAAGATCTTTACCACCTGCAGACCTATTCGCGCGTGCTGGTGATCTCCATCGGCAAGGCTGGACACACCATGGTTGAGGCGCTGACGCAGCAAGTCGGCGAGTCTTTTCTCGAAACTTCACTCGAAGGCATCGTGGCCAGTTCGGTGGAACCTTCCGCTCAGGTGCGGGGCTTCCGTTATTTTCGCGGGGGACATCCCACCCCCAACGTGGAGTCCATCCTTGCAGCGAACGCCATTCTGAAGGCGCTCGATGCGCAAACTTCGGCATCGCTGGTGATTTTTCTAGTCAGCGGCGGAGGATCGTCAATAGTCGAGAAGCCGATTGACGACGAAATTTCCCTTGAAGACTTGATTGCGACCTATCGTGCTCTGGTTCTTTCCGGCGCGCCCATCGCCGAAATCAATACGATTCGCAAGCATCTTTCCGCGGTGAAAGGTGGACGGCTGGCGCGGGCGGCGTTTCCCGCAAAACAGGTTTCACTGCTGATCTCCGATGTTCCATGTGGCACGCCCGATGCCCTGGCATCGGGTCCGACCCTGCCAGATTCAACCAGCGTCGAGGATTGTTACCGGATCGCGGAGAAGCACGGGTTGCTGCCGCAGTTGCCGCATTCCACGCGCGAACTCTTTGACCGTCACGCTCTCGAAGAGACGCCGAAGTCTGACGATCAGTCCTTCTACGGTTCGCGCTGGTGGACCGTGCTTTCGAATGACACTGCAGTGGAGCAAGCGAGAGCGGCCGCCGAGCGCTCCGGCTTTGTCGTTCAAGTGGACAATTCGTGCGATGACTGGGACTACCAGCGCGCGGCAGATTACTTACTGAAACGCCTGCGCGAGCTAAGGAGAGAAATTGACCGCGTATGCCTGATCTCAGGAGGGGAAGTGACGGTGAAAGTGACCAACGGCGGCATCGGCGGACGCAACCAGCAGTTTGCTCTGGCATGTGCCGCGAAGATTGCAGGAGAGAACATTACCGTGCTCAGTGCCGGAACTGATGGGGTGGATGGGAACAGTCCGGCGGCTGGCGCAGTGGCAGACGGAACAACGGCGGAGCGAGCCCAGGCGAAGGGATTGAACATCCGGCTGGCGCTCGCGAATTTCGATGCGTATCCGTTGTTTACCGCGCTGGGCGATGCGATCGAGACCGGGCCGACGGGGAACAACGTGCGCGATTTGCGGATTCTGTTGGCGTATTAGGACGGCCTCATACCCCCTTCGCCGCCGATACTGCAAGAAAAAGCGTTTTCGGAGCGGATGTCATCGCAGCTTCGCGTACTCCGCTCTGGCTTCTTTCAGGATGGGGATGTCGGGATCGGCGTCCTTCCACAGAGCGAAGAAGTCCTGATAGGCTTTGCGCGCTCCCGATGTGTCACCACTCATGGAGAGAGCACGCGCGAGCTGGCGATGCGCCAGCGAGGTTAGCAGAGTGTTGATGGCCACGCCGCGGTGATCGAGGAATTTCTGAAATTCGTTCGCGGCTTCCTTGCCGCGATGCAGAAGCAGATAGGCCTGTCCGCGCGCGTAAGCCGGGTAAAGTAATCCGCTTTCTTCGAACTGAGGTTGGGGAAAAGCGAGGTCATAGGGCGCCGCTGTTTCCAAGAACATCAGCGCCCGGGCCGGGTTCCCGCGATAGATTTCAATGTAGGCGCGAGTGGTCGGTAGCCAGTAATGGTTGAGCACCGTATTCACCGGGAATTGTTTTTCCAGTTCCTCTGCAATGGCGAGCGCTCGCCCTGCATCCCCGGTACGGGCCAGCGTCAGGGCCGACAGAACCTGGATGTCCCGCGTGGAAGCTATCGCCAAACCGGCCTTGACCTCTTGGCGAGCGCGTTCCAGGTTCCCGAACTCGGCCTCGCGCAGAGCGGAATTCAACTGCCATAAGGCCGCGGTTTCTTTCTTGTCGCCGTCTCGGGCAGATTCGACCGCGTGGCGGGAAAACTCTCTCGCCCTCCCCAGACGACCGTAGAAGGCCTCGGTATCGGATTGAGCAGAGAGCAGAATATCTTCTGCTCCCGGCTTGCCGACAGCCCAGGCGGCTTGGCGCTTCATCTCCTCAGCATCCCCTTCGAGAAAAGCCACCGCGTACATGTCGTCGTGCAAGAAAGGATCGTCGAGCTTGCGATCGATTGCCTGGCGGTAGGTGATTTTTGCCTCGTCGAGTCGATCGAGTGCGATATAGGCCTCCATCAGATTGGAGTGATCAATGGCACTTCCAGGGAACAAACGGAGCGTTTCGAGTTCCTCGGCGGCTTGCTTTTCATACTGTCCCAGAAATTCATAAACCGTAGCTAATCCGTTATGGGAAATGCCGTCTCGCGGATAGGCATGGGCCCATTGCTCATTCGTCTGAGCAGCCTTGTCCAGTTCTCCGGTAACGTTCTCGTAGTAGGTGGAGGTGATAGAAAACCTTTCGTGCTCACTGACCCGGTCGCGGAGTTCAAAGGCCTTGGTGACATTTTCCGCAGATCGACCAGGTTCCTCGAGAAGGTCGCCATACACAGTTCCCAGGTTGGCATAGGCCATCGCAAAAGTTGGGTCGAGCTCAATGGCTCGTTTGTAAAACGGAATGGCTGCGCTCGGACTGGTGTCGATCATCGCCTTAACGCCTGAGCTATATGCCTTAAGGGCTTCTAGTGAAGGGGTGGTGGCCTGGGAAAGCGGGACGTCAAACTTCTGCACTGTAGCCAGCGATTCGCCGAGTTCGCTGCGCAACTTGGATGCTGCCTCGCCCAGCGCGCCCAGCACCTTCTCCTTGGAGGCCGCGGTTGCCTGCTCTTGCGCCAGTGTGTCTCCGTTCTGGCAATTTACCGCTTTCAGGCCCAATACATATTCGCTGCCCAAACTGCCGATGGATCCGGCGACGTAGGCTCTGCTGCCCGCCCGCTGGCACAGCTCGCGGGCCACTTCGGCCGTGAGTCTGGTGTTGGCGGGACGCGTCATCTGTTGCAAAGTTTTCGTCACCTCGCTGTCGGAGAGCACATTCAGGAAAGGTGATTGCAGCAGGGAAACGTTGAGCGCCGTCTTCAGCGTGTCGTCAAACACGGCATCGCCCGTGGTGTTGGCAAAATCGGCGAGAACGATGGTGTCCTTGTCGGTCAGTGGCTTGCTGCGGTGCGAACGATAATAAAGGCCGCTGGCGATGACAGCGAACAAGATCGCGGCTGCGATGTAGCTGAATTTCGCCCGGTCTGTCCCCCTCGGCTTCGCTCGGGGCAGGCTCCCAGAGGCAGCTGTTCGCGCATGGGTCGTGGCGATGGCTATTGCCGATGAAGCCTGCGAGTCCGTGTCCCGCTTCAGGCGCTGCAAGTCAGCCCGCATTTCCGCTGCGCTCTGATACCGTAGCTCGCGATCTTTCTCCAACGCTTTGCCGATGATCCGTTCCAGTTCGGCTGGCAAGTCGGGATTCAGCCTGACGGGAGGTACTGGAGCCCGATTCAGAATGGCATCGAAGAGAGTTGCGGTACTCTCCCCGCGGAAGGGCAACTGCCCGGTGGCCATCTCATAGAGGACGGCTCCGAAGGAGAACAAATCAGTGCGCGCGTCCAACTCTTTCGCACGCGCCTGCTCCGGCGACATGTAAGCCACCGTGCCGAGAGCAGAGCCGGGGCTGGTCAAGTGCTGCTCGTCAATCGCGGCCGTCAGGGTGTTCGCCGACGCGACCTGAATCGAAGAAGCGCCCGTGGACGTGACCTTAGCCAGCCCGAAATCGAGAATCTTGGCGTAGCCGCGTTCGGTGACGAAGATGTTCGCGGGCTTGATGTCGCGATGAACGATCCCCTTGAAGTGAGCGGCATTCAGCGCATCGGCAATCTCGATTGCCAGGCTTAGCAGAACATCGGTCTCGACCGGCCTTCCCGCGATGCGGTGCTTGAGCGTCAGCCCGTCCAGAAACTCCATGGCGATGAAGGCTTCGCCGTGCTGGTCGTCAATTTCGTAGATGGTGCAGATGTTCGGATGATTCAGGGCGGAAGCAGCCTTGGCTTCGCGCTGAAAACGAGCCAGGGCTTGCTGGTCTTTGGCTACCTCGTCGGACAGGAACTTGAGAGCTACGAAGCGGCCGAGCCTCACGTCTTCAGCTTTGTAGACGACACCCATCCCGCCGCCACCGAGTTTCTCGATGATGCGGTAGTGCGAGATGGTTTGGCCGATCAATGAAGAAGGCCCGCCCCGTGCGCGACCAATATTAGAGGGCTCATCTCGGCGCGTCAACGCATTATGCGGCTTCGCCCTTTACTTCGACTCCCGCCCACTTTTCCAACAAAGTGAGAGTGGCGGCGTAATCGAGGTCACTGTGGCCCTCTTCGGTGGCCAATTCGTAGATTTCCTCCACGGTTTCGAGAGCGGGCAACTTTACGCGGGCTTCTTTCGCGGCTTCGAGCGTGAGCAGGATATCTTTGTGCATCAGGCGCAAGGGGAAATTAGGAGTGAAGTCGCGCTGCAGGACAAAAGGCGCCTTGTATTCGACCACGCCGGAGCGCACCATGGTGGCCTCGATTAGTGAGACCAGTTGCTGCGGGTCTACGCCGAGTTTGGTGGCGAGAGTGAGCGCCTCGGCGAAGCCCTCGAAGATGAGAGCGATCTGCAGATTCATCGCCAGCTTGGTGGCCTGTCCCTTGCCGGTTTCGCCCATGCGAAAAATCTTCTTCCCCATTGCGGCGAAAAGAGGATTGAGACGCTCGATGTTTGCCTCTTCGCCACCGACCATGAAAATCAGGCTTCCGTTGGCAGCCCCAATCTTCGATCCTGTCATGGGCGCGTCGATATAAGCCACGCCTTTGGCGCGAACGCGTTCGGCGAACTTTAATGTGGCGGAGGGTGAAATGGTGCTGGAATCGGCGATGATCATGCCTTCCGCCAGCGCCTGCTCTACGCCCTCTGGGCCAAACAATATTTTTTCAACCGCGGCCGTATCGGAAACGCATAGCCAGACAACTTCGGCGCCTTGCGCAGCCGCGCCTGGATTAGGCGCGACTCCCGCGCCATCGACCATTTTGCCCGGCGTGCGGTTCCACACGGTGACTTCATGGCCGGCCTTGACCAGATTCGTGGCCATAGCGTGCCCCATAATTCCCAGACCTAAGAATGCGACGCGCATTTCTACACTTTCTCCTCGCAGCGAAAGGACGCTTTGAATTAGATATGAGCCAGAGGATCGAGGTCAAGCAAAGGTGTAGGACTTGCGTTAAAAGCTTTGAACCGCGAAGGACACGAAGTGACAGGAAGGGAAGAACAAGTTAAGCATTGCCTTAGCTGCGGGGGAACCGCGAGAATTACGCGCCGTCCTTCGCTCGCTGAACTAAAATACAGCTAACAGCCTGTAGCATTCATCTACCAAACAGGCCAGCTCAGGATGATCACTACAGGATGATCAAGGCAACGCTTCGCAATCGGGCGCTTCGCAAGCGCGCGTCACAGTTCGGTCGGCTGGTTCGGCACTCGGCAGTGACTCCTCTTTCCGGCGAGACGCACAAACCGCGCCTGGCCTCGAATGGTGAGTTGGGAGTCACGTTCATCGGGCACTCCAGCTTCTTCGTACAGATCGGCGGGCAGAGCGTGATGATCGATCCTAACTTCGCGCGCTGGCTGTTTGTGTTGAAGCGGTTGCGTCGCCCGGGACTTCGAGTTCGCGATTTGCCGGCCATCGATGTAGTGCTGGTAACGCACGCGCACTTCGATCATCTGCACCGGCCGTCTTTGCGCGCGATCGTGCAGAACAATTTGCGCACCCGCGGCACCGCTCCTGCGATCATCATTCCGAGTCATGTAACGGACTTGGTATCCGACCTCGGTTTTTCCGAGATTGTCGAACTTGACTGGTGGAAGAACTCGCGACACGGCAGCTTGTCGGTAACTCACGTCCCTTCACGGCACTGGGGAGCGCGCATTCTGAAAGATTCACATCGGGGATACGGCGGCTACGTTCTGCGGGCAGGAAAGCACTCGGTTTATCACGCGGGCGATACGGCTTACTTCGCCGGCTTCCGCGAGATCGGCCGACGATTGTCTCCGGAGCTGGCGCTGCTTCCCATTGGTGCTTACAATCCGTCAACATTCCGTAACGTGCATACCAATCCCGCTGACGCGACCCGCGCCTTCCTCGACCTGAACGCGCGCTGGATGGTGCCCATGCACTACGGAACCTTCCGGCTATCGCACGAGCCCGTGGATGAACCCCTGCAACTTCTGGAGCAGGAGGCGCGATTGGCCGGGATCGAGAAACGCGTCGTAGTGCTGGAAGAGGGCGTCACCCGATTCTTCTAATACCTGCAGCTCTTCTGTAACCGTCCTTTGACAAAGCAGCGCCCCCCTTTGGTGTAAACTTCAGGCCCAAGAATTTGCGCTCCAGGAGGACACCATGGCTGTTCAAGCTATTCCGAAGGGTTACCACACTCTTACGCCGTACATGACGGTTCGCGATGCCGCCCGCGCCATCGAGTTTTACAAGCAGGCGTTTGGCGCGGAGGAAAAGGGCGTCATGAAAGGACCTGACGGCAAGGTCATGCACGCCGAGTTGCGCATCGGAGATTCCATCCTGATGCTAGCCGACGAGCAGCCCCAATTTGGATCGTTATCGCCTCAATCCATCGGCGGCAGCGGTATGGGATTGCACATTTATATCGATGATGTGGATTCAGCTTTTGACCGCGCGGTAAAGGCGGGCGCGAAGGTGGAAATGCCGGTCGCTGACATGTTCTGGGGCGATCGTTATGGGAAGTTGACAGATCCTTTCGGCCACAAGTGGTCGATCGGAACTCACAAGGCTGATCTGAGCCCGGAAGAAATGGAACAAGGGATGAAGGCAATGATGAAGGAGATGCCAAAGAGCGCTTGAAAGGACTTAGAACCCGCCAGGGACCTGGGTTGTCAGGGGCGCGGCATTGTCCGCGCCCATTCTCTTTTCAGGTTGTAATACTTCCGTAATGCCCCGAAGCCCGCTATTACACAAGTATTACAGTGATCTACCTCACTCCCTTGATAAGTTAGATGTGTGCGGTAGCGAACTCAAAACCAGCCAATCGGGGAACCCTCGTGGACATGCAACTGGAAAGCCTGGAAAAACGACAAGCGGCAAACGGTGAGATTAACTGGGTAACTGCGGTATTCATGGCGCTGTTTCACGTGGGCGCCATAGCGGCGCTTTTCTTCTTCACCTGGAAAGCATTGTTCGTTGCCATGTTTCTCTGGTGGGTTTCTGGCAGCCTGGGCATCGGCATGAGTTATCATCGCCTGCTCACGCACCGCGGGTTTAAGACTCCGAAGTGGGTGGAGTATTTCCTGACCGTCTGTGCCACGCTCGCGCTCGAGGGCGGTCCAATTTTCTGGGTGGCAACTCATCGCATTCATCACCAGTATTCCGATCAGGATGGCGATCCCCATTCACCCATCGATGGCAAATGGTGGGCGCACATGGGCTGGATTCTTATGGGCAAGTCCATGCACCATGACACGACCACACTGGCCCGTTATGTTCCCGACCTCGCTAAAGACAAATTTCATGTCTGGATTACGAAGTATCACTACGTTCCCATGATCGTGCTGGGAGTGATCCTGTTCGCCATCGGCGGGCTTCCATTTCTGTTGTGGGGCGTCTTCATGCGGACGGTGGTTGGCCTGCACGCCACATGGCTGGTCAATTCGGCGACGCACTCCTGGGGCAAACGCCGTTTCGCCACGCGCGATCTTTCCACCAACAGCTGGTGGGTCGCGTTGCTGACCTTCGGCGAAGGCTGGCACAACAATCACCACGCGCATCCGACGGCTGCGCAGCACGGCTTCACCTGGTATGAGGTCGACATGAACTGGTATGGCATTTGGGCGCTGAAGAAACTCGGGCTGGCATGGGACATCAAGCGGGTTAGGTTGGCTGATCTGGAAAGAGGCCTGGTGGCTGCGCCGAATGGACATCTGATTGGGCCAGCTCTGCCCGAGGGCGCGGCGGCGGGGGATTAGGTTATCTTGCACTTGTTCGATTCGAACCCGCCTTTCCGGCGGGTTTTTTGTTTCGAACGCTAGAAGTTGTCCTGCGAGCGACCATGAAGGGCCGGTTGGTGTACTGACAACAGTTACGGACGTAAGCTGAGAGTCAGCACCCGGCGGTGTCTAATGGAGTTGGAGCAAAGGGAACGCTGTGAGTACGGTCTGGAGTAAGTTGGTCTCGCATAGAGCCCAGCGCCGGTATCTATGGTGCTGTGCCGCCGTTTTCACTGCTGCCCTCGCATTGCGCGTTGAGGCTGCAATCGTCGCGAGCCGGATTGTTTCTGTCGTGACCGCGCTCTCCACCTTGCGGATCGACGAAACCTCTAAGGCCGAGACACTGCAGCGAATACCGACGTTACAACCCTCCAATACTGGGCCTTACGGCGCGCCTCTCTGCAACGCCGACGAGTGTTTCGCCGTTTTCATAGGAAACGGGCTGCCAGGCCGAGTGTTGTGGAGAACAGGAAATGCCGTCCTCTCCGACGTCTTGCGTTGGTGGGGTTTTCGTGCCGAAACCCTCGATGTCTACGTCAACTTCACATCCGGAAAAGTTTCATATTTGGGCTATCACTTGATGGTGTCGGCACCGGGTGTGCCCGCATCAATGCCCCCTCCGCCGCCGGATGGGAAGCTTGGTGTCGTGGTGATCGGACTGGGCTCGCAAAGGATGATGAGTGTTCGTCATCCGAGCTCGACAGCCGAAGCGCATCCACCGCAGCTGATCTCTCCGTCCTCGTCACAGAGCATCGGAATTGCTTTGACTCCCGAGGCCCCGGAAGAAATCGTGCGCGCTGGCTTCGATTTGCGGCTTCACTGCGTGTGGAGTTTCGGAGGCTGTCGTCGGTGGAACCAGCTCTTGCCGTCCATTGAACCACTGGCACGGAAGTGAGTTGGACCAGCAACGATCAAAGCTTCGAGATAACCTCTTTTAGTAGCCCTCTCCCCCGAACGCGGTAAAATCACCCTGACGCCATGCGCATCACGAGCCGCCGCGGAACTATCGTCTTCTTCGTTTGCCTGGGTATCGGCCTGGTGTCGCTGGCGGTTGCGCTCAATGTTGGATGGATCATTCTCAACTGGCGGCAGGGGATCCTGCTTTTGTTCGGCATCGTCTTTTTTGCTCTGATCATCGCGGGCATGATCGTCAACACCAGCTTCCTGGTTCGCGAACTTCGCCACAGCGAACAGCACGATAGCTTCATCAATGCCGTTACTCACGAACTGAAAACGCCCGTGGCTTCCATTCGACTGCATCTGGAAACCCTGCAGCGACGCGACTTGCCGGAACCGCAAAAGCAAGAGTTTTATCGGGTGATGCTCAGCGACACCGACCGCCTGACCGAGACGGTGGAACAGGTTCTGCGCGCCGGCCGCGCCGGAGATAAGAAAGCCGGGCGAGAGATGTCGGCAGTCGACTTCCGCCAACTGGTCCGCGAATGCATGGACGCGGCGCGCACCCGCCACCACCTGCCGCCGGAAGCGATGCACTACGATGAGGGTTCGAGCAATGGCGCGGGCATGCGCGTGCTCGGCAGCGACGAGGATCTTCGCATCGCCGTCTTCAATGTGCTCGATAATGCCATCAAGTATTCGGGCGATGACATCGATGTGCGCGTGCGTCTGGATATGCCTGACGAAAAGCGTATCGTGCTCCGCGTGCAGGACCGCGGCATTGGCATTCCTGCCGACGATCTGAAACGCATCTTCAAACGCTTCTCGCGCGTCCCCCACCGCTCACTGGCGCATGTGAAAGGAACGGGGCTGGGATTGTTCATCGTGAAGTCGGTTGCGCAAAAGCACGGTGGCAAGGTGTTTGCCGAAAGCGGGGGCGAAGGCCAGGGCACAACGATAACGATGGAACTGCCGAGGTCGATCGCGTGAGCCGCGTTCTTGTGGTGGAAGATGAAGCGCATCTGGCGCAGGGTTTGCGCTTCAATCTAGAAGCCGAAGGCTACTCCGCTGAAATCGTAGGCGACGGAGAGGCGGCCACGGATCGCCTGCTCGACAAGAAAGAGAACTTCGATGCTATCGTGCTCGACATTATGTTGCCGGGCAAGGACGGTTTCAGCGTGGTGTCGGAATTGCGCGCGGCGCGAAACTACGTTCCAGTGCTAATGCTGACCGCCCGCGGCAGTCCCGAAGATGTGCTGAAGGGCTTTGCCGCCGGCGCGGACGACTATCTCGCCAAGCCTTTCGATCTCTCGATTCTATTGGCGCGCCTGCAGGGACTATTGCGGCGGAGCCAGTGGATGCACGGCGGACAGAAGCCGGACTCAGCCAATCTAGCCTCCGATGCGAACGGCGTGGGCGACTTCGGAACATTTTCATTCGACGGCAAGACCATCGACTTCGGCACGCTCGAACTGCGCGCCGCCGATAGCGTTATCCATCTCACTCTGATGGAGTCGGAACTGCTGCGCCACATGGTACGCAACGACGGGCGCGTGGTTTCGCGCAAGCAGATCCTTGAAGAGGTCTGGGGACTGCACGAAGACACTGACACTCGCGCCATCGACAATTTTATGGTGCGGCTGCGGCGCTACATCGAAGACGATCCTGCGCAGCCGCGTCACCTGCTCACGGTTCGCGGCGTGGGATATAGGTTCCTGGCGAATCCCGAAAAGAAGTGAGGCACACTCAGGCTTCGCTACTCCATAAAAGAAAGCTCCTCCGTCCTGACGATCCGGACGATCCGGACGGAAGAGCAAGCGTGCGCAGCCTGTCAGCGATTTAATTACTGTTTGTCGTACACGGAAGTGGAAGTGACCTTTTTGCCCGCCGCATTGGTTCCGCTCACGGTTACGGTGCGGCTCTTGCCATCAGCAGAGAGAACGATATGACCTGTAATGGTAGCCTTTCCATCCTTTTTTACGGTCAAGTCAAAGTGCCGATCGTCGATCTGCTTGATCGCCCGCGTGTCTGAAGTGGGATCGCCGGTGACCGGATAGTCTTTGCCGTCGAACTTTCCCGTCCACTCGTTGTGGGTGGGCTTCCCTTGGCCATCGACGCCGTCTATCGTGACTTTGATGCTGTCGCCCGCGGCCTCATACACAACTTTCGTGTTCTTTGGAGCGCCGGCAGCTACCTTCGACTTGGCTTCATTCAGCTTCCAGGTTCCCAGGGTTGGATTTGAAGCAAAACACAGAGTCACTCCTAAACAGACCGCCACCAGCGTTAATATGCTTGTTCTTAGTTTCATGTTGTCTCCAGGGTGAGAAAAGGATAGCTCGCGAGCGAGCAGCGAATTTTAACACTTTGATGGACAGTCGAGCTTTCCCTCACGCTGTTTCGACCCGCGGAAGACGAGAAATCACCTCCGACTACTGTTTCTCTTTCGCAGGTGCGTCCTTTTTCTGGGGCTGTTTCTTCTGCATGTCTTCAGTCCACGGCGGGACCACGCCGACGAATCGCGCGTAGGCGATCAATTGTCCCAAATGTTCCGCGGCGTGGCGGACGATGAAAAGCAGTATGCCGCGCTGTGTATTCTTGCCTCCAAACCAGTCCACGCTTTTTTCTAAATCGGCGTCTGGCATGGCGGTGATGGATTTCTTTGCGTGCGCGAATGAGTCTTTCAGCGTGGCGATCACTTTCGCTTTCTCACTCGTCGACTTTTCAAATCCCTTGACCTCGAAACCCGCTGGCGGGGGCGTGCCGACGAGTTTGTAGAGATTGTAGTTGGCAGTAGCGACGTGCAGAAATACCTCGGCGAAAGAGCGCACATCCGGCGAGGGCCGCCACGCGTACTTCTCGGCAGGGATGGCCTCGGCGAGGCGAGTGAACTTGTCTTCCTGAATCAGAACTTCCGCCAATACTTCTGAGCGATAGCCCGTCACTCCAGGCGTGCCGTCTTTATAAGGATTGACCTGAGCGTCCAAACGAACCACAGAGGCAGTAAGCACAAGCAAGAACAACGCGGTGGAGACGGGTTTCATGGAACTCTCCTTTGCGAGAGCCACCAGTTTATCGGCCAAGAGCATTGTGTCTAGAACAAAATGACCGCGTTGAGTGGAAATGCGATTCACCGCATACGCGAAACGCCCTGACCTAAGCCAGGGCGTTGTGGCGAAACTGCAGCGTCTAAAACAAATTCCACAGGAACTGGTTGTAGACGTCGTGGTGATACTGCACCTCGGGCGCCTTCACGAACGTTCCCAGCAGACGCGGACAGCGATCCGCGGCGGCTTGCTTCAGATCGGCATAGCGGCCCTTCACATCTTCGCCCAGAAGTTTCGTCGTCCACTCGGCTTTGCGGAAGTTCGTCGAGCGCGTCGTAGATGTTGTCCGGCAAATAGCGCTCGGCCTGGCGCAGGTTCTTGATCTTCGACGTCTCGCCATCGATGCCGGTCTTGAAGATCGCCAGCATCACCAGATAAGGATTCGCATCCGGAGCCACCGAGCGCACTTCCACGCGCATGCTCTTCTCGTTGCCGATCGGGATGCGGATCATCGATCCGCGATCCACGGCCGACGCCTTGATCTGGTTCGGCGCCTCGAAGTGCGGATCGAGCCGCCGGTAGGCATTCACGCTCGGCATTCAACAGCAGGCAAATATCGTTGCCGTGCGTGAGGATGCGATCGACAAACGCCCAGCCCATCTTGCTGAGCTTTTCTTCGCCCTTCGCGTCCCAGAACAGATTCTTCCCGCTCTTGCTGATGGAAACATTGGTGTGCATGCCGCTGCCGTTCACGCCCACCACCGGCTTCGGCAGAAACGACGCGTCAATCCCATGTTGGTCGCGACCTGGCGGCAGATCAGCTTGTAGAGCTGAATCTGGTCGGCCGCCGCCACCACTTCGCCGTATCCATAATTAATTTCAAACTGCGAAGGCGCAACTTCCGGATGGTCCTTCTCATTCTGGAAGCCCATCGAGCGCTGCACTTCCGCCGTCGTGTCGATGAAGGTGCGCAGCGGATCGCCCGGCAGCGAGTGATAATATCCGCCGGTGTTGACGTATTCGAACTTGCCGGTCTCGTGGTAGTGGCGCTCGGCGTCCGACGCCTTTGAACAGGAAGCCTTCAATTTCGTTGGCCGCGTTGAGCGTGTAGCCCTTTTTCTTGTACAGCTCGTCGGCATAGCTTTTCAGCACGCCGCGAATGTCGGCCGAATACGGCGCGCCGCCTTTGTCGATGACTTCGCCGAACACCAGCACTTTGCCGGAGCCGAACACATCCGCCGGCGCCCAGTAGAACGCCGCCCAGTCGATGCCCAGCCGCAAATCGCTCTCGCGCTGCGCCGTGAAGCCGCGAATCGACGAGCCGTCAAAAGTGAGATTGTCCCAGCTCTTGATCAGAAACTTCTTGTCGTAATCGAGCATGTGCAGCCGGCCTTCGAGATCGCTGAAGAGCACGGTCACGGCCTTGATCCGCTTTTCGTCGGTCAGAGTATTTCAGCCGCTCCTCCTGAATCTTGCCGATTGGCACGCGGTTCCTGCGCTGCTCCTTCGCCTCCAGATTCAGGTCCTCCAGTTCGTCGTAGGTGAGTGCCAGGAAATTACGCAGTTCGTTAGGCATGGATATCCTTCAGTCTCCTATTTCTTGTCAGCAAGATGATTTCGGGCAGCAACACGGATAAGGCTAGTTGAAATGGCTGGGTTCAACCAAGAAGAATATCGCGAGTGCATCGTGCCCCGACAATCGAAAAAGCTGATCGAGGCATAAAAGAGATTTATTCGGTGAGTGCTACAGGATTTCCTCATTGCAAGCCCAACCCTGTCCCGGCATCAGCCGGATCATCACACCCAGCGCCGTCAGCACCGCAACAAAATAAATCGTCGTGGCGCGGCTGGGACGGGCTGGCAGATGCCCGGCAAAGAAAACTTGATATCCCCAACCCAGCGCCACCAGGAAGAACATATTTTGACCCAGCACCAGCCCCAGAGCGAAACATGTAGCGAGCAGAACGATGCGCTCGGTCTTGCTCAACGCCAGAGCAGCTTGTCCGCCATCGAGCACCCAGACTGGAATCAGGTTCAGCAGATTCAGAACCGCGCCCACGCGCGCCAACGCGGCCCAGAACGGGTTGCCGGTTTGCCACCAGATCACAGCGCACGCGAGGGCCGCGAAAAATCCTGCCAGCGGCCCCGCTAAGCTGATCGCCGCTCGCGTCTCGAGCGGCACACCCAGCGCCTGCCAGCGCACATACGCTCCCAGCCCCGGCAGAAACACCGGCATGTCCGCCGGCAATCCCCGGCGCTTGATATCGATGAAGTGGCCCATCTCATGAATCAGAATCAGCACCGCAAAGCCGATGCCGAACTTCATTCCTGACGCGGCCCAATAAATCCCAAGGAAAAGTGCAAAGCTCAGGATAGAGGTCAGCTTAAAGCGTGGCGTTAGCTCGGCACTTTTTTTTTCAGGGATTCCCGCGACCGGACCGACGCTCCCTGCTGTTGCGGCCACTTAGCCTCACTCGTCCCGGCCGGCTTGTCCCGCATCTGCATCCGCGTCGAGTGTTCTTGCATGTTGTTTGATCCAATCGGCTTGCGTCGAAGTTGGTGGCAGTAGCGGCAGCGCAGTTAGCCATCTCTCCCGCGCCTGCCGCAGATCACCGCTGGCCTCGAGCGCTTTCGCTTCCGCCGACAAGACGCTCCAGTTCATCTGAGTGCACCAGCGCGTGGCACTGCTCGCACACCAGCGCCCCGGGCGCAAGTTCATGCGAACAGCGTTTGCAATTGCGAATCAGTTCTGGAGTGATGGTAGACACGGATGGCCAAAACGTTCTGTTCAAACGATGTTGGCTTCAGAGAAGTTGACGGAGAATCGGCAAACGGTCCGGAGATTTCGAACCGCCGCCCCGCAGTAATCCGCCACGCGATCCTCATGCCAAAGAAGAGAATCAGCAGGCCCATCACTCCCCAGAACGGATTGCCCGAGAGCTGAACGAACGGAGACGCCAGCCCCAGCAGTGCCACCCGTCCCAGCCATGTCCCCAAGCTTAATTGAGGTCTTCCCGCTGGTTGCTCTTCTGGCTGTTGTTGTCCGGATTCGTGCCCAAATTTGCGCTCCTCGTCCTCAAACTTTCCGTTCTGAATCTGCTTTTGCGGGTGTCGTTCGGGAGCAAAATGAATCCAGATGGGAATCGCAGCCATCGACACTGCCGCATAGGTCAGCAAAGCAGCGACAATCTGATAGCGTCTGCCGCCTGCTCCGTTTGATCCCTTCATCATGGCGGTACCCACGATCCACCCAACCCCAATCGACATATAGCTGATCACCCAGCCCTGTAGCAGGATAGCGATCAGGGCGTACCCGAATCAGTCCCACCATAGCCGCGCCGATGCCGTACGCCAGAGCGCGTAGATACGCCGCATGCTGGTCCACGCCCATTTCGTAGCGTAACTTTTCCGCACAGCCCGGACACACCGCTGAGGCATTCACCTGATAGTACGTTCTACCCATCGGTTGCTGGCAGAGCCGGCAGAGATCGTTGGCCGGCTTGCTTGCGTACTCGGCCGTGCCAAACTGCGGCGTGGGATTGTGGAAACTGTCGCTCATGATCCTTGACTCATGGTCCGGAACAATAGCACGGCCTCCAACGCCAAGGAAGAGCGAATTGCTAATGGAAGAGGGACCACCGATCGGAGCTTCATTTCGCCGAGCGGCGAAAGGCATGAATCGCCTACTGCCGGTGCGCCGAAGCCCCCGCGGCGATCTCGCGCAGCGCGCTTACAAATCCAGCGGCCGCGTCCGGGTCGGCCAGCGCATCAAGCTGCACCGTAGCCGAGAACTGCGGCGACTCGGGATGGAAGTGCACCTGCAGTATGTCCTGGCGGCGAGCCGACATCAGTGCGTTAAGCTCCGCGCTGGGATCCTGCTTCCAGTGTGACCGCGTAGTCAGAATAATGGGCCCGGGCTGGTAGAGATCCCACTCCCGCTGATCGCGCTTCCGAGGTATCGTTCCACGATTGTGCGCGCTCCACCGGTGCCGCACTACTTCCAGATGGAAGCTTGGAGAACCGCCCAGATCAGCCTCGAACGTCAAAGTTTCCTTCTGATGATGCCAGCAGCTCAACAGCCAATGCACTGGAAGCGCTCGCGGACGAAACTTCACCGTAACGCGTGCATTTTCGAACCAGCGGGAAGGGAAGTGCAGCCGCGCCTGCAGGCGAGAGCTTCCCACCCAATGTGATTCCAGAATGCGGCCTTTTCCCGCGCACGCCGTCTGCACCCAGCGCATCGCCACCACGCCCTTTTTCCGATTGTAGGTCGAAAACACGAAGTACCACAGTCCCAGGACGGCGACTGAACCGGCCACGTCGATCAGCAGAAGGCGGCCCACAACGCTTCCTCTGATGCTCATGGTACGTCCGAGGTTGCGGCGGAAGCAAGGGCCATGGTCAAGATTCATTTCCGATTCATTTCCCTTAGGCCGATCCCCTCTGTGGAAATCTCGGAGCTGACGCGCTCGAACTGCTTCGAGGAAGGGTCTCGCTGTTCTGTCGTGGATAAGCTCCAACATTTCGGACCAATGCCTCACACAATTATTGCCCGCTACAATAGCGCTGTGCCCTTCATCATCCGGGACTTCCAGCCCGCCGACCTCGACACGCTCTGGCGCATCGACCAGTCCTGTTTTCCTCCCGGCATTTCCTATTCCCGGACCGAACTCAAGACCTACATTCGCCACCGGGGATCGTTCACGCTCGTGGCGGTAGGCAATCCCGATTTGGAACGCGACTCGGCGCACAATTTGGGAACAGAAAAGAAATATTCCCCCGCGATCCCCAACTCTGCCATCTCAGGTTTTATCGTCGCCGAACCCGACCACCGCGGTTCCGGCCACATCATTACCATCGACGTAATCGCTCCCGCCCGGCGCTTCGGCGTAGGCTCGCTGCTCTTGCGCGGCGCCGAGGATCGCCTGCAGGCCGCTCACTGCCGCGCCGTTGAACTGGAGACCGCTGTCGATAATCTTTCGGCGCTGGCGTTTTACAAACGGCACGGTTACAGCGTCATCCGCACTTTCCCTCGCTACTATTCCAACGGCGTCGATGCCCTGGTGCTACACAAGGACTTGGAAATTCCCCAGTAAAAGCGGTCCGTGCTCGTCGGCAGCGATCAGTAAGGCAGAGTCGGCTGTGTGGAAACCGGGACAGCGCAGAAGAAACCATTTGCGCTGTCCCGCTTTTTCCAGCTACCTTGCCTTGTGAAGAAAATTGCCGCCGTCAAAGTCGCCATTCAGGGCGAGCTCGGTTCCTTCAGCCACGAAGCCGCGGAGCGCATGCTGCCCGCATTGCACCGTTCTCCCCTGCGCGCGCTCCGCCGAAGTATTTGACCGCGTCCAGCGCGGTTCGGTCGCCGCCGCCGTCATCCCCATCGAGAACTCGCTGGCCGGCACGGTCGCCGAGCACGCCGACCTGCTGGTCTCCCGCGACGTTTTTATTCAAGCGGAATTCCTGTTGCGCATCGTGCATAACCTGATCGCAGCCCCTGGCGTTAAACTGGACGCGCTACGCAAAGCGCTCTCGCACCCGGTTGCGCTCGATCAGTGTCGCGACTTTTTCCGCCACCACCCCCGCATCGAGTCGGTCCCCTTCTACGACACCGCGGGCAGCGTAAAACATGTCATCACTCATCGCCTTCCGGATTCAGCCGGTATCGCCGGCGCCCAGGCCGCTCGCGAATACTCCGGCAAAATTCTCCAGGCGGGCATCGAAGACGACAAACGCAACTTCACTCGCTTCTTCCTGATTCGCAAGTCAACTTCGAACTCGGACGCAACTCGTAAACATAAAGACAAAGATAAAGATAAAGATAAAGACGATAAAGAAAAGAAGGGAACCGCTGCCTCCTCGCGCAGCTACCAGCGGCTTATTCCGCCCGGCGCCGACAAAACTTCCATCGCATTCAAGGTGAAGAACGTGCCCGGCGCGCTCTTCAAATCGCTCAGCGTCTTCGCCCTGCGCGACATCAGCCTGAGCAAGATCGAATCTCGCCCCATGCGCGGACGTCCCTGGGAATACGTTTTCTACGTAGACTTCCTCCGCGGCGACGACGAACCCGCCCGCAACGCCCTCCGCCATTTAGGCGAGGTCGCGGAGTTCGTGAAGGTTCTAGGGATTTACCGGGCAGCATGAGACGACTTCTTTTGGGTGGCGCAGCGCTTCCCAGCGCTGCGATAAAGACCTGCTGCACCTTGACAGCCCTTTGTCCGGGGAGGAGAATTGCGCTGCTCGGCACTGGCCGCATCGTCCCCCCGCCTCGCGGTTCCCCCCAGCCCAGCCGTGCGCGATCTCGCCTGAGGTTTGCGACGCGGGTCCCTACTCTCGCACGACGGAGGATTCCAATGACGAAACTACAAGCTCTTGGGCCCCTTGCTCTTGTAGCCCACGAAAGGCCCGAAAGTATGCGTCGTGGGGAGGCCTGGCTTAGCGAAGATGGCCTGCTTCGTCTTCGCGTTCTGTTTCGCAGCAGCGATTGCCGCGCCCGCGCAGACCTTCACAAGCCTGTTCGGCTTCGACGGAACCAACGGTGCCAACCCCGAGTGGGGGGCTCTTATCCAAGGCGGCGACGGCAACCTCTACGGAAAACGCAGGCGGGGCCTACAGCGAGCGGCACGGTTTTCACGATCACGCGGCTGGGGGACACGCTGACTGTGTTGCCCAACTTCACGGGCGGTACCGATAGGACGGGCCCTATGCCGGATTGATGCTCGCCACCAATGGAAACTTCTACGGCGTCAACTCCGATGGCGGCGCGGACGGCGAAGGTGTGGTCTTTCAGGATCACACCAAACGGGACATTAACGACATTCCACGCTTGGGTAGGTCCTGAAGGCCGTAATCCAAACTCAGACCTTGTTAAGGCCAGCAACGGCGCCTTCTACGGGACAACGGTCACGGAGGCTCGGTGGCTGCAACGCGGGTTACGGCGTGATCTTCGAAATGACGGCGGACGGCACGATCACTGATCTGCACAATTTCGACTTCGGCAGACGGTGGGAACGCTGTGGGCGCAGGAACAACCAGGTAGCGACGGAAATTTCTACGGGGAAACGGCCGGAGGCGGATTCTCCCCTTCAACACTTCGTCCGTTGAGTGTGGCGTGATCTTCAAGATTACACCGGATGGCGAGCGACCCGCTTGTACAGTTTCTGTGCTCCGTTTCTTAATTGCAGTGATGGCCGCTATCCCATCGCTAACCTCGTGAAGCCACTGACGGCAGCTTCTACGGAACAACCGGCGAGGGGGGGGATCTGTCGTGCGAAAGTCCCTACGGCAGTGGAACCGTTTTCCGAATCACGCCTGGAGGGAAGTTTGCTACCCTGCACACGTTTGAATTTACGGATGGCGCTCAGCCCGAGGGCAGCCTGATACAAGCGAACGATGGGAATTTCTATGGAGCAACGGTCGGGACGACGGGCGTGTTCTGCATCGCGTTTGGCGGCTCGGGCACTGTCTTCAAAATGACAGGGGACGGTACGCTGACAACATTACACAGGTTCTGCACTCAGACCGGTTGCCCGGATGGGCGTAATCCGATGGGTGGGTTGGTTCAGGCCGCCAACGGCACTTTATATGGAACAACCTTCATGGGCGGCGAGCGATCTAACGGGGGTGGCACAGTCTTCAGCCTGTCTACCGGCCTTGCGCCGTTTGTGACTTTCTTGCTTTCGGCCCGCCCGGTCGGAGGCGTCGTGCAGATTCTCGGACAAGGATTCACGGGAGCTACCGGCGTCTCCTTCAACGGAACTGCCGCGACCTTCATCGTCAAGTCCGATACCTTTCTGACGGCCACGGTTCCAGCCGGAGCAACCACTGGTTCCATCACTGTGACCGAATCCAGCGGCACTTTAACTAGCAACAAAATCTTCCGCGTGACGCCACAGATTTTGAGCTTCTCGCCTGCGAGCGGTCCAGTAGGCACCGTCGTCACCATCACCGGAGTCAGCCTCACGCAGACCACCGCAGTCAGCTTCGGAGGGACAACAGCAACCGCCTTCACGGTGAACTCTGACACTCAGATCACGGCCACTGTGCCCGCTGGTGCGACGATCGGGGCAATCGACGTGCGCACCCCGGGCGGGAGTGCGGGAAGCCCCGCCAGCTTCACCGTGACGCCGTGATGCGTTGAAAGCGCTCGTAACAAAAAGGCCGCCTTCCACAAGGCGGCTTTTCTGTTACGGTAGGGTTTTGTTACAGCCTCCAAGGAGCCGATAATGCCAAACTCGCCTTCCAGCCGTCGCAATTTCCTCCAACAAACCTCCATCGTCAGCGCAAGCCTTCTGCTCCCCACCCTCGCCCTCGCGAATCCGCAAAAACAGCCCCCCGATAACAAGAACAAGAAAGACGCCGACGAAATCTCCCCCGCCGAAGACCTCATGCGCGAGCACGGCGTGCTGAACCGCATCCTGCTCATCTACGACTATCATCTCCATAAGCTAGCCGCCAAACAAACCTTCGACGGCTCCGTTCTGGCCAGCGCCGCCGATATCATTCGCCACTTCGTCGAGGAATACCACGAAAAGCTCGAAGAAGATTTCCTCTTCCCCCGCTTTCGCAAAGCCGGCAAGCTGGTCCCGCTCGTCGATACTCTTGTCGCCCAGCACAAAGCCGGACGCGAACTGACCGCCCAGATCCGCGAACTCGCATCCACCGCTACGCTCAAATATGTCTCCGATACCGACAAGCTAGCCGACGCTCTGCGATCTTTCCTTCGCATGTATCGCCCCCACGAAGCCCGTGAAGATACCGTTTTGTTTCCCGCGTTCCGTTCCGTCGTCTCCCCCCACGAATACGACGCCCTCGGCGACGACTTCGAAAAGAAAGAAGACGAACTCTTCGGCGAAGAAGGCTTTTTCAAGGTCGTTGACCAGGTGGCAGAGCTGGAGAAAAGGCTCGGCATCTACGATCTCTCCCAGTTCACCCCAAAATGATCACCCCAAAATGAAACTCGCAGCCTCGCGTTATCGACTAATCGAATACCCCGGCCTTCTTTCCGGGAACGGGACCGGAGTATCATCCGCGTTAGCTGCTGCACCTTGGGCATCATGTGGAGCGGCGACACATGTCGATAGAGTAGAAATAGTAGAAATCTCGGACCACCCTGGGAAGGCATGAAACCTTTCCTTCGATCTATCATCTAAAGCTTGAGTGAGTTACACTCAAGGAGAGCCAATGAGCCAACAGCCGCTTTCCGAGCAAGTTCCTAAGCATCGGGAAACAAATGACGTACGGGCTTTGCCCGTGCTACCTGTGCGAGACACCGTTCTGTTCCCGCACGCCGTCCTGCCCCTAACCGTAGGCCGGGAAAGTTCTGTCCAGTTGATCAATTCGCTCGGCGAAGACAAGACCATCGTGGTAGTCGCCCAGCGCGAAGCGCGCGTCGACAGCCCCCAGGCCAGCGATCTCTACACCGTCGGCACCTCCGCGGTTGTCCACAAAGTCGTCAAGATGCCCAACCAGAGCCTCTTCGTCTTTGCCGAAGGCTTGGAGCGCGTGCGCCTAGGCGAGTTCACGCAGTTGGCGCCGTTCATGCGCGCCCGCGTGTCGCCCATCGCGGAGCCCGTTCCGCCTGACAGTTCTGAAATCGAAGCCCTGCAGCGCAATGTTCTTACTTTATTCCAGCAGATCGTCGCCGGCTCGCCCACGCTTTCCGACGAACTTTCCACCGTAGCCCTGAACATCGATGAACCCGGCCGCCTGGTGGATTTCATCGCATCCTCGTTGCCGTCACTTTCAACGCCCGACAAGCAGGACACGCTCGAAACTCTCGACATCCGCGTGCGCTTGGAAAAGATCAACCAGCATCTCGCCAAAGAACTCGAAGTCCAGCAACTCCGCAACAAGATCCAAAGCGAAGTGCAGGACCGCGTGCAGCAAACCCAGCGCGAGTACTACCTGCGCGAGCAGATGAAGGCCATCCAGAAAGAACTCGGCGAGCAGGATGAAGGCCAGCGCGACGTCGAAGACCTGAAAAAGAAAATCGACGACGCCGGCATGCCCGAAGAAGTAAAGAAAGAAGCGCTCAAAGAATTGGGCCGCCTCTCCCGCATGTCACCCATGGCCGCCGACTATTCCCTCACGCGCAACTACGTCGAGTGGTTGGCCGTTCTGCCTTGGGCCAAGACTAGCGGACAAGAGATCGAAATCCCCAAAGCCAAAGAGATTTTGGATACCGATCACTACGATCTCGAAAAAGTTAAAGATCGCATTCTCGATTACCTTTCCGTGCGGCGTCTGAAGCCCAACATGAAAGGCCCGATCCTCTGCTTCGTCGGACCTCCCGGCGTTGGCAAGACTTCGCTCGGCAAGTCCATAGCGCGCGCTCTAGGCCGGAAGTTCGTCCGGTTATCGCTCGGCGGCGTGCACGACGAAGCCGAAATCCGCGGCCATCGCCGCACTTACATCGGCGCCTTGCCCGGACAAATCATCCAGGGCATTCGCCGCGCCGAAACCAAAGATCCGGTTTTCATGCTCGACGAAATCGATAAGGTCGGCCGCGACTTCCGTGGTGATCCCGCCTCCGCTCTTCTCGAAGCGCTCGATCCCGAGCAGAACTCCACCTTCCGCGACAACTATCTCGACGTCACCTTCGACTTGTCGAAGGTTCTCTTCATCACCACCGCTAACATGCTCGACCCCATCGCCGAGCCCCTGCGCGATCGCATGGAGATCATAGAACTGCAAGGCTACAGCGAGGAAGAAAAACTCCACATCGCGGTACGTTACCTCGTTCCACGTCAGGTCGACGAGAATGGAATCACCGCCGAACAAATCGATTTTCCCGACGAAGCTTTGCGTTACATCATTCGCCATTACACGCGCGAAGCCGGCGTCCGCAGCCTCGAGCGCACCATCGGAACCATCTGCCGCAAGCAGGCGCGGCGCTTGGCCGAAGGCAAAACCGAAAAGCTGGTCGTCACCCAGGAAATCATTCAGGAATTCCTCGGCGGCATCAAGATCCGCACCGAAGGCGAGATCGAAGAACGCACCGAGCGCCCCGGCGTGGCTGTTGGCCTTGCTTGGACTCCTTCCGGCGGCGACGTCCTCTTCGTCGAAGCCAATGCCATGAAAGGCAAAGGCGGATTCACCATGACCGGACAAATCGGCCAGGTCATGCAGGAATCCATGCAAGCCGCTCTGACCTGGGTGCGCTCCAACGCAGCTCACCTGGGCATCGCCGAAGACTTCTTCGCCGACCACGACATTCACATGCACGTCCCGGCGGGCGCCATTCCCAAAGATGGTCCTTCGGCGGGCGTCACCATGGCAACCACCCTGGTGTCGCTGCTCTCCGGCCACCACATTCGGCCGCTCACCGCGATGACCGGCGAAATCACGCTCAGCGGCAACGTCCTCCCCGTCGGAGGCATTAAAGAAAAAGTCCTGGCCGCCAAGCGCGCCGGAGTCACCACCGTGATTCTGCCCGCGGAAAACAAAATGAATGTCGACGAGGATCTCACGCCCGAGCAAATCGCGAACCTGACCATCCATTACGTGAAGACCATCGGCGAAGCGCTCCGCGTGTCGCTGCCCGGCAGTGGCGGATCCGCTCGCCGCGAAGTCCATCACGTCACCGCCCAAGGAATCAAAGCCTGACCATCCTCCGGTCCAGCCCGTCCAAGGGCCGGCGGTAGCTCAGGACAAAGTTGTGAGCTGGCATTCATAAAGTAGCCGCCAATAAACTTGCGTCGTTGTCATGCTGAGCGAAGCTGGGAGGACGAAGTCCTCCCAGCGCAGTCGAAGCATCCCTACCACCTAGCCCACTGCGTTGTGGATTTCCCCAGCTAAATAAAGTGAGCGATGACCCACGCCGAGCCGGATTTTTTTCCGGACCACGCTGAAAATAAAGTAATCCCCCTTCGCCCTATTTCTTCCCCAGAATTACCCACCAAGCCTCCCGCCATTTCTCAAACATCGCTCCCTTCTTGCTTCCATCGGGATAGAACCACAAATTCTTCCGAGGCACAAACGCCCGAACCGGCACCACATACCAAATGTCCCGCGACACAATGTAACCAATCAGCACGTCAATATCCTTCGCCGTCAACCCAACAATCTTCCGCCCCACATACACCGACGCATGCACCGCATACCCCCGCGCCCCAAACCGGTGCTCCGTCGACCGCACCTGCGTCCTCCACAACCGCCCGCCCGCGTCGCACACAAAATCGTACCGATAGCTGTCCCCCCACGGCTTCGACACAATCATCCCCATCCCCATCGCCTTCCGCAAAAAATCCAGCTCCGAAAGCTCCCCCATCCGCTTCGGCGGAAGCCTCCCCTGAGTCCTCAACGAAGGCCGAGCCGCCGCCGCATCTTGCACCTTACGTTTTTCTAAATTTTTGTCATCCAGAGGGCCGCGTTCCTTGCGGTCCGAAGGATCCCTATCACCACCACGCTCTCGCGCAAACTTGCCGAAGGCCCGACTCCTCTTGCCCGAATTCTTCCTGGCGCCACCACCCCGCTCCTCCGCCACCGCCATCAAATCCCCAATCAACACACCCATCACCGATCACCCCTGTCCTCTCTAAAGTTTGTGTAGTTAAAAACGCTTTGTCATTCCGAACCGGGCGGAAAGCCCGGTGAGGAACCTGCTGTCTCCAGCCGCTGCAAATACGCTGGGGAGAACCCGCCGCAGAACTCCCCCATATCCAGTATCCCCACCCAAAACGGGAAGCAAAGGTCATCTGAACATCAAAGAAAATAAACCTGTGGAAATCTTCCGGCGACTCTTAGATTTTGGGCAGCGCCGCGCTTCCAGCGCTGCGATTAAAGGACGGAACATCACGGCGGCTTCAGCCGCAGAGCGGCGCAAGAATGCAGCCCACGGCGCAAGCCGTGGGACAAGAAAGTGAGAAAAGAAGTAGCCCCGAAGGGGCGGAAGAATACTTCTGACGCAAACCCTTCAGCCCCCGTGGTGGTTTCCTCCCTCTGCTGCGGCAGGTCCAGCACGGGAAGGACACCAGATCGCGCGCACTATCCCCACGCCGCTTCACCAATTGCAAAATCCTCTGATGCAACGCCGCCTTCAGCTCAAGTTCGAGACCCGCCTGCCGATCCAGCACGAGTTCATCCAACACGCTCCCATTCACCTTCTACGGAGCGCCTGTCCGACATTCTTCTTTTCCTCGCATCCGGCTTCCAGAAGCCGCACAATCGCTGACAGAATTAGCTCGGGAAGGGCACGACTTTAGTCGTGCCATATCAGCCGCGAAAAAGGGAACGCGGCTTCAGCCGCTGAGGCATGATGCGAGCGCCACCCGTCGCGGTTTTCGAAGAGCCTGCCCTGACCGAGTCGAAGGGATCGCCACAATGCAGCGCGCAGCGCCGCTTCTGACTTCGCATGGCGCCGCCACTGAAACGTGGTCGAGGGCCACGCCCAACCCTCATACCCGCCCGCAGCATCGACTCCCACCTTTCGAAAATCGCGAAAGTGGGGCGGCCCGCATCGCCCCGATCTTTTCGGAACGACGGGAATGGGGCGATTCACGGAAATGGTAGTAAAATCTGCGCATGGCGGAAGAACTCGGTGCCTTATTGAAGAAGGCCATGTCGCTTCCGGCCGGGGAGCGTGAGGCTCTGGCGAGCGCTCTACGGGTCAGCTTGGGCGAAGCACCCAGTGACAGCGACTGGATAAGCAGTCATCGGAAGAAAGCCTTGGCAGGCCTGAAGCAATCGGGTCGCGTCGGATTCATGGAAGCCTCGTTTCGAATATCTGCCGGGCTCCCTTATAAGTCGCAGCCGGAGCTTGTTCGGAGTGCTGAGCGCGCTGCCATTCATGCCTTCGGATGGCCGATCGGCATAGTACTGCATAACGAAAGCCGGCCCAAGCCCATGTCCGAGGGAATCGTGGCTGAGATTGGAGGGCCTGACTCCTCATACGACTACTGGGCGTTGCGCACCAATGGTGACTTTTTCTTCTTGGGCAGCCTGTTCGAGGACGAACGGTCTAAAGACGCCATTTGGTTTGATACTCGTGTAATGCGAGTGACCGAAACATTCCTTTTGTGCTATCGGCTTTACAAGGCCCTAGGCGCAACCGAGGAGACTGGAGTGACCGTCAGCCTCCGACACGGGGGCCTACGTGGTCGCAGGCTGGGCTCGGCCAGACCGGCTCTTTGGATGCCCGGAAGAATGTGTCACGAGGACGAGGTTAGCTGGAAAAGGAACTTGACGCTGGAGTTGTTGCGAACGCAACTTCCAGAAACCGTCCAGGAAGCGCTGGACCCGCTCCTGGTTCTTTTTGATTTTTTTCAGCCCCAGGACGGCCAAGTCCGCGCAGTCGTGGAGGAATTTCTAGCTAGGGTCAGCGGTCAACAGGCGCCTTTCGATCCGTGATGGTGAACGAATGCTGAAAAACCCGTTCACACCCTCGTTTATAGCCACCGCCCCCGACGATTTCTTCGGTCGCTCCGACGAGCTAAGGGTTGTAAAAGGGGCCTTAAGGATGGGGTCGGTCGCCATCCATGGGCCGATCGGTATTGGAAAGTCCTCTTTGCTAGCCCGCGCTGTGCTTGAGCTGGAGGGATTCGCAGGAGAGCAGGTTGCCCAAGCTGTCACGGTAAGCGTGCACAAGGACGTGAAGACGATCGACGAAGCCGCGCGCCACATCCTCGAAAGCCTCGTAGACATTGATGAAGCTCACCGAAAGATCACATTCAAGATCGGTTCACTGTTCGAGCACGAATCCGGTGAAGTCACGCGGAACTTCGTTGAAGGCAGGCACTTGGCGGCCCTCGCGCGAGTTCTCGGCCGCGAGTCGCTGAAGGCAGCGCTCAAGAAAAATCAGCAATTGCTGATTATCGCGATAGACGAGGCCGACAAATGCCCAATACCCATCGCTCAACTGGTGAGATCCGTCACCTCCGACGCGCAGCACGCCGGCGTAAAGAGCGTTCGATTCCTCTTGGCTGGCGTCAGCCCGTTCTATGAGCGCATGCTTGACGAAGATCGCGGTATAGAGCGATTTGTCTATAGAACAATCTCTCTTGATCCGATGGCCCCAGAAGATGCAGCAGATCTCCTTAAGACGAAATTCGACTCTGTAATTGAAGACGCTGAAGGATCAGGCATTCCTCTGCAGATCGCCTCTGATGTTATTCCCCGCGTGATAGCGCTCTCCGGCGGCCATCCTCACGTTTTGCAGCTCCTGGGATCGTATCTTGTGGAGCACGAAGACCAGGATCCCGACGGCGTCATCGACTCAAAGGACTTGCTGAACTCACTCTCACGGGTCTGCTACGAGGACAGGGCGAAGGCCTACGACGCCACCTTGCATATGCTCTCCGTAGAGAACAAGTTGGACCATCTTCAAGAGCTCCTTGACCTTTCGGGGAAGCACTTCCCGACTCGCATTCCTCGTGCAGAAGCGACTGATGCCGTCGGCCCAGACGTCCTTACATGGTTCGTAGATAGGGATATTCTTTCACTTCCGAGCGCAAGATCTGCACATTACGGACTTGTGGATGAATTTCTGCGGATCAGACTACTGCTGGACTCGGAGCAGTCCGATCAGAGCAAGCGGGCGCTTGAGGCAGAAATAGTTCGCTCAGTTTCGATAGAGGAATTCCTCGAGGCTGAGCTCGCTTCTGACGACCGCGATGTCGAGGACTTTGCGATCAAGGACGAGGAGATAGACGTGCCCGAGGCGGAGGGGTCTGAGGACCAGGACGTCGAAGAAGAGTGAATGAGCGCGGATCGGTCGTAGGCAATCGTCACAAAAAGGCCCCACTCTCCCGAGCAGGGCGCTTGACTTTACTGACGGCTGAAAGCTGGTAGCTGACAGCTTCGCTGTTACTTCGCGTGAACCGATGCCTTCGGCGCGGGCGCGCCGAAGGCAATCCTCCCGTGCTCAGGTCTTCGTCCAGATCGGGCCAATGAATCCCATATCCCCCGCCGGCAATCTTCCAATTCTGGCGCTGCGCAGGCGTGGCGTTCAGCAGCCGCGGATACCACACCAGCGGCACCGCGATGACGCGACCATCCTGCAGACTTACGCTGAGCGCGTGGGAGCGTCCACCACACGCTCATCCGCCGCCGATGCTGAAAAACTCATTCCACTCCTCGCCGAAAAGCCAAGCCCCGAGCATTTGCTCGGGGCTCGCAGATACTAAACGCCGATCGCCAATCAACTTCTATGATAAGCCAATCCAGTCCGTAGTCAAGAACCTTCGGTACAAGTCGAGCGACCCGAGGAGGGTAAGGGAGTCGAACCCTAGTGGCTGAAAAGCCACTCGACTGATTGGCGATCAGCGTCCAGTACCCACTGGCAATACCCTCCTAAACGCCGCTCGCACAGGTAAATTCTATCGGCACGCCAGCACACCAGATAAAAATCTCTAAGAAAAAACTTACATCCGTTCCCGAATCGGTCCGAAAAAAAGCCCCACTCTCCCGAGCAGGGCCCTTGATTCAAGCTAGTAGCTAGAAGCTAGCAGCCGTCCTTAGTACATGCCTTCCATACCACCGCCACCGTGTCCACCCGGCATCGGAGCGTCCTTCTTTTCCGGAATCTCCGCAACCAGGGCCTCGGTGGTGAGCATCAACGACGCGATTGAGCCAGCGTTGGTGAGTGCGGTGCGCACCACCTTCGTCGGATCGAGCACGCCTGCCTTGACCAAGTCCTCATACTCGTTGTTCAGAGCATTGAAACCGTAGTTGGGGTCCTTGGAGTCGAGCACCTTGCCGAGGACGACCGCACCTTCTTCGCCGGCGTTTTCGACGATCTGGCGCAGAGGCTCCTGCAGGGCTTTCCGCACGATGTTGACGCCAATCTGCTCGTCACCCTCGAGCTTCAGCTTGTCGAGCGCCGCACCGCAACGCGCCAGTGCCACTCCGCCGCCCGGGACAATGCCTTCTTCCACGGCTGCGCGGGTTGCATGCATGGCGTCTTCCACGCGGGCTTTCTTCTCTTTCATTTCGGTTTCGGTCGCGGCGCCGACTTTGATTACGGCTACGCCACCGACCAGTTTCGCCAACCGCTCCTGCAACTTCTCGCGGTCGTAGTCGCTGGTGGTCTTGTCGATCTGGCTGCGAATTTCCTTTACGCGGCCTTCGATCTCGCTGTGCTTGCCTTTGCCTTCGACCAGGGTCGTGTTGTCCTTGTCGATGGTGATCTTCTTCACCTGGCCGAGATCGCTGATCTGCACGTTCTCCAGCTTAATGCCGAGATCTTCGGTGATGGCCTTGCCACCGGTGAGGATCGCGATATCCTGCAGCATAGCCTTGCGGCGATCGCCGAAGCCCGGAGCCTTAACGGCCGCGACCTGCAACGTTCCACGCAGCTTGTTGACGACGAGCGTTGCGAGAGCCTCGCCTTCAACGTCTTCCGCGATGATCAAAAGCGGCTTGCCGCTCTTAGCAATCTGCTCAAGCAAGGGCAGAAGATCCTTCATCGAACTGATCTTCTTCTCGTTGATCAGAATGTAAGCGTTCTCCAAAGCAACTTCCATCCGCTCCGGATCAGTAACGAAGTAAGGAGACAGATATCCGCGGTCGAACTGCATCCCCTCAACCACTTCCAACTGCGTCTCAAGAGTCTTCGACTCTTCCACGGTGATAACACCATCCTTGCCAACCTTCTTCATAGCCTCAGCAATGATGTGCCCAATAGTTTCATCGTTATTCGCGCTAATCGTTCCGACTTGGGCTATCATTTCGCCGGAGACGGGCTTGGAGAACTTGTCGAGTTCGCCTTTGGCGCGTTCGCCGGTTTTCTTGTCGAAGGCGCCGCAGACTAGAGACACGGCCTTCTCGATGCCGCGCTTCATGGCCATTGGATTGGCGCCGGCGGCTACCGTCTTTACGCCTTCGCGATAGATCGCTTGGGCCAGGACTGTTGCCGTGGTGGTGCCGTCGCCGGCTACGTCAGAGGTCTTGCTGGCTACTTCACGAACCATCTGGGCGCCCATGTTCTCGAGGCCGTCCTTGAGTTCGATTTCTTTGGCTACGGTGACGCCGTCCTTGGTGATGGTGGGCGAACCGAATTTCTTTTCGATGACAACGTTGCGGCCCTTGGGGCCGAGTGTGACTTTTACTGCGTCAGCGAGAAGGTTGACGCCGCGCAGGATTGCCTGGCGGGACTCTTCTCCGTGTACGATTTGCTTTGCCATTGTGTCTTCTCCTAATGAGTTCTTGTGAATCTGTTCTCAGTGCTTGGTTCTGCAGTAACAACCTTGAGAACGAGTGCTATCAGATTTCAGTCCGTCGCGCAAAGTGCGCGCTCAGGATGACAAGGCGTACGGCGCGCTCAGGAGACAGCGCCAAGTTAACGGCGTGCGCCTACTGTTTCCTTCTTGCTCGAATTTGCGGAGCTGGAGGTTCCGGTGAGGACGCCGAGGATTTCTTCTTCTTTCATGATGATGAAGTCTTCGCCGTCGATCTTGATTTCGGTGCCGGAATACTTGCCGAACAGAACGCGGTCACCTTCTTTAACGGCGAGAGGAAACGTCTTGCCCTCGTCGTTAGTGCGGCCTTTGCCGGTGGAGATGACTTCGCCTTCCTGCGGCTTGTCTTTTGCGCTGTCGGGAATGATGATGCCGCCTCGGGTGGTGGAAGCTTCTTCCACGCGACGAACCAGAACGCGGTCGTGCAATGGGCTGAATTTAGCCATGGGTGGAACTCCTTTCAAAGTTGAGGTTAGGGTTGATGTGCTGTAAACCTATGAAAAGTCTGAGTTAGGGAGTGCCTGTTAGCAGTCTCGCCTATCGAGTGCTAATTATAGGGAGGTGAGTGGGAAGTTGTCAAGGGGGCCTGACGGTCGCGTGTTCACCAGATATTATATAAGTAGTTATATACACAGGGCGGCGTCTGGTAACTTTGTGATCGCCGCTCGAGCGCGCCTCTCCGCTTTAAGGCGGAGAATCGCAGAACAGAGGAGACAGAGTAAGAGAAAGAAGTAGGGCGGTGTTTCGGCACATCATTTCGGCACGTCACGGTTTGACGGCCGATAACAGGAGCGAGAGTATGTCACAGAAGCTGTTCGAGGATCTCGGATTCTCACCGGCAGAGGCGGCGGCCTTGAAGCTGAAGGCCGATCTGAACACGAAGATCGTTAAGGCCGCGGCACGCTACACCCAGCAAGAGCTACAGAATAAGCTGGGGACGTCGCAGCCGAGGGTAAGCGATTTGCTGCGAGGGAAGATGGCCAAGTTCAGTTTGGACACGCTTGTTCTCTACGCCGAACTGCTGGGGCTACGCACCGAGATCAAGACGACGGAGGCGAAGAAGCAGAGTCGCACGCGTGGAGCTGCCGCGGGCGCGACCTTGGCGCGGTAGTTGTTGGTTGGACGGCGACCAAGTAACCGCGGGGACTAGGTTGTCGAGTCTGCTACGCGATGATCGGCCGAGCTTGCGCGGTGAGTGTCTAAGCCAGACGCGGAAGGAGTTAAAATCCCAAGAGGGTGAGGTTCATGGAATCCCACCTTTTGCAAAGAACGCAAAAGATGGGGCGCCAGGCCAGACGCGGGAAAACTCAAAATCCCAAGAGGGTGGGGTTCATGGAATCCCACCTTTTGCAAAGAACGCAAAAGATGGGGCACCCGGCTCTTCGTGTGTTTACACTTTAGATCGCCCTCGATTTCATGGTGAAACGTGCGTGTAAACTAATGGTCATCATGAGTGCTGCGTTGGACCACTTCATTTCCGTTCTGGACACCTTTGCGTCCGAACTAAAGAAGAACTTTGCACTCAAAGCAGCGGCACAGCCCGAAGACCAGCTGAAAGCGCCGGTCAAAACTCTGCTGGCGGCGTGTGGCAAATCTCTCGTTGGGCGAGACATCGATTCACGAACTGAGGCTCAACTCGATTTCGGACGACCAGACATGGCCGTCCTTGCCGACAAGCTTCTGACCGGTCACATCGAGTTGAAGGCACCGGGCAAGGGTGCCAAGACTGAGCTGTTCAAGGGGGCAGACTCCAGGCAAGCGAAGAAGTTTGCCCAATTGCCGAACCTTATCTACACAGACGGAAACGAGTGGGCGCTGTACAGGTCCGGAGAGAGAATCGGAAAGGCTGTTGAGTTTAAGGGCGATGTCACGAAGTCGGGTCCGAAAGCCATTGGGGACGAAGCCCCCGACGAATTGCGAAGGCTGCTGTTGGATTTCCTGCTGTGGCACCCGATTGTGCCTTCATCCCCGGAAAAGTTGGCGGAAGAGCTGGCTCCGTTGTGCCATCTTCTCAAGGAAGATGTGCTAACGACCATTGGGAAGAAGAACTCGAATCTTCGCCAGCTTGCGAAAGAGTGGAGGACCATTCTTTTCCCCGAGGCCGACGATGCTCAGTTTGCAGACTCTTATGCCCAGACTCTGACGTATGCTCTGCTGCTGGCGCGGCTGACCGGAAAGAAGGAAATCACCCCCAATACAGCAGCTGATGCGATCGACGAGGGGCATCAGCTCCTGGCACAGACTCTCCGGGTACTCGCTGACCAACAAGTACGCAAGGAAATCAATCTCGGAATAGAACTGCTCGAACGAACAATCTCCGAGGTTGATGTTGGGTTGCTCAAGAAGAAGGATGAGGACGTTTGGCTGTATTTCTATGAGTACTTTCTCGCTGCATATGACCCACAGTTGCGGAAGGACCGGGGAGCTTACTACACACCTGTCCAGGTGATTCGGTGCCAATGCGACTGTTAAGAACTCTTGCAGCAACGTTTCAAGAAGGAACTGGGTTTTGCTGACAAGAAGGTTGTCCTTCTTGACCCTGCCGCTGGAACTGGTGCATATCCTCTAGCAGCGATGCAAAAGGGCTTCCGTGCTGCGGAGAAAAAGTACGGAGCAGGGGCAGTGGGAGGCTATGCCTCCCAGATGGCAGTAAACATCAACGCCTTCGAGCTTCTGGTAGGGCCCTATGCCGTCGCTCATCTTCGTCTCACTCAGCAAGTGGTTAGCGCTGGTGGAAGTCTTCCGAAGGACGGCATTCATGTTTACCTAACGGACACTCTCGAATCGCCCTACTCAGAGCCCAAGGGTGTTGTTCCCCTCTTCCAGAAGCCACTAGCTGAAGAACATCGACGTGCCAGAGTGGTCAAAGAAAAAGTGAATGTGTTGGTGTGCATTGGAAATCCTCCATACGACCGACAGACGATTGCTCCAGGAGACAAAGGCATAGAGCGTAAAGGAGGATGGGTTCGGAAGGGAGACAGCAAGTACTCGTCTAAGCCGATTCTTGAGGACTTTCTGGAACCCGCTCGCAGCGTAGATAACGGAGTTCACGTAAAGAACCTGTACAACGACTACGTCTACTTCTGGCGATGGGCATTGTGGAAGGTTCTTCAGCAGAATGACAGTCCTGGGATTGTTTCTTTCATCACCGCCTCTTCTTATCTGGTGGGCCCAGGATTTGTGGGAATGCGGAAGATGATGAGGATGCTCTTTGATGAGCTTTGGCTAATTGACCTCGAAGGAAGCAGCCTTGGGGCGAGGAAGACGGAGAATGTCTTCAACATTCAGACGCCAGTTGTCATCGCCGTTGGCGTCCGCTACGGACAGCCTCAACCTGAAACACCTGCCGCCGTTCACTACTCCCGAATCACGGGCTCGCGAGATGACAAGTACACGAGGCTGAATGCGATTGAAGGCTTCGATGCTCTTATCTGGCAAGATTGTCAAACTGGATGGACAGACGTATTCATGCCCGTGATAGAGACCCACTATAAGGATTGGCCCCTGCTCACCGATGTATTCCCCTGGCAGATATCGGGGGTACAGGTGAAGAGGAAATGGCCAGTCGGCGAGCTTCCAGACCTACTGACCCAACGTTGGGAAAAGTTAGTTGGGCTCCCATTCGAGGAAAGAGGCGCTGCTCTATTTGAGACAAGGGACAAGAAAATAGGAAGGACGTATCGAGACATCCTTACGATGGAGAAGCTCGTTCCTCTCGCGAACCTTGACAGCACAGCCCAGTCAATGGCGCCAGTACGCTATGGGTGCAGAAGCTTAGACCGACAGTGGATTCTTCCAGACAATCGTGCGGTGGAGTTCCTCCGTCCTAGCTTGTGGAGGTCGCTGAGCGATTCCCAGCTTTATTTGACGAGTCTGTTGACGGCTGAGCTTGGTAGAGGCCCAGCTGCAATGGTCTCGCTGGAAGTTCCCGACCTTCACTTTTTCTGCAACCGCGGAGCCAAAGACGTTATTCCTTTGTGGAGAGACAAGAAAGCACAGCACGCCAATGTCAATCATGCGTTGCTCGAAAAGCTTCAGGAAGTCTACGACTCTGGGGTGCTCGCCGAGGACCTATTTGCCTACTGCTACTCGATCCTCGCTAGTCCGTCTTATACTGACCTGTTCGCTGAAGAGCTGCGTATTCCTGGCCCTCGTATTCCGTTGACTAAGAACAAAGGGACTTTCGAGCGAGCGTCAAAGCTAGGCAGAAAACTGATTAACGTTCATACCTTTGGTGAGGGAATGGTTCCGAAAGGTGGGACGAAGGGGGCGATGACTGCAGGCAGGGCCAAGTGTGTGAAGGGGATCGACGGAAGCGAAGACAAATATCCGAACGAGTTTGAGTATGACGAGGCAACTCAGTCGCTGCTGGTTGGTGATGGGGTCTTCAAACCCGTTAGCAGGGCCGTCTTCGACTACGAGATTTCAGGATTCCATCCGGTGCATTCCTGGCTGGGCTATCGAATGCGAGAGAGAACCGGAAAGTCGTCTTCCCCACTGGACGAGATACGTCCGACGAATTGGACGGTAGAGATGACCGACGAGCTTTTGCAGGTCCTATGGACAATCGAAAGAAGTCTCGCAATGGTTCCAGAGCTAGCTGCGAACCTGGACCGTGTCACTCAGAGCCCGCTTTTCCACGCTGAGGACTTGCCCGAGCCGCAAGAAGCCGAGCGGGGGACTCCGGATGAGACTGAATCCGAGCAGGTGTCTCTCGACCTCACTCCCGCCACGTAAATGGCGGGCGGGAAACAGGAATGTCCGTCCCACACGAGCGAACCTCAGGGGCTGAAGCCCGCATTCTTCTTGGCCGTTTACGGCACGACTGAAGTCGTGGCCTTCCCGATCTCGCTCCTTGCACGCGCAGTGGCGGAAGCGGGTCAGACCAGCCTGACGTTGCGTTCGATGGTTTTGATCACATCGTCCATCTTGCCGCTCCATACCTGTTTGGCCATGCTCAGGGTGAAGCCTTTGGCGGTGTGGAAAGGAACATGCGACGGTAGCGACAGGGCGAAAGGATCGACGACCGCATCGACGACGACGGGGCCATCTTTGTGGGCGAGGGCTTCGGCAAGTCCATCGCGAACGTCGCCGGGCTCTTCGATGCGGATTCCCTTCGCTCCCATCGCTTCAGCGACCTTGGCGAAATCTGGATTCTTGAATTCCACGCCGAACGGGATTATCCCGGCCTCTTGCATTTCGATATTGACGAAGTCGAGGGATCCGTTATTGAGGATGATCTGAACCACCGGAGTTTTTCGTTGCACCTGGGTCAATAGATCGCCGAGCGCGAGCATAGTAAAGCCGCCGTCGCCGGCCAGGGCGATGGTTTGGCGGCCTGGGTATGCCAACTGCGCGCCGAATGCATTGGGCGCGGCATTGGCCATGGACGCCCAGCTGAACGAGCCGAAGAGCCTGCGATTTCTGCCTCCGGTGATATGCCTTGCCAGCCATATGCATGCCGTGCCGGTGTCGGCGAAGAACATCGCATCGTCGGAAGCGAGATCGCTTAGGGTGGCGGCCAGGAACTCCGGACGTATGGGTTTGATCTCAGGTCCTTTGTCGACGTAGTGCTGCAGAAGATTGTGGAAAGAGTTGGTGTCGGCGACGTGCTTGTCGAGGAAGCTGTCGTTGGTCTTGTCGGCGACGCTGCCAAGCAAGGCGGTGACGGTTGCTTTGATATCGCCGACGAGCCCAAGATCAACGGCGGTGCGGCGGCCGATGTGTTTGGGGTTCTTGTCGATCTGGACTTTCTTCACGCGATGGCCGGGGAGAAACTCTGTGAAGGGAAAGTCAGTGCCGAGCAGCAGCAGGAGATCGGCATCATGAATGGCGCCGTAGGCTCCGCCGTAACCGAGCAGGCCAGTCATGCCAACGGCATTGGGATTGTCGTGTTCCAGCCACTGTTTGCCGCGGAACGAATAGCCGACAGGCGCTTTCAATCTGGCCGCGAGTTGGACCACCTCATCGTGGGCGTCCCTGCAGCCATCGCCTCCGAAGATCGCTACCTTTTTCGCGGCGTCGATCATCTTTACAAGCTGATTCAGGTCGGCGTCGGAGGGGCGAAGAATGGGAGGGTTAGGGATAGTGATGTCGGCAGAGTGGTCGGCATTCGCCGACGCGACGTCGCCGGGGATCGAAATTACCGTGGGCCCTTTTTCCAGGACGGCAGTCAGAATCGCTGTATTGATGATCGCGCGCGCCTGCTCGGGATTGACAAGGCGCCCGGTGTAGAGAGATGCGGCTGCGAAGAATTTGTAAGGATTGAGTTCTTCGAGTGCTTCGGTGTCGATCAAGCTCGTCTCCACGTCGCCGGCAATGGCGATGATGGGAGCGCCCTCTTTGCGCGCGTCCATTAGCCCGTTGAACAAATGGACGACACCGGGGCCAGCAGTTCCACACACCGCAACGGGATTGCCGGTTAGGTAGGCTTCGGCGACGGCGGCGAACACGCCGTACTCCTCATGGCGGACGTGGATGAACTCGATCTTACCGTTGCGGCGAAGCCCGTCGATTACGGGATTAAGAGCGTCGCCAACGATGCCATAGCAGCGTTTGACTCCGGCGTTGGCAAGCATCTCCCACAAAAGGTCTGCCACTTTTGCTGACATAGAAGGCCTCCTTTCCAAGCTGGAATTCCGATTCTGAGTCTCCCGATGCGGGGGATTATACGCCAAGGTAACGCGTTGGATTTTTTGCGGGACTGGAGGGGGCGAGGGGTTGCAAAAAGAGCGCGCGTCGGGCAACCTCGTAGACCATGACGCGAACCAACGGCGTGGGTGGAGCTTTTCTGTCCTCTTATTTTCTGGTCTTCTCTTTTGTCATCCTGACGGCAAATGTCTTTCTTGGGCAGGAATACCCTGGGCCGGAGGAGGGCGGGAACGAGGTGCAGGTTTGGGCTGGGGGTGGGCATTCGGTGCCGGGCGGGACTCAGAAGACCGAGGCGTTTGATGCGGGGTTGCGTTACGGATGGGTGATCACTGGCGAGCATTGGCCGGGAATCTTGCGGGGACGATTTGAGTATGCGGTGGATGTGGTTCCGGTGTATTTGATTTTTCAGCCGGCGAATACGGCGTATGGGTTGGGATTCAACCCGTTGGGGCTGAAGTGGAATTTCGAACGGCGCGGGCGGCTGTCACCTTATTTGGAGTTAGGCGGCGGGGCGGTGTTTAGCAATCATAGTGTTCCAACTTATACGAATAAGGTGAACTTCACTCCCAGCGCGGCGTTGGGGACGCACATTCTGGGAGAGAAATATAACTGGAGCGTGGAGTTGCGGTATCTGCACATTTCGAATGCGGGGTTGGGGAATTACAATCCGGGGCTGAATACGGTGCAGGTGAGGGTGGGCGTGGGGAGGTTTTGGAAGAAGTAGTGAGGACGAAATCTTGGTGATTATTTACACCAGAGCATGCGGAGTCGTGCGGATGCAATCACCCCACGTTCTCCCCAATCTTCCATCTGTTAACAAGCGCGGCGATAATGTCAGGCCCCTTTTGGGTGAACGAAAGCGCAGGAGGCCACCGAAGTGGACCGCTGAGCGGCCAAATATCAAGGAGGTTTACGTCCCACGCACCATATTTACAACCCACACGAATTCCCTGATAGGGAAGGGGTTGAAGCACGCGCGCCGACAAAATCTGGCAGACAAGATGGCCGACAACAATTGTTGTTACGCAACCTTGGAAAGCCCTCGGGATTTCGTCTATTTGTCCCCAAACGTCCGTTCCCCCGGCATGAAAGGCTTTGACAGAGAAGCGTCCAAGCCAAACAAGCGTTCCAACAGGAATGAGGGACGAAGGCGTCTTTAACTGAGTTCTTTCGAGCGTGCTATAGAAGCTCTTGCGCTCGCGGTTCACGGCGTCAACAACCATCGCCTTCATTACTGTCCAGAGAGCAATACAACGCTGATCCTTTTCGGTGAGATAACAGGGTTCATCGTTCATCATCGCTCGGACCGCGGGTTTATTGGACGTTTCCAGATCGCTCATCCACTCGTTGTTACAGGTCTTGCATAGGCATTTAATCTCGATCTCTGGTTTGTCTATCCAAATGGAGGGTTTTTTGCCAACGGTTATGCGAACCGATGTTGCCAGTTTGAGGTCTTCAAGAATCCAGTCAGACCAGAGATGCTCGATATCTCAAGGCGATGGCTACTTGGAGGGAGTTGCGCGGCGCGAAGCCTTGAGTTTCTTGACATCTGCTACCAGCAAGTCAACGCGGGCGTTCTTCTCAGCTTCCGAAAGGCCCATCTCTTCCATCTGTTCTTCAAGCAGGCGGGCAATCGTCCGAAGCGCCTTTTTGCGAGGATCTTTCTGCCGTCCCTGTGGACGTGGAGTTGGGAGTGCGGACACTTGGCTGCCCTTCCTGTTTATTCTCTGAGACACCTTAGTTTACTCCGTTCTTTGACTCAAGGCTTTTCTTAACTTTATCCCAATTATTTTGATGCGTGAAAGTTACGGAGGGCACATGAGTCAAGTCCTTATTTTCCTGCGCTGAGGGACATCCTTAGCTTCTGCTTCAGTTAGCCGTCTATCCTTCTGATCTATGTCAACGCTAGTGGAGTGTGTGCCGAATTTTTCGGAGACGACATTACTTCTTGCTTATGAGAATGGACTTTACATCGCTTTGCGGGAAAAGCCGGCTTACGTACCCGATGGCACCGGGGGTGGCGGATACGTATTCGATGAGGGCCGATTCGGAATCGCAAGCTTTGGGCATGGCGCCCTGTCCGGTAAATACGGCTTTGCGCCAGCCCGCGCGGAATTCGTCAGGACCTTCGCCGAGGTGGTTTTTCAAGAAGACTTCGTGCACCGGTCCACCTTTCAAAGTAACGGGCACGGCGTGGGAACCGTCGGCGAATCTGGTTTTCTCGCCGGTAAAGATGGCGCGCAGATCGGTATCTTTGATCACCGTAATGTTCACGTTCTTGTTGGCTACCAGTACGACATCCTGAGCCCAGGCCGCGGACGCGCAACGGATGATGGCCATCAGCAGGATCAACCAGCGAGTTTTCGTCATGGTCCGCATCTCCTGATCGGTCTGAAAGCTGACGGTTAGAAGCTGAAGCCGATCTTGGCCGCCAACATGTTCGAGTTTGGCTTCAGGCCATTTAGGTTGGTGCTGGTGTAGTAACCGATTGCGGTTCCATGAAGGAAATGGCCCTCGATTTTTCCATAAAAATAAGAGTTGAAGTCGTAACGTCCCGAGACCACCCAGTCCTTCGAGTAATTTTCGGGCAGATGCGTGTCCAACGCTTTATTAACGTAGTGGCTGTAATAAGCTCCGAGCTGAAATTTTTTTGCGAGGCGATAACTCCCCATGGCGAACCAGGCGCGGACATCGAGAGGGATAGGAATGGTTGCCGGTCCCAGGGTCAGAATGACGTTGAGCGGCAACCTCCTATATTCCCCGGCAAAGTAGAATTTTCCTTTTTCGAACTGGGCATACTCTGCGGGGACAAAGAAGGGAGCGATGTGTTCGGTGCCGGTTGGAGCTCTTCCGTCGATGGCTTCAACCAGGCCGCTGGCGCCAACGGTCAATCCTTTCAAAGGGGTTCCCCAGCGCAGATCACCGCCGTAAACCTTGCCTCCGGGAGCGGAGGTGAACACCAACCCTTCGTCGGCGCTCTCTTTGAGGTATCCGCCCGTCAGATCGAGATAGGCCTCTCCAGCGTAGGCGCGATAGCGCAGGTTTCCCGCGTGGCTGCCAAGGGTGAGATTGCCGTATACTTCACCCCCCAGATGCGACAAGTAAAAGCTCTTGTTGTCGACCGGATAAGCGGACTGCGGCAGGAGTATCCAGAGGAAGATGGAGTCCACGTCCTGGGAATCATTGAAAAGACCAAGGGGAGTCTTGACCTTGCCGGCGCGAAATCCAAGACGATCGTCGACTCTGTAGTCTCCCGATGCCCAGTCGACCTGAACGTTGGGGCCGCCGAGATCTCCTAGCTGGTACATGTGCAACTGAATTCCGACGCGGAGGTTGTCGGTGAGGGAGTCCGTGACGCTGATGGCGCCGTCGGTCCATTGCAGGCTTCCGGAGCTCGACTGCATGGACAAGTAGTTGTTGTGGGAGCTGTAGAGAAAACCCTGGGTGGCGAAGCCGTGGATCTCGATACCCGCTAAGTCTTGGGCGTACAGGCCGCCCGCGCAGAGGCACAAGAAGAGCAATAGGAGCATTGGTCGAGGCATGCGATATTCTCCCGATTTTCTGTATATCGGCAGTTCCGTGCGTGAGTTTAGCGATGGAAGGCAGCCTTGCTTTGCCAACTGCGGCCCGGCTATTCTTCTGACCATGTCAACACTAGTGGAGTGTGTACCGAATTTTTCGGAGGGATGCGACAAAGGCAAGGTTGATGCCATTGTGGGCGCCATGAAGGTGGACGGGGTCTACGTGCTGGACCGCGAGATGGACGCGGACCATAACCGCTGCGTAATTACGCTGGTGGGAGAGCGGGAGGCGATTCAGGAGGCGGCGATTCGCGGAGTAGGGAAGGCCGCCGAGTTGATTGACCTGTGCGTGCATAAGGGGGCGCATCCGCGGATGGGCGCGGCCGATGTGGTGCCGTTTATCCCGATTGATGGCGTGACGATTGAGGATTGTGTGGCTATGGCGCGGCACGTGGGCGCGGAGATTTGGAAGCGCTTTCAGATTCCAGTTTATTTATACGAGGCGGCGGCGGCGACGCCGGAGCGGCAGAATCTGGAGAACATCCGGCGCGGACAGTTCGAGGGAATACGGGCGGAAATTGCGACGAATGCGGCGCGGAAGCCGGATTTTGGCGAGGCGAGGGTGCATCCCACGGCGGGGGCTACCGTGGTGGGCGCGCGAAAGTTTCTGATTGCTTACAACGTCTTTTTGAACACGCCGGATGTCGAGATCGCGAAGAAGATTGCGAAGGCGGTGCGTGCTTCAAGCGGCGGGATGCGGTTTGTGAAGGGCGCGGGATTTCTGGTGCGGGGGCTGGCGCAGGTTTCGATGAATCTGACGGATTTTGAGCAGACGCCGGTTCATCGCGTGTTTGAGATGGTGAAGCGCGAGGCGGCGAGGTATGGAGTGATGCCGGTGTCGAGTGAGATCGTGGGACTGATTCCGAAGAAGGCGCTGGAGCAGGCGGCGGAGTGGTTTTTGCAGGTGGAGAACTTCGATTCGTCCCTCATTTTGGAGAACCGGCTGGCGGCGGTAATGAGCGGGAAGATGGCGGTGGGAGGATTGCGCGCGGGAGTGGAACCTTTTATCGAGCAACTGGCGGCTCCGACGGCTACGCCGGGCGGCGGCAGCGCGGCGGCAGCGGCGGGCGCGATGGCAGCGGGGCTGGCGACTATGGTGGCGTCGATGTCACGCGAGAAAAAAGCGTACGCGCAATACGAAGCGCAGTTGAGCGCGGCGATCGGAAAATTAGAGAAGGTGCGGGAGGAATTAAAGGCGGCGGTGGATGCGGATGCGGAGGCTTACGACGCGGTGATGAAGGCGTACAAGCTGGCGAAGACTGATCTCGCTGGAGGTGACGCGTTGATCGATGCCGCTTTGAAATTGGCCACCGGCATTCCATTGGGCGTGGCGGAGAAGGCGCATGAAGTGGCGGGGATTGCGGGGGGTTTGTTGGCGATTACGAATCCGAATATGAAGTCGGATTTGACTACGGCGCAGGCGCTGGCGCGGGCAGCGGTTACCGGGGCGCTGGCGAATGTGGAGACTAATTTGGCGTCGTTGAAGGATCAGGGATTTGCGGCAGAAGTTAAGAAGAGAGTGGCGGCGGTTGGGCGCAGCGGCTGACGCCGCGTTATTTTTTGCATTCGTTCTGCGGCGCGGCTGAAGCCGCGCCCTTTCAAAACCTTAATCGCCAGCGCTGGTTGCTGCTGCCGTCTCCGGTCTGGTCCGAGATTCCCACCATGCTTCCACACCTTGCCTGGCAAGTTTAAAGATCGTCCGGCGATTCTCGGAGATTACTTTCCACCAGGCGAAGCGGCCTAGCATGGGGAAGTAGATTCCACGGAAACAGAGGCGGGCGATCAAGATGTTGACACGATAGCCAAGAGGCTGGTCATCGAGCGAGTCCACGGCTTGGGCGATGGCATCGGGGCCGTAGGCGTGGGACCATCCGTAGTTCACTTCGGCATGGGCTTCGTCGATGGACATCTTTAGCGGGGTGTGGGCCATGGCGAAGGGGATGAATTCCTGCCAATGCTTTGGACGCGTGAGGCGGCCTGCGACTGCGAGGCGCTTCAGAAGCGGAGTTCCGGGCAGGGGAGTGAGCAACCCGAAAATGGGCAAGCCAGGAGGCCAGGTGCGAACTTGCGCGAGGGTGCGTTCGGCGGCGCCGACGGTGTCGTTATCCATGCCGAAGATGAATGAAGTGATGGCGTAAACGTTGCGCTGCGCCAGGCGCTCGAGGACGGCGGCGTACTCTTCCGGCTTGTTGAAGCCTTTGTTCACATCTTTTAAGTTCGCGGGATCGATCGACTCCATGCCGATGAAGATCCATTTGCCGCCCGAGGCGGAGATGAGGTCGACGAGTTCCTGATCGCGCAGAAGGTTAGCGCTGATCTGCGCGACCCAATTGAGTTGCGCGCCGGCGGCGATGATGTCGCGGAGTAAAGACTTGGTGCGCTTGAGATTGATGGCGAAATTGTCGTCGATGAAAAAGACAGCGATTTGACCGCGTTCTTTACGGGCCCGTGCTTTTAGCAGCAGAAGTTCGTTGACCACGCTTTCATTGGTCCGAAAGCGGATGGAGTCGCCGAAGAATCCGGTGACGGTGCAGAACTCGCAGCCGTAGGGACAACCGCGACCTGATTCGACGGGAATGATGCGGAAGGTTCCCCAGCCCTCACCGATTTTCTGCAGCCAGTGCTTGGCTGACCCGGGGACGAGATTGAATTGGTGGAGATCGATGGTATCCCAGGGAATAACGGGATAGGGCTTGAGGGAGGGTTTGAGCTCTTTGCCGGCGGCGTCGACGGGAGCATAAATGTCTTTTAATTCGCCACGAGCGGCGTCTTCCACAATTCGAGGCCAGGTGTCATCGGCTTCACCGAGAGCGACCGCGTCAGCGTGGCGAGGACCGCCGTCGCGCCCGAGGGCCTCATCCGCCATTTCAGTGACGTGAGGTCCGCCCATCACGACCCGCACGCCGACAGCACGCACGGCATCCGCCATGCGATAGGCTTTGGCGATCATGCGGGTCATGGCGCCGATGCCGACCAAATCAATTTTTTGTTCGATCACGTAACGGGAGATGCCGGCTTCGTCCATGGGTTGGGCGTTGCCGTCGATCAGTACGACTTCGTGGCCGGGAGGAGTTAGAGATTGCAGGAGGAACATCCAGAGATGGGGCATGAAATTGCGCGTAACCCCGTTGTCGGGGTTGTAGAGTAGGATTTTCAATATTCCCCTGATTTCTCGGGCGCCAGGAAGGCAAGGCGCCTAGGTGCGGTAGCGTACGGAGTCTTGAAGTCATCTTACACCAATCGCTGCTGCCGCAAAGCGAAAAATTTGCGTTGTCATGGAGACGGCCTGTGCCAAATTGGTTACAGGGCTAGTACTTTCGGATTTGGCACGAGCGACGCCCTCAGGCATAGAATTAAGATCACCGCAGTTAACTGGAACATCGGAATCGGCATCTAATCTGCAAGAAGCCGGTGGTTTTCCGTTCATTGTTCAGGATAAGAATCATGAGGATTGAAACCGTTATGAAAATCGTTAAGGTTTGTCCAGGCTCTTTGCTCACCTCGGTGATGTTGGCTTTGTTTTGCGTGAACGCGAATGCGATGCCGCTGAATTCGTCGGCGCGGGCGGTGATGCCCGCGGATCTGCAGCAGTTGATTTCTGTGGATTATCGGGCAATGAAAGACTCACCTACTGCGATGCAACTGAAACAGCAAGTGCTGCCTGACAATTTGAAAGAGTTTGAGGCGGCGCTAAAGGGGATTGGGATCGATCCTGACAAAGACGTGGATACGCTGTCGTTCGCTTCGTTCCGCACGCCGAAGGGGTCGGTGAAGGCGGTGGGCGTGGCGGCGGGGTCATTTGCCATGAAGACCGTACTGAAGAAAATGGCGCTGCAGAAGATGAAGCCCACGAAATATCACAATTCGAATATTTATTCCATGGACGGCGGCATGGTGATGATTTTTCTGGACGACAGCACGCTGTTGTTTGGGGAGAGTTCGGCAGTGAAGTTCGCGCTGGATACGCGGGACGGGGAGGTATTGAACGTGGATACGAACGCGACCATGTCGGATATGATGTCCGAGCGTGGATTCGGCGCCGGTGTGGAGCATTCTGGATCAGCAGGGAACGCAGAATGTGATGCGGTCGGCTCTGGGGGATGCTTCGAAGATTGCCGACTATGACACGATCAAGAAGCGGTTGCTTGGGTCGCGATACACCCTGAACTTCACCAGCGGGGTTAATTTTGATTTGACCGTGGTTTCTTCTGACAGCGTCAGCGCGGCCACGCTTTCGTCGGTGGCGAAGGCGGGCCTGCTTTACAAGAAGATGAATGCCAGCCCCGTGGAAAAAGCTGCGATGGATAACACCACCGTGGATTCCGATGGGTCGAATGTGCAATTCCATTTCAAATCGAGCGATCAGCAGTTCCAGTCGCTGATGCACTCGGAGCTGTTTGCGGCCGTTTCGAAATAGGAGAAGTGCAGTTTATTGAAGGCACTGAGACACGGAGAGAGTCTCAGTGCCTTTTGCTTTTGGAGATGGAGATTCTATCTACGCGTCTATTTTCGATTGCGATTCGCTCGCTTTTCGCGGGCCCAGCCTTCTTTCACGGTCTGATGTGCGCGGCCCAAGGCCAGGGCGTCTTCGGGTACATCCGCGGTAATGCAGGAGGCGGCGGCTACGTAGGCGCCTTTGCCTATGCGAACTGGGGCGACCAGGGTGCTGTCGCTGCCGATGAAGACTCCGTCTTCGATGATAGTGGTGTGCTTGTGAACGCCATCGTAGTTGCAGGTGATGGTTCCGGCGCCGATGTTGACGCCGGCGCCGATCTCGGCGTCGCCGAGATAAGTAAGATGGTTGGCCTTCGATCCCTTGCCTAGCTTGATCTTTTTTGTCTCGACGAAATTGCCGACGTGCGCGCCTTCTCCGATGTCACTGCCGGGCCGCAGATGAGAGTAGGGGCCGAGGATGGCGCTGGGGCCGATGCGAGCTTCTTCGAGAATGCAGCCGGGGCGAATGAGCACGCCCTCGCCGATTTCTGAGTCGCGAATCACCGAGTAGGAGCGGATGCGACAGTTAGCGCCGATGCGCGAGCGGCCAAAAATCTGGACGAAGGGTTCGATCACGGTGTCGGGGGCGATCTCGACGTCGTTATCGATCACGCAGGTCGCGGGATAGAAGATGGTCACGCCTGCGGCCATCAGTTCGTGATTCTTGCGCATGCGCATTTGATAGTCGATGAGAGAGAGTTCGACGCGGGTGTTGGCGCCGAGAACTTCCGCGGAGTTTTCCGTTTTCCAGGCTGCGACGCGCTGCTTCGCCTTGCCGAGTACCGCAGCCATGTCGGTGAGGTAGTACTCGGCGTGGGGATTAGCGGTGGAGAGCTTTTCGATGTTAGAGAACAACTGAGGCACGGAGAAGACGTAGAAGCCGGCATTGATCTCGCGAATCTTTTTTTGCGCGGGAGTGGCGGATTTTTCTTCGACGATGGCCTGGACTTCGGCACTGCGGGCGTTCTTTCGGATGACGCGGCCGTAGCCGGTGGGGTGGTCGAGATCGGCGCTGAGCAGGGTCATGGCGGCTTGCTGGTCGAGATGGAAGTTGAGCAGTTGGGCTATGGTCTGGGCGGTGATTTGCGGGGCGTCTCCGGAGAGGACGATGACGTGGTCGTAGGCGGAAAGCGCTTCGCGGGCGACCATGAGGGCGTGGCCGGTGCCGCGCTGTTCGGATTGCAGCACGAAATTGACGCCGGTGTGGGCGACGGCAGAGCGGACGCGGTCGGCTTCGTGACCGATGATGGCGAAGACGTCCGTGGGCGGAACGACGCGGGTGGCGGCGGCGATAACGTGAGCCAGCAGAGGCTTACCGCCAACTTCATGCAGAACTTTAGGAAGCTGCGATTTTAGGCGTGTGCCTTTGCCGGCGGCCATGATGGCGACGGCCAAGCGGGGGGCTGAAGTTTTCGAAGGCGCTGCGTTTGCGGATTTCTTCATTTTCCTCACTATATCGTGAGTCGGGACGGTACATGAAGGGGGATGACAGGTTCCCGCGCGCGGGATAGTAATTTTACGCGGCACAGAATAAAATCTTCGGGCATCACGGACAGGCCGGAGTTACATGGCAATCAAACGGAGGAATCAATGCCGAAATATGTGATTGAGCGCGAAATCCCGGATGCGGGAAGTTTGACGCAGGAACAAATTGCGGGGATTTCGCAAAAGTCTTGCGGTGTTCTGAAGAACCTGGGGCCGCAGATTCAGTGGGTCGAAAGCTTTGTGACGCAGGACAAAATCTATTGTATTTATATTGCGCCCAATGAGGCGATGGTGCGTGAACATGCGAAGCAGGGCGGGTTTCCGGCGAACCGGGTATCGGAAGTGAAGCGGACGATCGACCCGACTTCGGCGGAGAGGTAACCGAGCGTCGCGAAAAGTATCGTGGGGTGAAGAAGCTCACCTCAGGCGCTAAAGCGCGGACTTTTCTCAGCGATCTAACGGCACGACTGAAGTTGTGCCCTTCCCGAACTCGCTCGGGCGGAGTTTTCGGCAGCTTTTTAGAGACCCAGGCCGCCATCGACGGCGAGGATTTGGCCGGTGATGAATTGGGGGGCGGTGGCGAAGAACAGGACGGCGGCGGCGATTTCTTCGGCGCGGCCGTTGCGCTGCATGGGAGTTTGTTTCGCCATGCGCTTCATGAATGCTGCGGCTGACTTTTCGCCTAGATCGATCATGCCGGGCGCGACCGCGTTTACGGCGATTTCTGGGGCGAGAGCTTTGGCCATCACCTTCGTGAGCATGTGCAACGCGGCTTTCGAGGAACAGTAGTGGGCGTGCGTGGGCCAGGGACGCAGGCCTCCGAGCGAGCCCATGTGAATGATCTTAGCTTCGATTTTGGCTTCGGGTTTTTCTGAGGGTTTCGATCCGGTGCGTCTTCGGCGCATCCACTTCAAAGCTTCGCGCGAGACCAGGAATGGGCCGCGGGTGTTGGAGGCGAAGATGGCGTCCCACTGGCGGAGGGTGAGGCGCTCGAAGTCGGCGGTCTCGTAGTTGCCGGCGTTGTTGACGAGGATGTCGATGCGGCCGAGCTCGCGGCCGGCTTCTTTCATCATGGACTTGACGCTGGCTTCGACGGTGATGTCGCAGCGCAGAGCGAAGGCGCGCACGCCGAAGCTGGAGAGATCGACGACCGTTTGCTGGGCTTCGCGAGCGGAATTGCGGAAGGTGATGGCGACGTCGGCGCCGGCTTGGGCGAGGGCTAGGGCGGAAGCGCGTCCCAGACGGCGGGCGGCGCCGGTGATTAGGCAGGTTTTGCCGAGAAGCGGTTTGGCGGGGTCTTGGCGCATGCGGAAGTCGTGCATGCGGAATTCTACCGCGAATGGGGAGAAGCAAGCCCATTAACCACCCTTCGACTCCGCTCAGGGCAGGCTCCGGACACGGAGGTACACAAAAGGTGGGAATCCTCGACAATTCTTAGCGTTTTTTCACAATTTCTCAGTGGAATCGGGACTGCGAACAAGGCTACAATCCAGCCGTGCCGGAGCCGCGCCAGGTCGTGGTTTACTCGCGCAAAGGGTGTCACTTGTGCGAAGTGGTGAAGGAGAGCATGACGAAGCTCTCGCGCCGCGGCGGGTTCACGTGGCGGGAAATCGACGTGGATAGCGACAGCGAATTGCGGCGGCAGTTCAATGATGAAGTGCCCGTGGTGTTCATTGACGGGCGCAAGGCGTTTAAGTATCGGATGGATGAGCGGGAGTTTTTGAGGAAGCTCGTGGGATAGACAACGTATTCCTCAAACCCAACTATTCATTCCGACCTTCCCGCAACCCCTCCAAGTTACTGAAACGGAAGAGGTAGGCCGAGGCACGTTGGTTACCTTGCCCGTGAGTCCTGCCTGGGGCATCCTCCTAAAATGTGGGAAATCCAACAGCTTGCGGGCTTGGACGCGGAGGCGGGAACTCCGGAGTCGATTTGCGTCTGCGTGGCCAAGATTTTCCGCGTGAGCGCGACGGAAGTTGCGCTGTTGGAGCTGAGTGGGAGCCTGCTGAACTTTTTGTATCCGGCTGAGTTGAAGACGGCGGGGGCAATTCCGCTTTCCAGTTCCGCGGTCGCGGCTTGCACGGCGCGGAGTAAGCGGGCGGAGATGTTCAACGGCTTCGCGGAAGTGAAGCACTTCAGCATTTTCGAACTGGTCAAGCTGGGCGACACCGGGACTGGACGATCAAGTGATTCAGAAGATGATGTCCGCTCCCGTGCTTGCGGGGAATGAGGAAGTATTGGGGGTGATTCAAGTCTCGCGCAAGGCTCCGCGGCCAGCGGCTGCGGGGCCGGATTTTACGGCTGAGGATTTGCGGAAATTGGAAGCGGTTGGCCGGCTTTGTGGGAACACTGATGGCCAAGGGCAAGGCCTTTTTGCACGCGAGCGCAGGCTAGTAACACACGAGCCACATTAGGCTTCGGGCGGAGCCGAGTCCATGCTCTATCCGCTACAATCATCCCCGCCATGCTGCGAACTCAGCTCCACGCCGATCCTGACAATGTGTTTGTGCATGACGCGGTGCTGGCGTCTTGCCGACGGCATGGGGAGAAGACTGCGTTGGTCGATGCCTCGTGCGGACGGCGGCTCAGTTATGCCGAATACGGTGCGACCGTGGAGGCGCTGGCGCGCGGGCTGGTTGCGGCCGGAGTGAAGCCGGGAGAAGTGGTCGCTATTTTTCTGTGCAATTCGTGGGAGTTCTGCGCGGCTTATCATGCGGCTACTTTGGCCGGGGCGATTCCGACGCTGTTGAATCCGACTTATCGCGAGCGGGAGGTGCGGCATCAGTTGGGGAATTCGGGCGCCGCATTTCTGATTACCGATGGGCCGAACATTGAGGGCATCAATCTGGCGGGGCTGCCGAATCTGCGCCGGGTGTTTTGCACGCGCGAGCAGGGAAGCGGCGCCGAGGCGTTCTCTGATTTGTTGAGGCCGGTAAGCGCGGTGCTGCCGCTGCCCGGTGTGTCGTCGCAGAAAACTTTGGCGGCGCTGCCTTATTCCAGCGGCACGACGGGACTGCCCAAGGGCGTGATGCTTTCGCATCACAATCTGGTGGCGAATGTTTATCAGTTGCTGGGGCCGGGCGCGGTGACGCTGGGCGTGGCCGACAATATTCTTTGCTTCCTGCCGCTGTACCACATCTACGGTTTGAATGTGATGTTGAATCCTGCGCTGATGACGGGGGCGACGCTGGTGTTGATGCCGCGGTTCAACGTGGAGCAATTAGGCGCTCTGCTTCCACAGGAAACAATCACCATGATGCCGCTGGTTCCTCCGGCGATGAACGCGCTGTGCCTGGCGGCGGAGGCTGGTCAGTTTCCGAAGGATCACACGGTGCAGTGGGTGAAGTCTGGGGCGGCGCCGCTGGCGCCCGAGTTGCCGCGACGATTCACCGCGCTGACGGGCATTCTGGTGCGTCAGGGATATGGGATGACGGAAGCTTCGCCGGTGACGCATGTAGGTTATCTGGAGCCGGAACTTTACCGGCCGGATTCGATTGGGCATCCGGTGGCGCGAGACGGAGTGCCGCGTGATTGCGCCGGAGTTGGCGGCTTCGGCGGAGAGCGCGGCGGAGGTTGCTACGGGTGAGCCGGGAGAGTTGGTGATGCGCGGGCCGCAGTTCATGCAAGGTTACTGGAAAGAGCCGGACGCGACTGCGGCGGTGCTGCGCGACGGATGGTATTGGTCGGGCGACGTTGTTACGCGCGATGCCGAGGGATTTTATCGGGTCGTGGACCGCCGCAAGGAGATGATCAAGTACAAAGGATTTCCGGTGGCGCCGGCCGAGGTGGAAGCGGTGTTGCTGGAGCATCCGGCGGTGCGGGAGTGCGGGGTGGTGGGGCGTCCCGATGCGGCGGCGGGAGAGATTCCGGTGGCGTTCGTGGCGCTGCGCGACGGATTTGCGACAGGCAAGAAGATGGAAGAGGAGTTGATGCGCGTTTGTCGCCGAGCGGCTGACTCGCTACAAGCAGCCGAGGGAAGTGCATTTCGTGGAGGTCGTCCCTAAGACGGCCTCGGGAAAAATTCTGCGGCGGGAGCTGAGGCAGTTGATTGGTTGAAGCGCAAATGTCGCGGCTAACCAGAAGTGACACGGATTTGACAATTCCCTGACAATCCTGAGCATTTCGGTGATTCCACACTAGCTTCGCAAGAGCGGTCAGGTTCGGGCCGTTCCGGGGCTTCATCCGAACCGCTCACTCTCAGGAGAATCTCAATGAAAACAGTTAGAAAACTAAAGTCTTGTAGCACTGTCGCAGTGCTGATCGCAGGATTTGGAATGTGCCTATCCGCTCAAACAAGGCAGGCGCCGTCGGCTAGCGACATCAGTGTGGTTGCATCGACAGTTCCGGCCAATGGGGATCTGAACCCGTACGGTTTGGTACGCGTAGCGAAGAGTTCCGGGTCACTGGTGGAGGGGAACTTTCTGGTCAGCAATTTCAACAACAGCAAGAACCTTCAAGGAACAGGAACAACGATCGTGCAGATTTCGCCGGAAGGCGTGGTGAGTTTGTTTGCACAAATCGATGCAAGTAAATTGCCTGGCCCCTGTCCGGGAGGGGTCGGCTTGACCACCGCGTTGTCTGTGCTGAGCAGCGGGTGGGTAATCGTAGGTAGCTTGCCGACGACCGACGGAACCTTTGCGACGGCGCAGGCAGGTTGTCTGCTGGTGTTGAACAGTAGCGGCAACGTCGTAGAAACGTATTATGGTTCGCTGATTAATGGTCCGTGGGACATGACGGCGCTAGATTCACAAAGCAATGCGGACTTGTTCGTCACCAACGTGTTGAACGGGACCGTTGCAGGCGGAGGGAACATCGTGCTCGGAGGAACCGTGACACGGTTGAAGCTCACGGGCCTGAACGGGACAATTCCGACCCTGGAGTCGATAACGGTGGTAGGGTCCAGCTTCGCCGAGAGAACCGATCCTGCGGCCGTAGTGATCGGGCCGACCGGAGTGGGCCTCAACCACAGCGCAAGCATCCTCTATGTGGCCGATAGTTTGCACAATCGGATCGCTGCCATTCAGGATCCCGTACTCCGAACGACTTCCGCCGGAACGGGCACAACGGTCACTAAGGGCGGCAGCCTTAACGATCCGCTGGGCCTTACGGTTTCTGGGGATGGCAACATTCTGACCGTCAATGGGAACGATGGGTTCCTGGTGGAAACGACACCTAATGGGGATCAGGTGTCCAAGACACTGTTGGATAGCAGCGGCAACCCTCCGGGAGCGGGCGCCTTGTTCGGACTAGTACGAGGCGCCGGACGGGGGTCTCTACTTCGTGGATGATGCAAGCAACACTTTGAATTTATTCCAGTGAGCTGAGGTGGCGGGAGCGCGTATGGCGAATCCATGCGCGCTCTATTTTGCATTTGCGTCATTAAATACGGCCCAAAAGAACCCACACCGGAGCACCTCCGCACGCATTTGGTCGGCCAAAATGATCGCGCCACACGGTCACTTATTTCCGAAGAATCAAGAAAACGATTCCAGGGATTAGTTTTTGAGACCTGCATTCCCGTTGTTCTGCGGGTAGACTTGCGGTAGTATCTCTGCCTCATGTTTCGAATCCTGCTGCTGTTCTTGCGCCGGCTCTGGCTGCCGCTGGTAGTGTTTGCCGGATTCAGCCTGATGTGTGTACTGGTGTACCGGCGGCTGGAGGGTTTGAGCTGGCAGGACGCGCTGTTCTGGATGATCCAGCCGCATGCGATCGATGCGAAGCGGGTCCACAATGCGACCAAGCTGTTCTCGATCTTTGTGTACGCGGGGGTGTTTGGGTTTCAGATCTGGGTGGCGGAGCGGGTGGCGGTCACGATCTTCAACCGGCAGGGAGTGGAGGCCTGGAGAACCATGGTGAACGACGTCAGCATCGAAAAGATTACGCGATCACTTCATCATTTGCGGCTACGGGCAGGTGGGCCGGACGGTGGTGGACCAGCTGAACCGCCTGAAGATTCCTTTTGTGCTGATTGAGACCAACGAAGGACTGTGCCGCGAACTGTTGAAGGAAAAAGTGCTCACCATTCAGGGCGATGCCAAGCGGCACGACGTGCTGCAGTCGGCGGGAATTGAGCGGGCGCGCGGGGTGTGCATTGTGATCGACAATGACGCCGACAATCTTTACATCACGGTGACGGCGAAGGCGCTGAATCCGAAGGCGCGGATTATCACTCGGGCCGGGCAGTCGCGTTATGCGCAGGCGATGCGCAATTCGGGCGCGGACGAGGTGATCATTCCGGAATATGAAGGCGGATTGATGACCGGGCGGATGATTGCCAAGTTTTATCCGGATGCGCAATCGCATCTGGTGTAGAGGATGCGCTATTTTCCGGTGCCGCTTTCGCCCGCGATTTTCTTTGTAACCAGGAAACTCCAGATCGTCTCGTTGGCGTTGAGGGCATTGCTGGTCTTACCGACCTCTTTCTCGGACACGTATTGCTCGCCGCCGGGCCACGTGTTGCCGCCGCCTTTAACGCATAAAGTACAACTTGAGCGTTCTCCTGACATCCGTTGAAGGTGAAAATCTTGGTTTCCTTGCCGCCTTTCTCTAGAGAAGGGAGTTTGGCTTCGGCTGGTTTTTCTTCGCAGCGGTCGAACTTGGCCCATGTCTTGGCGCTATCTTCGGCAGAGAGCACGTGGAAGCGACCCGGCTTGTAGCTGCCGCCGCCGTAAGGAACAATGGGATCATCCGTGCCATGCATGAACACGCCGGCACGGGGCGCGAAGGCAGGCAGATCATGGTTTTCGGCATGGCTGCGCTCACCGAAGCAATCGCGGCAACGCGATCGGCCATGTTGCAGCCAACGCGCATGTGCCATGAAGCCGCCATCGCCCAAGCCCGGCCGCGTAGATGCGGCGAGTGTCGACGGAATACTTGAGGGCTAGCTGGTCCAGCATTTGGTTGAGAAAGGCGACGTCATCCGCAGGCTCGGGTTTACTCTTTTCTTCAGTCGATTGGCCCCCGCTCTGCCCGCCGCCCGGATAACCTCCTCCGCCACCGCCGGGATAGCCTCCGCCGCCGCCCGGGTATCCGCCACCGCCGCCGGGATAGCCGCCTCCTCCGTATCCTCCGTGACGACCATAGCCGCGGCGCGGCGGTCCTTCCGACGCTGCTCGGGCCGCACTCCGATATTCCATTGCCCGCGCGTGGCATTGGGATAGACCGCGATAATGCTGTCTTTGTCGGCGAGCTGGTTAAAGTGGGTGAGCCGCGCCATGTCGTCGGCGTCCTGATTGCGGCCGTGAAGCAGAACGACGACCGGATAATGTTGCTGCTGGTCGTAGCCCTTGGGCAGATGCACCACATAACGTGCGGGTGACAGTCATCGACATCGATCTTTTCCTGCGATTCCTGCGCACACAAAGGAGCTATGAGCAGTAACGCGGAGAGGCTTATGGCCGATATGCATGCCTGCGGGAAGGGAGAATGCGGCTTCATATTTGCTGTTTCGGAGCCATTACTTGAACTGAGTCGGATATTCGCATAAGAATCATTGGGCAGCCGATGGGTTGCTAATGAACAGCCGGAGTTTTGCAAAGTTTTGTAAGGCGGAGGCCCTCACACAACCGAAGTAGGGAACTTTTTTTTCCGGCGTTCGTAAATAGGAATGAAGAGGCGTTCAAGCGATCGGCACATCAGGAGGGACTATGGACGGCAACTTTGTCGGGCTGGCGGCGGTAGTGATGATCTTTGGAATTCCGATGGCAGCCATGTACACGTTTTATCGAGTGCGCAAGCTGCGAAGTGAAGAGCGATTGGCAGCCCTTGCCCGAGGCGTGGATGTACCGATGCAACCGGAACTGTCAGAGGCGGCGCGCTCGCGGCGGTCGGGAATTTTACTGGTAGCAGGGGCGCTTGGGTATATCGTCACTTTTGTTTTGATCGGACGCGCAGAGCCGGACGCGATGATTGCGGCTACGTTTGGCGTGATTCCGTTGGCGATTGGATTGGGCTTTTTTGTCGATCACGCGCTGATCCGGCGTGATGCGAAAGCGCACTAAGTTTGGATATGTTGGTTGATGACGCGCCGGGCGCGGGCTCGCGATGCATGTTCAAGCGTCCCTACGGGGGCGCGTCTCGGTCTGCAACTCCTCCCGGCGCTGAAAGCGCCGAGCTATTATCAGGCGCCTCTCTAGGGCGCAAATCGTTGTCTCTATCTCTTTTTATCGCCTTTATAATGGTTCACTAATAGCCGCGCAGTTTCGCTGCCTGCCTGAAATTTCCACCTACAGTTTTGCCCGTATGACGAATTTCCTCCTTTGTGTCGAAATTGCATCCTGTGGCAGGGCTGCAAGTTTTTTCTCCCCTCGCCTAATGCTCTTACCGCAAAGGAGATATCCGCTTTCTGGGGGGCGTGGCCCCAACCTTGCATTTCTTTCCTCGTGGCCCGGACCGGGGCCGCACTCGTCGTTAGGAGGGTAAACAACCTTTATGAAACGCAAAAATGCACTGATCCATTGCGGCGTCATCTTGCTGACGTTTGCCGCCGTTCTTTTCGTTGCGCCCAGAAGCGCGCAATCGCAAAACACGCCACCGAATATGGCCCCGCAGAACATGGCCCCACAAGATCGGGACGACAACGTAACCCGGCGTCAACTCGCTGACTTCGACCGTTTTCTCGACAGTCATCCCGAGGTCGCCGAACAACTGCGTAAGGATCCTTCGCTGGTAAACAACCAGCAATTTATTGAGGGGCACTCAGAGTTGCGGCAGTATCTGCAGCAGCATCCGGAAATTCAGGCAGAGATCAGCCAGAATCCCAATGGATTCATGCACCAGGAAGATCGCTATGACCGCCGCGAAGACCAGGGTCGGGACCGCGACGCGACACGCGGTGAACTGGCGAACATGGATCGGTTTCTCGACAGTCACCCGGAAATTGCCGAACAGTTGAGACGGGATCCCTCGCTGGTGAACGATAGAAAGTTTGTTGCGAACCACACAGCTTTGCAGCAATTCCTGGCCGACCATCCGGGAGTTCGGGATCAGTTAAGAGAAAATCCGAATGCATTCATGCATGAGGAAGAACGTTTTGATCAGCGCGCAGACCAGGGCCGCGACTTGCCTCGCCGTGAACTGGCGAAGATGGACCAGTTCCTCGACCGTCACCCGGAAATCGGGGAACAGTTGCGCAAGGATCCATCGCTAGTAGACAACAAGGAGTTCATGGAGAACCATCCGGCGCTGCGGCAATTCCTGGCGGATCATCCCGAAATGCGCGAGGAGTTCAAAGAACATCCGAACACATTCATGCGTCAGGAGGATCGTTTTGACCACCGCGAGGATTCCGGTATGCGTCGGGATCGTGATGTCACGAACGGGGAACTTCCAGCTTCAACGAGTTCCTGGAAAATCACAACAACATCGCCAGCGAGCTTTCCAAGAATCCTTCGCTCGCCAACAACCAGGAATATCTCGAAAACCATTCCGAGCTGAGCGCTTATTTGAATGCGCATCCTGGGGTTCACGAAGAGTTGAGCGAGAACCCTCAGGGCTTTATACAGTCAGCGCAACAATTCGGCGCACATAGCACGGTTAGAGTGGGCATGAATCGAAGCCCAAGTAATTCTGGCCGAACTGTGAGAGAAAGGGCGGCATAAGCGGCCCTCCTCTCGCGCTTATTATTCGCGTTATCTTTTGGAAATCGCGAAGAGTTCCAGTTTAAGGGAGGCCGTATGAAGTGCAATGTACCACTGATTGCGATGCTCACTCTGCTTCTTGCCGTTCCGGGATTTGCGGGCGACAAGAAGAAACATGCCAACCGTGCCATGATCGAGAAGATGGAAGCGGTCCCCTGCGGCGCCAAGGAGCACGGCATGACAGGTCTGGGCAGCCTCTGGGGGTCAGTAGGCGTTACACACGTGAATTCCGACGAAAAACTGTGTCCGCAATATATGTTGCGCACCGATGACATGGAGTATCACGTGCGGCCGCTAGATCATAAGCATCCCAAGCTGCTTCCGGTAGGACAGGAGGGAGAATTCAAGATCAAAGATGACAAGCTTGACATGCGTGTTCCGGACGGCGACCAAAGATGCGGCATTATCAGGTGGTGGCGATGAAGCCGATTGACCATTCCGATGTGCCTTCGAATCGAAATACGATATGCCGCGGAAGGACTATGCCGATAAACCTCTGGCGGACAAGAATTACGCGGATAGGAACGCGCCCAAGCCTCCGGACAAGCCGAACAACGGGCCAGAGCAGTAGGAAAGCGTTGGTGGGCGCGCTGGATGGAGGGTCAGTCGCCCGCGAGCATTTTATATTGCGCGTCGGTCAGAGGAACGACGCTTAAGCGCCCTTGCCGCACCAGAGGCGAGTCGGCGAACAGCTTGCGGGTTTTAATTTCGGACAAGGTGACTGGTGACAGCGCCTTGCCGGCTTTAATTTTGACTTGAGGATTCTTCGGGTCCGAGGTTTCCACGGAAACCACGGTGGCGGTTCCGACAGCGCTTTTCTCGTCTCCAGTGTGATAGATGACCAGCCGGTCTGCGGTCTTCATGGCGCGAAGATTCTTGAGCGCGACCGGGTTGGTGACTCCGTCCCAGATGGTGGTGTTTTCGCGCTGAAGGTCGGCAAACGAATAAACGGTAGGCTCGGTTTTAAGAAGATAGTTCATGCGCAAAATTCTACTCGGCACCGGGGCTCGACATCCAGAATTTGCCGGCAGCCTAAACCCTGATCGCAAGCTTATTGCGGTTTCGCGTTTGGATCGGGAGGCGGTGTCTTATCATCTTTCTTGTCGGCAGGGTGGCTTTCGTAAATCGAGTATTGGCCTTGCGGCCGCTTTAACCTGACGGTGAACTCCATCTTGGCACGGTCTATGTCGTAGTCTTCGCCAAAGGTCTGGAATCCGGAAGCCAGCACCTGTACGCGCAGTTTGCCGTAGGGAATGCCATCAAAACTGGTTTTGCCGTCGGCGTCGGTCTTGAGTTCGAGTCCGCCGCGGCTTTGTTTGCCATGCGTGTTTACCGGGTGCATGATTACGGCCGCGCTTCGCACGGGCTTTCCGTTGTCTTCTTTAATGACCAGAAAATTCAGGATCGCGGTGGGTTCCACGCCTGGGTCCCTTTGTGCGGAGGCTGCGCCGAGAAGGGCGAACACAGACAGCGGGCCGGCGATCATCCAGACTGTCGCCCTTATCATTGAGCGGTTCGTTTTCATACTTGAACATTCTAGCGACTGGGAAGGGCATAGGAAAGGAAAAGAAGAGGTGGAAGCGCGCGGCCGCTAAGGGTGTATGGTGGAGCGGGTTTTGCGCTGTGCGCTGGTGACCGATCCAGCAAGTTGCACCAAGTCGCTGGCGATACGCGCGGTGTTATGGCGCGCAACGCCGCCCTCTTCGAGGTAATCCCCCCAGACAGGGATCACACCCAGAGCTTCGATCTCGTCGAGATCGGCGACGATCTGGCATGCGCCTTCGAGGGCGTACTTGACTCTCAATTCGTCAGAAACAGGCGTGCGATTGATCAGAGCGTAGTCGAAAATTTGTTGGCGGGCGTGGGCATTGAGGGCGCGGATGTGATCAGCGGCAGTAAGGTCCAGACTCTCATTCGCCTGAGTCATGAGGTTGCAGATGTAAACCTTGGTGGCGGGGGAGTTGACGATGGCGTCCGAGATGCCATGCACCAGCAGGTTGGGAATGAGACTGGTGAATAGCGAGCCGGGACCGATGCTGATGATATCGGCGCAGGCTATGGCCTCGAGAGTCTGGGGCAGGGGATCCACGTTGGGAGGAACGAGGAATAGTTCCTTAATGCGAACCTTGCTGGCCGTGATTTTAGTTTCTCCGCGGACGCGCGTGCCGTCCTGCATGAGCGCTTCGAGTTCGATGTTGGAGGTGGTGGCGGGATGAATGTGGCCACGCGTGACCAGAATTTCCGACGACAGGCGGACCGCTTCGGAGAAATCCTGAGTAATATCGGTCAGCGCGGCCAGAAACAGATTGCCGAAGCTGTGACCTTCGAGGCCCGAACCTTTATCGAAACGGTGACGGAAGAGGCGAGAGAGCAGAGCTTCGTCCTCGCTGAGGGCGACGATACAGTTGCGAATATCGCCGGGAGGAAGCATGTTGAGTTCTTTGCGTAGGCGGCCGCTGGAGCCTCCGTCGTCGCTGACGGTAACGACAGCGCACAGGTCTCGAATGATGGGCGAGCCGTGGGGCGCCGAGGCTATTTCGGCGGGGGTGAGGACGAAGCGCTTCAATCCCTTGAGCAGGGTGGACAGCCCGGTGCCGCCGCCGATGGCGACGACGCGGAGGCCACGCTCGCGCGTGATCTTTTCTGACGACAATAGATCAGCGATTTTGGGCTCCATCCGAGAATCTCGTAAGCCGACTAAAAAGATTCGTCTTCCCGGAAAGAGCCTTGTGGCACGGAAAGGTCGGCAGCCGGATCCGGGTACAGCAGCTCGGTAAAGCGAGGGTCTTCGGCCAGGTTGTGAAAGTCGGAGTCGTTGCGCGCCTGGTAGCGCAGGCCGGGGTTCAAGCGAAGAGCCTCGTCCAGATGCCTGAGGGAATCTTCCACGTGACCGGTAAGGCAATCGAGTGCGGCTAAACCGTAAATGACGAAATCGGTCTTGGGCGCCTGTTTGAGCAGCTTCTCGATGTGCTCGCGGGCGGTGACGTAATCGCCGACATTCATGAGAGAGACAGCGTAGTCGTAGTGCTCTTCGACGCTCTTGAACTGCGTGGTGGTGGAACGCTCGAGGTGTTGGTTGCAGATGCTGAGATGGATGGCAGCCCGGTCCGTGAGTTCTTTGCTGGGACCGGCAAGTACTTTCTGGAACAAGGGTTTTGCCTTCTCGAATTTATGTTCCTGCAAGGCGCGGAGGCCCGCTTCGTAATTCTGCAGGGCCTGAGTGACGCGCGGATCTTCGGGAATGGACGACTTCTTGGAGGTAGCCTTCTGAGCCATGTGAAGAATTTTTCCTGTGCTCGTCGTAATGGACTCCTTGCCTTCAAACTCGATGAGCTAGCCACTCAAGTATCACTCAAAGGGCGGGTAGAGGGCAATTCCGGGTGCAGTACCTAGTACCGAGTTGCAAGTACCGAGCAACCTCGGTGTTGATGGACGAGTTGCTTTTTCTCGGTGCCCGGTGTCCGGTACTATCGGCACTCGATACTAATTGATCGCTGCGGCCGACTGCAGATCGATCTGCTTCCAATCGCCCTTAATGATGCCGGCGCGAATCTGGGATGCGGTCTTGCCTTTCTTGCTCTGTTGATAGGAATAATAGACTTCCTTGAGGCAGGTAGCGCAGCGGGCGCCGTGGGTGCTTTCGAAGCAGCTGTGAAGACTGTTGTGACCCATGCGGTCGCAATAGCAATAGCAGGGCTGCTGGTGCAGGACGGTGGGAACCTTTGCCGCGAGGTCGTAGGCATGAGACTGGTAGGGATACTGTGCGTCGGCTCCCCAGAGTTCGCCTTTGCTCATGATGGCCTGGAGCTTCGTGCCTTTGGGCGGAGGACCGGCGTTGTAGGCAGGAATGCCTCCTTCTTCTTCCTCCTGCGCCGTCCATTGGGCCGACATGGTCAGCGTCACCGCGAATAAGAAAATGAGAGTCAGGGCGCGGTAAACATTGCGGCTTCGGAGCGAGCGCGTCGGTCTCATTGGAATCTCCTGCATCGAACCATTTTAACCTGTTTAACCTGCTTGCGAGTTAGCAGGGTAGGGAGGAGACTCTCGAAGAGGAGACTCCCGAAGGTCTATGATGTTCGGTCCATGCAACTCGCCGCCGGTCGACGCGATCTGTATACAATAGAAAGGCATATGCCCGATACCCCAAGCCTGGAATCAGAGAAAAAGCAGATGTCGATGGTTGAGCGAACCGAAGCGGCAGAGTCCGGGGCGCGCTTGCGTCCGGGCTTGGGAGTGTGGCTGCGCGATTTGATTCTTTCGCTGGCCATTTCCGCCTTCATCATTGTGTTCATTTACCAGCCGGTGAAGGTCGAGGGCACGAGCATGATGCCGTCGCTCGAGGACCAGGAGCGAATCTTCGTCAACAAGTTTGTGTACCGCCTAGAGCCGATTTCGCGGGGGGACATTGTGGTATTTCGTTATCCGCGCGATCCTTCGAAGAGCTATATCAAGCGCGTGATCGGGGCGGCCGGAGATCGCATCCGCATCGATAGCGGACAGGTGTATGTGAACGGCGAGGCGCTGGATGAGGACTACGTTCCGCCCGCCTATGCCGACTCGCGCTCGTACCCGGAGACGGTCGTGCCGGCGCAATGCTATTTCGTTCTCGGTGATCATCGTTCAATGTCAAACGACAGCCGCGATTTCGGTCCGGTGAATCAGGGCTATATCTACGGCAAGGCCGTGTTTGGGTATTGGCCGATGGATAAGGTGGGACGAGTGCGGTAGACGAATGCTCGCCAATTGAGGATGAGCCTCGATCTCCGACATTTCCACACAGACGCAGCGTTCGGTGCTTGGCCAGCGGCGCAATCCCTGATAAACTCTTTAAAATCCACTCCCCCGGAGCGAGAATGCAGGCTATCCTTGCGCTGGAAGACGGGCGAGTCTTCCGAGGCAAAGGCTACGGCGCCAAAGGCGAATGCTACGGCGAAGTCGTTTTTAATACTTCCATCACCGGCTACCAGGAAATATTCACCGACCCTTCTTACTCAGGGCAGATCGTTGTCCTGACCAACCCCCAGATCGGCAACTACGGTACCAACCAGGAAGATAACGAAGCCACGCGTCCGTGGATCGAAGGGCTGATCGTGCGCGAGTTCTCGAAAGTGAGCTCGAATTGGCGATCACAACAGGTGGCGGAGGAATACTTGGAGCAGTTCAAAGTGCCCGTGCTTTCGGATATTGACACGCGGGCGCTGGTGCGCCATCTGCGCGACCATGGGGTGATGCGCGGCGTGGTCTCGACGCTTGAGAACGACGCGGAGAAATTGGTGGCGAAAGCCAACTCGATTCCGAAGATGGACGGCACTGACCTGGCGAAGGAAGTGAGCACAAAGCGTCCTTATGTGTGGGAAGTGGGAGAGCGCTCGCACGAGCCGGTGGCTCAAGTGGGCGTGAAGGACGAGCCTGAGCGCTTTCACGTAGTGGCTTATGATTTTGGTATTAAGCAAAATATTTTGCGTAAGTTACGCGGTGAAGGTTGCCGGGTGACGGTAGTCCCTGCGCAGACGTTGGCGGAGGATGTGCTGGCGCTGAAGCCCGATGGAGTCTTTCTATCGAATGGTCCGGGCGATCCGGAGCCGTGTACGTACGCAGTGGATTCGATTCGGCGTCTGATGGGAAGAATGCCCATCTTTGGCATTTGTCTGGGACATCAGCTTACCGGCATTGCGCTCGGCGGAAAAACTTTCAAGCTGAAGTTTGGACACCACGGTGGGAACCATCCAGTGAAGCAGTTGTCCACGGGGAAGATTGAGATCACGGCGCACAACCACAATTTCGCGGTGGACCCGGATTCGCTGCCGACTAGCGAAGTTGAACTGACCCACATCGACCTGAACGACTCGACCCTGGAAGGCCTGCGGCATCGAAACCTGCCGCTGTTCAGCGTGCAGTATCACCCGGAAGCGGCGCCGGGGCCGCATGACTCGCATTATCTGTTTAAGGATTTTGTGAAGATGATGGAGGAGTGGAAAGGGTGAAGACATCGTCGATAGCGGATACCGGGTCCAAGGAACGAGCTCTCGGTTGGGTTGCTCGACGGCTGTTGCTCTATATCGGTTTGGCATTCGCTTCGCTCGCGGTATTTGTGTTGTTCTTTGCGCTGACGATTCGGCTAGGTGTTACAGACAAAGTTAACACTTGGTTTAAAGACGGTTGGGTCGGATTCTTGGCTTTCACCGCTCTGCTCTTCTGGATCACGGTGCGCCAATCGAGACGACGTTGGCGCCACTGGAGTTTCTGGGTTGTGATCGCCTGTCTGCTGACGATTCACTGTCTTGCGTTCGTCACCATCCTACGGATATATCCGGACTGGCGCGTGATTTGGTTCTGGCCTATTACCGTTGTGGAGGCCGGCGTATTCGGTGGCATGCTGGCGTGGTTGTTTCCGGAAACGAGCGCCAGAATTAAGGGAGATGAAGATCCGTGGAAGAGCGCATCCTAAATGCCTAAACGCACTGACATCTCGAAAATCCTGATTCTCGGCTCCGGGCCCATCGTTATTGGGCAGTCGGCGGAGTTTGATTACTCGGGCACACAGGCCTGCAAGGCGCTGAAGTCTGAGGGCTTTGAAGTGGTGCTGGCCAACTCAAATCCGGCGACCATCATGACCGATCCGGAGATCGCCGACCGCACTTATATTGAGCCGTTGACTCTCGAATATCTGGCAGAGATCATTCGCATCGAGCGGGAACTGGCGCCGAGCGCTGGTTTCGCCGTGTTGCCGACCGTAGGCGGGCAGACCGCGCTCAATCTGGCGATTGAACTCTCTGACGGCGGCGTTCTGGAAAAATATAACGTGAGCCTGATCGGCGCGAATGTGGCGGCCATCAAGAAGGCCGAAGACCGTCTCTTCTTCAAGGACGCGATGCAGAAGATCGGCCTCGACGTGCCGAAATCGGCGCTGGTTAGCAGCACAAAAGATGGGTTGGAATTTGCGGGCAAGATTGGCTTTCCGGTGATCGTGCGGCCGTCGTTCACGCTGGGCGGGACTGGAGGCGGCATTGCTTTCAATCGCGAAGAGTTGGTCGAGGTGCTCACGCGCGGTTTGGATATGTCTCCGGTACACGAGGCTCTGATTGAAGAGTCGGTGCTGGGATGGAAAGAATTTGAACTAGAGGTGATGCGCGACACCAAGGACAACGTCATCATCGTTTGTTCGATCGAGAACTTCGACCCCATGGGCGTGCACACGGGCGATTCGATTACAGTGGCGCCGGCGCAGACACTGACCGACCGCGAGTACCAGGCCATGCGCGACGCATCGATTGCAGTGATTCGCGAAATCGGCGTGGATACTGGCGGATCGAATATTCAGTTTGGAGTGAATCCCGAGACTGGGCGCATGGTGGTGATTGAGATGAACCCGCGGGTTTCGCGCTCGTCGGCGCTGGCGTCGAAAGCGACGGGATTTCCCATCGCGAAAATTGCCGCGAAACTTGCGGTCGGCTACACGCTCGACGAGATTCCTAACGACATCACACGGAAGACTCCTGCATGTTTTGAGCCGACGCTCGACTACGTAGTTGTGAAAATTCCGAAGTGGCAGTTTGAGAAGTTTCCGGGAGCCGACGAGAGTCTTGGAGTGCAGATGAAGTCGGTGGGCGAAGTGATGGCGATTGGACGCACCTTCAAGGAAGCGCTGATGAAAGGCGTGCGCTCCCTCGATACCGGGAAGCGCGTGGGCGGCGCGAAGATCGAGCCGAAGATTCTGACACAACGCCTCGTCACGCCGCATCCGGAGCGGTTGGCTTATGTGCAGTACGCGCTGCGGCAGGGGCACACGGTGAAGCAGCTCGCGAAGATGACTTCGATGGATCCGTGGTTCCTGTATCAGCTCAAAGAAATTAACGACATGCAGCTTGAGCTGGAGAAGCATCCGATGGAGTCGATTCCGACCGAAGTGTTGCGTGAAGCCAAGCGCATGGGCTTCTCCGATGGGCGGCTGGCCAATGTGTGGCGGCTGGAAGGGCAAGAGAAAGTACGACATCTGCGCAAGAAGCACGGCGTGTTGCCGGTGTACAAACGCGTTGACACGTGCGCGGCAGAGTTCGAAAGCTTCACGCCGTATCTTTATTCGACTTACGAGGATGAAGACGAAGCGGCGCCGACCGACAAGAAGAAGATCATCATCCTGGGCAGCGGACCTAACCGCATCGGGCAGGGAATTGAGTTCGACTACTGCTGCTGTCACGCATCGTTCGCACTGCATGAAGACGGGTACGAGACGATCATGATCAACTGCAATCCTGAAACCGTCTCGACCGACTACGACACCAGCGATCGGCTTTACTTCGAGCCTCTCACGTTTGAAGACGTGTGGGCAATTTATCAGCACGAGACGTCGAAGGGCGCGCCGTGCGGCGTGATCGTACAGTTCGGAGGGCAGACGCCGCTGAACTTGGCCTTGCCGCTCAAGGCTGCGGGCGTGAATATTATCGGCACCTCTCCGGAATCGATTGATCTGGCTGAGGACCGCAAGCACTTCAACAAGCTGCTGGGAGATTTGAAAATTCCGCAGGCCGCAGGCGTGATGGCGACTTCGCTCGATGAAGCCATCGAGGGCGCGAAGCAGGTTGGCTATCCGGTTGTGGTGCGGCCTTCCTACGTGCTGGGCGGGCGCGCCATGGTGATCGCCTACGACGAAGAATCGGTCGTGCGGTACATGAAAGAGGCGGTCGAGTACTCGCACGATCGTCCGGTGCTGATCGATCACTTCCTCGAGGATGCCATCGAAGTGGATGTTGATGCGCTCTCTGACGGCGAAGATGTTGTGATCGGTGGCATCATGCAACACATCGAGGAGGCGGGCATTCACTCCGGCGATTCCTCGTGCGTGCTGCCCGCGGTGGATATTCCCCAGCCTTTGATGGAGCGCATGCGCGATTACACGTTTAAACTTGCGCGGGCGCTCAAGGTGATTGGGCTGATGAACATTCAGTTCGCCATTCCGCGCGGGGATGGCGGTGGGTCGGGCAATGGCGCGGAAGGGGGGAAAGTTTACGTGCTGGAAGTGAATCCGCGAGCTTCGCGCACGGTCCCTTACGTTTCGAAGGCCACCGGCGTTCCCATGGCGAAGATTGCGGCGCGCTTGATGACGGGGCGTAAGCTGCGCGAATTCTTGCCAGAGAATATCGACCGGCGTGCTGATCTCGACACCGGAAGCTGCTACTACGTGAAGTCGCCGGTGTTTCCGTGGAATAAATTTCCGGGTGTCGACACGGTGCTGGGGCCGGAGATGAAATCTACCGGCGAAGTGATGGGCGTGGGCGACAGCTTCGGCGAGGCTTTCGCTAAGGCTCAGTTGGCAGCGGGACAGAAATTGCCGACGCAGGGGACGGTGTTCATCAGCGTGACCGATCACGACAAACGCTACGTCGCCGAACTCGCGCGGAAGTTTGTGCATATGGGTTTCAAGCTGGTAGCCACGTCAGGCACGGGCGATGTGATCGAATCTGCAGGAATGAAAGTGGAGCGCGTGTACAAAGTGAAAGAGGGCCGTCCGAACGTGGTGGACTTGATCAAGGGTCAGCGCATTCATCTGATCGTGAATACTCCCACGGGTTTGGAGCCGTGGTTCGACGAGAAGGCAATCCGCCGCGCCGCGGTTATGGCGCGTATTCCTACCATCACCACGCTATCGGCAGCACGCGCGGCTGCGGAAGGCATCTCGGCGCTGCAGCGGGGCGAAGTGAATATACGAGCGCTGCAGCAGTTGCACGCGGAGCGCGCCGTCAAGAGCCGGTAGACCCATGTCGCGGCTCACCTCTCGCATGTAATACTAGATGCGAGAGGGTTCCTATGCTCCTTCACGGCATCTTTCCTCCGATTACAACGCCGTTCTATCCGGACGGGAACTTGTACTTCAAAAAGCTTGAGAGCAATGTGGAACGCTATTCGCGCACACCTTGCGCGGGCATTGTTGCGCTTGGCTCGACCGGAGAGGCAATTCTGCTTTCCGACCAGGAGCGGCGCGATGTGCTGAAATCTGTGCGCGAGGCGGCTGCGCCGAACAAAGTTTTGATTGCGGGTACCGGGAGCGAATCCGCCATCGAGACGCTGCGGCTTACCGCGTACGCCGCCGAACTGGGCTACGACGTAGCCATGGTGCGCACGCCGCATTACTACAAGAAACAGATGCAGGCTGCGAACATCCTTGCGTTTTACCGGACTGTGGCCGATCGTTCGCCGCTGCCGGTGATCATTTACAACTTTCCTCAGGCGACCGGCTATGACATTCCCGCCGAACTGGTGATTGAACTGGCCGAGCATCCGAACTTGATTGGAATTAAAGAATCCAGCGGCGACGTAGAGAAAGTCCGCAAGATGGTGGAAAGCACGCAGCACATCCGACGTAGCGTCACGGTGACCGAGACGTTTGAGGCGGTGACGCCGCGCATGCTGGCGGCTGCGAGTGCCGGATCCGGCGGCAACGGGGGGAACTGGTGCAGGTTGGGGCGTTGGCGGGGGCGGGTTCGCCGTCGGTGGGGAAGGCGTCTTCTGCGGCGGTGACGGTCGTGGGCAATTTGAAAACCCGGCAGAAAGAAGTTGGATTCCAGGTGCTGGTGGGCGCGGCGCAGAAACTGCAACCGTCGCTCGACGTGGGCGCGGTCGGCGCGATTCTAGCTTTTGCCTGCGTTGCTCCGACAGCGTGTTATGAGATTTACGCTGCGTGGAAAGAGGGGGATGCGGAGCTAGCGCGGCTCAAGCAGGAACGAATTGCTCAGGCGGCCCAGAAAATAGTGGGCGACTTTGGCATCCCGGGCGTGAAGTATGGCATGGATTTCAACGGCTACTTCGGCGGTCCTGTACGCCTCCCACTGCTTCCGCCCAGGGGCGAGATGAAAAGCGAAGTGGAGCGGTTGCTGGCGGATATAAGGAACTGAGCGAAAATCGCCATCTTTTCAAAGCCGACGCTTGGAATCACCATTGCATTTGCCGTATACTGATTTCGAACGAACGTTCGAATCAGCGAACGTTCCCGCGAGTTATGGCAAGCCCTTCCACACCGGCGCGAATGTCCAGACGTCCACCTCGCGCTGCTCCTTTGGAGGCTACGCGTTTTGACCGGCGGCTGGGAGAGATACTTATCCATGCCACTGACGTCTTCTGCAAGAAGGGATATGAAGGCGCTTCGATGCGCGATCTCTCGCGCGCGAGCGGCATGTCGCTGGCCGGGCTTTATTACTATTTCGAATCCAAGGAACGGCTGCTGTTCCTGATCCAGAAGCACACATTCACGACCATTGTGCGGCGGTTGAAATCGCGCCTAGAAGGAGTTAGCGATCCTGAACAGCGGGTGCGTATCTTTATTCTCAATCACCTTGAATATTTTCTAGCAAATCCAGCGAGTATGAAGGTGTTGTCGCACGAGGCGGAGGCGCTGAAGAACGGATTCGCTTCGGACGTGGCAACGATCAAGCGTGAATACTACCGCATCTGCGTGGGCTTGCTGGATGAATTGAAGCGCGATCGGGAATTGCAATTCTCCACGCGAATCGCGGTGTTGAGCCTATTCGGCATGATGAACTGGATTTACACGTGGCACAATCCGCGAGTTGATGCCGACGCGGAGCAGCTCGCGCGCGAGATGGGTGACGTCTTTCTGCGGGGAGTGATGAGCGGAAGTCGTGCGCGGAGGGATGGACGATGAGGTCGGACTTATTTCGGGTTCCGGCGAAACCTAAGGTTCCACGCTTCGCTCGGAATGACAATTGAATATGTAGGACATGATCAGGAAAACATAAGGAGTCAAAAACATGGCGACCACCACAACACAGCCGGCAACCGGCGAAACTACCAAGCAGCTTGTCAACTACAGGAGGGACGGCGGCGTCGCGGTGATCGAGATGTGCGATCCGCCGGCCAATACTTACACCTACGAAATGAACCGGGAGCTCGATGAGGCAATCCTGCGCGCGCGCATGGAAAACGATGCCTACGTTATTTTGTTGACTGGCGCCGGCGACAAGTTCTTCTCTGCCGGGGCTAACATCAAGATGCTCTCGAGCGTCGATCCGACATTTAAGTATTACTTTTGCCTGCATGCTAACGAAATGCTGCTGCGGCTGGAGCACACGCCAAAGCTGGTGATTGCTGCGATCAACGGCCATTGCGTCGGCGGCGGATTGGAAATTGCGATGGCGGCGGACATTCGCATCGCGCGGAAAGATGCGGGGAAGATCGGTTTGCCGGAAGTGAATCTAGGCGTGCTTCCGGGCACTGGTGGAACGCAGCGCCTTTCGCGGCTGGTGGGAAAAAGCAAAGCAATTGAACTGATGGTGACGGGCAACACGTTTTCGTTCGAAGAAGGGCTGGAGCTCGGCATTATCAACGACATCTACGAGCGCGACGGCTTCATGGAAAACGTAATGGAGTACGCCAAGCAGTTCTGTCCTCCAAACAAGGCTGCCAAGGCCGTGGGGCGGATCAAGCGTGCGGTGCAGACTGGATGGGAGATTCCCATGGAGTCGGCGCTGGCGGTGGAACGCGAAAACCAGCAAATACTTTTCCAGAGCGACGACGCGAAAGAAGGTTTGGCGGCTTATGTGGAGAAGAGGCCGGCAATTTTCAAGGCGAAATAGAATCTGGTAGCGAGTAGCGAGTGACTCAGCCGGCCGGGCGAGGATGCGTGTCGGACGGCGGGACGCCGGCGCTACTGGAGCGACGGAACGAAAGAACTAATGCTTGCAGCTAAAGTGAAGGTTGAACCCGGGCAGTTGCTCATTGACGGGCAATGGGTCGATGGAGCGAAGAAATTCGATACCATCAATCCGGCCACGGGCGAAGTGTTGACGCAGATCGCGGAAGGTTCCAGCGCGGATGTGGACCATGCTGTCGAGGCTGCACGACGGGCTCTAGAGGACCGGAACGGGGCATGGCGGAAGCTCTCGGCGAGCGAGCGTGGGCGTTTGATCTGGAAGCTCGCCGATCTGCTCGAGAAAAATATAGACGAGTTCGCTGAACTCGAAACTCTGGATAATGGCAAGCCAATTTTCGAGTCGCGCTACGTCGACATGCCGATGGTGGTTGACGTTCTGCGCTACTACGCTGGTTTGGCGACGAAGATTCACGGCGAGACAGTTAATGCCCTCGAAACTGCATTCACGTACACTCTGCGCGAACCAGTAGGTGTCGTCGGCTTAATCGTTCCCTGGAATTTCCCCCTGTTGCTGGCTTCCTGGAAGATTGGCCCGGCGCTGGCTTGCGGCAACACGATCGTGTGGAAGCCGGCCAGCCAGACTTCGTTGACCTCGCTGCGATTTGGAAAGTTGGCGATGGAGGCGGGTGTTCCGGCAGGGGTAGTCAATATCGTCACCGGCCCGGGTTCGGTAGGCAGGGCGATGGTGAAGCATGCGGGGATTGACAAGATCGCCTTCACGGGCTCGACCTCGGTAGGCCAGGAAATCATGCGGAGCGCCGCCGATACGGTGAAGCGCATCACTCTGGAGCTCGGCGGAAAATCGCCTAACATTGTCTTCGCCGATTCTGACATCGACAATGCAGTGAAGGGCGCCATTACAGGAATTTTCTACGGCAAGGGTGAGGTCTGTAACGCGGGTTCGCGGCTGTTCCTTGAAAGCAGAGTAAAGGACGAGTTCACGGAAAAACTTGTGGCGCGGGCGGCGAAGATGCGTCCTGCGGACCCGCTTGATCCGAAGACGCGGCTGGGAGCCATTGTCAGCCAGGAACAAATGAAGACTGTGCTGGGCTACATCGAGTCTGGGAAGAAGGACGGGGCGAAGCTCGTCGCGGGCGGCAATCGTGTCTCTGTGGATGGGGGCAAGGGCTTCTTCATCGAGCCGACGATTTTCGGCGACGTGAAGAATGAGATGGCAATTGCGCGGGAGGAGATTTTCGGACCAGTGCTTTCGGTGCTGACTTTCGACGACGTGGACGAAGTTGTTGAGCAAGCAAACAACAACCCCTACGGCTTGGCAGCAGCGGTGTGGACGCGCGACGTGAAAAAAGCGCACAGCGTTTCGCGGCGATTGAAAGCGGGAACCGTGTGGATCAATACGTATGGACTGATGGACGCGTCGCTGCCATTTGGCGGCTATAAGAGTTCGGGCTTTGGCCGCGAGCTGGGAGCCCACGCGATTGAGCATTACACGGAGTTGAAAACAGTTTGGTTGAACATGGTGTAGGAGCGGAATTATGCCGGGCAAAGTAGCAAAAATCGGAACCTTCAGTGATTGGATCGGAATGTTCAACGATTGGCGCAAGGATATTGGCGTCAACACGAAGGATATTGAGGATTTCCATTTCGACACGTTGTATGGCGCGATCGACACCGACGAGATCGAATTCGGATCTTACAAAGGCCGCCGCAAGTGGGAGAACCTGCGCCAGATTCCGACGCAGCAGATGCGCGACGCGCTCATGAACATGATCGTATATCAGGGTGACACCGAGTTTGCCAGTGTCGAGCAACAACGCAATCTGCTTGAAAACGCCCCCACCGACTGGGACCGCCGCGCCATCACGCGGGTGATGATCGAAGAGATGCGCCACGGCTGGCAGATGTGCGCTTTGCTGGTAGATCACTTCGGATATTCGGGAAAAGTCGAAGCGCAGAAAATGCTGGAGCGGCGCGCCTTTGAAAACAAGCGCCTGCTCGGGGCGTTCAACGTTGACGTCGACAACTGGATGGATTTTTTTACCTACACCGACTTCGTCGATCGCGACGGAAAGTTTCAGTTGCAGATGCTGAAGTATTCGGCCTTTGCGCCCTTGGGACGATCCATGTCATACATGCTGCGCGAAGAAGCTTTTCACATGGGCACGGGCAACGATGGCCTGCGGCGCATCGTGGAGGCGGGAGTGATTCCAGGCTGGCTGATTCAAAAGTATCTCAATAAGTGGATTTCGAGTTCTTATGATCTGTTCGGCACCGATCATTCTTCGTCGGCGCATTGGGCCTACGTGTGGGGCGTGAAAGGCCGCTACGATGAGCCGAAGAACGAGCATCCGCCGGAGCTTGACGACTTGAACGATTACAACCGGAATCTGTATCGCAATGAAGTGGCGGGGCTGATCGAGCGTTTTAATGGCTCGCTGAAGGCTGGTCAGCCCAAGCTGTACGCGCCGGATATTAAGTTCAATCGCGAAATTGGCCGCTGGGCCGGACAGAAGTTCCACGCACAGACGGGCGAACCCCTCGACGATCGAGCCTACGAACAGCATGTGAAGGAATACATGCCGTCTGCGGAAGACAAAAAGCTGCTGCTGGAAATAATCGCGAATGAAAAGAAATGGATTGCAGAGAAAGTGGGCGCGCGCGATCCGCTGGCCAGCATCGGCGAGGTAAGGAAGTCGGCGATTAATTTGTAGCTGGGTGGCTTTTCACCCAGAGACACAGAGAAAATTATGGCGTTCACGCTAGTGGAATCCAAACTCGCTCGGCTCGCCATCGATATCACTTCACCCGCGGCGCGTATTCTATTGCGCCATGCTCCTCTGAACGTTATCGATATTGCGATGATGGAGGAACTGGCGCGGGCGTTGGCAGATATCGAAGTGCGTTCGGATGTTTCTACAGTCGTGCTCAGCGGCGAGGGCAATATCTTTTCGGCCGGAGTTGATGTCGCAGCGCACACTCCCGACAAGATCGAGGAGATGCTGCTCAAGTTCCATGGGGTAATTCGTGCCCTGGTTGCCACTAAAAAGATCACGATTGCTGCAATTTGCGGGCACTGCCTGGGTGGAGGCGCGGAACTCGCGATGGTTTGCGACATTGTATACACCACTGACTCGGCGCGGTGGGGATTTCCAGAAATAAAGCTGGGCTGTTATCCGCCAGTGGCGTGTACAGCTTTGGCGGCGCTGGTGGGGCAGAAGCGCGCGGCAGAACTGATTTTGACTGGACGAACCCTGACAGGGGTCGAGGCAGCGGAGATAGGTCTTGCGACTCGATCCATGCCGAAAGAAAAGCTGGCTGGCGCAGTGGATGAGTGCGTTAGTAATTTGCTGAGATTGAGTCCCGCGGCTTTGGCGGTGACTAAGAAAGCGGTTTACGCCTGGGATTCGATCCACTTCGATAAGGGCTTATTGCGGGCTGAAAAGATTTATCTGGACGAGTTGATGAAGACCGCAGACGCGCAGGAGGGGATCCGCGCCTTCATGGAAAAGCGCGAGCCGAAGTGGATGGGGAAGTAGGCTGGCCGATATGGATTACGAGATCACGCCTGAAGAAGTGAAGACGAAGCTCGAGCAACGCGTAGAGTTCACGCTGCTCGATGTCCGCGAGCCCTGGGAGTTTGAGACGGCGCGCATGGCCGGAGCGAAGCTGCTGCCGATGGGCGATGTTCCATCCCGCGCGCATCAGGAACTGGATCCGGAAGATCACATTGTTGTGGTCTGTCATCATGGGGTGCGCTCTCTGAATGTGACGGCATGGCTACGGCAGCAAGGATTCGAGAAGGCGCAGTCGATGCGAGGCGGCATCGATGCCTGGGCACGGCGGGTGGATGGGAATGTGCCGGTGTATTGAAGCAGCTGTTAGCTGTTAGCTCTTAGCGTTTAGCAAAGTCGGCCGAGCTAAGACCTGAGCGCTAAGAGCTAACAGTTAACGGCTCACAATGAAAAAAGAACTCGTCGAACTCAAGATCAACGGTCGTAGCAGCGAGCTGGCGATTGAGCCAAGCGCGTTGCTGCTGGATGTGTTGCGGCAAGACTTGGGATTGACCGGAACTAAGCGCGGCTGCGATGAATCGTCTTGCGGGGCGTGTACGGTGCTGGTGGATGGCGTTGCCATGATGTCGTGCACGCTGCTGGCGGCGAGTTGCGAAGGTCAACAGATCACCACGATCGAGGGCGTGAGCGAGCACGGCAGCCTGGCGGCGATCCAAAAGGCATATGGCGATTGGGGTGGAGCACAATGCGGCTTTTGCACTCCCGGGTTCATCATGACGGTGAAGTCGCTGCTGGCGGAGAATCCCGATCCATCGGAGGCCGACGTGCGTATGGCCTTGAGCAGCAATCTGTGTCGGTGCACCGGCTACAGCCAGATGTATGAGGCCATCAAATCGGCGATCGCGGCGGAGAAGCAAGGGATGACTGCAAGCTGACGAGCAGCAGCGAGAAGAGAACAAGTCCTCGCTTCGTTCGGAATGACAAAGATTAAATGAGCAACTTCAGCATCATCGGCAAGCGCACTGCAATGGTCGACGCGGCGGCAAAGACCACGGGCGGTGGCAGGTACACGGACGATATCAGCGTGCCTGGAATGCTGATTGGAAAGATTCTGCATTCGCAGTATCCGCATGCGCGGATCAAGCGTATCGATACATCTCGTGCCGCAGCGCTCGACGGCGTTGTAGCCGTCGTCATAGGAAAAGACGCGCCCAACCCTTATGGCATTCTTCCCGTCGGTCACGATGAGCACGCGCTGGCGCTCGACAAGGTGCGTTACGTGGGCGATAACGTTGCGTGCGTGATTGCGATTTCTGAGGGCATCGCCGAGAAAGCTTTGGAGTTCATCGATGTGGATTACGAAGTGCTGCCTGCGTACTTCGATCCCGAAGAATCGATGAAGGCGCAGACCGATCTCATCCATGACAACAAGCCGGGCAATCTAGAAAAGGATTATCACCATGTTTTCGGTGATCCGGACAAAGGTTTTGCCGAGGCGGATCATGTGGCGGAAGCGCGTTTCATTGCGAACGAAGTGACGCATGCAGCGATGGAACCGCATTCCACGCTAGCTTCGTTCGAAATTGACCCGCACACAGGCAAGCCGGGACGACTGACAGTTTGGTCCTCGACGCAAGTTCCTTACTACTTGCAGCACAAGCTCTCGCTGGTCCTGGAAATGCCGATGTCGCAGATTCGAGTGATCAAGCCGCTGGTGGGCGGCGGGTTCGGCGGCAAGAGCGAAGTTATTCCGCTTGAGATCATTGCCGCAGTGGCCGCGCGCAAGGCTCAGGCTCCCGTGAAGATCACTTACACCCGCGAAGAAGTGTTCTGGGCGCACCGCGGACGTCCGCGCACGATAATCGATCTGAAAACGGGTATTAGGAACGATGGCCGGATCACTTCCGTGAAAGCCCGGGTGGTGCAGGATGGCGGTGCGTATTGTTCGTACGGCGTAGTCACGATTCTTTACTCTGGAGCGCTGCTTGGCGCTCTTTACGATATTCCAAACATTCAATACGACGGGTTCCGGGTGCTTACCAATAAGCCCGCGTGCGGCGCGATGCGCGGTCACGGCACTGTCAACGTGCGTTTTGCTTTCGAATCGCAGCTCGACGAACTCGCGGAAAAGATTGGAATGGATCCCGCAGAGATTCGACAACGCAACTTACTGAAGCCGCCGTGCATCACGGTGAATGGCTTGCGCGTGCAAAGCTACGGCCTGCCAGAGTGCATCGAGAAGACCGTTGAACGTTCGGGCTGGAAGCAACGCAGGGGCAAACTGCCGAAGGGACGCGGCTTGGGCATTGCATGCAGCCATTACGTGAGCGGCGCGGCCAATTCGATTATTCGTTCCGACATGCCGCACTCGACGGTGAACATCAAGATCGATCGCGATGGAGGTGTGGTCGTATACACCGGCGCGTCGGAGATCGGCCAGGGATCGGATACGATGACGGCGCAGGTCGCCGCCGAAGTGCTGGGATGCTCGCTAGGGCGCGTCAGGGTAATTGCGGCGGACACCGATTTAACGCCGATCGATATTGGATCGTACTCCAGTCGGGTCACCTTCATGGCGGGCAATGCGACGCTGCGTGCCGCGGAAGATGTGAAGAAGAGAATCGCAGCGGCTGCCGCGAAGAAGATGAACTGCGCGGCAGCGGATCTCGTGTTTCGCGACGATCTCGTGTCTAAGAACGGTAGTGCTGCGCCGCTTGTGAAGAAGGCCCAAGCTGATGAGGTCGAAGTAACGCAGGCCGGTGCATCCGTGAGCGGGCGGGTGGAAGGGCAGATTCTGCGCGGATCTTTGCAGCAGAAGAGAAAAGAAGAAGGACCGAAAGAGTGGATGACGTTCGAGGAAGCGGTGGTCGCTGCAATTGATTTTCACGGCGCGCTGACCGGGACCGGCTCTTACGCTCCGCCGCCGGAGGCACGTGGGGGCAAACACAAAGGCGGAGGTGTGGGGCCGTCTCCCGCCTATTCGTATTCCGCGCAGGTTGCCGAAGTCAGCGTGGATGAAGACACGGGCGAAGTGACGGTGCACAAAGTTTGGGCTGCGCACGATTGCGGCCGCGCCCTGAATCCCGTTTCCGTGGAAGGGCAGATCATCGGTTCAGTATGGATGGGCATGGGGCAGGCGCTCACGGAAGAAATGGTTTGGAAAGACGGCATGCTGATGAACGGCGGTATGCTCGAATACCGGAGTCCCTCGTCAGTGGAATCCCCCGAAGTCGAGCCTATCATCGTGGAGAGCATCGATCCCGAAGGGCCGTTTGGCGCGAAGGAATGCAGCGAAGGAGCGCTGGCGGCGACGATTCCGGCGATTTCGAATGCGATTTACGATGCGGTCGGCGTGCGGCTGCATGAGTCTCCATTCACGCCGGAGCGTGTGCTGGCGGCGTTGCGTGCGAAGCGAAACGACAAGGCTTTGAACCTGACCGAGGGCGTGGATCCGACCGCGCCCGCGCGTTTTCGCGAGCATGGCGGATCGCTCTGCTTCAAAAGTAAAGGTCCGCGACGGCATGCGCTTGATCCGGCGCGATGCGAAGCCCAAGCGCCAGCGGGAGGTGCGGATTGAGCCTTCCGCAATTTCGACTGCTTCGGCCGCGTGCCACCGACGAGGCTACTGCATGGCTCGCAAAGCATGTGGGCATTATTCGCGTGCTAGCCGGCGGTACTGATTTAATTCCATCGATGCGCCAAAAGCTGTTTGAGCCGGAATATGTGCTCGATCTGCGCGGCGTTACCGAGATGCAGGGAATTCGGCCACAGTTCGGAGGCTCTGTTGAAATCGGCGCCCTCACGACATTGAGCGCAATCGAGAAATCGGCATACCTGCGCCAGCACTATCCGGTGCTCACCGAAGCGGCCGCCACGGTTGCCTCTCCAGTGTTGCGCAATATGGGAACGATTGGCGGTAACATCTGCCTCGACACGCGCTGCCTTTGGTATAACCAGTCGCTAACCTGGCGAAAGGGTTGCGGATTCTGCATTAAGAAAGATGGCGATCTCTGCCACGTTGCTCCGGGTGGAACGAAATGCTGGGCCGCCTTTTCGGGTGATACGCCCGCGGCGTTGCTTTGCCTGAACGCCGAAATTGAAATCGCAGGCAGTAACGGCACGAGGCGCACTCCGTTGCGGGAGTTTTACACCGGGGACGGCGAGAATTACCGCAAGCTGCTGCCGAACGAACTGGTCACGCGCGTATATCTGCCCGCGGATTCGGCGGACTATCGGGGAGTGTATCGCAAGCTGCGGGTTCGCGGCTCGATCGACTATCCTCTGGCGGGTGTCGCGGCCGTGATGAAGCGGTCGAACGGATATGTGGTAGACGCACGGATCGCGATGACGGCTGTGAATCCCGCGCCTGTGCTGGTGCAAAAAGCTGGGGAGATGCTGGTGGGTAAAATCATCGACGAAGCGCTGGCGGAGGCGGCGGGTGACATCGCCGCGGGTACCGCTAAGCCGCTGACCACGTCGGCGCTCACTCCGGAATACCGGCGAGAAATGATTCGGGTTTTCACCAAACGTGCGGTTCTCGCGGCGGCCAGCAATTGAGCATGATCACCGACTGCCACATTCACATACAGCCGATCGAGATGTTCAAACCGCACGCGCTCGAGCTGATGAAAAAGAAGCGCTCGAACTTCGAGCAGATTGCCGAGTATTGCCGCTCACCGAAGTCATTTCTTAACTATCTTGACGCCTGCGGCATCGATCGTGCGGTGCTCATCAATTATGTAGCCCCTGAGGTGATCGGATTTACCAATGGCGTAAATCAATTCATCGCCGACTATGTGAAGGAAAATCCGAAGCGGTTGCTTTCGTGCGGCAGCCTGCATCCCCGGCACACGACGAACGTTCTGGCCGATATGGAACAGATTCTGCGGTTGGGAATCCGCATGATCAAGATTCATCCCCCGCATCAGCTTCTGTTTCCCAACGATTACTTGAACGGCGTGAAAGAACTGGAGATCATCTATCGCGCAGCCGAGGCCAACGGGTTGCCAGTGATGTTTCACACCGGAACATCGATTTTCCCCGGCGCGCGCAACAAGTACGGCGATCCCATGTACGTAGACGACGTTGCCGTCGATTTTCCGAACCTCAAGATTCTGCTGGCGCACGGCGGCCGGCCGCTCTGGATGAAAACGGCGTTCTTTCTCATTCGCCGCCATCCCAACGTTTATCTCGATATCAGCGGCATTCCGCCGAAAACGTTGCTCCAGTACTTTCCCCGCCTTGAAGAGATCGCTGACAAGACTTTGTTCGGCACAGATTGGCCGGGGCCGGGCGTTCCCGATGTTAAGAAGAATCTTGATGAATTTCGCGCGCTGCCACTTGGCAAGGGGCTGCAAGAGCAGATTCTGAGCAAGACGGCGTTGAGTATTTGGCCCGGGTAGCCTGGAATGTAAGCGCTGATTTGGGGTATAAAAGAAAGTTGCAGTTCCCGCGCCCTGCCTCGCGCGGTTCCCGCAACGCCGATCGATCCGAAGCGAGAATCTATGTCCAGCGTGACCAGCACCAATCCGAAGGGCTTGGAAGGCATAGTCGCCACCAACTCCAGCGTTTGTTATATCGATGGCGAGCAGGGCGTGCTTGCCTATCGCGGCATTGATATTCATGAATTGGCTGACCATTCCAATTTCGAGGAAACCTGCTATTTGCTGTGGTTTGGCCGGTTGCCGAATCAAAAAGAGTTGAAAGATCTGCGGCAGCGTCTGGCGGAGGAGCGTCTGCTTGACCCGGCAATCATCCAGTTTCTTCGGAGCGTCCCCAAGACTGCGTTGCCCATGGATATGCTGCGCACTGCGGTTTCGGCCTTGTCCTTTTACGATGCGGACGAGAAGAACAACGATCACGATGCGAATGTTCGCAAAGCTATCCGCCTCACTTCGCAGATTCCGATGATCGTTGCCGCCTATGACCGGATTCGCAAGGGCAAGCCGGTCGTGGAAGCCGACCGTTCGCTGTCGCACTCCGCCAATTTTCTGCTGCGATTAAATGGGGCCAAGCCTTCGTCTACGGCCGAGCGCGCTCTCGATATTGCGCTGATCCTGCATGCCGACCACGAACTGAATGCGTCCACGTTTGCGGCCCGCGTGACGGCCGCAACTTTATCAGACATGCACTCCGCGATTACGTCGGCGCTTGGTGCGCTGAAGGGACCACTCCATGGCGGAGCGAACGAGGCCGTTTTCCGCATCCTGGAAGGTATTGACCGCGAGAAGGCCGACCCAGTCGAGCATGTACGCAACATGCTGGCCCAGAAGAAGAAAGTTCCAGGTTTTGGCCATCGCGTGTATCACACTGAGGATCCGCGGGCCACGCACCTGCGCGTCATGTCGAGAGATTTGGGCAAGTCGAGTGGCCAGCCGCAATGGTTCGAGATCTCCGACAAAATCGAGAAGTTCGTCAAGGCGGAAAAGAAGCTGAACGCGAACGTGGACTTCTACTCCGCTTCCACCTACCATGTGCTGGGAATTGATGAGGATCTGTTCACGCCCGTGTTCGCCGTTTCGCGCATCAGCGGCTGGGCAGCGCATGTGATCGAGCAACTCGACGACAATCGCTTGATTCGGCCGCGAGCGGAATATATGGGGCCGGACTATCCCAATCGTTATGTGCCAATGGAAAAGCGGCTGGGCAATTGAGATTATCTGCACACATCAACCGAGCGCATCCGCCGATGTGTTAACCATCCCATCAGATAGAATAATAGCGTGAGCGCGCTGCACCGGATTTACCTCGACAATAACGCCTCCACGCCGGTTCTGCCGGAGGTGCTCGAGGCGATGTGCCCGTACTTCGGCGAGCGCTTTGGCAACGCTTCGTCGATCCACCATCATGGGCAGGAGACGCGGGCGGCTGTCGAGCGCGCGCGAGACTCATTGGCATCGTTATTGAGCTGCAGACCCGCGGAGGTTGTGTTCACCAGCGGCGGAACCGAGGGTGACAATCTGGCTATCTCAGGATTGACCAGCGCCGGCGACCACATAATCACTTCGAGCATCGAGCATCACGCGGTATTGAGCGCTTGCAGGCATCTGGAGGACACGGGTTGCGATGTGACCTATGTGCCGGTGGATGGCCGCGGCCTGGTAGATCCCGATGATGTGCGGCGTGCACTGCGGCCCAGCACAAAGCTGATTACGATCATGATGGCCAACAATGAAACTGGAGTGCTGCAACCGGTCGATGAAATTGGAAAGATCGCGGCGCAGGCAGACGCTTGTTTCCATACCGATGCGGTGCAGGCCGCGGGCAAGGTTCCAATCGATGTAAAGCGGATCGGCTGCCACGCGCTTTCAATTTCGGGTCACAAGATGCACGCGCCGCAGGGTGTCGGTGCGCTTTATGTCCGCAAGGGAACGCGCCTGCAGCCTCTCTTTTATGGCGGAAGGCATGAACGATCGCGCCGCGCTGGAACTGAGAATGTTCCCGGAATCGTCGCTTTGGGTAAGGCCGCCGAGCTCGCGATGCAGGGCTTCGCGCAAGGTGACGACAAGAAAATGTCTGGGTTGCGTGACCGTTTGCAGCAGGGAATTCTCGCGCAGGTCGAAGAGGCGGGTGTGAACGGCGATGGTGCGGCGCGCGTGCCCAACACATCGAGCATCTATTTCGATCATATCGAAGGCGAATCGATGGTGATTGCGCTCGACCTCAAGGGTCTCGCGGTTTCTACGGGCGCTGCGTGTTCTTCGGGCGCGATTGAGCCATCGCACGTACTGATTGCTATGGGGTTGCGAACCGATCGAGCGCGCGCGAGCCTCCGCTTCAGCTTGGGCAAGCAGAATACTGCGGAAGAGATCGACATTGCGCTTGCATTGGTGCCGGAGACAGTAGCGCGCTTGCGGGAGTTATCGCCGGCCCATAAGTAAACAGCACTCAGCAATTGGCAGTTAGCATTTAGCCAGCCGAAACTTGCCTGATTCATAACGGCCTGGAGGTTGGCTAGATGCTAATTGCCAACTGCTTAAACTTGAAACCATGCTAAAGTCTCAAACCATTGCAGTAGCCATGTCGGGCGGAGTCGATTCCTCCACCGTCGCGGCGATGCTGCGTGCCGAGGGACACAATATCATCGGCCTGACCATGCAGCTCTGGAACCAGCGGCGGCTCGCTGGACACGAGGGTATGCCTGAAACCGTAACGGGCCGCTGCTGTTCGCTCGACGATGTTTACGACGCTCGCCGGGTGGCCGAGCACATCGGCATTCCATACTACGTGGTGAATCATGAGGAGCGCTTCGAGCGCGACGTGGTGCGGCCGTTCGTCGCGGAATACCTGTCGGGCAGAACGCCTATTCCTTGCAGCCTTTGCAACAATCACTTGAAGTTCGATCAACTCCTCGTGGTTGCACAGCAGATCGGCGCCGATTGCGTTGCCACGGGACACTACGCGCGTGTGGAATACGACGAAGCACGCGGACGCTGGCTGCTCAAACGACCCGCCGATCGCAGTAAGGACCAGACGTATTTCTTGTTCGGCCTTACTCAGGAGCAGCTCAGCCGCACGCTGTTTCCTCTTGGGGGAATGACCAAGCCTGAGGTTCGCGATCTGGCTCGCAAGCAAGGGTTGGCTCTGGCCGAGAAGCCCGACTCGCAGGAAATCTGCTTCGTTCCCGGCGGCGATTACAAGCGCTTCATCGATGCTTATCTGGCTGAGAGCGGTGAATCGCTGCCCGATACAGCGGGCGAATTGGTAACGGCGAGTGGAGAAGTGCTCGGACAGCACAGCGGTGTTCACAACTTCACCGTCGGCCAGCGGAAGGGTTTGGGAGTGGCGACCGGATCGCCGCTCTACGTGATACAAATCAATGGAGCCGACAAGCAGGTTATCGTCGGCGGCGACGAGCATCTTTACTCGCGCACCTTGCGCGCCCACCGCGTGAACCTCATCTCCACAGATGACCTGCGCGAGCCCATGCGCGTGTCGGTGAAGATTCGTCACCGCCACGAACCCGCACTTGCCATGCTGGAGAAGATTAGCGGCGACGAAGTGCTCGTGACCTTCGACCAGCCGCAGCGCGCTATTACTCCAGGACAAGCTGCCGTTTTCTACGACAACGACATCGTCGTCGGCGGAGCCTGGATCGCATAGGTTCTGGATCCCACAAACCAAGGACAGTCACTCGCGACTGGGCCATAGCTCGGCAAGGCCGAGCGCTACCGCAATTCCCACTGAAACTTCCACGAAGCGATGCGTGGCCACGATCCATGCGGGACGTTGGTGGGCGATCAACAGAACGATGCTCAGCGTGATCGCCGCGAAGCGATAAGCGCCGCGCAGCCGGAGCAGAGCGCAGAGCGCTCCGCACAAGAAAATTGCGGCCGCATACACCAGGGCGTTGGCGGGAAAGAACGTGGCGATCAGCGCTCCCAGCGCGGCGCCTAATGCAGTCCCCGCGAAACGCTGCCATGCCAAGGTTCTCGGATCGATGGTGGACTGAATAATCACGACGGCCGAAATCGGCGCCCAGTAAGACTCGGGAAGCTTCAGAAGGCGAGCCAGCAGCAGAGACGCAACCGCTGCTATCGTCGTCCGTGCCGCGTCCAAAAGCGTGCCGAGGGTGAGCTTGTAGCTGTTTTTCGTGGTCGAAGCGATGGGCAACCTCCGAAGGGTCGCGGAACTAGTGTAGAGCGTCCTTCGGGCCTATGGAAATCTGCCTGAAAAATATTGACGATCCGCCCCCGTACTGCCTCCGCCTTGAGCATGTTCTGCTCACTTGGTTTTGGCCGCAAGGTCAGATGTCACTTGGTTCGCGACGGAGCACAAGTCAGCAAAGAGCCCAGGGTAAGCAGCACATTAAAAAGGGGAGCGAGTCGGCGGGAAAATGTTTTGACCGCCTTCTGTGGAATTCCCAACCCCACGGGAAATAGGATTCTCGCAATAAGAGACCACGACCTTATCAACTGCGGAAAGACCTCGCGCCTGACCTGCGGTTGAAGCGAGCTTTTGTTATCGTCCCCGATTCGGCCAAGGACATTCAGACAATGCCGCTTCACTGGTCTCCGCGCTCCGGTTCTTGTAGCCTCTGAGAAGTCTCAGCGCACCGGACGATCTCGCGCGCTGATCACCGGAGGAACGAATATGAGCACGGGCGTAATCACGCAGCGGATCGAAGCATCGCCGCGTCTCAAAGCCAGGATTACGGGTGTGTTTTATCTCGTCACCATACTGACGGGAATATTCGCTCAGGGTTTCGTTAGCGGCAGACTTGTTGTAGACGGCGACGCCGCGGCTACGGCGACCAACATACTGACGCATAGGGGCTTGTTTCAGTTGGGTTTCGCAGTCTACCTCATCGAGATGGCGTGCCAGATCGCCATGATGAGTCTCTTTTATGGCTTGCTTAAGCCTGCGGGCAAAAGCGTCTCTTTGCTTGCCGCGTTCTTGGGCGTCGGAGGTTGCGTCATCAAGACTTTTGGCCGCGTCTTTTTTATTGCTCCCTTGTTCGTCTTGGGAGGCGCCCACTACTTGAGTGTATTCAGAGTGGAACAGTTGCAGGCGATAGCGCTCCTTTTTCTTAAGGTGAATGACCATGGCGCAGCGATTGCTTTGGTATTTTTCGGGTTCTATGCACTCCTGACGGGCTACCTGATTATCAGGTCTACCTTCCTGCCTCGGATTCTAGGCGTGTTGTCGGTATTGGCAGGTTTCGGTTGGCTGACCTTTCTATATCTTCCGCTCGGATACCGTCTGTTCCCCTACATTGCAGCCCTCGGCCTCCTCGGGGCAGCATCGCTAATCCTGTGGCTCCTAGTGTTCGGCGTGAACGAACAACGGTGGATGGAGCAGGCCAGTGAAGCTTGGGCAATCCAGCGCTGACTGTTGTAATCGCGATTTGCAACAGTACGCACCAAAATTCGTCGAGCGGGCGGCTGCCAGCTCAGGTCAAAGTGAGCAATTCTGATCAGCCCTCAGGAACTCTAAATGGCAGACTGTATGGGTCCTGGGCAAGCCGAACGCTTTCGGATGCGTTCCGTAGAACAGCCGTCACGAGCCGGACAGAACGATTGAGGAGGCTGCAATGGCGACTTGGGCGATTTCCGCAGAAGCGACGAACCCGATTCCGGTTGAGAAAAGCGAACGAGATCCGATCGAACTGTCTGTGGTGCAGCGCGCGCAGCGAGGCGACGAAGAGGCGTTTGCCACTCTCTTTCAGCTACATAGAACGCGGGTTTACTCAATTTGTCTGTCCATGACGAGAGACGCTTCTGAGTCAGAGGATCTGATGCAGGAAGCCTTCATTCAGGTGTTTCGTAACGTGGGAAGCTTCCGTGGAGACTCTGCTTTTTCGACGTGGCTGTACCGCGTCGCGGTAAACACGGTATTGATGAAACGTCGCCGCAAATGCCCGCCCATGCTTTCGCTCGACGTGCCGGTGTCGTCGGATTCGCCAGCCCTACGGCACGACCTTGGAAAACGCGATCTGAATCTCTCGGGGGCCGTCGACCGCATCTCCCTGCACCGGGCGATGCAGACCCTGCCTGCAGGTTGCAGGAAAATCTTTGGTCTTCATGACGTTGAGGGGTACCAACATGGCGAGATCGCAGAACTGTTGCACTGCTCCATCGGCAACTCCAAATCGCAGCTTCACAAGGCCAGGGTGAAGATGCGGGATTTGTTGTTTCCCAAGTGGAGCAGGACCCGCGTTCGGAGTGTTGTACGCATGACAGAAGAGCACAGCGTTATGGCGGCGACAAACAATCGCCAATCGAACACTGCGGACAAGTCCGCGACAGCACTGAGCAACTGATATTTCTCCCATTTAGCCAGGCCGGCGATTCTTCGCGCAGAGCGAATCCAGGAAAGGTTCGCCAGACGCTTTCAATTTCTGCTCTAACCGCGCGGTGCAATCGCAGTCGCTGCACGCCCAGGGTTTGGAACCGTTTTCGTCGCGGCACTTGCGCCGGTCGTGGGCGTCCTGCACTTTGGTGAGATCGAAGTACTGTTCCCAGTAGGGCCGCTCTTCTTGCAGCGGCGTGGGGCAATAGCAGACTTCCACCCAGCGTACCGTCTGGTCGGCGCAGAGTCGGGCGTCGTTCATGTTGCGCAGGTATTCGCCCTCGGCGACTGATCCCTGGCCGAGCGTTTCATTCCCAATGGCCTTGAGTAGATCGCTTTCGCGACCGGGCTTTACGCGAGCTCGAACCAGATAGCGCATGTGGATAGAAGATACAAAAAATCCGCGTCTTGCCGCTTAGGGCTTGCGCCTCAGTGGACTCAGATGCGTTGGCTCATAAATGCCTGATTTGCCGCCGCCCGGAAGATTGAATGTAGCGACCTTGCCCCAACGCTGTTCGCTCACGTCCGAGACTTTTCACATTCTTCGATTTGAGATCTTTCAAGCTGGCCGCGATGTCATCGCACATCAGGTAAAGCTCGTGTTGGCCGTTTTTCTCGGAATCATGGAACGCCGCTTCGAGTGGTGGCATGGCGAAAATCAACCAGCCGTGACCGGCATCAACGGAGGAAAACTTAAGTACATCGCGGAAGAAACCCCGGTCAGCTTCGGGATCTTTGGTGTAGATAACAACATGTGCGCCATTGATCATTGACCGAACCTTGAACTGTTCAAGCCAGAACTGTCAATGCTGAGCTCCGCCTTTTAAGCGAAGGCTTCGGTTCAGATGAACATCTCGTCCTGTGGAACAGGGCGGCGGGCGTCGCGGCTGCGGCCATTTCCGCGGCTGCGATTACCGAGGAAGAACTCGATGCCGGTGGTGACGCCTTGAATCAGGCCGGAGAATTGCCGCACCGGCGAAATCACGGTTCTGTGCACCACTTCGGAAGTCTCTTCCACGCGGTCGAGGGTGCGAGTGAGCAAGTCATCGGCGCGGATTACCTGAAGGCGCACGCGATCCACTACGTCATTCACAGTGGCGTCGACGCGCTGCACCTGCTCGCGCACCGCAGAGGACGTTTCGGATAAATTGTCGGCGATCACTTGCAGCTTGGGGCTGAGCTGGGTAATCAGCGCCTGAGCAGTGTCAATCGTAGGTAGCGCTTTAGTTTTGACTTCATCGGCCAGCGCCTCAAGCCGGGCGCTGGTCTTGCGCATGGTCAAATACATTGCGGCCAGCAGGCCCGCCTGCAGAAGTACAGCCGCTCCAGTCAGGGCAATGAATATGGGGGTAAGGTTTTCCATAAGGAGCGCTTTCCTGCAGCCGCGCTTTGCGGCATTCTCAATATCCGCCGCGGAACGGCCGCTCCAAGTCTTTATCTTTGGTCGTTAGACCTTCTTCGATACTCCAGCGCCGGTTTCCGTAGTGGCCTCTTGATAAGCCTGGCGGCCAGCCTCGTAGGCGGCGCGGAACTGATCCTTCTGCTGACTCACGACTTCACGTCCACGATCGACCCAGTCTGAAGCCTGCTCGCGGGCGTCGCGGGCGCGAGTGCGCATGTAATCGCGACCTTCTTCCGCCCGGGCGCGAAGCGCGTCACGGGTTTCGCTGCCCGACCGGGGCGCATACAAAACTCCTACCAATGCACCGACACCTAATCCCGCCAAGAACCATCCAAAGCTGCTGCTATCGCGATCCGACATATCAGATACCTCCCGGCTATAAGTGCCGATATTTGGATGGTAGCACCCGGATAGTGGAATTACAATTACAGCAGAACCCGCAAGCAGCAAGGTGAAACGCTGCACACCGGCAGATCACCGGGCACAAGGAGTTGGCCTGATTCTTGGGAAATAAGCGCGGGATGCCTACTTTTTCGTTGGAGGATTCACCGGGGTTGGCGCCGGGGTCGCAGGCTGGGGCTTAACCGGTGCTGATTTCACTCCTTGCAGCACGGAGCCGGGCCCACCATGTTTGATAGCATTGACCGAAAGGGTGACCGAGGTCAACATGAACAGAACCGCCGAAATAGTCGTGGCTTTGGAAAGCGCCGTAGCTGCGCCGCGCGGACCGAACGCGGCCTGACTACCCTGTCCGCCGAAGGCCGCCGAGATGTCTCCGGCTTTGCCGCTCTGCAGCAGAACAACGATAATCAGGAACAGACAAACGATCACGTGAATGATGGTTACAAGAATAATCATGAAATCTAGAGTTCCTAAACTGTTAAGAGTGAGTGCAGTGGTGCGGAAGGGAAGTCCAAGCCACTAAATTCTCTTCCTATCAACAGTTTGACACCGGTTCCTCCTGTCGGTCAAGGCCACCTGGACTTCTGGCAGCGAGTGGAGTCGCTCATGCCCGCTCGGAATATGGGGTCAGCATTCCCATCATTCGAACTCGATCAATACGATCTCTGGACTTGTGCCGACACGCATTGGAGGACCCCAAGTGCCAGCGCCGCTGGAGGTATAAACCATGAGGTCGCCGAACCTCTTCAAGCCGTAGGTGTACTTCCCGAAAACGCGGGAGGTGAACCAGGTGAAGGGGAATATCTGGCCGGCGTGAGTGTGGCCGGAAAGCTGTAAGGAAATGCCAGCTTCCTCCGCAATCGACAACTGGTGGGGAACATGTGCGAGCAGAATACTTGCTTGATTGCGATCTAGGCCGGTCTGTTCCAGAATCGAGCGAAAGCGAACTGGATTGCCCGAGTCGCGGTCATGGACACCCACGATCTGCAGGCCATCGAGCATCTCTTTTTCGTTGTTCAGCCCGCGGATACCTGAGCGGCTCACGGCGTCGAGATATTTTCTAGGGTCGGAAAACTCTTCGTGGTTACCGGTCACGAAATAGGTAGCAATGTTTACGGAAATGTCTTTCCACGGTGCAATGAGCTCATCGAGATCGGCTTTAGTTCCGTCGTAGAGGTCACCGGTGATAAATACGACGTCCGGTCGCAAGCGCCCGAGTGTGGCGACGATACGCCGCATGAACCTGGAACCATTGACGGGGCCGAGGTGGACATCGGACACGAGCGCGGCCACATGGCCGCGCCAGGATGCCGGAAGGTTCGGCAACTTGACCGCGATTCTTTTCACGCGAATCCGGCGGGCATTAAGCATGCCGTACAGGCTGGTGAGGATGGCTAAGCTGAACATCGTGCCGACGATGATCGGGCGTTGCAAATGAAGGCCGAACAATCGGATTCCCAGGTCGACCATCCAGCATAAGCAGGCCGCCACGAACAGGAAGTTCAGAACTCCCAGCCACGCAGCCGCCATCTTGTAGAACAGGCGGACCAACCAATGGGAATAGCGATGAGCCAGCAGGGTCGCGGATACGAAGGCGACTGACAGCAAGAATAGAGCAGCCAGTTGCTTAATTCCGGGCGGACCGGCATTTGTCTGGAAGGCAGTCCATGTCCGGTAGACGAACCAGTGTGCGAGAAACAGGATGGATTGAATAGTGACGACAAACCCGACAATTCTCCGTACATTCGACGTTGTGCGCGCTTTAACCTGCTTCACCGGCGCGGGTGTTACGAACGATCCCGCGCGATCTAGTGTGGCCCTCATCGATTGGCGGCAACCTCCATCTGCTATTTGTTAGATGCAAACGCTCCTTGCTGCCACACAGCGTCATTTAACCACGAGAAGTCGCTAACCGTGGAGCAATCAGCAAATCAAGAGCGGAACTGCGGCGTTCCTGCATTGCGGGATTCTGTGGGCCGGGATTTGGCAGGTGGTTGTAATGAATTTCCATGGCGCTTCCAAGCTGCCGCAAGGCGTCAGTTCGCGCGGCGAGGACGTCGCGCCGCGCGCAGCCCAAAAGAACAGAACACTCATGATCGCTATATCGTTCCAGAACCGTCATTACGTGGACAAAGCGCTCGAACGGTTCGAGAGCAAGAATGGCAGCAATCTCTGCCGGCTGCTCGTCTGGTAGCGTTTTGTGATTGCTATCTACTGAAGCAGAACCCACACGGCCAACGTCCTGGACCGGCCGAGGGCTGATGAGCCTAATGGCATTTTGGATGATCGCCCGCCGGGCCCAGGAGCGCGCCCACTCCTTGAACACCGGGTTGCCATCTACTGCGTCCTCCAGGCCGGAGACAAAGCATTGCTCAGCCTTCTCGCGGTCTGCAGTAAGCAAAAACGAGAGCAGGTACAGGCCGTTCATGTCTTCGTCAAAGATGTGTTGGAAATCGACGGCGCTTGCGTACGGCGTGGGTCCAATGATGTGCTTTGCCTGCGGCATGTTCACCTCCGTGGTGTCGTTGTCTCGAGATCTGTTCGGTTGACGGCGTCCCCCAGCTTGCCGTGGCATTCTCGTGCAAGTCGCTTCAACACATGTCGAGTAAGAATGCCTACGCAGGAAAACTTCGCGCCTTGCTTCATCAGATCGAAAATCGCGTCTTCTCCCTCCCGACTTATCACGGTCAGGCTGCTTACATCTATAACCAGTTTGCGGCCGTCAAGGTCACGGCTCGCATTTCTCCAGGTGGCGTGAAGCTCATCGACCCAAGGCTGGCTCAGCTTTCCTTCCACCACCAGCTTGCGTTGACATCGGGTATCGACGATGGAAATCTTGAACATTTTGGATCTCAGGACAATGTGTACAAGTGCAATGCGCCTGCCAAGGGCGCAGGCCCTGTAACCGTTCGCAAACTGCTGAAAGCATTGATTGGGCGCAAAGATCGGCGGACTATGTGTCAAAGAATGTCAAAACCAAATTTGACACTTGTCGTGACTTTGCAGAAACAGTGGGCCTTACACCGAAGACCGAAACGCGCGCGCAATCTTCAAACGTCTTGAATTATGCTCGATTCAAACTGGAGTGGCTTGGCTTCTCCCGCGTATAGCAAGGCAAGGGCCAATATCAAGATGGAAGCTTCATAACACTCTTCGCGGGTCGACGCCCAGTTTCTTCATGCGAGCGATCAGGGTCGTGCGTTTGAGTCCCATGCGGGCTGCAGCGCCGTTGGGTCCTGCAACTCGACCGTTGGTGATTTTCAAGACGCGGATCATCTCATCGCGCTCATTGGCTTCGCGCGTCCCGGCCACCGGTGTGGGCTTGCCGTTGTTGGTAAGTTCGGCGATCGGAGCTTGTAGTGCCGAGCCGTGGGTAAGGATCACAGAACGCTCGATAAAGTTTTCCAACTCGCGAATGTTCCCCGGCCAGTGCCAACTCGAGAGCTTCCTCAAGGCCGCGGTGGGAATGGATTCGATTTTCTTGTTCATGAGGCGGCCGTATTTCTGGGTGAAGTAGCGGACCAGCAGCGGAATATCCTCCGGGCGTTCGCGCAGAGGAGGAATCCGAATCGGAAACACATTCAAGCGATAGTACAAGTCGCTGCGGAACTCGCGATTCTCCATCATTTTCTCGAGGTCGCGATTGGTCGCGGCTACGAGTCGCACATCGACTTTCTTAGTTCGATTGCTGCCCAACTTTTCAAACTCACGTTCCTGTAAAGCTCGCAGCAGTTTGGGTTGGATCTCAACCGGAATGTCCCCGACCTCATCCAGGAAGAGGGAGCCTTGGTCGGCCAATTCGAGACGCCCAATCTTCTGTGCAATTGCGCCGGTAAAGGCACCTCGTTCATGTCCAAAAAGCTCGCTCTCGAGGAGGCCGGTGGGAATCGCCGCGCAGTTGAGCTTTACGAAGGTCCGCTCCTTGCGCCGGCTGCGATCGTGGATAGCGCGCGCGATCAATTCTTTTCCCGTGCCGGTTTCGCCCAGAAGCAACACCGTCGAGTCGCTGGGAGCGACGGTTTCCACCAGGTTCAAAACATGGCGAAGGGCTGAACTCTGTCCCACAATTCCTTCGAAGTCCATCTCGCCACGGATTTCTTCTTCCAAGTAAAGCTTTTCCTGCGCCAGTTTGTCCTTGAGATCGGCGATTTCGCCATACGCCAGAGCGTTCTCCACGCCGATTGCGACCTGCTGTGCGACCTGAGACAGAAACGCAGCCTCCGCCGGGTCGAAAGCATTTTCTTCCCGGCTGGCCAGGGCAAGCACGCCAAGCACGCGACCTCGGCTAATGAGAGCCACATCGCAAAGCGAATTGATACCTTCCCCTGTCGCCTTGGCGTACATCTCAGGGTGCATTTCAGGGTCAAGGCGGTTCACAACCCAGGGTCTTCCGCTGCGAAAGGTTCCGCCCGGTGCGGAGCCGTCAAGGGGAATCAAAATGTCTTCTTTGAAAAATCCTCTGCGATCCGGAAAATCGAGAGCATGCACACGCAAGTGCTTGCCGTCTGGCTCGGGAAGCATGATGGCGGCAGCATCACACTGCATGACTCGCCGTACACTCGCAGAGATAGTTCGCAGCAGCTCCTGAAAATTTAAGTTCGAGACGACCTGGTTCGTCAAATCGAGGATCAGTTTTAGCCGATCCTGCGCCTGCCGTGACAAGTAGAAGTTCACCGCAGCATCGATCGCTAGAGCAATCTGATCCGCGGCGAGAGAAAGGAAGCGGACTTCTTCCTCCGGGTACGCATGGGGATGCGAGCTGCCTATGCTCAACACGCCTAGCCGGCGTTCGCCTCTCGCGAGTGGAAGGGCGCAGGTGGACGCGATCCCTGCTTCAGTCAAGAATTCGCGATGCTTCTCAAACCGCGTCTCTTCGTTCCAGTCTGCAGTGACGAGAGCTTGCTGAGATTCGTGGACCCACTCAATCGGCGTATCTTTGAGAACACCATCGGCACAGGTCAAATCCTGTCTTGTTCTATTTGCGTAGAGCACATGCCAATCAACCGTGTTAGTTTCGCTCTCAAACGCCACAAGTTGCAGGTAGTCAAAGGGGACCACTTCGCGCAGCGCTTGAATGAGCATGTCGGCGGCAGCGTCGCAATCATTACACGTGCCAATCGCGCTGGTTGCGCGTAGCAACGCTTCGTAGCGTTGCGTGTACTCCTCTGCGATCGGTGCGGATAAGGTGCTCATAGACTCTTCCCGCTTGTGAGAAGTGAATTGCGAACGCGTCAGTTGCCAATGCCAGCTCCGAAACGGAGGACACTGATCGGTTCGGTATATGTCTGATCTGATGTAGTGAGGGCGCAGAAGGCTTCTACAAAAATGTCGTAGCTTTCGTCAGTTGTCAAATCGCATGTCGATGCGATTGACAAGCCGTGCGGGTAACCTAAACCGAGAGTTGCGTAACCTCCATTCACTCAAGCATTTCGGGATAGAAACGAGCACAGGCGCAATTTTGGCAGCGCAGATGCCTGTATGTGGTCGAAACGATTTCGCAGACCGGCGACATCGCCCGGTTCGGGACTGTCAGCACACATTCAGGAATGAAAGGAGTCACACTATGCGACGAACTGCGATTATGCTTGCAGGTTTTGTCATTCTCTTAACTCTCGGGGCCACCGCGCAGGAAAGCCGCTCGGAGATCAGTCTGCAAGGCACAGGCTTCTTCACCAATGACACCAACGGCCAGGGTATCTCGCGGTCAACAACCAATACGGGTGGACTGCTCGTTGGGTACCGCTATCACATTAACCGCTGGCTCTCTGCCGAAGCGAACTACGGCTTCGATCGCGACACCCAGAAGTATTTCTCTGCAGGAGGCCTTTCGAGAGTTCAGTCCGACGTGCACACGGCCACTGCCGATGTGGCTATAAGTCTGCCCTTCGGGATTAGGAGGTTTAGTCCTTACGTTCTTGGCGGCGGCGGCAGTTTGATATTTCATCCAACGGGCAACGCGGGCGGCTTTCTGCCGGGCGCTGACACCCAGGCGAAAGGCACTTTCCTGTATGGCGGCGGTGTCAATTACGCCCTGGCCAAACACGTCTCTCTACGCGCCGAGTACAGGGGTTATATTTACAAAGATGCCGATTTTGGCCTTAGGGGCCTCAATACTGACAGCTGGACGCATACGGCGCAGCCCTCGGCTGGAATCGTTTTCCGGTTCTAAGGCCGAGCGTGATCTCCCCTACATAAGTAGACGTTCGGAGGAAATCGATGTCTGAAAGACGGGCCAAGAACTGGAGAGAGTTGTGCAACGCCGCGCTGGGAGCGAGAGATCCCGACGAGTTGATGCAGATCGTTCAGGAACTCAACAGGGTTTTGAAATACGAAGAACAGGTTCGCCGTGATTTCAGGGAAGCCATGAGAGCGAGTCTTCCGGGAAACCTCGAAGCGAACAGCTGATTCCGTCAAGGTGACCGTTTTGCAACTCGCCTACGCCGGGCGATGAACTGCGACCAGAGGGGCAAACACGACGATGGATGAAGGATAATGGTGCGGAAGGGGGGATTTGAACCCCCACGCCTTTCGGCGCCACCCCCTCAAGATGGTGTGTCTGCCAGTTCCACCACTTCCGCACGGATGTGAAACAGCACCAAGGGAGCCTCGATTATAGCAGACCAAATCTGCTTAACTCGGCTGCGCCGCAACGCCTCCGGCGTCAGACCGCGGCGAAGTTGCGATCTTAATCCCCCGATGGCTGAAGCATCTCCTCCTGAGGCATGTCGGGGAACGGTGGCACCGGAACACTTGCTTCGGCGTTATTGCGCATCGAAGCCAGAGTCGGGCCCGGAGAGAACTGTTCTGCCTCGGTCGATTCGGCCAAAGCCACGGTCGATGCCAGTCCGCCGCTGATTACCTGTTGCACTTGATCGAAGTATCCCGTGCCGACGAAGCGCTGATGCTTCGCAGCCTGGTACCCATGCTCGCGCTCGCTGGCGAATTCCTTTTCCTGCAATGCCGAATAAGCGGTCATTCCTGTTTCTTTATATTCCCGCGCCAGTTCGAACATGCTCAGGTTGAGCGCATGGAATCCCGCCAGGGTAACGAACTGAAACTTGTAACCCATAGCAGCCAGTTCTTTCTGGAAACGCGCGATCGTTTTCTCATCGAGCTTTTTCCGCCAGTTGAAGCTGGGAGAACAGTTGTAAGCCAGCATCTTTTCGGGATACTTGGCGTGGATCGCATCGGCGAAACGCCGGGCCTCTTCCAGATTGGGTTCTGAAGTTTCGCACCACAATAAATCTGCGTAGGGAGCATAGGCCAGGCCACGCGCGATCGCCGAGTCAATGCCGCCGCGAATACGAAAGAAGCCTTCAGTCGTGCGTTCGCCGGTGCAGAACTCGCGGTCACGAGGATCAATGTCGCTGGTCAGCAGGTTCGCGCTGTCCGCGTCGGTGCGCGCCATCAACAATGTCGGCACGCCCATTACGTCAGCGGCCAGCCGCGCTGCCACGAGTTTCTGCACAGCTTCTGTGGTCGAGACCAGCACCTTGCCGCCCAGATGTCCGCACTTCTTCGCGGACGAGAGTTGATCTTCGAAGTGCACGCACGCCGCGCCCGCCTCAATCATTCCTTTCATCAGCTCGAACGCATTCAGCGTGCCGCCGAAACCGGCTTCAGCGTCGGCGACCAGCGGTGCAAACCAGGTTTGCCCGGGAGAAACCTTGCCCTCGGCATGATGCACCTGATCGGCCCGCTGCAGCGCGCTGTTAATGCGGCGGCAAAGGTTGGGAACGCTATCTGCCGGATACAGGCTCTGGTCGGGATACATCTGTCCGGCATTATTGGCATCGGCCGCCACCTGCCATCCACTCACATAAATCGCCTTCAATCCCGCCTGCACCTGCTGTACCGCCTGGTTGCCCGTCATCGCGCCGAGCGAGTTGACATAAGGTTCGGTTTGCAGCAGTTCCCACAGCCGCTCCGCCCCCAGACGAGCCAGCGTGTGCTCAATATGAATCGAGCCGCGCAGACGCAACACATCCTCCGCCGTGTAGGGACGCTCGATTCCTTTCCATCGAGGGTTGTTCTTCCACTCGTGGTTCAAGCAATTCTGCGCAAGGCTGTACTGCTCGGTTTTCTCTTCTTCGCTCATCAGCTGGGAGTGGCGGTAGGTTTGGCTCGTGTTTGTGTTCCCGTTTTCGGCGGACATTTGGATATCTCCTGGATCCGTAAGCGTCTTAAGTGTGTTCAATATAGTGAACGCACATTCATAATACTGGCGAAGCGTAGGTTAGACTTGTCTATGAGTCAAGGTCGTTGTTCAGCATAATGAACATACATTCATTTTGTTGGCCGGCTACTGCTTTGCTACCATGGTCCTGGTCATGCCCAAGCGTCCATCCGAATCTCCTTCCGCGGCCGTGGAGCGTGCTCTGGCCATGCTGGAGGCCGTGGCCCAGGAGTCCGAGGGCCTGAGCAACGCCGAAATCAGCCGCAAGCTGAAGATTCCAAAGAGTTCTGCCAGTTACATCCTGCGTACTCTCGAAGCCCAGGGCTACCTGACCCGCGAAGCGGAGTCCGGAAGGTACCGCGTAGGGCTGAAAATCTTGAGCCTGAGTCGCGGGGCTTTGGGAGGGCGCGACGTCCGTGGAGTGGCTTTGCCCATCATGCGCCACCTGACGCACCAAACCGGCCTTACCTGCCATTTGGCCGTTCTGGATGGTCCCGATGCGGTCTATATCGAGAAGGTTGAGCCGGAGGGTTTTATCCGCATGGACACATGGGTCGGGCGCCGCATGCGGGTACACGCGACCAGCGTCGGGAAGGCCATTGTTGCCCACATTCCGCAAGAGCAACTGGAACAAATTGTGCGCAAGAATGGCATGGAAAAGCGCACGGCCAAGACGATCACGACCCTGCCGCGTCTTCTCAAGGAACTGGAAAGGGTGCGCGGGCAAGGCTACGCTGTTGACGATGAAGAAAACAACCTGGGTGCGCGCTGCGTCGCGGCCCCAGTCTTCGACGAGCGCGCCTCCATTGAGGCCAGCCTAGGCTTGAGCGGAACCACCCAGCAGGTTAGTGCGCAAACCATGCCGCGGATCCTCGAAGCGCTTAAGGATGCGGCCCGGCATATTTCTATGGGTATGGGATATCGGGCGCCGCATCGCCGAAGCGGCAATGCCTGAGGAGAATGGCAGCATTTGAGGTCTACCGATGTCCGACAACTCATCTGATGAGATCGTCCGCCACTACACCGAGGCGGATGAAGCCTCCCGGCTTCGCACCGGTTGGTTCCAACTCGAGGCAAGCGCGCACACAGGAACTGATCCTCCGCCATCTCCAGCGCGCACCCGCCACAGTTCTGGATGTCGGTGGCGGAGCGGGTGCGTATGCCTGCTGGCTCGCCCCCCGTGGATATCAAGTGCATCTAGTCGATCCCGTTCTCCGTCACGTTGAGCAAGCACAGGCAGCATCGTCGAAACAACCGCAACATCCGCTGGCTTCAGTTGCCATCGGGGATGCGCGCAAACTTGAACACGCCGACCAAACCGTCGACGCGGTCTTGTTGCTCGGCCCCATGTACCACCTCACCGAACGTAAGGATCGGCTCACAGCCTTGCGGGAAGCCTATCGCGTGCTTCGTTCAGGAGGTGTGATATGGGCAGCCGCCATCAGCCGCTTTGCGTCGCTGCTCGATTCACTTTCCGGCGGCTTCTTCGATCATGCAGAATTTGCCGCGATTCTCGAGCGCGATTTGGCGGAAGGCCAGCATCGCAATCCCACCGATAACCTAACGTACTTTACCGACGCATTCTTCCATCTCCCCGACGAACTCGCCGCCGAGATAAAGGAAGCCGGCTATGAGTTGCTGGAACTGGCTGCCATTGAGGGACCGGGCTGGCTAGCGCGGGATTTCACGAGACTGTGGAACCATCCCACGCAACGAGAGCGCCTGCTCGCCTCGCTGCGTAGAGTTGAGCATGAGCCCACTCTGCTCGGGGCTAGCTCTCACATTATGGCGATTGGGCGAAAGCCTTAGCCTGCTCACCAACCGCCAGATCAAGGGTTCTTATGTGATGCATGGCAGAACTGCTTCGTACTCCGCGCCATTGAGGCAAGTGGCAGTGAACCCTATGCCGTTTCTGCATATCCCTGTGCACTCGCGGCTACAGGCCGCTGCTGTAGCGCGACCAGCACAATGCCCTGATTAGCGTCGTGAACTAAAGTCCAAAGCTCGGCACAATGGTCACACAGCCAGTACCTCTCTATCCGCCGAGGTTGTTGCCGCATGTAAGGAGACTGCGGACCCGTCAACTCCCCCGACTTGGCTGGAAATTCCGTTTCCACCAGGAACAGCCTGCCCTGGCGCAATCGAAGAAATGGTTTCGAGCATTGCGAATTCGCACAGCGGCTGAGCATCGCGACCTCCCTGACTGCTCCGCATTGCATGCGCCCTGCCAATCGGTCTCAAGCCTTCTTACCGCTGGTTTCCGTATTTTCTCGCCAAGTTCACAGGCAGCCTGTGCCGAATCGTCGGCACGGTGACGGACTTTCGTCTTCTCGTGCCTTGCTCCAAAGCTCTCGCCCCGCTACCATTTCACAAAATGGTTAAGCGCGTCCTGTTATGTCCTCCGACCTATTTTGACGTGGTCGATCAGAAGAATCCTTACATGGCGGAGCATGTTTCCGTTGATCGCGAGAGGGCCCAGCGGCAATGGATGGCGCTCTGTTCCGCCTTGGAACAAGCCGGGTGCCAGGTGGAAACCATCGCGCCCGCCCCTGGCCTCGAAGACATGGTCTTCGCCGCTAATCAGGTCTTTGTTGGCTTTCACGGAGGCATCGGCAAGTTCATCGTGCCCAGCGGGATGGTGCACGCTTCACGCCATCGCGAAGTGCCGCTTTATGTGGATTGGTTTCGCCAGCGCGGTTTCAAGATTATCGAAGTGGATCTCGGCGACGAACATCTGGAAGGCCATGGCGATCTCCTCTGGCATCCTGACTGGTCACGCATCTATGCCGGCTATGGTTTTCGCTCGACCCAGGTCGGCATCGAAAGATTTCACGCCGCCATGTCCAAATTGGGAATCCCGGTGGTCCCGCTGCATCTCGTTGACCCTTATTGCTATCACCTCGATACGTGTTTCTGCCCGCTAAACAACGAGGCCGTACTCGTCTATCCCGGTGCCTATGCTCCCGAATCTCTCACCCGCCTTCGCACTTTCTGGAAGCGGGTTCACGAACTGACTACCGAGGAAGCCCACAAATTCATGGCCAACGGAATCGTGGCCAACGGACGCTACCTCACTCCCTACTTGACGCCGCACCTTGAGGCGATACTGGGCCGGGAAAATCTCTCCCCCGTCATTGTTGACACGTCGGAGTTCGAGAAATCCGGCGGCAGCTTATTCTGTATGAAGGCATTTCTGCCCTAGCTGCCGCGAACGCCGAATCGTCAGTGCACCACGGCGCCGCTGATTGCTACCGCAACTCCCAACACGCTGAAGAGGATCCCCAAGTGCCAGTAAAGTCGCCGCCCTGAAAGCAGCGTGATCGAGGTAATGACCAAACCTATCTCCAGAAAGACCTCGGCCAGGTCATACCTGTCGGCGCGCTTTCTCTCGGTGACCACGTCGCCTTCCAGTTTGCGCGCCTCGGCTTGAATCTCGTCCTTGTCGTGTTTGTAGCGCTCTGCTTCCTGCGAATACTTTTCGCGGAACTTTGACACCGTCCCAGCGTCGTTACTGTTCACGATCGCCGCCATTTCGCTGAACAAAGCGTCCTCATGTTCGCGAATGTTCTTGGCCTGGTAATACGACCATTGGTCGGAGGACTTTGCCTGCAGCACAACTTCCTCGGTGTGCGCGCGGTGTCCCAGCAGCGAGACAACGGCAACCAGCACCGCCAGAACAGCCATGGTCAGCGATACTGGCGCCAGGTTTGGATTGTTGTGCCCATGTTCGGCATGCTCTTGAAGTTCTTGAAGCTCGTCTGCAGCCAATTCGTCCTCCAAACTCGGCCTTACCGAGATGCCGGTTGCGACTCTCGATAGTACGGATTCGGCATTCTCTGGGCAAGAGGACAGTCGAACGCGCATGTGCTTCTATTCCCCCATCACCTTCACAATCACTCGCTTGTCGCGCTGCCCATCGAATTCGGCGTAGAAGATTCTCTGCCACGTTCCAAAATCAAGTTTGCCCGCGGTGATCGGCACAATCACCTCGTGGTGGATCAGCAGCGCCTTCAAGTGCGAGTCGCCATTGTCCTCCCCGGTTTCGTGATGCTTGTAATTCTTGCGAAACGGTGCCAGATGCTCCAGCCACTGGTCGATATCCTCAATCAAACCGCTTTCATTGTCGTTCACATAGACGCCCGCAGTGATGTGCATGGCGGAAACCAGCACCATCCCTTCTTTCACGCCGCTCTTGCGCACAATTTCTTCCACTTGAGGCGTCATGTGCACATAAGCCCGATGCGTCTTGGTATGAAATTCTAGGTACTCGGTAAGAACTTTCATCGCACGCTCCTGAATTCGTAAGGCTTACGGAATTCTATCGGAGAGGGAGCCTGCACCTTTGGACGATTACCTCCGTTACCCCATTTCCACGCTGAAAGGCAGAAAACACGGCCGTCTTGCTGCATACTCGAATTATTGCGGAGGGGTTGAGGTGCTGTTCAGGCTTGATTACTTGTCGTGCATTCTTACGGTCGTTTCGACCATTTTGTTGGGAAAGCGTTGCTGGGAAGGTTGGATCCTGGCGGCGATCAATAGCGCGGTCGTCTGCGTAATCGGCTTTCGCACCGCGCAGTTCGGCTTCATTCCGGCGAATGTCTTCTGCATTGCGCTCTACGCCGTGAATCTTCGTTCTTGGCGAAAGCCCGAGACTCACTAAGCGGATCAAGATGTTCGCCTAAGTATCGCATCGGCTGTCTCTCCACTTGGTTGCTGATTTAGGCCCGTCAGTACGCTGGCGCCCCATTCACCAGCATTTTCTTCAAGCTGAACTCCTGCAGAATTCGCTGCTGCCGGACTCGTTCGATGTTGGGGTGCACAAATTCCACGCCGACCTTATCCTCGGGACCGAGTTGCTTAGGACGCGGGAAGGTGAACTGAAAAGTATCGTCTTTGAAACTGTAGTTCAGCAGGCTCAACCGGTCTCGGCCGGCATTCAGATAGACCGTCATGCTGAGCGTCGGCAGACTCTGCCGCTCCCAGTAGCTCCGCAGCAAACTCTCATAGTTTTGCACGTTGGTGTGAAAGGTCACGGAAACCACCACGCGGTCGGGAAATGTGACTGCCAGAAATTTACCCGCGCTGGCGTCAAACGCTGCCTTCTGCTCGGCGCTCATCTTGTCGTAGCGCGAGTTCAACTGAGACGAGCGCACCTGGGCTTCTCGAATGGGCTGCGCCGATCGGAATTGCAGATTGTAGGAAATCGTAGGGTTCGTCTCCATCTCGCCCCGATACCCCCTGTCATTCGGCGAGTCGCCGCCGGTTATGTTGCTTTGAATACCGCCCAGCGAGAGCGTCGTGGCCCAAGGCGACTCTTCCAGCATCCGGCGCGTCTCTTCGGCAGACCAATTTTGGTACGGTTTCTTGGCCCAGAATTCTGCGCCAAACGCAGTCGGCACGGCCAGGCAAACAATCAGGAGCGGAATAATCTGGCGATCGAGTTCCAGTCTCAGACTCAACATAGGAGTCTCCTTGGACCTCGAAAACGGCACTAGTATAGGTCCGCGAACCGTAAATGTAGAGAAGAAAAGAAGTGATCAGGGGCGAACGCATCATCTGTCAGCCATTACCTGCGCAAGAATTTTCGCGAACGCCGTCGAGTAGGCGCAGCTGAAGCCGGTCCCGATGGCTGAGAAAGGCTCACTCAGATGAGGAATGGGATTCCTCGCGTTTGCATTCGTGCCGTGCGAATTGAAGTTTCAGGTCCTCGGCAGCGCCGCCTACCCGTTTCAACACCTCGAGTGGAACCTTGAATTCGCGATTGCAGAAAGTGCAGATTGCGATGGCTGGAGTCGTTCCAAGCCACTTCAGCACTCGGAGCTGGCGTTTTCGCATGGACGCAGTACTACGTCAGGCTACCGCATAGTCTCTTCTATCTCGGAAATCCAGTCAGGCCGCTTCAAAACTTCGCGCGGTTTGGGACCATCCGCCGCTCCGACAATTCCGTCCTGTTCCATCAGATCAATCAGGTGCGCAGCCCGTCCGTAACCGATGCGCAGCCGGCGTTGCAGCAGGGAAGTGGACGCTTTCCCAAACTCCACCACCAGCTTTACCGCATCCTGGTACAGAGGATCGTCCTCGCCGCCGCTGCCCACTGATTCCTCGCCTCCGCCGCTGCTTCCGGCCTCACGCTCGTCCTTCGGAGCCTCAAGGAATTGCTGCTGATATTCCGCGGACCCTTGCGCCTTCCAGAACTCAACGACTGCCGCGATCTCCCTTTCCGTAACCAGCGGCGCGTGCAAACGATGCACCCGTGCCGATCCCGAAGGCAGGTAGAGCATGTCGCCCTTGCCCAGAAGCGCCTCGGCTCCGTTGGCGTCAAGGATGGTTCGCGAGTCCACTTTGGTCGCCACGCGAAACGAAATGCGAGCCGGGAAGTTCGCCTTGATCAATCCCGTAATCACATCGACAGACGGACGCTGCGTCGCCAGCACCAGGTGAATGCCCACAGCGCGAGCCATCTGTGCCAACCGCGTGATCGATTCCTCCACGTTGCTTGAATCGAGCATCATCAGATCAGCCAGCTCGTCGATGATGATCACGATATAGGGAATCGGCTTGTCGTCGGACTCTTCCTCAAACAAACTCGGCGTTCCACCATTATCAAACAGCCGATTGTACTGGTCGATGTTGCGCACGCCCTTCGCCGCCAGTAGCTTGAGCCGCCGCTCCATCTCTCGCACCGCATTGCGCAAAGCGTTCGCCGCAAGCTTCGGTTCCGTGATGATTGGCGTATACAAGTGCGGCACGCCTTCATAGTTGCCCAGTTCCAGTCGCTTCGGATCCACCAGAATCAGGCGCACTTGCTCCGGAGTCGCCTTGTACAGAATCGACATGATGAAGGCATTGATCGCCACGCTCTTGCCGGCGCCTGTTGATCCGGCAATCAGCAAGTGCGGCATGCCGGCGAGGTCGGCAACCACAATGCGCCCGTTGATGTCCTTGCCTAGGGCCATGGTCAGCTTCGACTTCTGGCCCATGAACTCCTGCGACTCGATATTCTCCCGCAGCCAGATAATCTCGCGCTCGCGGTTTGGCACCTGAATACCCACCGTCGATTTCCCCGCCATCCGCTCAATCAGAATGCTCTCGGCCTTCAACGCTAAGCACAGGTCATCAGTGAGGTTGGTAATGCGGCTGTATTTGATTCCTGCGTCCGGCTTGAACTCGAACGTCGTGACCACTGGCCCGGGATTGATCTGCGTGATCTGCCCGTGCACTTCAAACTCGGCATACTTTTCGGTGAGCACCTGCGCCAGCAACTTCAGTTCGTCAGCATCCACGGCGTGCTGCTCATCCGGACGCTGCAACAGGCTGCTCGACGGCAACTTGTATCCACCGGCGATCTTTGGCATCGTGGTCTTGGCCTTGTGATCGCGGTCGGCCCGTTGCATTACTTCTGGGTCCGCTTCCACACCTGCTAAAGACTCGGCAAGAACCCCTCCGGTCGCCGCCGGAGCCGCTTCTGTGACCTCAGGCTCGAACATGCGCTCGATTCCAGTACGCCGGGGCTCTGGGGCAAGCCGCGCCTGCACCGCCGGCTCCGCAAGGCCCGTCTGACGCGATGGAATCAGCTGCGTCTTAACCAGAGGCTTCGCCGTGCGGCGCTTCTCCAGTTCTTTCTGCTGATGCCGCTTGATGCGCTCTTCTTGCCAATCCTGGTAGCGGTTCCAGAGCGCGGTCACGAATGCAAATCTCGTAGGCGCCCACAACCGAATCGCCGAGAACGAGAATGTCGTCGAAAGATACAGCGCAACGGCCAGAACGCTCGCACACACGATGTAGGCGCCCGCGAGGTTCAAGTAGTGGATCAGCACGTCGCCGACCACTCGCCCCACCAGACCTTCGATCGGAATCACGTTCAGCCAGCGCAAATTCCCCGGCAGCAGCGCCAGCAGTGCGGGAGTGAAAACGATAAGCCAGATTCCGCCGAGACTCTTCGCCACCGGGGATTGAATCTTCCGTGAGGCAAACCAGCGAATCCCTAACACAAGAGAAAAAACCGGCAGCAGAAAAGCTCCGATACCGAAGAACTGTAGAGCGAGATCGGATATGACCGCTCCGACCACACCGATCCAGTTGCGAGCAACATGCGTTCCGGTCAATACGGATGCGCTATTGAACGACGGATCGAGCGGCGAATACGAAGCCAGTGCGAGGAAGAGGAGGAGCGCAGAGACGCACAACAGGAACCCGATCAGCTCATTCAGCCGACGGTTGCCCGTAGGGACGAAGATGCTTGCCAGAAAGCGCATGTGGGCCGTTTCCCACGGGACGTAAATATCCTGTGGCGCAAATCGGCCAGAGCCTCATCATTATCCCAAGAAGAGGCTGGTTGGGCAATGGCGGAATGCGCCGGGGGTGTAAAGTTGGCTTCCGGCTGACTTGCCAGCGCGTACGGCAGGCCTATTGCAGATGCCAGATATAGGCCAGTGCGATCACCACTATCCCAAACACGATGCGGTAGATAATAAACACGCGCAGACTGTTGGATTGCAGATAGCGAATGAGCCATGCAATCGTCACGTAACCAACGATCGCGGACACCACAATGCCAACCAGGAACGGAGCGTGCATTCCGGCGGGCAGGCCCTCCTTACGAAGTTCGTGTGCTTTCAAAAGAGCCGCGCCCGCGATGATCGGCGTGGAGAGCAAAAAACTAAAGCGCACCGCCGCCTCCCGCGTCATGTTGCGGAACAAGCCCGCGGTAATGGTGGAACCCGACCGCGAAACGCCCGGGACCAGCGCAAACGCCTGCGCTATACCAACGACGAGTGCGTCAACGAAAGAAATGCGGCTCAACGGCTTCTCCAGCCGGCTGACCTTTTCCCCCAACCACATCAGCAGTGCAACCAGAATCAACGCTGCCGCAATCAGGACGATGTGTTCGCGAAAATAATCTTCGGCAGAATGCTCGAGCAGCTTGCCCGCGATTGCTCCCGGAATCGTCGCCACCGCCAGAAACCACAAAAGCATGCGTTCATCCCGCCGCTCCTGCAGCGTAAGATTCACGTCCGAGCCGCCAGCCTCAGAAAAGCGCACCACTTTCCCGCCGAACGCCGCCCGCACAATCTGAAACCAGGTTCGGCGGAAGTAAAAGAGCACCGAGAGCAGAGTGCCGAAGTGCAGGGCGACGTCGAACGTCAACTCGTGGGCTGGCGATAGTTCATTCCAGCCCAGCAGTCGCCTCACAATGATGAGATGTCCCGAACTCGAGACTGGAATGAACTCCGCCAGTCCTTGGATGATGGCAAGAACTACCGCTTGATAGATGGGCAAATTTTAGTCCGTCGCGTTTCCGTAGGTTGGAATACCCTGTTGAATGTAGAAGATCAACCTCTGGGCGCGCAAGGCCCAATCGCTCTGCCCAAACTGGCTGACAATTTTCTGTGCCAGCGCCAGAGCGCGGTCTTTTGACTCAGCCGATTTCTTCTGGTTAGGCTCGGTTCGGTAAATTTCGATCAAGGCTGCCCGCCGCCATGCCGCGTCATACAAGGCTTCCGCAGCGGCCGGAGACTGAGGATGCTCGCCCACATATTTTTCATAGAGCTCGGCCTCTTTGTCCGGACACTTCGACATACCCTCCCATTCCCCGCACAGCTTATTTTCGATCAAACGAAAACTGGCCAGGTCAGCCCATTTTGTGCCGGGATATTTCTTGTTCACCAGCCTCATCCATTCTTCATTCATCTGGCCGCGCATGTAGTTTTCGCGTTCATGCGCGGATGGCCGCGTCATAACGTCAGACCGCTCAATCTGCCAGCGAATATCGCCCGCACGGTATAAAGCTTCCGCGGCCAGTGGGGAAGTGGGCATCAGGTCGTAGACGCGGTAGTAAAGCCGCATTGCATCCTGAGCGGCGTCGCGCCGGCCGCGACGACGGCTCGCCTGGTCTTCCGAGTCCACAGCTTCGCCAAAGATGACCTTGTCGCCATCCTGACTTGTGCTGCTGACTACTCCTTTACCCGGAACCCAGCCAGTGATGGTTTTGCCTTCGGCTTCTTCATCACTCAGACCTTCTTCGTTGCGTGGGGCGCGAAGAATGGCCTGTACATGAACCCAATCGCGGCTAGTCTCGATGATGATCAACTCATGTCCGCGCAGCGCCTCGCCTACCTTAGCGGCCTCGGCGCTGGGCGCGACGCGAATGCTTTCTTCGTGCACCAGGGTTCCACGTAGCGCATCGGCAAAAGCAAAAGGCGCAATCAGCAGAATGCTGGCGGCGATTGTGACTATAGCGGTGTCGGCGAATCGCAGTTTCATAACTTTCTGGAAGCTAGGAGTATGTTAGCCCAGAACCTGGTTTCGGTCACAGGTCGTGGAATTCACCCTGCGTGAAATCTATTTGCTAGGATTGCCAAGACGCCAACTGCGTCTTCGATGAAACCCTTAACCATATTCGGCCTCTTCGCTGTAACCGCGATGCTCGTCTGTTACGCCTTGGAAGCGCGGAGCCGATGGTTCATCCTCGCCTTTGCCGGAGCCTGTGCGCTCGGCTCAGTGTACGGCTTTCTCCAGGGGGCGTGGCCTTTCGGACTGGTCGAGGCAGTCTGGTCTGTCGTGGCAATACAGCGTTGGGCCAAAGCAGCACCCCCAAAGTAATCTCAAACCTATTTTATTTGACCTTATTTCCGCGAAGTTCTCCCAACATCTTGGGATCGATGTTGCCGCCGCTAATGATGGCGACATTTATTCTCTTCTTCGGCAATTGCTCGCGACGGAATAGAAATCCGGCCGCAGCCACAGCTCCGCTTGGCTCAGCCACCGTCGACGGAATCACCGCCAGCAGTCGAACCGCCTCACGAATCTCATCCTCCCTCACGGTCACGATGTCGTCAACGTAGCGGCGGATGTGCTCGAAGTTGATGGGCCCTACGCTTTGCGTGCGCAGCCCGTCGGCGATGGTTTGCGAAACCTCGCTGGCGGGGAATTGAACAATCCTCCCGGCGCGCAAGCTGGCTTGCGCATCGCCGGCCAGTTCCGGTTCCACACCGATCACTTTTACTGAAGGCTTGCTTAATTTGATCGCCGTAGCCACGCCGCTGATCATCCCTCCGCCGCCGACTGGCGCAAGAACCATTTCCACCTCCGGCAGGTCTTCTAGAATCTCCAATCCGATCGTGCCCTGACCCGCGATAATCTGCTCGTCGTTGTAAGGCGGGACGATCATGTACCCATGCTGCTCCGCGAGTTCCTCGGCCTTCATCTGCCTCTCCGCGCTACCCGGGCCAACGATGACGATCTCCGCCCCCAGCGCCGCTGTGGCCTCGCGCTTGATCACTGGAGCATTGTCGGGCATGACGATAATGGCTTTCACACCGAGCGCCCGCGCAGCGTAGGCTACACCCTGCCCATGGTTGCCGCTGGAGTAGGTAATCACCCCGCGCTTGCGATCTTCCTCCGACAGGGAAGCGATCTTGTTATAAGCCCCGCGAAGTTTAAATGCTCCGATGGGCTGCTGATTTTCGGGTTTGAGAAAGAGGCGCCGGGTTTCCTCGGCCCCGCTCCTTCGTCCGAGCTCAATCAAGCGCGTGCGTGTGACTGTGCCGCGAATCCGATCTTGGGCGGCACGGATGTCATCGAGAGTTACCATTAGCGGCTTGCGTCAGATTTCCAAAATGACCGGCATGATCAGCGGCCGCTTCTGCGTCTGCTTCGAAATGTATCGCTTCAAATCTGCGCGGATCTTTTCCTTAATCACTCCGTAATCCGCCTTCTCCTCTTCGCTCGAGTGCGCCAGCGTCTCTTCGACGATGCGGCGCGCTCCATCCATCAAACCGTCTTCCCCAGGATTAAAGCCGCGCGTCACAATCTCCGGCGTAGTTTCCACGCGGCCCGACAGCTTATTGATGGCAATGATGGGCAGCACAATCCCGTCTTCGCTCAAGTGCCGCCGGTCCTTAATAATCAAATCCTCAACTACATCCGTGCGCGAGCCCGAGTCGATGCACACGCGTCCCACGTTCACGCGCCCGGCTTTGCGCGCGTTGTGTTCGTCGAACTCGAGAATGTCGCCGCTCTCAATCAGAATTACTTTGCCCACTGAACTGTGCATCGCCCCCGCCATCTCTGCATGCAGTTTCAGTTGACGGTACTCGCCGTGCACGGGAATAAAATACTTCGGCCTCACCAGGTTGATGATCAACTTCAGTTCTTCCTGGCTGGCATGGCCGCTTACGTGAATGGGCGGCGTAGTGCCGTCTTCGTAAATCACATGCGCCTCGCGGCGGAACAGGTGATCGATCATGCGGTAAATTGTCTTCTCGTTGCCTGGGATAATTCGCGACGAGAGCACAACCGTGTCGCCCTTTTCAATCTTGGCGTGCTTGTGGTTGTCTACTGCCGCGCGTGAAAGGGCCGACATGGGCTCGCCCTGGGTTCCGCTGATCATGACGCAGACTTTTTCCGGAGCGAAGTTCTTCATCTCGCCGGGATTGATCACCAGCCCTTCGGGAATCTCGAGATAGCCTAAGTCTTCGGCGATTTCAGCCGAGTTGTTCATCGAGCGTCCGATGAATGCCACCTTGCGCCCGTGCTGGTGCGCCAATTCCACCGCCAACCGGATTCGGTGAATCGAAGAAGAAAAGCAAGAAATAAACAACCGCCGTTGTGTGTGCGCGAAGACTTCGTCAAATTTTCGCCGCACCGCCCGCTCGCTGGGCGTGTATCCCTTGCGCTCAACGTTGGTCGAATCCTGAAACAGCGCCAATACGCCCTGTTTGCCGTATTCGGCAAAAGAATGCAGATCGAAGAGATGGTTGTCCGTAGGCGTGGGGTCAACCTTGAAGTCGCCGGTATGAATCACCACGCCCAGAGGAGTGTGAATCGCCAGTGCGACGCAATCCACCAGACTGTGCGTCACTCGAATGGGATGAATAGTGAACACGCCGGCCTTGAAGCGTTCGCCGGCACGCATCTCGCGCAGGTCGGCGTCTTCAAGCAGTCCGTGCTCGTCGAGTTTGTCTTCGACGTAGGCAAGGGTAAATTCCGTGCCCCACACTGGCACCTTGAGTTCGGAGAGAATCCAGGGTAGCGCACCGATGTGATCTTCGTGCCCGTGAGTAAGAATAATTCCGCGTACTCGTTGCCGATTCTCGAGGAGATAAGAAATGTCGGGAACAACAATGTCCACGCCGAGCAATTCCGCCTCGGGAAACATCAGGCCCGCGTCGATCACAATAATGTCGTCGCCCCAGCGGACCGCCATGCAGTTCATACCGAACTCGCCGAGGCCCCCTAAGGGGATAATCTGCAGTTTTCCAGGTGGCATTGGGATAACTCATGATGCTAGCACAGACTGTGTTTCGCACCGCCACAGCGTCTTTCTGTCTACCGTGAGCGCCCGATAGCATTCGGCTTCGCACTGATATAAGGTTGAATTAATGGTCGTCTCTGAATCCAGGTCCTGGCTGCGCGGCCGTGTCGAGAAGGCTCTCGTAAAAGGATTGACGCGCGCCTACTCCACGGTCCAAGTTGATCCGCAGAGATTTCTAATTCAACTTCGTGCCGCCTACCGGATGCCAATCAGCGCCTATCAAGGGGTCTATTCTCTGGAAATCGGCGAAATCGACAGCGTGGCCGAAGACATCATTAGCAGCGGCATGAAACTTGCCGCGGTCGAAGGCGCGGGATTCGGCCTCGGCGGATTAATCACCATCCTCCCCGATCTCGGAATCTTGTCGGCGATTACCATGCGGACGATTCAGAAGTTGAGCCTGGTATACGGTTTTCAATTCAACACCGATGGTGAAATCGCCGAGCTATGGATTGCCGCCGCCAGCGCTGCCGGAATCGACATCAGTCGCGAATTGCTGGAGAAAGAAGTCATCAACAAATTCGTGCCTCGCGTAATCCAACGCATTGCCGCGCGAGCCAGCGCTGAAGTCGTCGAAAAGTGGGCAGGACGCATGATTCCTCTCGTCAGTTCCGCCTTGGGCGCCGGGCTGAATTATTGGTTCGTCCGCGCCTGGGGCGAGCGCGCCAAAAACCACTTTCGCCAGCGGCATTTGCAACTCCGCCAACAAGCCCAACAGTCAGCCCTACTGCCCCCAGCATCGCAGATTCTGCCAGCTTCGAACACCTAGAGGAGTGTCGCACTTCATTCGACCTGTCCCGTGTACTTGCCCTGCTATTTCTGCACGTTATCGTTAACGCACTGCCGCATGTGGTAAAAAAAAGGATGATCGATTTCCGCTGTTCCGTTATCCTCTTCGATCTCGATGGAGTGCTCGTTGATTCCACCCGCTCCGTCGACCGGCAATGGCGAGCCTGGGCTCGCGAGCAGGGAATTGATGGCGACAAGGTAATTGCGATTGGCCACGGGGTCCGCGCCATCGAAGTAATTCGTGCGGTCGCTCCCCACCTCGATGCGGAAGCAGAAGTTCGAAAGCTGGAAAGCCGCGAAGCCGATGATCGGGCCGGAGTCGTCGTGATGCCCGGCGCGGTCGAGCTTGTACGCGCCATTCCTGAGGGCCGGTGGGGCGTGGTCACGTCCGGCACTCGCCATCTCGCCAGTGCCCGTCTGCGCCTCGCCGGAATTCCAGTTCCCAACGTATTGGTTACGGCAGAGGACGTCGCGAATGGAAAGCCACATCCCGAGCCATATTTGAAAGCTGCGGACCTGTTAGGAGCCGAGCCGGCAGAATGTTTGGTGATCGAAGACGCGCCTGCCGGAATTCGATCCGCGCACGCAGGCGGGATGAAGGTGGTTGGGCTCGCAGGCACCTATCCTGCGTCTAAACTTAGCGAAGCCAATGTAGTGGTGGAGAAGCTCAAGCGAATTCAGATTGGACGCGATGGTTCGAAGAGCCTCATGGTCAGCGTCGCTTAGATTTGCCGAGTCGTATCCCGAAATCACCGCAGCCAATCTTCCAACTCAATCCCACGATCCGTTTTCTCGTCGCGATACTTGACGATCACTGGAGTGTACAGCGAGATTCCTAACTTTGCCGCCGCACCCTTCTTCACAGCTCGCGATCCTGGCACGACGACAGCGCCTTCTGGAACTTCCAGCGATGCTTCGGTCGTCGCCCGGTAGACTTCGCCCCGCACCAGGTCGTATAGCGGAGTCGATCGCGTCAAAATCGTTCCCGCGCCCAACACCGCCCGCGCTCTCACCAGCGTCCCCTCATATACTCCGCAATTGCCGCCGACCAGCACATCATCTTCAATAATCACGGGTGCTGCATTGACAGGTTCGAGCACGCCGCCGATCTGCGCCGCCGCGCTAAGGTGCACACGTTTCCCAATTTGCGCGCACGACCCCACCAGCGCGTGAGAATCGATCATTGTGCCTTCATCCACGTATGCGCCCACGTTGATAAACATCGGCGGCATGCAGATCACCGATGGCGCCACGTACGCTCCCAACCGCACCGACGATCCGCCCGGAACCACACGCACGCGGTCGGCCACAGAAAACCGCCGCGCAGGAAAGGTATCTTTATCCACAAACGTGAGCGCCGCACAGCCCGTCTCCGCCAGTTCGCCAAGCCGAAAGCCGAGCAGGATGCCATGTTTTACCCAGGCATTGACCTTCCAGCGCCCGTCGATCTTCTCAGCCGCGCGGATCTTACCCTGCGTGAGTGCATCCCGAAATTCAAGAAACGCCGGTCGCGCCTCAGGATTGTGCTCGACCTCGCCCAGCGCCGCCAGACGCTCGATGGAAGTTTTTAGGGATTGCATGCGGGGAAAGTATAAAGGAAATGCAGAAGTCAAAAGTCAGAAGTCAGAAGTCAGAAGTCAAATCGCGATTTCCGATTCTTACTTCTGCATTCTGCCTTTCATACGCACTTGCACTCGCTGCGAATCAGCACGCCTTGCAGCGCCTGGGCCGTCTCGCGTCCCTGAGCAAGTGTGGAGTAGGGTCCGTGCCAGCGCGCATGGTTGGCGTCGTGTCCTGCCGGTCTTCCTTTACCGTGATTGCACTGCCCGCACGATCCGCGGTGCAGCACGATTTTATGCGGCCCCGCCGACCAGTTTTCATAGATGTAAAACTCTGCCGCTTCCGCCGCAGCCGCCGCCGGCTTCGCGATCAGGCCCGCTTCCATTGCCACCCTTTGCAGTTTCGATCGTGTATCCCGCCGCATGGGCAATAGCGGCAAGCGGTAGTTCTCCTCGAGTCTTCCCATCATCGCCAGCACCGCCTTGACCGGCAGCGGGTTTGATTCAATAAAATTCGCCTGCATCAACGCCAGATACTTACGGTGAATGTTGCGCGCCGTGGTCCAGTCATTGGCGAGCGCCGCCCGCGTCAGGGTCGCCATTTCGTGCGGAATCTCATTCGACGCCACCGAGATGATGCCTACGCCGCCGACCGCGATCACGGGCAACGTAATAGCATCATCTCCCGAGAAAACCAGAAACGTTTCCGGCACCGCATTGATAGCCTCGGCAATCTGCGTCATGTTGCCGCAGGCTTCCTTTACGCCCACAATGTTCGGAGTCTCCGCCAGCCGCGCCAGCGTTGCCGGTTCAATGTTCGCTCCGGTGCGGCCGGGCACATTGTAAAGAATGATCGGCTTGTCGCCAACGGCCTCCGCAATCGCCTTAAAGTGCCGGTACTGGCCCTCCTGCGTCGGCTTATTGTAGTAAGGCGAAGCTGTAAGAATAGCGTCGACTCCGGGCCGAGCGGCCACTTCTTTTACTTTCTCCACCGCGTCGTGCGTCGAATTCGAAGTTGCTCCAGCTACAACCGGCACGCGTCCCGCCACCACCTCGATGGTCGCGTCGATCACATACAACCATTCGTCGTGCGTGAGTGTGGGGGTCTCGCCAGTAGTTCCACAAGGAACCAGAAAATCAATGCCGGACTCCACCTGCCACGCGATCAGGCTGCGCAGCGCAGCGTCGTCGATAGAACCATCCTGTTTGAAGGGAGTGACGAGCGCAGTGCCACAGCCGCGGAGTTGCATGGTAATAAGATAGCGCGAATGGCCTTGGCTGGGAAACGGTCAGCAGCTACAACTCCCGCCACACATCCTTGAAATCGTAGAAACCCTTCTTGCCGGCAATCCACTCAGCAGCGCGCACCGCACCGTCGGCGAAGCCCTGACGCGACTTGGCGTCATGACAAAGATAAATCCTGTCGGCAGCCGATTCCAGCACGACCTCGTGCATCCCCACGACCTCACCTTCGCGAAAGGAAATAATCCCCAGATCTTCTTTCGTCCCGCTCGATTCGCGGATTACGCTCTGAATCGCAATCGCCGTTCCCGACGGCGCGTCTTTTTTGTTCGCGTAGTGCCGTTCGAATATCTGTCCGGTGTAATCGTGCTGCAAAGCCGCTGCGGCGGCGCGTGCGGCCTCCAGAAAAACGTTAACGCCCACCGAGAAGTTCGCCGCGTAGACCAATCCTGTGCCGCGGCTCTCAACCAGCTTCCGAATGCGATCCACATCTCCATGCCAGCCAGTCGTGCCGACCACCATATTCTTCCCTGCGTTCACACACGCTTCAATATGCCCGACCACGCACGACGGAGCGGTGAAATCAATCACCACATCAATGGCACGCAGCTTCTCGGCGGCAAGAGCCGCGCATGCTGGATTTTCCGCGGCCCCCACAACCTGAACACCATGTCCGCGCTGGCGCGCCACATCCGCCACCAGCGATCCCGTCTTGCCGCGGCCGAGAAGAAGGATGTTCATGGTGCTACGCAAATACTTCCGGGTCTAACTCCGCAAAAAATGTGCTGTGCAGCCGCTGGATTACCTCAGGCACTTCATCTTCCTCAATCACAAAAGTCAGATTAATTTCCGACGCCCCCTGCGAAATCATGCGAATCTTCTTATCCGCCAACTTGCCAAAAACTAGCGCAGCCACGCCCGGCCTTTCCCGCAAGCTCTCACCCACGAGGCACACAATAGCTTTGCGCCCTTCATATTTCACGTCGGCAAGCTTCGCCAGATCGGCCGCCAGCGCCGGAATCGCATGGTTCGAATCGACAGTGAGCGAAACGCTTACCTCCGAAGTCGAAACCACGTCGACCGCGACCTTGTGCCGGTCAAATGCCTCAAAGATCGCCCGCAGAAAGCCGTGAGCCAGCAACATGCGTGGCGCGGCCACGTCGATGATAGTAATACGCTTTTTCACCGCAATTGCTTTGAAAATGTTTTTGCCCCGCGGGCCGCGAGTTGTGATCTTCGTTCCCTCACACGACGGGTTGCGCGAATTCAGCACGAACACCGGAATGTTTTTCTGAATGGCTGGCAGCACCGTTGCCGGATGCAGCACCTTGGCGCCGAAATACGCCAGTTCCGCTGCTTCATCGAAACTGATCACCTTGATCCGTCGCGCCTCCGGACAAATGCGGGGGTCGGTCGTCAGAATTCCATCCACGTCCGTCCAGATTTCAATCCGTTCAGCGCCCAGCCCGGCGCCCACAATCGCAGCGGAAAAATCGGAACCTCCCCGTCCAATGGTTGTGGTCACGCCCGCCCGGTTCGCCCCAATGAATCCGCCCATCACCGGAACCTGCCCGGCGTCGAGCAATGGTTTCACTTTGGTGTGCAGCCGCTGGTTCGTTTCTTCCTGCTGTGGGGTCGCCTCCGTATAGTTGCTGTCGGTAACCAGCACGTCGCGCGCATCCACGTGCGCGCCATTCAGTCCATGGGCTGAAAATGCCGCCGCGACAATCTTGCTCGAAAGCATTTCACCGAATGCCGCGACGTGATCTGTAGTTCGCGGCGTCAACTCGCCCACCGCCGCAATCCCGCGCAGAAGTTCATCCAGCCCCTCGAAGTCGCCTCCCAGTTCCGAATGGAAATCCGTAAACAGTGCTGTTCCCAACAGTTCACTTGCAGTGTTGTAGTGTCGCTCTTGAAGCGAGCGGCAGAGCTTGAGAGCGGTTTTGCGCTCCCCCGCTCCAGCGGCGCGAGCCATGGTGAGCAGGGTGTCAGTGACTTTAGCCATCGCGCTGACCACCACCACCGGCTTCAGGTGCAGGCGGTCTTTTACGATTGCGGCCACGCGCTCGATGGCCCGAGCGTCTTCCACCGAGGTGCCGCCGAATTTCATCACGATCATCGGGGTGGCTTCCTTGCAGAATAAAGGTGGTGGGAAACGGACTTCATTTCGTCGAGCCTGCGCCGAGGTAACCTTTGGCCTTGAGCAGTTCAGCGTTCAACACGGCCGCGCCGGCGGCTCCGCGAATGGTGTTATGCGAAAGCACGGTGAATTTCCAATCCAGCACGCCGCAGGGCCGCAGCCGTCCCACCGCCGTTGTCATGCCCGCTCCCATGTCAACGTCAAACCGCGGTTGCGGACGATCGCTCGCTTCCAGATATACCACCGGACGTTCAGGCGCGCTCGGCAGCTTCAATTCCTGCGGCTCACTGCGGAACTCATTCCATGCGGCTATAATTTCTTCCGGCTTGGCTTTGGTTTTCAGCCGCACTGAAACCGATTCCGTGTGCCCATCCTCCACAGCGACCCGGTTGCATTGCGCGCTCATGGCGAAATGCTGCCGGTATCACTTTTGTTCCATTCAGTTGTCCCAGCAACTTCAGCGTCTCCTCCTCCATCTTTTCTTCTTCATTGCGGATGTAGGGAATCACATTTCCCAGGATATCGAGCGAAGCCACGCCGGGATAACCCGCACCACTGACCGCCTGCATGGTAACGGCCATCACAGCTTCCAGACCGAAGCGCTCCTGCAAGGGCGCCAACGCCAGCACCAGCCCGATCGCTGAGCAATTGGGATTCGTCACCACATAGCCGCCCGGATTTCTTTCGCCATGCCTGCCCATCGATCAGCTTGATGTGCGCCGCGTTTACTTCGGGAATCACCAACGGCACATCGGACTGCATGCGCAACGCGCTGGAATTTGAAACCACGGCACAGCCGGCCTCGGCGAAGCGACGGCTCCATCTCGGCGGCGATCGAAGCATCGAGCGCCGCGAAAATTATCTTCGGCGCGCCTGCGGGTGTGGCCGGTGAAACTTTCATCGCCGCCACGTTCGGCGGAATCGGCGTCTTCAATCGCCAGCGCGCAGCTTCGCCATATGTCTTGCCTTCAGAACGGTCCGAAGCGGCTAGCCAGGCCACTTCAAACCACGGATGCCGCTCCAGCATCTGGATAAACCTTTGCCCAACCACGCCGGTGGCTCCCAAAATGCCGATAGGAAGTTTCTTGCTCATAAAAGGGTATTTGGATTCTACAACAGCTGTTATTTACGGCAGAGTGCCCGCGCTTAAAGCCTTCCACACTACAGTCCGTCATTTCTCCGCCGATAGAAGATGCTGGAGGACTCACCATGCCAGAGCTGCGACAGAATTTCTTCACCAAAGAATGGGTCATCATCGCCACCGAGCGCGCCAAGCGCCCCGAGGAGTTGGCCACGCATCGGCCAGCGCAAACCGTGCCATCCTTCGTGGAAACCTGTCCCGTTCTGTCCGGGCAATGAGAGCAAAACTCCGCCGGAGGTCATGCGGTATCCGGCGAATACCAGCGAGCCTTGGGCGGTCCGCGTGATCCCAATAAGTTTGCCGCGCTGGATAGCGACAGCCCAGCCCACCCGAAGCCTGCAGCACTTGCGGCGGCGCATTGAAGGCTTCGGATTTCACGAAGTGATCATCGACAGTCCGGACCACTCCTGCGCCATGGCCTTGCTGCCGGATGCACATGTGGCCAAGGTATTTGCGCGTCTATAAGGAGCGATACAATTCGCTGTGCATGGACCACCGCGTCAACCACGTCACGATTTTCAAGAACCATGGCGCCGATGCCGGGGCCAGCCTGCAACATCCCCATTCCCAACTGATTGCAACCCCCGTGATTCCGAGCCAGGTCCGGCACCGGCTGCACGAGGCCCTGCGCCACTATGACGATGCCGGAGAATGCATGTTTTGTCACATGGTGGAACGTGAGATCGAGGACCAGACTCGCATCGTTCTCAAGAGCGAACTTTTCGTAGCCATGGAGGTGTTCGCTTCGGCCACACCTTTTGCCACTCACATCTTTCCCCTGCGCCACATGGCCAGCTTCGGCGAGATCTACCGCCGCCGAGATTCCGACCTCGCCCGCATTCTGCGCACCCTCCTGGCGAAAATCTACGTAGGACTGGAGAATCCAGATCTTAATTTCACCAGTCCGCAGCGGCCCCTCCGACTACGTCAGCGCCCGGCATTTTCACTGGTACGTGAGCGTGATTCCGCGCCTCACCCGCGTCGCCGGTTTTGAACTAGGTTCGGGAATGTTCATCAATACCGTGCTGCCCGAAGCTGCCGCCGAATTCCTGCGTAACGTAAAGGCAGAAAAAACAACCAGTGCAGGCGCCACTGCCGGATAGGAGGTCAGCTATGCACTGGAAGTGAACAGCTGAGAACTGCCATGCAGATCATTTCGGCCGCACGCCGTGAGGATCCAGCACATACTCATTCAGCGGCCCAAACTTTCTTTTCTCCGCATAGAGCCGCCAGCGCCGGAACACAATTCGCAGACTTGCCATCACAGGAATGGAAAGAAAAATACCAAGAATACCGGCCACTTCGCCGCCCGCCATCACTCCAAAAATTGCCGCGAGCGGGTGCAGTTCCATGCTATGTCCCATAATGCGCGGTGAAGTAACGTAGTCTTGAATCAGCCGCCAGACGCCGAGAAAGATCACCAGCGCCATCCAATGCGGGAAGCTGATCAGCAACGCCACACTGACGATAATCATCCCGGCTGTCAGCGGTCCTACCACCGGGATAAATTCCAGCAATCCGCCCAGCGTCCCCAGGACGAGGGCGTACGGCATTCCCATCAGGGCGATCACCGCCGAATATGTGATGAAAGTCAGGGCCGCCAAAGTGAGTTGCGCCCGGATGAAATGGGCCAGCATTTGGTTCAAGTCGCTCAGTACCCCCTGCAGCAGTTCGCGCTGCGGCCGCGACCTGTACCAAATCAAGCAGAATTTCGCTGAAGGAACGGCCATCTTTCAGAAAGAAAATCGATAACAGCGGGACAATCACCAGCAGCCAGGCCTGTTTCGCCACATCCGCCACGCGCAGTCCAACTTTCTGCACTAGCTCCGTGATTTCATTGCTATGGCTGACAAGATAGTCGCGCAGTAAATCGACCAGGCGGGAGTTCCAGCCATGCTCCTGTCCCAAGTCGTTCCGCGATCTCCCCTGAATTCAGTTGAGCCAGCGCGGGCAACGACTGCCTAAGCGCGCGCTTTCCCGCCCGATCCGCGGCCCCATGGAAACGAAAAACAGAACCACCAGACCCAGCAGTAACAAGTAAATTACCGCAATCGCGCGTCCCCGCCCATGCAGAAGTTTTTCCAGGGAAGAGACCAGAGGACTCATCAGGTAGGCAAAGAAAATGGCAAAAAGAAAGGCGATCAATGTTTGCCGCGCGGCATAGAGAAATCCCAACCCCAGCGCAAACAGCAGCACTGTGATTAGAACCCGCGCCGTCCGTCCATCCGCCACCGGCATCGCTATCCTGTTAACTCTGAATCGTTAGCATTCAATCCAATCGTGCCGAATCATGCGTCCCGACCCGCGGTCTTCGGCTAGTCGCGCACTACTTCCGTATTATCGTCTGCAATCAGCACACGCATTAACTTGAACTGATCTTTATCATCCACCCATAGAGCCCAGGAGAATGCTTCGCCCTTCAAATTCAGCCGCAACAGTTCCCGCTCCGTTCCCCGGATTGTAACCTTCTCTCTTCCCACCAGTTCCAGGCGTACCCGCATTGAAGTCCGGTCCTGCGGCACCAGCACGCCAAATTCCACCGGCCCCTGCTGGCACCTGAGACCGCCGTTCTGCGTCTGACAATTGGTTGCCAAATACCGCCAGGCCAGCACCTGCCGGTGAACAAAAAAATTGTTGTCCAGGATCGCCGATGTGTTTGGCATGAGAAATGGCTGTTCGGCCGCCTTGGACGACGACCCGCTTGTGATCTTTTCCAGCAGGAATTCGTTATTCGGCATCACCACCAGCGATCCGCCGCCACCGCTCCATTCGTAACGAACCAACTCACCGTTGCCGGTCATCTGTAACTCCGAATTTGCTCCGCCGTCGAACCGCCAGTTTCCTGCAGATGCGATTTGACTGTGCTGATACCGTTCTCCTGCCGCACGCTGAAGGTCTCAGTCACCACCCGCTGGCCCCTCACAAAGACCCCGAACGTGCCGGAATCCACCTGTTGGGCGCCCGCTGCTTTGGGACTTATCCTTCTTGTCCTTGCCACCGGCGCTGGCAGACAACAGCGCCGCGCAAACCAGCGCCGCGATAGTTTTCCAGCGCATCTCCGCCCTTAGAGTCACTGCTTTTCTCCTCGCCTTTTGCGGTTCCCATCCAACTCCAGGGCTTGAACCACCGCCGCCGCGATTTCCTCAACGGTCTTACCGTCCGTCTCTTGCCTGAACGATGCCCTCAAGTAATGCCGCCGCCTGTTCTTGTAAAGTTCGCGAAAGCTGTCCAAACCGCTCAGCAATGGTCGCTCCGTTCCTTGCCGCTCGGCCTGTTTTCTGCAACGTCTCCACAATTCTTCCGCGCTTGCGTCCAAAAACACAGTCGCAAACCCTCTGCCTTCGATCAGCGTGGCATTGTCTTTTTGCGCAAAAGCGCCACCCCCAAGGGCTACGATTTTCTCGGCGCCGGCATTTAGCTCCCTCAACAACTCCTTTAACGCGGCGTGCTCCGCCAGCCGAAACCCGGATTCCCCGGCATCGCGGAAAATCTCCGCAACCTTACATCGCTCGCGCCTCTCAATGCGATCGTCGAGATCCTCGAACTTCCAGCCTAATTGTTGCCCCAGAGCCCTGCCCACACTGCTCTTTCCCGCGCCCATAAAGCCGATCAAAACCACGGCCCCAGGGAAGTCCCGAGCCCCACTAGCCGTAATCTTGCTGGCGAGCACACCAGCCCCCGTCGATTTAGCCGGCTTTTTAAAACGCCGTTTCCGCCGATCCGGTTTGCGCTTCGCTTTGCTTATTGTTTTTCGGAGCGTTTTCTCAGGTGAATTTTACCACTGAACGTACGCAGAACTACCGTAGAGGACACTGCCATCTTGCCCACTGTACCTGCGAAGGCACGTCCCTTGTCGATGGGAAAGTAGCTGTGGGTTTTGGGTTGAAGGGGAATGTCATCGTGCACTTCGCCGCGCACCGAGCGAGCGCTCACGTCGGCCGAGGTCCACTCCGGAATCGTAGCGTCAATGTCGCCGCTGTGGCTGGTCAGCCGATATTCCCCGCTCTTGCCGAAGTCCCCAATGTAATTGATTCTGCCGCTCGTCGAAACCACCTGCACCAGCGGGCCGTTCACGCCGGTCATAGTGACTTCGCCGCTGAGGGAGTCGACTTCAACATGCCCATTTTGGACATTTTCCAGGGTCACAGCGCCATTCATGGTTTTCACATGCACATGCGCATCGGATATGTCACGAACACTGACTTCTGCTCCCGGGCCTTCCAGACTCATATCGCCGTGCAGTTTTTCGGCGCGCAACGACCCCGTGCTCGAATGCAGAGTAATGCTGGCATCCGCCGGAACCAGAACTTCATAATCCACGCGTCCCGATTCAGCATCCGCGCCGGCCAGCAGGTGCGATTGAATATCCACACGGTTTCCGTTCTGATTGTTATCCACCTCAACCTTGTCGGAATGCAAAACCGCATTCACCACTACGGTATTGTTCAACGACGGCTTCACCGAAATCGAGCCATAAGGATTCATCACGGAGACGCCCGCCTTCGGCCCCACCGCGAAGCGGAATTCTTTCTTGCTCTCGGCCACCAGCGTGCCTGCCACGATCACGCCAAGCGCAACCAGCTTTGTCGCCCGTCTGCTCACCATAGGATTACGACTCCCCCAAGACTGCCGATTGCCATCGCCCGAACCACTACTCGAAAAGTTTCACCATTATGGCAGAGAACGGTCCATCGCCATCTCGAAAAGCATGGACTTCTGATGGTACGCATCCATCAGCGACCGCCGTGCCTCTTGATCGTTCGGGCTCTCGTCCACCATGCCCTGCGCATCGCGAATGGATTCGTTCACTAACCGCAAGTTATCTTCATACTGACTCTTCATTGCCGGAGCGTTAGCCGCAACCTCCTGCATCAACTCATCGTCATCCAGGTCCGAAATGCTTGCCACCGGCGCGGTCACGGAGACCTGTTGCGTCAACTGATTGGGCAATGACTGACGCCGCACGTAGATTCCCAGAGCCAGCAGCAGCATGGCTGCGGCCGGCACCAGCCAACGCGCTGCACCCCAGCGCGCCCCGAACGAGGACACCGGCGCCTTGCCCGCAACCCCTATGTAGCGAGTTTGCGGACGGATGAGCCCTTCTTGCCGCAGTGCGAATGCAATCGAATTCCAAACTCGCGGGCTGGGTTCGTCCGCCGCCTGTAGCCGGCTCGCCGCCGCGATGATGAGGCTCAACTCTTTTACCAGCGCTGAGCACGCGGGACACGCCATCAGATGAGCGCGCTGCTCCAAACTGCTGCCGTCGTCCACTTCCGCCAAGCTGTGCTGCAGCTCAACGCAATTCATACTACCGTCTCCCCAAGTCCACTGCGGCTCAAGTCCGCCGCAACTCTTGCGCCTCTGCCTGGATCAGTGCTGTTCCGCAATTTTACTGCTGGACTAACCCGCTCGCGATCTCCCGACCTTTTCGGTTCTATTCGTCTTGAGCAGGTCCCGCAACTTCATGCGGGCCTTGTGCAACTGCGACTTACTGTTCCCGATCGAGCATCCCGCGATTTTCGCGATCTCATTATGCTCGTAACCTTCCACATCGTGAAGCACAAAGATCATTCGATAGCCAGGAGGCAGACTGTCCACCGCCTTTTGCAATTGCAACCGGTCGATGGATCCAGACAGCGCTACATCGTCCGCTCCGAAGTCTTTCCTCGGAGAATCTTCTTCCGTACCCTGCGTGGTCTCTTCCAAAGAAACCACGGGAAGACTTTTCTTTCTCAAGTGCATCAGCACGACGTTAACCGAAAGCCGATGCAACCACGTCGAAAACGCCGACTCTCCCCGAAACGTCCCAATCTTTCGGTAGAGTTGCAGAAACGCTTCCTGCGCCAGATCTTCCGCCTCCGCCGTATTCGCCGTCATCCGCAGACACAGCGAATACACGCGCCGCTTGTGTTTGTCATAAAGCAGTCGGAACGCTTCCGCGTCCCCTAGCTTGGCCCGTTCAATGGCCTGAGCTTCGCTAACTTCAGTGCTTTTTTGCTGTCGTGGCTCGGTCAAGTCGCCTTTTCCGGCCGCACTCATTGGGATGCGGCATAAGTAGTTTCTGTTGTATTGTTTGCAGGGTTTGGTCGTTACCGCCGTACTCTCCGCAGTTCCAGAATATCAGAGTATTTCTCCCGATCTTCGGAGGCTTGCCCCATGCCCTATTCCAGCTCCAGTCGCTCCGTGGAAAGCCTTTGCCTTCGCTGGCTTGCATGTCTCCGCCAACCCTTAAACATCAAACCCTATATCCTCCCGAGAGTCGCAATATTCGTAAATCCGTAGTTTGTAATACTATGCCGCTGCTTTGGCTGTAGTAATGGTTTCCAGCCCATGCCCGTGCGGGCCCATTTCCCGCTGCCGCAGCAGAAAGGCAAACAGCACGCCGAGTACCCCTAAAATGGAGAAAATCCACATTCCCAGGCGATACCCTGCAGGATTCGAGGCATCGGCGTGGCTATAGGTATTTGCCCATCCCACCAGCCAATTAAGACCGAACAGACCAATATTCTGGATCATCGTCATGAGCCCATACGCCGTTCCCAGCTTCGCAGGCTCAACAATGTAGGAGACCGAAGGCCACATCACTGCCGGGATCAGGGAAAAGGCCACCCCCATCATCGCCATGGGCACGTATAGGTTGATCTGCGTATAGGCCATCATCAAGTACACCGGGATCAGCAGCAAAGACCCGAACATCATCAGGAGCGCCCGTTTCCCAACGCGATCCACCCAAAGCCCAAACAGCGGCGTCGCAATCATGGCGAACAAAGTCAGCATGCTCGACAAGAACCCGCCAAACTCCCGCGATGTTCCATGCGCCTCCATAAAAAACTTCACCGCAAAAGTCTGAAAAGGGAATATGGCTGAATAGAAGACAATACATAAGGCGACGATTAGCCAGTAACTCACGCCAAACTTCCAAAGATCGGCAAAGACCACTTTATCGGTTGAAACCTCTCCCAGACGGTAGTTCTTCTCCGCCCATTCCTCCATGACCCAGTAAACGATCGCGCCCACCACGCACAGCGCCGAGAAGGCCAACGCGATCAGGAAAGGAGTTCGCCAACTGGCATAGGCCGAGCGCGCCCAGGTCGGGGAGTTCAGCGCGGCGAACGTGCCCAGGCGCGCCGTCGTCAGGTTCAATCCAAAAGCAAAGCTAAGTTCCTTGCCTCGAAACCAGCGCCCCAGCGCGGTGATGACGGCGACATTGAGCGATTCTGCGCCCATCCCGAAAATGAGCCGTCCAGTCGCCATGATCGAGAGGTGGCCGGATGCGGCGGTGATCGCCGGTCCAATAAAACAAAGCACGCCGAAGATCATCAGCGATTTTCGCAGCCCAATGCGGTCGATAATAAATCCGCCAATGACCACCGTGAAAATGTTGGGAAAACTGTAAATCGCCTGCAGAAACCCAATATCCAAATCCGAGAACCCAAGCTGCTGCTTCAGAACATCGGCAAGAGGGCTGAGAGCGTCGTACACGTAATAGCTGCCAAACATCGTCAGGCTGACAAAGATCAACACCAGCCACCGGTACAGCGGGCTCGGCTCAGGACGCACAGTTTCCGTCATCCACGCTCTCGATCTTCAAGCAGATTGAATTCCCAGCGATTAGGCGCAGAAAAGATTAGCAGATCAAAGGGAAGTTAACAGCACGTCCGTGCGGGGACAGCCGCCTTCGGCTGTCCATCCGGGTGAAGCTAAGGCTCGACCTCAAACGCCGTACCCCCGCCATACCTGCCGCCCGCGACTGTCGTGCCGTAGAGGTGGCCGGAGCCATCGAAGATCAGCCCTGCGTAGGGAGCATAGCCGTCCGTGCCGTTCGAGGAGAAGTTGTGCAGGATCGCTTCCGTCCAATTCCCGCCCGCACCGGGCGATAACTCGAAGACTGTTCCACACCCGGTGTCGATGCTTCCGCTGCAGGCTCCGGCACCGCCGGATGTGGTCGTGCCGTAGAGATTTCCGGGGCCGTCGATTAAGAGGCCGGCATAGGGGTTGTAACCGTCGATGTTGTTGTTGTTAAAGTTATGCAGAATCGTCTCCTGCCAGCTTCCACCCGCTAGTGGGGACAATTCAAAGACCGTCCCGCAGCCGGTGCCGCCGTTAATGCTGCACGTTCCGGTACCGCCTTCCGCCGTCGTTCCGTAGAGGTTGCCGGCAGCATCGAGGATCACGCTCGATGGGAAGTATCCGTCCGTGCCATTGGAGGAGAAACTATGCAGAATCTTCTCGGCCCAGCCTCCGCCCGCTCTGGGAGACAGCTCGAAGACGGTTCCGCAGCCGAGAAAGCCAAATTGGCCAGGGCACGTTCCGCCACTCCCGCCGTAATACGTCGCACCATAGAGATTGCCCGCGGAATCAAGGATCAGGCCGTCATACCAGGGGCTGTTTCCGTCCTTGCCGTCGAGCACGAAGCTGTGCAGAATTTTCCCCGACCAGCCCCCGCCGGCCTTAGGCGACAACTCGAAAACCGTGCCGCACCCGTGAAAGTTGTTACAGCCCGTACCGGTTCCGCCATCGTGGGTCGTGCCGTAGAGATTGCCGGAGGCGTCGATGATTAGGCCGGCGTGCGGGTAAGCCCCGTCCACGCAGTTTAACTGCGAGCAAAAGTTGTGCAGAATCTCCTCAGTCCAGCCTACACCCGCTTTAGGTGTTAGCTCGAACACTACACCGACTCCCGAGACACCGCCATTGTAGGTTGTGCCGTAGAGGTTGCCAGAGCTATCGACAACCAGACTTGCCTCGGGAGCCTGCCCGTCCTTGCCGTTGTTAGTGAAGTTATGCAGCACCCTTTCGCCCCAACCAACACTACGTGGACCCAACTCGAACACCGTGCCGCAATAAAAGCCACAGTTTGTACCGCTGCCTCCGTTGTACGTCGTGCCGTAAAGATTGCCGGAAGCATCTAGGATCAGGCCAGAGACAGGCGATGCCCCGTCGCTGCCGCCGCCGAAGCTATGCACCACCTGCTCTCGCTGGCCTACAGCGCGTGTGCCCGTCATTAGCAAGGGAATGGCAAAGATCATCAATGCCCAGTTCAACTTGCGGAAGAGGCTCGTGACTCGCATGATTCATCCTCCTTAAGTCGCAACGCGACGGTTGGTTCTGCTTGATGGGCCGATGTTCCTAAGACAAGCGAAAATGCGCCCACAGATCGCTGGAAGCGAGAGCTGAACTTACTCGGTGAGCCGGGAGAAACCTACTCCGGCGAGTCCCACGTGTCAAGACCACACCATTAATTTTCGGAGGCAGGCGTCCAGAGATCTTCCTCGCCCTCGATCTCCCGCCAGCGATTCTCGGAGCACACGCTTCGCCCTAGTTTAGCTGTCCAAAAATCGGAAACACGATCTCAAGACACAGCTGATCAAACGCACCCTAATACTTCACAATCCCCGCAAACGACTTCGGATCGAGCGACGCCCCGCCAACCAGAGCGCCATCGATCTCCTCCTGCGCCATCAAAGTGGATGCGTTTTCCGGCTTCACCGATCCCCCGTAGAGAATGCGCAGCTTCTCCGCAAACTCCCCGCCGAACACTTCGGCCGCTTCGCGCCTGATGACGGCATGAGCTTCCGCAGCCAGTTCCGGAGTGGCCGTCTTGCCCGTGCCAATCGCCCAAACAGGTTCATACGCGACCACCAGCTTCGCGGCTTTCTTGGCGGAAATCGCGTGAAAAGCGCGAACGCATTGCCGCCGCAAAACGTCGTCGGTGAGTCCGGCTTCGCGTTCCTCCAGCACTTCGCCAACGCAACAGATGGGCGTAAGCCCGGATTCGAGCGCGGTCTTCAGCCGAAGGTTGACAGTGTCATCGGTCTCGCCAAAATATTGCCGCCGCTCCGAGTGCCCAACGATCACGTGGGTGATGCCAAGACACACCAACATCGGAGCCGAAATTTCCCCGGTGTAAGCGCCGTCCGCCTTCCAGTGCACATTTTGAACGCCGATAGCCACATTGGAACCTCGCGCAGCCTCAATCGCAACCTGCACATCCGTATAGGGCGGACACACCACAATCTCATCGCGGCTGTGCCCTGCGACCAGCGGCAGAAATTCGCGGAAGTAGGGGAGCGCCTCATCCGGCGTCTTGTTCATCTTCCAATTAGCGGCAATCAGCTTCTTTCTCATGAATGAACCTTTTCGATTCGAGTCCCAGAAACAACATTTGAATTGGCTAACTCTTCGGCGGCTCGCACGTACGCTTCCAAAGTGCCGCCGTCATAGAGAACGAATCGCACCGTCTTGACATGGTTCGCCCTTTCGAGCGCCTCAATCGTGGAAGAAATCGCAATCGGAGCCGCTTCCGCAATTGGATATCCGTACGCGCCCGTTGAAATGGAAGGGAAGGACAACGACCTCAGCCCATGCTCATCGGCCAGACAAATCGCTTCGCGATGACAACTCGCCAGCTTTTCCGCTTCTCCGTGATCCCGCCGCGATAGATCGGTCCAACCGTATGGATCACGTGCTTCGCGATGAGACGCCCGCCGGAAGTGATGACAGCCTTGCCGGTCGCAAGGCTTCCAATTTTGCTTACGATCTGCCTGCACTCGGCGAGTATCTCGGGTCCAGCCGCACGGTGAATCGCGCCATCCACTCCGCCCCCGCCTAGAAGAGATGAGTTCGCGGCATTCACTAACGCGTCAGTCGTTTCCCTGGTGATGTCGGCCGGACCGTGAAACTCGATGGTCTTCCCGCCCTTCAACACGAGCCGAATTGTGAAGGCTTGCAAAGCCGTTTCCAGACCGATCACTTTTTGTCCGTCAGAGCTTCCACTCCCGGCAGCTTCTTTCCTTCGAGAAATTCCAGAGAAGCTCCGCCGCCAGTCGAGATGTGCGTGATCTTATCCGCGACTTCAGCGCCGTGTACTGCTGACACCGTATCGCCGCCGCCCACAATCGAAATTGCCCCAACGTTTTCGGCCACAGCATGGGCAATCTTGAACGTTCCCCGCGAAAATCCAGGAACCTCAAACACTCCCATCGGCCCGTTCCACACGATGGTGCGAGCGCGAGAGATTTCCTCCGAGAACAGCTCAATCGTTTTCGGGCCGATGTCGAGGGCCATGCGGTCGGCTGGAATCGCCTGGCCTTCGCCGATCTGTTGCACCACCGCGTTCGTCTCAGGCTTCAACGCCACCACGTGATCGATTGGGAGCAGGAACTTCACATTTCGTTGCTTGGCTTCCGCCAGCAGTTGCCGCGCCAGATCCACTTTGTCGGCTTCCAGCAGCGACTTGCCAATTTCTTTCCCCTGAGCCTTCAAAAAGGTATAGGCCATGCCGCCGCCGATGATCAGCGAATCCACTTTGCCCATCAGATTTCGAATCACGCCTATCTTGTCGCTGACTTTAGCTCCGCCCAGGATCGCAACAAACGGCTGCTCCGGATGTTCCAGCGCCTTGCCCAGATACTGCAGTTCCTTCTCCATGAGCAGCCCAGCCGCCGATTTGGAGACGAACTTCGTAATCCCCACGGTAGACGCATGCGCCCGATGCGCCGCCCCGAAAGCATCGTTGACGTAGAAGTCGGCTAGGCTTGCTAGTTGCTTGGCGAAGTTCGCGTCGTTCGCTTCTTCCTCAGCATGAAACCGCAGGTTTTCGAGAAGGAGCGTCTGACCTTTCTCCAGTTGCGTGGCCACTTCCTCCGCCTCCGGATCCGACGCAATCCGGGCAGAAGCCTACGTTTTCGCCGCGCGCCAATTCTTTGTCGAGCACCATGCGCAGCCGCTCAGCCACCGGCTTCAGGCTCATCTTTAAATTGGGTTTGCCTTTGGGCCGTCCCAGGTGCGAGGCCAGAATCAGCCTCGCTCCGTGCCGCAACGCGTACTCGATGGAGGGCAGGGTCTCGCGGATGCGCGTGTCGTCCATCACGCGTCCGTCTTCCAGTGGAACGTTGAAGTCGACGCGCATGAAGATGCGGTTGCCGTTCAGTGGCAGATCACGGATGGACAGCTTGGACATTTGGCTGGTCGTCCTCAATAGAAACGATATTTTAGGTAAGGATTTGGTACAGCGCCCCACTCGACGTTGCCGCCGAGTGGGTTCCAGACTTTCTTACAGCCCTTTATCGCCGATATAGTGAATCAGGTCTCGCACGCGGCAGGAGTATCCCCATTCATTGTCATACCAGGAGATCACCTTCACGCAGTTGCCGCCCACTACCAAAGTCATGGGCGCATCGACGATGGAAGAGCGCGAATCGCCTTTGAAGTCCGACGACACCAGTTCGTTCTCTTCGTAGCCCAGATACCCTTTTAACGGCCCGCTTTCAGATGCCTTTTTCAGCGCAGAGTTTACTTCTTCTTTTGTAGTTTTCTTTTCCACCCATGCCACCAGATCGACTACCGAGACATTGGGTGTAGGCACGCGCATGGCGAAGCCATCGAGCTTTCCCGCGAGATCCGGAATGACCAGCTTCAGCGCCTTCGCCGCCCCCGTCGACGTTGGAATCATGTTAATTGCCGCTGCCCGCGCCCGCCGCAAGTCTTTGTGGGGAAAGTCAAGAATCACCTGATCGTTGGTGTAGGAGTGAATGGTGGTCATCGTGCCGCTGACAATCTTGAATGTGTCGTTGATTACTTTCGCGATAGGCGCCAGGCAGTTCGTGGTGCAGGATGCGTTCGAAATGATGTGATGCTTGGCGCCGTCGTATTTTTCCTGATTCACGCCCAGTACCAGCGTTATGTCTTCGTTCTTCGCTGGAGCCGAGATGATCACTTTCTTCACTGATCCGCGCAGGTGCTTCTTGGCGTCGTTCGCGTCGGTGAAGTGCCCGGTCGATTCGATCACCACCTGAGCGCCCACGGAATCCCAAGGCAGCGCGCCCGGATCTCTTTCCTTGAAAACCTTGATGGTCTTGCCGTCGATGTTGATTCCGTCAGCGGTGGCGCTGATCTTGTTCGGAAGGTTGCCGAGAATGGAATCGTATTTCAGAAGATGCGCCAGGGTCTTCGGATCGGTGAGATCGTTCACCGCGACGAATTCCAGGTTGGAATCGTTGAGCGAAGTCCGCAGAACATTGCGGCCGATACGTCCGAAACCGTTGATGCCAACTTTGATAGCCATGATTTCTCCGTTCTTATGAATGCGGTTGAATGCGACGGCAGAATTCTACTCGTGCGTAGGGACAGATGATGTTAGCAGGATGGAGGAAGCGGCGTAAATGATCGACGGCGCTTACGGAGGCATGTCTGTCCCGATCATGGAATTCCATTCGTCTGATCGTTGCCAGTCACGCTATGGGAAGCTCAACTCCAGATATGTATCTGTCCTGCTCCAGAGCAGCGGCAGCCGAGCCATCCAATACTTCCGGTTAATGGTCTGCCTCGCGTGGGCATGTTCCTCTGGGGGGAGAATGCGCGCCACTGCCGCAACTTCGGCCCCTGTCGCTTTTCCGCGTATCGTGCAGGGCGCCACCCGCACCTGCGGATTGTTGCGAATGCGCTTGGTCTTGCCCAGATCGCTGCGCGTCATCACATAAAGCTTGTTGCCGTCTTCTCCAAACCATACCGGCGTGGCGACCTTTGCTCCATCCTTGCGGAAGGTCGCGAGTGAGATATATTTCTGACCGTGAATCGCGGAAGGAATGGTTTCAGGCATGCTGCTATTCTAGCGGCTGAGCCAGCGTTCTATTTGCGCGGCTGTCGTGTCTGGTTCGTTCCCAGCCTACGCCGTTTGATCCTGCCCTCTCTTATGTGTTAAAAGCCTTGCATGCGTAAATGGATGCGCGAACGCCTGCAGCGCCGCAAAAAAAAGCCCGCAGAGCCTGGCGACCAGCCCGCTCCTCCACCTTTGCAGCCGGCGTATTTTGATGCAGAGCAGGAGGCCAACCCCGCTGCCGATACCGCGGAGATTGAGCCGGAAGTTTCGTCACCACCGCCTTCTGCATCCGAGCCTCGACCGGCACGGACTGCCCGTGAGCACTCCGAGGAACAGCCTTTCGAAGCGCAACTGACCAGCTCACGGCCTGCTGCCGGCGTTTCCAGCCAACCCAGCCGAGGGCGCCGACGTCGTGGTGGACGCGGAAGAGGTGGCCGCGGACGCGAGCAGGCAGTAGCTCAAGCCTTTACCCCGGCGGCCGTGAAAGGATCCATCCCCGCCTTACCGATGGAGCATTCCGAAGAGGATGTGCCAGATGTTGCCGAGGCCGAAGGGCAAAGTTCAACCGTTCGCGAGACGAGTTGCGGCGCCGCCGAAGGCTGGGCCAACTCCCGCCGCTGGGCAGCCTGTGCCGAAAGGCATTGTAGTGCTGGCGATCGGACTGCCCGGCTCGGGCAAGAGTTCCTGGTTCAAACGCCACAACGTGGTCCCGCTCTCGAGCGATCTGGTTCGCTCTCTACTTTTTGACGATGTGCGCGAGCAGCGTTATCAGGACCTGGTGTTTTCGAACCTTCGCTCCATGCTGAAGGCAAGGCTCATTGCCAAGCGTCCGACGAATTATGTGGACGCCACGAACCTCACGCCGCAAGAGCGCCAGCACTGGATCAAGCTGGCCAAGGATTACCAGTACGAGGTGCACGCGGTTTTCTTCGATGTGCCACTCGAAGTCTGCATCGAACGCCACGAACGCCGCGACCGGGTTGTGCCGGAGGATGTGATGCGCCGTATGGCTGCCAAGCTGAAGCCGCCCGCGTTTGAAGAAGGCTTTGCGAAGATTACCGTGGTCCGCGTAAAAAAGAAGGAGCTCGAAGCCTAGTCCTGTTCCCCAACATCCTGTCCCCGAGCGAAGCGAGAGCCTGCCCTGAGCGAAGTCGAAGGGGACCTTGGTTTCGCATCCACCATCGGTAGCGCCGCCGCGATGACAGTCAGCACTCTATCCTTTCAAGTGCGGCAGCATCTCCTTGAATGCCGGGGACGAGGAAGACTTCATCAGCTCGTAGATCATCATCTCAGTGGAAGAAATCACTGCGCCTGCGGCGCGCATTCTTTCCAGGCCGACCTTCCAGTTCCATTCCGTTCGCGAGCCCACTGCGTCGGATGCAACGTGCACGAGATAACCCTCGCGCAGGGCCGCCAACGCCGTCTGGACCACGCAGATGTGGCTTTCCATGCCGCACAACAGCAGAGTGTTGCGATTACCGGGGAGCCGCTTGAGCAGCGTGCAGAAAACGTCGCTGCCGAAGCAGGAGAATTGATCTTTGTCGATGGCCTCAGTCTCCGGCAGCAGGGAAGCGACCTCGGACACAGTATTGCCTAGTCCTTTCGCGTATTGCGTGCTCATAATCGCAGGGATCTTGAGCACACCGGCCGCGCGAATCAGCAGCTTCGCGTTGCGAACCAGTTGTTCCTTCTGAAAAATCGGCGGCAGAAGTTTTTCCTGGATATCCACCACGACGAGCCCGCATTGGTCGGCTTTGAGCGGCCGGCGCGCAATTTCGGCGTAGTCTCTGGAAGCATTCTCAAAGGCAGTAATCATAAACAACTCCTTGGGCGGCGCAGCAGTCAAACCGAGTGTATCGTCGAAGGGCCGGCAGAATGCAAATTTCAGCGGTGAGCAGAATTTAGCTAATTGACCGCCTCGCCGACTCATTGGATAATGAATCGAATGCCCCCTCGTTCAACGGCTAGGACACCTGCCTCTGGAGCAGGTTATCGGGGTTCGAATCCCTGGGGGGCAGCCAGATTTCTCTTTGTCTGTAATCACGCGCTCCAAGGCGGCACCGCCTCGGCTCAGTTCGGACGCAATTAGTTCTCTTTGGGAGCTGGCGCGGGACGCGCCGGTGGCGGCGGAACGCTGGCGCTCTCCAGCCACGCCGTGTACCAGAGGTCCACGAGCATCTGCGATCCGGCCGCGAGGCGCTGCGTGGTGAATTCGAACGCTTCCGGAGAACCCTTGTCGCGAAAGCCTCCAGCCTTTTCGAGTGCGTAAACCTTTTCGACCAGTCCATTTGATTGCTTCAGGTAGGCGATGTAGTCGGTGAAAGGATCATTCAGGCGCTCCGGCGCATGCACCAACGCTGAAAAATTGTTGGCCGTGATGTTGGCCCCGACATAAACAGTCTCGAACTGCGCGTGGATATCGTGCTGGGTGGTGTAGCCGTTCGGATTCGGTCCAACCCAGCCGTTGTACTGAATGGTCGTGTGCAGCGGCTGCGAACCATCGGCCACATAGTGGCCCAACCAGCCAGCGTAAAAGATGATCGCCTGCTCAACCGAAGCCGTCGGCTGATGCGCAGCCTTCAATTGACGGTACTCCCGGAACGCGGCCTTCAACCGGCCATAGACCTCCATCGTGATGTAAGGCTGCAAGCCAACGTGTTCGGGAAGATAATCGTCAGGATGATCGGTGGTCGCGGCCCGCTTCTCGTAAAGCTTCCGGTAGAACTCGTATCGTCCCTTGGGTAGTGGATCGAGCCACGCAACGCGTTCGAGGTCAATAAAGTGGTCCGGTTCCTGCGCATTCTTAAGCGCAAACTCCGCCGGATTGCGCCAGCGATCCGGCTCCGGTCCCAGATAAGTGATCTCAACCACAGCCCGCCGCAGAAACCGCGGCATGCTGGCGGGAATCTTCTGTGCGGCAACGCGGTTGATGTAAGTGTGGCCTTCGTTGCCCCAGGCGAAGGCAGCCGGCGCCTGAAAAAGAACGAGGCTGATCAGCAGGCAACTGACCAGCCCTCGTTTGGCCTCAATCATTCTATGATCGCCAGAGATCCAGAGCATTTGTCAGAATGCGAGATGCAGCGCCATCTGAATAAACCGCGGACTGCCCAGAGTGTGCTGAATCACGCCGAGCTGCCCTTGAGGCGGAAAGGTGTAGCACGGATTAGGATTGAAGCATGGATTGAAAGTCACGTTGTTGTTCGGCGTGTCAAAACTGGTGTGATTCAGAATATTAAAGAAATCGGCCTGATATTTCAGGCTAAACCGCTCGCCGAGCTTCGTTTCCTTGAGAACAGAGAAGTCAACACGAGCTTGAAAGGGTCCGCGGAAAATGTTACGGCCGCCCGACGAGAAAGTGTTCTCTACGTTATCGCAAAAAGTCTCAAACCCCGTTGTGGTGGGGCCGCATTGTGGTACGCCCAACGCATTTGCCTGCGGTGAGCCGGCTGTCAGTTGGGGAATCGCAAACGCGTTTGGGTTAAGCGACGGTACCGGAGGCTGTGCTCCCGGATCGCCGTGCTGCTGCGCCGTTGACGGAGTAAAACCTGGCGCCAGCGGAACCACCGGATTGGTAATGAAATCGTTGGCGCTGTAATAGAGACTGCCTACCGAGCCGGAGAAATCATAGACGTTATAAGGCTCTCCACTCTCGAACACCATCGTGCTGCTGATTCCCCAACCGTTGAGAAACCCCTTCTGCAAGGATGAGCCGCGCTCGAACGTCGGCAACTGATACAAGAAGGAAACAACTCCGACGTGAGTACGGTCAAAATCCGAAGAAGCATACGATGACCGCGGATTCAGCGGATTGTTGCCGTTGTAGAAAAGTCCCAAGCCGCTTTGTTCGTCGAGCGAATGGGACCACGTGTACGAACCGCTCAATTGCAGCCCATGCTTCATTTTCTTATTTATGCCAGCTTCCAAAGCGTTGTAATTGGAGATTCCATTCGCGGTCCAGAAAACGGAGTTTGGACTGTAACCGATGTAAGGAACCCGCAGATCGGTATTGCCTCCGGTTGACGTGTTGTAGGGTTCGTCTAAAAGAGTGGGGCAGGGATTGCCCGCATTTACGCCTGTGCAGGAGGGATCGTTTGGATCGCCCGGCTGATAACCATAGGAACTCGTTTGGCCATTCACCGAGTGAGTAGGTGTCGCGATCGAAGGCTGGTTGAATGGAATGGGCATCGTCAGATGCACTCCGTGATTACCCAGGTAGCCCAGGGTCCATACAATGTCCGCAGTGGGTTGGAACTGGAAATCCAATCCCCAGTTTTCAGAGTAGGGTAGTTTGTTTCTGGGGTCGTAGCCGCCAAAAAGAAACGGAGTCGTGCCGTTGATCAGAGCAGCCTGATTGGGGACCAAAGCGGCGACGCTAGAGAGATTGTTCGGCGGAGGAGCCGGAGCAACCGTTCCAAATGGATTGCTAAACGTGCCGCTGCTGGTAGCTGGCACAGGCAGGGTGAAGGGCGGCTCCAGCGTTACCCCGAAGGGCCCGTTATATCCGAAGCCGGCGCTGGGAGAGAATTCGGTGAAGAACTCGCCGCGGTCGTAGAAGATTCCATAGCTCGCGCGGATCACGACATTCTTTAGATTTGAGGGACTCCAGACGATGCCGACGCGCGGCGCAAATCCCCACTGTCTTCCGGTCAGGGTTGACTTGCTGGTTCCTTTGGTTCCGAATACCGGATTATTTCCAGCCACAACAAGGCCGATGTTACTAATCGTGTCAGTGTTTGGACCTGAATAGTTGTAGAGCGCGGGATCGAAGTTTGTCAGCAGACCGTTCTTTTCCCATAACGGCCCGTCCCAATCAAACCGCAGACCCAAGTTTACGTTGAGGTTCTTGGTCACTTTAATCTTATCCTCGCCGTAAGCGCCGGCTTCATTCGCGCGATAGTGCCGATTGCTGGTGCCGTCAAAGAGCACCGAGTGCCCCAGACCCGGGCGCAGCGTTCCCGTCAGAAAGCTCGGGAAATCGCTGAATTCGAGTCCGGCAACCTGATTATTCAGGTTGATGATGTTGAGCTGGACATAATCCCAGTTGAACCCGACTGCGATGCTGTGGCGGCCGTGGAGCCAGTTCAGATCGCTGGCACCCGCAAACCTGTTCTGGAACATGCCCGCATTGGCGAAGTTCGTGACCGGACCGAACGACAAGCCTCCGCTATAAGAAGTCTGAGTCCCGGCCATGTTATCGATGGAGATCCCTGGAAACCTTTGACTGCCGAAAAGATCGATTCCAAACTGCTGTGGGCCGAAAGGCTGGCTAGTACTGGCAAATGCCTTTTCCCGAACGAAGCCGATGCGCTGTTCCCAGACGGTATTCGACGTAAGATTGGTGGTGTTGTCGAGCGAAATTACGTGGCTCCCGGCGTCGAGTTCCTGAGGAAAGCCCAATAAGCCGCCTCCAGAGCTGCCGCCGCCTTGTGAAGCGAATGGGTTATAGGTTGGACTGTGCTGGAAGTAATACTTAAGGGCCAATCTGTCTTTGCTGCTAGGGTCGAAGTCCAGATTGAAATTCGCCTGATCGGCATGAAAGACGGATGGCGTGCCTTGCACCAACACGTCGTACCCAAGGCTGCTGGCGATGGCAGGATCCGTAATTTGCGGGTTCGGGATCAGGAACTGGCCGTTAGGCAGCTTGGTCTGCAATAACTGTAACGCGACCGGATCTACCTGCGTCACGGTCGCGCCGAAATCTTGCTGCGCCACCTGAATAAGAGTTGAGGCGCGTCGATCACTAGTCAGGTGAAGCGGCACGTTCACTTGGGATGAGCCAAGCAGAGCGTCGGTCACGCGAATTCCCTGGTAAGAAGCAAAGAAGAATAGCTTATCTTTGAAGATCGGCCCGCCCAGTGTAGCTCCGAAGCGATTGTAATGCAGGGGCGGCACCTTTAGGTTAGGTGGAATCACTGAATCTGGCGCGGCGTTGCGAAAGTAAGGAGCCGCGTTCCAGAAGCTGTTCTGGAAGTATTCGTAGAGCTGTCCGTGGAACTTATTGGTTCCCGACTTAGTAATGAGCCCGATATGGGCGCCGCTGTTGGATCCTTGGGAGGCGTCGTACATCGAGGTGTTCACTCGCAGCTCCTCCAGCGTTTCCTGTGGAGGTGTCGGCAATGCCTCACCGATCGCGTCATACACAGAAGTGCTGGTCTGAATCTCGCCGGAACTATTGTTAAAGTTTTCGCCTGTGTTCAGTACAAATCGATTTCCACCGACCTGGCTTGTCGAATTTCCGTTGAATAGGTTGTTGCCGCTGATGGCATTGATCGTAAAACTATTGCTGGTATCGCGCTGCCCGTTCGCGAAAATGGCCTGGTTGCCTAAGCCGGTGCCTGATCCCGAGCCAGCCAGCAAGTCGGCATGAACGCCCGGGCTTAACAGCGCCAGCTGAGTAAAGCTGCCCGTGCCCAGCGGCGTGTTCTCGATAATCGACGAGCCCAGCACATAGCCATTGGTTGTATCCACTTGATTCAAAGAGTTCGTAGCCGTGACTTCCACCGTCTGGTTGATCTTGCCCACCTGCATGATCGCGGTTTCCGTGGCCGTGCGGTTCGCAACAACGAATACGCCGCTATGGACTTGGCTATCGAAGCCTTCCAACGAAAAGCTGACCGTGTAGGTGCCAATGGGGAGGTTCTGAAAGCGGTAGGACCCGGTTGAGTTGGTAATCGTGGACTGCTCCAGGCCCGTGTCCACATTGTGAACTCTTACTTGCACGTTCCGAAGCAGGGCGCCGCTCTTGTCAGAAGTGGTGCCTTCGATCGAACCCAGCGTTTGCTGCGCAAGCGCAAGTTGCGACAAACTCGCGAGAGTCAGGACTGCACCTAGCAGAGCGCTGTAAGAAAACGTGGTAACGGATTGACCCAGAAAGCCGTGACGAGCGGACACGGGCGGACCCTCCTTTGAACGGACCCGCCGTTATAGCAAAAGTCGTCGCTCTCATTCAAGAAAACAGGGCCGAAAATACGTGAAAAGTGTGTTAATTGTTTTTCAGACTTCTAATCGTCTGGGAGTGACGTTTGCAAGGACTTTCCCTTTTCATGTTCGTGCATTCGTTCGCGCCTGCCGGATTCCGGCCCGCAAACTCTTCGCCACCATCTGCCGGTATCCCGCGTCCTCGAGCGAAGCCACAACTGCGGCCGCGATGCCACCGGGGGTAGCGGCTTCTTGGATCAGTTCCTCCAGCCTCAGATTGCTTTCGCGCCATGCCACAATGCCATCCGCCAACGCGTGAGCAGCGGCCAGGCGCGCCGTCTTGCGGTCGAGCCCAATGGCCTTGGCCGCGTCGATCAGCGCTGCCAGCGCGTGATATCCATGACTGCTCGAGTAAGTTACGGTGAAGGCGTCGAAGCGGTGTTCAGGGATTTCCAGTACCTCGCCGACGAGGGCAAACAAGTTTCGCACGTCCGCGCGCGTAGCGGCAGAGAAGCCGCGGCCAAAGGTCAGAGCTGTGAGCCCGCAGCCGCTGCGGCACACGGGGCTGGGCATGGCTCGCGCCCAATGCACAGGCGGCCCCAGGCCGGCCCGCAGCGCGGATAAAGGAATGCCGGCCGCTAGACTGACCGCCGTCAATCGGCGATGAATTGGGTGAGTTCCGACTTCTTTCAGCAACTGGCGAACTGAGTTTGGCCGCACCGCGAGAACCAGAATGCGAGCGGTTTCCACGGCACGATGCAGATTCGGTTCGGCGATTACGCCAAACTGACGCTTGAGTTGCTGCAACTTAGCAGAATGCCGGTCATGCACAACAATAGGTTGGCGATATTCCGTAAGCCGCAATCCCGCGATGAGTGCGCTGGTGATTCGTCCGCCACCGAGAAAGACGGTGGCCTTCACGAGAGTCCCGAGCAGGCCTGGTCGGCAGCTTTTATGAGTGCTTCCACATCGGCATCGCTGTGCGCGGTCGAGATAATCCAGTGCAGGCCGTTCGAAGGTGTCATATAGATTCCGCTCTCGAGCAGCCGGTGCACGAAGCGCGAATAGAGTTTCGCATCCGCATACTTGCAGTAGTCGCGGTAATCGTGGATGGCGTCGCACTCCGTGAAGTAAACCTGGAACATTGGTCCGAACCCCTGCACGAGGGCTTTTAGCTGATGCCGGCGAAACACCTCGCGAAGGCCGGCAATCGCGGCGTTGCCAATTGCGTGAAGCTTGCGATAAGAGTTCGGGGCAGAGAGCAAATCCAGGTTGGCAGCCACCACTCTCATTGTCAGGCGGTGCCCATTGAACGTGCCGTAGTGCAGAACCATGTGGTCGCTCCAGCGCATGCGCTCGAGGATGGAACGAGGTCCCGCCACGGCGCCCACAGGAAAACCCGCGCCCAGAGCCTTGCCGAACGTGCTGAGATCAGGCTTCACATTGTAGTATTCCTGACAACCACCGGGGGCATAGCGAAAACCGGTAACCACTTCATCGAGAATCAACAGGGCTCCATACTCGCGCGTGAGTTCGCGCAGGCGCTGCAAGTATCCATCACGCGGAAGAATACAACCCATGTTGGCCATGATGGGTTCGGTGATCACTGCAGCCAGTTCGTGTCCGTGCTGCCTGAGCACGCGTTCGAATGCGGCCTCGTCGTTCCAGGGTGCCAGTACAACGTCGTCAAAAGTGGATGCCGGAATGCCTTCGGAATCCGGAATTCGAGCCGGGTTCTCCACCGGACCCAATTGCTCCGGCGGATGGCTGTGCGCATTGAGCAGAAAGGGATCGTACCATCCGTGATAGTGACCTTCGAATTTCAGGAACTTGCGTTTGCCCGTATGCGCGCGCGCCAGCCGCAAAGCCAGCATGGTCGCTTCACTGCCAGTGTTAGTAAAGCGCACCACTTCCGCGGATGGCACCATGCGCCGAAAGCATTCCGCGGCCTCGATTTCCGCCGAAGTCGCGGCGGCGAAGTGGGAACCTTCCGCCATCGCCTCCGAGACGGTTTTGATTAATGTTGGGTGGGCGTGTCCCTGAATGAGAGCGCCGAATGACATCATGAAATCGATATATTCATTGCCGTCGATATCCCAGACGCTGGACCCCTGGCCGCGTTCCAGCATGATAGGGCCGGGCGTGTAGACAGCGGCGCCGCGCGAGGGCGAATTCACCCCTTCGACCAGCGATTGCTGTGCGCGCTCAAACCACTGCTGCGAGAGCGTGCGGTTTCGTACCTGGTTCGTTAGCGTCATTCAGGATTCATTTATATTGAATTCGGTTCGAGTTCCGTCGCAGCTTCAGTCTGCCAAACCGCCGCCATCCACCACTAGCGCAGCACCTGTCATAAACGAAGAATCATCTGAAGCCAGAAATAAGGCGGCCTTCGCAATCTCATCCACGGTCCCGATTCTTCCCAGGGGGCGATTCGCGCATCCGGCCAGATAATCTTCCCACTTCAAACCGCGCATGCGCGCATCTTCGGGAAGCATGGGCGTATCGACGTCGCCGGGGCAAATGCAGTTTACGCGAATGCCTTGGTGTCCGTGGTCGATCGCCATAGCCTTGGTTAGCAGCACAACTCCGCCCTTGGATGCGCAATAAGCAACCGCAGCATCTCCGCCCGCAATCCCCCATCCCGAACTGTTGTTGATGATCACGCCGCGTCGCCGCTCAATCATCCCGGGCAAAGTGGCCCTCGACATCAGGAAAGTGCCTTTCAGGTTGATACCCATCTGCAGATCCCACTCTTCTTCCGTGCAATCGAGAATCGTGTGTGGGTAGAAAACGCCGGCATTGTTGAAAAGAATGTCGACGACAGCCAAAGGCAGTAAGTGTCTTGTCGACAGCGTTGCCGCAGTTCTCCACCCGGCGCACATCAGTGCGGATGAAAATAGCATTTCCACCATCCCGCGTGATTCGCTCAGCAACAGCGCGGCCGCGCTCTTCATTACGCCCCATGATCGCAACCTTGGCGCCTTCTTTGGCGAAGAGCATTGCTGTGGCTTCGCCAATGCCAGATGTGCCGCCTGTGATCAGAGCGACTTTATTTTTCAACCGCATGCTTTTAGCCCGAACCCGCCAGACCCCCGCCATCCACCACCAGCGCCGTTCCAGTGACAAATGATGCGGCATCGCTAGCGAGATATAAGGCAGCGTGCGCGATTTCCTCCGGCCTGCCGACGCGTCCCAGAGGACGTTTGGCCGAGTCCGAGAGAAATCGATCTTCTGTTTCGCCCAATTGCCGCGCCTCGCTGCGCAACATCGCCGTATCGGTGTCCCCAGGGCAGATGCAGTTCACGCGAATATTGTGTCTGCCATGGTCAATGGCCATGGCCTTGGTCAGCAGCACGACTGCGCCCTTTGAAGCGCAGTAAGCCGCCGCCTGCGCTCCACCCGCCAGACCCCATCCGGAAGCCGTATTGATGATCGATCCACCGCGCGCTTTCACCATGATCGGGACGACTTCGCGGCGACATCAAGAAGATGGATTTTACATTGACCGCCATCACCGCGTCCCAATCTTCCTCGCTAGTCTCAATCACCGAGGCTCGGCGGACGATGCCGGCATTGTTGAACAGTACATGAATGCTGCCGAACTCGCGCAACGTGCGTTCGACCACGCGCCGGCAGTCGGCAGCGCGGGTCACATCGGCGCGTTCAAAAATCGCGCGCCCCCCGGCACCGGTGATTTCGCGCGCCATCTCCTGGCCCGCTTCGTGGCTCAAGTCAATAATGACCACCGCCGCGCCCTGGCGTGCGAAGAGCATTGCGGTGGCCCGTCCAATACCGCCAGCGCCGCCCGTAATGAGAGCCGTCTTGCCATTGAGTCGCTTCTCAGCCATGTTTCTTTTCGCCGTTCCGGCACCGCAACCACTTCAACTCCCCACGTAACGAGCGTATAGGCTGCGCGCGACGCCAGTGTCGGTTGTTCCCTTGATGATGGCCCTTCCGTCGGGAAACAGCGTCATCTCAAAAGGCTCATGCCAAAACTTGAGCACAAATTCATTGTGCCGAACGACGCCGTGCGTTTCCAGGCGTCGCTGCATCTCGGAAAAATCGATCGGCCGTGCCTGCTCGTGAATCTGCACCGAGTTTCGTCCGCACATGGTGATATGTGGACGCCCTTCGCCCGCCAGATGCACAAAGTCCCGCTTCCCGCATACCCGGCAGTCCGGTCGAGGATTCGCCGCCGCGATCTCCGCATGCTCGTTCTTCCACACATCAAAGGAGCGCAGGGTTTTCCGCAAATGATTCGCCGCCGCATCTCCTAACAGCAACTTCATCGCCTCCGTCGCTGCAATGGAGGCAACGAGGTCCACCGCGGTGTTCAATATCCCTGAGGTTTCACATGTTTGATTAAAGATGATCGTCGCGCAATGGATATTCGCTGCTTCTCGCCAACGCTCTGCCGTATCCCGCGCTCGCCTACTCCAGCGTCCAGGCCGGCCGGTAGCCGCGAAACAAACTTATCCGCGTTCGCCGCGCGAAGCGCCGACCAAATTTCCGCCTCGGTCGCCTCGGGTTTTCCGAACAACAGATTTTCACGGATTGTTCCGTTAAACAAAAAGCTTTCCTGACTCACAAAACCTGTCGCGTTTCGGATCGCGTGCTTGGAAAGGCTGCGAACCGATCGGCCATCGATTAGAATGTCACCTCCCATCGGACTCAGTTCGTAGAAGCGAAGCAAAAGATTGACTAAAGTCGATTTTCCCGCCCCGGTTTCGCCGACCAGCGCAATAGTCTGGCCCGGCTCAGCCACGAACGAAACATCTCTTAGCACCGGCTGGTCGTCGCTGTAGTAGAACGACACGTTCCGGTACTCGATGCGCCCAACCGGATCAAATGGTTCAGCTTCAACTAGATCGCTTTCGGCCGGTTCATCGAGAATTTCAAAGACTCGTTCGGCCGCCGCTCGAGCGCTTTGCAGCATCTGGTTCAATTGGTGCAGCCTCCCAATTGGCTCGTAGAGGAAACGGACGAGGATCAGGGCCGCCACTAGCTCTCCAATCTCCATTCGGCCCTGCAGCGCCGCCATGCCGCCAAAGCAGGTGACGATCACCAGGCCGCAGGAGGTCAGAAAATCCATCGACGGATCGTAGATCGCCCACGCTCGCATCACGATGAGCGTGGCTTCCTTCAATCGTTTGCTCGCCCTGTTAAATCTCCCATGCTCCTGGCGTTCGCGCACGTAAGCCTTGATCTGGCGGACCCCCGATAAATTGTCGTGGAGCAGTGAATTCATCGCGGAAGCCGCTTGCCGTTGCAACCGGTAGCGCGATCGGGCGGAAAGCGTGTAGATCAAAGCACCCGCGAAGAGAAAAGGGATCGGGAGCATCGTCAAGGTCGCGAGCCATGGCTCGCGGATAAAGAGCAGCACGCCCACGATCAACACCTGGAGGATGGCAACCGTTCCCTGTTCAATGCCGTCGATCAGAACACGCTCCACCGAATTCACATCCTCCAGAACCCGAGTCATGATGTCGCCGGTGGCCCGATAATCAAACCAGCGCAGTGGCAGTTTCTGAATATGGTCGTACAGGTCGCTGCGAAAATCGAAAATGACTTTCTGCTCGAAGGTGTTGTTCAGAACGATTCTAACCCCATTAGACACGCTCTGGACCAAAAATGCGCCGATCGCCAGCAATGCGAGTGGCGGGATCAACTCCGGTCTCCTGCCACGAATCGCATCATCGATCACTCGCTGGGTGACCGTGGGAAACACGATGACCATCAAAGTCGCCAGAACCGCGAAACCGACCGTTCCCGTCGCCAACCATGGGTATCGCCGAATGTATTTAAAAACTCGTAAAATCGTGTGCATCTACCGACGTTCTTCCCGGAACGCTACCATCGATTGAAAAAAAGCGCGAAGATGACAGAATCCAGCCTGCGGTTTCAACTGCAGAGATGAGACTCGCACCTGCCCCAGATTGAACCTCGCGTCGTCGATGGTCGGCCTCCGAAGAACAATCTACTCGCATTTTTTTCTTCCCGCCCTTAATTCCCCGGGGTCGTGCAGTCCCATCTTCCTATCTACGAGCTCCAACCGCGTTGCATCGCAGCTCTCCAATCCCTACCGCGCCTTATCCTTCAGGCCCCCACGGGTTCCGGGAAGTCAACGCAGATTCCGCAAATGCTCCTGGATCACGGGCTGGCGGGGAGTGGTCAGATTATCGTATTGCAACCGCGCCGGTTACCGACTCGGATGTTGGCGGCGCGCGTGGCCCACGAAAGAAACGGCCGCCTGGGTGAAGAGGTCGGTTACCAGATCCGCCTCGACAATGTTTCCACGGCAAGCACCCGGATCCGTTTTGTCACCGAAGGAGTTTTACTCCGGCAAATGGTCGGTGATCCCCGCCTGACCGGCGTAACGGTGCTCATTTTTGACGAATTTCATGAACGCCATTTGTACGGTGACATTGCACTGGCTCGCGCCCTCGAAATTCAAGCTTCGGTTCGTTCGGACCTGAAAATCGTCGTCATGTCCGCCACGCTGGACACCGATTTGTTGGAGACCCATCTGCGCCCCTGCAGCGTGCTCACTTCGCAAGGACGCATGTTCCCAGTCGAGATCGAGTACCTGAAGCGCGAAACGATCGATGAACCGCCCTTGGGAAGTCGCCGCGGACGCTTTTGCTCAAGCCCCGGACGACGGAGGAGATGTTTTGGTATTCATGCCGGGCGCTTTTGAAATCGCGCGCACCATCCAGGAATTCCGGCGCTCCGACTTCAAAGGAGTCGTGCTGCCCTTGCACGGCGACCTCTCCCCAAGAGCGCAGGATGCCGCAGTCGCAACCTACCCCGAAAGGAAGATCGTGGTATCAACCAACGTGGCCGAAACCTCGTTGACCATTGACGGCGTGACTCTGGTGATCGACAGCGGCCTCGCAAAGATCGCAAAATACGATCCGCACCGCGGAATCAACACCCTCATCACGGAAAAAATCAGTCGGGCATCGGCCGACCAGCGAGCAGGCCGGGCAGGGCGTACCGCCCCGGGACGTTGTCTCCGGCTCTGGTCAGAGCGAGATCAACTGGGGCGGCGTTCGCAGGATCTCCCCGAAATCAAGCGTCTCGATCTCACCGAGGTCCTGCTCAATCTGAAAGCGGCTGGTGTGACGGATCTTGAACGGTTCGGTTGGATCGAGGTGCCTGACCCGAATTCGTTGCGCCGTGCGATTGAGTTGTTGGAAGATCTCGGCGCGTTAGAGCGCCGCACTGGAAAAATCACCCCTCTCGGCCGCCGCATGCTCTCGTTTCCGGTTCATCCGCGGTACTCCCGTATGCTCTTGATCGCGGACGAACTCGGTTGTGTTTCGACGATCGCGCTGGTCGCTGCGATTACCCAAGAGCGGCACCTGCTCAGTCGAAGCGAGAACAACCAGATGGAGCATGACCGGGAACTGTTGCTCGGCAAGGAGTTAGAGTCAGATTTCTTCGTTTTGATTCGCGCGTGGCTATACGCTCAACAACATGGCGCAGACAAGGCACGCCGCCTTGGCATTCGTTATGCCATCACCCAGCAAATCGCCCCGGTATTCGAACAGTTCGTCGAGATCGCCAGAGACCGAGGGTTTAAACATCGAGAAGAAAGTCGACGAGTTCGATGCCGAAGCGCTTGGGAAATGCATGCTCGTGGGATTTTCGGATCATTTAGCCAAGCGTGTCGATGCCGGGACGCTCCGTTGCGATCTGGTCCACCGCAGACATGGCGTGCTGGCTCGAGAAAGTGTCGTCCAAAAGAGTCCGCTGTTCGTTGCCGGTGAGATTCGTGAAATCCAGGGCCGGAATGACGAACTGATCGTTCTGCTCTCTCAGGTCACGGGTGTCCGTGAAGAATGGCTTCGCGAACTTTTCCCTGACGATTTCCGGGCATCGGATCAGATTTTCTTTGATCCGGCAGCGCGGCGCGTTCAGGAGAAAAAAGAACTCCTCTTTCGGGACCTCGTCCTTCAAAGTATAAAACTGGACGCACCTCCCGATGAAAGGGCCTCCGAGCTGCTGGCGAAGGAGGTAATCGCCGCCCGGTGTCCGCTCACGCAATGGTCGCATGATGTCGAGCAATGGGTCATACGCCTCAACTGCTTGTCCCAATGGTATCCCGAACTGGGATTACCGCATATTAACGGAGAAGCCCGATTTCATCTCGTGCAACAAATCTGTCACGGTGCAATAAGCTACAAAGAGATCAAGGACCGCGCGGTATGGCCTGTCGTTAAATCCTGGCTTTCGACCCTCCAGCAGCAGGCACTCGATCAATTCGCGCCTGCGCGGTACAAATTGCCGAACGGTCGCCAGGCCAAACTCCAATACGTTGAGAACCAGGCACCTCTCCTCGCCGCACGGATCCAGGACTTGTATGGAGTCGATGGATCGCTCGCGATCTGCGAAGGTCGCGTCCCCATTCTTCTGCAGATCCTGGCACCCAACCATCGCCCGATTCAAACCACGCAAAATCTCTCCACCTTCTGGAAAGACGCTTATCCGAAGATCAAACAGGAATTACAACGCAAATACCCGAAGCACGAATGGCGATAAGGGGGAGGCGTTCAACGTTTGGCGTTTGACGCGTAAGGGTCCCTTTTTGCCTTCTCAAAGCCTTGGAGAACAACAACGATTTCAGCGCCTCGCAAACGTTAAACGTTGAACGCTTAATTCGAATTTTCACGCCACGCTTTGCCGGACTGATAACTCAGGAGTCTGCGCTGATAAAATGGGATGTCTTGTTCCGAGCCGAGCAAAATTGCCTTTTCTTCCCATTTTTGCGCAGAACTAAAGTCCCCGGCCTCCGCATACCCGGCTGCCAGCACGTCAAGCACCGTGTCATCTTTCCACTGGGTGAGTTTTGCGGCTTCTGTCGCCAATGCAATCGCACTTGCGCCGTTGCGTAGCTGGGCGTCCGAACTGGTCGCATACAGCCATGCAGCGCCAGCTCGACAAAACGGGTCGGTCTTCGATAGTTTGATCGCGCTCTGGAAATCGGTCAGTGCTTCGCTCTTGCGACCCAGCCTGCTATAGGCATTCGCTCTGAGCGTATAGAGCTGCGCCAAATTCAGCCGATTAGCGTCCCCAGCGTTGCTCTGAATCGCGGCGTTGACTGCATCAATCACATCTTTCGGCCGATTCAAATTCGAAGCCGCAGCCGCTCGAGCCGCCTGAAGCCACCATCTCTCCGGATGTTGTTTCCCAGCTTTGGTCGCTGCCTTAAACGCCTCTTTCCACAACCCGTTCTGCACCATCGCGCCTATCTCGCTCGCCTCTGCTTTTTCCTCGGGGGTAAACTTGTGGCCGGGTGGAAAAATCTCCTGAGGCACTTGCTCGACCGTCGGTCCTTGCGACCTGTTTGCCCGGTGATGCCTAGCGTAGTGATGCTTTGAACTTCCCTTAGTTGAGGCCCCATGCTTCTTAGACGTCGTGTGTTTGCTCGAAGACTTGTGCTTTGAGGTGCTGGACGCTTCTGCAAGACCGGGATTGATTGCGAGACAGAACAGAAAAATGAACGCACCTAAAATCTTCGCCTTGCGCATTGACTACGAATCAGTTGAGCAATTGTACCGCCTATATCCGCCACTGTTACCCGGGTCTCAAGCGAAAGCCAACGATGAATTATTCCGCACCGATTCACCCTGACAACTCGCTGCAAATACGAAGTTTCACTCCGGTACTCAAGGCGCTACAATTGAGTGCTGATGATCGAAGTTGACGCACTCAAGAATATCACACTCGACGACCGGCTCCGCGGAGCCGTTTGGGGTCAGTTTGTGGGAGATGCTGCGGCTCTGGGCACTCACTGGATCTATGATCTCAACGAACTCCAACAGCTTTATCCTGGGGGCATCAACGGATTCGAAGCGCCTTTGGAAGGTCACTATCACTTTGGAAAACAGCCTGGAGACCAGACCCATTACGGCGACGGCGCCCTGGTTTTGCTCGAATCTCTCGCGAGAGAGGGCAAGTTCGACGCGAAAGCGTTTGGGCGCAGCTTCGTGGAAACCTTTCGACCAGGCGCCTATACCGGCTACATCGACCAGGCCACCGCCGGGACGCTCGCAAACTTCCAGGCCTTCGCGAGCTCAAAGCCGGCGGATATGTTCGATTTTCAACAGGGTGCAGACGACGATCAAATGGCGGCCGCTTCCCGTTTGGCGGCTTTGACCGTTCGATATTGGAATGACCCGAAGCTGGTGACGGTGGTCGAGCAGGCGACACGCGTTTGCCAAAACAACGATCGAGCGGTCGCTTACATGAAGTTCAACGCTCTGCTGTTGTCGGAGCTCCTTCAAAGACGCGATGTCCACACCGCACTTCTACGCGCGGAAGAACAAACGCTTGCGGTCGAACCACACTTCGGTCAGGAGATCAGGCGCAAGACGCGCGAGGCTCTGGAGGAAACTCTGAATGAGGTCACCGAAGCGACTTTGACCTTTGGACAGGGTTGCCCTTTGCCTAAGAGTTTTCCCTCTTCGATTCATGCCTTGCTAAAGCACCCGGATGATTTTGAGAGCGCGATCCTTGCCACTCTCCGCGCCAGTGGCGACAGCGCCGGACGAGCGTCCATGCTCGGTGGCTGGCTTGGAGCGCATCTCGGAATCGCTGCCATCCCAAAAGCATGGAGGGCCAGATTGAAACATGCCGACCGAATATCCTCGGCGATAGATGAAATACTGGCGGATTTGGGTAAAGCATAGCTTCTTCGGAATTCAGAATTCAGAATTCAGGAGTTGCAGGAGTTCAGGAGCTCGAGAATTTGGGACCTCGGGCGAAGACTTTTCCAAGGAGTGCTTGTCCTGCATTTTTGGATAGAAACCTTGCCCGCATATTCTGCAACTCCTGCAACTCCTGAGTTCTGAGTTCTGCTCCAGTGAATTCAGGAGTTCCAGGAGTTCAGGAGCTTGGGCGAAGGTTTTCCCCGGCAGATGCTTGTCATTTCCGAAGTATGTAAGGCGTCTCGCCTTACCCTGGAGTTTAGATATTTCGCCGCCATTTGCGCGGCTGGGTCTAAAGCTTGGGCTATGCTTAGCTAAAGCGTTATAGGCTGCGGCCGAAGGGCCAGGAGAACTTAGCCCAGGCTTTAGCCAGGCTTTAGCCTGGTTTAGATCAAAAAAACCCGTTCCGCCCTGTAGTAGGGGCGTGAGCCGGCCTCCGATGGCAAACATCCTGCATCGCGGGAGCGTTTTCCACCGCCCCTTCAGCTACGCCGCATTTTTTTCACTACCCAGGGTTCCACTACGCTCCACCCTGGGCTAAGCTCCCACGCGCCTTCGGCGCTTAAGACTCCCGTTTAGGCGCTTAAGTTGACGCGCATGGGCTTTAGCCTGGGCTCTTGGCCCTTCAGGCCGTACCCTTCGGCCCAAAAAAGGGCCGCTAGCCAAGTCAGGCAGGCCCGTATTGATTGAGAAGACGTTTTCGAAAAAACCTTGGCGAACGCGCGAGTATTCTCCCTAAATGTCCAAACTCCAGTGTAAGGCGTGACGCCTTACTCACGACTCGGGGCTTGTCCTGCATTTTTAGATAAAGACCTTGCCCGCGTATTCTGCAACTGCTGCAACTCCTGAATTCTGAGTTCTGCCCCACTATTCTAGCGCCCGTAGCGCCCGAAAGAATACCCTTTGCTGGTGCGAAACCCTTTCACCGGTTTGACCGGTCCCTTGCCCTCCTCAAACAGAGCGGTGTAGACGTAATTGAAGCCGTCCAGCTTCTGTCGCGGAATTTTCTGCCCGACATACCTTTCGATGTCCAACATTGCTTTTAATTCCTCGGCAATCACCAACGTGAAAGCGTCTCCGACCTGTTCGGCTCGGCCGGTGCGCCCAATCCGATGAACGTAATCTTCTGGATGCAGCGGAATATCGTAGTTGATCACATGCGTGACGCCGACCACATCGAGTCCGCGAGCCGCAATATCTGTCGCCACCAGCACCTCATATTTGCCGGACTTGAATCCCTCCAGCGCGCTGATCCGATCCTTCTGGGTCCGGTCGGAATGAAGGACTGTGACCGAATGATTCAAGCGCTTCAAGCGATCCAAAATTTGGTCCGCGGTCTGTTTGGTCCGGGTGAAAACAAGAACACTCTTAAACTCAATCCCCTCGAGCAACGAAACCAGAAGATCGAATTTCTGCGCCGAAGCGACCGGGTAAAAAGCGTGTGTCACGTTCTCAGCAACAGCTCGGCGTTCCCCGATTTCGACTATCTCCGGATCTTTTAACACCCAGGAACACAAACTCTCAATCTCAGGGGGAATTGTCGCCGAAAATAACAGTGTCTGCCGGGATACCGGACAAAGTTGAACGATCCGGCGAACATCCGGCAAAAATCCCATGTCAACCATTCGATCGACCTCATCGAGAATGAGAATCTCAATCGAATTGAGCTTCAGCACGCCTTGCTGCTGCAGATCCAAAAGCCGGCCTGGGGTTGCAACGATCACATCAATTCCATAGTTCAAAAGACTTTTTTGACGATCGTAACCAACACCCCCATAAAATACGCCAATCTCCAGCTCGGTGAAACGCGCGTAATACTGAAACGCCGTCTCGACCTGAATTGCCAGCTCACGCGTCGGCTCTAGAACCAGGCATCGCGGCGCACCTCGCTTCCGAAGAAGTGTTAATACCGGAAGCGCAAATGCCGCCGTCTTCCCGGTACCGGTCTGCGCTGATCCGACGACATCTTTCCCCTGAAGAATCAGTGGGATGCATCTCTCTTGGATTGGTGTTGGCTCGTTGAAGCCTAGGGATTGCACGCCATGCACCACCGCTTCTTGCACCCCGAGGTCCTGAAAACTCATTTCGCCCTCGAATTAAGGGGCATTCCGCGAAATAAGCAAATTCCTTCGGGCTAGCCGGAAATTCTGAACTTGCACCGGAATTCGAGTTGCAGGAGTGGTCCCGAAGACGCATCAAAGAGAAATAATACGCATTTAAACCAATCACCGCGTTCTTTTTTGTGGAACCAAGTTCTGAAACTTCGCCAGCCGCGGGCATGCCCAGCCGGGTTCTTTTCATCTGCACGGGAAATTTTTACCGGAGCCGCTTCGCGGAAGCCGTTTTCAACCACCACGCCGAGCAACGAAAAATCCGTTGGACTGCATTTTCACGCGGACTAGCTGTCCACCTCGCGGAAGGTTACCTGTCAACGTTCACCACCGACGCACTGAGTACGCGCCAAATCGAGCTCCGCCACACCGGCCTGGGGCGAATCCAGCTCTCCGAAGAGGATCTCCTCCAATCGGTTCATCGCATCGCCATGGATCGCTCGGAGCATCTTCAGATGATGTTGAATCAATTTCCGACATGGGCTGATCAAATTGACTACTGGGATGTCTCCGATATCCCTTACCGCTCCTCCATCGACGCGCTACCAGAAATAGAGCTCAAAGTCATGGAACTGCTGGAAAAGGTTTCGCAATGAGCGGCGTGATGTCCGTCGACCTTCCTGGCATTCGCAAAATCCGAAGCGGAAAAGTTCGCGAGGTGTTCGATTTTGAGGAAACTCTTCTCATCGTCGCCACCGACCGCATCTCCGCGTTCGATTGTATTCTGCCCGACCCAATCCCGAGGAAGGGCGAGATCCTGACCCAGCTATCGGCATTTTGGTTTCAAAAATTTTGCCGGGTTCCAAATCATTTCATCACGGCGGATTCTGGGGAATTTCCTGAAACCCTGGCGCCTTACGCGAAGTTGCTGAGCGGCCGTTCAATGTACGTTTGGAAATCGATTCCACTTCCGATCGAGTGTGTCGTCCGTGGCTACCTTGCTGGTTCGGGCTGGAAGGAATACAGGGAATCCGGAACCGTTTGCGGCATCCATTTGCCAGCGGGCCTCAAACAAGCCGCTCGGCTGCCAGAGCCGATCTTCACACCGGCCACCAAAGCAGAATCCGGCCATGACGTAAATATTTCCTGGTCGCGATGCTGCGAGATCCTCGGGCTCGAGACTGCGACCGCTGTACGGGATCTTAGTCTGACCCTTTATGCGGAGGGCAGCTTGCACGCTGCCAACCGTGGCATCATCATCGCAGACACCAAGTTCGAATTTGGGTTTCGCGACAATCGAATCCTTTTAATCGACGAGTGTTTGACCCCTGACTCCTCACGCTTTTGGCCTGCCGATCATTACGAGGTCGGCGCCAGCCCGCTCAGCTACGATAAACAATTCGTTCGCGAATTCCTTGAGACGTTAGACTGGGATAAAACCCCTCCCGCACCTCATCTCCCCGCGACCGTCATCGAAAAAACCGCACAAAAATATCAAGAAGCATTCACCCTCTTGGCGGGATGAAGGTGAGGTGTCAGTGCGAAACAAGCGCCCTCTTCTTTCGTTCTCGTCCTCGTCGTCGTCCTTCGTCCTCGATTTCTTTGGCACGAGCAGAGCACCGGTCGGTTTCTCTGTTCCCGCGTCTTATCTCCATTGCAAACGCTTCAGCCAACGATCATCCAGGACAAGGTCGACGACGGCCCGCTTGCATGTTAAGAGAAAAAATCAGGTCTGGTTTTCGTTGGTGTGTCGAATGTATTGAGCGACGAACTTTTGCCGAAATGAGGGAAATGAATCCTCATCGAGCGACGCTCGGATTCGGTGCATGAGGTTCAGGTAGAAATGGAGGTTGTGGGTCGTGATCAAACGAAGACCGAGAATTTCTTCAGCTTTGACCAGGTGGCGGATATATCCGCGCGTAAAGGTCTGGCACGTGCTACAGGCGCATTCTTCTTCAATTGGGCGCTCGTCGAGACGATAGGGGTTGTTCTTCAGGTTGATTGTTCCGATTTCGGTGAATGCCGTGCCGTTCCGCGCGAGTCGAGTTGGGAGCACGCAGTCAAACATGTCGATTCCGCGAGCGACCATTTCCACAATCTGCGCTGGGGTCCCAAGGCCCATCGCGTAACGCGGCCGCTCTGCGGGCAGGAACGGTTCGCTGAACTCGATGGCACGCATCATCTCGGACTCGGGTTCGCCGACGCTCACCCCACCAATCGCGTATCCATCAAATTCCATTTCCACCAGCGCGCGAGCGCTCTTTTCGCGTAGATCGCGGTACGTTGCACCTTGAACGATGCCGAAGAGGAGCGGTCGCTTTTCATCGCTTTGGCACGCAATCCAGCTGCGGCAACGTTGAGCCCAACGCAACGTGCGATCCAGACTAACCGATGCGTATTCCGCTTCGCACGGATAAGGCGTGCACTCGTCGAAAGCCATTGCCACATCCGACCCAAACGTTGCCTGTATCTCCATCGCGATCTCCGGACTGAGAAAGCAGGGGGACCCGTCGATGTGATTGTTGAAGTGGACTCCTTCCTCTTCAATACGCCGGAGTTTGGCGAGCGAAAAAACCTGGAATCCACCGCTGTCGGTCAGGATTGGACGGCTCCAGCTCATGAATCGGTGTAGCCCGCCAAAATGTTTGATCACGTCCAGCCCGGGTCTCAAGAAGAGGTGATAGGTGTTGCCGAGGATGATTTGAGCCCCGACGCGACTGAGTTCGTCCGGGGTCATCGCCTTGACGGTACCCTGCGTGCCGACGGGCATAAAGATAGGTGTTTCCACGATCCCGTGACGAGTGAATAGCCTGCCCCGGCGAGCTCGCGACAACGGATCTATCCTGAGTAGTTCGAAAGTCATCCCGGCTGACCCTAATCCGGCTCGTCGACTATGAAAGCTGCTAGAACGAAAATCTCGCGCGAAAGGATCGCACGGAAGAGGCGGATCCCGTCTTTCCCAATGTTGGACTTGCCAAGCCGTTTTGACGTTCCAAGTTTCTCGGATGAGCGCAACAGCACTGGACGAAGGGAGTCAGCCTGTCGGGAAACCTGAAGAGGCCGACCCGGCCGAATTCGAAGTGGAGGAAGCGGGCGAAGAATCGTTCCCGGCGAGTGATCCGCCCGGATGGACGCGCGGCCGTGATTCCGAAGAGCGACCGGCACAGATCGAACCAGGGCAGGAATAAGGGTCGTTGAGATTTTCGTTTTGGTCTTATTCCGCTGCTTGGTTTTCTAATCGTTCTCGTCGTCGTGGTCGTCCCTTCGTCCTGGATGATCGTTGGCTGAAACGTTTGCAATGGAGATAAGACACGGGAACGGAGAAACCGACCGGTGCTCTGCTCGTGCCGAAGAAATCGAGGACGAAGGACGACGACGAGGACGAGAACGAAAGAAGAGGGCCGAAGGGGCGCTCGTATACCCAAGGTTTACCTCTCCCTCATTCTTCTCTCTTTACTCGTGTGTTACCCTTGTCTGCGATGAAACGGATATTCTCGCTTTTACTCCTGCTTTTCGCTGTGACCCTGCGTGCGCAGGAACCGGATTCGGATGGGAAAATTACACTTACGGTCATCTTGCGCCACGATCAGTCGATGACGGTCGACGAAATCAATGATCACCTCGAAAAGACAGGGTTCCGCAAAAGCTTCCCACCGGAGGGCGTCGAGATTCTTTCCTACAACATCGTCATGGGCATCGGACACATCATCACGCTTCGTTTTCCGCCCGAGAAACTCCGGGAAGTGAACCTGGCATTCGAACACGGCGTTTGGGGAGCGTTTCGAACAGAGTTCTATCCGACCTACGATTACCTGAAAGTCTTTTATGAACTGAAACAGAAAGCCGGATCAGGTGCCACAAACCCGGCTGAGAAAGAGCCGGAAAACGAAAAGAAACTGGACGACTCCGCCAAGCCGTCGCCCACGAAAAGACCGCATCGAAAAAGTAACCAATGAGAACCCGTCTAATCCCCCGCACCACTTTGGAAGCTTCAGTGCTATGCCTTGGCACCGCGGAATTTGGTTCCGTGGTGGAGGATTCCGTGTCGGAAGCAATCACGAATAGATACGTTGATTTGGGAGGCAACGTCCTTGATACCGCCGAGGTTTACGCCGCATGGATTCCCGGTGGAAGCCATCGCAGCGAAGAATTTCTCGGGCGATGGCTCCGCAAACGCAAGAGGCAGGACAGTCTCATCCTTTCGACGAAGGGCGCTCACCCAAGGCTCGCTACACTTCTCAAGCGAGCGGCTATTTCCGGCGATTGGACAATGGCACCATCGCCAAGGCCTCGGACCTCGTGAAAGGCCTGTTTCACCATCCTCCAAATGAAAACCGGTACAAGAAACTCAAGGCGCTCCAAACCAAAACAGGTTACAGCATCGCTCAGATCGTCCTCGGCTATTTGTTAGGGCAACCTTTTCCAGTTTTTCCAATTGTCGGACCGAAAACCGTAGCGGATCTGGAGGAGTCGCTTAGCGCGTCGGAAGTCACCTTGACGGCTGACCAAGTCGACTTCCTCACGGCGGACCCCTGACCTAACAAAGCCCTTAAACGCCGTGACAGAAGCAAGCAAAGACAATTTGCCCGCTCAATACCGATCGCCAGCCCTTTGTTCCCTTTGCTTCTGTTCAAACTCTCTTGCATCTTTGGCATCCGCCCTAAAACCACTTGACAACTTCAAGTTCTCTCCCCACCTTCCTCCTCCCTGTGCCATCGGCGTTCTGCCCCGGGTCAAGGTAAGCCAATTATGTCCAGTCAACTTCTTGAGGAAGCATCGAAAATCATTCCCAACACCGCTCTGCTGGTGAATCTCGTGTCCAAGCGTGTACGGCAATTGACCATGGGTCACCGTCCCCTCGTCGAAGTAGGACCGCGCATGTCCAACGCCGATGTCGCGTTAAAAGAGATTATTGACGGCAAACTGACCTTCGAGTTTCAGCCCGAACCCGCCGCCAAAGGTTAGCGGATCTTAACCGCTCGCGGGAGGGACTTATGTCCGCCGAGATCGCTTCCAATCGTCGCGCGTTCCATAACTATCAAATTCTCGAAAAGATAGAAGCTGGCATCGCGCTGCAGGGAACGGAGGTCAAATCAATCCGTGCCGGCTTCGCGAACCTCAATAACGCCTTCGCGCGCGTCGAGAACAACGAGGCCTACCTTTACGACGCAGATATTCAGCCATACGAACGTGCGAGTCATTCCCAGCACGAACCAAAACGGCGCCGCAAACTCTTGCTGCACAAGACGGAGATTGCCAAATTGTTTTCTGCCAGCGCGATCGAGGGCCAGACACTTGTCGCGCTCAGACTTTACTGGAAGAACAGCCGCGTAAAGGTCGAAATCGGCGTGGGGCGTGGAAAATCCACCATCGACAAACGGCACGACCTCAAAGAGAAGGCCGTCAAAAGAGAGACCGACCGCGCAATGTCCGCATTCAACCGTCGGCACGGTTGAGGAAACGGTCGGCGAACGCCCAACGAAGTAAGCAGCGTCTCGCTTGGCCCCATTGAAACCGGAGCATACCGCGGACGGTTCGCCTGCGCCACTACCTGCGCGAGGGGAACTTGGCAAGGATCTGGTCGACAGCCGCTTTGGCCAGGGCCTGAAGTTTCTCCCCTGACTGTTTTAGATCAACCTTGGTCTTTGCCCAACCTCGCCACAGGAGCACTTTCTTCTTCGGGTCGACGAAATCGATGATCAGAGTCCCTTTGGACGCTTCTCCCGGATGATCCGGATCCTGAAATTTTGAAAGATCCGCTTGAGCGGATTGACCTGCCGTCAGTGGATAACCCAAATAGTTGTCCAAGGTCGTCACACTCTCGTTTTCCACCAACACGATATGGAAAGCCACCAGCAGATCGGTTTGCCGATTGGGGAAAAAGCGATAACCCTTGGCATTCATCGCACCCAGAATGTCTTGGCTAATCAAACCGCGCCAATCCGGACCGCTTGCCACCGCTTCCGCGGCGGCTTGGCTTTTGTCTGGCACAAATCGAAACGTTGACCGCCGCGCGAAGTTGGCGTCGGGAGCCTGTTGGCTGCCGGTTTCAAATGTCGTAACACAACCCGCGAACGACAGGGCCACTAGCATGCTGCACAAAGTGCCCACAAAAGATCGCAAATACGTAAAGCTCATACCAAAGAATAAGGATAAACCGGAATCATCTGTCCGGTGTTGCCGTCTCTTAAACCCAGATCCCACCGCGATTGTCAAGCGCGGTCCTCCCCCAATTGTTGGGGTTGTTCGGCTCTATCGGCGTTCAGAAAATCTCTTTGGCGAAATCTCCTCCTATTTCGCGACGGATTCTGTCCTGAGGTCGCCCATCTCAGCAGGAACTCTGCGACGCTGCAGGTAAGCGAATGCCGGAACCATGTAGAAAAACGTCGTCAGCAAACACCAGAAAACTCCAATTGCACAGACGATACCAAGGCCGCTCAAAGCCGGGTTCTGCGCCGGAATCAGCACCGCAAATCCGGACAGCGTCGTCAGGCCGCAGATAGACAGTGGCTTCAGCACGTTTGCCAGGTTCTCTCTCAAATCTCCTTCGCGCCGACTGACAACCAGAAACTGAATCCCGTAGTCGACGCCAATCGCCAGAACCAGGGGAAACGCCAGGGTATTGAGTAAATTGATCGAGACATGAAACAGCTTCAGTGACGCCACTAACCCCAGCATCGACAGAATCAAGGCGGAGGCGTGCACCAACCAGAGTGAAAATCTCCGATAAACGACCCACAGCAATGCGAGAATCAGGACTCCGACGATCGTCGTGAACTCGACGAGTTCTCCTTTTGCCCATGGAATCAGGTCCCACAACGTGTAAGACCAACCCGTAACCATCGCTTGAGGATCAACGGAATGAATCAGCTCTCCGATCTTTTTCTGCTCAGATTGCGAATGGATCGGATGGTTCGGCTGCACGTACCCCGCCGCAATTCTTGGATTGGTCGCAAAATATCGATCGATCAGAAACCACCAGCTCGACTTGGGTGGGAATAGCTTGGACCAATCCGGTAAACCGGTCGCCGCCTGTTCAGACTTCAACCCGTCGAGCACCGCAAAAACATTCTTGAACGATTCCAGTTCAAATCCGTTCCGTTCGAGACTATCCCGAACCACCGCCGTGATTTTATCGAAGTCCAATTTCTGCAACGCTTCACGGTTTTCTTTGATCCGCGCCGGAGAAAGGGCCAGGGCCACCGGCGTACTGACCGATTTGAGTTGCCCGGCTTTTAGTGCCTCTTCGAGCCGTTGCGAGAGCCGCTCCCACCGATCGTGGAACTCCTCCTGGTCCTTCGCGTCGACCAGGATCGTCACCGGATCCGATTCCTGCCGCATCTCGGTCGAAAGCACCTGCAGTGCAATGGACGCCGGAATCTGCTTCGGTTGAAGTGAAACCGGGTTAGTGTCGAATTTGAGCGGAACGAATGGCGCAACGGCGATCAGGGCGCTGAGGATCAATACGCCCACAGAGAAAGCTAACAACGGCCGCGGTTCGCGAAACATTGCGTCAACGAACCTGGTAGTGCCAATCAAAATGAAGTCCGTGGTCTTCGGCGGTTTGGCGTGCTTGAAAAACATGAAAAGGAAAAGGACCATGAACAACCCGGCGAACCCCACGCCAAGAGCGACGAGTGTCCCTAGCTGACCGAATCCGGAGCTTTGGCTGAACTTCAGCACAAGGAAGCCGATTGCCGTGGTGACGATCACATAAAAAATCGCCGCACCAATATCCCGAACCGCAACAAACACCGCATCCTCATGCGATTGGCCCGCCCGACGCGCTTGTTGGTAACGGCCAAAAAGCAAAAGGCTGAAATCCACTCCAACGCCTGCCAGAATTGAGAAAAACCCGATCGCCACGATGTTAAGTTCAGGGAAGATCAGCATTCCGAGTGCAAGCGCAACCAGCGCCGACAAGCAGAGGATCAAAACGATGCCTATCAACGGCAGGAACCGACGAAAGGCCACATAGAACAATCCGCTCACAATACAGATCGAAAGAATCGCGCTGAGCGAGATATCCCTTTCCATGCTGTGTGAAATCTGAGCGACAAATGCGGTTCGGCCAGTGACGTAGACCTTCGGTTTGTACCCAGTCCATTCGCTCAACATCCTTTCCGTGAATTGGTTCACCTTCACCATGACTGCCTGGCTTGACCGAGCATCCAGTCCTGGCTGATTCGTGATGATCAGCGCTATCTCGAAAAGTCCATCCTGCGAAACCAGGGCGCTTCCCTGGTCCATAGAGGAACTCGAACCGAATGGCTTCATTGCCCTGGCGAAGAGACCGAGCGGATCGAGCGTAGCTTCCAGCTGCGTCCGGATGGAATCTCCCGTGATCGTGTCTCGAATGTGGGTCAAACGTTCATCAATAGTTCCCGGTTCGAGCTGCGCCATCGCATCGTTAAATTCGTCTCGAGGCAAATTCAGCAGAAGCGCCGGGACGACGCCCTGAATTTCGTTGAGCCCCTCCTGCGTCTCCAAAGGGACGCGATCAAATGTCCGAAGGACCCATGGCTGCTTTCCAAGTTCTTCGACGAAGTGCGTTCTGAACGCATCAACCTCATCCCCGTGACCTTGCTCTCCCAGGAATCCGTAGACCAGTTGCCGCGCCTGGGCGAATTCACTGTTGAATTCCTTCAGTCCAACCACCGACTGGAACTTCGACGGCAATAGATCCAGGACTTCCGAATCGAAGTTCTGTCGCTTGACCACGATGAAGATCGAAAGAGCCGCGATCGCCAGTGCGGCTCCAATGAGCGTTTTGGTTCGATGCGCAATGATCCCGGCTAGTAACTCTGTGACCTTGGTCGCAAAAAGCGACAGTCCAGACCTTGAAGAAGATTTCATTCAGTAAACAGATTCGTGGGCCCGCTAATTTTCAGTGTCAGTATGGGTGTCAGTGCCAGTCAGCAAGAAAAGCAATCGCTTCATCGGCTGTCCCGCGTTGGCATTCGAAGCTCCATCTCTGATTGCTGAAATGCAAATCCTGACTCGAGTTTCAACTCCCCCCTGACACTGGCACTGTCACTGGCAACTCCTTCCCCCCAAACACCCGCTCGACCGCGGTCATCGCCTCCGCGACAGTGACCGCCTTCATACATCGAAAATCCAGGGGGCATTCCCGCAGAAAACAAGGACTGCATTCCACGTGATGACGGATCACCACGTGCCCTTCTCCGATCGGCCCCGTCAGTTGCGGTTCAGTTGAACCGAAGATCGCCACGGTCGGCACCTCCAGGAACGCTGCCAAATGCATCGTCCCCGTGTCGTTGGTCAGCAAGAACCTGCACCGCCGAAGGTGCGCCGCCAATTCCGAGAGAGAAGTTCGACCCGTCAGATCCGTCGCGCTGGACTCCAGCCTCTCTACGATCTCGGCTGCTAGCAGTCTCTCGTTGGCTGTACCGAAGATTAGCCAGTGCAAGCCGTGCCGTTCGGATAACTGCCGGGCGACCGAGCCAAACTCCGTCCAGCGTTTCGCCGGTCCGTACTCGGCGCCCGGGCAAAGACCCGCCAGCCCCGGTTCAGCAGGACGGTGGTTGCCCCCTTCCAGCGGTTCGTCGAGATTCGCCCCGATCCGGCCCATAATGCGCAGATAAAGACCTGACTGATGTTGCAACGGTGCCGGGAATGGCGGCTCAGGAATGAATTGATTCAGAAAAAAATCGCGCCATGGCCGCGAGTAACCGACCCGGCGCGGAATCCCGGCTAACCATATTTCGAGAGCGCTCCTGACAGAATTCGGAAATAGAATGGCAACTTCGAAGGGGCCTCTTAACTTCGACGCGATGCGGAAAACAGAGTCGCCCGGGTCGATCGTGATCAATTCGTCAACCTCAGGCATGAGCCGCCAAAAATCCGCCAGTTTCGATCGAGTGAGCACCGTGAGCCGGGCATCAGGCCGGCCTCGCTTAAGGCGCCGGATTGCCGGTGCACTCATCACTGCGTCACCCAGCCAATTGCTCGATCGCACCAGAATACGAAACGGCGCCAGAGGAGCGCTGTTTCTCGGCACGTAAACGCCGCGTTTGTACTCACGAAGCAGAAATTTCGGGTTAGGGGTCTTCCAGCGTCGATGAAGCCAGAACCAATCGCTCGGCCGCTGGATGATCAGCGACTCGACTGCACGATTGATTCGATGGGTTAACTCCTCCATCGACGCGCCTCGCTTCGGCACAAACTCGCCCACCGCTAAACGCCATCTTCCGGGACCAACCGTAAAGATGGCCACCGGAAGAAGTTCCGCGCCGGTTTTTGTCGCTAGGATCGCCGGCAAAGGAGTCGTGGACGCCAGACGATTGAAAAACGGCATCCAAATGCCTTTATCCCCGGCATGTTGGTCCACCAGGATTGCCAACATCCCGCCCGCCTTCAGGATGCTTGTGCTCTGTGCAAGTCCATGCTTCCGCTCGATCAATTCTAAACCGGTCCTGCCTCGGACCCGGCGGATATGCGCGTCTATAAATCGATTCGGCAACGCCCGGTAAATTACTGCCGTGCCTGCCAGGACGAACCAACGCCGCACAAAAGATAAATAGTTCCCAGTTCCCAAGATGATTTATCGTCCAGAGAACGCTCTTTGCCCCGTTGATTCGTTCCGTTGCCCGCTCGAAATCTGACACGTCCAGATGCTTCCGGACTTCTTCCCAGGGTTTCTCCAGCAGGACAAAGGAACAGAGGAGATTCGCCATGAGATCCATAAAATGGCGCTTGGAGCAATGTTCCACTTCTTCGCGGGACCAATCGGGAAAAGCGATCCGGATGTTAGCCGCCGCCAAACGACGGTAACCACCGAGAAAAAGGTACCCGAGCCAGCCCGCCAATCGTCCCAGATAAAACACCCCCCGCAACGGCAAGCACCGAAGGAACCACCCCAGCGCGCGGTAGAGGACGTACACGCCGTAATCAACAACCTCCGCAGGCTTCAGCCGTAATGTGCTCATTCCAACACCGAGCTAACCTCCACCCGCGCTGAATACTCAATCTAAAAAGAACGCCACAAGCAACCGTCCCGGCTTGCCCAGGTAAACAACCCGTCCCGGTTTGCCCAGAGGTAAGCAACCCGTCCCGTTTTGCCGAGATTCGAAGAACCAAAGCGGGACACTTGCACTCGCCAAACGTCAGGCACGTCGGATGAAACTGCTTATGGATCGATTTAAGCTGACTCTGCTCGACATGCGTATAGATCTGCGTCGTCCCGATATCCGCGTGCCCGAGTAATTCTTGAATGATCCGCAGATCGGCCCCATTCGCCAGAAGATGCGTCGCAAAAGAGTGCCGCAAAAGATGCGGATAAACATTGGTTTCAAATCCGCGCTCGAGCCGCAATTTCTTTTAAGATTTGCCAGATCCGTTGTGTCGTGAGTTTTTTCCCATGCCTGGATAGAAAGACTTCGTTCCCGGTCTTGCGACCAACCAAATTGATTCGTTCCTGCGTCAAATACCGGTTGATCGCGTCACAGGCCGTCCGTCCAATCGGCACCAGCCTCATCTTTGACCCTTTGCCTATGACTCGAATGATTCGCTCCTGAAGATTCAGGTTCTCGAGGCGTGCGCCCGCCAATTCGCTGATTCGCAGACCCGACGCATAGAACAGTTCCAGGATCGCCTGATCCCGCAATGGGAACGGCCGGCTTTGGAGATCGATTTCCAGCAGATGTTTCACCTGGACCTGGTTAAGCGTTTTTGGCAAAAACCGCGTCAGGCGGGGCAACGGAAGCAGCTCTGCCGGATCATGATCGGTTATCCGGCGCATCTTCAGAAACCGGAAGAAAATCTTGAGCGCCACGACGACAAGTTTCATGGAACCGGCCGCAAGACCTCTGGCCTTCTCTGTCGCGAGGTATTCGCTCAGTACATCCAGCTCGACATTACACGGAGCAGAGAGCTGTTTCAGGGTCCCCGCCCAATCTGCGAATTTTTCCAGGGAACGCCTCGTCAACAGCTGGTAATTCTCGGACAACCCGCGTTCGGTGGCGAGATAAAGGATAAAACAATCGATAGCCTCCGCAAAGTCGACGTCCACTCGGCGCAAACTTAGTATTCCGTCCCCAAAATAGCATGCAGAATGTTGCGCTTCGCGAACAACGCCCATTCGATCCCCTTTCATCGTTTGTCACATCGCTTGGCGGAAAAAACGGCTTGCGATCCGCGAACTCCATGTCACGATTCTAGCCCGTTCCTCTCCCGCGGGCATAGCTTAATGGTAAAGCTCCAGCCTTCCAAGCTGGCTATGCGAGTTCGATTCTCGTTGCCCGCTTTAAGCTGTTCAGCATCAGGGCTTTACGCGGACAAAACGGTGTCCTTAATAACTCATTCAGAACACTTTTTCAGAACAAGTTCAAGATCGTCTCTGGTTGTTCGCTGCATGGCCGCATAAATTTAGGGTCTTTGGCCCGTATGAATCGGATCCGTGTTGACAGCGGTTTTTGACAGTTAAGCGGCTTGCGGCTTCGAGTCACCTCAATGCCTTTTGCGCCCCCAATGGACGCCCTCGTCTTTCTCTAAACCCCCATGTGATTTCGATTTTTGCCAACTGTTGGCAGTTTCGAATGAATGGTCCGCGCATTCGACGAGATTGCCTGCGACAGATATCGCCCGTCGCGGAAGAATTTTGGGGAAAAAAGTTTAAAATATTCACTTGACGCTAATTTCCATCCACTCAGAGAATTTCGTGCAAAACGCAAAGCACATATCGGCACACGATGGATCATAGCTACCCACAAAGAACCTTTTTCTGGCCGCCCGAGAGGAAATTCGGTTTTGCTTTATTGAACGCGTCATGCGTTCACAATTGTTATCGGAGATAAGTCGGAGCGGTCGGCGTCGCTGGTTACAAGTCGACGAAATGCCCTTTAGTAGGGCGATCACCTACAAGCTGATAGACGCCGAATTAATTTCGAGCGTTGTCGTCACTTGGCCCGGGAGTAGGCGAGGGCGACGTCTGATCGACGGTGATAGTCTGGATTCGTATCTGGAAAGCTTAACAGCAAAGCAGGCTTTGGCCGACATGAAATCCAATAAGGCCGCATGAACGCGGTAGCTTCACATCCTCGGGACGTTCAGCAGCTATGGCGGCGTCAAAATTCTGCTCCAGACGTTCAACGCGTGGATCCAGGCGCCTATCAAGATCTCAATGGCGATCGCCAGCTTGAAGCGCCTGCAGACTCAACTGGCCGACCAGCAACAGCGCGCAGCCGTGCACCGCGTGCAAATTCGGCAGCTCCGCGAGGAGGTCCAGAGATGAACGAGAAGGCGATTCATTCGGCCGACGTCAAGCCATCCAGATCACGACATATCCTGATTCTCGACGGTCAGCCGGCTGCGCGGTTCGACAGCCTCCCAAAAGCCGTAGCCGCTATTCCGCCAGGCCTTCTATTCTTTTACGGAGTTTGGCGGCCATGACAATCGATCTAACAGCCAGGGAATTATCGGACATTCTTGAGGGCCTGGATAACGCCATCGAATGCATGGCCGATTGGAGCGACGATGAGCTTAACACGGCTCGCGATCGCCGGGACATCCGCCGAAAGACCCGCAAGTTTTGGTGCCTGGTCAAAAAGCTAATCGTCTACGCGCCAAACCATTACATGGCGGTTTCGGTTAAGGGAGCCAGTCGCGGCTCTGGAGCGACCGTTACTCTCAATGGGACGGAGCTGGGTAGCAACGGAGAGAAACCCGTAGCAACTAAGCTAACCAACAACGGCGCGGGAACCCACCCTCCCGTAACCTGTCCTAAACCTCCCTTGAAGGGAGGTCGACGCGGAGCGTCGGGAGGGAGTCGCGATGGGGTGTAAGCGCGTTCCATCCGGAATTTCCATCCGGCCGTACCGAAAGGATCCGCAACGTTGGACATTGCGAATCACCCTTTTGGCGCGGGGTCTTTCCTTCGTTTCTTCCCCGCGGCCAGAAGCCAGGCGGCGCCCATCACGCCGCCTGGTGCGTGTCGGCATGACGCTTTTACCATGAAGCCTACGTCACATCCGAAGCCGTTCCAAAGCCAGCTCTGGCCGTACCTGAACGAGATTAGACGGTTGCGAAAAGAAAGGGCAACGTGGCCGGCGATCGCGGCAGAGCTCGGGCAGCGCGGCGTTACGCTCGATCCCTGGACCATTCGCCGATTCTTTAAACGTGCGCAATCCGGGAAGGTTCCGCTCGGGTTTGAGGAACCGCAATATCCTCTGCCGGTAGTCCCGGGAGGCAAGCTTCCACCGATCGGCAACGGGCGTGATCCGCTTTTGGAAGTGAGTCCCGAACGCAGTCCGTGGACTCCAGTAGGCCGGGAGGAGGATATCGTCGATGAGGCTCGGAGACGTATGAGAGACGAGCATAGTTCGAAACCTACCATTGTTAGGCCTGACAGGCTGCTATGAATGACCGGGAATGGTCGGGAGTAATGAACGGGAATGACCGGTTAGAACTAACAAAACCGGGCATTGCCGGTCAATCGGTTAGTTTGTCTTATCCGAAGGATAAGGCGACAAGTCTGCAGGGGAAAATCGGCTACATAAACGAGTGAAAAATGAAGGTGAAAATCAACATATAACGATGCAAATCATCGAATATAATGTCCCGGGTTTGTGTGCCGGGGAAATAGAAATTGCGGAGATGACTTGGCACCAGCGCTTCGTGGTATGTATAGCCTGCGATGAGGGCCTGGAAATGCTGATCATAGAATTCGAAAACGAGTTTCTCGCAGGGCGATTTGCGGATGCTGTTGGAGCCGGCACTGCCGAAATATTTATCGAGGAGGATTTTTCGTTAGACGCGTTGGGCGAAGAGGCCAAGCTCGAATATGAGCTGGCAAAATTATCGGGCGATGAGGAGCGGCTGGAGAAATTGCTCAAAATCCTGTGGGAAGAAGACGGAATCGATCCCGAAAGAACGAGACCCCGTGAGATGTCGGGAATTAAGCGAATACTCATCGTTCAGTATGGTTCTGTTCACGGAATCGGGTTCAGAAGCGAGCCGGATCGATTTGCTGCCTGGCTTAAGAAATTCGATCTACTGAACCTGCCGGGCGAAATAACCCGCGAGTGATTGATATCTATGATCCGGATCACTAAGTCGCACTCGGCTGTTGAGGCGGAGAAGTATTTCGATCTGGCTCTTAAAACCTCCGACTACTACGCGAAAGAACAGGGTACCTGGGGAGGAAAAGGAGCAGAGCGCTTGGGCTTAAAGGGAAAAGTCGAGCGAAAGGATTTTGTGTCACTCGCCGGAAACAAAATTCCCGGGACGGGCAAAAGACTTACGCTCAGGCAAAATACGACACGAGAAGAGAAGCTGCGAGACAAGGAAACCGGCATTCCCATTCTGGATAC
>CAVXIO010000003.1:0-356324 GCA_963761915.1 uncultured Acidobacteriota bacterium
TTGATTGGAGCGACCTCGCTGTTTGCCAAAAGCCGCGATAGCTGGCATGGAACGTTGATGCCAGTCTTTCAACCAGGGGAGGAGACGGCACAGGGGGCTCAAGCCATGATTGACGACGGGCTCTTCAAACGATTTACGAAGCCCGATGTCGTACTCGGGCAACACGTCATGAGCTTGCCATCTGGACACCTCGATTGGCGTACAGGAGTTGTGACCTCCGCTGCTGACAGCCTGCAAATTCGTTTGTTTGGGCGTGGTGCGCATGGCTCAATGCCAGAAGCGAGCATTGATCCCGTTGTCATGGCCGCCTCTACCGTCATGAGGCTGCAAACCATCGTCTCGCGAGAAGTCGCTCCAACAGATTCCGCCGTGGTGACGATTGGGGCGCTGCAGGCGGGCACGAAAGAGAATGTTATTCCTGACGAGGCGATTATCAAGTTAAACGTGCGCACCTTTGATGAGGGGGTCCGCAAACATGTGCTTGCAGCGATTGAACGAATTGTTAATGCCGAAGCAGCAGCTTCAGGTGCGCCGAAGCTACCGGAGATCACTCCACTGGACCGCTATTCATTGGTAACAAACGATGTCGATGCGACAAAGAAGGTCGTTGACGCGTTTCGCCAAAACTTCCCTGACGGCTCCGTAGAGCAAACTAAACCTACGATGGCGAGCGAGGATTTCGGATGCTTTGGGGCGGAGTGGCACGCTCCGGCGGTGTTCTGGTTCTTTGGCGGTGACGATCCTGAGGTATATGACAAGGCGAAGAAGGATGGCACCCTCAATTCGCTGCCGACCAACCACAATCCGCGCTTTGCACCGGTGATCCACCCAACTCTGGAGACAGGTGTGAAGGCCCTGGTTGTTGCCGCGCATGCATGGCTGGCCTCGTGAACAACATCCTGATGCACGGGCATCAACTAGCGGGTCCTTTTCTGGATGCGGTAGATCTGCTTGGCACATTCGTTTTCGCACTCAGCGGTGCGGCAGCGGGTGTCAAAAGCCGGTTCGATCTGTTCGGTCTAATGGCCCTCTCGTTCGCGGCCGGTAATGCCGGCGGGATCACACGAGATGTGCTGATTGGCGCGGTGCCACCAGCGGCCATCAGCGACTGGCGCTATCTCGGGGTCTCTCTTCTGGGAGGATTGGTGACGTTCTTCTGGTATCCCAACATCGATAAACGTCGCAGGCTGGTGTTGTTATTCGACGCCGCGGGACTCGGCCTGTTTGCCGTCGCCGGCACACAAAAGGCTCTTATCGCGGGACTCAATCCGGTGATGGCGGTCTTTATGGGAGTGCTAACCGGGATTGGTGGTGGCATATTGCGCGATGTGCTTGTCAACCAAACGCCGACGGTGCTCGAGGCGGATATTTATGCTGTTGCTGCGCTAGCCGCTGGCGTCGTAGTAGTGATCGGATATGAATTGCATTACCCGGCTTTTGTGGTGTTGACCGTGGGCGCACTACTTTGCTTCTGGCTGCGAGTTATGGCGATATACCGAGGATGGCATTTGCCCGTCGCCCAGTCGCAGAATCGGCGGGATTGAATCATCGTTTGCTACGTCGCTTGAGAGTTTGAGCCAGAGAAGCGAGCTTTCCGATCTAGGAGCTTGTCGGGTAAGCGCTTTACCCTAGCACATCAGAACATATGATTGTCAGCGAACTCGTCGGTCAATATTTCGGAACGAAGTTCCACGGCTTACGTTCCCGATATTGATCCCCAGAAGTCTTAGTGCAAGTCGGCTTCCGGGAAGTTGGAAATTGCGTTGGCGCTGGGCGCCGACCGCGGGCGAGTCACGGTCGACTCGTGAGCTACGTCGGGGGGAGCACGCCTGGGCAGGCGCAGTCAACGCACGCTCCCGCCGAATCTTCATAGCTGAGAACCACTCGTCTACTGCGCTGGTTGGTTGCTCGTGGACGTTTGATTCAGCTCTTGCTGGAGCTGCAACAGTTGACGGAGTTGTTCAAAATTGGCTGAGTTGGATGTTGGAACGCTCCGCGCACTTGGTCGCAGGGAACCCTGATTAGGCTTGGGTGTCTGCTCGAGGACCACGTAGATGGGAGTATCCGCCGAAATCGTCACCACGATGTGCTGGGTGATCGCTAATCGGGAAACCTCCTCATCTCCAGCCTCGCCGACATTGTTGCTGACGCGCTCCCGCATTAGGTCCGACTCGCTCAGCGGCTGGTTCAGACTGCCTTGTCCCACCAACATCGAGCCAGCTTGGCCGATTCCTGACAGCGATCTGACCAGGACGTTCTTTCCCGTGTTCTTGCCCTCAACTTTTCCTTTGAGCGGCCGCAAGTCCAAACCTGTGGCGGCGGCCTCGATGGGAACGACTGCACCATCCGGCATCAGCAGAGAATCGAACTGGATATCAACGTAACCTGAACGATCTCCGTTCCGGATGTGGCCAACCGCTTTTGCTCCGGCAGGAACGATAATTTCTCCGTCTCGCTCATAGTTGTACTCGATCACCGCCAGGACCGGTGTTCGCACCGCCGTGCTAGCCGCTGATTCCAGGCGTGCACGCAATCGCGTTCCCGTGGCCAGACCCAATCCAAGTTCTGGTGCTTGATTATTGAAGAGTTCGCGGGCCTGAGCACTGCCCGAGTTGGCAGAGGCGCTTCGCACGTAGACAAGCGAAGACTTCTCCATGGCCTCGCGCTCTGCTTTACCCAAGTCTGGAGTCTCGGCACCGGCCGAGCCTGGCTGATACGGCGGCGCTTGCCAGGGCTGCTGGTCTCCGAAAGGCGGTATCGATCCCAAAGTTCCCGCTCTGCTCGCGACCTTTGTCCCCGCTGCCGGCTTGGTTGCGGTTCGTTGTAGATCTCGTTCGTTCAAGAAGCCTTCGTGAGATTCTTTCGTGACGGGCCGACCAGAATCAGTGATCGGAAATAGGCTCTTATCGTTGCTCGCGGTGCCGCTCTCCAAGGCCAAGTCTTCAGAAGTGGTGGCGCCACGACTCTTCACTTTCTGTGGCGCGCCCCGATGGGGCATCGACGTAGCAACGAAGATCAGCAGCGCGATGACGATCGCTCCCGCTCCGATGATTACAAAGCGGTTCTGTTGGATCTGCTGCCGGGCTCTCTGTTTTGCTCTGGTTGCGAGCTCGGGAATTGGGACGGTTGCGTCCGGAGAGAGTGGCAGGTCGTTGTTGCGAGCTTCATTTTCCTCTAGCTCCTGAATGACTGCAGCGTTGCCGTTGTCGTCGTTTGGATGAATCACTTTGCACCTCCCGAGACCGGAGCCACAAATGCAATCGGCGCCAGGACCGGACGGTCAACCTCTTCCGCTTGGGCAACCGCGAGCAAGAGCCGTTCCCGGAATTCCTTGAAGGGAGGCCGGTCGAACACAACGATGCCATCGGCTCTGGCGCCAGACGCGAGTCTACGGGAGGTAATCCAGTAGTCCTTGATCGCGACCGGCTCGGCCTTGATCGCTTTTCGATGCTTGCCTTTCGATGTCCCCGCAAGCTGCACTTGCGGCGGCAATACTTCAATGGTCCGTGCAGAAGAGTTCAGAACGGCGAACGGCACGGCCATGTGTTGCTCTTTCTCTATCGCCTGCCCTACCGCAACCTGCAGTTGCTTGCCTTCCCAATGTGGATTCTCAATCCGTTCTGCCCTGAGCAAGTCCTGCTCTTGTCTGCCAGTCTTCTCCGGGGCAGGGCTGGTTGGCTGATTTTCTGTGGCAACGTTCTTTGTTTCGCCAACCACAAACATGGGATGAGTCGACGCAATCAGAAAGCTGCGCGGGCGCTCACAGTTGAGGACGTAGTCCACGGGCTCACTACGATCTGACTTCCCTTGGCTCACCAGGCTCAGCGAGATCTCATGGCCTCCTCTGGTGGTAATCAAGGCGTTGGTTTGCGCAGGTTTTGCGCTGGTTGCTTTGAAAAACACCAATTGCGGCTCGGCTTCGGAGTGGTCGGCCTTAAAAGCACCTGGATCGCCCAGTACGACCGAGCTCACCTCCTCCAGTACCCGCACCGAACTGACGTATCCTGGCCGCAAGTGCAAGACCACAACTTGTTCCGGGTCAACATTCAGGCTCACGATTCGCGCCTGCGGAAGATCGGCTTGCGCTGAAGCTATATGCAGCAGCAGGAGACCGGCCGTTGTCAGATGCACCAAACTCAAACAAATTTTCATCTCACATCTCTTTCCGAACTGGTGTTCGTAGTTCTTGGTTTAATTCCGGCTTGGCGGAGGTAAGTTGTTCTAATTCTTGCCACGTAGGCAATTACGTCGGGATTTCGATAGCCGAGGTCTCGTCTGCCGATTACGTCTTCGCCGGCATAATAGGCGGCAGCCACTAGCCTGAGATCGTTATGAAATTGTTGCATTAGCCATGCGAGGTATCGCACGCCCCCTGAAACGTTTTGATCGACACTGCACCGGTCCCTTACTCCGAGTCGCCGAGCGGTTAGGGGCATTAACTGCATTAGTCCTGCAGCGCCTTTGGGAGAGACCGCGCATGCTTGCCAGTGCGACTCGCGTTCGACAACGGCGCGTACCAAGGCGACAGGCACCCGATAGTGTTGGGCGTAGGCTACGACGTAGTATTCGGCTTCGCGCCGTGCCTGTGGTCTGGGCGATTGCGCCCAGCAGATCGAGATTGCACAGAGCGCTTGGGCCAAAATGAGTACTAGCTTCATGCCGCTTTACCTCGCAGAGCCTCGGCGCTGTACTGCTGCGCGTCAAAGATCAAGCTGGCAAACCCATCCCGCAGGAGCAGCTTGCGTCGGTCGGCCTCGGTTTTGGCCAGCAACGGCAGGAGGATGTCTCTCATGTCCGCTGTAATTTGTTCACTTCCCAGAACTTTGAGTGCCTGCGCGAGATCGAGAATTTCCGAGACCGAGGGTGGTTTCTCCATGCTCCAGGCACGCAAAGCCTTGGCGAGTCCCGCCATACCGGCATGGAATTCGTGTGTGGAATCCGGCGTTCTCAGCGCCACAATCTCTGCTTCTCGGTCCGCGGTAGGGTGTTCGACACGAAGGTATAAACTGCGCCGGCGCAGGGGATCGCCGATGCGCCTCTCTTCATTCGATGTCAGCACAACGAAGGGAATGCTCCTGGCTTTTATGGTGCCCAGCTTCGGAATGCTCAACTGCCACACGCTCAGCAATTCCAACAACAAGGCCTCAAAAGCATGGTCCACCTTGTCCAGTTCGTCGATCAGCAACACACAAGGCCTTTCGCACTGCAACGCGCGCAGAAGCGGCCCGGCACCGAAGAACTGCTGGCTGTGCAACTCCGTCCGCAGGGATTCCCAATCCACATTGGCGGACTTGGACTTCAACTCGACGCAAAGCCTTTGCAGCGGCTCATCAAATTTGCCGATGGCCTTCTCGTCGTTGATGCCTTCGTAGCACTGCAGGCGTTCGACGGTGGTGTCCGCTGCGTCCGCAACCGCATATGCCAACTGAGTCTTACCGCTGCCGGCGGGGCCTTCCAACAGCACCGGCTTCTGCAGTCTCGCCGCCAAGTACACCGTTGTCGTGGCTACCGAATCCGCAATGTAGCCGCTTGCGCGAAGGCCTCCTTCGAGTTCTTGAAGAGACGAGAACACTCGCTCCTCCTCCGCCCAGGACCATGCCACTTCCGGTCCTGAGCGTAAAGAAGCTAAGCCCAAATGAAATTTCGGTCAAATCGTGTCGATTTTCCTGGAGTTTTGACCGAAATCGACACTCGGTGTAGAACCGAATCTCCGCAGTGGTTAGGAGTTGACTATGGCGAACTCGAATTATCGGTACGGTCTGGCAAGCGACAGCGTTGCTGGAATGGCAAAGATACTGCAAACCCTGGAATCCAAGGAGCACGCCTTAAAGGCTGGAGAGTTGGCCAAATTGCTCGGAGTGACCAGGCAACACATTTACAAAATGGCAGCCACCAGCGCCATTCCTTCCTTTCGCATAGGCGCGGCAGTGCGATTTGATCCGAAGCAGGTTGCGGAGTGGCTGACGCGGAGGATGCCACAGACAGTCACCTCCCCTACCCTAAGCAGGCTTGCTGTTTGACCATCTTTGCAAGCCGATGGCTCCGGTTGTCGAACGTGTTCAGTCAAACTTTTCCGTGCGATCTACTGCTGGCCCGTCACGACCTTCCAACAGAGACAACAGAGAGTTCCCAAGATCTAACGCCGATTGCGCTTCCTCGACTTGGAAGTCCTGACCGTGGACTGCTGAATTTAGGACAGCCGATATGGTTCGCAAATCTGCGACCACTTCTGTCGATAGCGCATTCGCGTTCGTGAGGGCTCGCGTTAAGGCCGCAATGCCGACCAATTTCGTCGACAGGCCGCGTTTCTCGGCGATAGTCTGCAACGCCCGTTCCAGCCGAAACCGCATGGTCACCAGATTGAACCGGGGCAACTCGCCTGCAAGATCGTGGCTCGTGGGCAATTCGGACTGCAAGCGTTCTGGAATCGATTCGGTCAATCGGTACTGTGCCACTCCCATCGGCTTGCCCGTGTCCCGGAGTGCATACTCAACCACAATTCTGTTCTTCTCCTTGCAGAGAATCAGGCCGATGCTGGGAATGTCATCGGGATGTCGCAACTTGTCGTCCACGGCCGAAAGATAGAAATTCATTTTGCCGGCGAATTCGGGCCTGAACTCTTCAATTTTCAGGTCGATCACGACATAGCATCGAAGGCGCAGATGATAGAAAAGCAAATCAAGAAAATAGTCTTGCCCGCCGATTTCCAGAGGGTACTGGTTCCCGACGAACGCAAATCCCTTGCCGAGTTCCAAAATTAAGTCGCGCAGATGGTCGATCAGACCTCGTTCCAAATCACGTTCCAGCATCTCCGTTCCGAGCGTTAGGAAATCGAAGTTGTAGGGATCTTTGAGGAGTTCCTGGGCCAGTTCTGACTGGGGAGCCGGGAGCGTTCGCTGAAAGTTCGTGACAGCCCGGCCCTGCCTCTGGTGAAGACCGCTTTCAATCTGGTGGACCAGGACATTCCTCGTCCAGCCACTTTCCACCGCCTGCCTGATATACCATTCCCTTTGCTCGGGGGCCTTCACCATCTCAAGAATCCGCACATTGTGTCCCCAGGGCAATTGTGCAACGACCTGTTGCACAAATTGCGGTTCGGGGTACGCTTCAGCAAAAGCCCGCATATATTTGAGGTTTCGCGCGCCAAACCCAGTCATCCCCGGAAAAGCCTGAAGCAGGTCATGAGCCAGTCTGTCGACGACCTTTGCTCCCCACCCTTCCGATTGCTGGCGAGTGAGAATGTCTCTGCCGATGCCCCAATAGAGCAATACGAGTTCCCGATTGACGGACAGAGCGGCGCGCACCTGCGCGCTGCGGATTCGCTCCTTCAGTTCCTGCAAGAACGCGTCATACCGATCCGGCAGTTCAGGATGTTTTCGCTTCATGATCGGAAACCAGCATAGCCTAAGAGTCAGATTCATTTGCACTGGATCAGGCAACATACCCTGCCAGGGCTCCTGCGTTCACTTTTGCCAGAACGTCTTTCGATTGCACGCCCTTCAGATAGACCATGGTCGATTTGATGTCGCGATGGCCCATCCAGGTCTGAAGCGTGCGGATGTCCACACCATGCCGCAGGTGCTCGGTTGCAAATGTGTGGCGGAATTTGTGCAGGAAGAAGTGATGGCAGTACGGCCCTTCCGCGCACCTGTTGCCGTGCTTTGTAACGCACTGTCCACAATTTAACTTCGCCCGGTAAGCGACCCGCTTCACAATCGTGTCGTTCTCAGTGTTGGGGTTCCCACGTTTATTGGGAAACAACAACTGCGCTGCCAGGCCATTGCGCGAGTCTTTCAATCGTCGCAACTGGTCGATGAGACCGGACGGCAACGGCACGACTCGCTCCTCCCAGTTCTTCGGCCGAAAGTCCCATAGGGCCTTGGCGGTGACCCGAACCTGGCTGTGGCGGAAGTCGAGATCGCGCCAGCAAACATGTTGCCCCTCCTGATCGCGAAATCCAGAGCCCAGCATAAATTTCAGAAAGATCGCTTCCTCTTCCGTGGCGTGTTTGAACAGCGATTGAATTTCTTCCGGCTCATAGATCGGGCGGATGGTTTCAACGTATTTCGGCCAGTCGCTCGATGTGATCAGCCCGCTTTTCCCCTGCCGTTTGAACAACTGCAGCACGACGACCAGTTTGTCGTAGACGGTACGGTGTCCCAGTCCAACTTCGTAGCACCGTGTCATGAAGGCCAGGATGTCTTCGCGCGACACCTCGTCCACGGAGTTTTTTTCATAGGAGGGGACGAGCAGCTTCTTCAGGGTGTAGCGGTAGCTGATGTAGGTCCGGTGACTGCGCTTGGCCTCAACCATCGCAAGGTATTGGTCAACGGCTGTAGCGAGTGTCGTGCCCTTTGCCTGGGTCGTGGCCGGCGGCATCGGACGCGACATCACCCCGGCTTTGAGAGCCTCGACTTCGATGGCCTTGAGCCGGGCCGCTTCGGCCACGGTTGTGAAGTCCGCGACAGCCTTGCGGTGACGCTTGCCGTGCTCATACCACTCGATGTAATAGCTGCCCTCGGGGTGGTGTTCGACGCGGCCCGCGATAAGGATGTGATCGCGTACGATCCTGCCGCTGCGCTTGACGACGTTGGCGAAGCGCCACGCGTCTCCAACTTTCACGTACTTGAGGATCTTGACCCGATGGGCGTAGAGCTTTGGCTTTCCCGGCATATTCCATCTCCCTGTGGAGGGGATGGAAGGTAGACCGGATCGCAAATTCGGGCAAATCCCGGAACGGGATGGAGTCAGTGGAAGGAATTGACGGAATGGACAGCGACGTTATCGACAGGAAGACCGACAGGAAGGGGGTTAAAGCGATGAAAACAAACAAAACCGAGGAGAAGGCAGCGTTCTAACCAACTGAACTACGTCCCCACTTTGCTTTTCTTCAGTTCTGATGGAAACCCGCGTATTTGCTGTCTTTCCTCGATCTCCACCGTTACGGTTCCTCTGCTTCCCATTTCCACCCCCTATCACCGATTTCGGGCTTTAATGGGTTCCATGGAAACCAACGCATAACAGCTGTCCCTAGTCCTGCGTGTAAATTGTAACAGACGATTGATTGATCGGGCTGGCTGGAAGCTCCAACGAAGAATGCGTTGAGGCACAACCTGCAATAGGAACCACACACCTCGAAGAACGATGAGAGCAGCTCGCCGGATCGATACGAGGCCGGGACTGCTTACCTGGGTGCCTGGCGGGCGTACCAGAAGGCAGCCGGTCTGAATCAGCGGCACCGCGCCGACACTGGCTGAAATCGAATGGGCCGGCTTCGCCGCGCGCACTCCGCATTATGCCGTGAGTTCGGAACGATGTCGGTTAGGATCGATGTCCGCGCTCCTATCTGAGGGTCAGGCAGACTCCCGTCGCATGGGGAACGGTAATGGTGTACTTGCCGGCCTGGACACGGCCGGGCTCCGGAGAAAGTGTGATGTGAGCTTCCCGGCTATCCAGCGCCGGGGCGTGCAGCGTCTTGATCTCCACAGCTCCTGTTCTCCTATCTCCGAAGTTCAGGTCCACTTCTACATTCTGCTCCGCGTCTTTGTTCAAGATTATGAGAGCAACTTTCCCGCTGGGAAGTTTCGCGGCGTAGGCCGTGGCGTCGACTCCGGTTGCCTGGAGCTGTGAGGTGAAGTCACCCTGCAGAAAAGATGCTCCGCTAAACTTTCCGGCGAACTTGAGACCATAGGCCACCGGCTCCATCAGGTATTCTGAGCCGAACGTCGCAATGGGAGTGTAAAAGGGGTGAGGATGAGTTGCGATTTGCTCCGGACTGGCGCCGCTATCTTTGAGAAGCACGTCTCCGGGGAGGAAACCTCCGACGGAGTTTGCGACAGATTTGCCGGTGCCGCCGTGCAAATTGATTCCGGAATAGTTGTTGCTGGCAAGCAACATCGAATAGTCGGCAGACCACAATGCGGCAGCGAAAACGTCGGACACACCGGGCTTGCCGCCCCGATAGCAAGTGTTGCCTTCCGTCATGCGCACGCGGACGCCCATCTTGTTCGCAGCGGCGGTCGCGGTGTCTGCCGTCTTTTGAACCCGGGCCATGGTAGCTGGCTTCAGCAGGTTGGGAATGTTGACCTCGGGATTTGTCGCTGGCCCGCCGAAATAATAATGGTGACTAAGCGTGGTCACGTGCGGCGGATTCTGGATCGAAGACCACAAATCTGCGACTTCCGTCAGCCAGGCGGCATTCGCGGCAACATCCGGCATCCCGAACTTTGCCCCTGATACGCGGGAACTCACAGCCCGAGCAAGTGCGAGCCACTCCTCCAGATAGGTTTTCGCGGACCACGTTTTAGGATCGCGCAGATGGTGGCTGAAGAGATCCGCCTCGTTGCCAATCTGGAAGTACTGCAGGCTCGCACCGAGAGTTTCTGCCACGAACGCAGCTTCCTCGGCCGCACGCTCCGGCGTGTTGGTTCCCATGCCGATGCCATAGATGCTGGTCCAGCCGGTCGCTTTCAGAAAAGCTGCCAAATTCCGCACCGCCTCCGGTGTTACGGCGTAATACTGTGGTTTGGGCTCGCCTTCGACCACGCGAGTCTGGGGGTGCTCAGGTTCAGGAGAACCGGGCGTGGCCTTCCACCAGGCAAACTCGCTGGTATTGCCGCCCAGGCGCAGCACGCCCCGAGGCGACAAAGCTTTGAACTGGCGCATTAATCCCATATTGCTCGGCGCGAAGAAACTCGGATCGGCCAGTTGCTGCACCTCATACGACAAACCCATGAAGTCGGCAGGCATGTGGGGTCCGGTGGCCGCGGTTGAAAGGTCCAGAGGGACGCGGGCCGCCTTGCGCTGGGCATGAAGACGAGTTGCAGCAAGAGATAGCGCGGCTGTGGCAAGGAATCTGCGCCGGCTAATCGTTGTCATCGTAGTAAGAGTGTAATCGAGCGGGAGACGCCCTGTCGCGCGTGATTATGACTGATCCTTGCGGCCGGGTTACTCGCGAGTCCTTTGCTCCGAGATTAGCGCCGCAATTATGATCTTAAAGAATCGCCCTCACGACGCCGCCATCCACTCGCAGTGCCGCCCCGTTTGTTGCTGACGAAAGTTCGCTGGCTACGTAGGTCGCCATTGCTGCAACCTCATCGACTGTGGCAAAACGCTTCAGCAGGGACGATGGCCGCACGTGCTCAAAGAACTCCTTCTCGAACTCTGCCTTCGATTTTTTCTGCTGTTTTGCCATCGCCTCGACAAAGGCGCCTACACCTTCCGACTCCGTCGGCCCGGCAAGAATGCTGTTCACCGTCACTCCGGTTCCGGCCACTGACTCTGCGATTCCGCGCGCCACGGCAATCTGTGCCGTCTTCGTCATCCCATAGTGCACCATCTCCGCCGGAATTTGCACCGCCGACTCGCTCGAAATAAAAATGATTCGGCCCCAGTTCTTCTTCAGCATCCCCGCTAGGTAGTGTCGCGCGAGCCGCACCCCGCTCATCACGTTGACCTCAAAAAAACGGTACCAGTCCGCATCCGGAATCTCGGTAAAGGGCTTCGGCTCGAAGATTCCCACATTGTTCACTAACACATCCACGGCAGGGAAGTTTCGCAATCACTTCTTCCGCACCGGCAGAACCCGAAAAGTCCGCGGCAATGCCATTGATCTTGCCTGCTGCGGCATGGGAACGGATGGCTGCAATCGCCGCATCCACGCGCGGCTGGGTGCGTCCGTTCACATACACATGCGCGCCTTCGCTTGCGAGCGACTGGGCAATCGAAAACCCGATCCCTGCCGTTGATCCCGTTACCAGTGCGATTTTTCCAGTGAGTTTCAGATCCACTTGGTCCTCCACAAGAAAGCCAGCCTCTTTGATTCACAACCCACCCTAAACGGTTCTACAGGCAGACGGCCAAGACTGCAGCTGAAGCTGTCAGACGAGCATTGAATGAGAGCTCAGAATTCGCGGGGGACCCGCTCCCGCACGTCTGTCGGGATGTAGACAGTGTTAGCGACGTGTATTCTGATTGTGAACGCAGCGAAAACGAAGCGACAGGGTAGCTTTGGAGTCATGCTGATCCATCCAGATCGTCTGTTTCCTGCCGAGCCTGGCACACGGAAGATATCCAGGACGCTTTACGAGCAGGTTCGCAACTTGCCCATTATTAGCCCGCATGGGCACACAAATGCGGTATGGTTCGCCAAGAACGAGCCTTTCCCCGACCCGGCAAGACTTTTTGTGCAGCCCGACCACTACGTCTTCCGAATGCTCTACAGCCAGGGAGTCTCGCTGGAAGATCTTGAGATTGGACAGGCGGAGTTGAAGAATCCGCGAGAAGTCTGGCGCATCTTTGCCAGGCACTACTATCTGTTCCGCGGAACACCGACGCGCTCGTGGCTGGATTTCGCCTTTCAAGAACTGTTCGGACTTGAGCAGCGGCTGTCGGAAGAGACCGCCGATCTTTACTACGACACAATCTCAGCCAAGCTTCTTGCGCCGGAGTTCCGACCTCGCGCTCTGTACGAGCGTTTCAATTTGGAAGTGCTGGCGACGACAGATTCTCCGCTGGATTCGCTGGCCGATCATAACGCCATCCGTAAATCAAACTGGAAGGCGAGAATTCTGCCGACCTTCCGGCCAGACCCGGTGGTCGATCCTGAGTTTGAGGGATTCGCCGAAAGCGTCGCGACGCTCGGCGAGAAGACCGGGGAAAATACTGCGACGTGGGCGGGCTACTTGAACGGGCTGCGGGCGGCGCGCGCGCGTTTTCGCGAGCTCGGCTGCACAGCAACCGATCATGGGCATCCCACAGCGCGAACTGCGAGTCTTTCCCAAGGAGAGGCTGCGAAACTCTTTCGACAGGTGATCGCGGGCAAGGCTGATGCCCAACAGCAGGAGCTCTTTCGCGCCCAAATGCTGACCGAAAATGCCCGGATGAGTCTTGAAGATGGACTCGTGATGCAGATTCACCCAGGTAGCGCGCGCAACCACAATCGCAAACTTTATGGGCAATACGGCCGAGACATGGGTGCCGACATTCCGATGCCGACGAATTATGTGGACGCGCTGCGCCCGCTGCTCGATCAGTTCGGCAATGAGCGCAATCTGACGATCATCCTTTTTACGCTGGATGAATCAACCTACAGCCGCGAACTCGCTCCGCTGGCAGGGCACTATCCGTGCTTAAAGCTGGGGCCACCCTGGTGGTTCCACGACAGCCCCGAGGGAATGATGCGTTTCCGCGAGCATGTGACGGAGACTGCCGGCTTCTATAATACGGTGGGCTTCAACGACGATACACGAGCCTTCTTCTCGATTCCAGGACGGCACGATTTGGCGCGGCGCATGGATTGTGTCTTCTTAGCGAAGCTGGTTGCCGAGCATCGACTGGAGGAAGAAGAAGCTGTGGAAGTGGCGCAGGATCTCGCTTATCGATTGGTGAAGAAGGCCTATCGACTGTAGAGAGCGCATGGCGGAGATGACAATAAGTGACGGATAGTCATGTAGTGCTTTTGGACATCTCGTCCAGTGATTATCTGTTTGGGCGGATCGTTCTTTATGTGCTGACTCCCGGATCAAAGAAGGTGGAATTCGCGGCATGAGTCTCTACTGCTCCACGAGCGGTATCGAAAGCGACCTGGTTCCGCAGCTACGAGAGTTGCTTGTGGAGAGTCTTGCGAAGCTGGGCCAACGAAACCGGGTGCTTGTCGTGCCGCCCGATCAGAGCCGAATACACTCACGCGCCGGCGATCTGACGCGCTATGCGTGGGAGTACTACGGCGACCGGCTGCAGGCGGTTCTGCCCGCTCTCGGCACGCATACCGCCATGCAACCCGAACAGATTGCGAGAATGTTTGGCGCTATGCCGCAGGAGCTTTTCCGCGTTCACAACTGGCGAACTGACGTAGAGACTCTGGGCGAGGTTCCTGCGGAATTCATCCACGAGCAATCGGAGGGCAGGCTGAACTATGCGTGGCCGGCACAAGTGAACCGGCTGGTTACGCGGGGCGGCTTCGATCTCATTCTCTCGATCGGTCAGGTCGTTCCGCATGAAGTCATCGGAATGGCGAACTACAACAAAAACATTCTGGTAGGCACGGGAGGCCGCGACTCGATCAACCGCAGCCATTATCTGGGCGCGGTTTATGGGATGGAGCGCATCATGGGCCGCGCTGAGAATCCGGTGCGCAACGTTCTCAATTGCGCGGCTGATCGTTTCCTGCGGCATCTTCCAATTGTCTACGTGCTTACCGTTGTCGGGCGCTCGGCGGACGGCGGGCTGGCGGTGCGCGGGGTTTTCATCGGCAACGATGCCGAATGCTTTCACCGCGCTTCCGAACTCAGCCTGAAGGTAAACTTCGAAACTCTGGACGCGCCCATCCGGAAGGCCGTCGTTTATCTTGATCCGCATGAATTTCACAGCACGTGGCTTGGCAACAAGGCGGTCTACCGCACACGCATGGCGCTGGCCGACGATGCAGAGCTCATCGTCCTTGCGCCGGGCGTGAAGGAATTCGGCGAAGACCGGGCTATTGACGCGCTGATCCGCAAGTACGGCTATCGCGGAACGCCCGCCACTCTCAAGGCGGTTGAGGCGAATGCGGACCTCGCCAACGACTTGGGCGCGGCCGCTCACCTGATCCACGGCTCTTCCGAAGGTCGCTTCACGATCCGGTGGTGCCCCGGTCAACTCAGCAGAGAAGAAATCGAAGGCGTGGGTTTTGAGTTTGGAGATTTGAAAACCATGCTCACGCGCTACAATCCGCAGACGCTGCGCTATGGCTGCAACCGCATTGACGGCGAAGAGGTATTCTTTATTCCAAATCCAGGGTTAGGACTGTGGGCATACCGCGGTAAATTGTTGGGGCGCGAAGCATGATCGTGGTCCTGATCGGAGTGAGCGGCGTTGGCAAGACGACCGTCGGCATGTTGCTCGCCGCGCGCACCGGATGGAAGTTCGAAGATGCCGACGATTATCACTCGGAAGTAAACCGACGAAAAATGGCCGCCGGAATCCCGCTGACCGATGCCGACCGAGGACCCTGGCTGAACGCCCTGCATGAACACATGCTGCAATACCGGCAGAACGGCAAGAACGCCATTTTTGCCTGTTCGGCGCTGAAGCAGCAGTATCGTGAATTGCTGGGCCGTGGCTTCGCGCCTGGCGAAATTTGCTTTGCTTATCTGCACGCGCCTGCCGCTCTGATAAGAGAGCGCATGAAGTCGCGACACCATCCATACATGAATCCAGACCTCCTCGATAGTCAACTCGCCGACCTAGAAGTGCCGCGTGATGCCTGGTCGGTCAGTGTTGACAGAACCCCGGAAGAAGGAGTCGCAGAAATTCTTACCCGGCTGCGCGAAACAGGTCTGCTGAAAGCCGCAGCGGAGAAATCGTGACTACTCAGATCTTCAGCCTTGAAGGCAAGACGGCAGTGGTAATCGGCGGTACCTCCGGAATCGGGCATACGCTGAGTCTCGGTCTAGCCGATGCTGGCGCCGATGTCATCGCTTCCTCCCGCCGCAAGGAACACATCGACGACACGGCAGACGAGATCGAGCGGCGGGGAAGGGGGACCCTGCGCCTCTGCTCCGATGTGTGTAACCGAGCTTCACTCGAACAACTTCTCGCTGCCTCACTCCATCGCTTCGGCAAGGTCGACATTCTTATCAACTGCGCCGGAAAAATTAAGCGCATGCCCACACTTGCCATGCCGGAAGAGGAATGGAACGACATCTTGGAGACGAACCTTACCGGAACGCTGCGCGCTTGCCAGATCTTCGGCAAGCACATGCTGGAGCGTGGCTCTGGCCGCATCGTCAATATCGCTTCGCTCAACAGTTTCGTCGCGCTCAACGAAGTCGCTGCGTACGCGGCCAGCAAGGCGGGCGTTGTCTCGCTCACGCGCTCGCTGGCCGTGGAGTGGTCAAAGAAGGGTGTTACCGTGAATGCCATCGCGCCCGGCGTATTCCGTACCGAACTGAATGCCGACTTGCTCGACAATACTCCGCGCGGCCGGGAACTGTTGACGCGTACGCCGATGGGCCGCTTTGGCAATACCCAAGAACTGGTTGGAGCTGCGATCTATCTGTGCTCCGATGCTGCGTCCTTCGTAACCGGCGAGACCCTGATCGTCGACGGCGGCTTTTTGGCAAGTGGCGTCAACCAATGACCATGAAAGAAACGCAAGAAAGTCTAAGATGATGGAACGTCGCGGCAGCGAATCGTCTGGGGAATAGGGTAACGACGAACTTAATCAGCTGCCGCTTCGAATGCCGCGGTGGCGCGTCCCGCTGGTCGCAGAAAGGCGGAGCGTTCTACTTCGAACGCTTCCAGATTGGCTCCCATGACATGCTCGTTCCAGCCAAGAACGGGGCTGATGCGCAACGCGGCTTCGCGGCTGCAGGATTCCGACCAGCACGCGCCCAGCGCTACCGGTACTCGGCGCAACAGCACGTCGCCCAAAGTTACCGCGTATTCTCTGCGGTATGCCTCCACCACTTCGGCAATCACGTGAGAGGTATGCGGACAAATCGGCGCCCGCAATTCCGCGCTAACCAGCGCCATGCGGGCGATATCGGCAGCGCGTTTGCCATGCCACTCCAACATGCCGCGAGCTGTTTCTTCGCTCACCGATCCAATGCGTGCGATTTCCAGAACCGTTTCGTCCAGCAGCGGATCGAGAGCGCGCCCCGGACCTACCGCCATGGCGGGTTCTGCCGCGCTCAACCCGATCTTCCGCGCACAACTCCGCGCCAGCGACGCTGCGGTCGTCAGCTTGCCCCCGATCACCGAAATCATGCGAGAAGCGCCATCACCAGCGTGGTCGTGCAAAATGTGCTGCCGGGTAACGACTGAAGGATGATGGTGGGGAGAGTAAGGCAATGGACGGATGCCGGCGAACCCGTGCTTTACGTTTTGTGGCGTTATCCTGGCCTTGGGAAACAATTTGGCCACGGAGCGGACAAGGTAACTGATTTCGTCCGTTGACGGAACGGTTTTTCCTGGATCGCCATCGTCGGCAACTTCGGTTGTTCCCACAAGAACCTGATCGTTCCACGGTAGAACAAAAATCGGCCGCCCATCGACCGCTTCAGTGTAGACCGCCGCATTGGGAGATCCAGAAAATCGTGGCAGCACAATGTGTGAACCACGCACTCCGCCCAGCATCGGGTTGCTCATGCGAATCGACGAGCGCTGGCACACTCTATCAGCCCAGGGGCCGCTGCAATTGATCACCCAACCAGCGTCTACGCGAAAATCCCTTCCAGTAATCTGATCGCGCAGGAGCACTCCCCGCACTCGGCCATGAGCAACATCCACCGCGAGCGCTTCCATATGGTTGCGGACGATCGCACCAGACTCCACAGCTTCCATCAACCATTCTGCGACCAGCCTTTCGGGAAATTCGCACTGCGCATCTTCATAGTTGAAGAATGACCAGCGATGGCCCGCGTCGAGGGCCATCTCCAGCCGTTTTCTTTCCATCGCAGTAGAATCCGCGCTGGGCGGCCTTCCCGCCATGCGTTGATAGAGCCACAATCCAGCACGCACCTTCAACGCGCTGCGCTGGCTGTTCTCGTTCAAAAGCAGCACGAAGTGCATGGGATGCACCAGATGAGATCGTTCGCGCAGCAGGATTTGGCGCTCGTGTAACGATTCCCGTACCAGGCCCAGTTCGCCGTGCTCGAGATAGCGCAGACCACCATGGATGATGCGCGTGGAACGACTGGTCACTCCTGAGGCGAAATCGTTTTGTTCGACCAGCAGGGTGTGTTTTCCAGCGCGGGCGCACTCCCGCGCCACCGCCACTCCGTTAATGCCCCCGCCAATCACCACCACTTGAAAGTGCTGGCCTTCCAGGGATGCTCGTGGATTCGCCGCTAATACCATGTGTTGTCAGCTAGATACGAACTTTCGAAATGAATTACGAAATGCTTAGAACGCCCCGCTACAATGCTGCTATTAGAAGTGTGCATCGCCTTTCTTTGCAAGAGAAGGTTACTTTGGTGCCGCAAACCTGCTGGCCAAAAGTTGCGGCGTTCTCATCGGATGGCCATTGGAAGAATACCGGCCCGTGCCTAACGGCAGGGGCCGGTTCACAAAATCACTCGTTTACATGGTCTTCTTTGTGATCTTCTTTACGCGACCTTCCGTTCAGATTCTTTACCCTTCGCGGCGCCTTGCGAGAACAAATTAATCATCTCTCGATTGAAGGCAGGAATATCATCCGGCTTGCGGCTGGTAACGATGCCGTTGCTTACGATCACTTCTTTATCCTCCCATGTTCCACCCGCGTTCTTAATATCGGTCTTCAGAGAGGGCCACGAGGTCACCGTCCGGCCACGCACCGCGCCGGTTTCTACCAGCATCCACGGTCCGTGGCAGATGGCCGCCACCGGCTTTCCTTGATCAATGAACTTTTTCACGAAACTCACAGCTTCAGGAATCATCCGCAGCTGATCGGGATTCATAACGCCGCCAGGTAACAACAGCGCGTCATATTGGTCCGCGTTAGCTGACTTCAACGCAACATCTACTTCTACTTCCTTGCCCCAGTCTTTCTTATCCCATCCTCTAATCTTCTTCTCGGTGGGCGAGACAACCTGGGTTCGCGCGCCGGCCTCTTCCAGCGCCTGTTTCGGCTTGATCAGTTCCGACTGCTCAAAGCCATCAGTTGCCAGGATTGCGATAGTCTTTCCTGTAAGAGTATTTGCCATAATCGTCTTCTCCTTTAAATTGCCCGGAATTCCCTGAGCTTCTGGTTCGTACACGTCTTCGAAAGCGCTGCGAGACTCCGGATCAAAATAGGATGCCGCGTTTCACGCAGCGGTTTGTCGCACATTTCGCGATTGTGAGCCTCGGCGAAAGGCGCATTGAGCGTTTTGCATTGGATCATTTAGAGTGGTTGCGCATGTCAACTACCGGCGAACGTTTCGAACGCGCAGTCGCCATCATGGATCGGTTACGCGCACCCGGAGGCTGCCCCTGGGATCGCGAGCAGACCTTCGATTCCATCAAGCCCTATACCCTCGAAGAAACCTACGAAGTGCTCGAAGCCATTGATAATCGCGACTGGGAGGAACTTCCGGGCGAACTTGGCGACTTGCTGCTGCAGGTGCTCTTCTATTCTGAAATGGCAAAGGAGCAGGGAACGTTTTCTATTGACGATGTTCTCGACCGGCTCTGCCGCAAGCTGGTGGATCGGCATCCTCACGTATTTGGCGAGGCGAAGGTGGATACATCTGCCGATGTAAAGCGCAATTGGGAAGCGCTGAAGGTGGAAGAACGAAAGAAGCGCGCCACCGAGGCTAAGCCTGCCGCGAAGACGGATGCTTGGGCTTCGATCCTGGCTGGGATTTCTTCGTCGATGCCCTCGCTGCTGGAAGCCCACAAAATGAGCTCGCGCGCGGCGCAAGTCGGTTTCGACTGGCCTAACATGGAGGGCCTGTTCGACAAGCTCGGCGAGGAAATCGCCGAACTTCGCGAACATCTGCGAGAATTTCCGGCTCCTGGACCGCGTCCGGAAGCCCGCGGCGTTGCCGGTTCCGGGCGACAGGTCATTCCGGAAGATCTGCGGGTGCGGTTGGAAGAAGAAGTCGGCGATCTATTCTTCGTGCTGGTTAACATTGCGCGCTATCTTGCGGTCGACCCGGAATCCGCGCTACGCAAGACCAATCGCAAATTCCGCCACCGTTTTCAATGGATGGAGCAGCGGCTGCATAAAAGCGGAAAATCTCCCGAGACCGCTTCGATGGAGGAACTTGAATCCCTCTGGCAACAGGCCAAGCGTCAGGAGAAGCCAGCGTGAACCCGGACGCGATCGCGATTCGCAACTGCCGCGGACTCGATGAACTCCGAGCCTGCGTCGCGTTGCAGAAAGAAATCTGGAACTTCAGCGATGCCGACCTGGTTCCGTTGCGCATGTTCGTCGTGGCCGAAAAGGTTGGCGGACAGGTGATAGGAGCATTCGACGGCAGCGAAATGGTCGGATTCGCGCTTTCGGTTCCGGGCACACGCTCGGGCCACGTCTATCTTCATTCCCACATGCTGGCTGTCCGCAAGGAACATCGCAATGGCGGACTCGGACGCCGACTCAAGCTGCTGCAGCGTGAAGACGCGCTGGCTCGTGGCATCCAACTGATCGAATGGACCTTCGATCCTCTAGAGATCAAGAATTCTTATCTCAACATCGAAAAACTCGGAGCCATCGCCCGCCGCTATAACATCAACCAATATGGGATCACCTCATCGCCCCTGCAGGGCGGTCTTCCCAGCGACCGGCTCATTGCCGAGTGGTGGCTGAAATCCAAGCGGGTGGAAACTTTGCTGTCGACGGGAAAGCTTCCGCCATTTAAGCCGCAGACCGCCATTGAAGTTCCCTCGAAGATTTACGAGTGGAAAGCCGCTTCAGAGACGCGAAGCAAGGCGCAGCAAGTGCAGGAAAGCAACCGTCAGCAATTTCTTCGGGCTTTCGAGGCTGAACTCGCCGTGCTGGGTTACCAGCGCGATTCCGAAGGAAGTGGCAAGTTCCTGCTCGGCACCTGGGATGAGAAATGGTCGTATGCATCGAAAGAATGATTTCGCTGGTACCGAGAGTGCACCGGTTCCTACTGAATTATGAAGATTGACGCCATCACCCTCCTCGAAATTCAAATGCCGCTCGTCCATTTTTTTGAGACGAGTTTCGGGCGAACCTATGAGCGCCGCATCCTGCTGGTGACGGCCCACTGCGACGGCGTCAGCGGTTGGGGAGAATGCGTGGCCGGCGAAGATCCTTATTACAGCAGCGAATGGGCCGAAAGCGCATGGCATACCATCATTCGCTATCTCGCTCCGGCAGTGCTCGGACGCAGCCTGGAATCGGCCCGCGATTGCGTGGCGCTATTCTCCAAAGTCCGCGGCCATCGCATGGCAAAGGGCGCACTTGAAAATGCCGCGTGGGATGCCGAGGCGAAGCAGAAAGGCGTGCCCCTGTGGAAACTGTTAGGCGGCAGCCGGAGCGAAATCGCTTGCGGAGTCTCGATCGGCATTCAGGATTCAATCGACCAACTTCTCGATAAAATTCAGATCGAACTGGCCGCAGGCTATCGCCGGATCAAAGTCAAAGTAAAACCGGGCTGGGACGTGAATGTGCTGGAGAAAATTCGTGCGCGCTGGGCCGACATCACGTTAAGCTGCGATGCGAACTCTGCATACAGGCTCGATCAAGCCGAGCATCTGCGGAGCTTCGATCAGTTCAATCTGCTGATGATCGAGCAGCCCCTTTGGGATGACGATATCTTCTACCACGCCCGCCTGCAAAAACAATTGCGCACCGCCATTTGCCTCGACGAGTCGATTGTCAACGCCCGCGCCGCGGCCGTCGCCATAGAGACGGCAGCCTGTCGCATCATCAACATCAAAGTCGGGCGCGTAGGTGGATTTACCGAAGCCAGGACGATCCACGATATCTGCCAAGCCGAGAAGATTCCGGTCTGGTGCGGTGGCATGCTGGAATCAGGCATTGGCCGGGCTCACAACATCGCTCTTTCCACCCTTGAGAATTTTCGGCTGCCTGGGGATGTTTCCGCCTCCAAACGCTACTGGAAAGAAGACATCATCGACCCGGAAGTGCAAGTCTCGCCGCAGGGAATGATTGCAATCAGCGACCAGGCTGGAACCGGCTATCGCGTTAAAGAGGATCTCATCGAGAAGCTGACCGTGCGCAAAGAAACGATTCGCGCGAAGACCTAGGTAAATACAAAATTACGAGCGTTAGTGTGGCCTGTTCTGCGCATTAGCCGTCTGGGCACGGCTTTGCGCCAGCCTGGTTTGTTCGGCCTTCAGCATCTGAACTCCCTGGGCAAACGATGTGTCAGCTGGCACCAGCCGGAAATCGCTGAAAACTTCATCGGAGTTGATTGCAATACTCTTGAACAGAAGAATCTTCCCGGTAAAGTTTAAGGACATACGCGAGATGTACCATGAGCCATCCCCCAGGCCTTCTTGGTCCACGAGAAAATGTCCACCCGTGTTGAGATGTCCCAGAATTCCCCAACCAAAGGTCACTTCCCTGAAAAGTGTTCCGTCGATCCTCGCGAGTCTGCACGCTTCCGGATCAATCAGAACCACGCCGCTCATGCCGATCAGTACATCTTCCACATGAGTTGGTGGACGGTACGCGGGATTGGGCCGAAATTTTAGCCGCACCAGCCGCAGGCCCACGCGCCCCAGGTTTGCCGTGCCATTTTCCTCGCCGTCATAGTCATACAGAAAAGCGTCCGGCAAAGCTTTCACGATACGCAGCGTGTGTTCGGCCTCTTCCTTCTCCTGCCGGGTCTTGCGTTCGAGTTGCTCGGGATGTCCCACAAGGCCCGCCAGCCGGCCCTCTTCGCTCTGCAGTTGCTGGGGCGTGAGCAGCTTGTCGTTGTAGGCAATGGTCATTCCCGCCATGGCCTCTCGAGTCTCCACGTAGAGCCTGGTCTGCGAGCCTTGAGCAGTCTTCTTATAATCCCGGAACATGTGTTTTACAGAATGGTCGTTGGCGGCGGCCACTTCTTTGGCTACCGTGGTTCGCAGCAGTTCCGTCGGAGAGGGCGAATGACCGACAGGACTTGCCTGCGGCCTCGCAGACAAGCACGGACCGCCGACGCCAGCGAGCAAGATAACCACTGAAACCGCGATATTCGTCCGCAAACTCACCTCGATCTGCCTCTCCTAGTGTAACAAGTTGACTTCTTCCTTCTCTAGAGGTAGCCGGTCTCTTCTGAAGGCGGTTTCCCCGCTTGCCGGGCACTCCGTGCCTTGCGTATAGTCGTTGCAGTGGGTGGCTTCGCGGTTGTATCCCAGGATTTCACTCGAAACGCCCTTGTACGATTTTGATGGCAGTAATCCCGTTGTAATTTCGTTGTCCAGGAGAACGTCCTATGAGCGCACCCGCCAGTGGGTTGGCACAAATCGGAAAGTCGGTCTTTATTAAGGGCGAACTTTCGGGCAGCGAGGATCTTTATCTGGATGGCCACGTCGAGGGCAGCATCGCTCTAAAGGGCAATAGCTTGACGGTTGGACCGAACGGTCAGGTTAAGGCGAGCGTCGATGCCAAAGGCGTGGTCGTGCAAGGCAAGCTGGATGGCAATATTCAGGCCAGCGATCGCGTCGAATTGCGAAAGTCCGCCGTCGTCAACGGCGATATCAGCACCCAGCGCATCTCCATCGAAGAAGGCGCCTTTTTAAAGGGCAAGGTTGATATTCACCGGACCGATACAAAGTAACGTAGCGCCGTGAATCGGCAAATTATCCCAGGGTATATGAAGGTAGAATGTCGTCAGTCTCGCAGAATTTCATGAAACTTTTCCGTGGTTCATCCGGATCAGAGCCCATCCCGGCACAAAGTTCGCAGAAGCTGACCCGCCGCTCCAGCGGGTTGGGCGAGTTATCGCGCAGTTGGGAGTCCGCCGAAGACCTGTGCGTGCTCGATCTCGGCTCGACTTCGGCAACAAATATCCGGCACTTCACGGAACGCGGCCACAAAATTTACAGCGAGGATTTGCTGACGGCCTCGACCGATCCCGAGCTTCTCACCAAAGATGAGCAGGGAAACGCAGTTCTGGACAGCCGAAAGTTTCTGGCTGAGAACCTGGTCTACCCAGCTGCCCGCTTCGACATCATCCTGTGCTGGAATCTGCCTGACTATCTCGATGAGAGTCTGGTAAAGCCGGTGGTGGGACGGCTGTGGTCGGTGCTGAAGCCCGGCGGGATGCTGCTGGCTTTCTTTCATACCCGCGACGCCGGGCCAGACTCACCGTGCCATCGCTTTCACATCGTCGGCACTGACACTCTCGAAATGCAGAAGATTGTGCTGCGCCGGGAAGCACGCCGCGGTCCTACCGGAGCCGTGCATACCGCCGTTAGCGACGGCTTTCAATTGCAGCGCGTGTTCAACAACCGGCACATCGAAAACCTCTTCCACGATTTCGCATCCATCAAATTCTTTTTGGCCCGCGATAACATTCGGGAAGTGCTGGTGGTTCGGTAGGTCGCGTTCGTTTCGTCAATCCTCGCTCTTCCACACAATCACTCCCATGCGGTAGAGATAATTGCACGAGATCTCTACCCGCACCCTAGGTGAAAAAGCAGAGGTGAGCACGCTACGAATTTCGTCCGGAAGATACGCCCGGCGGACCGAAGTGAGTCCGTCCAGCCACGCCACCCGGCTGCGCATGATGGGAAGGCCGGCATAGGCCAAAGCCAGATGCAAGGGATGACGAATGAGATCGTTGATGAGCAGTGCCCGCCGGCTTACGCGCAAACCATCCCGCACGAACTGAGTCAGCAGATCAGCATTTAGATGATGGACAAACAGGCTGCAACTTACCAAATCGAAGGCGTCATCAACGAAAGGCAGCGCGAGCGCATCGGCCACAATGCCTCGGTTTTTAGGGATGCAATATTCGCCAGCGCAATTTCTCCCAGGAAGATGAGAGCGTGAGCGGTCCAGCAGAATCACATCCAGTGTTACGCCCCGGCGAGCAAGCCGTTGCTGAACCATCTGCGGAACTTCTCCCGACCCGGCGGCCACTTCCAGCAGCGAGAGATGAGCCGCCCCTGCGGTCTGTGCGACACGTTCCACCATTCTCTGCGTGGTGGCAACTCCGCCGAACCAGCGATTGACGCGGCCAAGGTCCCGCATCGAAGTCGCAACATCGGCGGCGGAGCAGGCATCGGAATCGAGAATCTCAGGCGCGTCGATTCGTTGCATGAAAACTTACCCGACCTGTTGGAAGCGTCCGCCAGCCTCAAACTTCGGCCAGCTCTTCTTCCAGCAACTGCTTGTTATACAGGTCGCAGTAGTAGCCGTTCAAGGCAAGCAGTTCGTCGTGCGTACCCGATTCCACGATGCGTCCATCGTGCAGCACGGCGATGCGGTCGGCGTTTCGCACCGTGGAAACGCGGTGGGAGATGAAGATCGTGGTGCGGCCCTGCATCACCTCGCGCAGATGATTGAGAATTTTGTCTTCGGTGTGGGTGTCGACGCTGGACAGCGCGTCGTCGAGAATGAGGATGCGTGGGTTACGAATCAGAGCTCGCGCAATCGCCGTGCGCTGCTTCTGGCCTCCAGACAAGGTGATTCCGCGTTCCCCCACCATGGTTTGATAGCGCTCTGGGAAGCTCTCGATATCGGAAGCAATGTTGGCGGCTTCGGCAGCAGCGTGAATTTCCTGGTCTGTTGCCGATTCCACTCCCAGCGCGATGTTCTCTCGAATGCGGTCGCTAAACAGAAAAGTTTCCTGCGGAACAAAGCCGATGCTCTTGCGCAGCGATTCCAGCGAGAACTCGCGGATCGGCCGGCCATCCACCAGAACCGTTCCGGGCGCCGCATCGTAAATGCGCGGAATTAAACTGACCAGCGTAGTCTTCCCTGCCCCCGTCGGACCCACGATTGCCATGCTGCTGCCAGCGGGAATCCGCAAATTCAAGTCGCGGAGCACGGGCTTGCCATCAAATTCAAAATTCAGCCCCCGGAACTCGATCTCGCCTTTCACTTCCATTCCGCCAGCGGCGGCTTCATCCGTGATCTGCGGCCGCTCGTGAAGAATTTCGTTGAGTCGAACCAGCGACGCTGTCCCTCGCTGGAAAATGTTGATCACCCACCCCAGCGCGATAATCGGGAACGTCAGTTGCATCATGTAAATGTTGAAGGCTGCGAAGCCGCCAATCTCCATACGGCCCGCCAATACCTCGCGGCCGCCGATCCACAAGACCAGCACCACCGCCAGCCCGAGCATGAATTCCAGCGTTGGCCAGAGCATGCCCATGAGCCGAACCAGCTTTAGACTGCGGGCAATGTATTCCTGGTTTGCGGTCTTCGAACGATGCAATCTCCGCCTCTTCCTGCACGTAGGCGCGGACGACTCGCGCTCCGGAGAAGTTCTCCTGCGCCCGCGCCGAAATGTCAGAGAACATCGCCTGAATTCTTTCGAAACGCTCATGAATGCGCCGACCGAAATATTGGATAACCACGCTGACTACGGGCAGCGGCAGGAATGCATAGAACGTCAGTTTAGGACTGATCCGCACCATGAATGACAGCGCCGCAACCGTGAACACCAGCGTATTCGCCGAGTACATGATTGCCGGACCCAGCAGCATGCGCACCGCATTCAGATCGTTCGTCACCCTGGCCATAATGTCGCCAGTGCGCATGCGCTGGTAATATGAGTAAGACAGAGTTTCCAAATGAGCGAACAGGTCGTTGCGCAGATCGAATTCGATGTCGCGCGATATGCCAATCACGATCCAGCGCGTCAGGAAAAGAAAGATTCCGCGGACCGCAGCGACCTCCAGCATTTGCCAGGCGAAGTGCAGCAGCTTTGCGGAAGTCACTTCAGTGTTGAGGTCGTCCACGGCGTGGCGGATAACCTGCGGCAGCAGCACCCATGCGCCATTGCTCAACAAAATGCAGAAGACGCCCGCCACAAAACCCCAGCGATAACGTTTGAGGTAAGGCAAAAGCGGACGCATGCTCTTGGGAATCATGCAGGTTGGTAGATGAAATTCTAGCAGGCGGCGGTGCAAGTTTTGGCAAAGGCAGGTAAGTCACAAAGAGCCGGCCAGAACGCGCCGGGTTTTTCGTGAACTTTCGTGCCCTGGTGTTAATCGGGAGCACTTTCGCCGATGGTTGCGCAGGTTGGTTCGGAAGAATATCCCGTCCGAAGGCTGACGGCGCTGACGTCACGAGCACTGCGCCCCAGGCCGCGAAGAAAATCCATCCCGCAGCGAAGATGAATGCCTGAGCCAGATCCATGGCAAATCCTCCACGAATTCCGTAGAGCTCGGAATCTAAGCCCAGAAACAGCCCGCGGGTTCTGCGGTAAGCGAAACCCCGCGCTGGTGGTTACTGCTGCGGCGCGCTGGCGGGCTGGTTCTGCATGTGTTGCTGCATGCGCGCTTCCCGATTGGCCTCGAACTCCTTCATCTTGGTCTGCTGGTCTGGCGTGAGCAACTGAAACAGCTCATTGTGAATCCGCGTTTCCTGCACCTTCAACTGCACCAGGGTCTGTGCCTGCTGCGCAACTAGAGCTTGCACCTTGGCTTCGTCATAGGTGCCTTCCTCATACTGCTTGAGCTGCTGCTGCATCTGGTGAAGCTGTTGCATGAGCGGTTTCATGGTCGGCATGTTCTTTCTGCAACACGGCTTTCATCTGTGCGCGCTGAGCATCGGTAAGATCCAGCTGTTTGAAAGCGAAGAATCCATCATGGGCCTTCGCATGCCGAAGGCATGCCCATGCACCGGTTGGAGCCGGGGTTGCGTCCGCAGTTTGCGACTTGGCGATCGCAGCGCCCAAGCATCACCGCCAGCGCCGCTACGAGGAACCGAAAACGAATCGATTTCATAAAGTTGTGACTCCTTGAAGATCCGGCTTCTGCAAGACTGGTTTCTTCCCGGAACCTGGTGATCTCTTGGCGTACATTCTAATAGGAACACGATTCGCAGTGAAAAGTGGTAAAAAGTCAGTCAATCCGAGTAAAGTTTTGTCAAAGCGAACCCTGCATGGAACCAGAGCCCGGACCAGGTTCAGCAATCACTGGTTCCGCAATCACGTTTGACAATTCTTTACCGTTACGCAGCGCATGGCTGGTGCACAATGAAAGACTGCAACGATGGAGCGAATTCTAATCATTGACGATGATGTCGAACTCTGTACCCTGGTCGGCGAATACTCTGCAGGCCGAGGGATTCGCGGTGGAATGCGTGCACGACGGCGAGAATGGACTGCATCGCGCCACTGACGGCGGCTACTTGCTGGTGGTGCTAGATGTAATGTTGCCTGGCATCAACGGTTTCGAAGTGCTGCGCCGGATCCGCGCCACTTCGCGCCTGCCGGTGCTTTTGCTGACGGCGCGCGGGGAAGATGTGGATCGCATCGTCGGCCTGGAGATTGGCGCCGACGATTACCTGCCCAAGCCTTTTAATCCGCGGGAACTGGTGGCTCGCATTCGAGCCATCCTGCGCCGAACTCGCAGTGACAAAGTCGGCCCGGCTGCTCCGGACATTGTTCGCGTGGGCGAGATTGAACTCGATCCTGCCACGCGCTGCGTGCGCCGCGATGGCCAGCTCGTCGATCTCACCTCGGTGGAATTCAATCTTGTTGGAAGTGTTGCTGCGCGAGGCCGGCCGCGTGGTGCCGCGGGAGCGCCTGGTGAATGCCGTACTCAGCCGCAAGTTCTCGCCCTTTGACCGCAGCATCGACATGCACGTCAGCAAAGTTCGCAAGAAGCTGGGCGATACTGACAACGACGAGCACATCAAGACGATCCGCGGCGTTGGCTACATCTTTGCGCGTCCGCGCGAAAAGGCGGATGAGAAGAGCGGGAAAAGGTGAAGAGCCACGTCATGAAGAGCCTGTTCCTCAAGATTTTTCTTTCCTTCTGGGTGGCGCTTGCTTTGTTCGTGGTGCTCGCGATTGTGGTGACGCTGGCGTTTCGTCCGCGGACTTCCAGTTGGGAGGCTCTTCTCGCGACCGCGTTGAATGACTCGGTGAATGCCTATGAACAAGGCGGCAGCAGCGGCGCTTCGGGAATATCTTGGAGAACCTGGAGAACACGCAGCACGTTCGCGCCTTTCTATTCAACGAGAATATGGAGGAGGTTTCTCACCGCGGCGCTCCGGACTGGGCTGTACGCGTCGCAACCGGGGGACCGAGAACGCCGCACGAGGGTTTTATTTTCCCCGCTCCTCCCCCGGTATTGCGCGATTCGCGCGCTTCTTCTGACGGATTGCACCGCTACACGCTGATTTTGGCGCCTCCGCCGGGACCACGTCTCTTTCTGGGCCCGCGTGGACTGCCCGTTCCAGGCCTGATCATGCTGTCGATCATCCTCCGGACTGGTTTGCTATCTGCTCGCATGGTTCCTGACCATGCCCGTCGTTCGCCTGCGGGCCGCCACACGGCAATTGGCCGCTGGCGATCTTACGGCGCGGGCGGGTGCGCCGAACATCCGCAGACGCGACGAGGTTGCGGGATTAATGCGCGACTTTGACACCATGGCGGAGCGACTGGAAAACCTGGTGAAAGCGCAATCTCGCCTGCTCAACGACATTTCGCACGAACTGCGCTCACCCCTGGCCCGTCTGAATGTCGCTTTGGGCCTGGCTCGGCAACGTTCCAACGTCGGAGAGCGCGGCCATGCTTGATCGCATCGAACTCGAAGCCGGACGTCTCAACGAACTCATCGGCCGCCTGCTGACTCTGGCCCGATTGGAAGATGGCGAGCAGCCGTGCCCTCCACGCCAGTTCTGCTGCGAAGAGGTCGTGCTCAGCGTGGCCGAAGATGCCGAGTTCGAAGCGCAGGCGAGGCATTGCCACGTGCACAGCAAAATCCCTGCGGGAAACTGGGAAGTGCGCGGAGATGCATCCCTGCTGCACAGCGCCATCGAGAACGTTGTCCGCAACGCCATTCGTTACACGCGCGAAGGCTCCACGGTTGAGATTCACCTGGAAAAGATGGAGAGCGCGGCCGGGAGCGAGGCCGTGGTTCGCGTCACCGACTGCGGCGACGGGGTTCCGTCCGATGCACTGGAAAAATTGTTCCAGCCCTTCTATCGCCTGGACGATGCTCGGGGCCGGCAGACTGGCGGCGTGGGTCTGGGACTGGCCATTACGGAACGGGCCGTCCGCTTCCACGGCGGACGCGTTACAGCTACCAATCGGGCCGAAGGCGGACTGATGGTCGAGATTCATCTGCCTTTGGTTCCTGCCAGCGCACGCACGGAAGAAGCTCTCGAAATCGTTTCCGTGAACAGTGGCCAGTAATCAGCCGCCAGGGGTTGTTAACCCCATTGACCACTGGATCACTGATCCACCAGACCACTGACCACCGTCCCCAGGCAACTCGCCGCCGTCTCCGCGGTTCCAATCAGTCTGGCGGCAGTTTGCTCTTCCCGCCCATTCCTGATACATAAATGGATGGCCATTCCTGCCTTCAAATAGTGTTCATGCCCGGTATCGGGGCGGCCGGGGAATGCAGTAGCACGTTCACAGGAGAGAAAGCGAAGAATGCGGACAAGGTTTACCTGGATTGTGGCGATTGTGGCGCTGGTTGCGATCGGCTTTTTAGTGGCCTGCAGCACCAAGTACTCATCTTCCTCCAATGGCTTGATAGTCGTGCCCAACCAACCCTACGGCAGTGATGTAGACTTTCAGCCTGGATCTGAGCAATGGACACATCGCGCAAATTAACAACGTGAATGGCCCTCCCACGCCGGGCTTCCCGGCAGCCGTTATTCTCGATCCTCCGGGAGCCTATGCGTACGTGATCGTCAGCCAGAATTCGATACTCACTGCCAGTATCACCGGCATCGCCAGTTTTCAGGTAGGTTCTGACGGCAAGTTGGCGCCGGCAAAAGCTACCACGATGAATTCAACCTCTCCCACGGTAAACATTACCTGCGTCACGACGAACGGCACGCAGAATACTTTTCCGGTCACCTTCACGCCGACCCCAGTCGTTCCTGGTTCCCTGGCTATCGATTCCGCGGGAAAATACTTATTCGTGGCAGATGTAGCTACCTCCGGGCAAACCCAGCCTTACACCAACCCGTGCAACGGCGCAACTGAGACTTCCACTCTTGCGGTGCCCGGAGCGGTATCGGTGTTTGCTGTGAGCAGCGGCACCCTGACTGAAGTCGCCGGTTCGCCCTTTCCCCTGCCCAACGAGGCGGGCGGCAACGTATCGAGTGGAAACGTGGCCAGCGCGTCAGCTCTGGCGGTAACTCCTACAAGTTTTCCGTCTCAGTTTGCACCCTGTTCGCTGTTTTCCCCTCCCACTTTCACGCCTCCTGCAACGGAATATCTCTATGTGGCGGATCTGGTTAACAACGTGGTCTTGACCTATTCCGTTTCCTCGACCGGTGCGCTCACGCTGGATCCGTATTCCACCGCCACCCCGGGAGCTCCGACCGGCACGGGGCCTTCCGGTGTTGCGGTCGATCCTTGCAACCGTTTTGTTTACGTGTCGAATTTCGGCTCAAACAGTGTCAGCGCCTTCACCATCTGCAATGCCGTAACTCAGAACTGCCAGTCCGCGGACTACAGTCTGCAGCCGGTTACTGGTTCGCCTTTTCCAGCCGGCGACAAACCTGGCCCGTTGGCGGTTTATCCCTTCGGAACTTTCTTGTACGTCGTTGACACCGGCTCGGGTCAAGTGTCCCCGTACCAGGTCAGTTCGAACAGCGGCAGCCTCACGCCCATCGGTAACCCGGTCTCCACAAACCAATCGGGGCTTAACTCGATTACAATTCTCGGCGATGGCACTTGGATGTTCATCGCCAACTTCAATTCCTCCACCGTTTCGCAATTTGCCATCACTCCAGCCAACGGCACTCTATCGCCGCAGTCGCCATTTACTACGCAGGACAATCCTACGGGCGTAGCTGCGAAATAAATGTGGACGCCTGTTTGTCGATCGGCAAAGGCGCGCAGGATTAAGTAGGAATCTTCAGAATCAGGTACGCGCCTACCAGAGCGAAGATCAGGTCCGGTGACCACGCGGCGAGCGCCGGCGGCAACTGGCTGATATCGCCCATGGCCTCGAACAATCGCGATACCACCGTATACACCACCGCAATTCCAACCGCCACCGCCACTCCGGTGATCGCTCCTTTCTTGGCCGCTGACATAGAAAATGGAACGGCGATCAACGCCATAATTAAGGTGATCAGCGGATAGGAAAGCTTCTTGTTCAATTGCACGCGGAGTCGCACGACATCGAATCCACTCTGCTGCAGGTCGCGGATGTAGCGGCGCAACTCCTCATAGTTCATCTCGGAATATTGTTTGACTTCCTTCTTGAAATACGAGGGCGCCTCGCTTAGTTCGGGAAACGTGGAAACGTCGAAGTTGCGATATCCAGCGATGGCTGGCCCGTGCAGAGTGCGCTGCCAGCCTTGTTCGTAGATCCATCGGCCCATGTTGTCCGCCCAATGCGCCCGCTCTGCGTGGATTCGCTGGCTGATTGCGAAGCTGGCGGGGTCTAGGCGAAAAACCGTGAGGTTGGCAAACTGATTACGATCGGCGTCGAAAAACTGATAGTAGTAGATGTCATTATGCTGGCCGAAAATCCATCGCCGATCCGGTCGCAAATAGGTTTGCGCCGGCTTGCCTTTGATCAGGTTGTGCAGCGCTTCCTGCCGCTTATTCGTATGCGGCAGATAAAACTGATCGGCAAAGAATAACCCCGCCGCCAGTACAGCGGCTGCGAGCATCACGGGAGTGACGATGCGGTAGACGCTGGTTCCGGTGGCCTTGATCGCCGTGATCTCGTTCGACCGATTCATGAGCCCGAACGTGATCAGCACCGCCAGCAGCATGATCAGCGGCGCAACGCTGTAGAGCAGGTACGGAGCAACGTTAAGCAGGTACGCCGCGACTACAAGAGCGGGCGTCTGATTGCGCAGAATGTCTCCCAGCAATTCGAACAACGTAAAGACCAGCAGCAAAACCAGGAAGCTCGAGATAATCATCCCCAGATAAACGAAAAAATCGCGCAGCACGTAGTCATCGAGCAGCGTGGGAAAACTGGCGCTGAAGACGCGCCGCCGTGTGGAGGCGCGTTCGAAAGCGTTGCCCGTATCCCTTCGTCTTAGCCTGCGCTCCTGCAAGGGAGCATTCGTCGCAGGATCGTCTCGCTTCCATCCCAGCCGTATCGCCGAGAGCGCGATCGGCCTTCGCTCCGCCTGCCAGAGCAGGAATAACGCAGCCGCAAAGAATACGGCATTGGCCAGCCATGCTCCGAAGGCTGGGGTCAACCTTCCTTGCTTTGCGAGCGAAACTCCGATCAGAGAAACGAAGTAGTATACGAACACCAGCGCAATGGTAAGCACGAATCCGCCCGACTTGCCGCTCTTCTTCGAAGAAAGTCCCAGAGGGATTCCCACCATCGCCAGCACCAGGCATGCAGTCGGCAGAGCGAAGCGGTTGTGAAACTCGATGAGATACCACCGCGCCGACACTGGATCGACGCCGGTGGCGCGCTCGTGCAGTGCCCACGTACCCACCGCTTTGACCGGAATCTGTTCCTCCGCCTTGTTCTCCGACGACGGCAGGTCGATGGGTATATCGGTTTCGTGAAAAGTCGAGATCTGGTATTTGTCAGCTTGAGTCGGATCAGTCTCGTGAGTGGAACCGTTGGTTAAGTGAAGGTGCAACTGGTCCTGCGCCTCGGCGACCAGAATACCTTCACGCGCCAGTGTGATCCGGGGATTTGCGGGATCTGAGATGTCGGCGAGAAACACTCCATTCCACACCGCACCACCTTGTGCGCTGTGCACATCCTGCACGTAAAGCACGATCTTCGGAAAACCTTCGTAGAACACTCGCGGCTGCACTTCATAGGACGCTTGCGAGCCTTTGAGTTGATCTTCCAGACGGCTAAGCGAATTCAACGACCAGGGCGCGAGATATAACCCATTGAGCAGAGCGAGCCCCCAGGCAGCAGCTACAAATATCGCCAGCACGCGGACAAAACTCCAAACACCCATGCCGCTGGCCCGCATCGCCGTGATTTCGCTGTCGGCCGCAAGCCGGCTCAGGCCGATGAGAATTCCCACCAGCACGCTCATCGGGATAGTGTAGGTGAGCGCCAGCGGCACCGTGTAGAAAAAGATTTCTGCAATGCTAGGCAGGGGCGCGCTGGCGCGGACGACCAACTCTAGAATGCGTCCCAGATCGCGCGTGAACAACACAAAGGTGAAGATCGCAGCGCCGATAAGAGCGTGCGACGTAACTTCGCGGAGAATGTAGCGGGTAAGAATCCGCATGGGAAACGCGCTTCTGAGGGCAGCATAGCACGGGGTTGGGGGTGTGCGAATCGGCAGCTTGATTCGCGCCGATCGACTTATCTATCTCTCCGCCGTTATCCCGCCTTCAAGAACAACGCAGACAGCGGCGGCAGCGTGAGCCTCACCGAATAGGGACGCCCGTGAGCTGATTCGGCCTCGGCGTGAACTCCGCCGAGGTTGCCCACGCCCGTGCCGCCATATTCCAACGCGTCGCTGTTCAGCAGCTCGCGCCAGTAGCCGCCCGCCGGCACGCCCACGCGATAGCCCAGCCGTGGTATCGGCGTGAAGTTGCAAACGATCAGAACGGTATCTTTGGCGGACTCACTCTTCCGCAGCAACGAAATCGTGCTGGTGACGTTGTCGTTGCAATCCACCCACTCAAAGCCCGCGGGATTGGTATCGAGCATGTGCAGAGCAGGCTCGCTGCGGTAGACGCGGTTCAACTGCCCTACCCAGTTCTGCAGGCCGCTGTGAATCGGATACTGCAGCACGTGCCACTCCAGGCTGGTATCGTGCGCCCACTCCCGAACCTGCCCAAACTCGTCCCCCATAAACATCAACTTCTTTCCAGGCTGAGCGTACATGTAGCCGAACAGGAGCCGCAGGTTGGCAAAGCGATTCTTCTCATCGCCAGGCATCTTGCCGATCAGCGATCCCTTGCCGTGAACCACTTCGTCGTGCGAAAGCGGCAGCACGAAGTTTTCCTGAAACGAATACAGCATGCGGAAGGTGAGTTTGCTGTGATGGTACCTGCGATGAATGGGATCCTGCTTAAAGTATTCGAGCGTGTCGTGCATCCATCCCATGTCCCACTTCATGCCAAACCCGAGGCCTCCCAAATACACCGGCCGCGAGACCATGGGCCAGGAAGTAGATTCCTCCGCGGTAGTCTGAATGTCAGGATGCTCTTTGTAAGCTTCCTGATTAAAGCGCCGTAGGAAATCGATAGCTTCCAGATTCTCGCGTCCGCCGAATTTATTGGGAATCCACTCACCTTGTTTGCGCGAGTAATCGAGATAGAGCATCGAAGCCACCGCATCCACGCGCAGGCCATCGATGTGATATTTGTCGAGCCAGAACATTGCGCTCGACATCAGAAAACTGCGAACTTCGGTGCGTCCGTAATTGAAGATGTGCGTCTTCCAGTCCGGATGGAAACCCTGCCGCGAATCCGCGTGTTCGTAGAGATGCGTGCCGTCGAAATAGGCCAGGCCGTGCGCGTCAGAAGGGAAGTGCGAAGGCACCCAGTCGAGGATCACGGCGATGCCGTGCTGGTGCAGGTAATCCACGAGGTACATGAAATCCTGCGGCGTGCCGTAGCGCGAGGTTGGAGCGAAATAACCTGTGGTCTGGTATCCCCACGAGCCATAGAAAGGATGTTCCATCACGGGCAGAAACTCGACATGCGTAAAGCCCATGCGTCCCACGTATTCCGCGAGGCGAGGCGCAGTTTCGCGATAGGTGAGGGGGCGATTGTGCTCCTCGGGAACGCGCATCCACGAGCCGAGGTGAACTTCATAAACAGATTGCGGCGCGCGCAGCGAGTTGCGCTCGCCACGCTTCTTCATCCACTCGCTATCGCCCCACTGATAGTCGAGGTCACAAACCACCGATGCAGTGCGAGGAGGCTTCTCATGCAGCAGCCCGATGGGATCGGCCTTGTCGACCTGGTAGCTGTGGCGGCGCGACTCGATATGAAATTTATAGAGCGCGCCTTTCAGTACGTTCGGAACGAATCCTTCCCAAATTCCGGAGTCGCCGCGCGGCGCAAGCACGTGCGTTTGCGGATGCCAGTTGTTGAAGCTGCCGATCACAGAAACCTGGCGCGCATTCGGCGCCCACACGCTGAACACCGCTCCCGCTTTTCCGTCGCGCGAGACCAGGTGCGCGCCCATGGTTTCATACAGGCGATAGTTGCTGCCCTCGTTGAACAGGTATAGATCCTGATCGGAGAGCAGCGTGATGCGGTCAGAAGCGGCTGGTGCGAAGGTTTCCGACATTTCCCGAGTTATTAGTGTACCGGAAGAGCGGGTCTGCGGCCTTCCGTGCTCAAGAAGAGATCAAATCCTCATGCTAGACTAATTTTTTCCGCTCATGCCCGCCCTGCGTCTGATTCTTCTCTGGCATCAGCACCAGCCTTTCTACAAGGATTTGGTGACGGGCGAATATCGCCTGCCTTGGGTGCGATTGCACGCCCTCAAAGACTATTACGGAATGGTGAAACTGCTGGATGAATTTCCCAACGTCCACCAGAACTTCAATCTTGTGCCATCGTTGATCAACCAAATCCAGGATTACGTCGCGGGCACCGCGCAAGATCCGTTCCTGAATGTTGCAGCCAAGCCGGCAAAGGATTTGACGCAGAAAGAGCGGCAGTTCGCGCTGCAGTATCTTTTTCAGGCCAACCCGGCGAACCTGATCGGGCGCTATCCGCGCTACTGGGAGCTGCGGGAGAAGTTCCGCGAGCACGGTTACTCGGCGGAGAAAGCGGAAAAATATTTCGAACCGCAGCACTTCACCGACCTGCAGGTGTTGTCGCAGATTGCGTGGTTCGACGAGTTCTTTTTAGAAGACAAGGACGTTGCGGAGCTCATCAAGAAAGAGCGCAACTATTCGCTCGAAGATCAGGTCTTTGTGATCAAGCACGAGCGGGAACTGATCGCAAAGGTTCTCCCCGAGTATTCCGACGCCGCGAAGAAGGGTTCCATCGAGATTTCGGCCACTCCTTTTTATCATCCCATTCTTCCGCTGGTCTGCGACAGCAATGCGGGAGCGGTTTCGTCGCCGGGCCTGCCACTGCCGCAGAACCGGTTTCGTCATCCAGAGGACGCGCGTGAACAACTGGTGCGGGCGCTCGATCTGCATCAGCAGGTATTTGGTGTGCGGCCGAAGGGCGTGTGGCCCTCGGAGGGCAGCGTCTCGGAAGAAGCGATTGCGATCGCGCACAGTCTGGGTATTCAATGGATGGCCACAGATGAAGGCGTGCTCGGCCGCAGCACCGGCGTGTTCTTTCACCGCGACGGCAACGGCCGCCTGCCCGCACATTTGGCGGAGCCGCTTTACAACATTCACCGCTACGAAAACGGCGATACCGCCATGCACATGGTTTTTCGCGATCACACGATTTCGGATTTGATCGGCTTTGTCTATTCGGGCATGGATCCGGGCGAGGCAGCGGGGCATCTCCTGCGCAACATCAAAGACGCAGCTCTGCCCGTGCTGGCGCAGGGGCGCGACGCGGTTGTTTCCGTGATCCTTGATGGGGAGAATGCCTGGGAATACTATCCCAAGTCCGGGCGAGAATTTCTGCGGCGGTTCTACGATGCGTTGCAGCGCGAGAGCGGCCTGGAGGCGGTTACCGTTTCCGAGGCAATCACGCGCCATAAAAACGTCTCGCCTTTGAAGTCCCTGGTGCCGGGCTCGTGGATCAATGCGAACTTCAACGTCTGGATCGGCGCTCCCGAGGACAACCGCGCTTGGGATTACCTCTATCACGCGCGCGAATTTTATGCGCAGAATTCGGTTCGAGCCAGCGAAGCCCAACGAAAGCTGGCCTATGAAGAAATCCTGATCGCCGAGGGCAGCGATTGGAACTGGTGGTACGGCCCGGAACACCACTCGGCCAACGATCGCGATTTTGACGAACTCTATCGCAAACATTTGTCGAACGTGTATCAGGCGCTGGGTGCCGCGCCGCCAGATTATTTGTCGCAGCCGATTACGGCCGGTGAAGTCCGTCCGGCTTTCACGCCGCAGACGGCCTACATTCATCCGCGCGTGTCAGGAGATAAGATTCGCTACTTCGAGTGGATGGGAGCAGCCATTTTCACTGCCGATCAGCGTGCCGGCGCGATGCACGGAAAACAGTTCGTGCTGGATTCCGTCTATGCGGGGATCGACAGCACATTTGTTTACGGACGATTGGACTTTGCCGGGCCGGTCCCGGATATGGAGTTTGATCTGGTGGTTAATTTGGAATCATGGGCGAACGGTGAAGTTCGCCCGCGGCGGACGCTGCGATTAGACGCACGGGTGGAAGATCGCAAACTGACAGGATGGAAGGTCGAAGGCCGCGCAGAGGAATTACCATCGGAAGATCGAACTAAGAGTGACGAAAATGCGCGAGCGGCGCTGGTGCGCAACTTCGAGTTCCGCTTGCCACTGAGTTGGTTGCTGGCCCGGCCTGTTGCAGGCACAAGCGATGCTGCGGCGCAGCCCCAGCAGACTTCCGCGGCGATTGCGCCGACGAGTCGATTGAAACTCCGTTTCAGTTTCTGGCACAACCGTCTCCCCGTGGATGCGCTCCCCGTAGAAGGCTGGATCGAACTGCAATTGGTGAGCGAAGCGGAACTGGTTGCTGGTATGTGAGAGGATTCTTCAAAATGAACGCCGGGAGCGCAAGCTTCCGGCGTTCTTTTATCCTTGCGGACCCTGAGTATTACTGTCCCGCGCTGGCCACTGCGGGTGCCATCGCCAGCGGGCGATTGAGTTCGATCGTCAGTGTTGTGCCGGCGGGCAAGGTCGCCGAACGGTGCTTGCTCAACCAATGAACCCCGGTTGAACCCGCGCCCACCACTCCCCCAACGACCACTCCGGGAGGACCGCCGATGAGGCCGCCGATCAGCATGCCACCAGCAGTGCCCCCGCCGGTCTCCATCTGATCGCGTCGGTCATGGCCAGGGCCCTTGAATTCTCCTTCCTGGTTGACATCAGTATCGCGGCCAGCGTTGGTGTCGATCAGAGTTGCGTCCAGTGCAAAGCGCTCTCCATTCGGCAGAATCAGGGTTTCGGGAAGAATTCCAATGGTCGGCCGGCCTGAGATGCGGCGCGGTTCGGCGACTTTCGTGACGCGCCCTTCCACAACCGTTCCGGCAGGAATTATGGTTTTGCCATTCAGGTTAACCGCCTGCGTCAGTTGCCCTCGGAAGGGATCGCCCGCTTTATTGCTGAAGGTTGCGAGAGTTGTTTCCAGCTTCACCATCAAGGCTGTGCCGGCTGGAACCGGCGAACTGGTCTGCGCCGCTGCGATCGCTGCCGCCAACAAGATGCAAGGTAGAACCGTCCACTTCTTCATGACTCTCCTCCACGTCTTACAACCCCGAAGTTTCCTGATTGTTGCTCTGACTCTAGATCAAGAAGATAGCCTCGACAACATGCGGTCCCATCCAGGGAACCAGCGACGATAAGGGTTCGATTCGGCCCGTGGCTGAGACGGCTGTCACTCATGATCGCTAATTCTAATCCAGAGTTCCATAAGAACGCGGTGTCCCGATTCGATTTCGCGTTCACTGCAGCCGCAGAGCGTCCGCCTACTGTCACATCGGCACAATCTCCCATCCGCTATAATCGTGGGTTTCCGAGTTCCTCTATCCGAGATTAAGGACGGTAAGCGTTGTATGACGAATATTGCGGCAATCATGGGTCGCGAAGTTCTCGATTCGCGCGGGAATCCTACTGTGGAAGCGGAAGTGCAGCTGGCGAGCGGCGCGTTTGGACGGGCGATCGTGCCCAGTGGAGCTTCGACCGGCGAGCATGAAGCCGTCGAACTGCGCGACGGAGACAACGCGCGTTATCTCGGCAAAGGAGTTCTCAAGGCGGTTGAGAATGTGAATGGCGAGATTGCCGAAGCTCTGGCGAATTGGGACGCCGCCGACCAGCGCTCTCTCGACCAAAAGATGATCGAACTCGACGGTACAGAGAACAAAGGACGGCTGGGAGCAAATGCGATTCTCGCCGTCTCGATGGCCGCGGCGCGCGCCGCCGCAGCGGACTACGGCTTGCCACTCTACCGTTATCTCGGTGGCGCGGGCGCTAACACGCTGCCCACGCCCATGATGAACATCCTCAATGGTGGAGCGCACGCCGACAACAACGTCGACTTCCAGGAATTCATGGTGATGCCGGTGGGCGCGCCTTCGTTTTCAGAAGCGTTGCGCTGGGGCGTGGAAGTTTTCCATACACTCAAGGGAGTGCTGAAGAAGCGCGGCTACAACACCGCTGTCGGCGATGAAGGCGGTTTCGCTCCTTCGGTGAAGTCGAATGTCGAAGCTATCGAAGTGGTGCTGGAAGCGATTCAGCAGGCCGGCTACAAGCCGGGAGAAGAGATCGCGATTGCGCTCGATCCCGCGGCCAGCGAGTTTTATCAGGACGGAAAATACGTCTTCAAGAAGTCCGACAAGTCGGCGAAAAGCTCGGATGACATGGTAAGGTTCTGGGCGAAGTGGGCGAACGATTATCCTATCGTTTCGTTGGAGGATGGACTTTCGGAAGAAGACTGGGATGGCTGGCAGATTCTGACCAAAGAACTGGGAAACAAGATTCAGTTGGTCGGCGACGATATATTCGTCACCAACATACAATTCCTGCAGGAGGGAATCGATAAAGGCGTGGCCAACTCGATTCTGATCAAGGTCAACCAGATCGGCACGGTGAGCGAGACGTTGGATGCGATCGATCTGGCGCGCAGAAACAGTTATACCTCAATCATCTCGCACCGCTCGGGCGAAACGGAAGATACTTTCATCGCGGACTTGGCTGTGGCTACAGGTGCTGGACAAATTAAAACCGGGTCCGCGTCGCGTACCGACCGCATCGCAAAGTACAACCAGTTGTTGCGGATTGAAAGCGAGTTGGGCGACTCGGCGCGGTTCTTGGGATTGAAGGCGCTAAACTACGGCAAATAGGCTTCGGCGGTCTTGTAGGCATTTCCTGCGTGCTATGCTGTTGCCGAAAATGCGGGATTCAGAACTCCAGCCCCAATCGTCCGCCGCACAGCCGTGGCCACATTCCGATCCCTGCCGGGACAGGTCCTTTTCATTTGGACGCTTCGTCTTGATGGCGGCGCTGTTCCTCTGCATGACAGTTGGTAGCTTGCCGCTATTTTTCCTCCTCATGAAAAGGCCCTACGGATTGCAAGCGGCGTCGGCGATCGTCTACACCATCTTCGCGGTGTTCTTCACATTCGCCCGCACCGGAAGCCGAACCAGAAAAGACGTCCCACCCTTTATGTTCACCTGTCCTGCCGTCCAGCCCCACTTCTCGCGTCTGCTCGGGCGTCACCTCGGTTTTCTCGTTGTGCTTTTCGCCCTGCAGACTGCGGCACTGGCGGTTCGTCCGAACTTGCCTGCGTGGTGGAACATCGCAGATAGGAAAGGTACAACCCCGTTCGATCTCGTCCTGATATTGTTGTGCTTCGGTCTTGGATACACTCAGGTTTTCACTAACCGTTCCCTTCTTGAGCGCGCGCACCGGGAGTTTCCGAGCTGAAACGGCAGGTCGTAGACTTAGTCCATGACTTAGTCTAAAATAGAAACATGGAAGTCAACATCCACGAAGCCAAGACCCACCTCTCCCGCCTGCTCCAGCGAGTAGCCTTGGGAGAAGAGATCGTCATTGCCAAGGCGGGAACTCCGGTCGCCAAGCTGGTGCCCATCAACGGAAAAAAACGAGACTTCCGATTTGGTTCGGCCAAAGGCGAATTTGTGGTGCCGGAAGACTTCAACGAACCTGATCCGGAGCTCGAAGACCTCTTCTATAAGCCCCTCCCCGAATGAAGGTTCTTCTCGACACGAATACCTTTCTATGGGGTTTGAGCGCCCCTGAGAAGCTCTCACTCGCGGCACGGAACGCGGTTGCATCGTCTGAAAGGTTCTTGAGTGTGGCATGCATTTGGGAGGTTCTGATCAAAGTACGGATCGGAAAGCTCCCTTTACCAGTTCCCGCAGGTAATTATCTGACTACGAAAATGAGTGCCAATGGCGTTAGTGTACTTTCCATTAAGCTCGAACATGTACTCCAAATTGAGAAACTGCAGCTCCATCACCGCGACCCCTTCGACCGCATTCTCATCGCGCAGAGTTTGCAAGAAGGCTGGCCGATCATCACCTCGGACCTAGTTTTCAAAAGGTATCCAATCCGGGTAATCTGGTAGTTCAATCGGCGTTTATGAATCTCAGGCTCACCGCTCGATGTTCACTGCTGCGGCTAAGAGCTAAGCGCCAGGAGCTTAAAGCTTGTCTCGTCCTAAACCCCTAATCCTCATCATCCTCGACGGCTGGGGTTACCGCGCCGAGACCAAAGCCAACGCCATCGCCCTCGCGCGTAAGCCTACTTACGATCGCCTGCTGCGCGAATATCCCAACACGTTGATTCACACCAGCGGACCTTTCGTTGGCCTGCCCGAGGGACAGATGGGCAACAGCGAGGTCGGCCATCTCAACATCGGCGCCGGTCGCATCGTTCACATGGACATCACGCGCATCGACCTGATGATCCAGAACGGAGAGTTCTTCTCGCATCCCGTGCTGCTGGCGGCGATGAAGCATGCCCGCGTGGGCGAGCGGCAACTTCATCTTTTCGGCCTGGTTTCCGACGGCGGTGTCCATTCGCAGCAGGCTCATCTCTACGCGCTGCTGAAAATGGCGAAGCAGAACGGCGTGGACCGCGTCTTCGTGCACGCCTTCATGGATGGCCGCGACACTCTTCCCACCAACGGCGCTCGCTATCTCGAACAACTGCAGCAGAAGATGCGCGAGTACAACTCAGGAAAGATTGCTACGGTGAACGGCCGCTATTACGCAATGGACCGCGACCGCCGCTGGGAGCGCATTGCCAAGGCTTACAACGCAATGGTCTTTGGCGATGCGGAAGGCGGCAAATATTCCGATCCGGTGCAGGGGATGAAGGATTCCTACAACCGCGACCTCACCGATGAGTTCGTCGTGCCGTTTGTCTGCACGAATACGAGTAAAGATAAGAATGGTCAGCCGCTGGCGACCATTCGCGATGACGATGCCTGCATCTGCTTTAATTTTCGCGCCGATCGCGTACGCCAGATTACGCGCGCCCTGGCGCGCAACAGCGGGTTGAATGCGAAGGGTGGCAGCGATCTTCCGGGTGCGGCCGATCTGGATGCCACGATTCCGCGCGACCGCGTTCCCAAGAACCTGCACTATGTCTGCATGACGCGCTATGACAAAAGCTTCGATCTACCAGTAGTGATCCCCCCGGAATCGATGGCGAACATTCTGGCCAACGTGATGGGCAATCGCAACATGCGCAATTTGCGCGTGGCCGAGACGGAGAAGTATGCCCACGTCACCTACTTTTTTAATGGCGGAGTTGAGCAACCCTTTCCTGGTGAAGAACGGCTGATGGTGCAGTCGCCGAAAGTCGCAACGTACGACCTGAAGCCGGAGATGAGTGCGGCAGGCATTGCCGACGCCGTTGTAAAAGCCACGGAGGACGGCACGTTTGACGTGATCATCGTGAACTTCGCTAACGCTGATATGGTTGGGCATTCCGGCAAGATTGAGCCGACAGTGAAAGCGGTTGAAACGGTTGACGCGTGCCTTGGCCGCATCGAAGCGGCTGTACGTGCCAAGGGCGGCGCGATGCTGATTACCGCAGACCATGGCAATGCCGAGATGATGATCGATCCCGCGACGGGCGGACCGCACACGGCACACACCACAAATCCTGTCCCGTTCATTGTTGTAGCGGAAGATGCCAAGCAGTTCACCCTCAAGCCCAACGGCTCGCTGCGTGACATTTCGCCCACCATGCTGGGAATGCTCGGCATCGATGAACCGAACGAGATGACGGGTACGGATCTGCGCGTTCGAAAAATCGGGTGATGTTAGATCGGGTCATCTGGTGATCTGGAGGACGATAGTGGCGGATGGGCAGATCAGCCGTCAGGAGGAGCTTCGGAATCGGACCAAGACTTTTGCCTTGCGAATCATCCGCCTGTTTCGGCACCTGCCACACTCCACCGAGGCACAAGTTCTCGGCAAGCAGCTACTGCGGTCAGGCACTTCCGTGGGGGCAAACTATCGGGCAGCTGGACGCTCAAGATCAAGGCCGAGTTTGTTTCGAAGATCGGGATCGTCGTCGAAGAAGCTGACGAAACCGTGTTCTGGCTCGAGTGCCTGGTCGAGTCCGGAATTGTGAAGGAGGAACTCTTGAAAGAGCTGCTGATCGAGGCAAACGAACTCGTCGCCATCTTCGCTGCCTCTCATCGCACAGCGCGATCCTAGAGTCGGCATAGCACTTGAGCGGCCCATCGGGCAGCCTTGTACTTCCAATCGCCCGATGACCCGATCTCCCGGTCACCCGATTTCTTCCTCGTGCTACAGTTTTCTAAGTCAAGCAGGAATCCATGGAACCCCGGCTCATTCTTATCCAACTCGTGCTGAAGTTGGGCGTGGCGGCGGCCGTGTCCAGCAGCTTGGTCCGTTCCAAGGAATTCAAGGCGCTGTTGTTTCGCGAAGAGCGGGTATTTCGGCAGAAGGTCTACCTGGTTTTGGCCATGGCGCTGCCGATCGCGGTCGGGGTCTGGATTAGACTCTCGGTGAAGAGTTTTCTCGCGGGAGATTTGAGTTTCGAGACTGCCCTTCTGCTGGGCGCGATCGGCGGACGCTGGGCAGGCGTGTTGGGCGGCACCGTAATGGCCTTTCCTGCGTTGCTTTACGGGGAATGGGCAGCAATGCCCTTCGGCGCTCTTTGCGGTTTTATTGCCGGGCAACTTCGCACCATGGCGCTCGATAAGGACGATATCTGGTCGTTCTCTCCCTTCATCGATCTCAGCATTTATCGTCTGATCCGCCGCAATCTGCCTACGCCGCGCCTGTTCGACTGGCAGATCATGTTTTTCACCACCATCGTGGGACTGCGGTTCGTGCAAAGCCAGTTGTTTCGATATTTTCCGCGTTCGATCTTCAGTCTCGACAGCAGCAATCTCTGGGTGGAAGCGGCGATTTATGCGGCCTCGGCCACGGCTATTGGAATCGAGTTGAAGATTTTCAACAGCGTTCGCATACAAATCAAACTGGAAGAGCAGGAACGCCTGCTGTTGCACGCGCGAATGGAAGCGCTGCAGAACCAGATGAATCCTCATTTCCTGTTCAACACGTTGAACTCGATTTCTTCTCTGGTACGCTTCGATCCGGAAACGGCCCGAGAAGTAATTTCCAAGCTGGCGACCATTCTCCGGCGTTTGCTCAGCAACACGGAATCGTTCGTGCCTCTGCGGGAAGAAGTGGAATTCATCGACAACTATCTCGACATTGAAGTAGTGCGTTTCGGAGATGATAAGTTGCGGGTCGTGAAAGAACTGGACTCGGCCTCGCTGGATGTGATGGTTCCCAGCATGCTCTTGCAGCCGCTGGTTGAAAACTCCATCAAACACGGGCTCTCCGCTCGCGTGGAACGCGGCAGCATTTACCTGCGCAGCCGCTTGTCCGATTCGCAACTGGTAATTGAAGTGGAAGATGACGGAGTAGGTATGGCGGCTACCCAACCGACGAACCCGGGGATTCGCCAAGGCGCCGGCATTGGCATGGCCAACATCTCCGAGCGCCTTCAGATGTTGTATGGCGATGCCGCGCGCATGACGATTGACAGCCAGCAAGGAAAGGGCACCCTGGTGCGCATCCGGTTGCCGCTTCTGCAGGCTGCGGGTGCGATTCCAGAAGCATTTTACGAGGAGCGTTCGAGCACCCGCCGATAGAAATCCTCATATTGAGGAACGATCTTGCTGGAGCAGAAACGGGCTTTTGCCACGGCACGAGCCGCTTTTCCCATGGTGCGAAGCTTGCTCTCGTCGCTCAAGAGTTCAATGGCACGGCTCGCCATTGTATCCACATCGCCGACCTCGGCCAAATATCCGCTCGTTCCATCTTCAATCACTTCAGGCACGCCGCCGGTGCGGGTCGCAATTGGGACGACTTCGCAGGCCATCGCTTCCAGCGCTGCCAGTCCGAATGATTCCAATTCGCTCGGCATCAGCAGGATGTCGGCGATTCCAAGCTTCTCCTGCACCTGATCCTGTTTGCCCAGGAAAAGCACGTCCTCATGAATTCCTTTTTGTACTGCCGACCATTCCGCCACCGAGCGGTCCGGGCCGTCGCCGATCAGAAGCAGTTTCGCCGGCATCTGCTTGTGTACGCGGTCAAAGATCTCGATCACATCGGAGAGTCGCTTCACCGGCCGAAAATTGGAAAGGTGTACCAGCAGCCGTTCCCCATTAGGCGCATATTCGGTGCGAAGCGGCCCCGGGTTCTCCATCCTGCAATATACATCGCAATTCACCGAGTTGTAGATGACTTCGATTTCTTTCTTTACGTCGAAGACCCGCATGGTCCGGTCGCGCAGGTAATTCGAGATCGCAGTCACTCCATCACTCTGATCAATGGAATAACGTGTGATCGGAAGGTAGGAGCGGTCCAATCCCACTAGCGTTATATCTGTGCCGTGCAATGTCGTGACGAAAGGCAGCCGGCGTCCTCGCGGCCCATCCGCCAGCATTTGCCGGGCAAGCAGCGCGCTCACGGAATGCGGAATCGCGTAGTGCACGTGTAGAAGGTCGAGATCGTACAGTTGCGCAACCTCCGCCATGCGAGTGGCCAGCGCCAGGTCGTATGGCGGATAATCGAAAAGTGGGTACCGCGAAACCTCAACCTCGTGGTAGTGGATATTGGGTTCCTGGCCGCGCAGCCGGATGGGCGGAGCATAGGAAATGAAATGAATCTGGTGGCCGCGTTGCGCCAACTCCAAACCAAGCTCAGTAGCCACCACGCCGCTGCCGCCGTAGGTGGGATAACAGGTGATCCCAATCTTCATCTCGCGAAGGCCCGCCCTTTCCCGTGTTTCTGCAAGGTTCTGTAATTCGATGGCGAGAAACTACTGAGGATGCAGATTCTACAGGCAAGGAAAGGCTTGTGCCGGGAAGTGGTGTTTAGGCGCTGAACGACTACTCGGAGTCTTTCTCTTTCTCCTTCGCCACAGCGATGCCGGGATCGAGTTTATCCAGGTGGGCTTGGAAGCGCTTCTTGGATTCTTCTGGCAAACCTGTAAATTCGATGCCCATGCCCACTCCGGGATCGCGCGTACGGACAGTGGCAGAAGTGGAGACGCGCTCTTCTTCGATCCAGTATTCCACCCGCAGAGTTGTAGAAACCGCCAACGGCATGACGGTCTCAACATAACAGCCGTTTCCGCTGATGTCGGTGGCATTTACCCGCATAGGCGTATTCACACGCTCATCCCGGAATTCGAGGGGGAAAGAAATCTTGTGACGGTTAAATTTTCTGCGATTGTCCGCCGCCACAGCGACCGGGTTTGCCCTCATTTCCGCAGGCAACTGGGAAAGCCAGGGGCAGTCCTGATCGGCCACGAGTTGAACCCCAACTTGAACTTTCTTTAACGCGCCAGCTTCCGCCAGCCAGATGACTTTGCAGCGAGCCTTCCTGGTTTCATACTGAACGCCGATGACGTCCCCAACCTTCAACTCGTGCTCCAGACCGGTAATGCAGGCTCCGGTCCTGCTGACATTCTGAGCGACGGCATTCTGGTGGAAAGGCTGATTGTTAGCGCCCATTCCCCACACACGGATGCGCAGGTCCAGGGTTGCACGCGCGGCTGCCCCAGAGGCAGACATAAGATAAGGCCTCCAGCTTGAATCTTTCTGAGTCGAATCTAAGGCAATCATACCCGCACTGCGGAGTTTGGTAAGGTTACGAAAGTTTTGAGCCGCTCGCGGGATGTCGGCTGGATTGCAACGGGCAAAAAGTTAGGTTCCGGTTTCGTTCGAAATCAGATCGCGGTACGAAATCAGGACAATCCCTCGGTCTGACAGCAACTGTCGTGCTTCAGGCATGGTCAAGACGCGCAGTTCGGTCTCCCGCGATTCGCGCAGTCGGGTCTTTGCCGACATCAGATCCGCATCGTTGTATCCAGGATGGCAAACAAATTCCCACGTGCCTTCGGGAATGACTGTGGCGATGGCGCGGAAGAGTTTCTCGTTCAGTGCGCCAGTCACCACAATGCCGAGGGTCCCGTCAGGAGTGACTAAACCTGCCCGTCTTGCCGCGTCGCGAAATTTGAGGGCGAGGGGGCGAAGAATTCCCGTCTCGGCGTAGCGCGTCCAAAGGCCTGGACGCCTGAACAAGTCACCGGATTTTAACGGCGTACGCGGGCCGAATGGATTGCGAACGGCTCGGACCCCGCAGTTCCCGGCAGCGTGCAGCAGCGGTCGAAGCACCGACGGGAACAAGTGCGTGTGTTTGTGGGTATCCACGTGAGAGACGTTCACGCCCGCCGACTGCAGCTTACGAATCTGAGCGATCGTCTCGCTTTCAATTTGATAAGCATTCAAACGGTGAGCCAACGCGCGGGCCGCAAAGGACTTCAATCCGTCCCGGAACCGAGGACTGTGGCGATTTGCTGAAATAAGGGAGGGCAGAACCTTCGCCTCCAGAACCGGCTCGCCGTCGATCAGTACGACATGACAGCCGACGCTGAGACGAGGAGCAGTCTTTGCCAAGCTCACAGCGTCCTCGAAGGCGCGCCCCTTCGCCATCAGCGTTGCGGAAGTCACGATTCCTCTGGTGTGAGCTTCGATGATGGCGCGATTTACGCCCGCAGTGAATCCGAAATCATCCGCATTGACGATGAGGCGGCGCACCGCGACAGTCTAGCAGGAACGCGATTCGGAGCAATCGATCGGCACACACGAGTAGCGCGGGAAGAGCGCCCATCTGTTTGACCGATTTTTCGACGGTCGCGTACACTCACTGCAGCGGTTTCTTTCTTGTCCTCCAAATCAAGCCCTGACCGATGCGCGGTTTCCTTGAGCAACGTAGAGGGATTCAATCGCGGAAGGTAGACGGGCGGTTAGCTCAGCTGGTTAGAGCGCCTGCCTTACAAGCAGGAGGTCGCAGGTTCGAGTCCTGCACTGCCCACCAAATTTTCCCTTCGATCAAATCCTTTTCTAAGTGGTTCCTGAGACTTCCGGTTCAGTTAAAGCTGCGCCTCGACATTAGAGCATCTGCCGATTCCCAGCCGGACGTTCACTCGATTCGCCCTCCTCGGACCCCGGACTGTCAGTGAAACCGCGCTCGCTAATCCTCTGCGGACTTGTGCCGATTAACAAAGAGTGAGCACCCCTTCCTCTGCACTCAGCCCCGGTGAGGGAAAGCCCCTCCCCAAACCCGGAGCCCGGTTTGTGGCCCGCCAGCCGATCCTCACTGCGGACGAGAAAGTTTTCGGTTATGAACTCTTGTTTCGCGATGGCATTGAGAATTTCTTCAGTAGCACGGATATGGACGCGGCTTCACGCAGCACCCTGAACACTTCCCTCTTGATTGGGCTCAATGTCCTTTGTGATGGGCGCCGTGCCTTCGTAAACTGCACCCGCGACATTCTGCTGAAGGATTATGTCACTTTGCTGCCTTCGGGACAGACCGTAGTCGAAGTGCTGGAGACGGTTCCCGCCGATGAGCAGGTAGTGGAAGCATGCCACCGTCTCAAAGAAGCCGGATACGCCATTGCGCTGGACGACTTTGCCGTGAACGACCCGCGGGAGATCCTGACCGATCTCGCCGACATCATCAAGGTTGATCTCCGAGCTACCTCGTCCGCTGACGCTGCCGCCATGGTGAAGCGATACGGGCCGTGGCGCTGCCGCATGTTGGCCGAAAAGGTGGAAACGCGCGAGGAGTTTAGCTCAACTAAGAAAGACGGCTTCCTTTATTTCCAGGGATACTTCTTCCGCCGGCCGGAAACCCTTACCGCGCACGAGATTCCCGCCAACCAGCTCAACTATCTGCGCATGCTGACGGCGGTTTCGCAGCCCGAGTTGGATGTGCGCGCTATCGAGAATCTGATCAAGGGCGAGGCTTCGCTGTGCTACCGCCTGCTTTGCTATCTGAATTCCGCCGTCTTCGGATTCGCGGCCGAGATCCACACCGTGCGGCACGCGCTCGCCATCCTGGGAGAACGCGAAGTGCGCCGCTGGATTCGTCTGGTGGCTACCTTGGGAGCGGGCCAGGGCAAGTCGAGCGACCTGGTTCTGGGGGCTCTGGTTCGTGCCCGCTTCTGCGAACTGCTCTCGCCAAGAATTCAGCGCCCAGATTCCGACCTGTTTCTGATGGGCATGCTTTCTCTGATGGACACGATTCTTGAGATCCCCATGCAGCAAGTGCTCGACAACGTCCCAATCGATAGGGAAAGCAAATCAGCACTGCTGGGTGGCGCCAGCACTCTGCAGCCTTTCTATCAACTCATGCTGGCTCAGGAATCCGGCGACTGGAAAGCCGCAACCGCACTGACCAGCCAGCTTCATCTGAATGAGAGCGACGTTGCCGATGCCTACTGGGACGCGATGCAATGGGCACGGCAGGTAAGTGCCGGGACCTAACCCCGAAATTCTCCGTCCCCTAACCCGCTCTTGACCAGACTCTCACTTGATCTGCTGTCCGACATTTCGTAACATCGCTTCCTTAATACCCTCAAATGCATCTATCAGCATGGCACGCAGATGCGTTCTGGAACCAAAGGGGGACCAAATGGTCAAGCTCAAAGTAAATGGGAAGGATCGCACCTTCGATGGCGATCCCAATATGCCGCTGCTCTGGTACGTGCGCGACGTTCTTGGTCTGACGGGAACAAAGTTTGGTTGCGGCATGGCCCTGTGCGGAGCTTGCACCGTGCATAAGAACGGCCAAGCCATCCGCTCATGCGTCACCCCGATGAGCGCTGCGGCCGGCAGCGAGATTCGAACGATTGAGGACCTGGGGACGAACGGCCTGCACGCCGTCCAGAAAGCGTGGATGGAGATCAACGTTCCACAGTGTGGATATTGTCAGTCCGGACAGATTATGCAGGCCGTCTCGCTTTTGAAAACTACCCCTCATCCCACGGACCAGCAAATCGATGACGCTATGGCAGGTAACATCTGCCGCTGTGGAACCTATCAACGAATTCGCCATGCGATCAAAGTGGCAGCGGGAGAAAACGCATGAGCCAGATCGAGAATGTAAGCCGCCGCAAATTCCTCAAAGGAGTGTTTGGGACAGGAGCTCTCATTCTTTCGGTTCGCTATGTCCCGCCAATATTCGGACAGGACCAGCCGACGGGCTATCAAACCGATGCGGACCGGGCTGCCTTTCACCCCAATATCTTTGTCGGAATTCAGCAGGATGGGACCGTCTTCATCGTGGTGCACCGCTCGGAGATGGGGACGGTGATCCGAACATCTTTGCCTTTGGTGCTGGCAGACGAACTGGACGCCGATTGGAAGCGGGTGAAGATCGACCAGGCGATTGGCGATAAGCGATACGGAGATCAAAACACCGACGGTTCGCAATCGGTAAGACGGTTCTATAACACGATGCGAGAGTGCGGTGCTGGCGCGCGCTTAATGCTGATCCAGGCGGCGGCACAACAATGGAATGTCCCCGCATCGGAATGTTCAACCGCGTTGCATACCGTAGTTCACAAAGCAAGCGGCCGGCACGCGGGCTATGGCGAACTCGCCGCGACCGCAGCGCGCCTCCCCGTCCCCAACAAAGAACAATTGCAACTGAAAACGCCTTCCGAGTGGCGCTACATCGGCAAGGGAATGACCAGCGTTGACCTGGAAAAGCTTTGCACCGGAAAGGCAATCTTCGGAATGGACGCGCATCTCGATGGCATGGTCTACGCATCGATCGAACATCCTCCCGTGTTCGGCGGCAAATCAAAAACTGTTGACGATCAGGAAGCGCTGAAGGTTGCCGGAGTACATCAGACCGTCAATATCGATCCCTTCAAGCCGCCCGCTGCATTCCAGCCTCTGGGCGGCGTTGCCGTGATTGCCGAAAACACCTGGGCTGCGTTCCAGGGCCGCAAGAAGCTGAAGATAACTTGGGACAACGGGCCTAACGAATCCTACGATTCCACGGAATACAAGACCGAGCTTCGAGAAACAGCCCACAAACCGGGGAAGGTGATCCGCAGCGTGGGCGATTCCGACCAAGCCTTCCCCACCGACAATGTGTTCGAAGCCGATTACTACGTTCCATTGCTGGCCCACGCTCCCATGGAACCAATGGTGGCGCTGGCGGAATTCAAGGACGGAAAAGTAACCGCCTGGGCGCCAACTCAAAATCCTCAAGCCGTGCAGGCGATCGTGTCCTCCGAATTGGGCATTCCGAAAGAAGACGTAATTTGCCACGTTACCTTGCTGGGCGGAGGATTTGGCAGAAAATCCAAGCCTGATTATGTTGCCGAGGCCGCGGTCTTATCGAAGAAACTGGGCCGCCCGGTTAAAGTTGTGTGGACTCGCGAAGACGACATCAAGTTCGATTATTACAACGCAGTGGCCGCGATGTATCTTAAAGCCGCTGTCGACGACAAGGGAAAGCCTACGGCTTGGCTGCAGCGATCGGTCTTTCCGCCGATCACTTCAATCTTCGACGTGAGCCAGGTTTATGGCGATCCACCTCACCTGGCGCAGGGCTGGACCGATCTCCCCTACGATCTGCCCAACATACGCATCGAGAATGGCCCTGCTCCAGCTCATGTCAGGATCGGATGGTTGCGATCTGTAGCCAACATCTATCATGCCTTTGCGGTTCAGTGTTTCACCCATGAACTTGCGCATCGTGCAAATCGCGACCCGGTGGAATATCTGCTCGATCTTATCGGGCCGCCTCGAACTTTAGATTTCACCAACGTGCAATATCCCAACTACGGCGCAGATTACAAAATCTATCCCTGGGAAACCGGCCGGTTGCGGCAGGTTGTTGAAGTGGTTGCGGAGAAATCGGGATGGTCCGGCAAGAAGAGCCGCAAAGGGCACGGCTTTGGATTCGCCGCTCATCGCAGTTTCTTAACCTATGTGGCCACGGTGGTGGAAGTGGAAGTAAGCGACGACGGCGAGATCAGCATTCCGCGTGTCGACACCGCTCTGGATGCGGGTATCGTCGTTAACCCGGAAGCCACGCGCGCGCAATTCGAAGGTGCGGCAGTCTTTGGCACGAGCATCGTACGCAGCGGAGAAATCACCGCCAAGAACGGAGCAATCCAGCAATCTAATTTCAACGACTATCCCGTAGCCCGCATCACCGAAGTGCCGGCTCAAACCCACGTTTATATTACGGAGAGTTCTGCGCCGCCAGCCGGCGTGGGAGAGCCCGGAGTACCACCCTTTGTCGCCGCATTTTGCAACGCGATTTTCGCAGCCACGGGCAAGCGGGTCCGCGATCTGCCGCTCTCGAGCAACAGCTTGTTCGGATAGCCTTTGCACGGTGCATCTGGCAGCGCAGCGAAGCCGTGGCTAACGTTTTTCTATTCGTCGCCCCAGAGTGATCGCAAGGCGTTTGGGGTTATCGGAAATGATGCCGTCCACGCCCCACTCTGAAAATCGTTTCATGCTGGCAGGGATGTTCACCGTCCAGACGAATATTTTCCTTCCGCCATCTTTAATCTCTGAGATCAGCTTCTTCCGCGCCAGCTTGTGGTGTGGAAACACATACTCGACCGGCAATTGACGCCAGCGGTTCAGTTGCGCTTGGCTCTCGCAAATCAGGCCAAGGGGAATGTTGGCATCCAAGTCACGGAGGGTCTCCAGCACCTCAGGGAGAAAGGACGAGACCACCAAGCCGCGGGTTGGTGGGGCTTTCTGCAGCAATTCCACCGTGATTCTTTCGAGCCCGGGGACTTTTAGCTCGATGTCGAGGAACGCAGTGTGCTGATACCGAGTGAGAACTTCCTCCAACCGAGGCAGATTCAGCTGTTGAGACGAAAACTCGGCAATTCGCAGACCCCGGGCGCTCGTCGTCGCGTCGTGAGAGATCACCGCCTCTCTGTCGGCCGCAAGACGCACATCAAATTCGAAACCATCGCAGCCCTGTGCGAGCGCGAAGTCGAACGCGGCCAGCGTGTTCTCCGCAGTACCCTTCTTGCCGCGTGCGCCGCGATGACCGAGCAGAATGGGACGAATCTCCATAAGGTCAGTGACCACTGGCCACTGCTCCTAATCCAGATCGAAATCGCGGATGGGCTTGCCCGTGTCGGGAGATTCTTTGGCTTTCTTCACAGCCTCCTGAAACTTCTTATCGAGAAGTTCAGAAGCATGTTTTTGCGCCTCCACCGATTGGCGGAAGATCGATTCGCGGCGGCTATCCTGTTCCTTCATGGCTCGAGCCGCCTCCTCCATATCGTTGAACATTCGCGGCTTCACCGCGGCCGTGTGGGCGATCACGGCCGCTGTTGCCGTGTCAATTTTCAACAACGCGCTGCAGCACGGACAGGTGACTTCGATGGTTGCCGGACCCTTCGCCATTTTGCGAATGATACCGCAAAAGCGGCTTTTCCGAAATTCAGCGCTGCAGCTTAATGGGAAATACGTGGAAAACGCTCAACAACTCCCAGCCCAATAGAAAGACGGACAAGAAGACGACCAGCACCGCCATCAACTCTCCGAAGCTGAGTCCCCGACGGTTGGGCTCGAAGCGTCTTGCAGCCAGGCTCAGGATATTGAGTGTCGCGAAGCCGAAAACGACAGCCCACAGAATGTTGTAAACGTCGTTCCGGCGGTTGGAATGCCGTTGCAGCACGACCAGGCTTGCGATCAGTGCGGGCTGCGTCGCCAATAGGTTGTGGAGCGAGAGCGCGGCCCGAGTGGTGCGCGCAACACTCGCAAGCAGCGATGTTGTCGAAGAAAGAGCCATAGTGCCCGGCAAACCGTGACAAGGGATTGTAATTCTTTCAAGTGACTCGATATTACAATTTTTTCGCGCGCTGCTCACAACGAGCCGGAAAACGGCATCACCCCGGTCACTAGTCGGTAGTACGTCCCCAAGGTTCCCGCGTGTCGGGCTCTTCCTTAAAAGCTTTCAGTAAAATGGACTGATGTCAGAACGGCGTGTCATTTTCTTCGATGTCGGCAATACTCTTCTCTTCCCGAACCGCGCGAAGATGCTGGCGCCCCTCCCCAGTGATCTTCATCCCACGCTCGAACAATGGCATGCCTTGGAGCGCAGAACGAAGAAGGAATTCGACGAAGGCATGCAGAGCGGCATGGTCGACCACGGCTTCTGGTGGACATTCCACGGCTACCTGCTCGAGGGTCTCGGAGAGGGCACCAGCCTCCTCGATCCGTTGGTTGAGAACACGCAGAACTCCGCCAACTGGGACCAGATGCTGCCGGGCACGCGCGACGCCCTCAAGCGAATCAGCGAGAACTTCCGCATCGCCGTGATCTCCAATGCCGATGGCGGAATTGAGCGCATCCTTTCGCGCTGCGGTATTGCGGACTGCTTCGAGAGCATCACGGATTCCGGAATCGTGGGTGTCGAAAAGCCGCGCCGCGAAATTTTTGAGGCCGCACTCGCCAAGATGAACGCGCGTGCCGACGAGAGCCTCTATGTGGGCGATGTCTACTCCGTGGACTATCTAGGCTCTCGAAATGCAGGAATGCAGGCCGTCCTATTAGATGTGGCCGGCGCCTATCGCGGTCGTGATCTGCCGTGCGTTCAGTCGCTGCAGCAGCTTGAAACCTGGCTACGGCAATAAACTTCTATCGTACAATCTTTCTCATTATGTTCGATTCCACTCGACTATGGTTGTTTCTTACAGCGGCGCTGTTGCTTGCCGTGGCGCCCGGGCCGGGAATGTTGTACGTACTGGCCAGAAGTTTGGCGGGAGGAAAGCGCGAAGGAGTTCTCTCTGCGTTGGGAACCTTTCTTGGCGGCATGGTGCACGTTTTGGCCGCGGCCTTGGGGGTCTCCGTCATTTTGGCTCGTTCGGCGATCGCATTCTCAACCGTGAAATACGCGGGAGCGGCTTACCTTTGTTTCCTGGGCGTGAAAATGATTCTGGATGCGCGGAAACAACAACTCTCGCCGGATTTGACTGTGCTCAGCGCCGCGTCAGCTCGCAATCCGCTGTGGCAGGGTGTCGCAACGGAAGTGCTCAATCCTAAAACGGCGCTGTTCTTTCTTTCCTTCATCCCCCAGTTCGTCAACCGCGCATCGGGGCACCTGTTCTTGCAGTTCTTCCTGCTGGGCACAGTTTCCGTGGTCCTGAATACTTCGGCGGATCTTATTGTCATTCTGCTCGCGGGACCATTGGGAAACAAGATTCGTTCATCGGCCGTTTTTCGCCGTCGGCAGAGAACGGTGACCGGAGCCATCATGATCGGATTGGGAACTTACCTGGCGACCAGTGAGAACCAGTAGGCTACAGCTTCTTCCTACAGCTCCAGAATCTGATGGTCGTGACAATCGGTGTGCACGGTGTCATGAAGGGTTTGCAGCAATTCGGTTCCATGCCGAGCGACGAAATAGATTCCGGCCAAACCGCGCTCCTGCAAAGCCCCATCCGGATACAGCATCTTGCTGAGGCCATCGGCTTTGCGGCTAATCAATTCACTCTTGCGCGCCTCAGCCGTAGTCGCTAACTGGCGCAGACGGTCGAGCTGATAGCTCATTTTTGAACCCGCAGTCTGGCTTGCGCCCACCAGCGTCGGATCGAGTTTCTCAAGTGCCTGATTCAGGCGCGCCAGGGACTTTTTCACGGACTGCTCCGCACCATCGAATCCCGCCTGCACGTTCTCGGGCAGAGATTGTAAGGCAAGCTTCTTGCGCAGCGCGTCAGGCCCGCGAAATACATCCGGCAAGCCGATTCCGTAATGCTGCAGCCAGCGCTGAACCTTGGGCTCGACCAAAGTTGCCGAAAAGCGCGGCACGATGGGCGTCACGCGCCCCAAGATCATTTCGTACACCGCTCCCACCTGCGCGAAGTAGGCGGCCTCGGCGGCGCCGCCCGTATAGGCCAGCGTTGGCAGAAGATAATCCTGCACGATCGGCCGCAACAGCACATTAGGACTGAAGTTTTCCGGCGCGGCCGCGATGCGGTCCAGCAATTCGGTCGCGGAAAGCCTCTCGGCTCCGAGCTCGCTGCCAATAGTAAATTCCCCAGACTGATTCGATGATTGACTCGATGATTGATTCGATCCATTGGCGCGTCGATGAATTGCAGTGCGGGCGCCATCGCGCAATGTGAAAAGCAGCACGGATGCCGGCGTTACCTTCACTTGCTGGTCATAGCCTGCCTTCTCGATCGCCTGGCCTCGATTGAGCAACGCGGTAGCCAGTTCTTCCGCACGTTCGATGGCCGTTCGATAAACCGGCGCCGCAACTCGATGCAATTCTGCATCGGATGCGTCCAGAAGAATCACGCCCCGGGAACTAAACAGGCGCGTGAAAAATCGCGCAAAGGCCGTCCCCAGCGACTCCCCAGGACGGTAAGACTCGCGCAGGAATTGCGTCGCTTCAGAATCTCCCAGCAGAGATGCCGCTTCTTCGACAACCGGCAGGATTTCCTCGCCCAATCGCACTTCGCTTACGGGCGCGCCCGCAATACTATGGCTGGAAGTGGTGAGCGTGCGCAGCTTGCCTTCGGAGTCCGGCAGCGAAACGTGATTCACTTCGGCCAGATCGTGGTCGTACGTCGCAAGCCAGAAAACAGGAACCGCATCCACACCCGCCGCTGTAGCTTCTTCCGCCAACTTAACCGCGGTCAAAGCCTTGTAAATTGAAAACGTCGGACCACCGAACAGGCCGACTTGCTGGCCAGTCACGATCGCGGCCGCGCCTTGGCGAAGCCGATTGATGTTCGCTGAGGTTTGCGCCGAGCAACCCCATGACGCGTTTTGCCGTTCGAGAATTGCGCTGACTCGTTCCCGGCGAGAGGGTTCGTACTGCACCGCGGAAGCTTCCGTCTTTAACCACTCGCTGAAATTCGGGGAATGCGGATAAAAAGGTCGGACGCTGGGGGAATATTCGAGGTAATCGGTGAAAAGCCGCGCCGTGTGCGGAATCTGGCTAAATGGCAAACACTGCGCTTTCACCGCTGGCCCTCCCGGCACTGCCGACTGCTACAGGATTGGACGGATGAGATCCTCACAGGTTTACGCACTTGTCCTTTATTCTACAGATGTGGCGTCGTACTTGAGATGCCGCAAACCGGCCCAAGATGCAAGATAATGGTGAGCAGCAGGAAGGAGTCCACGATGACTTCAGCGGTTTCTCCGTTAGACATTGTCACTCCCATCACGCTGGAAGGTCCCATCGTTCGCCTGGAACCGCTGCGCCGCGAGCACGCCGGGCTTTTCTGGCAGGTCGCCAAAGACAGTGTTCAAGACGTTTTTCGATGGATTCCCTATCGCATGCAAACGCTCGATGACTTCGAGACCCTGGTTGAGAAGTCGCATGCCGAACAGCAGCGCGGCGAATCGGTAGTGTTCGCAACCCTGGACCGCGGCTCCGGACGGGTCATCGGCAGCACCCGCTTCATGAACATTGACCGCGTCAATCGCCGTGTTGAAATCGGTTCAACCTGGATCGCGCCGGCGTGGCAGCGAACCGGCGTCAACACGGAAGCCAAATATCTCATGCTGCGCCATGCCTTCGAAGTCTGGCAATGCATGCGCGTCGAATTGAAAACCGACGCGCTCAATCGACAATCTCGCGCCGCAATTCTTCGCATCGGCGCGAAGGAAGAAGGCACCCTCCGCCGGCATGTGATCACTTGGACCGGCCGCGTGCGGGATTCCGTTTACTTCAGCATTCTCGATTCCGAATGGCCGAAGGTGAAAGCCGACTTGGAGCAGATGTTGCTCAGATGATGTCTGTATCCAGCCCCGCGATGAACTGAATGCCTGGAATCACTTTGCCCACTAACTTCTGGTCGTTGGTTAAAAACAAGTCAGCACCAGCAACGGCGGCGCAGGCCAGATGGATGGCATCCGGCGAGGCTATGTTCGTGCTCCCGCGGATTCGGGCATAAGCGTCCGCAGTTTCGAGAGTAAACGGTATTACTTCAGACACCACGCTCAACAATGTCGCTCTGACGTTGTCGCCCCTTGACGAAGGGCCTTTCCGATATGCGCCCGCCAAAACCTCGCCGAAAGTAACTGCGCTGGTGATGAGTGTGTCCTTTCGTTGCCCCATTCGCGAGTAAATAGATGCAACTCGCTTCGCGAAAAGAGGACTGTTGTCGAGCCAATAAATGAACAGCATCGAGTCCCAGTAGATGCGGCTCATTTTTCGTCGTCTGCGTCGCGGAAAGAGGCCCGTTCCGTGCGCAGGTAGGCCTCGCCCCCGCCGTATTCTGCGAACACGTCTTTCAGAGCCCCTCGCAAGCGGTTCCACGCGGCCCGGCGGTCCAACTGAGTGTGATCTTGTTTTTTGTCGACGATTTCGTAGGTGAACGTGACAGTGGTGCTTTGCCCGGATGGAGGCCCGGTCTTCGATACGATACGCAGCCCATGCTCGGTTAAGAACTTCTTAGACCCGAGGGCCGCACATACAAGCGGTACTCGATTATTCAGCGCTAAGGCCCGGTGCACTTCTCCAACGTTAATCGCTACCGTCTTATCTCTCCGGCGGCGCGCGCCAGAGATGTATTTCTCGTAGGCGTGACGACGAATTGCATCAGAGTCGGCGTGCAGGACAGGCATCGAAGTCTTCATGCATGCTATTCTTGCATATGCATGCGTAACATGTCAAAAAAATGCTGCCTCCCAGTACGCTACTCCGCGCCGGTGTCCGGCAGATTAGGTGCGTCGGCCCATTGAGGAGAGCACTGAGGTCAGGCAAATTCCCTTGACTTCGAACCGTGCCCAGCATCTAATACTTGAAGACACAACTGATCTTTGACATTCAAGCAAAAGAGCTAAGTCCAGCAAATGCAATATTTTGCGAGACATACGATGATTCTAAGGCACTTAACCCAAGAGGACTAACCTAAGTCCTTTCCCTTGAATATTTTACAGGTAAGTTGTTCCTTTTCAGTATTTTGGGCGTGTTGAGGAATGTAAGTGATTGATTCTAGAGATTTTGTGAAGTAATTTTCTCACCTAAAATCCGGATCAATCCGACGTCCAGTTGAATCCAGCTCTTTACACTTAATGGCCAATCCCACCAGTGGGGGCGTCACGGCTTCGACGGAGATGCTTGCGGCCAAGAGGCATGCCGGGGTGCACACACCCGTAATCGTGGGCAAAATGATAATTGCCAATCAACAAATGGCATACGCAGCCTAATTAATTAGGCAGCCGCTTTCCACCGCTTCGCCCTTGGGCGGTGAGCGAGCGTCACACAGAGGGCTGCTCTTCCCCGCTACGTCTGGGCAGGGAAGTTAAGATCTCAGGCTAGCGGCAAGCGTTTCTTGTCCGTTCTGAGCGTGGGCCGCGAACGTCCCAGGGTAATGCCTGGGGCATGAACGCGAACAAGCATGTAGTCTCTTGACCAGTAACATTTTCGGACGCGGGTTCGACTCCCGCCGCCTCCACCACAGTAAACTATTGATAACATTGTAGTTAAAAAACAATGGAAAGAATCGTACAATAAACGTACAGTGGATTCGGCAGAGGTGCTGATTCCATGCTCTCGGTCTACTCCCGCCACTATTCTCCCTGCCCTTCCGACGACATCAACTACAAACGCTGTCGCTGCCAAAGTGGATCAACGGCATTCTCGGATCGGATGGCCCCTTCATCCGTCGCAGCGCCAAGACCCTCAGTTGGGAAAAGGCTGAGGATTTCAAACGCAAACTGGAAGAGGAATATGAGGCGAAGCAGCAGGGACTTGAAGAGGCCTCCCGGCCGAAGCCTGCTCTCGTAACGGTCAAAGAGGCCGTGTCACGTTTCTGAACAGCAAGCGCAACGAGAATCTGGCCGACTCGACTCTCGATAAGCTGACCACGATCTTCGAGAAGCAGTTCCTCGCGTGGGCCACGTCCTACGGATTCGTACACATCACTGAGATCACGACTGCCGACCTGGAGGGCTTTCGTGACACTTGGACTGATGGTCCCCTCGCGTGGCGGAGGCAGTGAGAAATATTCCGCCAGGCCCCAGTCCCAATCCGCGATATTTCTTCTGGTCTGGGAACGGTTCACCGAAGTCGGTAGTTGGCAATTGGCAGCGGAGTTTCCGACGCCTCTTCAAAATCGCAGACTTGCGCAGCGACGACGGGTCGTCTAAGCCTTGCCATCCGCACATGTTTCGGGACACATTCGCGGTCGAGATGCTGCTTGCCGGAGTGCCGCTGGAACAGGTCTCAATGTTGCTTGGTCATAAAAGCGTGAAGATCACAGAGAAGCACTACGCGCCATGGGTCAAGGCGCGGCAGGAGCAGCTTGCGGTCAACGTCCGAAAGTCTTGGACTGTACTTGATGCGGGCAACCAAACGGGAAAACGCAAACCGCATAGGCGCGCGAAAAGCGCCTGACGGGGATTGCTTCCGTCTTCCGTCGGGTGGTTGATCTCTAGCTTGCTCTGCGTAGCTTTCGATGAACGCGGTGAAGGATCGTCTCAGGCACTCGGAGCGTCCGGTATCCGGGCCTGCTGGGAGCAAGTCTTTCGCTTCATCCATGCTGCCGGCCAAGGACCACGCAATCCGCGCGCGGCTTCGGTAAGGAAGATTGTCGAAAAAGAGATAGACCGAAACAATGCGGCCGTTCCGGGCGACGATAAAATCGGTTCCCGCGTAAGCTGGTGGTTTGCCGGGAGTGCCAGATAGCCATCGAACCCGTCCGGCATCACCTAATTCCTCGGAGGGAAGAGGGGCTGATATTCGAAATCTGGATGTGTTGCTTTTGAGGGAAGGGCCCAATGGCGAACAGCCGCACTTCTCAGAATAATGCGACCTTTAGCGGAATGGGATCATCAATCTTTGAGTAACGCTGGCCCGCAACCCGCACCGAGTTGGTGTATCGGAAAAGGGCATGAATAACACAGTACCTGTCATCGCGCGTGACACGGGCAGCCGTCACTATGAGGCTGTGATGTGCATCAGTGAGGCGATCGCGGCTTGCCGTGAACCTGAAGAACTGGCCAGTACTCTCGCGGATGAAATTGGCGACTTTCTGCACTTCGACCATCTCTACCTCACTGTATTCAAGGAGGACTCCAGTGAAGTCGAATACCTCGTTTGGGGTAAGGGGTCTTTGCCTTTCCCGGACCTGCCTATTGAAGAGTTGCCAATGTGGCACGCTATGGCGAGCGGGGAGCCACAGCATACTGCCGATTGGGATACCGAGGAGCGATTTCCGCAATTCAAGGAGTGGGCCCAGAAAATGCGGCTCGGCTCGGGGGTCCGCGTACCGTTGACGACGCCGCATCGACGACTCGGTGTTTTCGGAATCAGCCGCGACACCGTGAATCCATTCAGTGAGGAAGACATATGGTTCCTCCGGTTGGTTGGGCGTGTCGTCGCCTTCGCGCTTGATGACGGTTTGAACCTGAGGCGTGCTCAGAGTGCGCATGCGTGCCTACAAAGTCAAAACGAGCGCCTCCAATTGCTGCTGAACCTGACCAATCGAATTACGTCGACTCTTCAGCTTCGGGAACTGTTACGTGCCGTCGCAGCTAACATTCGCGAGGTCATGCAGTGTGATCTCGTTGCGGTTTCACTCGCAGATTCGGCCTCAGGCACGTCCAAGTTATATGTCCTTGATTTTCCTCAGGGCAAAGGCCTCATTAAGGAGGAGCGGGTCCTCACAATAGCCGGCGCCGCGAAGCGCGTTCTGGAGACACTGAAGCCGGCAGTTGTTCACAAAGCCGATCCTTCCGAAGTCCCTGCTGAGATCTACGATGAAGTGGTCGCCGAAGGCCTGGAGAGTACCTGTCTGATTCCACTGATTAATCGGGGGCGAGCACTCGGAATCCTGAGCATTGCACGGACTAGCGAAACTCCTTTCACCCCATACGACGTCGAATTTCTGACACAAGCTGCGGGACAGATAGCAATCGCCATCGAAAATGCATTGGTATACCACGAGATTTCGGAACTTAAGGACAAGCTCGCGCAGGAAAAGTTGTACCTGGAAGAAGAGATCCGCGGCGAGATGAACTTTGAGAATATCGTTGGAAACAGCCCGAGATTAAAACACGTTCTGGAACTGGTTGAGACCGTCGCTCCAAACGACTCTACAGTCCTGCTGCTCGGCGAGACCGGTACGGGCAAGGAATTGATCGCTCGCGCCATCCACGACCGCAGCCGACGCAAAGATCGCACTTTTGTGAAGCTGAATTGCGCCGCCATTCCAACGGGGCTACTGGAAAGCGAACTATTCGGGCATGAAAAAGGAGCGTTCACCGGTGCCATCGCGCAGAAAGTCGGGCGGTTGGAGTTAGCCGATCAGGGAACCCTCTTCCTGGATGAAGTGGGGGACATCCCGATCGAGATTCAACCAAAATTACTGCGCGCTCTGCAGGAACGAGAGTTCGAGCGGCTTGGAAGCATTCACACGCGAAAAGTGAATGTACGACTGGTGGCGGCGACCAATCGCGATCTGGAAGAGATGATTGCCAAAAAGGAATTCCGCAGTGATTTGTACTATCGCCTCAACGTATTTCCGATCCGCGTACCGCCCTTGCGGGAGCGCAAGGAAGATATTCCTTTGCTGGTGAGCTACTTTGTACAAAGGTTTGCCAAGCAAATGCAGAAGAAAATCGAAGGTATTTCACCGGCTGTTATGAAAGGGCTGACAGCATGGGAATGGCCCGGTAACATCCGCGAGCTCGAGAATTTCATCGAGCGTTCGGTGATCCTGACCCGCAGCAAATCGCTTGAAGCGCCGCTGGCAGAGCTTCGCAGATCCAACGCTCAGGGACCCGCTGTTACGATCCAGGGTTCCGGCAAGGAAGACATTGCACGAATCGTGAAAGAGACCCTCCATGTTCTCAATGGAAACAAGACTGACGGTAATGAAAGGGCTCAAAAGCAACGCGAGGAAATCGTGCGCGCGCTTGGCGAAAGCAAAGGTCGCGTTGGCGGTGCCGACGGAGCTGCTGCACACATGGGCATCAATCGGACCACGCTCCTGTCACGCATGAAGAAATTCGGCATCGACCCCGGTCAGTACGCTTAACCGGGAATAACCTGATCTTGAGCGCACGAACGGAATCGCTTCGCTGGTGGATTTCCGCCTGCACGGGCAGTCGGTTTCAGCCCGGTACCAAACCGGTAGTAAGAAGGGGATTCGGATTGTTTGCCGAATCCCCAGCTTCCCCTCCCTGTCGCGCTCTTGGGCTCCCATTCGATTGACTGTGAGCCCTGGTCCTATCATCGTTGCTCGGCTTAGAAGCGGATGACGATGCCGGCCGAGGGCTGCGCCGTGTGCGTCCAAGCGTTGGTATTGAAGCTGGCGAGATTGAAATCGGGCGCCTTATACACGTAGCCGCGATACTCTGCCCGGAGGAAAAGGTGTTTGGTGAAGGCGTAGTCAGCGCCGGCGCCATAGACGAACGCGCCCTTGGCTTCCCATGTTGCACCCGCAAAACTGCCGCCGGCGTTGCCGGTAGGATCAAACATGAGGGCTCCGCCACCAGCAAGAGCGTACGGTTGTACCCTGCGAAAGCCGGGCAATTTCACCACGGCTTCGCCGGTGACTTGGTGAACGTTGGACTGCACACGCCCTAGGCCGCTGCCGAAGTAGATCTGCGTATTCCGGTCATAGCCGTAGTTGGCCTCAGCAGCAAGCCAGCGATTGATGTTGTAACGATAGCCAATTAGAAATCCACCCGTGTTGGTGACGTGGTCTTGAACGCCGTTGCCATCGCTATCTTTGGTGAAAACCCTGTGCCCTGAACGCTGATTTCTGATCGAGTTTCTTGCGCGATTGCAGTCATGGACTGTAATGCTGCAACGCTCACAGCGCTTGCCAATGACAGCTTTATGAACCTTCTCAATTGCATGTATGCTCCTTATTTGTGCTGTTCTGCGACGTTCCTTGCCCGCGTTTCTCGGCCGCTATCACAGTGGTTGCGATGTTCATTGCAGCCAGAATTAGGACTTCTTGTAGCGTGAACCCGCGAGTTGTGATTTTCCACATAACCGCCTCACAATCTGATTCGAAGCGTCGCATCTCAAATCAAGGCAACTTCTGTACCAAACGGAGTGCGTCCTTCCACCGAACAAAATGAGCCTATTGGCACAAGCCTCCTGACGCAGCACTGTCGAAAGTTGAAAGTGTCACGCGCTCCTCAACACGGGGGCACCTGCAGGCAAGAATGGGTGCTATCGGAGGAGCCGTCCTCCGTCGGTCGCGCGCCGGTACTCTCTCGCATGAGAGGGGAGGGATCAATCTCCCGCAGTACGCATGGCTGCACAGCCTCGTTGTCTCTGATTCGCACTCCGACATGTGTTCGGATGGAATCGGGTTTCATATCGCTCATCCCGGAACTTTTGCAGCTGGGCCGCAACTCTAAGGTTGGGATCGCGCGAATAGGTAACCGAAATGAAGTTTCGAGCACCTTTTCGAATGGGGATCCTGATCAAATCATAATCGGAATATGAGGACCACAGGTGTTGTCCGTCTCGAACTTCTTGGCTCCGGGCCGAAATAGCTAGAGTGTAGTCGGAAGCTGCGTTCGCAATAATTTCGAGTTTATAGGTTCCGCTTAGCGCTCCACAGACTTGGACTAATCCGCGACATGCATCCTTGCCGTCCGACTCATCACAATCGATCAAGCCTTGGGCCACGGGCAATTCCTGCCAGCCACGTTTTGTGAGCGGATCGAAACCAATGCGGCGTCCGTGTGGATCCGTTAGAACTATGCCTATGGTCGGCGGACCGCTGTTAGTGGTATGAAAAGCGATATCTAGTTCGCCAAGTGCAACGCAGTCCCCTGCATCGTTAGGGTCCCGTTCATCCTGCACTTCGCGTGTGTTTACGGACGACACACATGCAACATCACCCAGATGCACATCGCCGAAGACTGCCCTTGCTGCGAGTATGAGCAATGAGAATATCGTCACAATCCTAATATTGGTCACAGAAGCCACGTGCGTAAGTCTTGGGCATCGAACGTTTCTCGGGGGAACATCGTTCGTCGCCGATGGTTCGATCCAATAGTGCAATCGCAATCGCGCTTCCACATTGGTGAAGTACTGATTTCCAGATCCTGCGGGGGCGAGAGTCTGTCCAGGCAGCCAAGTACCTTGGAGCTCAGTTATTTGACGCCGGTCGGGTCCATCCCTAATCTTCGTCGCTGATTCGAAGTCGAAAGCCGCTGTTGTGACGAGATGTCAACGACCTTCGACACTTTCAACGCGTCGAGACAAAACGCCCAGTCCATCTATTCCGGCGGCCCAGTGTTTCCAGTAAATTACGGTCCACAGCCTTTAACTCCGTTTTGGCATGTCGGTTGCCTTAGGGTCATTCGTTGGAGGTACAAAGCGATGACTCCACAAATCCGCGAAGCGGCAGGCAAGCATATCGAGTCCGAGCTCGATCGGCTTACGTATTCCGCGTATCTGTTGACACTCGACCCCGGAGTGGCCGTTTCAGTCGTGATGACGGCGATTGACGGATCTCTCGAGGAACTCACGACCGGGCCAGATTTGCTCGAACGAACGGTCGAACTCGCGTTAGAACAGCTACGCCGCGAATCCAGGATGGAAGAGAATGGTGAGTCATCGGCCTTCGATGCTGTGCTTTACGGACAGTCCACGGCGATCGACTCACCCTCATTTCAATCGCTCAATGACCTGAGCGGTAACCCCATTCTGCTGCTCGATTCCACTTCCCGCATAGCCTTCGTTCTGCACCATGTGCTCGGGTACAAGCTTGGGGTAGCGGCTGCGAAGGCGCAGATGGACGAGACAGAATATCGCGCGCAATTGCGAAAAGCCTACTTGCGATTGGCATCGTTTCACTCTGAGGGGCAGGTCTCAGGCGGCAAATTTCTCGAGGAGCCTGCGCTGGCCTAGGAGAAAAATCATGAGCTGGCTGAGTTGGATTTTGGCTTACTTGTTTGATTGCGTCCATCCACACACCACCTGGCCGCGCCGCCACCGGGCTGGATTCGCATATGTCGCGTGCCTCGATTGCGGCAGAGAGTTGCCCTATTCGCTGGATCGCATGAGGACCGTAACCAGAGTGGAGCTATTGGCAGATCACGAAGGGTACGACGAATGGCAACGAACTTGGCACCACGAGAGATGGGCACGCTGAGCGCGATATCTTAGGAAGCCAATCGTGGTGCCGGACTAGTGTTCGCAAATCTTGCGATTGGCACGGCTGAACGGACTGGCGCAAGCCTCGCCCAAGAGTTGCTTTTGGGAAGTTCACCCAGCCATGCCGGCCCGGGCGCTACTGCCTGGGCCCCTGCCTTTTGTATGGACTCAATCCGGAGCCGGGACGCGTAGGTCAGAAACACTTTCGACAATTTCAACTCTCGACACAAGTTGATGAAAACCAGCATTGGAATCCTTGCACTTAGCGTCCGGGAGGTTTGGCAACCTCCTTGCCTGTGTCCCTACGTTACGGAAAGGACCCATGCTGAAGATCTCGATCATTGAAGGCCACACCGAGCGACGGTTGATCGTGGAGGGCAAGCTAACTGGGCCTTGGGTGGCAGAGCTAAGGAGTGCGTGCGAAAACGTGAATACAGACCGTTTCGGACGCAAGCTCATCATCGATATGAAGCATGTAACGGCGATTAGTCAGGAAGGCGAGAACGTGTTGTTTGAATTGATTCAGAAGGGCGTCAAATTTCGCTGCCACGGTGTGTTCACGAAACACGTTTTGAAGCAGGTCGCCCGTCGCGCAAACGGCAACCCTGGGAAGGCCGAGAAATGAGGGAGCAAGCCCGCCATCAAGATCGCAGAAACGAGCCAAATCCATATGCGACTCGCGAGGACTTTATCAAGGTTTTTCACGAGGATATGAATGGACTTTATCAGCTTTCGTTTCTGCTTACCGGACATCATGAAAAGGCAGAAAGGTGCTTGGTAGCCGGTATTGAGGATTGTGTTAAAGAGAACCGCGTGTTCCGGGAGTGGGCCCGATCCTGGGCGAAGCGCATTATCGTCGCAAACGCAATTCGCGAGTTGAAGCCGCGCCCGAGCCTCCCAAGCGCTCCTCCGTCTGCGACTGTCTCCTCGTACAGCGAGCAGTCGAGCAGTTACCGAGGGCATTTCGACCTGGAAGCAGTATTCAAGCTTGGAGATTTCGAGCGCTTTGTTTTCGTGATGTCGGTTCTGGAGAACTATTCGCACCACGAATGCGCCCTCTTTCTCGGCTGCTCGGTCTTGGATATCAGTCAAGCTCGCCTCCATGCTCTTGAAGATCTGGCCATCTCAGAAGGAGCACAGCGGCAACTAGTAGCGTGAAGCAAAACCTAAGGAGGTGATTATGAGAATTGACGCCGGCCGAGCTTGTGCGACGCGGGAGTTGCGTTACGTGAGAGCCCTTGATACACACGCGACGGATTGCGGTTCGAGCTACATGGAGTGAGATGTCTATGTTCGGCTTTTTCTTGGCAGCATTGAGCCTCGCACCTCTCGGAGTTTTTCTGCTGTTCTGGAGAATATTTGCCCGTGACCGCGGCATCCACCCAATTTATCGGGAGTCTGGAATTGAAGCGATAGGGAAAAGAACCGAAGCCAAGGACGCGGCGGTGCGGAGGCCGCCCATCGGAGAGGTTGAGCGTAACGGCAAAGTAGCGCGATCACTGACCGGCTCTCCGCCTCTTCGCCTATGTCCGTTTCTCGTTCTTCGACCTCGGGACTTCGAGAGCTATAACAGACATGATCTTTAAAAGTCGAAGTGGAAACAAGTTATCCAAAGGAGTATGAACATGAAGGCGAAATTAATTCTCATTATCATCCTTATGACTGTCATTCCAATCCTAAGCTCGGCGCAGACCAAATCAGGAGTTGATAGTGCTCCGACTAACCCTGCCGACATACCCCATTCGCTGGCGGACCCAGGTAACACAGATGTGCCGGCTGCTCCTGCGGCCCCCGAATCACAACGAGTGTTGCAGGAATATCAGGCGGCAATGGTAGCTATTACTCAGAACTTCTATACAAACCTTGCAGGCATCACGGAAGCTGTGCAACAAGGAAAAATGAACAGTGAGGAAGGCAAGACCTCAAGCGCCGAAAAATACCTCATCACGCAGATGCAATTCCAACTGCTTAGCGCATGGCGCCAGATGGACGAACAGGATCTGGCCAAAGTTCCTGCACCTGCCGATAAAAGCGAAGCTTCTCCCAGTAATAACAACGAAATCGTGCTGGTAGAGCTGCCGTTTTCATCATTCCAGCTCACAGCGGCAGTTGCTGAACACTTAAGCTTGACACAATCACAAAAGGAAAAGATCCAGCAAGTAATGATGCATGAACGGCACCTCATGGAACCTCTGATGTCGCGATCGCGAAGCATAAGGGAAAAACTGCTGAATCTCGACCCTCAGCACAGCAATAGAAAGGAAATCAAAACTCTAGCCGATGCACAAGCGGCTTTGTTGGCGAAATTCATTGTGGCCAACGCACGTATGCAGTCGGATATCTATAAACTTCTCACGCCGGAACAGCGAAGAAAGCTCGACGACTTAAAGAGAAGTGGCCAGTCAGAAACAGTCGCGAGCAGGTGACGATCCCAGCACCCTGGGTCTGAAAATGGCTCCCTTTTGGTTCAACCCCAGGACAGTTGGCTTTCGCTTCTCTGGTCAATAGCTACACCTAGCCCCATTCCCTGGATGATTCACCTCATCTCCTACGTTTCGTTTCAGAGAGTTCTCTATTTGTGCTTTCAACAGGTTCGACACTTTCAACTCGGCTCGCTCTCTGCCCTGGCGAAAATCCATCGAGATACGGCTTTTCTGTTTGGCACGCAGGTTGCATTGACCATGCCAGGAAGGAGACATGTTGATGATCTGTGTGATTGGTTCCAATCAACGCCGATTGGGCGCGGACGGCAGGCCCGTCGCTCCAGGGGCAGCCGACCTAAAGGAAGGATAACAGCATGCCAAACACTAATGCATACGTCGAGACTGACGAACCTCTCGAAATTCCTGGCAGGGAGGGAACAATTCAGGCATTTGGCCACATCCTATCAAGCCGACTCACCTCTTTTTACAGAAAGGCCTATCGGATGCTGGGGAACGCCGAGGACGCCGAGGACGCCGTTCAGGATGCCCTTCTCGCTGCCTATGCGCACTTGGATCAGTTCAAAGGGCAATCAGAGATGTCCACCTGGGTGACTACCATTGTGCATAATTGCGCCCTACTACAACTACGGAAGCGGCGACGTCACGTCTACGTGTCTCTCGACGAGCCAACGGCAGAACCTGAGGCAGTTTCGGGATCGGAGCGACTAGCAGATCACAGGCCTAATCCCGAGGATGAGTGTCAACATTCTGAGTTAAGTTCACGCTTGACCCATTTTTATTCTCAGCTATCGCCAACGCTGAGCAGAACATTTCGGCTGCGCGATATAGAAGGTTTATCGATCCGTGAAACTGCGCGGATTTTGAGAATACCCCGGGGTACTGTGAAGGCTCAGTCAGCACGTGCACGAAAACAACTCAAGAAGTTGATGCAGCGCGCCCTCAGGGCGCGATCTCGTAATCTGCCAAAGAACCAACCGGGACCAACTAGCAAAGTTCCAATATGCTGACAAATCCCGAGCCAGATCGGAATACCGAAGAGCTGAACGATGACGAAATCTATGCTGCCATTCGTTATCTTGAGCTGGCGCCAAGAAGCGTATCTAAGCAGAGCGATGATAGCGCCACAACCAAGGAGTATGACGATAACGGTGTCGTGATCTGCGTGTGTTTATATATCATACTGTTCGGTTGCCTAGGGGTCTTCTGGCTGTACTTGAGATGAATGCTGGTTTCTCGCAAGATTTGAAAATGGGATTGCTTGGTGGCTCTTGGGACCCACTAGCGGCATCAGAAATTCAATCCAGGGCGGCGAAGCGTCAGTATCCTTACATCTGCCGTGCTGAACTTGAAGCGATGCGACACCAACTTCGATAGCGTTCCAAGCTCGGAATCGCGGACCAACTTCAAATCTCTTTGTTCATAGTTCTGCCCCGAAGCGAGTCTGTCGGCGCGTCTCAACACGTTCGACAGTCATTCAACACTTGCGAAGCCCTTCTCAATCCCCTCCTTGAATTTCAATCACTTACTCCAATACGAACTTTGGCACGCGCCGTGCCTTGTCTCGTACTGACTGGAACGCAAATTCCAACCGGAGTTTGGGGACATGGCATACGGACAAGCTCTTTCGCCTAGAGCGCCAACTTTTCGTTCTGTTCCTTTCGTTAAGCTGAGGCAGTCTCTCCCGAGCCGGATCTCGATCATCTCGCCATTCGTCGAACAACTCATGGGCTTCATTGCGAGGTTCCGAAACAGTGACGGGAGCGAACTGGACATCGAAATGGCGCTGCGTGAAGCGCTGGCAAATGCCATCGTCCACGGCAACCAGCAGGACCCAACCAAGCGCGTGACCGTCGCGTGCCGCTGCACCACAGACGGAGAGGTCTCCATCACGGTTCAGGACGAAGGACAAGGCTTTGACGGTGAAACAGTGCTCGACCCGACTGCTCTAGAGAATCGGCTGCTCACGTACGGGCGCGGGATCTACCTGATGAAGACGTTAATGGACGAAGTTCATTTCGATCAGGGGGGCGCAGTTGTGTATATGGGGAAGGCGTCCAACGCAAGGCCAGGGGCAGGAAGGAAAAATAGCATGATCCGAACACTTGTAAAACTCGCATTCGCCATCGGGTTGCTTGCTATTGGTGCCCTTGGTCAGGGCACAGGCCCGGCAACTGGAACGGTTCAAGGGCTGGTGTTCACGGCCGATGCAGACGGTGGGCGCTCGGTCGTGCCCGCGGCGAAGATTTCGCTGGACGGTCCAGTACATCTTGAAGTTCAAACCGACAACGAAGGTAAGTTCGCATGCAACGCGGTCCCGCCCGGTTCGTACAGAGTCAGCGCAGAAGCAGCCGGATTGGACGCCACACAGAACGTCGTAGTCACAGCCGCAACGGTCTCAGAAATAGCTCTCGAAATGAAGATTCAAGCCGCCACGGAGTCGACCACCGTAACGGCCAGCGCAGAGCCGGGTGACGCAAAAGAGCCTTCCGGAACGAGCACAGTGAGCGAATCTGCCGTTCGGAATATGCCAAATATCGACGAACAGTTCCAGAGCTTGCTGCCGCTGATCCCTGGCGTCGTTCGCGGCCCGAATGGCTTGATCAACATGAAAGGCGCTCGAGCCTCTCAGAACGGATCCCTCGTCAACAGCGCCGATGTGACCGATCCAGCCACGGGCACAACAGCGATAAATATTCCCATTGACGTCGTGTCGTCCATACACCTCCTCTCCACCCCTTACGACCCCGAGTACGGCAAATTCACGGGGGCGGTCTCGAACGTCGAGACAAGGTCCGGAGACTTCAACAAGTTTCGACTGTCGGGCCAGAATTTCATTCCCCGTCTCCGCCGGATTGATGGTTCGATCATGGGCATCGCCGCCTTCACGCCACGGATCACCGTCTCGGGTCCAATTGTGAAGGACCGCGTTGCGTTCACCCAGTCATTCGAGTATCGCTACGAGCGAGATCCCGTAGATAGTTTGCCGCCGCTTCGAAGTTACAACCGGTCGGAAAACTTCAACTCGTACACGCAGCTCGACGTCAATATCAGTCCGAAGCAGACGGCAACCGCATCCTTCGCGATCTTTCCGCAGAGGCTTGACTATTACGGGCTCAATACCTTCACGCCACAAGCAAGCACGCCCGACTTAAACGAGCGTGGATACCAAGCCTATCTGCAGCACCGATACGTCACCAACTCGGGCGATCTGCTCACTTCGCAGGTGAGCTTCAGAAGATTTGATGCCGACCTGGTGCCTAATAGCAACGCACCCTATGAACTCTTTGTTGAAACGACCGAGGGTGGTTTTTTCAACCACCAGGATCGCGATACGATACGCACCGAATGGGAAGAGATTTTTCGATCCCATCCGCATCATTTCTTCGGGTCTCATGAACTCACTGCCGGGGTGGATTTCGCACGCAGCTCATACGATGGCCGCCAGGAGTTTCTCCCGGTTCAAATTGTCGGCGTTGCGGGATACCCGCTAGAACAAATCCGGTTCGGGCCAACCTCGACTTTCTCCGTCGATCAGAACGAAATCGCCTGGTTCGTGGGCGATACGTGGACGGTTTCACATCGCCTCACATTCGATCTGGGATTGCGCTTTGATCACGATTCTGTCACCGATTCGGTCAATCCAGCGCCTCGTGTCGGCTTCATTCTCGCACTAACGAAGGACGGCAAGACCATGCTGAAGGGTGGGACCGGATTCTTTTATGACCGCGTTCCTCTCGACGTTCCGGCATTTCCTTATCTGCCGTCACGTACAGTGAGTACGCTCAACGCTCTGGGTGAAGTCCTCAGTTCGACCGAATACTCGAATGTCATTTCGAGTGGCTTGCGCAATCCGCGCAGTGAAGTCTGGAACCTCGAGGTCGATCGTCAGGTCACCGGCGACTTCCTCGTCCGCGTCGCGTACCAGCAGCGCAATACGGTGCACGAGTTCTTTCTGGATCCCATTGCCTATGGAGCAACGGGAAATCTCTCACTCTCCGACCGCGGTAGCGACTTTTATAAAGAGTTTCAGGTCACTGGGCGGTATCGCATCCACCGCAGCACGCTGAATGCGTCCTACGTACGTTCGCGGGCCTTTGGCGATCTGAACGACTTCAACCAGTTCTTCGGAAACGATCCTCAGGCGGTAATCCAACCTAATCAGCTAGGCCGTCTCAACTTCGACGCGCCGAATCGAATCCTGGCCTGGGGTGAGATTGCTGCCCCTTGGAAATTGACTTTCGCTCCGGTGATCGATACTCACACTGGTTTCCCGTACTCAACCATCAATCAGTACCGCGACTTTGTTGGTCCGAGAAATGAATTGCAATTGCCGCGCTTCGTTTCGACCGATTTGCAGGTCTGGCGCGAAGTCCGACTGCCTAAAGAGAAGCATGCGCGCATAGGGTTCGGCGTATTCAACGTATTCAATCACCCAAATTACCGCGACGTGCAGAACGATGTCGACAGTTATCGATTTGGCGAATTCTTCAACGGTGTAAGCCGGGGGGTTCACGGCAAATTCGTATTGGAGTTTTGATTATGAGACTGACATTGCAGCGCGCGCTTTCCACTCTGGCAATTGTATTCTCCGTAACGAAGATTGCTTCAGCGCAAACCGGCAATCCGCTTCCATCAGCGGAAGATGTTGTCGGGAAGATGATGCAGTTCGACGCTCAGCGGCAGTCTGAATTAACCGGATACACGGCTACTCGCCACTATGTGGCCGTGAACAAGAGCCGCCGGGCTGAGATGCTGGTGCATGTCGATTGCGCCAGTGATGGCGCGAAGCAGTTCACGGTTCTCTCCGAAGAAGGATCAGGCTCGATTCGCAAGCACGTGTTCTATAAGCTGCTGAGCGAAGAGAAGGAAGCTTCTCGCCATGGAACGCGCAACAGCACCCGACTTATACCGGCGAACTACGATTTCCAGTTAGTGGGGCAAGAAAAGCTCGAGACCGGGCCCGCGTATGTGCTGCAGGTGTCGCCGAAAACGGCGAATAAATATCTGATCGACGGCAAGATCTGGGTTGACGCCAACGATTATTCCATCGTTCGGATCGAAGGCCAGCCTGCGCGAAATCCTTCCTTCTGGGTACGCAACGTTCATTTCGTGCACACGTATGAGAAGGTGGGGCCGTTCTGGTTCGCCTCGGCAACCGACACAAAAAGCGAGATCCGGATCTTCGGAAGCTCGGAATTGACTATCGAGAACTCTGATTACGCCCTGAATCCCCCAATCGACCACATAACTGAGGCGAATCGCCAGGCGAGGTTAATTCAGTGAGGAAGACTCATTTCATCGCGACGCTGATTGCGCTGGGATTGTTCGCCTGGGTAATGCGTCACGTTGGCCTCCCGGCTATGGTGGAGCAATTGAAGGCGATGCGAGTGGCATTGCCTATCGTCCTGGTTCTCAGCGCGCTCCGGCTGTTTCTGCAGAGTTTCACCTGGTCGGCATCTCTGAAGGGCGAGGATGTTTCGGTTGGGATAGCGAAACTGATGGGAGTCCGGTTGGCTGCGCAGTCGATGGGCTATCTCACAGTCCTTGGGCCGGTAATCTCCGAGCCGATGAAGATCAAGCTTCTGGGGACACCGAGTGAACCGACGATTACGGCCACTTTTCTCGATGATGGAGTGTACTGGTTCACTTCAGCACTGCTTGCAATCGCAGGTATCGTTAGCGTGCCTCTGGTCGCGGTCCACGGCAAGGCCTACCATTCGATTCCCGCCGTCCTCGTGCTGACACTCGCTGTCGTCATCATCAGACGGCACACTCCCATCTTGTCTGGCGTGGTGCGCGCTTTGGGCACCCGGCACCCGACTTGGCTCGCTCGTGCCGAGCGCATTGAGGCATCCATCCGAGCGTATCGCCTTAATCAGCCGGAATTGGTTCGTCGGATGTTTTGGATCGACGCAGCTTGTCAGGTACTGATTGCTTCCGAAGTGATCGTGGTTCTGCGATCGCTCCACCTGCCGATCCATTTCGTTGCGGTTCTTGCCATTGAAGGGATGACCCGCGCACTAAAGATGATCAGTGGCTGGATTCCGGCTCGTCTCGGTTCGGACGAAGGCGGAGCGATCTCGGCCTTTGCGCTGACCGGACTTTCCCCGTTGCTCGGCCTCTCGCTCGCATTAACGCGTCGCTTTCGTGATCTGCTCTGGGCGCTGATCGGGATCGTCTGGCTTGCCTGGAACTCCCGCAAGTTGAGCGACCGGGCCGACATGGGAACTTGCGACCGATCAGTCGTCCTGAAGGAGGCCGTGAAATGCAAGCAGTCGTAGCAATTCCAGAAATCACCTCGCTGGTGTGCGACAAGAAGGCGTCAGAATTAATCATGCGGCCAGTTGCCGGCGTTCCTCTGCTGATGAGGACTCTGATAACCGCGACACGCGCCGGAGCAGACGACATTCTGCTGATTTGCCCAGCGGCTTTGAGCGACGAACTGGTGCGGAACTTTGTCGATACCGCGCAGCACTATGGCGTTCGCGTGAGTGCGATTCAGTTCGACGATTTTGTTCCAGGTGCGGCCTCAAGCTGGGCAAAGCTCGCGCCTCACCTGAACCGTGATTTCCTCTGGCTGCCTTGGAACTGGGTGACTACCAAACAGTTCCTGGCTAACCTGCCCCTTGCGCAGATCCACTCCGTCAATTGGGCCGAACCGGCCCATGCCACCCTCCATGAGGTGACCCGCGACAATGCCTCATCTGCCCTCCTCCATCCTGAGGGCGTCGCGGTCACCTCGCCAGAAAGTATGTCGCTGGCTGAACGCTTCCTCGTCGTGCACTCTGGCAAGGTTCTCGATGGCATTCACACATCGTTCAACCGACGACTTTGTCGCCCTTTCGTCAGAGCTCTGTCTCACACATCCGCTACTCCGAATGCTGTCACCTTGGGTGGAGTCGTGATTTCCATTCAGTCGGCTATCGCGTTTGCCCAGGGATCGTACTGGTGGTCGGTGCTCGGGGCGTTGCTCTTCTACGTTGCAGGACTGTTCGATGAAATGGACGGCATGCTGGCACGGGTCACGTTCACGGAGTCGCCGCAGGGAACTTGGTTTGAGGGGTTTGCCGACGGACTCAGTTACCTGCTGCTGTTTGGTGGAATCACCATCGGTTTGCATCATCACTACGGCAGGGCGGATACCGTGATGGGCATCGCTCTTCTCGTCGGCGCCATTCTCGCGTTGATCACCACCTTCCTACAGCGCCGGCGCGCCACCAGCCCCGACCGGCCCAATGAATACCTTGGCCGCTTCTATCAAGTGCTTGAAAACGATTCCGGCAATTGGATCTCCCGCGTCGTGCGCCAAGTGCAGCACCTTCAGAGGAGAGGTGTGATGATCCACTACGTTGTCCTCTTCACGGTCATTGGCGCATTGCCGGTGTTGTTCTTCCTGGCAACGGTCGGTGCTCATCTCACTTGGATTGTGACGCTCTACTTCAACCATCGATTCTTTGCTCAACGGGGAGAAAGCAGGGCCAAACCGAATGTAAACACGCTCAAGGAGGCGTTATGAAGGCCGTTATCTTGGCTGCAGGCCAAGGCACGAGGATTCGTTCAGTGCATGGCGAACACCCAAAGTGCCTGATTGAAGTTGACAACACCACAATTCTGGACCACCAGCTCGAAGCGCTGTCTATGGCGGGGATCGATGATGTAGCAATTGTTGTGGGCTATGAAAAGGAACAGATCATCGAACACGTGAAGTCCAGAAAAGCCAGCGTCACCCAAAGGATTCGCTTTTTCGAAAACCCGGCATTCGCAATCACGAATAATATTTATTCACTCTGGCTCGCGCTCGAATGGCTTCGCGGCGACAGTTTCGTCGTTCTAAATGCGGACGTCATATTCGATCCCGAAATTCTTTCGGCCGCCGTATGCTCGAGTGCACCGATCTCGATGATCGTAGATCCCTTGTGGCGGGATGAGACCATGAAAGTAGTTGTCGAAGGTGATCACGTGATTCACATGAGCAAGAAAATCTCCCGGGAAGAGTTCAGCGGCACTTATATCGGCACTACTATTTTCTCCGAAGCGATCCAAGACAGGTTCTTCCGCACAATGAACGAACTAATCTCCGCTGGCCAGGTGAATGAATTCTTCAACGTCGCGGTACAAAAACTCGTGAACGAAGGAATTCGGGTCGGCTATACCAGCACAGAAGGCTTGGCTTGGGCCGAAATCGACGATCCCCTGGACCTGACGTTTGCACAACAAAACGTGTTCCCACAACTCGTAACGGCAACAGTGTAACTGTGTCGGCGAACGAAATCATTGCCGAAAACTTTGCTCCGAGCCAATGGCTATCGTGGCCACGCAGCTCCCTGCGAGTTGTGGATTGGAATATTGATCGTGGTTTGAAGCTGCCCGCGATCATTGATTTCCTGGCGGGTACGAATGCCGATGTTTTCATTCTTCAGGAAGTCGACATCAATGCTCATCGGACACATCGGCTGAACATTGCGCGGGAAATCGCCCGAAAATTGCGGCTGAATTACGTCTTCGGGCGCGAGTTTGTGGAACTGACGCAAGGTACGAAAACCAGCCCCGCCTATCATGGCCAGGCCACGTTTTCGCGCTGGAAAATCTCGAATCCGCGATTGATCCACTTTCAGCGGCAATCGGACTTCTGGAAGCCGCGGTGGTTTAAGCCAAACCTGCAAACGTTTCAGGAGCGGCTCGGGGGAAGAGTCGCGCTGGCCGCGGAAATCAATATCGCAGGGGCTTCGACGCTGTGCTACAACTTACATCTGGAGAGCCGATCCAACGATGAGTTGCGCCTTTCTCAGTTGAATGAGGTCTTAGAGGATTCCACGAAATACGATTCGGCCTGCCTCGTCATCCTGGCCGGTGATCTTAATCTAGACGCATCGAAGCCCGGCATAGCAGGGGCACTGGCCCGGGCTGGTTTCCGCGATGCCGTGCCTACGGCTCGTGTGGCTACTACTCCCGCACGCCATCTCCTCGAAGCTGGCCACCACATCGACTGGGCTTTTTTTCGAGGCACTGGGCAGGCAGAAGCAGGCAAAGTTCACAAATCCGTGACAGCTTCTGACCACTATCCGATTACATTCGAGTTCCGTCTTCCCGGTTAACATTGCGAAGCGATCGCTTGATCTGCGGCGGGACTGCGCTATTACGTGGCGCGCATCAGCCTGCATAGCGCCCGATGGCGCTTTTCCTCTTGCAGAAGTTCTTCGAGCGAACGTGCCACAACTGAAGAACCGCAGCGAATACATTTAGATTCGAGGGAAAACTCCTGATCCTCAACGATTGGATTGCGGGTAAAGTCGTACTGTTCATAAACCATAAACGGCCGTTCCTTCGATCTTTCCGTCTAACGAGCGCGAGCTGATGGCCTGGCTCAACGTCATTTGCCTTCCATCGAACTTCAGCACCCACATTGCCAGACCCCGCTGGCCGGCGGAATTTCCCCGCTTGCTGAGTTTTCTCAAGCGCTTAGACCGAAGTGCCCGCAGGCCGTTGGGCAGTCGTCCGGGTTGTCAATGGTTGGCGTAGTCTCGACAGTTTCAACCTTCACGAATTGCCCGCTCGGAGCCGTGAAAGACCCCCTTCATTCCGCGCTCGAACTGTCGGAATTGTTTCGACACTCTCGACGCGCAACACTGCAGCCTTCCATCCGGTGCTGAAATTTCAGCTCTTTAGAGACGCCTGGGTTTGGCATCCGCATTGCCTTAATCGCATGGGTGGAAGGTCGCACAGATTCGTGCGCCTTTTGCCACTGAGCGGCCCTGGAAACAATAGATTCAGCGGCTAGCCAGTCGCCTGATTAAGGATGGAACTATCACATGAGACGGATATCTATAGGTTTAGTTGGCGTCGGTTTTGTTGGTGAATGCTCTGGGTTGCAGCAACGGCAAGGTGCAGGGCCGCCGCTCCGCCTCCGCCACCGCTGGTCGAAGTCGCACCGGTCATTCAAAAAGATGTGCCGGTTCAGGGCGAGTGGGTAGGAACGCTCGAAGGATTCGTCAACGCACAGATTCAGCCTCAGGTGAGCGGTTACCTGATTCGACAGGATTATCACGAAGGCGCATTGGTCAAAAGGGGTCAGCTCCTCTTCGAGATCGATCCGCGTCCATTTCAAGCCGTGCTTGATCAAGCCAAGGGACAACTGGCGCAGGCTGAGGCGCAGATGGCGAACGCCGAACTGAACGTGAAGCGTGATATTCCCGAAGCGGAAGCTCATGCGATTCCCCAGAGTCAGCTCGATACTGACACGCAATCGCTCCGTGGGGCGAAGGCAGCCGTTGAGGCCGACCAGGCGGCGGTCGAACAGGCCGAGCTGAACTTGGGCTACACCAGAGTCATCTCCCTGATCGACGGAATCGCCGGCATCAACACGGTGCAGGTGGGCAACCTGGTGGGGCCGTCAACAGTCCTCACCGCGGTTTCGCAGGTAAGTCCGATCAAAGTTTATTTCCCCATCAGCGAACAGGAATACCTGCGCATGGCGGATGGCGGCGGTCCGGGGAGCGTGGACTTGCATCACTCACGCTTCACGAATCCCATTGCAGTTGACCCTGGCCGATGGGAGTACCTACCCGCATCCCGGCAAAATCATCTTCGCGGATCGCCAGGTAAACACGCAGACCGGAACCATTCAGATTGTAGGCGAGTTCCCCAACTCCAGAAATCTGTTGCGGCCCGGCCAGTACGCGCGCGTTCAATCGCCAACCGGAAGCATCGCGGGAGCGCTCCTGGTGCCGCAGGCGGCAGTGAATCAGCAGCAAGGAACGTATCAGGTCACCGTGGTCGGCGCCGATAACCGTGCGCAGCTCCGCACCGTAGCAGGTCGGGCCGACAGTGGGCACGCTCTGGGTGATCACCACGGGCTTGAAACCTGGAGAACGCGTTGTGGCGGTTGGGGGAGACAAGGTCAAAAGAAGGCGGGGTGGTGAATCCCACGCCGTACAAAGAAACCGAGGAGCGCTAAGCCATGGCGAATTTCTTCATTCGACGGCCCATCGTCGCGATCGTGATTGCGATTCTCACGGTCATAGTCGGAGCGATCACAATCGTCGACCTTGCCGGTCGCGCAGTTCCCGCAGATCGCTCCGCCTGAGATCAGGTTGCAAGCCAACTATCCCGGTGCCGATGCGCAGACTCTTGAGCAAGCTGTCGCCACACCCATCGAGCAGCAAGTCAGCGGCGTGGACAACATGAGTTACATGTACTCGCTGAACGCCACCGCGAACCAGCAAACAACGTTGCTCGTCGATTTCGATCTCAAGACGGATCCCAACACGGATCTGCTGCTCACGCAGTCGCGCCAGCAACTGGCCAACGGTCAGTTGCCGCCCGAGGTGAACAATTACGGAATCACTCTGAAGAAGTCGACCACCGCTCCGCTCATGCTGATTTCCCTGTACTCGCCGCATGGCACCCACGATTCGAACTATCTGGCTAATTACGCCTACATCAACCTCAACGATCCGATCGCACGGTTATACGGCGTTGGCCAGACCCAGATCTTCGGCTCGGGCCAATACGCCATGAGGCTATGGGTGAAGCCTGACCAAATGGCCAAGCTTGGCATCACGGTCACGGACATATCTAACGCGCTTCAGGCCCAGAACACGGTGAATCCGGCTGGCCAGGTCGGTGGCGAGCCGGCTCAGAGTAACCAGCAATTTACCTATGCCGTGCTGGCCCAAGGACGCCTGACTTCTCCGGAACAGTTCGGCAACGTGATCGTGCGCGAAGCACCGAATGGGGGAACCGTTCGGAGTCAGAGACGTGGCCCGAGTCGAGCTGGGCACGCAGGACTACAGCCTGAGTGGCCGCCTGAATGGCAAGCCCAGCGCCATCATTGCCGTCTACCAGTTGCCCGGAACCAATGCTGTGCAAACGGTCAAGGGCGTCCGGAAGCTCATGGCTCAGATGAAGCAACGCTTCCCGCAGGACATGGATTACACCGTTTCGCTCGACCAGACACTCCCGGTCACAGAAGGCATGAAAGAGATCCTCGAGACCCTCGTGATTGCGATTGTGCTGGTCATTTTTGTGGTCTATCTCTTCCTGCAAGACTGGCGCGCCACCCTGATCCCCATGTTGGCCGTGCCGGTCTCGCTGGTGGGAACGTTCGTCGTCTTTCCGCTGTTCGGTTTCTCGATCAATACGCTTTCGATGTTCGGATTGGTACTCGCGATTGGGCTCGTGGTCGACGACGCCATCGTGGTCGTCGAAGGAGTGCAGCACCACATCGAGGAAGGACTGACTCCGAAAGATGCGGCCATCAAAGCCATGGCAGAACTTTCCGGGCCAGTCGTTGGTATTGCTCTCGTGTTGGCCTCAGTGTTCGTGCCAACAGCTTTCATTCCAGGCATCACCGGGCGGTTGTATCAGCAATTTGCCATCACGATCGCGATCTCCGTGATGCTTTCAGCGTTTAATGCTCTCACGCTGAGCCCTGCGCTTTCGGCATTGCTGCTCAAACCCAAGAAGCAGACTCGCGGACCGCTGGGAAAATTCTTTGGCTCGTTCAACGCATATTTTGAGCGCTCTACCGACAGCTTTGTCCGCTGGTCGGGAGAACTGATTCGCAAGGCCGCAGTGGTGATGGTGCTGCTTGTAGTCGCGGGCGTGGCAGCGTGGTTCTTTAGCAGCCATCTGCCCACCAGCTTTCTGCCGGATGAAGACCAGGGCTACCTCTATATCAACATGCAGCTCCCAAATTCGGCGTCCATGGAGCGGACAAGCGAAGCTGCGAAGCAAGTGGAGGAAGTTCTCGCAAAGACGCCGGGAGTTCAGTACACCACAAGCGTCATCGGTTTCAGTTTGCTCAGCTACGTCCGGACTTCGTATAACGCATTCTTCTTTGTAACCCTGAAACCCTGGGAGGATCGCAAAACCCAGGCCGAACAATATCAGGCCATCAAGGCGCATTTAAATCAGGGACTCAGGCAGTTTCCAGAAGGCACAGTTTTCGGTTTCTCACCACCCGCGATCCCCGGGGTCGGTACTGCCGGCGGCGTGACGTTTGCCCTGGAGGACCGCGCCGGTAAGGATGTCAAGTTTCTTGCGGATAACCTGAACAAGTTCATGGCGGCCGCTCGCAAGCGCCCTGAGATTGGCCTGATCTCCACCACGTTTATCCCGAGCGTGCCGGAAGAGTTCATCAATGTGGACAAGGACAAGGTGCTGAAGCAGGGCGTGAATTTGACGGATGTCTACAACACCATTCAAGCGTACATGGGTGGGTTGTTCGTCAACTACTACAACGATTTCGGCCGTACCTGGCAGGTGTATGTAGAGGCCGAAGCGCCTTACCGCTCGACGACCAACGATCTCGGACAATTCTATGTCCGCAACAGCCAAGGCCAGACGGTACCTCTTACCGCGCTGGCAAAGTTTGAGACCCGTTACGGCCCTGAGTTCACAATGCGCTACAACGAGTACCGGTCGGCACAGATCAATGTTAGCGCGGCGCCCGGTTACAGCTCCGATCAGGCAACTGGCGGCCCTGGAAGATGTTTTCAACCAAACCATGCCCCGCGAAATGGGTTTCGACTACATCGGCATGTCCTACCAGGAACAAAAGGCGCGCGAAGGAATGCCGTCTTCTGTCATCTTCGGATTCTCGCTGCTGTTCGTTTTCCTGATTCTGGCGGCTCTCTATGAAAGCTGGACAGTGCCTTTTAGCGTGCTGCTTAGCACGCCAGTCGCAGTATTCGGCGCTCTCGCTGCGCTCTGGCTGCGTCGCGTCGTAATCGGCCTTTACCTTCCTCAGTACATGGTTCAAATCGAGAACGATGTCTATGCCCAGATCGGCCTGGTGATGCTCATCGGCCTGGCTGCCAAGAACTCGATTCTGATCGTCGCGTTTGCAAAGGAAGACTACGAAAAACGCGGCATGTCCCTGGTGGATGCCGCACTTTCCGCAGCGAGGCTTCGCTTCCGGCCCCTCATGATGACCGCGCTCGCCTTTATTCTCGGCTGCGTGCCGCTCTGGACAGCTTCCGGAGCAGGCTCTGTAGCACGCCAAATCATGGGTACGGCGGTGATCGGAGGAATGATTGCCGAAACCTTTATCGGCAGATTCTTTGTTCCCGCGATCTTCTACGTAGTTGAAAAACTCTCCGGCGCTGAGCGGCGAAAAATACTGCCACTCGCGCCCGCCGAGGCGTCCGGTCAAGGTGATTAATATGAAGACGACTGCACTATTAGGAATTGTTGCTGTGCTGGCCCTGGAAGCCAGCTGCATGATGGGGCCGAAATACAAGCGGCCGACTGTGGATGTCCCGCAGGAATACCGTGCACCCGCTCCAGAACAGGCCGCCCAAGCCTCGTCCCTGGGCAACGAGCAATGGTGGCAGGTGTATCAGGATCCGGTGCTCACGCAACTGATCCACACCGCCATTGCGCAGAACTATGACGTGCGCATTGCCGCCGCGCGCGTGCTCGAGGCCCAGGCGCAAGTTGGCATTACCCGCGCCAATCAGCTCCCCTCCGTAAACGTCGGGGCCGATGTTTTCAGCCAGCAAAACGCCAAAGATACGAATCTCTTGCCCGCTTACCAAGTCAATGGCGGCGAACTGAACCTGTCGGTGATCTGGAACCTGGACTTCTGGGGAAAGTATCGTCGGCAAACCGAGGCGGCTCGCGCCCAATTACTCGCGACCGAATGGGGTCAGCGGTCCGTAATCTCCTCGCTGGTTGCTAATGTGGCCACGGCTTATTTCCAGCTTCGCGCGCTCGACAGCGAACTCGAAATCTCGAAGAGCACACTAGCGTCGCGGCAACAATCCGTGCAGTTAACTCAGTTCCTTGAGAGCCATGGCGGAGCTTCTGGACTAGACGTGAGCCAAGCGGAGCAACTCGTCTACACGGCCTCGGAAACGATTCCCGATCTCGAGCGGCAGATTCAACAGCAGGAAAACGTGCTCAGCGTTCTGCTCGGTGAAAATCCACAATCCATTCCTCGCGGACGCGCGCTTACCGAACAGCCGGTCCCCCTGAACGTTCCGGCCGGCCTTCCATCGGAATTACTGGAGCGTCGGCCGGACGTCCGCCAAGTGGAGGAGAACATGGTCGCCGCCAACGCACAAATTGGCGTTGCGAAAGCCTCATTCTTCCCCAATCTGTCGCTCACCGGACTGGGAGGACTCGAGAGCAACGCCTTGCACCAGCTCATCACAGCGCCCTCGGAGACCTGGTACGCGGCCTTCAGCGTGAGTCAGCCAGTCTTCCAGGGCGGGGCGCTCCGTTCTCAACTCAGGCTCGCCCGAGCCAACTGGCAAGAAGCAGTGCTCTCCTACCAGCAAACAGTTCAAAATGCCCTGGAACAGGTTTCGAATTCACTCGTTGCCTCTCAAAAAAACCGTGAATTCCGCGTGCAGCAGGAACTGCTCACGCAGGCGGCGCAGCAGACCGATCAACTGTCTGAGGTTCTTTATAAGAACGGTGGCGCGAGTTATCTCCAAGTGCTGACCAGCGAAACGAATTACTTCTCAGCGGAGCTCAACCTGGTGCAAGCCCAGCTCAACGAGCGGCTGGCGCTGGTTCAGCTGTACCAGTCTCTCGGTGGTGGCTGGCAGCAATAGCCAATGTCGGCGACTGCGAATTTATAGTCATAGGATAACCGGTGTTTCTCACGCTAGGTCACGGGTGACTCAACGCAGCTGACAAGTGAAGCGTTGATTCCCGCCTCTTTCGCTGCACCGGTTCACTGTGTCCGATTCCTGCTCGTGGGCCATAGTGAGAGAGCACCTTCGCGAGGTTTTGGGGTTGTCCGAGGCCTCGTAGTCCGGAAGCACGGTCGGTTCGATACTCAAGATGTTGCGAAGCCTCGAAGGACGTGCGGAAGGCGACCCGCGGAAGATCGCGGATGTAATTGTGCAGCTCGCAAATAGCGACGAGGTGCCAGTACGGCTGATCCTCGGCGTCGATGCGGAAAAGCGAGTGCAAGAGGCAGAGGCCGCGCGTGCGAGCGAGGCCGCGAAATGGCGAGATCTCACTGTTTCAACGGTTCTTGTAGATGGGCGCTTCGACAGCCGATTGTATACGGCAAAATAGCGGAGTGTGCGCGCACGCCGAAGGATTTGAGAAAGTGCAAGTACCTTCTGGATCGCAGCCACAGATCGCTTCCGTGGCGGAATCGAGGATGAGCGGATTCACACCTCGATATTGTGCAAAGCGTCTTCCGCCTGCACCTGAATCGTACTGCTTTCGGCAAGCGGCATGGTGGAACTGCGGCTGCTCTAGCCCCGGAACACGAAGACATCAGCGGACGAACTTGTAGCCCACCCTATGTACCGTGAGGAAGTGTGCTGGTTTGGCGATATCACGCTCCAGTTTCTGGCGAAGTCTGAGAATATGATTGTCCACGGTGCGGGTGGAAGGATTATTCTGGTATCCCCACACTTCTTTCAGCAGTTCATCGCGGCTGATAACGCGATCCGGATTTTGCACCAAAAATCGCAAGGTCTTGAATTCCAGCGCAGTCAGCACCACAACCTCGCCGTCGCGCAGCACTTCCATTTTTTTCAAGTCGACTGAAGTGCCATCGAAACGAACGAGGCTGATATTTGATGTCCCTGAACTATGCCGGATGGCAGTGCGCACTCGAGCCAGAAGTTCCCGCGGGCTAAAGGGTTTGGTGACGTAGTCGTCGGCGCCTAACGCCAGCAGCAACACTTTGTCGGATACGTCGCTTGCTGCACTTAACACAACGATTGGTAGCGTAGGCGACTTAGCCTTAACTTCCTTGCACAGATCGCGGCCGGAAAGCCTGGGCAATCGAAGGTCGAGAACGATGATGGCGGGCGGAAACGCATGAAAGCTCTCCAGCGCAGACTGCCCATTGCCGTGAACCTCCACAGCATATCCTTCAGTCTCGAACAGATGCTTCAATGCTTTTTGAACAGAAGGATCGTCCTCGACTACAAGAACTTTTCCCAGCGCAGGAGTGGAGTTCGTGGGATCAGCCAATCTGGTCACGCTCGGGGTTGGTCGCTACCATGGCAGTGCGGCCGATGAGCATGGCTCGGCACGATGTTGATACTCTTGAATTAGATTTCTCCTTGTTCACGATCTCAATTCCCTCTGTTGACTTCGCCTGTTCCGATTTCTAAAAGCCTTCAGAAACTCAAATTGGTTCGAAACTCTTTGCCCGGAGGTTGTTCACCGGCACAGCGAGTTTGCCTGGAATGCGGAAGTGTCAGGGCAAACGCGCGGAGAGCACGGCCGGCGAGGCTTTCGCCGCATGATACGGCCAAGTTTGGCCCGAGCTCGTGCAACCTGCGCCTTCACTGTCCCTTCGGGCACTCCCAACAGACATGCTGTCTCTTTCGTGGTTAAGCCATCAAGGTCGCGCAACTGAAATGTTCGACGTAGTGTGGGGGAGAGCTGATTGACGACCTTGCGAATTCGGCTATGAACGTCTGACGCGAAGCAGACTTCTTCCGGAGTCGGCTTCGAATCGGGTAATCGTTCTGAGAGCGCGGAGCCTTGCTCCCCGTGTTGTTGGTCGAGCGATATGTGGGTATCGCGTCGCCGGCGCAGTTGCATCAGGGCGGCGTTGGTGACAATCGCACTTAGCCACGTCGACATTTGCGCTTGGCCCCTGAACTGCGCCAAGTGCTTGTAAGCGGATACCAAAGCGTCCTGAACAGCGTCTTCTGCATCAGGTATGTTCCCCAGGTATCGAAAAGCTCTCCTGTAAAACATAGGAAGATTACGCGCTACGACCTCGTCGAGTTTCCGAGCGCTCTCGCTGAACAAACCAACTCGAGATGCTTCATGTTCGGTCGGGTTTTTTGCCACGTACATGCGATTCGTCCTTTCAATCAGCGGAACCGAGCATTGGATTGAGACCGTCAGTTAGTGGGTCAGCCAACATCACCCACGCCAACAGCGGGTGCAACTGTGATGCCACTCCAGGAAAGGCAGTTCTGTCATGAGTAATAAGGACGGTGTTTACGCACAGAACTGAAGGGAGCATCGGCTATTTTGCGGTGCGCTGTCGAGAGCGCCTCTTTTGGAAGGATTCCGAGGATAGGACGATCGCTAGTAGAGACTGGTCCGTCAAGAATCCATCGAGTCTTGTGTCCCTAAGCCAATTCCTGATTGCCGACAGACTGTCTATTGCTAACCGACTAGCATGCCTGGCTCGGGAAACGTAGCTGTGTTCAATTCACCTGTTGCCAGGGCGCGCGGAAAGGGATCATAGTTTGGCACATCAACTGCCTCAGTCATCCGGACTGGCAAATGCGTTTGCTCCGACGCCAGATCATTCGTAGTTTCAGGATAAGCCTTGGGCTTCAAGGCCAGGAGGTTCCGCGAGTCGGAATCACATCCGAGCAACAATTTCTCTCTAATGGTTCAAACATGTCCTGCTGGAATTGGCCATGCTGGCCAGCAAGAAACGCATCCCCCTTGACGTAAGCCTGGAATCGTTTTTGTCCCAGGTGGAGGCCCGGTTTTCGGTCCTACCGATGAGCGCGCAAATCTGCGCCTTTGCCTTCGCGCTGCCCCGAACATATTTCAAAGATCCCGCCGATAGGATTATCGCCGTCACCGCTTTGGCCAAAGGTCTCACCTTGATCACCGCTGACCGCGAAATCCGCAAGTCAGGCATCATCCCCACCATCTGGTGAACAAAGATATTCGACAGGTTCACTCTGTGTTCCTCTCTGGTAAAGCCTTCGACTTTCTTTCTCGTCCTCTGATCTTTCTCTTTCCCACCGAATCTGCTTAAATCAACTCATACGCAACCCAAAGCGCTCACTTGGGTTTCTAACAATCGTGGTCGACATTCACTCGCACATTCTTCCGGAAGTAGATGACGGACCCAAGTCCTGGGAAACCTCCGTCGCCATGTGCCGCATGGCCGCGGCCGACGGCATTACGCATCAGGTCGCCACTCCTCACGCCAACGACCGCTACCACTACGACCGCACCTACCTTCAGGGTCTGCTCACGCACCTGCAAGGCCTCATCGGCGACCGGCTCGCCCTCAGCCTGGGTTGCGACTTCCATCTCTCCTACGAAAATCTGCAGGACGTGCTCGCCAATCCCGCGCGCTACGCCATCGAAGGCTCGCACTACATGCTGGTCGAGCTGAGCAATTACAGCATTCCGCAGCAAACCACCGATTGTTTTATGCAGCTCGGCGACCGCGGAATCACCGCCGTCATCACCCATCCCGAACGCAATCCCATTCTGCGCGAGAGCCCGCAACGCGTGCTGGAGTGGGCCGAGCAGGGCTGCGTCATCCAGATGACCGGCTCCGCCCTCACCGGATTCTGGGGTGAGCGCGTGCGCCGCGCCGCCCACTGGCTTCTCGAGCACGATGCCGTTCACGTCCTCGCCACCGACGCGCACGACACGGAGAGGCGCACCCCCGTCCTCTCGACCGCTCGCGATGCCGCCGCCGAAATCTGCGGTGAAGACGTGGCCGACGCGCTGGTCCAAGGCAATCCCGCCGCCATCATTCATTCCCAGCCGCTGCCCTATTTCCCCCGCCCTGTAATCGGAAGCTATCGCAAGACGTCGGGGTAGAAGCTTAGCTATTGGCCATTAGCAGTTGGCATTTAGCCAAGCGTGGAATAGTGCGCCGTGGGATACAAGCACTCGGTAGCTAAATGCTAACTGCCAATTGCTAATTACTGGATAACTGCTGGATGCCGCTACTGCGGCGAGTCGTGATCAGAATTCGAAGCCGGCGCAGGGCTGGCCGGCGTTCCCGGATCGGCGCTGTGAGAAACGGGACTCTGCGCAGCATTTCGTGGCGTAGAACTTTGCGAAACTGGATTCAATGACGCCGCACGCGTAGAGCTCGGCCCCGAGGTCATTGCACTCTCCGGATTCAGTAGGTGGTCGTGACTCGGTCCCAGCCCAAGGCTGATCAGCGCGCGCGAATCTGGAACTGTCTTCGATTGCCATCCGTGGTCAGCCTGATAACGCCGCATCGCATCTTCACTGGCCTGGTTCCAGGTTCCAGCCGCTGTGCCGCTCAAATAGTGCTCGCGGATCAAAGCTTCCTGAATCGCCTGCGCCCGCTCCGCATCGATTTTCTGCTGGCCCCGCGGCGTCTTCTTCCTGCGTGTCTTCGCGCGTTTCTTCCCGCTGCCGCTTGGATCAGTTGAAGTCGTACTCAACTTTTGCGTATCCGCTGCCAGATGCGCGGGCGGATGCTGTCGCTGCCGGGAAGCAGTTGTCTTCCCCGCGGAATTCTTAGCAGAAGAGACCTTCGCATGTTTTTTGGGATTCGATGCTTTTGACTTCTTCGCGACGGTCTTGCTGCCGCTTCTAGTCGACTTAGACCCCGAACTTTGCGCGAACGACGCGCTCGGCCAAGCGCAGGCACAGATCAGCGCCAGAGCGCATCCCGCACCCAGCCATCTCCGCAATCTCGCGCGATCGTTCCGCTTTCGTTCCAACTTGCACCTCAGAACCGGCTGCTCCAGTGCCTTTGCGCTAAGTCGGCGCAAAAAAATAAGCCCAACTGGAGCTGACATCGTAATCATCCTCCATCGCGCGAGGCAATGCCAGTTCCAATTGGGCTAGTACCAGGTTACCGAAGTGTCCCAGCCAGGAAGGCGCTTCCGTCCTGACGGGTCGCCCCTCGCGGCCGCACCAGGAATACCACATCCTGGCCGCTCTTCAGGCTCGATTCCACCCGCGCGAATTCTTCTTCGCTGTTCACCGGTTGCTTGTTGACCTCAAGAATCACGTCGCCGCGATTCAAACCTACGTCCTCGGCAAACGAGCCCATCTTCACATCCTGCACAATCACGCCTTTGCCTGCCGGCATATCGAGACGGTCGGCCATCTCCGGTGTGACCTTCCGCACCGTAACGCCGAACTTATTCTCTTTTGGCGTGCTTTCGTCGCTGCCGCCCTCGTCTTCATTTAACCGCGACGCAAACAGCTTGGCCCGGTCAGCAACCGTCACCGTCGCATCTTGCGTCTTGCCATTGCGGACAAAAGTCAGCTTCACCTTCAACCCCGGCTTGGTCGATGCGATGTCCGCCACCAACTCGGCTCCCTTGGTCACTTTCTTGCCATCAACCGCAGTAATCGTGTCTCCAACTTTCAACCCAGCCTGGTCCGCCGGACTTCCCGGCACAACCGTTGAAACCGTGATCCCCGATCCACCGCCATACACGCGAGCAATCGCCGGATTTTCCACCGAATTAAACTCAATCCCAATCGACCCACGCGACACCCGATGCGTCGGCCCAATCAACTGGTTGTAAACCTGCGCCACGGTGTTGGAAGGCAGCGAGAAGCCCACGCCCGCATAAGCATTGGTCTCGCTCAAAATCGCCGTGTTGATGCCAATCACTTCGCCGTCCATATTCACCAGCGGGCCTCCGGAATTTCCCGGATTAATCGCCGCGTCGGTCTGAATGAACGTCTGGAACTGCCGCCCCGGCACGATATCCCTGCCCTTGGCAGAGACAATTCCCGCAGTCACAGTTCCCACCTGGCCAAACGGACTGCCAATCGCCAGCACCCAATCGCCAACTTCCATGCTGTCCGAGTTGCCCAGCTTCGCGGAAGGAACTGGCCGGTCCATTTCAATCTTGATCACCGCCAGATCGGTCTCCTGATCTTCCCCAATCACTTTGGCATCGTGCTGCACGCCATCCGGATCGTCCTGCAGCCTCACCCGAATGCGGTCCGCCTTCTCCACCACGTGCCGGTTGGTCACAATGTAACCCTTGGAATCGACAATCACGCCCGATCCCAGCGAACGCTCGCGAATGGAGCCGTCGCCGCCCATAGGACCACCCTGCCCGCCGGGCCCGCCAAAGAAGCGGTTAAAGAAGTCGTCCATGCCACCGCCACCGCCGCCATTCTCGTCGTCGTCCGGCGCCTGCCCACCACGCCGCCGGTGTGGGCTCTTGATCGTCGACTCCGTGTTAATATTCACCACGCACGGACCCAACTGCTTGGCAATCTGCGAGAATGCATTCGAAATTTGCTTGGGCGATGGAACCGTCAGTGGAGTTGCATCGGAGGATTTCTGCCCTTCCTTGCCCTTCACCCGAAAGAAACCACCGTGCCAATCAGAATACCCACCGCCAGCGTCGCCGCAATGCTGAACGAATAAACCCATCGACGGGTTTTCACACGCACCAAAACTCCCCGCGAATCCATATGCCTGCTTCCTCCACGAATTGCCACAAACAACTAATTATACTCGTCGCAAAGCTGCCGCCCCAACGGCGCGTGTGGCCGCCCTCACAACCAACCACAAACGGGTTAGACGCACGAACGTGCCTTTGCGTTTATAGAATGGATTGCAACCAGGCAGAAAATAGACACACGTCCATTAGCCGGACGCCTACGGACCGAACCTATCCATCTAGTGCGCCGTCCTCTCGTAAACCGTCTTCCCGCCCACGACCGTCCGCAGCACCTTGGTCGCCAAAAGTTTTTCCGACGACGACGCTGTCACGTCATGGTCCAGCACCACAAAATCCGCCAGCATTCCGGCCGCCAGCTTGCCTTTCTCTTTCTCCTCAAACTCAGCAAATGCCGATCCAGTTGTGTAAGCCGCGATCGCCTGATCCATGGTGATCTTCTGCGCGGGGAAAAACTCCTGCTTGCCGTCCTCGCTTTTGCGCGTGACCGCGGCATACAGCCCGCGGAACGGCGAGATCGGTTCCACCGGATAATCCGTGCCAAACGCCAGCGTAACTCCCTTGTTCAGAAACGCCGCCCACGCATAGGCAGTAGCCGCCCGCTTCGGCCCCAGCCGGTCCTGCGCCCACCGCATGTCCGTCAGCACATGACTCGGCTGCATCGAGGCAATCACTTTCAATTCCTTAAAGCGCGCGATCTCAGCCGGCGTGGTGACCTGCGCATGCTCAATGCGCAGCCGGAAATCCGTTCCGCCATTCGGCGCCTTCACTTTCTGCTCGCGCGCCGCCTTCTCGGCTTCAGCAAACGCATCCAGCGCCAACTGCACGGCTTTGTCGCCAATCGCATGAAACCCAAGCTGGAAGCCCGCCAGCACGCGCTCCTTCGCCATCTCATTCAGCTTCGCCGCCTCATACTGCGGCAGTCCCGTCTGCTTGGGATCATCCGCATACGGCTCCAGCAGCGCCGCCGTGTGTCCGCCCAGCGATCCATCCATAAACGCCTTCAGCATCCCCGTATGCAACATCAAATCCGACTGCGGATGCCAATCCCGCCTCTTCTTCAAATCTTCCACGGCAAGGTCGAAGGGCAGCCATTCGGAAATGCGCGCCGTCAGCTTGCCTTCTTTCTCCAGTTCCTCATAAATCTGGAAGTTCTCCCACTCCGGCGAATAGTCCTGCGCTGAGGTCACCCCGTGCTCCGCCAGGTCAGCGAGCGCGACTTCAATTCCGTGCCGCCGCTTCTCGTGCGTCGGCGCCGGAATCACCGCGAACACCGCCTGCTTCGCCGTCTCGCGCAGAATCCCGCTCGGCTGCCCGTTCGCATCCCGGTCAATCACTCCGCCCTCCGGATCATGGCTCGCAATCGTGATCCCCGCCAACTGCAGCGCTTTTGTATTCGCCACTGCAAGGTGCCCATCCACCCGCTCCAGAAACACCGGATGCTCATCCGAAACTGCATCCAGATCCCATCTGCTGGGCAGGGTCTTCACCGGCCAAAGAGTCTCATCCCAGCCTCCGCCCAAAATCCAATCACTCCCTTTAGCCGTCTGCACCTTGGCCTGCAACCGCTCGCGCATCTCCTCGAGCGTCTTCACTCCTATCAAATCCACATTCAGCTTCGTCTTTCCGGCGTCGGCCAGATGCAGGTGCGCGTCATTGAACCCAGGCATCACAAAGTGTCCGCCCAAATCAATCACTTGCGTCTGCGAACCTTTCAACTTCTCGATCTCGGTATTCTTTCCCACCGCCTGAATCCGTTCCCCGCGCACTGCAATCGCCTCTTCGCGCACGACCGAACTAAACTGCCCCGTCTCCGGCACGCCCGTATAAACATTTCCGTGGATGTAGATAACATCAGCCTTGGGCTTGGAATCTTTCGTCTCCGGCGCAGTCCCTTGAGGCGGCGCCTGCGCGTCCAAACCCACGGCGCACAAGACAACCAGGAGAGAACCCAGTAGTGCCGGGTGCCCCATCCTTCGCGTACTTTGCGAAGGGTGGGTTTCCACTGGGGCGTGAACCCTTTGGGTGGCGCAGCGCTTCAGCGCTGCGAAAAGATACTTCCTTGTGTGAGGGGCTTTAGCCCCCGAGGTCGCAAATCTCCCCATTTATCCCCCCGCTCCCGCCAGCGCCAGCATGGTCAGCAAAATCCGCTTCAAACCCAGCTCGCGCCCGTTGCTGTCAAACCATTCCTGCAAAGTGTGCGCCCCGCCGCCCGACCCTCCACCGCCAATCGCAATCGCCTCCAGCCCCAGCGACAGCGGAATATTCGCGTCCGTCGATGCCCGCTGCACCTGCGCCGCATTATTCAAGTGCCCATCCACCGCCCGGATCACATGCAGAATCCGCGCGCTCATCGCCAACTCTCCCGCCGGACGGTTCCCGATCGCCACCACTTCGCAATTCACACCCGAAGGCCGCTTCTGCACCGGCGACCGCATCTCCGCCCCCAGCGTCTCGTCTTCCACCGCCCGATTCAGCGCCAGCCGCAGCGTCTGCTCCAGCCGCTCCATCTCCGTCATCGAAGTCGACCGGATATCCACCTTCATGCTTGCCGATTCCGGAATCGAATTCACTGACGTGCCCCCGCGAATCACTCCAATGTTGAACGTAGTCTTAGGCGCAGTCGGCACCGGCGTGGCCGTAAACGCATCGATCGCACGCGACAAAATCACAATGGGATTCGGCGCCCCAAAATCGCTCCACGAATGCCCGCCCGGACCGCGCACGATCACTTCAAACCGCCGGCTGCCAAGCGCCTCGGCCACCACCGTATCCGCGCCCGCGCCATCGAGGACCACGCTATAGGCAATCGAATCCTTCCAGCGCGGCGTCGAAAAAATATGCCGCATGCCGCGCAAGTCGCCTTCGCCCTCTTCTCCCACGTTGCCAATAAACACAAACGGCAGTGCATGCCGCAGCCGCACCGCCCGCAACAACGACGCAATCGCCAGCATCGCCGTCACACCCGCGCCATTATCGGAAACTCCCGGCCCGTAAAGCCGGCTGCCCTGCTGCCGAATATTTAGAGGTGTGCTTGCCGGGAAGACCGTATCGATGTGCGCGCTCAACGCCACATAGCGCTGCCCGAATCCAGGATGAATGCCGAACACATTGCCCACATCATCGATGCGCACGTCGTCCAGCCCCGCCTCGCGGAAGCGCTCCGCCAGCCATGCCCCGCGCGCCGCTTCCCCAAACGGAGGCGCCGGTATCCGCGCCATCTCCATCTGCCACTGCGCCAGTTGCGGCTCCTGCGTGCGCAGCCAGTTATAGGCCGACCGCACCTCCGGCGACGCCGCCAGCCGTGCCACATCCTGCTGCACCGCAGGCGCAACCTCCGGCATGTCCGCTCGTGGGGGACTGGGACTCATGGGGCTCATTGGAAGTTAGTGCCCCCATCTTACAACGCATGGCAAATAAAGGGGATTACCTTGGGCGGGAACCGTACCCTCCCCCGACGCCGCACTAAAATCTGGCCACCGGTTTAACCGCAGATGGACGTTCGTAACGTCCGCTATTCTGAGCGCGCCGAGTGGAAAGAGTGCTCTCAAAATAATTCAAGGCTTATCAGACGGACGGAAGCGGAGGCGAGGCGGGTGTCGCGAGTTAGCAGAGTGGCCCGTAGTTTTTCAGTCAGCGCGACGTAGGCGGCCTCATAGGCCGAAAAATTATCCCGAAGCCGCCAGATGTGCGGCAAGAACACGAAGTGGGGATAGCGGGTTAGGCGTAGATCAAATAAGTCCTGGATCGCCTGATCCGCGCGCGGTCCCGAAACCGCACCCTCGCGCACCAGTCGCCTCACGACCTGCGCCACTTCGAGGTCCAGAAGGTGTGGAGCATGAAGAGATTCGCCGCGCGAGTAAATCCGGCTCTCAATTTCCTGTCCCGCGGCGGTCTGAAGAAGCCAGTCAATCGTCGCGGACGCGTCCAGGACGATCACCGACCCTCGCGCTCCTCTCTTACCAGCCGCGCGGTGTCCAGCGAAAACGTCACCGCCTTGCGCGTGCGCAGACGGTCGCGCAGTTCCGCCAGCGTCGGCCGCTCGGCGATCTCCTTGATTTCAGCGAGCAGGTAGTCCGAGAGAGACATACCGGCCATGGCGGCACGGGCTTTCAGGCTGCGATGCAGGACATCCGGCACGTTGCGAAGCTGAATCATCTTCGACATGTTGGTAACATACTTGCATGTGATAAACATGTCAACAAACCCTTTGCGGGCGGCCATCCCCAAATTGGGCTTGCCCAGTTTCCCACAGCCCCCTCGGTTCATTCGTCACAGACGGCTTTTCGCTGCGCGTGCGATAACCCCAAAGAACGTTACCGGGCCCCTCGCCTAAAAAAATGGAGGAAGCGTAAATGAAAAAGCTTTTTGTGGTTATTTGCCTGTTAAGCATGGTCGCCCTAGCCGGGGCGCAGACGGCTCCGCCACTCGGTTCCGCGCAGAGCTTTGCCGTTCTGGGAGCCACTACAGTCACCAATACGGGGCCGACGATCATCACCGGAGATTTGGGTGTGAGTCCGGGCACGTCATGCACCGGATTCCCAGCCCCTTGCGCCGGCGGACCAGGAGTTGTCGACGGGACCATCTATACCGGCGCGGGTTCTCTGGCGGGCCCAGCGCAGAGTTCCGCTCTGATCGCCTACAACGATCTGCTCGCGGAGCCCTGCGGCACGAACTTGAGCGGAGAGATTCTGGGCACGACTCCCGGAGCGATTACACTCTCGCCTGGCGTCTATTGTTTTAATTCTTCCGCGCAGTTGACCGGAACCCTCACGCTCAACGGGAGCGGCGTCTATGTTTTCCAGATGGCGAGCACGCTCACAACCGCGAGCAATTCCTCTGTGGTTCTAGCCAACGGAGCGATGGCCGGGAATGTGTTCTGGCAGGTCGGCAGCTCTGCCACTCTGGGCACCGGCACCGCTTTTGCGGGAAGCATTCTGGCATTTACCAGCGATACCGTAACCACCGGCACCAGCGTTGCCGGGCGCGTATTCGCCCTGAACGGCGCTGTGACCCTGGACGATAACGCGATCACGGTTGCAGCCTCCGGCAGTGGCCAATGCAACGACTTCACCACCGGCGGTGGCTTCATCACCGCGCCCTCCGGCGGCAAAGCGACCTTTGGCTTTGAAGCTGGATGTAAGTGCGGCCATGGCCATGCCAGCTCATTGCGTGGGGAGGCCGTTTACCAAGACCACGGCATTGACCTCACCGTGAAGAGCACCAGCGTCACGGCATATCTTGAGATGGGACCGAATTCGCGGCGCATCCAAGGCACCGCCGAAATTAACGGGAAGGATGGCACGTTCCAATTGGATGTAACCGATAACGAGTCGCGTCCAGCCACATTCGCAATCCGCCTCTCCACCGGCTATAGCGCCTCGGGTAAGCTTCAAGGCGGGCACATCGAGATCCATCGATGCCACAACGACAAATGAGGTTCGTGATCAGCTGAGCGGATGGAAACAAAAATCGAGATCCATCGATGCCACAACGACAAATGAGGTTCGTGATCAGCTGAGCGGATGGAAACAACCTGAGGAATGCTTAGAGGCGCGGCTGGTTCGCGCCTCTTTCTTTTTTGCCCCTCGGGGTACGGCAGAAGGTGAGCATGAGGGGATACTCCTGGGGCATCCGGGGGATTCGCTGGAGACATCTTGGGGAATCAGAAGTAGAGCGCATCGATTGAGGAAAGTGAATTTCTCCGCTCGCCGGAATCCGCCCGGTCTGTTCTGTCAGGAATCCGCCCGGTCTGTACCGTACCGATCTTAGTTACTGGCATTAGCTATTGACACTAGCTTTTGAGAGCAGCTACTATCGATAGATCATGAGAATGGAAAAGTCATACCTGAAGCCGGAAGAAGTACTCTCTCCTCGGACCCGAGTGCGCGGCATCGTCGAGGTCATTCACGATCCCGGAGCGGATCGGATGAGCGTGGCGAGAATCCTATGGGATGACGAAGAAGTAATTGCCACGCGGTGGAACGGCAACGCCGAGCAACCCTTGGGCAATCCAGTTTCGCGGGGACACGCCACCTGGTTTGTGGTGGACGGATATGCCGCGACTAGCGTTGAGCAGGCCGCACGATTAGCGGCTGAGGTGTCGCCCAACGGCCTAGTCGCCCAGTACCGGGCAATGGCCGGGGACTCGGAACGCGAGCGCGAGGCCGAAGAGTGGACCGAGGGCTTAGTCGGCGATGCATCCACGCAGGGGTGAAGTATGGTGGGTCTCGTTCGATCCGTCGCTCGGCGGCGAGATCCAAAAGACGCGGCCGGCGATTATCCTCAGCAATGACGCCGCGAACATCGCGCTCAACCGCGTGATTGTTGTTCCCATCACAAGCCAGGTGGCCAAGGTCTACCCCGGAGAAGCGCTGGTGACCGTCAACGGCGAGCAGCGCAAGGCGATGGCCGACCAGATCATGACCGCTTCGAAGCAGAGATTAAGGAGCAAGCTCGGAGGCTTGTCTCGGGCGGATGTGACGGCGGTGGAGAATGTCGTGTTGATGCAGATGGGAATGCGGCGGTGAAGGTAATCGCGACTATCGCGCCTTGCGCAGGGGGGCGGCTCTTCTCCTCGCGAAGTGCGCTTCGACTTTCTTGTGCGGGATGGTCATGGTTAGCTCCTTAGGGTTTAAGGGTAAGCTGAGGCTTTTGGCTAGCAAAACGATTTGGGCGTGAATTGCCGCCTCAACCCGATCGGCAATGTCCTCGCTGCTTTCCTTCTTGATGTAGCGCCAGATTTGGACAAGATCGAGCGCGGCGTCCGGCGCAAAAACGTAGCGCCTTCTCATTCAGGCTGGGCTTTCAGTTTCGCCAGGTAAGCATCGAGTTGGTCTTGGGGATCCCTCTCCGCGGTCGAGTTGAGCGATGCCGCGGCGAATCTTGGCGTTGATCTCCTCCCAGTTCTCTAAAAGCCAGCGGTCCTGTTCTTCCTGCGTGTCCAGTAGGCGGAGCAGCACTTCCTCGACGCTGCTGGAGCCGGTGGCTTGGAGTTGCTTTCGGATTCTGGCCTCCAAAGATGCGTCGCGGATTTCGATGGTCATGGTTCGCTCCTTGGGATTAAGGGTACGGGAAAGAGTGGGGTGAATCAACACGGTGCAGAACATCGTAGGGCGAGGGACAAAAATATGCTAGGGTTTCTATATGACCGAAAGAATCAAGTTTCTGAACGGCGCCTTCTGCCCGAGCTGCCAAGAGATTGTATTTGACGCCTATACTGCTCTGAGCGACAACAATACGCTGTCGGCGCTGGAGCGCAACGAGGACGTGCGACTCGTCCATCATCCTAACTTCTCCGACGGGACTACTGCTGACCACTCTTTCAGCCTGACCGGTCCTGAAAAGGATAGGCTCCGGCAGCAACTGCTGGAGCACATGGCAAGGATGTAACCTTCGACAAGGCAGCCATGTCCCGGTTCTTCAGGGTTTCACGGTCGTTGGCTTGGCTGATTCTCTCATCGGCGGCTGACAAGGAAACGCGTCCTTGAACGCTGCCATCGTCAGAACGCTCTTGGCCTCGTGAAGTCTCTCTGGGTGTTCCCGCAACCACTTTACGAGGACACGCGCGAACTGCAAGAGCGTGCCATTTTCAGGAATGCACGGACCTCGTAGGCTATCAAAGGCATACTGTTTTACCTTGTCGGGACCCGCCAGCGTCACGCCCGCCATTCCGAAGACGCTAAGGTTAACGACGTTTTGCAAGAGAACGTCCTGGGTGGCTGCAAGATAGCCCGCACACCAGTTGAGCTGCCCCATCCGTTCCGTGAACCTGTCACCGCTGAGAGATAAAATCGATGACGGGTTATCATCGGAATCGACGAGCGCACTGCAGGCGTCAAGCAGCCCGTTCCCGTCCTTCGGGAGGAAGTCGCGGGCGTAAGTGACGGGGGATAGAATACAAGTAAGCAGGACGAGGGCGAAGGTCTTCATTGATGTCGACTCCTTGAGAGGAGACCCATTCTAAATCACTGGCCTTATCACTGGCTCTCTCCGCATACAGTCCCGATGCGTGAGGAGACTGTCTTCGGTGTCCCTCTAAACTGCAACCACCAACCTTCCCGCCGCATCTAAACCTTGACAACATTCCACTCAGGTCTTAGCATGGGAGCGTTGGCAATCATAAGCGCATTGATTACAAAGCACTTATTTGATTCAAAGGTAAGGTAGAGGAGAACAATTTATGGCCAAGATTATTGGGATTGACCTTGGAACGACCAATTCTTGCGTGGCGGTGATGGAGGGCGGCGAGCCCAAAGTGATCGCTAACGAAGAAGGAGGGCGGACTACGCCGTCGGTGGTTGGGTTTACCAAGACTGGAGAGCGGTTGGTGGGGCAGGTCGCGAAGCGGCAGGCGATTACCAATCCGGAGAACACGGTGTTTTCGATCAAGCGGTTTATGGGACGCCGCTATGACGAGGTGCAGGAAGAAATCAAGATGGTCCCTTATAAGGTTGTGAAGTCGGGCGACCATGTGGCGGTGCTGGCGCAGGGCAAGGAGTACACGCCTCCGCAGATCTCGGCGCTGATTTTGCAGAAGCTGAAGAAGGCGGCGGAAGACTACCTCGGCGAGAAGGTGAACGAGGCGGTGATTACCGTGCCGGCTTACTTTAACGACGCTCAGCGGCAGGCCACGAAAGATGCCGGGCAGATTGCCGGGCTGGACGTGAAGCGAATTATCAATGAGCCGACGGCGGCGGCGCTGGCGTATGGGCTCGATAAGACGAAGGATGAGTCGATCGCGGTCTACGACTTCGGCGGCGGAACGTTCGACATTTCGATTCTGGAAGTGGGCGAGGGCGTGATTGAAGTGAAGGCCACCAACGGCGACACGCACCTGGGCGGCGACAACATCGATCAGCGGCTGGTCGATTGGATGATTGACGAGTTCAAGAAAGACGAAGGCCTCGATCTGCGCGGGAAAGGCAACGAAATGGCTTTGCAGCGGCTGCGCGATGCGGCGGAGCGGGCAAAGATTGAGCTTTCGACCACGATGGAGACCGAGATCAATCTGCCGTTCATTACTGCGGATGCGAGCGGTCCGAAGCATCTGGTGAGGAAGCTGACGCGGGCGAAGCTGGAAGGGATGGTGGATGACATCATTCAGCGGTCGGTTGGGCCGTGCAAGCAGTGCATGAAGGATGCGGGCGTGGACGCCAGCAAGATCCAGGAAGTGGTGCTGGTGGGCGGACAGACTCGTATGCCGCGGATTCAGGAGCTGGTGAAGGACCTGTTTGGCAAGGAAGGCCACAAGGGAGTGAATCCGGATGAAGTGGTGGCGATCGGAGCGGCGATTCAGGGTGGCGTGCTCGGCGGCGAGGTGAAAGACCTGCTGCTGCTGGACGTGACTCCGCTGACGTTGGCGATTGAAACGCTGGGCGGGGTGGCGACTCCGATGATCCCGCGCAACACGACGATTCCGACGAAGAAGACGGAGACGTTCTCGACCGCGGCGGATAAGCAGACGTCGGTAGAAGTGCATGTGCTGCAGGGCGAACGGCCGATGGCGGCGCAGAACCGGACTCTGGGCAAGTTCAACTTGACTGGGATTCCGCCGGCTCCGCGCGGCGTGCCGCAGATCGAGGTGACGTTCGACATCGACGCCAACGGCATCCTGAACGTGACCGCGAAGGATACGGCGACGCAGAAAGATCAGAAGATTACGATCACGTCGTCTTCTGGATTGTGGAAGGAAGAGGTCGAGCGCATGGCGAAGGAAGCGGACGCGCATGCGGCCGAGGACAAGGCGCAGCGCGATTCGATCGAGGCCAAGAACCAGCTTGACAGCATGGTTTACAACGTCGAGAAGATGCTGCGGGAATCTGGAGATAAGATTTCGGGCTCGGATCGTGGCGAGGTTGAGAACGCGGTGGCTGACGCCAAGAAGGCGCTGGAATCGAACGACAAGGCGCAGATGGATAAGGCTCGCGAGAACCTGACCAAGGCTTCGCACAAGCTGGCGGAAGAGATGTACAAGGCGGCGCAGGCTAAGGCTCCCGAAGCGGGTGGTGCGGCTCCAACGGATGGGGCAGGCGCTGCTCCGGGCGCGAACGGCGGTCAGAAGAAGGATGAAGGTGTGATCGACGCTGAGTACGTGGACGTAGAAGACAAGAAGTAACACGGAAAGAAATTGGCCACGGGTTGGCACGGAGCTATACGGATGAGGAGCAGTCCGTTAAGATTCGTGTGATCCGTGGCTATGTTTTTCTGTCCTCATTGATATGGCGACTACCACCAAGAAAGATTACTACGAGACTCTAGGGGTTAAGAAGTCCGCGTCAGCGGAGGAGATACGCAAAGCGTTTCGCAAACTGGCGCGGAAGTACCATCCGGACGTTAATCCTGGGGACAAGTCTGCGGAGGAGAAGTTCAAGGCGCTCTCCGAGGCGAACGACGTTCTCAGCGACCCTAAGAAGCGAAAAATCTACGACCAAGTTGGGTTCTATTCGGACAATATCGATCCGGCGGCGGCGGAAGCTTATGCCCGGGGTGGTCCGACTGGAGCCGGCGGTTTCGGAGACTTTTCCGGAGCGCGGCCGGAAGGTGGGCAGGGCGTTCCCTTCGATTTTGGCGGGTTTGATTTTTCCGACCTGACCGACAGTACGGGTCGGAGGAGAAGTGGAGGCGGTGGGGGATTCCGCGACATCTTCTCGGGGATTTTCGGCGGCGGGCGGGGAGCGGCGACGGAGGACGTTGGTCCTGAAGCGGGGACTGACCTTGAATATCAGGTAAACGTGCCGTTCTGGACGGCGATCCGCGGCGGGGTGATGCGGCTGAATATTACCCGGCAGGACGTTTGCACGAACTGCCACGGGCAGGGCTACATCGAGGCGCCGGGAAAGTGTACTGAATGCAACGGGACGGGGCAGATCACGCAGACCGGCGGGCGGATGAAGTTTAATGTGACTTGTCCGCGCTGCCACGGGACGGGGAAGAATATTTCTACTTGTCCGACCTGTCACGGCGAGGGGACGGTGGGCCGGACCGAACCGTTGGAAGTGCGCATCAAGGCGGGTACGCGCGACGGGCAGCGCATTCGTCTGGCTGGAAAGGGCAACGCTGGCGCCCATGGCGGACCGACGGGCGATCTATACGTCATTATTCGAATCGGGGAGCATCCCGTTTTCAGGCGCGACGGGGATGACATCTATCTGACCGTCCCAGTCACCGTAGCGGAGGCCGCTTTGGGGGCCAAGATCGAGGTACCGACCATTGACGGGCGGGCGCTGCTGAAGATTCCTCCGGGGACGCAGTCGGGGCAGAAGCTGCGTCTGCGCGAGAAGGGCGTGCCTTCGGCCACGAAGGATGGTGTGCGCGGGGACGAGATCATTGAGATTAACGTGACCGTGCCCATGCCGCGAGATGAGCGCACTAAAGAACTGCTGAAGGAGTTGGCCAAGCTGAATCCGGAGGATCCGCGGGAAGAGTTGTGGAAGAAGGTTTAAAGACGGACGAGAGGGGTCGGGGACGATCACAGAGCGCGAGCAAAAAGTCGGGACGTGTGATAAGTGCCGCAAGAGCTTTCATTACTATCTGATCCACAATGGCTTTAATGAATCTTGGTACGCCTACTGCGACCGGTGCGGCGTAACGGCGATTCTGAATCTGTACTCCACCAAAGCGTCTGAATTTTCGCCTGGCAAAATGATCCTAGGGCGGATTCCTCCTGAAATCGAACGGCATTTGCTGCGTTGTCCTTGTGGAGGCCGCTTTGTCGCCACTGCCGCGCCTCGCTGCCCACATTGCGTTCAAAAACTATCGCCCGTCGCAGCTGCCTGTTGGATCGAAGAGGACGCTCCCGGGGCAAAGAAAGGCTGGCGCTGGCAAAGGAGTTGGGATGGTCTCTACTGCATTGTGATTGAGCGTCGCTTGGTGCAAGACAACTTCGTTTGATCCTGCAAGTTGAGATCGGAACCGTCCGCCTCATATGATTGAAGGGTCCGGCCGGAGACCGGACCCTCCTAATTTATTTCTTCCCGCTGGGATCGTCTGCCGGATTGATGTAATTAATCTGAAGCGGCGACATGCCGTGGATCTGGATGACTGTTTCCCCGGAGGCAGCGGCATAATGATGCATGCTCGGGTCCAAGTAGGCGAAGCTGCCTGGACCGAAACTCATCATTTTGCTGGCGTCGAACCTGTCTCCCATACCGACTTTCAAAGTGCCCGACAGCACGGTAACGTTCTCGCGGCTGGGATGGGTATGAGGAGCGATTTTGTATCCGTCGGGCATTCTAAAGCGAACCGTGAAATCGCCAGACGATGCCGAGGGGTCACCTTCCAGAACAGCCAATTGCGCGCCTGCGGAGACGAACGGGGGCGGCGGACCCCACTTTACTTGATCAGGTGTCATGGCGTTCTGAGCGTTGCAGGGCTGCGCCACGAAGAGCGAAGCCAGGGTGAGAGTGAACAGAGCAGCGAGAAACGGTATTTTCATCGGGTTCCGCCTCCAAGCGGTCGCGGCATCATAAATCGGAGGCTGAGCAGGCGGCAAGAAGGTTTGTCCAGGATGTGATTTCAAACCGGGCTGGTGCGGGCGATGTTCGTTACCTCCGTCCCTGACCTCCTTAACAAAATTTTCGGAAGAAATTTCATATTTTTCTTGCATCTGTGGAAATTTCTCGTAATCTCACAAATGCGAACTAACTCCAGCGGAATTTCTGGAATCTAACCAAACCAGAAAGCTCGAGCACACCAGCCGCTGCGGAGTAGCTGAGAGTGAGTCGCCTGAGGAGGAAGACATCGAAATTGGCAACAGCTAGCGCCCCGCGCCACCAAACAGAGCATCCCCATCCTCTCGCCGTCGTCCCTAACCGGAAAAAATTCGTTCGGCTCACTTTGTGGCCACTGGTCGCCGCCACCTTTTTTATGGTGTCGGGCGGAACCTATGGCACGGAAGAAATTGTGCACGGAGCCGGATATGGACGCGCGATCCTCATCTTGCTGCTCACGCCGCTGCTTTGGAGCCTGCCTACAGCCTTCATGATCGGCGAACTTTCGAGCGCGCTGCCCTACGAAGGCGGCTACTATGCCTGGGTGCGCCGCGCCATGGGAAACTTCTGGGGATTTCAGGAGGCCTGGCTCTCGCTGGTGGCTTCGATTTTCGACATGGCGATTTATCCCACGCTCTTCGTGGCTTACCTGACCCGCATGTTCCCCTGGTTCCAGCAGGGAAATCGCGGATGGTGGGTCGCGCTGGCGGTGGTGATTGCGTGTGCTCTGCTGAATATTGCCGGCGTGAAAGTGGTTTCGCTGACGTCGCTATGGCTTTTCTTCGCACTGTCGGCGCCTTTCGTCGCGATCGTTGTGCTGGCGCCATTCAAGATCGGAGCGCTGGCGAATGCCGTGACCAAGCCGACAACTTCTACCGTGGATATTCTTGGCGGGCTGCTGATCTGTATGTGGAACTACATGGGATGGGACAACGCTTCGACCATCGCCACGGAAGTAGAGCGACCGCAGCGGACCTATCCGCGGGCGATGCTGGTTGCGGTTTGTATCGTGGCCTTGAGCTACGTGCTTCCCTTCGCCGCGATGTGGATGACGGGACTGACTCCGACGGCATGGGAGACCGGCTCCTGGGCTGACATCGCAGGTCTGCTCGGTGGACCGCTGCTGCGCATTGGCGTGGTGCTCGGCGGAATCATCAGCGCCTTTGGCATGTTCAATGCGTTGGTAATGAGCTACTCGCGCTTGCCTCTGGCGATGGCTCAGGACGGCATGCTGCCTGGCATTTTTGCCAAGCTGCAGAAGAAGTCGCGGGCGCCGTGGGTTGCGATTGTCGCGCTGGCAATCGGTTGGGCGATGTGCCTCGGTCTGGGTTTTGCCCGGTTAGTGACGCTCGATATTCTTCTCTACGGTTTCAGCCTGATGCTGGAATTCATGGCGCTCGCCGTGTTGCGCTTCCGCGAACCGGACCTGCCGCGTCCTTTCCGCGTGCCTGGCGGTCTGTTTGGGGCCATTGCCGTCGGGATTCCGCCGATGCTGCTGCTGGGGTTTTCGATCATCCGCAGCGAGCATGAGCAGGTGTGGAACATGAGTTCGTTCTGCCTTCGGCATGATCCTGATCGGGGCGGGCTTAGTGGCTTACTTCGTCAATCATGCGCTGAAGCCGGCAGGATGGGCGATACGCGAAGAAAAGCCTCAGCCAACCGCTTAGCGTCTTCGGCTGACGCAATGAGTCAATAATTTCAAGAGAAAAGGACGGAAAAATCCTCCGTCCTCTTTTTCTCTTTCAAAACTACGCGGCTGCAGCCTCAGCCGTGTCGCGTAGATTCTTCACTTTGTCATGTGCCGCCTGAACGCTGGCGGCTTGGCGGCGAATAATCTCCATCAGGCTCGCCGGCAAAGAGCCGCTCAGGGCCTTTTGGTAGGCATCTTTGGCTCTGTCTTCGCCATGCTCAAGCCATTCCAGCACCGTCTTGTCGCCGCCGCCCAAACTAACTTTCGTGTCGATCCAGGCGCGATGAAGTGTTCCAAGAGTCGATCCGGAAAGCTTTTTGTCGCCCTTTCCTGCGCGGCTCAGCTCCGCTTCCAGTTCGGTGGCAAAGCGGCCCCGTTCCTGGGCCTGCTCGTTGAAGAAAGTCTTCAGGTCAGTCCGCTTTACTTTGGCGGCCGCTTCCTGATAACCCTTTTGTCCGTCCTTGCAGGTCTGAATAAGTTCTTCAAGTACGCTGACAGCATTATTCACGTCCATAAATGATCTCCTGAATTGTAGATGTGCTCTGCTGGTTTGGATGCCCGCAAGGCGCGAGGGTTTGGCGGTATTCTGCGGTGAAAAACCGACGCAATTAGCAAGAAACGCGATACTGCTCTAAAATCGAGCGCAGGACACTGACATCTATGACCAAACGGAAATCTAAAGGCGCCTACATGATTTCCGCCGTCGCCGAGATGTATGGCATACACCCTCAAACCTTGCGGCTTTACGAGCGCGAGGGGCTGCTAAAGCCATCGCGCACCGAGGGCAACACCCGTCTTTACACTGACGAAGACTTGCAGAGGCTGGAGTTTATTCTTTCGCTGGCGCGCGACCTGGGAGTGAACATCAGCGGCATGGCGATCATCCTGCAAATGCGGGAGCGCATGGAGGAGATGCAGCGCCAGATTCAGGAGTTCGTGCAGTATATCCAAGAAGAAGTGCTGACGCGGGCACACGCTGCGGCTGATCCGTCCAAAGGCGCGATCGTACCGGTAAGACGGCCGATGGTGGTGCCGACGGTGCCGCCTGGGAAACGGCGGTAGAACGACCACTCAGCACTCAGCATTCAGCCACTTGATCTCTACTTTCCTTCCCTAATTTTCTTGCCCCCCAAATAGTGCGGCTCCTGGCCGGAACAGCGAGGTTGTCGCGTATCATATGGAGTTCCTCGGCACTCGAATGGCTGGGTGCTGAATGCTGAGCGCTGAATGCTCCCCTTCAAGCTGGTATACAGCGACGCCTATTACTTGCCGATCGGCGAGCACGTCTTCCCTGCCGAGAAATACCGGCGCATCCACGACCAGCTTCTGGCCACCGGTGTCGCGGAGCCGAAGGACTTTCTGGAGCCGGAGCCCGCGACTGATCAGGATATCCTGCTCGTTCACAAGCCGGAGTATGTAAACAAGTTGAAAACGGGCACGCTCAGCCCGCGCGAAGAGATGGAAATGGAAGTTCCCTACTCACGCGCTCTGGTGAATGCATTTTGGTTGGCGGCGGGAGGATCGATTATGGCGGCGCGGCAGGCTTTGGCCGACGGCGTCTGCGTGAACATTGGGGGCGGCTTTCATCATGCCTTTCCCGATCATGGCGAGGGATTCTGCATGATCCACGACGTGGCCGTCGCTATTAGGCGGATGCAGCGCGACGACAAGATTCGCACCGCGATGACGGTCGACTGCGATGTTCATCAGGGCAACGGCACGGCGGCGATTTTTGCGGGCACGCGCACGGCTAGCGCTCTTTTGCCTTCCGCTGGAGCTTCGACTCTCGATTCGTCGGCGCTCGCGTCGGCGCTTCCTGGCAAAATTCGCGGGGCGCATGCCGGGGATGTCTTCACTATTTCGCTGCATCAGCATAATAACTATCCGCTGTGGAAGCCGCCATCATCGATTGACGTGGACCTGCCCGATGGCATTGGAGATGACGATTACCTGGCCTGGCTCGACAATGCTCTCAGCTCCGGGCTGCGGCAGTTCGAGCCTGATCTGCTGTGCTATCTCGCCGGCGCCGACCCGTACTGCGAAGACCAGCTGGGCGGGCTTTCTCTGACCATTGATGGATTGAAGCGCCGGGACGAACTTGTATTTCGCGTGGCACGTGCCCGCGATATTCCTGTGATGGTCACTTTTGCAGGCGGCTATGCACAGAACGTCGAAGATACCGTGACCATTCACTGCAATACCGTGGTCGCGGCAAAGGAAGTGTTCACCGTAACAAAGTGAGCGCGTGAAAGTTATACTCGATGGGATGATCGTCATCCCGGCAGACCTTCCACACAGCGAGCTTTACGGCATCCTGCTCAACTCCGTGGCGCCACGGCCGATTGCGTGGGTATCAACAATGGGCGCATCGGGAGCTCTCAATCTCGCGCCCTTTTCTTTTTTCAATGCGGTTTGTGTCGATCCGCCCTTGCTGGCCTTTGCGCCCGGCCTGCGGCAGCCCAAGCAATCGCAAGCTGGCAGCGGCGAGGCCAAAGACACGTTGCGGAATATTCGCGAGACGAAAGAGTTTGTGGTGAACATCGTAACCTACGAATTGGCGGCGGCGATGAACCTGACAAGCGGCGAATACGACGCGGTCGTGAACGAATTCGAAGTCTCGAAGGTTACTCCGCAGCCTTCGAAGATCGTGCGCCCGCCCCGAGTAGCAGAATCTCCCGTCAGCTTCGAGTGCAAGCTTCATCAGATTCTCGACTTCTCGCTTCGACCCACCAGCAGCAGTCTCGTGATCGGCCAAGTTATTTCAATTCACATAAACGATGCGCACATAAGAGATGGAAAGTTGGATCGCAATTCGCTGGACCTGATCGGACGCATGGGCGGGATTCAGTACACCCGCACGACACAAAGATTTGAGATGGTGAGACCAAAGGTAGGTTAGGTGAAGGATTCCTCGACGAGGGTCGAAGAAAAATAGATCACTGAACAGTCTTCGGCAACCTGTCGACGATTTGAGGTAGCTCGCGCAAAGGGATTCTGTGTCTCTGCGGAGACGCCGAAGCGTCTAAGAACTGGATTCCGCCGATTTTGGTCTCGACGTCGTATTCGCCGACAGCTGAATCCAGCAACAGGTATCCGATTGTCTTCAGACCAGTCACGCCCTCTGGCGAACTGCTGGATAGTCCCGGGATGAAGAGCATTAAGTCGAGCTTATCTCCCGCGGGGATGTAGTCGAAGAGTACCGCATCGCGATTGAGCTTTTTATCCCCGCATTGGATCTCCGGGACATCCCGCCTTTGCCGGAACGCGATGATTTCCCACCGGGGGAGCGCGGGGGCTTCTCGAACCAGCGACGTAACTTCGGGAAAGACGCTCTTAATTCCTCCAGCGCTAACGGTAAACTCTCGCCGACCCTCGCTGACGCTAGAAAACTCGAAGAGCAGATCGGGATGCACGTGGCGAAGTCGAGAAGCCAGCTTGTCAAAGACTTTTTCCTGCTTTCTCTCGAAATGAAAAATCTCATCTTCGTGCGCTTCAAACCACTTCCAAAACTTTTAGTACTTTGAACCAAAGCGAAGCATTTCTTCTCCAAGATTGCCAATTCTACTCCGCTTGTGAAGTCGAGGAAGCTGATAAACTTTCGACAGAGCTTATGTTCGAGAATCTTCAGGAAAAGCTGCAGCGCGCGTTCAAGTCCCTTCGCGGGCAGGCCCGGCTTAGCGAGGAAAACATTGCGGAGGCGCTGCGCGAGATCCGGCTGGCGCTGCTCGAGGCCGACGTCAACTTTAAAGTAGTCAAGGAACTGATTGACCGCATCCAGGCGAAGGCCGTGGGCCAGGAAGTGCTGACTGCGCTTTCGCCCGGCGAGCAGGTCATCAAGATCGTGCGCGACGAGCTAGTCGAAACGCTCGGCAAGGACACGGCGCGCATGAAGTTCGCATCGCAGCCGCCCACGGTTGTGCTCATGGCCGGACTGCAGGGTTCCGGCAAGACCACTACTTCGGGGAAGCTTGCGAACTGGTTCAAAGTTGGCGGGCATCGTCCGCTGCTGGTTTCGGTGGACGTGTACCGTCCCGCGGCGCGCGAGCAATTGAAAATTGTGGCGCAGGCCGTCAAGGCTCAGATTTATGAAGGCGAAGTGGGCGAGGCGAACACCGGAACAGTCGAGCGATTGGTAAAAGAAGCACGCCGCGAGGCCATCGTATCCGGCTGCGACGTGCTGATCGTCGACACCGCCGGGCGTCTGCACATTGACGACGATCTCATGAACGAGATGCAGTCGCTGAAAAAGCTGCTGAATCCTTCGGAGATTCTGTTCGTTGCTGACGCCATGACCGGGCAGGACGCGGTGCGCTCCGCTGATGAGTTCCACAAGAAACTTTCGCTCACTGGCGTCATCCTCACCAAGATGGATGGCGACGCTCGTGGCGGCGCTGCGCTTTCCATCCGGCAGGTTACGGGGCAGCCTATCAAGTTTATCGGCGTGGGCGAGAAGTACGACGCGCTGGAGCCGTTTCATCCTGACCGCATTGTGTCGCGCATTCTTGGCATGGGCGACATTCTTTCGCTGATCGAGCGCGCCGAATCGCAGATCGACAAAAAGAAGGCGCAGGAGATGGCCACCAAAGCCCTCAGCGGCGACGGCTTCTCGCTCGAAGATTTTCGCGATCAGCTGCGCCAGGTGAAGAAGATGGGGTCGATGAAAAGCCTGATGGGGATGCTGCCGTCGATCGGGCCGTTTTACGGCTTGCAGAAGGCCGCCGACAGCGTGGACGAAAAACAGATCAACCGCGTCGAGGCCATCATCAACTCGATGACCATGCACGAGCGCAATCATCACGAAGTGATCAACGGCAGCCGCCGCAAACGCATCGCGCGCGGCTCCGGCACCAGCGTGCAGGAAGTGAATAATCTGCTCCGCCAATACGCGCAGATGAGGAAGATGTTCAAGCAGATGGGGAAGCCGAGTTTTGCGCGCAGGATGGCGGGGATGAAATTACCGGGGATGTAGAGGAAAGCAGTTGCCAGCCGCCGGTTGCCAGACTGGGGCAAGCAGCAGTTGAACCTCTGGCAGCTTGCGGCTGCTCTTATGAAATGGCGATCTCTCGAAGAATCCGGTCCTGAGGCTGACATTCGCCCACTGCGCGAAATCTCTGCTGAGCGCAGGGAACTGATTGCGAAATACGTTCCGGCGAAGACGCAGGCGATTCACGCTCGGACAGTCGCGGACTTAAAGCAACAACATTTAGCCGCGAACATTCTACCCATCGGCGCGAGAATCCCTGAGTTCCAGCTTCAAGATCACGACGGCAAGACCGTCTCTTCCTCCGACTTGCTGGCCAAAGGACGTCTCGTACTCTGTTTCATTCGCGGGCGCTGGTGCCCCTTCTGCGTCGCCCAGATGGAAGCGATGAATCTGACCTTGCCTGAGATGGAGAAGGCCGGCGCGGGTCTCGTGGCCATTTCTCCGCAGACCGTGCAGCAATCTTTCTTCATGCGCGATCAGCACAAGCTGCGCTTTCCGCTTTTCTCTGATGCCGGCAACAACGTCGCGCGTCAGTTTGGCTTGACCTATCGGATTCCCGATGAGCAGAAGGCGGTCTATCAACGTGCCTTCGTCAACCTGCCTTTCGTAAACGGCGACGACAGTTGGGAGTTGCCGATCCCTGCGACTTACATTATCGATCGAGACGGCACTGTGCTTTACACTTTCGCGAACGAGGACTACACGGAGCGGCCGGAGCCCGAAGATATACTGCGCTACCTGAGTGCGGCCCTCAGCAGCTAAAGCCAGTCCTAATGAGCCTCTTTTCGGCACGACTGAAGTCATGCCCTTCCCGATCCGCCACTCGGAAAATATGCTCGGGCTGTCTGACTTCTCAGCTTTCGGTACACTGATACTTCGTGAACTATATCTACGGCATCAACGCCGTCACCGAGGCGCTCAAGGCTCGCGGACGGGCCTTTCAGTGGGTGGGCATGGCCAAGGAGCGGAACGACATCCGCCTGCAGCGCATGATTGAAGAATGCCGCCGCCTGGGCGTGCCCGTGCGCTTTCTCACGCGGATGGAACTCGACCAAATGGCTGGCAGGGCCGCGCACCAGGGAGTGGTCGCCGTCACCTCTGCGAAACAATACAGCGATCTGGACGATGTCGTCGGCGCCAAGCGCGGCCAGTATTCTCTCGTCATCGTCCTCGATGGCATCGAAGACCCGCACAATCTCGGCGCTCTCATGCGCACCGCCGACGCCGCCGGAGCCGATGGCGTGGTAATTCCCGAACGCCGCGCCGCGCCGGTCACCGGTACTGTCACGAAAACATCTGCAGGCGCCAGCGAATACCTGCCCATCGCAAAAGTCACCAATATCGCGCGCACCGTTGAAGAACTAAAAGATCGAAACATCTGGACGGTTGGACTCGACGAGCGTGGCCAGCAAACTTACGACGCCCTCGACTACAACATGGATTGCGCGCTGGTTCTGGGCGCGGAGGGTAAAGGCCTGCACGATCTGGTAAAGAAGAAGTGCGACTTTCTAGTTTCAATTCCAATGCTGGGCAAAGTGCCCTCGCTGAACGTATCGGTCGCGGGAGCAGTCGTAATGTATGAAGTCGTGCGCCAGAGACGTGCCAGGAGCGGCGCGCAAAACAAAGAGGCAGCTTCGGGTGCGAAATGAGGTTGTGCCGTTTGTACTTGTGCTTCCTTTCAGTTTTTTGTCCCATTGCGGCGCATGCTCTTTCTCTAGATCGCGAAGCTTTCACCTTTACCAACTACGACCTGAGCGTCCGCATCGAGCCCGAACAGCAGCGCCTCGGAGTTCGAGGCAAGATCACTCTGCGCAACGATTCATCAACAGCACAGAAGATCGCGGTGCTGCAGGTTTCGTCGTCGCTGGACTGGCGCTCGATTAAGGCCGGCGGCAAGCCACTGCAACTCGAGTTGCAACCCTACACTTCTGACATTGATCACACCGGGGCTTTATCCGAGGCTATCGTCACGTTGCCGGAAGCGGTTGCACCTAAAGGGGCCGTGGAACTGGAGATCGCCTATGAAGGGGTCATCGTGCTCGATGCGACGCGGCTGACGCGCATCGATACTCCAGAGGAAACGGCGCATAGTTCCGACTGGGACCAGATCAGTACGAAGTTCACGGCCGTGCGCGGAGCAGGATACGTTGCCTGGTACCCCATTGCGACCGAAGCGGCGAATCTTTCAGAAGGTACGGACCTGTTCGAGATTGTGAGCCGGTGGAAAGCGCGGGAAGCCGTATCCACTATGCGGCTGCAGATCACCGTGACGATGGGGGAAGGCGAACCTCCAGAGCTTCTGGTCAATGCGACAACCTGCCCAACAGCGCACGAAGTGGGACGGGAGTTTGTCGCGGATTGCGCGTACCGGTCGCTCGGTTCGGTCGCGCCCACTTTTGTGATTGCCAACTACGAAGTGGTCGACCGCGCGGCTATTGCAGTTCATTTCTTGCGCGGCCACGATGCATCGGCGACAAATTACGCCGAGGCTGCGGAGAAAACACTTCCATTGATCAGCGAATGGTTTGGTGCGCCCCGAAGTAAAGCGGAAACGGTTGATCTCATTGACTCGAATGCAGCGCCGTTCGAGAGTGGCTCGCTTTTGCTGCTCCCGTTAATTGCCAGCGATCCTAAGCTGTCTGGCCTTGCTGCTGCTCATCAGTTAACCCACGCGGCCTTTTTCTCGCCGCGACCCTGGATCAACGAGGGTCTGGCTCACTTCGCGCAGGCACTGTATCTGGAGCATCAGTCCGGACGCCAAGCCGCGCTTGACTACATGGGACTGCACCGGTCCGCATTCAGTGAGGCAGAGAAACGAACAAGGGTCCCAAGATCGGAAGATGAGGTGAACCGGTCTCTGGTCAACACGGCCGATGAAGAACTTTACCGCAGCAAGGCGATGTGCGTCTGGTGGATGCTCCGCGAGATGATCGGCGATCAAGCGCTCAAGAAGGCTATTGCCGCATATCGTCCAGAGCAGGATAAGGAACCCTCCTACATGCCGCGCCTGGTCGCAGCGCAGACGCACAAAGACCTGGAATGGTTTTTCGACGACTGGGTTTATCGCGACCACGGCCTGCCGGACTTCAAAGTCGAATCGGCATTCGTTCGCAAGACCTTGCCGGAAGGTTACTTGCTCACGATCACGATCGCCAACCTGGGCGGGGCGGGAGCGGAAGTCCCATTCACGGTGAAGTTTGCAGGCGGAGAAGTTTCGAAACGACTTGTAGTCCGCGGCAAGAGCAGTGGTGTGATTCGCGTGGAAGTCCCGAAACCGCCGGAGGAAATCGTAGTCAATGACGGCAGCGTGCCCGAGAGCGATATGACGAATAATGTGTTTAAGATCGAGGACGACGCCGCGAAGTGAGGCGACATCACTGGTCAGTCGTCAGTGGCCGGTGACCCCTGGCTGGCGGTAAAACTTGCCAGCGCTCTTAGTTTTGTAGCTGCGGCACCGGAATCGATCGAATTCACTGCCAGCGGAATTCCGTCCGCCAAGTGATCGATCCGACCCGCAGCCACCAGCGCGGCCGCGGAGTTCAGCAAAACGACGTCGCGGCGCGGAGATTTCTTTCCACTTAGAACTTCGTGAACGATGGCTGCGTTTTCCGCAGCATCTCCGCCGGCAATATCAGCGAGCGTGGCCCGCTTCATTCCGAACTCTTCGGGATCAACTTCGTAAGTCCGCACGGATCCGTCGCGAGCTTCGGCTACGCGGGTTGGTCCCGTGATCGTGACCTCGTCGAGACCATCGAGGCCGTGAACCACGAGCGCGCGACGCAGTCCGAGCATGCTGAGCGCCTCGGCTAATTTTTCCACCATATCGAGTGCGTACACACCCACAACTTGTCCTGAAGCGTGCGCGGGATTGGTGAGCGGACCGAGCAGGTTGAACATGGTGCGCAGGCGCAACTCGCGCCGGATCTTCTGCACTTGCTTCATTGAAGTGTGCAGGTCGGGCGCGTACAGAAAACAGATTCCGACTTCACGCAGGCATTGGGCTGCTCGCGCAGGGGACAACTGAATGTTCACGCCCAGCGCTTCCATTACGTCAGCCGAGCCGCATTTTGAGCTGATGCTGCGGTTACCGTGTTTGGCCACGCGCACACCCGCCCCCGCCGTCACGAGTGCCGTGGCTGTAGAAATGTTAAAAGTTCCACAAGCGTCGCCTCCGGTTCCGCTGGTATCGACGAGAGAGGAATCGATCAGCGCGTCGCGGCCGGTCCCGCTGAGATCGAGCGCGCTGGATTCCTGGGCGCCCGTGGGAAGAGGCGTCGCGGCTCCGCGGATGGCTTCGGCGAATCCAACGATCTCTTCGACTGTTTCGCCTTTCAAGCGCAAAGCCACGAGCAGCGCTGAGATCTGAGCGTCCGTGCAATTCCCCGCAAGCACTTCCGACATCACTTCGCGCGCCTCCGCACGTGGCAGAGACTGGCCGTGATTGGCAATGCGATGGAGGGCGTCAACAATCATGTCCCGGAATTGTAAGGTATAAGCGCTCTTCGCGACTGAAGAACGGCAGCTAGGTTCTAACAATCGCACCGTTCAGCCTCGGCAAGAAATAGTCGCGCCAACTCTGAGGCAGAGCGGCTGTGTCAATCGCCTTCTGCAGCAGATCGCGGTTATATTTATCACGAACAAAGAGCCGATTCATTTCAGCGATGGTTATCCCATCTTGATTTCGGAAGATGAGTTCGATCGAATCTCCCTCACCCACTTCCCCTTCCTCTTCCACCGAAAAATAAAATCCGCTACGCCCGCTTTGCAGGAATCGCTCGATGATGTCGTCCCGTTGGAATTTGAGGGCAAGCTTGTAACAGGGCATTCGTGGCTGGCGGACCATCACTATTGCGGAGCCAATCCGGAAGCGATCGCCGACATGCACATCCGTCTCCTCAAGCCCGGTCGTCGTAAAATTCTCGCCGAACATTCCCCACGGCAGATCCATGCCGGTCGTTTCTCCCCGCCAATATTCATAATGCTCGGAAGGATAGGCATAAACCGCTTTGTACGGGCCGCCATGTACGGTGAGGTCGGCTTGGCGGTCTCCATCCAGATTAAGCCTGCTCAGCGTCACGCGCCCGGCCACTGGTTCCTTGAAGATGCCAGTCTTAACGGTTGCGCCTTTATAAGTTGCAAGACGCGGCTGCGCGACATTGAGCGAGATTACTTTCACGGTTTTCTTGGAGCCTCGCCTCGATTTAGGCTTAGATGTTTGGTTTGTCGAAAGGACGCGGGATAGCCGTTTGCCCTAATCCGTTGCCCTTCTATAAAATTAACAGTTTGCCGCCTCAGTCGTAAGCCGCAAGCAAAGTTCCTTCCGATTCTTAGCTGGCGAACATCATTATGAAAATCCACGAATACCAGGGAAAAGCAATTCTTAAGAAGTATGGGGTGACGGTGCCGCGCGGGACCATGGCGACCTCGCGCGAAGAGGCCGACTCGGCAGCCAAGGAATTGTTCAGCGCTGGCGCGACTGGCGTGGTGGTCAAGGCTCAGATTCATGCCGGCGGGCGCGGCAAAGGCGGAGGTGTGAAAATTGCCAAGTCCGCCAATGAAGCGGGAGACATCGCCGAAAAGATGTTGGGCATGAGGTTGGTGACGCATCAGACAGGTCCGGAAGGGCGCATCGTCCGGCGGTTGCTAATTGAAGAAACTCTGCCCATCGAAAAAGAATTGTATCTGGGGATTCTGGTCGACCGCGCGGAAGGCAAGCCAGTGTTCATGGCGTCGGCAGCGGGTGGAATGGAGATCGAGCAGGTGGCTGCGGAAAACCCCGATGCGATTTTGAAACAGCACATCGATCCCGGCATGGGCCTCGAAGCGTTTCAATCGCGCAAGATGGCCTTCAGACTTGGATTGAGCGCAAAGCAGATCAATCCTGCGGTGCAATTTCTCTCGAACCTCTACAGGGCGTTTCTTGATACGGACGCTTCGCTGCTTGAGATTAATCCCTTCATCACCACCACAGACGGGCGACTGTTTGCACTCGATGCGAAGTTAACCTTCGACGATAACGCACTATTCCGGCATCCTGATATTCGCGAACTCCGCGACATTACCGAGGAAGACCCACTCGAGGTCGAGGCCTCGAAGTACAGCCTGAATTACATCAAGCTCGAGGGCAGTGTCGGTTGCATGGTGAACGGCGCGGGTTTGGCAATGGCAACGATGGATATCATCAAATACGCTGGCGGCATGCCCGCGAACTTTCTTGATGTGGGCGGTGGTGCCAATGCCGAGCAGGTTGCGCACGCGTTTGAAATCCTGCTCAGCGATAAGAGCGTGAAGGCAGTGCTGATTAATATTTTTGGCGGCATTCTGCGCGTGGATACCCTGGCGACGGGCGTGGTGGAAGCAGCCAAGAAAACTAACATCAAGCTTCCCGTAGTTCTGCGCTTGGAAGGCACGAACGTGGACGAAGGCAAGAAGATTCTGATGAACTCCGGGTTCAACTTTGTGGTGGCTGAAACCATGAAAGACGCGGCAGATAAAGTGGTGGCTGCGGCTCGGGGAGTGTAGACGCATCGACGCAGTGAGGAATCATAGTTATGGCAATCCTGGTTAACGAGAAGACGCGCTTGATCGTGCAGGGCTTGACGGGACGCGAAGGCACCTTCCATGCCAAGGCCTGCGCGGCCTACGGAACTCAGGTCATGGGCGGAGTAACGCCGGGCAAGGGCGGCACGACGCATGAAGGATGGCCAATTTTCAATACCGTGCAGGAGGCCGTCGAAAAAACCGGCGCCGACGCGACTGTTATCTTCGTTCCTCCGCCGTTCGCGGCCGATGCGATCATGGAGGCGGCCGACGCGGAACTCGACTTGATTGTGTGCATCACCGAGGGCATTCCGACGCTCGACATGGTCAAAGCTTGGGAGTTTTTGCAGAACCGGCGTTCGCGGCTGATTGGACCAAACTGTCCGGGCATTATTTCGCCCGGCAAATGCAAAATCGGAATTATGCCCGGGTCGATACACAAAGAAGGAAACATCGGAATTGTTTCACGTTCCGGCACGCTGACGTATGAGGCGGTGCATCAGCTCACGCAGCGCGGGATTGGACAATCGACTGCGATTGGCATTGGCGGCGATCCGATTATCGGAACTAACTTTCTCGATGCACTCGATTTGTTCAACCGCGATCCTGAAACCGAAGCCGTAATCATGATTGGCGAGATTGGCGGCGACGCGGAAGAAACCGCGGCGGAATTTGTGAAGACGAAAATGAAAAAGCCGGTGGTCGGCTTTATCGCCGGGCAGACAGCGCCGCCGGGACGCCGCATGGGCCATGCCGGAGCGATCATTTCTGGCGGCAAGGGAACGGCAGCGGAAAAGATCAAGGCCATGGAAGCAGCCGGAATCCGCGTGGCGAAATCTCCGGCAGCGATTGGCGAAACTCTCGTGGCGGCGCTGGGAGTGAAGGTTTAGCTCCGAGTGGCGAGTATCGATTTTCGGGAAGAAGGCTCTTAGGCCAACGACCAAGACAAGCGACTAACCAACAACTATGAAAACTCTGCAACGCACTCTTACTATCGTGAAACCTGACGCCGTCGCCAAGAACGGAGTCGGCGACATTATCGAACAATTCGAGAAGAATGGTTTCCGCATCCTCGCCATGAAGATGCTGGAAATTTCAAAGCATCAGGCGCAGCAGTTTTACGCCGTGCATGCGAGCCGTCCATTCTATAATTCGCTCACCGATTTCATGTCGAGCGGGCCCATCGTCGCTTTGGCTCTGGAAAAGGAAAATGCTATTGCCGACCTGCGCAAGCTCATGGGCGCCACAAATCCTGCCCATGCCGAAGAAGGCACGATTCGCAAGAAGTGGGCCTCGAGCATCGAGCACAACGCGATTCACGGTTCCGATGCCGAGGATACGGCGCGGTTTGAATTGAGTTTCTTCTTCGCGGGTTATGAACTGACGCAATAATCCCTGTCCGTTCTCAGTTAAGAACGCGAGCGAGGGCGCCCACACGGGCTATCCTAGCGGTTCGTACAGGTGGCCTTCTACGCGGTCTGCTACCTTGGGCAATTCCTTGCGCGCGTACTGCAGGAAGTGCGCCGTGGTTCGGTGAGCTTCGAGGGCGGCATCGTCCTTGTACTGCTCGTAGATGAAGAACCGCCGCGTCTCGGTCTTATGCCGATGAACCTGAAACATGAGGCAGCCGGGTTCTTTGCGGGATTCTTCTGTAAGCTTCGCAAAAATTGGGGGCACGTCGGCGTCGTGCCCGGTTTTCGTCATCCACGTTACTGCCAAAACCACCATCGTGCGCTCCTCACATGAAGTTAGTAAGTAGTCTTAGTGCTGTCCAATGGAATTCAATTCTAGACTTTCCGCGATGAGGTTGTCGTCAACTCTCTCGCAAACTCGTCCATCAAAATTATTTGATCCCGGTCCGGACCGGTCGAGACCATGCCAACCTTCGCGCCTGTTTCTTTCTCGACGAATGCGAGATATTCGCGCGCGGCCTTCGGCAACTTTTCAAATACCGTCACGCCTTGCGTTGATGTGCGCCATCCGGGCAACTTCTGGTAAACGCATTCGATTTTTTCGTAGCCGCTGGCTTGAGCTGGGATTTCAATAGTTTTCTCGCCGTCGATCTTATATCCCACGCAAACCGGAATCTCATCCAACTCATCCAACACATCCAACTTAGTAACCACCAGCCAGCAGGTGCCGTTAATCATGCCAGCGTAGCGCAGCAGTGGCAAGTCGAGCCAGCCGGTGCGCCGCGGACGCCCGGTAACCGCGCCAAACTCGTTGCCACGCTTGCGCAGTTGTTCGCCGGCCGCGCTCCTATCCTCGCTGGGGAACGGGCCTTCACCCACGCGTGTGCAATACGCCTTGGTGAGTCCGATCACAGAGTCGATTGCGTTGGGGGCCACGCCAGTTCCGGTCGCAGCGCCTCCCGAAGTTGCGCTGGAAGAAGTGACAAAGGGATACGTTCCGTGATCAATGTCGAGCATCGTTCCTTGCGCGCCTTCAAATAGAATGGCTTCACCGCCGGCTAGAGCCTGATTGAGCAAAACTGCCGTGTCGCAGACAAAGGGAGCAATTTTCTCAGCTGCCGCGGCATATTCCGCGTACATTCTATCGGCGTCGAGAGGCTCGGAATTGAAGAGTGCGTGCGCGATCATATTTTTCTCGCGCACGGCGTTTTCAATATGTTTCTTCAGGAGTTGCAGATCGAGCAGATCGGCCACTCGGAGGCCGCGGCGTCCCATCTTATCTTCATACGCGGGACCGATGCCGCGCGAGGTAGTGCCAATCTTCACGCGGCCGGGGGCGTTTTCGGCGGCTAACTCGATCATTCGATGGTAGGGCAGAATCACCTGCGCGCGGTTCGAGACAAAAAGGTTTCCGTCAACCTTCACCCCGGCTTCGCGCAGCGCTCCCACTTCCTTCAGAAAGGCTATGGGATCGAGAACCACTCCGTTGCCGATCACGCTGCGGCAGCCCGCCCGCAACACTCCGCAGGGCACCAGTTGCAAAACAAACTTTTTGCCATGGATGATGACCGTGTGGCCGGCGTTGTGGCCTCCGGCATAACGGGCGACGACGGAAAAGTTCTCCGATAAAACGTCGACAATCTTTCCTTTGCCCTCATCGCCCCACTGGGTGCCGACTATTACCGCGGTCTTGCCTCGTTTCAATGCCAACTCCGTTAACAGGATTCGCGAACACAAAGTTGCAGCGCCGCGCGCACGCATGAACCACCGGGGTCGCACACGCCTTGCCGCGGATACGCTAAAAGCTAACTGGGAATGAAAGCGGAGAAGATGTGTACGGAGTATCTTATCGCGCCAGTGGAGCGAATGGCAAAGCACACACAAACTGTCCAGTACACTGGGAGGTGATGTGATGAGGCGTCGACTTCGAAGGTATCTGGGATGCGGACATCGCGAATTCAGAAACCGTACCAAAAGAATCCGTCGCCTGAGAGACCACCTCGCTGAATCCAACATGCCCAAGTTTGAAAAACACATCTTCATATGCGGCAACCAGCGCCCTCCGGGAAGTCCGCGCCCTTGCTGCGATCCCACTGGCCAAGCGAAGTTGCAAAAGCTCTTCAAGCAGAAATTAGCGGAGCGCGGACTCAAAGGCAAAGTTCGCGCCAACCAGTCGGGCTGCCTCGATCAATGCGAACATGGCCCCAATCTCGTGGTCTATCCGGAGGCGGTCTGGTAGGGACACGTCACTGAAGCGGACGTCGACGAGATCATCGAATCCCACATTATTGGCGGCGAACCCGTCGAACGCCTGCGGCTGTCGGATTCCTGCTTAAACACAGCGACGTGCGAACACAGGAAGAGGAGTGAGCAGTGATCAGAGTTCTCTGGTAGGCGCGGCAGGAATCGAACCTGCAACCCCCGGATTAGAAATCCGGTGCTCTATCCATTTGAGCTACGCGCCCTCGCAACTGATTTTACAGCCTCCCAGCCAACATTGAGCGCAGGATTGGCGCGCATCCTTCTCTCCCGGCAAAAATAAGCCCGGAGGTCGTTGAGCCTCCGGGCCACATTGCGGAGAATCTTGAGTACGGTTTAGAAATGAGGCAAGGACGTACCGTTGAGAGCGGCGGTCACCAGAGTTTTGGCATAGGCATTGTCTACAGTGACCGAGGTTGTGAAATTCATTCCGGACCTCCAGCTGGAGGGCGCCTCGGGATGCACGCCGGACAGAATTACCCAACCGGCGCCAGACTTGCCTTCTACGATCGCGGGAGTGCCGTCCGGATATTTGCCAACGATGTCGCCCCATCCGCTCAACTGCGGACCATTCTCCCAATACTGGTCCAGCGTCGTGCCGTCGGCACCAGTAATCTCCAGCGCTGCTTTGTCAATGCCCTTGAATTCGTCGGCGTAGTAGTTGAACCACACACCGGCCGGGGTGAGTTTCAAATAGTCATAGACTCCCGAGCTGTCGGCAAAGAAGCCGCCGGCACAGATGCCGAGGTAGTGCACTCCGTCGTTGACGATTGCATCGTGGACGTTCGTAATAGCCTCGCTCGAGAGGTTCTGGCTGATGGTGATAGCATCGCCCCCGGGCATGAAGAATAGTTTGTAGGCTTTCAGGTCGGCCACGGTCATTGCCTTCAGTTGACTGGAGGTGGCAGTGGCGTAGGTGAGTTTCAAATCGTTAAGGACGGTTTTGACGGCCGAAACATCGCCAGACGAAGTTCCGGTTCCAACAAACAGCAGAATCGATGGCGTGGACGCACCTTCAGCGACAGCCATTGCCGCTTGCGCCACGGTGTGCGCCGTTTGATTCTGGGATAACCCTGGAGTGCCGCAGCCGGTAGAAATAGTTACGGCAAGCAAGCCCGCGGACACGATCAGGGCCTGGGATCTCTTCACAAAACTGTTAAAACAAAATTGCACGAAGCCTCCTCTAAGACGTGGCCCCATCCCTGGGTCCACAGACTCGTCTATGGAATTTTTGATTCTTGCTTTCTTAAGAGGACAAAGTGGTATGTGGTTTATATGATTCTATATACGCTTCATAAAAAGAAAAAACTCGGAAGTACATGGTTGGGGATGCGGGCTTGGCGCACGCAGGCATGTAATTCAGCACTTGCGAACCAAGCCAGCGAGAGAGCCCGGACGCTGAATCTGTGCCTCTGCTTTTGCTCAAGCTGATTCATTACAAGCATTTTATAACGCCTCAACAAAGGCAGGCACCATGCAGCGATTATCTCGTCAACAGGCTGCGGCCTTGCCTTATACTTCCTCGTTGCCCGGACACAGCGCACATGCCAGTTTCAGGTTCATCTCGCCTCGCTTATATCGATTGGATGCGCGGTCTCGCCTGCATTCTGATGTTCCAGACTCACTGCTACGATTCATGGCTCAGCCCCAGTGCGCGGCAGAGCAAGTTCTTCATGTATTCGCAACTGGGCGGGACTTTTCCCGCTCCTTTATTTTTGTTTCTGGCGGGAACATCGTTTGCCCTGGTCACCGAAAAGTTGTGGAAGAAAGATCTTCCCCCGGGACGGATCGCCCGGGCCACGCTTCGCCGTGGTGCAGAAATCTTCGTGTTTGGGCTGCTATTTCGCTTGCAGGAATACGTAATTGCCTGGGGCTGGGCTCCGGCGAGCGACTTGCTGCGCGTGGATGTGCTGAACACCATTGGCCTCTCCATGATGCTGATGGGCGTGCTCTGCTGGCTGGTGTTGGCGCTTCACCGCGGTGAGCATGCGAGACTCGCTCTCGCGCTGGCCTCGGCGGGAACGGCTCTGCTGATTTCTCTGCTCACGCCGCCGCTGTGGACCACATGGCGTCCCGATTGGCTGCCCTGGCCGATCGAATCCTACATCAACGGTGTGCACAATCTGGGCATACCGCAGGCGTGGCTGTTTCCGGTTTTTCCGTGGACCGCCTTCGCATTCGCCGGCCTCGCCATCGGATTTGTTATGCAGAGCGAGTGGGCGCGCAGTCGGGGAGCTTTGATTTTCTTTCTGCTAGGCGGAGCAGGCCTGATATTCGTTGCAGCCGCGCGCTGGCTCGACGCGCAGCCGCATCAACTTTATGCGGTCTACGACTATTGGCACACCAGCCCAAACTTCTTCTTGATCCGTGTGGGCATGTTGCTCGGCATTTTGATGGCGAGCTATGTTTGGTGCCGCTGGGGCGGGGGACAGTGGGGATTTAGTCCGCTGATTGAATTGGGCCAAGCCTCGTTGCTGGTCTATTGGGTGCACCTGGAATTCGTTTACGGGCGCGTGTCCATTCTGCCTAAGCACAGCGTCGGAATCCGCACCGCGTCTTTGGGATTGCTGACGATCTTCCTCGCCATGCTTATACTCGCATTCCTGCGGACGCGGCTGAAGGGGCGCGGCGCTGAGATTCTGCACTTGTTCCGGCGTCCAGCAAGCGCCAGCTGATCTCTGCCACCGTCAAAAACCGGGATCGCATCTCTACCGGAATTGCTTGGCGAACTGCACGACTTCGCGTTCCGCCCAGCGCCCATCGTAGGTCACATCGCCGTCGCGCTCTCCAAAGAATGCGCAATGCCCGCCGTCCTCGGCTTCGATATAAGTAATGTTTCGATTGGAAAGAAGCGACTGGCGCGTCTCCGGCAAAATCCGAATGAAGGGATCGTTGGCTGCGTGGATCACCAGCGCTGGCCGCGCAATGCGGTCGATCACATTGCTGGCGGCGGCTCGCGCGTAATAGTCGTCCGCGCCAGAAAAACCGCAGTAGTAGGCTGTAACGCGATCATCGAAGTCGCGCAAGGTCTTAACTCCGCGCAGGCGCGAGGCATCGAAGCAGCCGGGAAACAACCGCGCCTTACGGCGAAACCGACGGAACAATTGCAGCAGAAAATAGTATTCGTAAATGCGATTCGCGGGCTCATGCAGCGCGTCGGCTCCTGCTGCCAGGTTTACTGCCGGACAAACCGCCGCCACTCCCCGAAACTCCGCCGGACCGTTGCTGCCCCATTCCCCCGCCAGTTTCAGAACCAGATTTCCACCCATGGAAAAGCCCACCAGCACGAAACCAGGAATTCCGTCGCGCTCAACGATGTTGTGCGCCACCGCTGCCACATCGCCCGACCGGCCTGAGTTGTAAAGCGTGGGCGCGCAATGATCCATGCCGCCACAGTTGCGCTGATTCATCCGAACCACGTTCATGCCCCCGGCCAACCCGCCCCGCGCGATGCCCATCATGTATTGCGATTCGCTCGATCCCTCCAGGCCGTGCACGATAATCAGCGTCGGCACGTGTCGGTCCTTTTGCCAGTGACAATGGCACAGGACAGCAATGCCAGGTTCAACTTCGATCAAACGCTGCTCGGCGGCAGGCAGGTTGATTCGCCGCGACAAGAAAAACGCCGCGAGCGTCTGCACGTGCCCACCTCGCAACCATCGATGAGGCTGGAAAACGGATGGGACGAACGCTTTCTGCGTCTGGGCTAGCGATTCAGTTTGCGAAGTTCCCACAAATTGATTCTAATCTAGGAGCAGTCAGCTCCTGCTTGTCTTTTGATAAACTATTAGGCGAATTTTCGCGTTGTGCGCGCCATTCGCGGAGGAATAGGAGGATACAAACCGTGAAAAAGAAAATCCTGCTGTTGGCGCTGTTGTTCCCTCCATTTGCTTCATTGGCTGCCTCTGCCCAGAGTACTTGTCCCATCTGCGTCCCCCCGTATTGCGGCCAGTCAAGCTATTCCGGCTCCAGCTTCTGCATCACCAAGAGCGGGGACTGCGACCTTATCGGAAGCTGTGATTGCTATAGCGGCAACTGTAGCTGTGGCGGCGGAGGTGGCGGAGGCTGTCCCCCCGATAAATGCACGTGTGAGGACGGTTCCTGCGGAGCAGACTGATGCACACAGACCCGCCGTCAGGGTTCCGCTGCGCAGGCCCCGCAACCAGCCCCCCGCAAGGCCGCCATTGACCCCTCCACGGACGTGCTCAGCGCCAAAGTTACCGAGCATCCTTGGTTGCAAAGCTCGTCCCTGGCCAACGACTTGAAGGCGTACTCCCCTGCGCTGGAGTGGTCCACCCGCCACGTACAGGCAATGTTCCAGGCCAATAAGATCTCGGCCGGGAAGTGTGTGGGGAAGATCGGCGGCGGGACCGTTACCGATGACGGTGGAATGATCGTCTTCGACCTAACACGGTCCAATCAGGAGTGGACGCTCGTGGTCGCCAGATTCGGCAAGGAGCAGGCGGAGGCCTTTCGCGCCAAAATGAGTACGGGCAAGATCGACCCGATGAAGGACTACTTCCGGTCCCCGGAAGCTACCTTGCACATTAACGGCAGAAACTGGACCCTGGAACAAGCCGGGGTGACGCGGAGCGGGATCATCTCCGACTAGCCAAGAGGAAACGGTTTCCGAAAACGGACGACATGAACGCAGACGGCCTCTCGATCAAGTCGTCCTCGAACTCAGCTCTTGGATTTGAAGCTGTCAGCTGTCACCAGTCCAGTCTGCGAGGTTCCCGCAATTTGATTCTACCCTCCATTTCCGTTCTAAAGTCGGAGCAGGTGCGCGTATTATCGACGCGGTATGATCGACGCGGCTTGCGACAGCGAAGATTTGCGAACCAGGTTGCGATCACGACGTAAAGGGAAATTCCATTGTGCAAAATCGATTGGGCTAGAAGCCAGCAACCGATGCTGGTTTCAAGAGCAGGATTTCGGCTAAGATCAGGAATAGCCAGTCAACGGGAGTAATCCATGCCGATTTTCGAGTACATCTGCCAGGAATGTAACCACGAGTTTGAAGCGTTAGTCTTTGGCCGCGACAAGGCCAAGTGTCCCAAGTGCGAAAGCAAGAAGCTGAGCCCTCAGCTCAGCGTCTTCGCCACCTCCGCCAAAGGTTCCACGAGTGCATCGGAGACCTCCGGTGCGTGCGGCTCCTGCGGCGATCCGCGCGGCCCCGGATCCTGCTCGCTAGGCGATCTCGACTAACTCAGTCTTTCACGTCATCACGACTGCAAACTTTCGGCACACTTCCACCTGTGACTGAGGTTACCTTTGTTTGTTTAGCGGCCCCGCCTACCATTCCCTGATCCCCCCTAACTCTAAGGAGCACCCATGGACCGGCGCCGCCAGTCGCGTGTCTTCGTCGATCTCCCTGTCCAGATCTGGGGTATGGACACTTTTTCCCGCCCCTTTACGCAGCCGGCCAGCCTGCGTTCCATCAGCGGGCGCGGTGCCACGCTGCAGTGCGTGGATGCTCAACTGAAGCCGGGCGACGTCATCGACATTCTGTATCAGGGAACGCGGGCGCAATTCCGCATCGTGTGGTGCGGCAAGCCCGGAACCGAAATGGCCGGAGAAGTCGGCCTCGAGAATCTTTCCGCCGATAAGCCGCTTTGGGACGTTGATCCCCTGCGCTGCGCGGCTGCGGTTGGGCAAGGCTGAGCCACCTTAAATAGGGAGGGCGGGGGAGGGCCGAAGCCCGCAGTGCGCAGGCCTTTCGCAGTATGAGGCCGCAGTCCTGTGAACGCAAGCAGAAAGCGGAGCCTGGAGTCTTAATTCTCGTCGGAGTTGCAGGATCTTTCACACTTACTCAACGTCATAAGAAGGTTGCAAGTTCTGGCGTAACGAACCACGCGCAAGGTTCTCGCGAAAGTACTTCCAGCTTTAATTCCAGGCTGTAAACTCACCAGAGATGAAGGTGAAGATTCTTGGCTCCGCGGCCGGAGGAGCGTTTCCCCAGTGGAATTGCGCCTGCGCAAATTGTCGCGCCCTTCGGGCGGGAACCTTCCGCGGCAAAGCTCGCACGCAGACGCAAGTCGCTATCAGTGAAGATGGACGCTCGTGGTTCCTTCTGGGTGCGTCTCCTGACCTGCGGGCGCAAATCGAAGCCACACCTGAATTGCAACCCCGTGAAGGCTCGCGCCAGTCGGCGATCGCGGGCCTGGTGCTGGCAAACGCCGACCTCGACCATGTCCTTGGCCTACTGCTACTGCGCGAATTGCAACCATTGCGTATCCATATAACGGCTTCCGTTCGCCGCATTCTCCAGGAAGACAATTCAATGTTCAGGATGCTGCAACGAGTTCCTAATCAAACCGTCTGGACCGACTTTGCTGCCGGTGAAGAATTTCACCTACGCAATGCTCAGGGAGAAGACTCAGGTCTGCGCTGCCATGCGCCGTCGTTGGGCACGCATTATCCCGCGTATGTCACCGCCGACCGCCAATCGCAACTCGTTTCAGAAGAAGCGTCACTAGGATTATTTCTCAATTCGCCGTCGGGCTCGCAATTAGCCTTTATGCCGGCGGTCCCCGAAATCACCAGCGCCTTGCACGAACAACTCGATACCTGCGATGTAATGCTCTTCGACGGAACCTTCTGGAGCGACGATGAGCTGATCCGCGTCCAGGGCAGCGGTCAAACCGCCCGTCAGATGGGCCACATCCCGGTGGAGGACGCGCTGAAAAGGTTGGCGGGATTGCGCCGTCCGCGTAAAATATTCTTACACATCAACAACACCAATCCCATGCTGGACGAGGCGAGTCCCCAATATCGCCAGGTGCGGAGCGCAGGCTGGGAGGTCGCGGAGGATGGATGGCAGTTCGATCTGTAGAAACCGAAGCCACAGCGCAAGCCCGCTTGCTCTCGCCCGAAGAATTGCGCGCCCAGTTTCAAGCCGTCGGCGAAGAGCGTTACCATCACAAGCATCCTTTTCATCTGTTGATGCACGAAGGCAAGCTTACTCGCGGCCAGCTGCAGGCTTGGGCTCTGAACCGCTATTACTATCAAAGCATCATTCCCATCAAAGATTCGATTATTCTTTCGCGCGGTCCCGACCCGGTTTTTCGCCGCGCCTGGCGCAAGCGCGTGGTCGATCACGATGGCGACGCCACTAGCGAGGGCGGCATCAAGCGCTGGATTAAACTGGCCGAAGCCACCGGTCTCGATGCGCAACAGGTTCGCGCCGGTAAAGGCATTCTTCCGGCGACGCGCTTCGCGGTCAATGAATATCTGAATATTGTTCGCAGCCGCTCGCTTCTGGAAGCTGTCGCTTCCTCGCTGACAGAATTGTTTTCGACCAAGCTGATCACGTTGCGGGTGGAAAAATTGCGCCATCACTATCCCTGGCTCGCGGGCGGTCTGGATTATTTCGAGGCCAGACTCTATCAGGCGCCAGAGGATTCACAGTTTGCCGTGAACTACATCTACGACAACGCGAAAACGCGAGCGGAGCAGGGGTTGGCGATCCAGGCTCTGAGTGACAAGTGCGACATTCTGTGGGCGCAGCTCGACGCACTCTACTTCGCCTACGTCGAGCCGGGATGGCCGCCGCCTGGCGCGTTCCGCATTGGGGACAACTAGCATGCCGCCTCCTGACGATTCAGCCCAGCCGCGTCTGGCTGCCGGCTGCCGATGGGGTGGAAGCGAACAGGACCGCGTGATCCTCTTCCCCGAAGGCGCAATTAAGTTGCAAGGCACAGGACGTCAAGTACTCGAGCGCTGCGATGGTCAGCGCACCTTTGGCCAGATCATCGGAGAGTTACAGGCTCAGTTCGCAGATGCAGACCCCGCCAAGATTCGCGCCGACATTAATCAGTTTCTGGAGCAACTGCAGCGCAAACGGATTGTCGACTATTAAGCGGAGCTGGCATGTCCATGCCGGCGAAGCCCGCAGCGAGGAGACCTGGGTACTGGTGCTAAGCCAGTTGTTCCCAACTCACATCAAGCGCAGCACCCAGCTTCTTCCACGTGCGCACCGACCCGGCTTTGCGGTTGGTTTCAATCGCCGCAATCAGAGCGCGCGATACCTTAGACTTTTTCGCCAGCCGCTCCTGGGTAAGCTTCCGATACTCACGCCAAACGCGGAGCGCCGCCTCTCCTTTGAGTCTGCGCTCGGTGATCTCCAGCGGTATTAGTTCATCCTCGCCATTCTCGAGACGCGCCTTCGCAGCATCGTAGGCCTTCACGTCGGCAAGCATTTCAGCGTCTTCCAGCAACTTCTGTAGGCGTTCCACGGGAATCACGGCAAATTCCCGTCCCCTGCGGGTAATGGTTTCGATGCGCATTTAATAAACTCCTCCCCTCGATCCCACTTCCAGAACCCATAGTTCAAGGCGGTCGTCGTGAAGTTCATAAATGACGCGCCAGTCGCCGATTCTCAGTCTGTAACCATCTCGTCCCTGAAGCTTGGTGACGTTGTTGTGACGGGCGTAGGGATCGGCCGCAACTTCCTTGACCTTCCCCACAATCCGCTTTTGCCATGTCGCCGGCAGCCGGGCAAGCGACTTGGCGAATGTCTTCGTGGTTATGACCGCATACACCAATCAATTGTTACTGTTAGTAACAGTATAGTCAAGCGCCTGAAGGTAACCATCTTTTCGCTGTTCGGCATAGCTGTCTCCTTGCCTTACACTCCAACTCACGTCATCATGATCAAAGCGACTCATCCGCAGTACTCATGATCCCGAACCCGTTAGCCTTGATCGCCGAAGTCACACACCGCTGTCCGCTGCACTGTGTCTATTGCTCGAATCCGCTCAAGTTGGCGGAGGTAAGCGCAGAGCTTTCCACTGAACAATGGATCGACGTTTTCCAGCAGGCGAGCAGGCTCGGAATGCTGCACGCTCACTTAACCGGCGGTGAACCGTTGGCTCGCCCGGATCTTACGGAACTTCTCGCGGGCGCGCGAGTTGCGGGTCTCTACACAAATCTCATCACGTCCGGTATCGGACTTGCCGAAACGCGCCTCGCAGCGCTGGTAGACGCCGGACTCGATCACATCCAGATCAGCTTTCAGGATTCACGAGAAGACTCAGCCAATTGGATTGCGGGAGCCAAAGCGCATGCGCACAAGATTGAATTGTCGCGCATTATCCGCCGCCACAAGATTGCGTTCACCGTCAACCTCGTCATACATCGGCAAAACATCGATCACCTCGAAGAGATGATCGAGTTCATCGAACAACTCGCTCCCGAGCGCATGGAGATTGCCCACACTCAGTATTACGGCTGGGCGCTGCAGAACCGCACCGCGCTGCTGCCCACGCGCGCTCAAGTTGATAAGGCGATGGAAGTCGTAGCTGCTGCTGAAGAGCGTCTCGCCGGACGGATCCGAGTCGATTCGGTCGTCCCTGACTACTACGCCCGCTTTCCCAAGGCTTGCATGGGCGGCTGGGGGCGTAGATTGATGCTCATCAATCCAGCGGGCAAGGTTCTTCCCTGCCACGCCGCGGAAGTGATTCCTGGACTTGAGTTCGAAAATGTTCGCGAAAAAACGTTGGAGCTCATCTGGAGACAGTCTTCCTCATTCCAGCGCTTTCGTGGAGAAGAATGGATGCCTGAACCTTGCCGCAGTTGCGATCAGCGCGCGCAAGACTTTGGCGGATGCCGCTGCCAGGCCCTCTTGCTCACAGGGAACGCAGCCGCTACCGATCCTGCGTGCTCACTCGCGCCTGCGCACCACATCGTTGAGACAGCATTGGCGGAAGCCAATTCCAGCGCCGCAGTTTCGCATCCCGTTCCCGCTTCATCCTTTGTGCAGTTGCAGCGGCGTACTGAAAGTTTCTGGAACTACCGGACTAATCCCGACCAGAGCTCCGCGAGTTCTACCAGCGAACGCCGATCGTGATCGGCCGGAAGTCGGTGGTGACGCCATTGCTCGATCCGTGCACGAATCGGTACTCGGCGTAGATTTCGACGCCGCTCGGCATCTTCCGCGTCACTCCTCCACCAAAGTTGTATCCGAACTGGTTCTGGCTGGAATCGAGGAACCTCCCGCTCAGAGGAAGGCTGAAATTGGAACAGGAACCCCACCACACCCAAAACGAATTGCAACCTGAACCGGGCACCGTACTATCGGAGCTCAAGCTGCCAGCGCGATGAAAGAATCCGGGACCAAAAAGAACGTAGCCGCCATACTTACTGGTCACGGGAATGTTAATAACGGGATCGAGCGTCAGGCCGAGGACGTAGCTGGTGGCACTGCCCGCCCCTGCCAGTTCCAGCGTCGAGTCGCGCAAAGGCAGGTTGGCAAAAATGAAATCGGCGCGCAGCCCTAAATATTTATTCGCATTGCGCGCCACGCCGGCCGTGCCTACAACGCCTCCACCTCGCACGAACCCCTGCGTCGTCCCGCTATCGACATTAGCGCCGACGCCCACGTTGTAACTCCAGTTCTTGTAGTCGTGAGGGCGGGCTCTGCGTCGCGAAGTGGATTCCTCGTCCGCAGGCTCCTGACCGCTGGAAGGTTGTTGTGCGGGAGCCTGCGCGGCAGGCGTTTGCGCAGCCGCGGGTGCCTCTTGCGTCTGCGCTGGGGGCGCGGTCTGAGCGAATACAAACGCTCCGAACAAAATTATCGAGATCAGCACCCTCAGCGCACTCACAGTCGCGAACTTTCCTATCATCCATTCTCCTCCCGTTACCGGGCATAGTGGCGGACCGCAGCGCTCGGCATGAAAGAGGCAAGAGGCGCCGTTTGGTAATCATTCCGCTTGTGATTCCTCGCAGGAAGGCCTTGCCCTCGGCGGGATCGCATCATCTTATCAACTTTGATGCTGACTCTGCCGGGCAAGCCGCCCCCGCCCTCAAGCTCTGCTCTCTTCTTCAGCAAGGGCAAAGCCCACGTATGATAAAAATGACTTTCATTCTGAGAGCAGCTTTTGTCCAAGACTCCGCCCAAGCGCGTCATCGAGACCACTTCCGCCGCTTCACGGGATCCAACTCCCGCGCGGCGCGTTGCGCTTGTCGGTTTCGGTACCGTGGGCCGTCCCGTAGCCAAGATTCTCAGCGAGCGCAGAAACGAAGACGGCCTGCTCCGGCTGACGCACATCTGCAATCGCAACGTCGAGCAAAAGAAGCAGCCCTGGGTTCCGAGTGACGTAATTTGGACCGAAGACTTCGACGCGATTCTCAACTCCGATGTCGACATCGTCGTCGAACTGATCGGCGGCCTACATCCCGCGGAGGATCTGGTGCGCGGCACCTTAAAGGCGGGCAAATCCGTGGTGACGGCGAACAAGCAACTCATTGCCCGCCACGGCCCGGACTTGCTGCAACTGGCGAGCGAGAACGGCTGCCAGCTTGAGTTTGGAGCCTCCGTCGCCGGCGGTGTTCCGGTTCTGCCCGCGCTGCGAACCGGACTCAGCGGCGATCGACTGCACGGCATTGCGGGTATTCTGAACGGAACCTGCAATTACATTCTCAGCCGCTTGGAGAGTGATCGCATTCCCTTCAGCGAGGCGCTCGAAGAAGCGCAGGCTCGCGGCTACGCCGAAGCCGACGCCAGCGAAGACCTCGACGGCGGCGACGCCCGCGCCAAACTTTCAATTCTGGCGCTCGCCGGTCTGCACGTGCGCGTTTCCCCCGCAGACATTCGCGCCCGCACCATTCGCGCCATCGACGCGGTCGATTTCGATTACGCCGCCGAGCTGGGCTGCACCATCCGCCAGATTTCGCGAGCCGATTTAAAGCACACGACGCTATTCGCTGACGTTGGCCCCAGCCTGGTTCCAGCGTCGTCACCTTTCGGACGCGTGCAGCGCAATCTGAATCTGGTTTTGACTTCTGGAGAATACGGCGGCGATATGGCCTTCCTCGGCGCCGGGGCCGGAGGGTATCCCACGGCAGTTGCGGTGGTCTCAGACCTGATGTTTGTAGCGGAAAGTCTCGCGGCCGGGCCCCGGCCGCACCGTCCACTCAGCCTCGCATCGCCCAGCGTAAGCTGCGACTTTGAGACCCCGTGGTACCTGCGCTTTTGGGTGAAAGATCAGCCTGGGATTATCGCAACTCTAGCCGCGATCCTGTCGGCGCATCAGCTGAACATCGATGCAGTTCTGCAAAAGCCAGGGTTCGACAAGAACACGCTGCCCTTCGTGATCACGCTGGAGCCCTGCCGCGACGCACAACTCCACCCCGCACTTCAGGAAATGTCCGCGCAGCCCTTCGCGCTGCGCCCCTGTCTGTGCCTTCCAATTTTGCGCTGATTCGTGTGGCGCGGGCGCCCTCGCCCGCAAAGGCTAGGACGGCGCCGCGGGAATTATTGCCTTCCGGCCACTTTCCTACTTCCAGAAAGGATTCTTCAGCCCCGCCGGCGCGAGCGCGCTGTCGGTCTTAGTTTCCGTACCGGAGTCGTCCGATATTTTCTCGTCCTGCAGACGAGACGTTGCCTTAGGATCTTCCTGGCAATACGACGGCATTTTAGGAGAAGGATATTCTGATTTCATCGGTACCTCCACAGTCGTTATGATCTAGTTTTTATTAAAACACCAGAGGGGCGGGTTCGTACCCGCAAAATCTCGATAGGTACCATCGAAAATTCGGCATCCGAAAAGTCGCCGTCACCCCGCGATTTCGGGCACACCGGCAAAACTGCTACGATGTCTGGTTACTTACTGACTTTCTAAGTTCACAAACTTCATCCTCAAGGAAGCTCGATGAAATACCGCAAGCTGGGCCGGACCGGTTTCGAAGTCAGCGACATCGCCTATGGCTTGTGGGGCATGGGCGATTGGAGCGGCTCCGACGATAAGCAATCGCTCGCTTCCCTGCAACTCGCGGTCGACTCCGGCTGCAACTTCTTCGACACCGCATGGTCCTATGGCGAAGGCAAGAGCGACAGCCTGCTCGGAGAAACCCTGGCGCGCAACCAGAAGCGCTTATACGCTGCATCGAAAATCCCCCCCGCTAACGGAAAATGGCCCGCACTGCCGAAATACAAATATCACGACGTATTTTCCGCCGACCATGTGCTCAAGTACGCCGACCAGATCCGGAAGAAACTTAGAGTCGATTCCATCGACGTGCTGCAATTTCACGTCTGGGATGATAGTTGGACCGACAACCCAGAATTCCATTCCAGCGTCGAAAAGTTAAAAGACGGCGGCTGGATTCGCTACTTCGGCCTCAGCCTGAACCGCTGGGAGCCGAATAACGGCATCAAGGCCCTCCACACCGGATTAGTCGACGTCGTGCAGGTGATTTACAACATCTTCGATCAGGCGCCCGAGGATGAACTGCTGCCAACCTGCCAGGAACTCAACGTGGGCGTGATCGCGCGCGTGCCTCTCGACGAAGGCAGCCTCGGAGGCAAGATGACACTCACCACTCGCTTTCCAAAGAACGACTGGCGCTCCGGCTACTTCGGCCCGGAAAATCTGGAAAAGACGATCAAGCGCGTCGACAAACTCAAGAAAGTCCTGCCCGCAGGCATGACGCTTCCGGAAATGTCGCTGCGTTTCATCTTGTCTCATCCGGCGGTGAGCACAACGATCGTGGGCATGCGCAGCCCGGAACATGTGCGCCAGAACATTGCCGCCAGTGACGCTGGACCCCTGGACGCCGGCTTGCTCACCGAACTGAAAAAGCATCGGTGGGATCGCGAGCCGCAACCCTGGTCCGACTGAGAAAGTTATCTCTTCGTTGCTTCGTGTAACTTCGTGCCCTTTGTGGCCAAAGAATTAACGGCGCCTTACTACTTCTGGTAGTATTCGCGCTCGCAGTCTAGTCTTCGTTCTGTCCGGATCATGGAAGAAAAGTCGCTCCAGCCTGCATTTGCCATAACATTGTTCGCCGTCCTCTTCGCGGCGACTCTCCACGCTCAGAACTCACGCGGATCGCTGCGCGGAACTGTGCAGGACGCCACCGGCGCCCGCGTTCCATCCGCTAGAATTGTTGCGCAATTGTCGGGCTCCTCAGTTCAGCGCGAGGCCACCAGCGAAGACCGCGGTGAGTTTCGCCTCGATGATCTCGTGCCCGGTAACTACCGCATCACAGTCAATGCAACGGGATTCGCCCCGGCGCAATCCGATGTCGCAGTCGCAGTCGCCAGCGTTCGCGATATCACGGTCACCATGACGCCGTCGCTTCAAGAAATAGTCAGGGTCCAGGCAGAAGCCTCTTCCATAACCACCCAGCCCATCGATCTGGCCAGCGCGGTTCACCAGGGTGTAGTCACCAGCCGCGACCTTGAAACTCTTCCGCTGGCTGCGCGCAGCTTCGCCAACATCGCGTACCTGGTGCCGGGAACCGAACCGGTAGAACCCTCCGATCCCACCAAAGCCCGTATCACAGCCGTATCTACCGGCGGAAGCTCTGGTTTGAACAACGACCTCTCCGTCGATGGTGGAGACGACTCCGACGACTACATTGGCGGCTTCCTGCAGAACTTTTCTCCGGACGCAATCCAGGAGTTCGCCGTACGCACCGCGAATGAAGACGCCGATACCGGAGGCACCACCGCAGGTTCCGTCGTGATCACGACCAGGCGCGGGACCAACGAATGGCACGGAAGCGGCGCATTCTACGAGCGCGCAGCAGCGCTGAACGCGCGCTTCCCGATCGAGAATCCTGCGCCAAGTCCCAAGCAGCCTTTCTCCCGCCAGAATTATGTCGCTACCCTGGGCGGACCTCTGAGAAAAGACAAGCTCTGGATCTTCTCGTCGATCGAATATGTCCACGAAGACGCCAGCATTGCCTACAGCCCGGCGAGCACGACGCAGTTCGACGCCCTGGCGCAATTGGCATCCGAAGGCCTGATTCCCGGCGTCAGTTCGATCGCCGTGCCCCCGAATGTTCCGATTCCCTTTCGCGACTACCTCGGTTCGCTGCGCCTCGACTGGTTGCAATCCTCGAAGTCTCAATGGTTCTTGCGGACCTCTGCAGACAACTACATTACGCACAATGCGCTCGTGCAGCAGGCCACGCTTCCCTCGACCGGCCTGACCACGCACAACAACTACTGGAACAGCGTCATCAGCAACACGTATTCTTTCAATTCGAGATGGCTCGGCGCGTTCGTTTTCGATGCCAGCGAACTGCACCTCACCGAAACTCGCAACTCGATGCTGGATTTCGCGCTGGCATTTCCCTTCAGCTCAACCTCGGTGACGGTCTCCGGCTTTGAGACTTTCGGCGACAATCAGTTCGCCACGCCCATCACGTTCTTCCCCGATCTCCGCAATCAGGAAAAGTACCAGCTCCGTTACGATGTGAGCCATGCCACCGGCGACCACGCTTTCAAGTTCGGCATCAACTTCATTCATGAGCCGGTGCTCAGCGGCGCATTCGCAGCCAATCCGGAGATTCTGTACAAGTTCCCAAACGACCCCGCGGATTACTTGAGTGACACTGCGGATTTCACTGCCATCAGCGAGTGCAACCCTTCACTACCGCAGAATCAGCCTCCTAATCCTCCGTGCCCGGATTCCACCTTCACGCCCGCCCGAGACGGAAGCTTCTCGCAAAACGTGCAGCGTCTCGCGCTCTACGCGGAAGACTCCTGGCGCGTAACTGCTCATCTCACGCTCAACTACGGACTGCGCTACCAAACCACATTCGGCCTGTTCACCGCTTCGGGCCGCAGTCAGGCGGAAAATCCATCCTTTTCGCTCTTGCCGTCGCTGGGATTTCCGTTGAGCACGCCGCACGATGACCGCAAGCAATTCGCACCGCGTCTGGGAATTGCATATGCCCCCGGCAACGGCGGAAAAACCGTGCTGCGCGCGGGTTTCGGCCTGTTCTACAACGATCTCGCTCAAAACGGCTGGGCCACCGCATTTCAAGCGGTAAACGGAGGACCGAATCCTCCCACGGCTCTGATCGATCCAAATTACAAAACTCCGTACGCCCTCCACGCGACCGGCGGAGTTCAGCACGCACTCAACGCCAATTGGATGTTCAGCGCCGATTACACGCACGAGGAAGGCAATCACGCCTATCGTGGGTATTCGTTTCCGACTGCCATGGTGTTCCGCTCGGACAATCGCTCCAGCTACAACGCTCTGATGCTTCATCTGCAGGGAAACGCAACGCACCGCTTCAATCTGACCGCCAACTACACCTTCTCGAAGGCCCAGACCTGGGGCTGCGTGCTCGGCGAACTGTTCGATTATGTGAACGGCGTTTGCAACCCGTATAACGCCTTCGCTCCGGGAGACTACGGTCCATCCGGCGAAGACGTTCGTCACCGCTTTGTTCTTGCCGGAACGCTTCACTTGCCCGCTGGTTTCGAACTCACCACTCTCACACAAGCCGAGAGCGCCCGGCCTTTCACCATTACGACCGTCGACAACAGCGACCGGATTTCGGTGAATGGTGTGAAAACTCCCCTCGATGCATTCCGCGGCACGCCTTACATTCAGGCCGACCTGCGTGTGAGCCGGCCTTTCAAAATCGGCGACCAGCTGCAGATTCTGCCCTTCGCCGAGTTCTTCAATCTCTTCAATCGCAACAATCCCGGCGCAAACTACGTGACGAACGTAGGCGCGCTCTCGATGGTTCCTCCCGCCGAAGCCCAAGCCGGAAACGTTACTGACATCTGCACCAATCCCGCCTGCACGACCACGCAGCCCATCACCAGCCTGAATCAGTTGCGCATGCCGGGCGGCGCTTTAGGAGACTTCTTTGGCCCCGGCACCACGGTAGGCATTCCCTTTGCCGCACAGCTGGGCGTTCGCGTCACTTTCTAGATTGTTTTTTGCCCGCCGCGAACCGAGGCTTCTGCATCCAAAATGAGCCACTCGCCTTGAAACTGCTTTATGGCTTCTCATGCACCCACTGCGGCGCACGCTCGAATATCCCTTTGGAAGCTGGGCGGCCTCAGTTTCTGGCAACTGACCAGGAGAGTGGTGCGTGCCGTCGCGGACGAGGACCTCCTCGATTACGCTTCCGGCCTCGCCTTCAGTTTCTTGCTTGCCCTCTTCCCCCTTCTCCTGTTCATGCTCGCGTTGTTTGGTTTGTTCGCATCGCGCAGCTCCGAACTGCAAACCAGCCTGCTCTCTTATTTCGCCGACTTCCTTCCCCCGTCGGCTTTTCAACTGTTGAGCGTAACTACAAACGAACTGGCCAAAAGCTCCAGCGGAGGCAAGCTTACCTTCGGCATCATCCTGGCCTTGTGGTTTGGGTCAGGTGGAATAAGTTCAATGATCTCCACTTTGAATGGCGTCTATCGCGTGCAAGAATCCCGCTCCTGGCTAAGGATTCGGTTAACCGCACTGGCGCTGACGGTTGCGATTTCCATCCTGCTTCTCGCCGCGCTGTTCCTCCTGCTGGCAGGCGGGCAACTCGTCGATTGGATCGGAATGAAACTTAGTTTGGCCTCCACGATTGTAATTCTCTGGAAGGGCATGCAATGGCTGGCGGCGGCGCTGTTCGCAATCTTATCCTTTTGGATGATCTATTACTCCGGGCCGAGTTTCGGAGAACGACGCTGGTTCTCCGGCATTCCCGGATCCATCTTCGGAGCGTTTCTGTGGCTCGCCGCTTCCGCGGGTTTTCGTGTGTACCTGCATTTTTTCAACACGTACACAGCAACCTATGCGTCGCTCGGAGCCGTAATGATTCTCCTGGTCTGGCTCTACGTGACCGGACTGGCCTTTCTGGTCGGTGGGCAGATCAACGCTGAGATCGAACACGCGGCCACTGTGAAAGCATCCAGGAATAGCGGGCCGCCAGCGGTCCGGAGATTCGCCTGAAAGCATTCGAAAATCAATTTCATTGCTGGGCGTTCCCCAAGGACCATTTAGTCAAGTGACTTTCTTCACGCCGCTCCCTCCCTGCTCTTCTCCGTCACGTCTTCAATGGCCAGTAGGACGAAGGCGTGGCCAGGCTGCAGTTCAACCCGGCGGGCGTTGAGCAGCATGTCCCGTGGTCCCAGGTGAGGAAAATCGTGGCTCATTTCGAAATCGTCAACCCGGGAATTTCGCGGGACAATTTCCTCCAGCAATTGGCGCAGCCTGGCGATATTCCACTGCCGATTGCCCAGTTCATAAATCAGACGCCCTTCCGTTTCTTCGCTGGACACCTCGAAGGCGCGGTAGAACGCCGGATTCGCGGCCGTAACCTGCAGCTTGGAGTCCAACACCAGGATCGGTTCTCTGGCACTCTCCACAATCGTGTCCGCATACTGGCGCGTCTGGTCGACCAGGCGCTTAAGGGCGTCAACGTTTTGCAGGCTGATCACCGCGCCTTCGATCTTGTGGTCCCAGGTTTCGTACGGTCGCACGTGCAGCACGTGCCACACGCCTTCCTTGGTGCAGACTTCGCGCTGCTGCGGACTGTTCAGTTCGATGACCGTCCGGACCATCGGTTCCATATCCTGCAGGTCGAGATTCGGCCGGATCTGGCCCAACCGCCGGCCCACATCGGTGGGCAGCAAGTTCAGGATCTTTTGCGCCGGCGGACTGAAACGGCGAATTCGCAAATCGCTGCTGACCATCACCACCGGAATGTCAACCTGGCCCAGCAAGTTGAGCAGATCGTTGTTCGCCGAGCTCAATTCCGCATTGCGGTTCTGCATCTCCTCGTTGAGGGTAGTGAGCTCCTCATTGGTGGATTGCAGCTCTTCCTTGGCGGTCTCCATCTCTTCGTTGGTGCTCTGTAATTCTTCGTTGGCCGACAAGACCTCCTCGTTGACCGATTTGAATTCTTCCAGAGTGCTTTCGTGGTCCTCGATCAGCGCCCCCAACTGCCCACGCAATTGCGCTATCTCGCGCTTCAAGCCCTCGTTCTCACGCACAGCGGAGTGGTCTCCCTTCTTTGCTACGCCACTCCGGTCTTTGCTCTCAGACCGTGCGGGGGCTGGCGTCTTGTCCTGGAACACAACCACGTAGTAGCGCTCCTGTGCGGCTTGCCCGCGCAGCGGGAGCACTTCCAGGTCCACCTCCCGCTCCTTCCCCTCCGATTGAAACCGCACACCTTCCTTGCGCACCGCCGCATTGGTTTTCTTGGCCGTACTCAAAGCCGCACGCACGTCTACCAGCAGGCCTTCGCGCGCCATCTTGGACAGGTTGAAGGTGGGATGCCCCGCAGCCGGCTCCAGGTAAGCTCCCGTCTTCCCCTGGAACTGCACAATCTCCATTTGATCGTTCACCACGATGCTCGCGGCAACAAAACGGTTGATGAGCAGCTGCTCCACTTCGTTCTCCACTGTAAAAGGAGCCGGCAATTGCCTGCTTGTCTTCGCGTCTTCGATTCTGCGCGGCGAATAGTCGGTGCTCGCGAAGTATGTCGCCAGACGCGCCGTAGTCTTCCTTTTTTGATATATCTTGTCTTTCTTGTCCACCAGGGCGAAGTGGTCGCCGAATCCTCCTAAACTTTCTGCTTCTCCCAACATCAGGTAGCCATTGGGTTTGAGCGAGTAGTGCAGGGTGGGGATGACCCTTCTCTGCAAAACCGGCCCGAGATAGATCAAGAGGTTGCGGCAACTTACCAGGTCCAGATTTGAAAAAGGCGGATCTTTCACCAGATTCTGCCTGGCAAATATGCACATGTCCCGGACGGACTTATTCACCTGATATCCGCCCTCCTGGCGTACGAAGAACCTTTTCAGTCGCTCCGCCGAGATCTCCGCCACCGAGGCGTCCGGATACTGCCCGCTGCGGGCGCGGTCCAGCGCCGTGTCACTGATGTCGGTGGCGAAAATCTGGATAGGCATGGCAGCCTGCGAGATGTTCCGGGTATGGCCCCACAGGTATTCCAGCAGCGTGATAGCTATCGAGTAGGCCTCCTCGCCGGTGGAGCAGCCAGCCACCCAAACCCGGATGGGATTATCCGGCTTGCGACCCTCAAACAATTTAGGGTAAACATGCTTGCGCAGTGCCAGGAACGCTCCTGGTTCCCGGAAAAATCCCGTCACATGGATCAGCAAGTCGCGGTACAGTTCGTCCAGTTCCTCCGGCTTTTTTCCGATGAAACGCAGGTAGTCCTTCAGCATTTCCACCTTGTGCACCAGCATCCGCCGCCGGATGCGCCGCTGCAGCGTGGTGTGCTTGTAGTTCGTGAAATCCACTCCGGTCGTTTCCCGCAGCAGCCCGAAAAGTGCGTCCAGGTCGCTGCCCACCATCCCCCTCAATTCATCCTTTCCGTTCGACATAACCCGGGCCACATAGGGATGCTGGCTAATTCCGGCCAATTCCCGCGCAATGTCCTTCGGCGGCAGGATGAAGTCGACACAGCCAGCATTGATGGCGTTGCGCGGCATGTCATCGTACTTAGCCGACTCCTCATTCTGTGCAAAGGTGAGTCCTCCAGCTGCCTTGATGGCCCGGCAGCCTTCCGTACCGTCTGAAGCCGTGCCCGACAACACGACTCCAATGGCCCTTTGCCCCATTCTTTCCGCCAGGGAGCGAAAAAAATTGTCGATAGGCATGTGTTGTCCGTGGACCAGCACTCGCGCCCCCAAGTGCAGAACTCCGTCCTTGATTAGCAGGTTGGTGTTCGCCGGAATCACGTAGACATGGTCTCGCTGCACCACACACCCACTAGTGACTTCCGCCACCGGGAGCTTAGTCGTCCGCGCCAGAATCTCTGGCAGCCCGCTCTGATGTTTAGGATCGAGGTGCTGCACCAGCACAAAGGCCATGCCAGTTTTTTCCGGCAGGTAACGCAGCAGTTCTGAGAAAGCTTCCAGACCGCCAGCCGAAGCTCCAATCCCCACAATGGGGAACAACTCTCGCGATGCCTTGGCATTAATCGCAGTCGGAGTAATAGTGGTTACTTTTACTTTCTTGCGTGGAGAACCCTTCATTGGAGCTCCTCCTGACATCGCAACTTCTAAGGAGCCGATCCCGAAACTTCGATGTCATCTTTTCGCGCCTTCAAGGCGCGATCACTCGCGGGGAAGATTCGAGCGAATTCTAGCCCGGAACAGGAGTCGGGTCAATGAACTCGAGGCAGAAAAGCGGGCAGTGCCTCTCGGATTTCCCGTTATGGTACTGGGAGGGACCAGATGGATGGCACGGGCTGCAGCCAGGAGAACAATCTGGGGTGGGAAACGGGAATCGAACCCGCAACCGTCGGAGCCACAGTCCGGTGCTCTGCCAGTTGAGCTATTCCCACCGCCACGTCGATTATACAACCGCAGTTCGCTGATGTCCGAAATGCTCAACCACGCGGCGCATCCGCAATTCCAAACTGGGTCGCAAAATTAGCGGCCTACGCTGTGGATAACTTTTGATTTTGACGTGACGGATAACCTGGACTTCGCAAAATAAATTTTCTAATCTGGAAAGCGTTGGCCAGGATGTTGTGTCGCGCAAATCCGGACCCTTCGCGGCCCTGCCCTAATCCCACGCGAGACTGTGGGCGGGACATCTGATGCGGGCGTTTCATTAGGCTACCCTGGATAGCCCAGGGCTGGCGCCCGTTGTGGGAGTGATCACTCCTCAGCTAAAAATCGGCATAACCAGGAAGCGAGCAGATGTTTCAAGCTGGAAAAGGATAAACAGAAGAAAGCAAACGAGAAACTATCGAGAACATCAGAGAAGAAAACAGAAAAACGGGATGACGGCGGGCAGTCTGGCTCCATGTGGGGACAGCCGCCCTCGGCTGTACTTTCGGGCGAAGCCCGATGAGATACGGGATTGGCGAATTCTTCGCTCACAGTTCCCTGGGGAGGATTGTTGTCTTTTCTCCAACCGAAAACAGCTTTTACCTCCCAGCGTGTCGCCCGAACATGACCGCAGAACCTTCGGGAAGCCTCAGCGCTCTCCGCGTTCTCTGCGGTAAATGGTTCTGCCGAGGTTTGCTTCAGCCTCGCCCTACCCCGACGTACTCAAATCCCATGGCGCGCAGCCGCACTGAATCCAACAGGTTCTTCGTATCCACGATAAGAGGCTTCTTCAACAGATGTTTGATGCGCTCAAAATCCAGCACGCGAAACTCCGGCCAGCCCGTGCCTACTACCAGAGCATCCATGCCTTCTGCCGCGGCGTAAGCAGAATCGCAATAACGCACTGAACCATTCAAGCGTATCTTCGCCTCGTCAAGCGCTACCGGGTCGTAAGCCCGAACCCGCGCGCCTTTCGCCACCAGCGCCTCCGCCAGGCGCACCGCGGACGAACCCGCCACGGAGTTCGTATTCGGTTTGAAAGCCAGACCGAGAATACCCACGTCCTTGTTCTCCACCGAATTCAGAGCCAGCGCAATCTTTTCGACCAGATGATCTGCAAGCGAGTGGTTAACATCCCGCGCCGCGCTCAACACTTTCAGAGGAACGCCGTTCGTCTTGGCCAGTTCGGCCAGTGAATCCATATCCGATTCGGCAAACACGCCGCCCATCCCAGCTCCTGGCTGCAGGCAGCGCGGAGCGATCTTTTTGTCGAGGCCAAGCGCCAGAGCCAGGCTCACCGCATCCGCCCCCACGCGCTCGCAGAGCGCTGCAACTTCGTTGATGAAGGAAATTTTCGTGGCCACGAATGCCGTCGCCGATTCGCGCACCAGTTCAGCCGTCGCCTGGTTAGTCACAATCACCGGCACTCCGCGCATTACCAGCGGATGATAAATCTGTTTCAGAACCTGCACCGCTTCGTTGGAAGTCGAGCCCAGAATAAGCCGGTCGGGCCAGTTGAAGTCTTCTACCGCGCAACCGTCGGTGAAGAACATAGGCTGGGAGACGATCGTCCCCTGCAAGCCCGCATCTTTCAAGGATTTTTCGAGCGCCGCGGCCGTGCCCACTGCCACCGGGGTCACGATCGTCAAAATCGGAGGCTTGGCCGCCAGCCGCGCGATCCGCATCACCACGTCGGCCAGATTGTCCGCGCTATCTTCCGCCAGAAAGATAACTTGCGTCTTGCGCGCAAAAGATTCAATATCAGTGGAATACGCCAGCCGCCCTGCTCGCACGTTGCGCCGGATGACTTCTTTCAGGTTCTTCTCAAAGAATGGAATGTTGCCCTGGGCCATCTCAACCATGCGCGAACGGTCGGGATGACAGCAGGAAACCGGAGTGCCAAAATCTGCCAGACAGGCCGAAATCACCGTTCCCAAATAACCCGAACCGTAAACCCCGATCTGCATGCTCTGCCCTCCGGCATGGCTGAAAACCTGCGCCCTGAACGGCTTTCCGGCGCAGGACTCAACCTATTCCCTATCCTTTGTTTACAGTGCTGCCAGGCACTTCGCAACGCACGGGAGGGAAATGTACCAGGGCCATGACTGTCTGGGGCAGTCGTAACGTAACGGTCAGGTAATCAGGAGGAGGTTACGCCGTTAGCAGAGCACGGACATGACGAAAGTGTTGGCCCGACAGCACAGCCGTGCTCTCGCACCCGTTATCTTACAATTACTCCATGGAGCGGAAGATCTTCTGGATGACCTTCACCGTGCTGGGTCTGCTGGCCGATTTCCTCCTGCCCATCTGGTGGGGCCTGGCCGCGACGGTTCCAGCCCTTTTCATCGCCTGGTGGGTCGCGTATCGCAGCGAATGGTTCTGAACTCGGCCATTTCAAGTAGTAGCGCTTTGGCTCATCGTGAAATTCCCCGATGCGTTACATCCTGTGCTCCCCGTCTCGGTCCAGGTTCCCGTGACCAGGCCACTCGTCAACGTGGTCCCAACTTCAACTCCGGTCACCGTCGTTCCGCTGAGCATAAGCGTGTTCCCTCCAGCCTGCACGGTGTAGGTAAGACTGCCCGTTACGGCGAAGGTGGTGCTGTTAATGGTCAAGTTCGTCGTCCCGCTTGCCGATCCTCCAGTAACCGGAAAACAGGAGTTCTGCGTGAGAAACTGAATGTAGGTGACGTCCAGAGTATTGGCGTTCAGCGTGAATTGTGTGTTAAAGCTGGGGTCGGGGTCATCGCCGCTTCCTCCGGTCAGCACCGCGGCCCAAACCGCTCCGGTCGGCGTCTGCACTGTCGTCGTTGTGTTGCCGCAGCCGCTAAGCGTAAGCGCGGCCAGCAGCAGAATTGCAACTTCCTTCATGAAATGTCCTTAGACCTTTGGAATCCGTTCCAAGATTTGCGACGCGGGATTTGCGCCGCAAGATTTCTCATGCAAGATTACAGAGATGCGCCCTAGCTGGTCAATGGATGTAAGCGATAGAACGATTTCCGTGAGTCGACTTGCGCCTTTCGCAGCATTTCGCAGGCTCAATACGTAGTCGAAGTGCGCCTCTCTATTGCGGCCACGACTACGTGTCTCGGTTCCAGCACGACTTCGAACAGAATACGCCAGTCGCCGACGCGGCGGCGAAAGCCAGGGAGACCCTGCAGCTTACGGATGTCTCCTTGAAATGGATTCTGTTGCATCTTCGCCAGAGCGGCCAGAATGCGCGTCTTGTCGCCCGCTGGAATCCGTTTAAGAGACTTTCTTGCGGGACCGGCGAGGACGACGGTCCATTCCATCGAGATACTCCTGCAGGATCATAGAATCGCCGCGTCTGTAAGCCGCCATGCCGCGGCGGTACGCGCGCGCTTCGGCGGGCGTTGGCAACTCGGCAGGGATGAGCCGCGCCGACAAATATACTCGCAGCGCCTCCCGCACCAGCTCCGAACGCGTCCGGTGCTCCGCCTTCATGGCCCGCTCGATTTCTTTCGCCATCGCCGGCGGAAGAGAAACTGTGAAGGTCGTAGTTTCCCTCATAGGTTGTTACTTTGTCATACTTAGTATGACAACTATATCACACTGGAAGTTGCTTTGCCATCCTGAGAGCGGAGCCGAAGGACCCCTGCAGCTTTCGGCAGGGTCTCCGAGGAGTTCCTTCCTCGCCGTGCCTCACAGTGACTTCTCGGTGCGCGTAAGGCGCAGTTAGAGAGCGGCCAACAACCCCAGAAGAGCGACCGGCACCATGACTCTCCAAAAGGCAAGCGCCGCTCCAATAATTAGTACGGCAAGAATCACGACTATTCTCTGCCGACTCCGATCTGCCGAGCGGGGAGTGGGTCGTAGCCCCGCCATTGTCAGTAGCCCGACAATTATCAGGCCGACGGATGCCCGCAGCAACAGACCAGAGGCAATCATCGGAAAACCGTCATGCAACCAACGGCGGGCTGCAAGGCTGGCCAATAGCATTAGCACACCCACGGCTATAAACAGGCCCGGTCTGTGTCTCATCTTGGTCATGCGACCCGTGCGTCGGTTTCTGAACAGCGAGAGCGCTACCCTACAGGCGCTACGCTCCCCGCTTCCCTTTCAACTCCGCCAGCAGTTGCTCAATCCGATCCTCTTTCTCGAGCGCAGCCAACCGATCTTCCATGTTGTCTCCGGCAATTTCCGACTTCGCCTGCCCTACCGCCTCGGAGTGCGCGACCTTACGCTTCATGCGGTCGAAAGCCGCCGCTTTGGAACCATCGCCCATGGCCAGGCGCGCATCGCTGGCCTTGCCCACTGCCCGAGCGCGGCGGTGCTGCGCGATCAGCAGATCGGCCTTGGCCTGCGCCTCGGTCAGCTTCTGCTCCAACTGGCGCAGCGCGGACTTCAGATTCTCTACCTGCGCCTTCTGGTCCGCCACCTGCTGCGTGAAGCTCTCGCTCATCTCGCGATAGCTTTCCACCCGCTGCAGCGAAGCGCGCGCCAGGTCATCCTGTTTCTTGTCGACGGAGAGCTCCGCCTTGCGCATCCACTCCGCCACCTTGTCTTCGTTCTCTTTCTGTTTCTTCTCGAGCAAGTGCTGATCGGCAATGGCAATTGCCACCTGAGTCTTCACCTGCAGCAGTTGGTTCTGCATATCGAGAATCACCTGCTTGATCATCTTTTCCGGTTCCTCGGCCTTGTCGATGAGGTCATTGAGGTTGGCCCGCACTAACGTGGAAACACGCTCTAGTAATGCCATGGTGGACTCCTTTTTCTGAGCTTCTAGCTCTGTAACTGTTTCCCATTCACTCTGTATGCCCGATCTTCATCTGCCCGATCTTCGTGCGAGTGATGAAGCGCAGCGCACTGTGGGCATTGATTTTGCGTACGCCGTACCGACGCGCCCAGCATCATTCCAATCGCGATTCCGATGCCTAACCAGATCGCCACGTGGCCGGCTAGAACTCCTGCAACCGCGCCCAGAGCCGCTCCCAGCGCGATGCCTAATCCGGTATGTTTCGATTTGCTCGCCATCTCCTTGCTCCTGAAAGCTGCCGCCAAAACGAAAACGGAAGGGACGAGCCGAAGCCCGCCCCTCCGACCTCACTTGGTTGCCTCTACCACCGGCGGCTTCGGCGCGTGATCGCCGATCTGCCGCACCTTGCCCAGCAGTTCCGCTAGCGGCATGCCGGAAAGCGTTTCGAACAATGCCGGCACCTGCGCCGCCATCTTGGCCATGTCGCCGGTGATTTTGTTCATTCCGGACGCATCGCCATTTCCCGTAGACACGATGGTGATCTTGTCGACGTTCGCCAGAGGACTGGCCAGCGCCCTTACGATCTCCGGCATGCTGGTGAACAAACGGTCAATTACCGCCGCCTGGTTGTATTCCTGATAGGCCTCGGCCTTCACGTTCATGGCCTTGGCTTCGGATTCGCCCTTCTTGAAAATGATCTCGGCTTCCGCTTCGCCCTGCGCGCGTATCGAGGACGCGTGCCCTTCCGCTTCCGCGATCAGGCGCTGCTTCTCGGCCGCGGCCAGGGTTTCAATCCGCTGACGCTCGACCTCGGCCTGCTTCAACACGGTCGCGATCAGTTCCTTCTCGCGGCGGTTGATTTCCGCTTCCTGCACCTTGACCTGCTGCTCTTTCTCGATCTGCTGCACCTTCACTTGTTCGGCCACAACCTGCTGCTGCATGATGTTGGTCTGAATGTCATAAGCCTTGTCGGCCTGCGCCTGCTGGCGTTTCGTGACTTCCAGGAATTGCGCCCGCTTCACTTCCAAGTCGCGTTGCGATTCCGCCTGCTTGGCCAACGACAACGTCTCAGCCAGCACGCGCTCCTGATCGGCCTGAGCTTTGGCCACGGCCGATTCCCGTTGCGCCAGTGCACGCTTGATCGCCGTATCGCGATCGGCTTCCGCAGTGGCCACGTCCGCGTCACGCTTGATCCTCGCCACGTCCGGCTTGCCCATGTTGGTGATGTACTCGTTCTTATCGCGAACTTCCTTAATGGTGAACGAGATCACCTCCAGGCCCATTTTGTTCATGTCTTCGGCGCAGGTGCCGCGCATCCGGTCGGAAACCATCTCCGGCTGCTTCACGATCTCTTCCACCGTGAGCTGGCCGATGATGCCGCGCAGATGGCCTTCCATCACCAGCCGGATCAGCGCTTCGCGCTCCTGATCTGATTTGGTCAGGAACTGCTCGGCCGCGGTCAGCACGGACTCGCGGTCGGACTTCACTTTGATTTGCGCAACTGCTTCAACCGTCACCGCGACGCCTTGTTTGGTGTACAGATCCTGCTGCGGCGCCACATCGAATGACATGAGTTCGAGTGACAGATCGCGACAGACCTGCACCATCGGCAGAACCAGCGTGCCATGTCCCTGCACCACCCTTGTTCCGCCCAGGCCGTACACGATGAGCGCCTCGTGCGGCCCCGCTTTGCGATATAGCCTGGCCATTCCGCTCATCAGGAACAGAAGGACCATCACTCCCAGCCCGGCGAAAATCCAAATCTCGACCATCCGTGACATCTCTGGCATAACGCCTCCTCTACGAATGCAGTTCTATGAATTGATGTGCGGCTGCCGTGGCAGCGAATCGTGAACGACAATCACTTCTGCGAACGGGCTGGATTGCTTCTCGTTAAGGTTTCGGTCCACGATCCAGCTATTGACGCGATAAATAACACCCAAAGTAAGATAGAAAATGGCGATCATGGCCCAACGCGACAAATTAGAAGTAGCCGTGCGCAGCATGGCGTAGCTCGCGATTGTAAAGACGACCAGCAGGAAGGCCGTCATACCAAGAGCCAGCATGCGAGAGCCTTCCCGCGACGTCCAGCCGTTGGGCTGCCAGTTCGCGTTGAAATGCACAGCGATCCGCAGGGGCAGCCGGTCCCACGCTCTCGAATAGTTCAGCGCGGTCAGCGGCAGCGCCAACCATGCCAGCCCGACGGCCGCTAGAAAAAGTTTTCGTTCCATAGAACCTTCCCCTTGCGAATTCCAGAAACTAAATGAGAAAGCTCGCTACTTTTCCCCTGACATCTCGCTCCACAACCGAACGTAAGCAATTCCCTTTTCGTAACGCGTGACCACAACTTCCGTTCCTTTGGCGATGGCGGTGCCATCGTCGCTGCGCGCGCCACATACGCGCCGTGTTCCCATCTGCGTGTAGATAATTTCGCCGGTTCCACCTTCGCGGATTGAACTGGAAACTCGTCCCAGCACTCCCACCATTTCGTAATCAGCCGGATCCATGTTTTCTTCGTCGGAGATCAGCACTCTGCTCAGAAACAGGAAAATGATGCCTCCGCCAACCAGTCCGCTGGTGATCGACGCCAGCAAACCAAAACCGACCCATAAGCCTGAGTACCGCGTGAGCAGATATCCCGTGCCGCCAAACCACGCCAGGAACGCCGTCAGCGTGACAAAGTTGAACGGAGAGACTCCGCCGCGCTGGGTATGCGCCGCCTGTTGCGGGCTTGCGCGTCGCCGGCTAGTGGCCCATGACCGCCCGTGACCGGAGTGTGTGCCACCGGAAGGCCGGCCGAAGGCAGATGCCCGCCTCCAATGTGCCCGTGAAAATGCGGCAGATGCAGGCGGCCCATGCGCGAGCCTCCGAACACGAATGAAAAGAAACTGAAGCAGAAGCCGACCGCGAAACACACCAAGTAAAAGTTCGCCCAGCTTATGGAATGGGTCATCGGACTCTGCTCCTTTCTGCTTCTGCAGCGCGGCGGTGTTTGTCGCGGCCCCGATCTTCATAGCGATGATTTTCACGGACGTGGCTCTCATGACCATTGCCGCGACGATGTTTCGCGACCGCCGCCAGATCAGGCCGCAGCGCTTCCAGCAGGCGCTCGGCCAAGCCCGGCGTATCCAGAATCGCGCCCAACAATAGCAGGCACCGGCGCGTATCTTTTTCGCGCGCCGCTTTGATCAGCACGTCGCTCACTTCCGGGTCGCTGACGAAGCGCTCCGAGCCTTGCAACAACCACACATCAAGCTGACCTTCTGTTGTGCGCAAGTCTGAGGTCAACTCGGTGTGGTAACCCTCGGGATCGTCCACCAGAAAACCGGGATGCACTTTGAAGAACTTCGCCAGCAGCGCGCGCGAGGACTGCGTCATGTGCGGACGCGATCCGCTCTCGATCTGCGACAGGTAGGACTGGCTGATGCTCTTTCGCAGTTCCTGGCGAATGGCCTTCACCATCTCCTGTTGCGTGATGGGGCGATTAAGTCCGCGCAAAGAACCCTCGACCTCGCGCAGGTAGCGAATTTTCTCTCCCAGCTTCATATTATGTATCGCGATATTTATATTGCAATATGCAATACATGTCAAGAACTGGATCCGGCGTGTTTTGAAGGGGTTGCAGCTCGCTAGAGGCCGGCTTCGATGCGCGAGCGCGGGTCCAGATAGTCGCGCAGGGCGTCGCCGATGAAGTTGAAGGAGAGCACGGCCAGCATCACCGCGAGCGCGGGAAACAGCACCAGATGCGGCGCGTCGAATAGATGGGCGCGGCCGTCGTTGAACATGGCGCCCCAGCTTGCCGTCGGCGGAGGCACGCCGAGTCCGAGAAAGCTCATGGTGGCTTCGGCGAGAATGGCTCCGGCCATGCCGATTGCGGCCTGCACGATCACAGGCTGAATGATGTTGGGCAGAATGTGGCGAACGATGATGCGAGTGTCGCTGGCGCCAAGCGCGCGGGCGGCTTCGACGAATTCCCGCTCCCGGGCGGCGAGCACCTGCCCGCGAACCAGGCGAGCGTAGCCTACCCATCCTCCAAGCGAAAGCGCGAGAACTAGATTGAAGATGCCGGGGCCGCGGAAGGCGACGAAGGCAATGGCGAGCAAAATTCCAGGGAACGAGAGAAACGCGTTCATCAGGACAATGTTGACGAAGCGGTCGATGCCTCCACCGTAGTAGCCGGCGATGGAACCGATGATGAGGCCAAGGGCAAGCGAGGTGAGGACGACGCAGCTTCCGACCAGCATCGAGATGCGTGCGCCGTAGACGATGCGCGAGAAAATGTCGCGGCCGAGTTCGTCGGTGCCAAACCAATGAGCGTGGGAGGGAGCATCAAGGCGTGCGGGAAGATTGATCGAGGCGGGATCTTGTGGCGCGATCCAGGGGGCAAACAGGGCGAAAAGCACGAAGATGATGACCAGCAACACGCCTGTCGCGGCTAGTGGATTGTGGCGGACGTTTCCGGCAATGCTGCGGCGGAACGAGATGGCGGCGGTGGACATGACGGCAATATTAAATTGTTATGCGGGCCTTGAGACTGCCAGTCGGTTGTGTTCTCATTAAGGAATGCTGGCGGCGCGGTCGGCCGCGCGCCATAAACCTCCACCTCTAGCTTACATTCCTGAGGAGAAAAATCATGAGTAAAGTCTCGTACATTCCGAAAGATTACAACTCCGTCACGCCGTACCTGATCATCAAGGGCGCGGCGCAAGCCATCGAGTACTACAAGAAAGTTTTTGGAGCCACTGAAACCGTTCGTATGAACGGCCCGGACGGCAAGATCGGTCACGCCGAGTTAAAGATCGGTAACTCGCACATTATGCTGGCCGACGAGAATCCAAGCATGGGTGAGGGACACACCAGCGCCGCCACCATCGGCGCGAGTCCGGTGAGTTTGTACGTATACCTTCCCAACGTGGATGAAGTATTCAAAAAAGCAACTGCGGAGGGAGCGAAAGTTCTGAAGCCGGTCGAAGACCAGTTCTACGGCGACCGTTCCGGCTTTTTTCAAGATCCATTCGGGCATCTCTGGGGCATTGCGACGCACGTGGAAGATGTGTCGCCCGAGCAGATGAAAGAACGGATGAAGAAGATGATGCCGGCAGCTTAGTTTTGATCTAGATAGAGAGGCGGGGCATGCCCATGCTCCGCCTTTGGCATTTTCGGACGGCGTTGCGCCACTCTATCCGCAAAGGCCAAGATCAGAGGGCTTAAACCCTTAGCTCATAGGGGTTTCACTGCGGAATTTGTCATCGGTCATGTTACTTCGCGGGGGCTGGCGCGAATCCCGCATGCACTTCAATGAGTGTGGGCCCAAGGCTCACAGGGCTGATCTGGTTAGAAAGATCTCATCCTCTCGAGGGCGGTGGGCTCAATTGAGCAATATTGAGCAGAGTTTCCCCAGGTTTGTCGATAACCTTCGAGTAATTAGTCGTCTCTCCGGCTGTACCCTGCTCTCAAAGCACGACGCAGAGAAGCCGGAATCTACCGGGAGGGAATGTCATGTCATTCGGAATTTACCTGACCGGCTTTATCGTTGTAATTGCCGGGCTCGTCTACGGGGCGAGCTTGATGCATGTACCGATGCACTGGATTGTGGTAGGCGCCCTGGTGCTAGTCGGACTCGGGATCCTCACTGGCGTCAAAGCTACTCGCCAGAAGGACTCAGCAAACTAGAGCTCAGACTCGGTCAGTTCCCCCTCCGATACTCACCCTGCAAAAACCCAATTGCGATATCGATTGATTCGCTGAAAATCTGTCCGATTGGCCGTAGTGAGGCGGGCCCCGTAGGAGCAGGCGGGGCACGCCCATCCTCGACCCGAAGCGCGACATCACGCTGTCAAGTTTGCAGCGGGCAGCAGCTTTGGTGGGGCAGCGGGTGGTGATTGAGTTGGTCTAGGCGCTCTGCGGCTGGTATTGATGACGCTCGGACCACTCCTCGCTCAAGTCTTTCCACGCTGGGTTGACTGAAACGATGAGGGAGATTTTCTTGATTCGCAGCCAGCCCTTGATGCGCTTCTCGCGTTCAATGGCATTGTGAGCATCTTCAAAGCGCTCGAAATAGACGAGGCGGTCGAGTTTGTATCTTGCGGTGAATCCGGAGCCGACTCCCGTCCTGTGTTCACGGACCCTCCGCATGAGATTGTTGGTGACACCTATGTATAAAGTCTTCGAGCGATTCGTCATGATGTACACAAAGTACATAGGTCCTTCGCGTGGTGGCTTTCGGCGGCGGTGGAGCTTGTGGGGCTCAGGATGACAAGTCAGGGGATGGCTCGTCAGTGACGAGAGAACTTTAGGGCTGTAGAAAGCGGGATGAGGGCGCGCTGTGTCGTCTTCGGTCGCCTTCGGGCTGTTATGCGTTGTCATCCTGAGCCCCACCAGCTTCAGCGCGGCCGAAAGCCATTACGCGAAGGACCTATGCAGTTGGGCAGCGCCACAGACGTAGAATCTTCGCTGTCTCGCGCCGTTCACTGCCTGATCCTCGGGTTCGCCACCGAGTACAGCACATCCGTCAGGAAGTTCACTGCGACATACGTCAATCCGATCGCCAGGATGCAGCCTTGCACCAGATAGTAGTCGCGGTTTGAGATGGCTTGGATCGTTAGGCGGCCTATGCCTGGCCAAGAGAAGATGGTTTCGGTCACGATTGCGCCTGCTAGCAGCGCGCCGAATTGCAGGCCTAACACCGTGATGATGGGGATCATGGCGTTGCGCAGGGCGTGGCGGTAGACTACCGTGCGCTCGGGCAGGCCTTTGGCGCGGGCGGTGCGGATGTAGTCCTGGCTGAGCTCTTCGAGCATGGAGGTGCGGACCATGCGGGTGAGGATGGCGGCGAGCGCTCCGCCCATGGTGATGGCGGGCAGAATTAGGTTGGCGAAGGAGCCGGCGCCGGAGACGGGGAGCCATCCCAGCTTGATGGCGAAGAGAAGAATGAGGATTGGGCCGAGGGCGAAGTTGGGGAATGACAGGCCGAAGAGGCTGACGACGGAGAGCAGGCGGTCGTCCCAGCGGTTGCGGCGCTGGGCGGAGCGCACGCCGGCGGGATTGAAAGTATGATGGCTACGAACAGCGACGCCAGCGTGAGTTGCAGAGTGTAGGGATAGCGCTGAGTGAGCAGGCGGGTCACGCTTTGGTTGTAGCGGAACGAGGGGCCGAGGTCGCCGTGGAGGACGCCTTTCCAGTAGTGGATGTATTGTTCGCCGAGCGGGGCGTCGAGGCCGTAGGCGTGGCGGGTGGCTTGGATGTCGGCGGGGGGCGCGCCTTCGCCTAGCATTTGCTGAATGGGGTCTCCGGGGACGAGATGGATCAGGAGGAAGACCAGGCTCACTACCAGCCAGATTACTGGCAGGGTGTAGAGGACGCGTTGGAGGAGGAGTTTCAGTTGCCAGTACCCAGTTGCCAGTTGCCAGTTCTAACCGCGAGTACGGAATAGAAACTCCTTGTGGAGTTCGTGGTTGTGCAGGCTGGTATGGGGTCCTTCGCTTCGCTCAGGAGGACACGGGTGTGGGAATTCCTACGATCGGCTCCAATCATCTCAATCCCCCGCCTGCTTGGCGCTCTCTGCTTTGCCGTCGACATTTTCCAGCTTTTCAATCTTCACCCGGGCGATGCGGTGGCCTTCCATTTCTTCGACGGTGTAGCGGTGGCCCTCGTAGGCGAAAGATTCGCCGAGGTACGGGATGCGCTGCAGGCGGGCCAGGACGAATCCGGCGAGGGTTTCAAAGCCGGCATCGCGGGGAAGGATGAGGCCATGCTGGGTTTCGAGATCGCGGATATTTACTGCGCCTTCAAGAACTAGAACAGATTCGTCGGCTAACGCTGGCTCTGGAAGCGAGACGTCGAATTCGTCTTCGATGTCGCCGACGAGTTGCTCAAGAATATCTTCGACGGTGATTACTCCCGCGGTGGAACCGAACTCGTCGACCACGACGGCCAGGTGGCGGCGGCGCTGTTTGAATTCATCCAGCAGTTCCGCAAGAACCTTGGTTTCCGGAACGACTAAAACGTCGTGCATGATCTGGCCGATCTGCGTGCGGGAAATGCGCGAGGCCACAGGCTGGCCAATGTTGACGAGCTTTAGGCGCACCCAGCGGACCAGTTCCTTGTAATAAAGGACTCCGACGATGTGCTCGGGGCCGCTCTGCGGGTCGTAGACGGGAATGCGCGAGTGCTGGCCTTCGACTACGCGGTTCAAGGCTTCGTCGAGCGTGAGATCGGAGGGGAGGGAAAAAATATCGGGGCGCGCCACCATGACTTCGCGAACGGTGATGCTGTCGAGTTCGATGGCGGCATGGATCATTTCTTCCTGCGATTCGGGGATCTGACCGAACTGGCGGCTGGCGGTAACGATGAGCTTGAGTTCGTCGGGAGAGTGGACGGCGCCGCCGCGGCGAGTTTCGCGCGCGCCGAAAAGCCGCAACACGAGGTTGCCAGATTGCCGCATGAAAAAGAGCAGGGGACGAGTGAGGGTGAGGAAGGCTTCCATGGGCGCGGCGACGGCAAGGGCAATCTGTTCGGCGCGCTGCAGGGCCAGAGTCTTCGGGACGAGTTCGCCGAGCAGCACGTGCAGATAGGTGATCAGGGTAAAAGCGATTGTGAAGGCGATCCCGTTTGCGTATACCGCGGCGTGAGGAACCTCGTGGACGAAGCTAAGTTTTTCGACCCACTGGGCGACCATGGGTTCGCCGATCCAGCCTAAGGTTAGACTGACCATGGTGATGCCCAGTTGCACGCCATTTACGACCTCGTCGAGATGCTGGTGGAGACGCTGGACGATGCGGGCGCCAATGCGGCCGGAGGCAATGAGCTGCTGAATGCGGGTATCGCGCACGCTGACCAGGGAGAATTCGGCGGCGGCGAAAAACGCGTTGGCCGCCACCAGGAGAAGGATCAGCAGCACGCGGAGCAGCACAAAGGCGATCATTTAATGGCGATCATTTAGAAGTAATTCTGACGGGTAATTCTAGCATTCCAAAGGGGCTGGGGCCGGAAGCGACATCTTAAATGCTTAGCACCCTTCGACTCCGCTCAAGGCAGGTTGCGGGCATTGGGAACACAGGGTAAAACTTTTGGGCTCGTCAGGCTACCATTTTTCAATAACGACGGTCTAACTGGCAGGTGGCAAAACCTTTAGCCTGCCGCAATCTCTGGTTCGACTCGAAATCTCTGGAACAAAGTCAACTTAGGGTGCGTACAAGATATTGAGAGCGCAGGACGGCTCAATTTCAGGAAACACTTTCAGCGCGTATTGACTGAATATTCAGGAGGTGGCTGTGAACGGAAACGGAAATAATAAGAAGAAGCGTCGCAGACTGTTTATCTGGATAGGCGTTGGGGTGGCGATCGTTCTGCTCGGCGCAGTTGTGGTTTTCGCGCTCACGCGCGGCGGCACCAAGATCGATCCTTCGAAGCTAGCGAAGGTGGAAAAGGGCGACCTGGCGAAGAGCGTGGTTGCGACCGGCAAAGTAACGCCCATCACCAAAGTCGAAGTGAAGTCGAAGGCCAGCGGCATCGTGAAGAAGTTGCTTGTGGAATATGGGGACCATGTGAAGAAAGGCCAATTGCTGGCGCAGCTCGACAAGGTGGAGATTGAGGCGCAGGTGGCGCAGTCGCGCGCGGCTTTGGATGCGGCCGACGCAAATCTGAACAGTTCTCAGGCCGACTACGAGCGATCCAAGGTAGACGCGGAAGGACCGGATGTACCTTTGCTGAAGCGCGCCTATGATCGCGCGGTGGGAATGGCGAAGGATGGAGTAGTTTCGGCTTCGGCGCTGGATGATGCCGAGAAGAATTATGAAATGTCGTTGAATAAGCAGAATGTCGCCAAGGCGCAGATGACTGTGCTGAAGGCGAAGATCGCGCAGTCCAAAGCACAGGTCGCGCAGGATCAGGCCAATCTCAAGCAGTTGGAGGAGCAGCTCAGCTATACCGACATTGTTTCTCCGATCGATGGCATCGTGCTCTCGCGCGATGTGGAAATGGGCGACGCCGTGAGCTCGATCCTGGTGCTGGGTTCTTCAGCCACGCTGGTGATGACGCTTGGCGATACCAGCGAAGTCTATGTGAAGGGAAAAGTGGACGAGAGCGATATCGGCAAGGTCTATCTTGGCCAACCGGCGCGGATCAAGGTGGAATCGTTCAAGGACAAAACCTTCACCGGCAAGGTGACCAAGATTTCTCCGATGGGCGTGGAGAAAGATAACGTCACCACATTCGAAGTGCGGGTTTCAATTCAGAATCCGGGCGGCGAACTCAAAGCCGAAATGACCGCCAATGCCGAGATCATTCTGGAAGAGCACAAGAACGTGCTGCAGATTCCGGAAGGCGCAATCCTCTACGACAAGGACAAGAAAGCTTCGGTGGAAATCCCCGATCCGAAGGGCAAAGACGGCAAGGATAAGATAGCGGTGAATATCGGAATCTCGAACGGCGCCAAGACGGAAGTGCTCAGCGGGTTGAAGGAAGGCGACCAGGTAGTGCTGCAGTAGGGACGCAGCTTCCGGCTCCCGGCTTCCGGCTTTCGGTCGAAAATCTAAACCCGGTTGCCGGATTCCGGGAGCCGGAACCCGCTCTTAGGAAGCTCCCATGACACTCCTCGAAATCCTGCGCCAGGCTCTAGCTACATTCCGCGCTCACAAGACGCGAACTTTCCTCACGATGTTTGGCATTGTGTGGGGGATCGCATCGGTGATCCTGCTGGTGGGGCTCGGGCGCGGGTTCAGCGTCGATCAAAAAAAACACATGGAGACGCTTGGCAAAGACCTCGTCATCGCGTGGGGTGGGCGCACGAGTTCGCAAGTGGGTGGGCGGGCGGCGGGGCGCGAAATCCAGCTGAATGTGGATGACGCGCGACTGATACGCATGGAATGCTACTCCGTAAAGAATGTGAGCCCGGAACTGAGGCGCAGTATTCCTGAGGTGAGCCAGTTCAATTCGGCGAATCGCGGCGTGGTGGGAATGTGGCCGTCGTATCAGGACTTTCGCTCGTTGAACCTCAGCGAAGGCCGGTTGATTACGGAAGAAGATGAGCGCGACGCGCGGCGGGTAGTGGTGCTGGGATTCGCGGCGAACCGGCAACTGTTTCCCGGACAGCCGTCGATCGGCACTCCCTTGCTAATCAAGAGCGTGCCTTACACCGTGATTGGAGTGCTGGCGGAAAAGAAGCAGAATTCCAATTACAACGGGCCGGATAACGATTATCTGTTCGCGCCCTATTCGGCCGTGGCGCGAGATTTTCCGCCTCCCGAGAAGAAAGGGAGCAGCATTACTCGGGGCTGGCTCGATGACATCGTTTTCGAAGTGGCCGATCCGGAAGAGCATGACGAGGCGGTCTTGCAAGTACGCAAGGCGCTGGGCCGAGTTCACCATTTCGATCCGCTCGATAAAGATGCTCTGTTCGTCTGGGACACCATGGAAGGCGCGAAACTGCTGGATAAAATCTTCGGCGTAGTCACGATTTTCTTTGGATGTGTCGCCATCGTGACGCTTTGCCTGGGCGGCATCGGCGTGATGAACATCATGCTGGTTTCGGTGACGGAACGCACTCGCGAGATTGGGACGCGCAAAGCAATGGGCGCGACCAAGCGCGACATCCTGGGGCAGTTCTTTGCCGAATCGGCTATGCTGACTGTGGTGAGCGGAATTCTAGGACTTACTTTCGGCGTGGGAACGTGCGTAGCGATGGGCGCGGTGCCGCTGCCAGATTTTGTTCCTCATCCCATCGTTTCTCCGATTTCGATTATCGCTTCGATTCTGACGCTTTCTGTAATCACCGTGACCGCGGGCATGTATCCTGCCCAGCGTGCCGCGGAAATGACACCTGTGGAGTCACTACGACATGAATAACGAACGCAACTTCCGCATTGCTGTTTCGATTCCGGCTCGATCCTCCTTCTTGGCGATCGCGCTGGTTGTGCTGCTTGCCTCTACGTTTGCGGCCGCGTCTACGCCGCAAGGAACCTTTGAGAAAACCTTCCAGGTCAACGGGCCCGTGGATCTGGAAGTGCAAACCCATTCTGGCGACATTATCGTGCGCAGCGGCGCGTCGGGCTCGGTCACCATTCGCGGCAAGATTTTCGTCGGAGACCATTGGCTGTTCGGAGGCCGGCACGCCGACGTAAGCGATATTGAGCAGCATCCTCCGCTGCGGCAGGAGGGCAACAGCATCCACGTCGATTATGTGAATGCCCACGATATTTCGGTGGACTACGAAATCACCGTGCCTGCCGATACCACCATCCGCACCCACAGCGGCTCGGGCGACCAGATTATTGAAGGCACTCACGGCAATGCCGACCTGCAAAGCGGATCGGGAGACATGAAGCTGTCGCGGCTTACCGGAGAGATTCGGCTGCAGACCGGGTCGGGCGACGTGCGGGCGCGGGAGATTGCTGGTCCGGTGCGCGGAGGCGCGGGCAGCGGAAACATCGAACTGGAAGAAACTGGATCAGGCGATGTGGATCTGCATACCGGTTCCGGAAACATCACGGCTCGCGGCATTCAGGGCGCTTTTCGCGCCGATGCGGGCAGTGGCGATATTACGGCCGAGGGCACGCAGACGGGCACCTGGGGAATTCGAACTGGATCGGGCAATGTGCACGTCCGGTTACCCGCGAACGCGGCATTCGACGCGGATATTTCCACCAGTTCCGGCACTTTAACGGTGGATGCTCCAATCACCATGACTGTGCAGGGCCGCGTGCAGGAAACGCGCAAGTCGATTATCGGCAAAGTTCGAGGCGGGGGCCCGTTGCTCACGCTGCGTACAGGATCGGGCGATATTCACATCGAATAGCGGTCTCCGATCAAGTGACGGCTTGGTTCCATCATGTTTCTAAGAGAACTCATCTTGCAAGGCTGGCAGGCGCTTATGCGCGACCGCATGCGCTCCCTGCTCACCATGCTCGGCATTGTATGGGGGCTGGCTTCCGTGGTGTTGCTGTTGGCTTACGGCCAGGGTCTGGGCGGCAGTGTGCTGCATGCTTTTCTCAACATGGGCAATGACGTCATCGTCCTATGGCCGGGACAGACTAGCATGCAAGCTGGCGGCCAGCGAGCAGGCAAGAAAGTCAGCTACGAATATGAGGACGTGGAGGCGATTCGCGACGAGGTGCCGATCGTGCGCGCGGTAAGCGCCGAGACGGATCGGGATTTCGGATTCAAGCTCGGCACCCGCGTGGTAAGCGTGCAGGTGCGTGGCGTCGAAATGCCCTACGGGCAGATGCGCAAGCTGACAATCGCCGAAGGGCGGTACTTCGAAGAAGGAGATTTTTCCGATCATCGCCGCGTGGTGATTCTAGGCTACGAGGCGGCGAAGAAGGTCTTTCAAGGCGCGCCGGCCGTGGGCCAGCACGTCAGCATTGGAGGACTTGATTTTGAAGTCATTGGCACGTTGCGCAACAAAATTCAGGACTCGATGTACAACGGACCGGACAACAGCAATGGCTTTATTCCGTTCGGCCTGATGCGCGATCTGAAGAACCTGCGGGATCCGGACGAAATCATCTTTGAGCCGACCGCATCGGAACTCAACAAGAAGGCTCTGGCGGCGGTGCGGGAGGTGGTTGCACGGCGGCATCACTTCGATCCGAAAGACGACAAGGCAACGCCGGTTTGGGACACCATTGAAGACCGGGCCATGATCAACGGGTTTTCGCTGGGGCTGCAGGCCGTGCTGGGACTGATCGGCATGATTACGCTGGCGGTCGGAGGCATCGGCGTGATGAACATTATGCTGGTGTCGGTCACCGAGCGAACCCGAGAGATTGGTCTGCGCAAGGCAATCGGAGCGCGACCGCGGCATATTTTGGTCCAGTTCCTGCTGGAAGCCCTGGTGCTTACCTTTGTGGGCGGCGCAATAGGAATGGCCGTGGCCGAAGTGCTTACCTGGATCATTCCGCCCATGCCGCTGTACGACGAGTTCTATAAGACCGCGAACCATGAGGGCGCGATTTTTCTGCACGCATCGCTGAGCGTCATGATCATCTCGTTCATCATCCTTTCGGTGGTGGGAATGTGCTCAGGATTCTATCCCGCGTTGAAAGCCGCTCGCATGAGCCCAATTGAAGCCTTGCGATACGAGTAATTGAGATAGCCATTACCTCAGTGTCTTGACTCGGCGGTTACCAGCAATTACTTTCGACGTTCTGGGAGTTGTGTCTTCTATTCGAGAGGAAACTTGTGGCTTATCGTCCGGTCATTACTCTGACTACCGATTTCGGCACCAACGACCACTTTGTGGGCACCATGAAAGGCGTCATTCTGGATATTGTGCCGGAGGCCCAGATTGTTGATATCTGCCATGCCGTGCAGGCCTTCGATGTGCTGGATGGAGCGCTTACCATTTCGCGGGCCTATTCGTACTTTCCTACGCGCACGGTGCATCTGGTGGTTGTAGACCCGGGGGTTGGCACGGCGCGGCAGCCGATTATAGCGTCGTGCGATAAATATCATTTCGTCGCGCCCGACAATGGCGTGCTTTCTCTGGTCTATGCGCGCGAAGAGCGCATGCACGTGCGGCATATTACCTCCGAACATTATTTTCTGCAGCCGGTCAGCAACACATTCCACGCGCGAGATATTTTTTCTCCGGTGGCGGCGTACCTTGCCAAGGAGGTTGACACACTGAAATTTGGGGAAGAAGTGCAGGAGTATGTGCGCTTCTCGGCGCCGAAGCCGAAGGCTGTCGACAGCAACCGCCTGCGCGGGGTTGTCCTGAAAGTAGACCGCTTCGGAAATCTTATTACTAACTTCACTCCGCAAGATGCTCCCGTCCTTTTTGGAGCAGAAGCGAAAGGGTTCAAGATTGTTGTCGGCAGCCACGAGATTAGCGAGATGCACAGCGCCTATGCGGAGGGCGCTCCGGGCGAGGTGTTCGGCATTCTCGGCAGTATGGGTTTTTTGGAGATTGCCGCAAACCGCGGCGCTGCGGCTCAGCTGACCGGGGCGGGCAAAGGGACCGACGTAACTGTCATCCTCGGCGAAGGTGCTGCTGCCGGCAAGGGCGCGTAGCTTAATCTAGAGATTATTTGGCTTGGGGTGGGCGTAGCGCTCCATCTCGGCCGTCCATTTCAAAAAGCGCCACAGACTGGTGCGCTCCCGCCACAGAAATTCCCAGAATTCAAGAAAACCGATCTGCGTCATCTTCACGCCGCAATAAGTCTCGATGCGCCACAAGAGGTAAGGACTTCGCCATGGTGCCAGACGATGGCCTTTAGTGGCGTTCCAGAGAAAGCGCAGGGAATGGCGCATGGAAAGATCATAAATCAGTTCTCGGTTCTCAGCTCTCAGTTCTCAGTTCTCAGTGCTGGCCTCTTGGGAGGAGGATCAGGTCGCTCCGGGCACGCGAAACAAGCGCACGCAGTGCATGTTAGAATCCTGATTCCGCCGGGGATTCCTTTCATGTCCGATGCAGACGCCCGCCAGAAGGCCGAACACTATTACTATGCCGCGCTTGATTTGATGGCGGATGGGAAGCTGGAAGAAGCGGTCGCGGCTTACCGGGAATCGCTGGCGGCCGATTCCACATTTACCGAGGCCATGCATGGGCTGGCGCGTGCACTGCAGGATTTGCAGCGTTACGACGAGGCGATCTCCGTGGCGCAACAGATTACCGAATTAGATCCCGATGACGTGCTCGCCCACACCAGCTTGTCGGTGCTCTACCAGAAAAAAGGGATGATTCCGGAAGCTGAGGCTGAGGGAGCCAAGGCGCGGGTGCTGGGATGGAAACAACAGTTGAAGGGGACTAAATGAAGGTTGACTAATTTCTATTTGGCAGCAACCTTGGCATGGCTTTGGTCCCGAACCATGTCGAGCACCTTGGAAGCGTCGCCGGCCCGCATAACTCCGTGTTTTTCAATTCGTTCATCACCCCGTTGCACGGTCACGGTAACCTCCTCGGACTCTTCGGAATTCCGGAAAAGGGTTTTCAGGACCACAGCCGTAAGCGACCCTAGAGCGCCGATCGCGCCAACTACGATCTCGACCGACATTTCCTAATCCTCCTCTATGATTATAACGCAGAGAGCCGAAATGACAGCGAACACGAAAAGCCAAAAAGAGTGTCCGGCAATCACCATACGGTCCATGCCGGAACTGACATAACGGAGGGCCAGGCCAAGATCATTCGCCCGGATGGCGGCTTCGATCGCGACCCGACGTTCCTGCTCGGAGTAGGCAATTCGTCCGAAATAGAGTGATGTGGCGGCGACCACGAGAAGGCAGCAGCCTCCTGTAAAAACCCGCAGCCCACGGAATTCATCCCCGCCCCGTAGCGCCTTGAAGACAGCGTCGGCGGCAATCGCACTTGAGATCAGGAATAGCTCGCCGCCCGCCAACAGGTCGATCCAGCCCGGAGCATTGTGGTCCAGGCTGCCGTTCACGTAGTTTGCGCCAATCGGCAGCAACGCAAAGACAACACCGAACAGCCAGAGCCAGACTTTAAGCTGCTTCGAGTTCTTCTCCGACGGCACGGCCAAACATTCTAGCACCGCGATGTCTTCACTTTTACAGCTCGTACTTCTTCATCAAATGCCGGAACGAGCGGTAGGAGATTCCAAGCAAATCAGCAGCTTTGGTCTGCACGCCGTTGGAGCGGTCGAGGGCGTTCTGCAGCAGTGTACGTTCGATGCTCGCGACGTAACCCTCCATGCCCACGCCTTCGGGAAGCACCGCGCCTGGAGCTATCTCGGACATACTGTCTGAGGCGCCCACACCGGCCGCGGCAGCCCGGGCTTTTGGTCGTTCAGCGGGCAACTCGACATGCAATTCGTCCGTCATCTCCAAAGCCACGGCGCGCTCGACAGTATTCTCCAACTGGCGGACGTTTCCGGGCCATTCGTAGTCACATAAAGCATCGAGCGAGGCTTTGTTCACGCGCAGGATACTTCGACTGGCCGCTGCGGCATATTTCTTCAGGAAATGATTGGCCAGCAGGAGGATGTCTTCGCGGCGCTCGCGCAGATTCGGCACGCGGATAGGAATTACATTAAGGCGGTAGTAGAGATCTTCACGGAACAGATTTTCGGCGACCGCTTTGTCGAGGTCGCGATTGGTCGCGGCGATGACCCGCACATCAATAGGAATTTCGCTGGTGCCGCCCACCGGCCGCACGGTCCGCTCCTGCAATACGCGCAGCAGTTTCACCTGCATGGCCAGCGTCATTTCACTGATTTCGTCCAGAAAGATGGTTCCCCCGCCGGCCACTTCGAAAAGTCCGCGCTTGTTCTGAGTAGCCCCGGTAAAAGCGCCTTTCAAATAACCGAAGAGTTCGCTTTCGAGCAGAGTCTCGGGGAAAGCTCCGCAGTTCACGGAGACGAAGGGTTCGGTGGCGCGCGGCGAACAGATATGAAGCGCGCGGGCTACCAGTTCTTTACCGGTACCGCTTTCGCCATGGATCAGGACCGTACTAGCCGTGGAAGCGACCGTGCGAACGGTCTGCTTCAGCTTCTCCATGGCCGCACTGGAACCGATGATGTTATCGAGCGAGTTGTGGGAGGCAGCGTCGCGCCGCAGGGCGAAGTTCTGCTTGCTGAGGGAGGCCTTCTCGAGCACGCGGTCAATGGTCAGCCTGATTTCGTCGACCAGTCCGGGACTCTTGCGAATGTAATCCGATGCGCCTCCGGCTTTTACCGCTTCCACGGCGGCTTCGTAGTCGTCTACGGCGGTGATGAGAACTACCGGCGAATCGGGTGAAACGCGATGCGCATGGCGCAGGACTTCAATGCCGTCGATGTTCGGCATCTTGATATCGGTGATGATCAGATCGTAAAGATTGCCGTCAATCTTATTCTTGGCAGCCTGGCCGGATTGCACAGTTTCGACGCGGTGTCCGTCGCGCCGCAGGGCGATATCGAGCATTTCACAGATGGAGCGTTCATCGTCACAAACCAGAATGTTAGCCATGCCGCCTCCCTTCTGCCGCGGCAGTTGTTAGCTGCGCGGGCGGAGGAGCCGGCGACGTGGATGCGAAATACTCGGCAGCAGCGACACGGGCAACCTGCCTTTCTCCGTCAAGCCGCCGCAGCCTGAGCACGAAGGTAGTTCCCTGGCCGGGCCTGGACCGCGCCCAGACGCGGCCCTCGTGCGCCTGCACGATCTGGTAGACGACCGCCAGGCCAAGCCCCGTGCCCCCTTCGAAATTCGATTGAAAAGGCTCAAAAATCTTTTCGGTTTGCTGCGGCGTCATCCCAGTTCCGGTGTCGGTGAAACTGATCTGCCAGTCATCTTCGAGGCGCTCGATTGCCACCTTCAAACTGCCGCCATGCTGCATGGCACGCACTGCGTTCTCGGCGAAGTTCCAGAAAACCTGTTTGATCCTGTCGCCATCGGCGAGCACCCACGCTTCAGAAACGGAAGACCGGCTCTCGATGGTGATGCCGGTGTTCTCCGCGATCATGCGGTGCCGCATAAGCGTGAGAGTGTCTTCCAACAAGGGCACCAGGTTGGCCTTCTCGAAGTGATACTGTTTGCCGCGGGAGTAAGCCAGAAAATCGGTGATGATGCCGTTCAATCGCTGCGATTCGCGCGTTACGATTTCGAGCAAATGACGGTGCTCCTCGTTCATTTCGGGTATGCCGGAAAGCATACTGACCGAGCCGGCGATTGAGGTAAGCGGATTGCGAATCTCATGAGCGATCGCCGCCGCCAGCCGACCTACAGCGGCCAGGCGGTCCTGCATGCGGACTTCGCGCTCCAGTCGGCGGATCTCGGTGAGATCGTCCAGAGCGTAAACGTATCCCAGCAAACCGCGGTCCGGCACGTTCAAGGTGGCTACTCTTACACGAACCGTCTTGCGGAAGCTTGCGGGCGTATCGAAACGGACCTCAGCGTGCGTCCGCGACTCCCCATTGGGAAGCACATCTAGGAATAAGCCCGTCACCGGGTTACCCAGCAACTGATCGGGCCTGCGCTCCAGGAGTTTTTGCGCTGCGTTATTGACCAGCGTGATGCGTCCGTCGAGACCAGTAGTGATCAATCCGCTGCTGATCGATTGAATAATGTTCTCGTGCAGGATCTGGAGATCCTCCAGCGCGCCGCTGGTGTCTTCGAGTTGTACGCGGGCCTGGCGCAGCTTCGCGGATAGCAGGCTGGCCAGGTAGGCGACTGCAAGAAACGCAAACAGGTTGACGAAAATTATCCCCTCTAGCGCCTTGAGTTCGGGATGCGTGCTGCAGTAGGAGCGCACAACCTCGTAATAGTTGAGTTCGAGGACCGCACCATAAAGAATGAAGGCCAGCGCTGCGACCAAATGCGTCCACACCCGCGGAAGCAGAATTCCGGCCACAATGATGACCAGAGGATAGAGAAAGTTCAACGAACTATCCCAACCTCCGGTTTCATGGACGACCAAACTGACCATGATTAGATCGGTCAGAACCTGCAAGGACGCCTGCAACCTGTGTTCGTTCCAGAAGGACAGCAGAAGAACATAAAAGAGCGAGAACGTATACCAGAGGAGGATCGTGCTTAAGAAAAGACGAAGCGGCAGGCGTGTCGGCGTCAACGCCGCGACCGCCAACTGGATGGCGAGCAAAATAGTAAGGATCAGGATCCGTACTTTGACCAGCCAGGCCAGCCAATTCCGCTCGTCAAATGTCGATTGCATCGCTATCTCGGGTCTTAGGCCTCAGGTTTCAGGTCTTAGGTGCTCGACGTCAGATGAGAAGCTTTAGGATCTAGGCCTAAGACCTAACACCTAAGACCCAAAACCTCGTTTCTTTCTAGCCCGCCAGCTTGGCGATCATGGCGAACAGAGGCATGTAGAGCGAAATCACGATACCTCCGATGGTTACGCCCAGCACTCCGATGATCACCGGTTCCAACATGGCCAGCATGTCCTTGGTCGCCGCGTCCACTTCTTCTTCATAGAAGTCGGCGATCTTCTGCAGCATGTTGTCCATGGCGCCGGTAGCTTCGCCCACGCCAATCATCTGCGTCACCATGTTGGGGAAGACACCGCATTCTCTGAGAGGATCCACGATCGTACGGCCTTCTTCGATGGCCTTCCGTACCTTCATGAGGGCTTCCTCCAGCACGGCATTGCCGGAAGTCCTGGCAGTAATGGCCAAGCCTTCAAGAATGGGCACACCAGAAGTGATCAAAGTGCCAAGGGTACGAGTAAATCGGCCCACGGCGATCTTGCGCAGTAGCGGGCCAATGACCGGTATATAGAGCATCGCTTTGTCGGTGTAGTAGCGTCCTCTGGGGTGCTTACGGATTTGCTTCATGCCATACACCACACCCGCGCCCGCCGCCAGAAAGACCCACCAGAAGCTCTGCACAAACGCGCTTAGACCCATGACGATACGGGTGGGAAGCGGCAGCGTGACACCCAAGCCAGCGAAAAGATTGGCGAAGATCGGCACCACCCACTTGAGCAAGGCGCCGACGATCAGGGTCGCGATGCTTACAACCGCGACGGGATAGATCAATGCCGATTTCACCGCAGCCTTCAGCCGGACTGCCTTCTCGACGTAGGTCGCCAGCCGTTGCAGGATGATGTCCAAAATACCGCCGGTCTCACCCGCTTCAATCATGTTGGTGGTGAGGTCGTCGAAGACGTTGGGATATTGCCGCATGGCGTTGGCCAGGGTAGCGCCGCCTTCCACCGTGGTGCGGACGCCAGTCAGAGTCTTCTGGAATGCCTGGTTTTCCTGGTTGGCCGCCAGAATTTCCAGACACTGCACCAGTGGCAGACCGGCATCGATCATCACCGAAAACTGGCGAAAGAAGATGGCGATGTCCTTGACCTTGACTCGGCCCGATCCGAAGGTGGGCATAACAAACTCTTTGCCCTTTTCCCGGATCGCGCCGGGTGTGATACGCTCGCGCCGTAATTGCTGGCCCAGAGCTTGTTTGTTTGGTGCCATGCGCTCTCCGGAAACCTTCTGTCCGGAGGCATCCTTGCCGGAAAATGTGAAAACTGGCATGGTGTTTAACCTCTCCTCAGTGTCGTTCTCTGACTTGTCAACTTCATGCGGCCCAATTCAATTTTTCCGCTGCGCATCGCGGGCCTTTCGCAATAGCGATTTATGTTCTCAGCGCTTGGCTGGTGCTGCTCCTTTCGCCATCGCTGATCCCGCCGTAGGCCGGCTTAACAAGCTGGCCCCGCGGTTGATCATTTCCTGCAGTTCCTCGGGATTACTGGAGCGCTGCAGCGCTACCTCGATCGCCACCTGCTTCTGGAAATATGCTGTGGCCAGTGCCTGATTGAAGGTCTGCATTCCGAATTTGTCCTGCCCGGACTGCATTGCTGAATAGACCTGGTGAATTTTGTCCTCGCGAATTAAGTTACGAACCGCGGGGTTGGGGATAAGAATTTCCATAATCATGGAGCGTCCCTTCCCGCTGATGGTCGGTAGAAGGGTTTGGCACATGATGCCTTCGAGCACCAGCGAAAGCTGGGCGCGAATCTGAGGCTGCTGGTGCGCGGGAAACACGTCAATGATGCGGTTGATGGTGGAAGTCGCCGAATTGGTGTGCAGTGTGCCGAAGGTCAAGTGACCGGTTTCGGCGATGCGCAGCGCCGACTCGATGGTTTCCAGGTCGCGCATTTCGCCGATCAGCACCACGTCCGGGTCTTCACGAAGAGCGGCGCGCAATGCATCAGAAAAACTCTTGGTGTCGGCGTGCAGTTCGCGCTGATTGACCACGCAGTTCTTATTCATGTGCACGAACTCGATTGGATCCTCAATGGTGAGGATGTGGTCGTGCCGTTCGCTGTTGATCTTGTCGATCATGGCCGCCAAAGTTGTGGACTTACCGGAGCCGGTCGGTCCCGTGACCAGCACCAAACCGCGGGGCTTGTCGCACAGCTTGCTCACTACAGCGGGCAAACCGAGTTGATTGAAAGACTTGATTTCGAAAGGAATCAGACGGAAAACAGCCGCCGTCGCGCCACGCTGGTTGAACACGTTGGCGCGGAAGCGGGCCAGTCCTTTCAATCCGAAAGAGAAGTCCAGTTCGAGACTTTCCTCAAAGCGGTGCTTCTGCGAATCGGTCATGACGCTGTAGGCCAGTTGCTTGGTCTCGGCGGGCGTCATCTGAGGAAGATCGAGCGGCACCAGGTGCCCGTGAACGCGGATCTGCGGCGGCGAGTTCGTGGTGATGTGAAGATCGCTGCCATTCATCTCCAGCATTCGTTTCAGCAAATCGCTTAACGACAAACCCATGATCGTGATCCTTCCTTGCCTCTTGCCCTGCTACAAATTAGTGAATAGTCTCGCGGGCAACTTCTTCCAAGGTGGTGATGCCCGCCGCCACTTTGATCAGACCGCTGCGCCGGAGCGTGATCATTCCGCGCTCGATCGCTTTCTTTTTCAATTCCACCGCCGAAGCTCCCACCAATACGAGTTCGCGGATTTCATCGTCCACTTCCATCACCTCATACAAACCGCAACGGCCTTTGTAGCCAGTGTTGTTGCAAACTCCGCAGCCTTTGCCTTTCTGAATCTTGATGGTCTTGGCTTCTTCGGGAGTAAAACCTTCTTCGATCAAAGTCTGAACTGGAACCTCGACCGTCTCCGAACAGTCCTTGCAAATGCGCCGAATCAAGCGCTGGGCGCAGATCAGGTGAACTGACGTCGCTACCAGGAATGGCTCGATGCCCATGTTCATCAAGCGCGTAATGGTTTCGGGCGCGCCGTTGGTGTGCAGAGTGGAAAGCACAAGGTGACCCGTAAGGGCGGCCTTGATGGCAATTTCGGCGGTTTCGAAGTCGCGGATTTCGCCGACCAGAATGATGTTGGGATCTTGACGCAGGAACGAGCGCAGGGCCGCGGCAAAGTTCAATCCAATCTGCTCTTTCATCTGCACTTGATTGACGCCCCCCAACTGAAATTCGACCGGATCTTCGGCGGTCATAATGTTGGTGTCAGGCTGGTTAAGGCGCGAAATGGATGAGTAGAGTGTGTTGGTTTTTCCTGATCCCGTTGGTCCGGTCACCAGCACCATGCCGTAAGGCTTGAGAATGGCCTTCTCGAACTTGACCAGAGATTCCGGCTCGAAACCCAGCTTGGTCATGTCAAGGCGCAGGTTTTCTTTATCGAGCAAGCGCAGCACGATTTTTTCGCCCCACAGAGTTGGCAGAGTGCTGACACGGAAGTCGAGCTGCTTTTTGCGGCCCCCGATGTTCATCTTCAGCATGATGCGGCCATCCTGCGGCAGGCGCTTCTCGCTGATGTCGAGCTTCGCCATAATCTTCAGGCGGGAGGTGATTGCGTCTTTGAGCTTCATGGGCGGCGACATAATTGACTGCAGGACGCCGTCAATGCGGAAGCGCACGCGGAATTCTTTTTCGTAAGGCTCAATGTGAATATCGCTGGCTCCGCGCTTTACCGCATCGGTAAGCACCAGGTTCACCAGTTTGACGACGGGGGCTTCGTCCGCAGCTTTTTCCAGCTGCGAAAGCTCCATCTCCTGCTCTTCCGCCTGCACCTCGATGTCGCTCTCATTCAACTCCGTCATCGACTGCATCACGGTTTCGAGGTCTTCTTCCTTTGTAGCCGAGCCGTACGACTTATCGATGCCTGCGAGAATCGAGCTTTCGGAGGCCACAACCGGTTCGATGTTGAAGCCGGTCATGAACTTGATATCGTCCATCGCGAAGACGTTGGTCGGATCGACCATCGCGATGGTGAGCGATGCGCCCACGCGGCTTAACGGAAGAATTTGGTAGCGCTTCGCGGTTTCAAACGGAATCAGCTTGACCACTGCCGGATCGATTTCGAAATATGAGAGATTGATGGCCGGAACGCCATACTGCCGGGAGAGAAAATTCGTGACGTCCTCATCCGTGAGGAAGCCGAGCTTCACCAAGGCAGAGCCCAGGCGGCAGTTCTGCTCCTTCTGGGCCTTGGTCGCTTGTTCCAACTGCTCTGGGGTAATGATCTTCTCTTTGACGAGAAGGTCACCCAGCCGTTGAGACATACGTCGATCTCCTATCCACGTAGTGGAAAGATGCCGGGCCGAATCACCTGGCATTTACACGAAGCGCCGCTTCTTGCTGTGGGAGAAAAGCAGTGTCTTTGTGTTGACAGAAATTGTCACAGCAAGTCGATTACCTTACCAGTTACCGTGGTACTTGGACTTCATTGCGGCAGCGAGCATGCGGCTAGGATTAGGTCGGAACCCGCGCCAATTGAGCTTTTGTTGGCAATTCGGTGCCAATCTCAGGCTGAAGTACATGCACTTCGGTAAGCACGCCGACGATCGCTCGAATGAATGCGGCTTTCGCTGCCGGCGGCGTAAACTCAACCCACAGGAGTTTCTAACCTTTGCAGGTTGATGCCAGGCAAAATCAGATTCGCAGCTATTACCGGTCTTTATTTCGCGCTTGGGGACCGCAACATTGGTGGCCGGCTCGGTCGCAGTTCGAAGTGATTGTGGGTGCGTACCTCACGCAGAACACGGCGTGGACAAATGTCGAAAAGGCTCTGACGAATCTTCGCGCGGCGCGCCTGCTCAGCATAAGAGGGATTCGCCGGGCTTCGCTCGCTCAACTGGAACGCCAGATCCGGCCCGCCGGATACTTCCGTCAGAAAGCCAAACGGCTGAAACTTTTCGTTACGTTTCTGGACAAAAATTACGAAGGCTCTTTGCCGAAATTATTTGCGCGTCCTACGAAAGAACTTCGCCAAGAGCTTCTCAAGCTGCACGGCATCGGCCCCGAGACAGCCGATTCCATTCTGCTCTATGCCGGAAACCATCCGGTTTTTGTGGTTGACGCTTATACACGCCGAATTCTCGCGCGCCACGACATATTGCCCGAAACCACTCCTTATGAAGAGATTCGAGAACTGTTTGAGCAGGCGCTGGAGCCGCTGGCAGAAACCGTTGCAGGCTCCGGCGGCGCGGCTGGAAGCCAACACTTGGCGGCGGGATTCGCCGGCGCCGCGCATCCTCCCTCTCGCATGAGCACGGCGAAGCGCGCAGCCTTAACCCAGGTTTACAACGAGATGCACGGCCTTATTGTGGGAGTAGGAAAGAACTACTGCAGAAAATCACAGGCCCGATGTGACGAATGCCCTTTACAAAGGTTCCTGCCTCGGTCTAAGTAGGAAAGGCCTCAGCTCCGCTGCCAGGCCCAGAGATAGACATCCTCGAAAAGGAACGCGTTGCTTAAACATTTATGGCGGTTGGCAATTCTCGTGGCTGCAACGGCATTTGTCTGTAGTGCTCAATCACTACGGCAGGCGTCAGACAGTGCTGGCTTGCTCTTCGGCACCGCCGTCCGTTCTCCCCAACTTTCCGAGCCTGCCTACGCTTCTACTTTGGCGCGCGAATTCAACATGGTTGAGGCGGAAGATGCCATGAAGTGGTGGGTCTTGCGGCCCGATGCCACCACGTACGACTTTCGCCAGGGCGACGAATTAGTCCGCTTCGCGCAGGCACATCAGATGAAGATCCGCGGCCATTGCCTGGTCTGGGCTCGCACCAATCCGGATTGGCTTACGCAAGGTCACTTCACCCCGCGGCACTTATCGCGCCTCCTGCACGAACACATCATCCGCGTCATGAAGCACTATAAGGGTCAGGTCTTCGCCTGGGATGTGGTGAACGAAGCGCTCGATGAGAACGGCAATGTTCGCGACTCCATCTGGTTCAACCAACCCGGGATCGGATTCTCCACCGAAGGAACCGCCTACATCGAACAGGCGTTCCGCTGGGCGCATAAGGCAGATCCGCACGCCTTGCTCTTCTATAACGAAGCGGAAGGCGAAGGACTGAACCGCAAATCGGATGCGATCTACGCCATGGTCGAGGACTTCAAGCGCCGTGACGTTCCCATCGACGGCATCGGGCTGCAGATGCACGTACCTACCGTCGATGGGGACAACCTGGCGCTCACGGCCGACATTGCTGCGAACATTGCCCGGCTTACGGCGCTCGGTTTGCAAGTTCACATCACCGAGCTCGACGTTGCGCTGCCACTAAATGCGAACGGACCCCGTAGCAACGGCGATTTGACCCGCCAAGCCGATCTCTATCGTGGCATCGTGCGGGCATGTCTAAACAGCCTAGGCTGCACCGCGATCCAGACCTGGGGATTCACCGACAAATATTCCTGGATCGGCTCTCACTCCCACGGCGCTCGCGGAGAGGCGCTGCCCTTCGATCGAGCCTACCACCCCAAGCCCGCCTACCGTGCGGTGCTCGAAGAACTTTCCGCGCGCCGCTCACCCCGGCATTGACCATCCAATGTCCTGGCAGCGATTGAGGCCTCTCCTGCGCCACGCTGTGCATCTATAATGACTTCGAGTCCATTCCCTGCAGGTGGCGACTGGGTTGCAGCGGCTGGACCGCTGAATTCGCGTGCTGCAGACCGTTCCAACTCGCGTTCCGGAAACCTCCAACCGCAAGCACGTCATCATTCTGCTCGCGATGTCGGTTTTTTTGCTGCTCGCTATTCTGGTTTCGCAGACGGCATTCGATCTCAGATTCCTGCAGCCGGGAAATAATCAGCAGATTGTAGTCTTCGCCGCGCTCTCCGCACTGATCTTCCTGCTGTTCGTAGCGCTGACGTTCGTTCTGTTTCGCAACCTTCTCAAGTTATTTGCCGAGCGCCGCCTGGGTGTGCTGGGATCGAAATTTCGCACTCGCATGGTGGTCGGCGCTCTTCTTCTCTCGTTCGTCCCGATCATGGTGATGTACTGGTTCTCTTACGGGCTGATAAACCGTTCTATTGACAAGTGGTTCTCTACGCCGGTCGAGGAGGTTCGCGCCGATACGCACGCGATGGCGTCCCTGCTGGGCGAATACGCCGCACAGAATGCGCGCGCTGAAGCTTCCTCGATTGCTGCCTCCGCCGATACTCAGCGCGGTTTCACTGGCCATGGATTCTCGTCAGTAGTGAGCGAATTCCAGAATCATGAGATTACGCTGCAAGGCGGATTCGCGATAGCGCTGCAGGATGGCACCGCCGAGGCCAGCTTCAACACACCCGCGCCCTGGGCGCTCCTGAAAGCGCGACTTCCGCTCGCAGATGCCGCTGCTGGCCGCCCCGCGCGGTTTTCCTGGGAGCAGACCGAATACACCCTGGGCAGCGCCCCCGTTGAAAACAACGGCTTGATCCTGGTGGCAATCCCGCTTCCGCGGGCATTCTCCCAAACGGTTAGTCAAGTCGAGGAAAGCCAGCAACGCTATTTCGAGCTGGCCCACGAACGCAGACTGGTGCGCCGCACTTACATGGGTCTGCTGCTCCTGCTGACCATGATGGTGCTCTTCGTGACGACTTGGCTCGCGCTGTTTCTCTCGAAGCTGGTTACTCGTCCTTTGGCGGCACTGGCAGAGGCCACGCAGGAAATCTCTCAGGGACGACTCGATTACCGGATCGACGTAAGTGCTGCCGATGAAATCGGAGACCTGGTGCGCTCATTTAACCGGATGGCTGAAGATCTCGAAACCAGCCGCCGCCAGATTGAAACCTCCAGCCGAAATGCCAGCGCTGCCAATGCCGAACTAGACCAGCGCCGCCGCCAGATGGAGACGATTCTCGAGAGTATTCCCACTGGAGTCCTGTCGCTTGATGGCGAGCGGCGCATTACTCACGCCAATCAGGCGCTGCTGCGCATGTTCCATCCCGCAGGCTATCCGGATAGACAACCTAAGCTGCCTGGGGCCAGCCTTGCCGATGTATTTCCTCCTGAGGTGCTCCAGGATCTGGAACCCCTGCTGCGCCGCGCCGATCGCATGGGCATGACCACCAGCCAAATGGAGATGCCGTTACAGAGCACGCCTCTGAACGTGGCCGTCACGGTCGCCACCCTGCGTCACCAGGACGAGCGGCTGGGATACGTAATTGTGTTCGAAGATCTTTCCGATCTTCTTAAGGCTCAAAAGCAGGCCGCGTGGCGGGAAGTGGCGCGTCGCGTGGCCCATGAGATCAAGAATCCTCTTACACCCATCGCACTCTCCGCCGAGCGCATTCAGCGTCATTTGGAGCGAGCGCCGACTTCTGGCGGAGCCTCACTCGAAATCATCCGCTCCTGCGCCGAAACCATTGCCAGTGCGGCAGAAACCGTTCGCCGGCTGGTCGACGAATTCTCCACCCTGGCCCGCTTCCCCGCTTCCAACCCGCTCCCGGCCGATATCAACGAAGTCATCGAGAGCGCTCTCGCTATGTTCAACGGCAGACTGGACGGCATCGGGGTTCACAAGTCGCTCGCGCCCGACCTGCCCAAGGTCATGGCCGACGCGGAAGCCATGAAGAGAGCGGTGGCCAATCTTGTGGATAATGCGGCCGAGGCCATGCACGATTCGCTGGTGCGCGAAATCCAGATCTCGACTTCGCTGGTGGCCAGCCGCGATGCGGTAGAAATCACCGTGGCTGATACCGGTCACGGAGTAAATAGCGAACTCAAGGAGAAACTCTTTCTGCCATACTTCTCGACCAGGAAGCGCGGAACCGGCCTGGGCCTGGCCATCGTGAGCCGGGTCGTCGAGGAGCATCATGGCTCGATTCGCGTAGAGGAGAACCAGCCGGTTGGGGCGCGCTTCATCGTGGAACTGCCGGTCGTTCCCGAACCCGCGTTGGCCGCCGCTGCCGCCCAGCATGCATAAAATTCTGATTGTTGACGACGAAACCGGCATTCGCGAATCCCTGGAAGGAGTGCTCGCGGACGAGAACTACGAAACTGCATCGGTCGAGAGCGGCGAAGAATGCCTCAAGCTTTTGCGGCGCGACCATAGTTTCGAGGTCGTCTTGCTGGATGTCTGGCTGCCCGGCATCGACGGCCTCGAGACTCTCGAAAGAATCCGCGAGATAGATAACGCGCCCGAAGTCATCATGATTTCCGGCCATGGCACCATCGAAACCGCGGTGCGAGCCACCAAACTCGGTGCCTACGACTTTCTTGAAAAACCGCTCTCCATCGACAAGACGCTGATCCTGGTCAAGAACGCGATCGAAGCCAAGAAACTGCGGCATGAAAATGTCGACCTGAAAAAACAACTTCATGCCAAGAGCGTGATCGTGGGCGACAGCATTCCCATGAAAGCCCTGCGCCAGCAGATTAGCGTGATGGCGCCCACCAACGGCCGCGTCCTGATCTACGGCGAGTCGGGCACGGGGAAGGAACTGGTAGCCCACGCGATTCACGCGCAGAGCCTGCGCAAAGACGAAACTTTTGTCGAGGTCAATTGCGCCGCCATTCCCGAAGACCTCATCGAAAGCGAGTTGTTCGGCCATTACAAGGGATCGTTCCCCGGAGCGGCAGTCGACAAGGAAGGTAAGTTTCAAAAAGCCAGCGGAGGAACTCTGTTTCTCGATGAAGTGGGCGACATGAGTCTCAAAACACAGTCGAAGGTGCTGCGCACGCTCGAGGAGCAGCGCGTCGCCCCGCTCGGCGGCGACGAAACCATCATGGTCGACGCGCGCATTATCGCTTCCACCAACAAGGATCTGGAAGAGGAAATCTCCAAAGGCAATTTTCGCGAAGACCTGTTTTACCGGCTGAACGTAATTCCCTTCTTTGTACCGCCGCTGCGCGACCGGAAGGAAGATATACCTCTTTTTGCGCGGCACTTCCTGAAAGATCTGGCCGCGACCTATGGGCGCCGTCCGCGCGAAATCACGGACGATGCCGTCGAGGCCCTCATGCGCTACTCATGGCCGGGGAATGTGCGCGAACTTCGCAACGTGATCGAGCGCATCGTAATCATGAATCCCATGACCACACGCTTCGACCGCAAGCATCTGCCTCCTCTGGTTTATCGCGATGGACACCGGCGCGCGGCGCGCAGCGAGTTCACCAACCTGCACCAGGCTCGCGATGCCTACGAGCGCGATTTCATTCTCAAGAAACTCGATGAGAATCACGGCAACGTCACTCGCGCCGCCGAAGTGCTCGGCCTGGAGCGCAGCCACCTCTACCGCAAAATGAAAACTTTGGGAATCGCGGTCAAAGAATAGATTAGCGAATCTGCTCAGAATTCTAGTGGGAAGTACGGCGGGTAGGATTACCGTTTGATCATGTGGATTTCGGTGCCGTTCTTTCTGAACTCTACTTTATCCATCAGTTGGTTGATAAGAAAAATCCCGCGTCCATGATTGGAATAAACATTCTCGCCGACCGTACAGCCGGGAATCGCCTCCGGAGTAAAGCCAGTGCCCGGATCGCGCACAACGATCAAGATGCCACGTTCTTCGTCGCTGCTCACCAGGCACTCCACCGTCTTGGTGGGATCTTCTTTGGCGCCGTGAATCACCGCATTGGCCAGAGCCTCCTGCAACGATAACTCGATCGCATCCTCTTTGCCGTTCACGCCCTTCATCTGCCGAACCGCTGCCATCACTTCCTCCACCACGGGCTCGACTGCGTTCCGGTCGGCGGCAAGTGTGACCCGCAAAAGCAACTGTAACTTATCTGGATCAAAATCTTTTTCGGGAAGAGGTAACTCGGGAGAATCCGCCGATGTCATTAGTTTGGGCCTGTTAGTTTTGATGCAGCGCTATAGCTCAATGATTCTAGCTGTCATTTCCGACTACGACAAACTTACGAGCCATAACCGAAGGATGCAGACCGAGGTGCAAAGGTCGCACGCAGCAGCTCCATTTATCATTTGTGAATTGTTTCGCGGTGTTTATTTCTGCCTTTGTCTTTGCCCGTAATGGAGGCTACAGGCTGCTCGATCCGGCCGTCCGTCAGATGTTCCAACTGCCTTCTCCAGTCGAGTTCCTCTACAAAACCGCGAGACTCACGCCAGTTGGGCTGCACTTTGACGTAAAGCTCGAGAAAAACTTTCGTTCCCATCATGCGTTCGATTTGCAGGCGCGCCGAGGTGCCGATGCGCTTCAGCATTTGCCCCTTCTTTCCGATCAGGATTCCCTTCTGCCCTTCCCGCTCGCAATAGATCGTGGCGGCAATCCGCGTGAGCCTCGCGCCCTCCTCGAAACTGTCAACGATGACTGTGGTTGCATAAGGCAATTCTTCTTCGGTCTCAACCAGCACGCGCTCGCGAACCGTTTCCGCAGCCATGAAGCGCGCAGGTTGGTCGGTAACCTGGTCGGGTGGGAAATAAGGAGGTCCAGCAGGCAGCGCCTCAATGACTTGCTTCAATAATATGTCGAGTCCATCCCGCTTCAGCGCGGAAATTGGGATGATCGCGTGGAATTGATGCAGCTTCTTGTATTCCTCGATCAACGGCAGCAGCTTGCTCTTTCCGCCTCGCAGCAGGTCAACTTTGTTCAGAACTAGGCAAACTTTCGTCGGCGAATGCTTCAGCATCTGGATCGCGAACTCGTCACGCTGATCCAGCTTGCGCGTGGCATCCATGATCAGAAGCGCGACATCGCATCCCTCCAAAGCCTCGCGCACCTCGACCATCATCTTGCGTCCCAACGAACTGTCAGGCTTGTGAACGCCGGGAGTGTCGATCAAAACGATCTGTGCGCCATCGCGGCCCTTGCTCTTCGGTACATTGACGATGCCTTGAATTCGGTTCCGCGTGGTCTGCGGCTTGGGAGAGATGATCGCAAGTTTCTCGCCCACGAGCGCATTAAGCAGCGTGGACTTGCCGGCGTTGGGTCGCCCGAGAATACAAACAAAACCGGAACGGAAGGGCATAAGAAAAAGCTTCTAGCTGCTAGCTTCTAGCGAGGCAAAGGTCTCATTTACAGTATTTCATGAAAGATGAGATTGAGACCGGCTATGGGAGTGATGTGCGATGGGTCGCTAGGAGCTAGTAGATAGTAGCTACAAGCTGCCTTCATATCAGCTTCAACTGCCGCGGCTGCACTGCCGTGATTCTCACCCGTTCCACTTTTCGGTCAGTCGATTCCAGCACTTCGAACCGCAGCCCGTCGTCATCCACGGTTTCGCCACGCCGCGGAATGTGCCCAGCCAGTTCACTCACCAATCCGGCCACTGTGGCCGATTCCCGTCCTTCCGGTTTCGTTCCGAACAGTTCGGCTAGACGGTCTACATCCATCCCTCCGGGAACAATGTAGGACTGCTCATTCTCTCTGACAATCTCCGGCTTCTCGTGCTCATCGCGGATCTCGCCGACAATCTCTTCCACCAGATCTTCGATCGTCACCAGCCCGGCGACGCCTCCATATTCATCGACTACAATCGCCATGCGGATGTTATTTTTCTGCATCTCGCGCAGAAGATCGCTGCCCAGCTTGCTCTCCGGCACAAAATATACATCGCGCCGCATCAGAGTCTCGAGCGTGCGAGTGCCGGCCTCGCTGTCTGGCACCTGCAACACGTCCTGTGCGTAAACAATGCCTTTGATATTGTGGATGCTGCCGTCGTAAACCGGTACTCGCGAGTAGTGCTTGGTGCGCAGCATCTCAATGAATCGTTCAACCGTGGTTCCCTCCGGCACCGCAAATATTTCCGGACGCGGCTTCATAGCTTCGCGCACCGTCTTCCCGCTGAACTCCACGGCGGACTGAATCAGGTCGCGGTCGCCTTCCTGAATAATCCCTTCTTCCTGGCCAGCCTCGATCAACGCATCCACAGCTTCGGCTGCGCTTTCCGGCTGCTCACGCGTGTTCTGGTGAGTGAGCGACGCCACCGATTGCAGGAAGCCCAGAACGATGGTCACAGGCAGCACCACATAAATCAGCATTCTAAGAAGCCACGTCCAGCGGATAAGCCAGACGCCATTAGTGCGGGAGAAAAAGACAAAAGGTAGGAATTGATTGAAGACGATGATTATCAGAATAAGAGTGATAGCAGCTTGCAGGATTTCATAGATGCTCCAGCGCTGATCGGCGAAGACCAGGTAGCCGACGGTCAGAGCAATTGTGGCCGTAGTCAGCTGCTTAAGCACGGACATGGAAAGAGACGCGCGAGCGCGACTCACGTTCAGGATGGGCTCAACTTTTTGCTCGAAGACATCAATGTTGTCCTGAAATTCGCGCGAAAGAAACTTGCCGATCTCCTGGTAGACGCGGTCCACGTAAGACGCCAATGCCAGCAAAGCCAGCAGCGGGATCAGCGCCAGTGCGACGGACCAGTTCATTCGGTTCGCCTCGCAGCTCCCGGGCGCTCTTTGTCACGAGTCAGCGACCTCTCGATCAGACCTATCTCCAACTTGAGTTGCCGCCGCAACCGGCTCTCCTCCCGAGCCATCTCGCCATGATCGTGCTCGTGATCGAAACCCGCAAGATGAAGAATGCCATGCAACACTAGAATCTTTACCTCGTTGGCAATAGAGTGCCCGAGGCGCCGGGCGTTGTCCCGGGCAATATCTGCGGAAATCGCAATCTCGCCGACGACGCGTGAAGCTCCATCGCGCTGCGCGGACGAGGATCGAAAGGACGAAGATGGGAACGACAGCACGTCGGTCGGCTTGTCCGCTCCCCGAAACTGCCGGTTGAGGGCGCGCAACTCGTGGCTGCTCGTTATCAAAACATTCACCGTGTCACGCAAATGGACGGCTCGCCTCGCCCTCAACACAAAACGTTCAAGCGTCGAGGAACTCAGGCCGGCAATTCTTTTTCGCAATATAACCAACTTAGTTCCAGCATTCACTCAGGTTCGTCGTGAGAACACGCCCTGCCCTGAGATTCGCAACTGCCTCGCAAAATAAACAAGAGGGCCAGATTTCAGCCCTCCATTGCTGCGATTCTTATTCTCCCGAGGCGCTGGATCGATCACTCACATTCGCCGGCCTCTTCTCGTCGGCAGCCCTGCCTCCCGTCTCACCGCTCTTCCCGCCCGCCAACAGCAACATCTGCTGCTCGGCGACGTGGGTTTTATGCTCGTCGTAGGCGCGGATGATGCGCTGCACCAGATGATGCCGCACCACATCGGCTTCGTCGAAATGAACGAACGTCAAGCCCTCTACTCGCTGCAAAATGTCGATCGCTTCCAGCAGACCGCTGCGCCGCGCATTCGGCAAGTCGATCTGCGTGATGTCTCCAGTAATCACCGCTTTGGAATTGAATCCCAGACGCGTGACGAACATTTTCATCTGTTCGGAAGTTGTATTCTGCGCCTCATCGAGAATTACGAATGAATCGTTCAACGTGCGGCCGCGCATGAATGCGATGGGCGCGATCTCGATCACATTCTTCTCCAGATAGCGATCTACCTTTTCCGGATCAAGCATGTCATAGAGCGCGTCGTATAGAGGACGCAGATAAGGATCAATCTTATCCTGCAACGTGCCCGGCAGAAATCCCAGCCGCTCGCCAGCTTCCACTGCAGGCCGCGCCAGAATGATCCGGTTCACTCGCTTCGCCAGCAGCGCAGAAATGGCCATGGCCACGGCCAGATAAGTTTTGCCCGTGCCCGCCGGCCCGATGCCAAAAACCATGTCATGCTTCTCGATCGCCTCAACATAACGCCGCTGATTCACGCTCTTCGGCTGCACCATTCGCCGTCCCAGAGAGCGCTGCCGGCCGGCGTCGGCCAGTCCGCGCAAGGTTGCGCTGGAATCCGCCGTCAGCACGCGCAACATGCTGTTCAAATCGCCGTTATTGAAGCTGTATCCAGAGCGCTGCAGGCTTTCGTAATCGGCAAACACCTGCTCGGCGCGAGCCACATCCCGCGCCGCGCCCTCCAGTTCAATGGCGTTCGACCGCAGGTCAATCGTCACGTTCAGCCCATCTTCCAACAGGCGCACATTCTCGTCGCGCGTGCCAAACAGAGTCTCGATGTTGGGACTAATCCCGATGCTTTTCTTCATTCAATCTCTTTGAGGAACCACATAGGGACAGGCGCCTCGGGGAAACACTCATACCTCAGCCGCTTCGCGGACAAAACAGGATTATGCTTGGAGACGGGACCAGCCGGGATGCTCATGCCCAGGAGGCAAGTCACTACCATTGCTTAAAGCGTACCCCGCGCCGGGGTGGGAGTCAATGGCGGTCGCAACCGTTTGACCGGCAGAGACTTAGTCCCGTAAAATAACGTATTCGGTACTCACCGAATATCTCGCTGTACACATAAAGGTAACGAAGCAGACATGGCTAATCATCATTCGGCGCTTAAGCGCGCCCGTCAGACCACGAAGCGCACCGCCACGAATCGCGCCAACACCTCCCGCCTGCGCACAGCGTTGCGCACTCTCCGCGAGACTATCGAGAAGGGCGACAAGCAAGCCGCCGAGAAGACCTACCGCGAGACAGTATCCGCGCTCGACAAGGCCATCCAGAAGGGTACGCTGCACGGAAATACCGCAGCCCGCTACAAGTCGCGCCTCGGCGTCCGCGTAGCGGCAATGAAATAGCCCTCTGCCCTAGACGTTCTCTGCCCCGGGCTTCCTGCAGATAGTCCTAATCTCAAGCCAGGGGAACTGTCTCACTTTAACAATCCAGCCAACCGCAATAAACAATCTGGCATCTATCAGCCGTTTTCTCGGTGAATTAAGATAAGCCCCGGAAACTCCCACACGCGTGCGCATATATCCACCACGCGAGTGCGGAGAACATGGCAGGCGGTTGTGATGCCGTTCCACTTCGCCTTCGTCTTCGCTTGCCTATAGCTGCGTCCGCGGCCGTGTCGCTCACCGACCAACAAACTCAGTCCCGACACATCTAAGGAGGAAAGAGATGCCGTACCGAATAAATGGCCACGGTGCCATCCTGTTTTCCGGTCTTTCGTTGATCGTTGTTTTTCTGCTCACAGCCGGTGCGGCCCTTGCGGCGGACCCTGCCGCGTCGGGCGCCGCCGTTAAAGGTCCTCTCTTTGGCCGCGAAGTGATTGTTGACAACCAGCGCATCACCGGCGAGCCCAGCATTTCCATCGACGGTCAGGATCGAATTTATGTTTCCACTCCTTACGGCTTCGCGACGACAGCCAGTTTCGTCTGGCGGTCCACCGATCACGGCATGAGCTTTCATTTAGTGCCGGGCAACGCGCCTCCAGTCGGCAAGCCGCTGGTCACCTGCGTTGGCGGCGGAGACTCGGGGCTAGCCATCGACTCCATCAACCGGCTCTATTTTGTCGATCTGCAAGGGCTCACCGACGTCAGCAACAGCGTGAGCTCAGACCAGGGCGCAACCTGGTCAACCACCTGCGACGCAGCCAACGATACCGGCGTGGACCGCCCGTGGATCGCCGCGTTCGGCGATCCGCAATCCGGCGGCGCACTCTACCAGACCGTCGACGAGGTTGAGCAGTGCATCGGCTCTTGCCTGCCTAATCTGGGCGAAGTGGGCAGCAATATCGTTGAGATCACGCGCTCGCAGGATGGCGTCACATTCACTCCTCTCCCAGCGCAGCAGATTGAGCCGGATGGAATTGTTTCCGGCATCGTTACGGATTCAAGCGGCGGCGTCTACATCTCCCACACCGGCCTGACAGACGCCAATGGCAACCTGACCAATGGATCCGACGCCAACGGAAACACCAACGCGGTACTCGTGGTGCGCTTCCCCAACGGATACAACCAGACCACGCCCACAGTGTTGAATGGCCAAACCCTGTGCCAGGCTCAACCGACTCTTTGCACCACCGAGGTGGTTTATCACGGCCCGCTTGATAGTTCGGGGAACAGCACAATTACAGTGGGTCAGGATTTCGCGCCCATCGCCATCGACCGCTCCGGCAATTTGTACGTCGTGTGGCGCAGGCTGCCGTCGACAGTTCAACCGGGCAGGTGAGTGGATCGAGCCAGATCTACCTTGCGGTGTCTACGAATCACGGAGCGACTTGGGGTCCTCCGATAAAAGTAACAGCCGCTACCCCCACTCTGCAGACCAGCCTTTTTCCCTCCGTCGCCGCCGGCGATCCAGGTCGCGTTGACGTTGTCTGGTACGGAACTCCCACGCTAGGTTCCTGCCCCAGCCAGCCCTGCGGATCAAGCGCCATCACTGGCCATTGGTCGGTAATGATGGCACAGAGCTTGAACGCCATCGTTAACGGGCAACCGAACAGCACGCCAAGCTTTGCGACTACGACCGTCTCGGAAGTGTCGAACCACTACGGTGCAATTTGCACCTTTGGAATCTCCTGCACCACCGGGGGCGACCGCGGATTGCTCGACTTCATCACCGTTACCGTGGGTTTGAAGGGCGAAGCCAACGTAGTTTGGGCGGACGCTGTAAACCAGAATTCGGATGGGAGCGGAACTTCCTCCGCGCTCATCGGTTTTAACCGTCAGTATGCCGGGCCGAGCTTGTACGCCAGCATCGGACAAGTCAAGGGAACAGCCCCTGCCAGCGGCCATGCGGCGGGCTCGCCGGACGCGATCTACTCAGCAAATGGCTTGGCCATCAACGCGTCAACCAATCTGATGCTGAGCCAGGCTTCGGTTGCGATGCCCAACCCGCAGCACTACACCTTCACCATTAATGTGCAAAGCCTGAGCACGCTTGCGGTGTCTCCGACCTTGGGCGGTACCGATGCGGTTTGGCTGGTGCGCTGGGAGGTGCCCGATCCTAACGGCGCCGGCCACACCTATTTCGCAGCCATGGAGTCGGACAACGGTGGCACTCCGACCTTCTTCGACGGCGAGACCACGACCTTCGATAGTGGTGAGGGATTCTTCATGACCTATCCCCCCGTTCACACCATTCAGGGAAGCTACAAGAACTCGTCGAAAGGCGGCGTCATCACGCTCACCGTTCCAGTCGCCGACGTCGGCGGCAGCTCCACCGCCACGCTGTACTCGCTGACCGGACTGAGTGTCACGCAATCCACCGCGTCATCGACCACTACGGTTTTCAACCAGATCGACGCCACCGCGCCGTTCGACTTCGTTCCGTGATTAAGAACGACGGCTAGAAAAGAAACGGCAGACCCAAAAAGTCTGCCGTTTTCTTTTCGACTTCATGAAGGCTCAGCGAAAGCCAGGAAACAGAAAGCCGGTATGCCGGCAATGCTCCTCAAACTCCACTCCGAATTGCGCGGTGAACATGGCTTCTCTCTTTCCTTGCTTTAATCCAGTAGCCCAGAATAATCAGGCAGACTCCCACCACGCATCGCCATCGATCAATCGCCAGCGCTGAACCAATCGCGGCTAGATCGAGACCTGAATAAATCGGATGACGCAGCCGCGCATAAGGTCCGGTGCGGATCAGTTTGTGATCTTCTTTGATTGTGATGCGGGCGCTCCAATACTGTCCCAGATGCCAGCGTGCCCATAACGCCAACGCAATTCCGGCCCAGGTGAGGGCAACGCCCGTCACGCCAAGAGCAAAACTGCGCCGGAGCACCCTACGGCCAAGGATGCCGAACTCAGTCTCGTCCATGAAGACCAAAGCAAAGCCAACGATCTCAAGAAAGAGGATGCCGTATCGCGAGATAAACGATTCCGTGCGTTCCGTGCGCCGCGTCTTGAGCGCGCCCACCGCCCAATACGCGACGAAGACAATCCACGGGCCCTCGATCAGATATTTCCAACTCATTTTTCAGCCACGCTGTCCGAATATTTCCACAGGCACTCGATGTTCATTCGTCACATCTCTGAGGCCACCACGCAGGTTAAGCTATGGAGAAACCTTCCTTGGGCCCAAGCTTGAGGACTTTTTGTTCTTTGAAAATTTAGTCGGATGACTTCTTAGCTCCGATAAGTCCTTGCCATTCAATATTTTAGGTGCTACCGGGATCAGATACCTATTGATTCCAAAGGACTTGCCGCTCCTGACTTCATTTACTCCTAAGCTAAAGTCTTTAGATACAATATTTTACAAGTAAGTCCTTAGGATACAACATTTTAGCGAAGATCGCGCCGATCTAAACCGCGCAACTCCTTACGCCACAATAATTTAGCAGTTCGATCCGGGAAAAATTTGATCTGGATATCCGGCTTCTAAACCGGCAACTGATCCTGCATCCACCCTGGCGCTTCCAGCTTAGGCTCAGTCGTCAAGTCCATCACCAGACGTTCCAAAACCATCCGCTTGCTCACGGGATTGGAACGCAGGGCGAGATCAGCTCTAGCAACCAGGCGAATCGCGCGCGTCAAATCGCGGCGGGACTTGTAGCGGCGAGCCTGCTTGATGATATCGTCGGCGGCGAAGGGAGGCACGCGGAAGCCCTGCCACAGCGCGGCCCACAGCATGCGCTGGTCGCGCACATTGCGCTCGAGAATCACCAGCATCTGGCGAAAGGTTTTGGCCAGCATGTAAATGTGTCCAATGGCAGCTTCCTCGCCGTCGCCCGAAGACAGGATCGCATCCAGCACTTCCAGCGCACGCACGCGGTCTTTGGCGGAGATTGCGTCGGTCAACTCATACAGCGAGCGCTGCTTCGCGGCCAGCACCATCGTCTCCACGTCGCCCAGCGTGATGCGGTTCCGCGCGCCCACGTAGAGCATCAGCTTTTCCAGTTCGTTCGAGATCATCATCATGTCGCCGCCGAGCGCATCGACCAGTTCACGAGCTCCGTCGGCATCCATCTTCACCGCCCGGCTGGTGCAGTACTCGGCAATCCAGCGCACCGCCTCGCCTTCCTCCACGCGCGCCAGTTCGACGATGCCGCAGTACTGGCCCATGGTTTCGCGGATGCGCTGGTAGCGTTCCTTGTCCTGCATTTCCATGCGGCGAACGTCGGCGGGAATGCTGATGTGGTCGGCGACGAACACAATCAGCGCGTCGGGATTCGGACTCTTGCAATACTCTTCGATGGCAGCCAGCTTTTCTTCATTCGAACCGCGGCCGAAAAGAGTCTTCACTCCGCGCACGAAGAACACTTGAAAGGGTGCCATCAGAGAAGGAGTTCGGGCGCGATCAAGGACTTCAGCCAGATCATTTTCTGCGAGGTCGAACTCGAACAAACTGAAGTCGCGCAGATCCGCCGGAACCAGATGTTCCAGGATGGCATCACGAAAGCGCTTGCGGAAGAAAGCTTCATCCCCCACGAAAACATAAGCGGGACGCAGCTTGCGCGACTCAAGTTCGCTGACAAAACGGTCGGCTTGGGCAAAAGCGCGCATTCAGAAGGTCACTGTCAGTACCAAGTACCCAGTGGCCAGTACCCAGCTAGATTCTCCTGGGTACTGGCCACTGGGTACTTGCACCTGCTCTAGCACTTAGAAGCCCTCCAGAATGTTAGAGACCAGAGTACGGGCAAAATCCTGAGAGAGCCGCCGAAAGGCAGGCGAATCTTCTTCGAAAAAGCTGGCCAGGTCCTGCGAAACTTCGTACTGCTCGCGAAACACATACGCGGGATTCTGGAAGAGAACTTTGCCTTGCCGATCCGTCAACCAAACCTTCATGCTGACCACCACTAAAACGCTGGCAGCCTGTCCGGTCGATGAATTGTAGGTCAGCGGCGATGCCGATGTGGAGAGCACGGTACCGTGCAGTGTGGCATCGGCCGCTTCGCTCGGGTCATTCAGAATGTGATAGTGCGTGCGCGTGGTGAACTCGCGCACTACCGACGAGGTCAGCAATTGTTCGATGCGATATGTGGTGGTCTCATTGACAAACGCAGGTACGGCAATGGTCTTAACGTTCTCCGGGAGCTGCACGGAATGGCCGGCCGTATGGTATCCGCAACCGAAGCTGGCGAGGAGCAATGCCAGCCACGCGTCGCGTCGCGGCTTCATTGGATTTTTCCCAGCGGGCGAGTCGCGATCATGCTTTCGGCGCATTCCACCGCGGTCATGGCCGCGATGCGCAGGTTGTCGGCGGCCGCCCACAGCCAAATTCCGTTCGGCCGGTTCGCTTCGCTTTTCAGCGAAACCATGATGTTCGCCTGACCGGCTGTGTTCACGTTGCTGGGCTGCGAATCGTCTTCCGCACCCGCCAGCGTCACATGATCTCCGGCAAGGGCCTGCGACAACCGTTCCCGATCGACGGCCTGCTCCATCTCCAGAAAGATGGCCAGGGCATGGCCGTGGAAAACCGGAGGCTGAAGCACGATGAGTGCGGGCGGTGGAGCGTCCGATCCCGCGATCTCTTGATAGTGGCGCCGCACGCGCGCTTCCAGAGAATCCAGCGAAAGGCGTGATTTCTCTCCATAGCGCGCCACCATATTGAAGGCCACCTGCGTGTCGAACACATCCTTCGGCAACGACTGGAACGATAACAGATTTACGGTTTGCTGGTGCAGTTCGTCCATCCCCTTTTGCCCCTGCTCGGAGGCGGGCTCGAGAACCGTCACTGCCACGCTTCGAATCGCGCCAGCCTTGCGCGCCCGCAACAGCAACAGCGCCAGCGTCACGGCAGCGGGATGAGCGACGACGCATGGAGCTGGCTGTAGTTCCGGCTGCCACATTTGCCCACGCTCCCGTTCCACCCAAACAGACCGGACGGTAGCGCCAGGTTCCTCTTCCAGCGCGCCCGAAAGATCGATGATGGCGCTGCCGGAATCGCGGGCGCGCGTCCAGTTGTTGCGCGTGCACTCGGCGTCGGCCGCAAAGAAAGTGAAGTCTACGTGCGTGAACTGCTCCGCCCGCACGCTCTGAATGAAGTTGATCTCATCGCCGGTCGCTTCCAGCTGGCCGATCGATTCATCATCGTCGAGCAGGCGCACATCCACGGCAGGAAAGTTCCGCTCATTGAGCATTTCAACGACTTCTTTCCCTTTAAGCGTGGCCGCGCCAACAATAGCCGTGCGATACAACTGTCCCCGCGCCGAAGTGGTTGCTGAGGAAACGGCGATTTTAGGCGGTGCACTCATGAGGGCTGCGAAGCCTCCTTGTAGGCGGGCGGAGGCGGAGGCTGACGCCGGCGTCGAAACATCCACTGCAAACGCCAGAACACTCCAGAGAACGTATAGAGAAGCGCTACCCCGAACAGGACCGGCTTCGAAAAGAACCAGATGCCCGCGACCAGAGCACCAAGAAGAATGATCAAACGGAAGGGATGGCGCGAACCGAAATCAATGTCTTTGAAGCTGTAGAACCGCCACGTGCTCACCATTAAATAGCCGACCGCGGAAACCATGGCCAGCCAGGTCATTGCCGTGTACCAGGATTCAAGGGGAGCACCAGATTGAAAATGAACCACCGCCGCAACTACTCCCGCGCCTGCTGGAATGGGCATGCCGACGAAGTACTTCTTACCCGGTCGCCCAGGATTAGAGGGCTGAGGGTTGGTGGTGATGTTGAAGCGCGCCAGACGGCTGGCTCCAGCCATCAGAAACAGGAAGCTGGCGATCGCTCCCAATTGAGTGAGCTTGATGTTCCAATCGGTAAGCGCGACGGGAGGCATCAGGTGAAATCCCCACGTCCACGCCAGCATCGCCGGAGCCACTCCGAATGTGATCACGTCCGCCAGTGAATCGAGCTCCTTACCGAAGTCGCTACTGGTTCCGGTCATGCGGGCGACACGCCCGTCCAGGCCATCGAATAGAACGGCAAACCCAATTGCTTTGGCGGCATTGTCCAAGTGCCATGTAGATAGCGCGGTCGCATGGACAACCTCGAGGATGGCATAGAATCCAGCCGCCATATTCCCCGTCGTAAACAGCGACGGGAGAATGTACATTCCCTTGCGCATGCGGCGCGGACGGCGTTCGTCCTGCCTGCGTCTTGGAACTGGAAGGTCCATCAGCGCGCCCCCTCCCTGGCAGAATGACGCCCTGCACCTGCCAATTCGCCTTGCGGCTGCAGGTAGGCCAACACGCTCGCTCCTCCGCGAACCCGGTTGCCGACCTTCACTTGCAGCTCGGCATTTGCGTCAAGCAACACGTCGACACGAGACCCAAACTTAATCAACCCTACGCGCTGCCCACGTTCCAGCCGATCGCCCACCCTGGGGTAGAAGACGATTCTTCGCGCCAGCAATCCGGCGATCTGCTTGAAGATCACCACCTGTCCATCGCCCTCGACGCGGACAATATTCTGCTCGTTCTGTTCTGCAGACGTTTGATTCATGGCGTTCAAAAACTTTCCGCGCTGATAGCGAACCTCGCGTACCACTCCACCGATTGGTGAACGGTTCACATGTACGTCGAAGACGCTGAGGAAGATGCTGATTCGAGCCTGCTTCTCGGCGCCCACTGTCACGAAGGAAACATCCGTGACCTTCCCATCGCCCGGCGAAACCACGGCGCCTGGGGCGTCCGAAATAACCCGTTCTGGATCGCGAAAGAACCAGAGGAAGAACAACGCAAGCAGCAGCGGCAGCACGGCCCAGGCGGGCCCGGCGAACCACCCCGCCAGAACCGCAGCCACAATCAAAGCCAGCGCGTAAAGATAGCCGTCACGGACCATGGGATCAGAGTCCCATTATAGAGCAGAGCTGAGCGACACCGGCTCATGCAAAATTGATAGCACATAAAGGCAAAGCCCGTAAGCCCAAATAAAGAAAGGCGCTGATGAGCGCCCGGGGGTGGATACAAAACCGCTGTAGCGGCTACAGCCGCTCTTCGAATGGCCAAGAAAACTTATGCTACATGCGTTCCGAACTGCTGCCGATACTGCCGCTCAATCGATTGCATCTGGTCTTTGAGCCGCAACTTCAGCTTCTTAAGACGTACTTCCTCTAGCTTTTCGTCTTCGCTGAGGTAACGCTTTTGAGTGAGGGAATCAAGACGAGTGGAATACTGAAGATGCTCTTGAACCAGCTTGCGGAATTCATCGTGATTGGTCAGGAGTGAGTCATTCGCAGTCAGCATCCAGCAGACCTCCAACCGGGATTTATACGTTTATAGGGTCACGCTACCACAGCCCCAAAATTGGTTCAATGCCAAAATCTAGTGCAATCTCGTTATGAGAAAGTGCTAATAAAGGCTTAACCGATACAGGATTGCATCCTCGGAAGGGTCGGAATAGTAACTCTTGCGTAAACCCGTCTCTTCAAAACCGGCGTCGCGGTACAGGGCCCGAGCGGCTTGATTCGATTTGCGGACTTCCAGAAATATTTCTCGGCCGCGTTCAACGCGAGCATAGGCGATCAACTCGCTGAGCAAATGTTTGCCAATACCCCGGCGGCGGGCGCTTTCAGCGACGACAATGTTCTCCAACTCCCACTCCGCATCAAGTTTGCGTGCGACGAGAAAGCCAAGAATCGTAAGCGCAGCGACTGCGGCGTCTGCGGGTTGCGCTCTGTGTTCGTGTTCAACTATCAATGCGAAATGTTCGGTCGGTTGCCTGCTGCTTGTGAACAAGGCTTCGTATTGCTGCCGGGACCAGTGTGCTGCGCCTGGGCTCTGATGCTCCAAGGCAATCATGGCAGGAACGTCGTCAAGATTGGCTCGTCGGACGCGCAAGCTAGCCGCCGCTTTTCTCGAGAATCTCAGCGTCAGTGCGGCGGATATAGTTCGCTTCCAACCGCTCGGGAGTTACCGTCTCGCCGGAACGAAGCCTGCGCCAGCCTAAACGACCAACAGCCGCAGCGGAGATCGCCGGCTGAATCAAGACTGATAACCCGGCAGCGAGGGCTACTTCGGCAAGAGTTGGGTCAGGAGTTACTACCGTCCATCCTTTCGCTTGCTCAAGGAACTCACTGCGGGTCAACATACACTGAGATGAAGTTTGACCAGTGCCAGCGGGAACTTCATACTCGCCCACATAAACTTCACCGCGGCCCGCATCCAGCGCAGCCATAACTTTACCTTGCACGTCGCTGCTTGCAGCCAACACTTCCAGCAGCGATACCGCTGCAATCGGCTTATCCAATACTTCAGCCAAAGCCTTGACCGCCGCCAGGCCGATTCGAAGCCCGGTAAACGATCCCGGTCCCGAAACCACCGCGAAAGCTCCGATATCGTTCTTAGTGAATTGGTGCCTGGAAAGCAGCTCGGCGATTTGCGGAATAAGCTGGGCTGAAAAAGTGCCGCCGACCAGGGGCACGGACTCGATCATCTCGAAATCGTTGTCCGCAGGACCATCCGCCGACACGCGCCAGCGCGATGCTGCCATGCTTGCCGGAAGTATCGATGGCGAGTAAAAGCATGAACGAAATTCTTGTCTTGAATCCCTGGAGATCCGCGAAAATCCGTGGCCAGAGTCTGGCTTAACCTTCCACCAACTCCAGCAGCACTCCGCCGGCGCTCGACGGATGCACGAAAACGTACCGATGTCCGCCCGCGCCGACTTTGATCTCCTCCGACACCAGCCGGACGCCATCTTTCTTCAGCCGCTCGACCGCCGCAGGCAAGCTGGAACGCTCAGACAAACATGATGCAGCCCTTCGCCGCGCTTGGCGATGAACTTCGCGATCGCCGAATCTTCCGAAGTCGCCTCCAGCAAGCTCCAACCGGCTCTCGCCCACCGGAACCATCACCAACCGCACCTGCTCCTGCTCCACCGTCTCTTCCGGCAGAAACGCTCAGGCCGAGTTTTTCGTAAATCGCCTTCGCCGCCGCCAGCGACTTCACCGCAATCCCGAGATGATCGATTTGCGCCATCAGCTCTTTCCCACCTTCGCAGCGATCTCCTCAACCAGCGTATAGGGATCGCGCTTGTGCTCGGCCACTTCGGCCGCATAGCGCGCCATGTTGCCATCCGTCATATGCGACACGCGCTTTTTCGAGCATGGCATCGCGCAGCATCTCGATCAGGCGCTCCTGCCAGTTCTCGACGCTCTTGTTCAGCGCCAGATTTTTCTTCTGCAGATACGTCTCGTAGTCGGCAATGGCGCGCGGCCAGTTCCTTCAACGCCCGTTCCCTCGCTGGCAACCGTCTTGACGATCGGCGGCGTCCAGCCATCGTGGCGCATGGCCAGCGACTGCAGCGTGCGAATCTCGCGCTCCACATGCTCGGCGCCATCGCGGTCGCTCTTGTTGATCACAAAGATGTCGGCAATCTCCATGATGCCGGCTTTGATGGTCTGCACGTCATCGCCCATGCCCGGAACGAGAATCAGAATCGTGACATCGGCCAGCCGCACAATATCGACTTCATCCTGGCCCACACCCACGGTCTCAATCATGATCAGGTCGCGCCCGGAAGCATCCAGCACGGTGGTCACATCGGCCGTGGTGCGCGCCAGCCCGCCGAGCGAGCCGCGCGTCGCCATGCTGCGAATATAAATCCCCGGATCGGAGAAATGCTCCTGCATGCGGATGCGGTCGCCAAGAATCGCTCCGCCAGTATAGGGACTGGTCGGATCGACCGCGATAATTCCCACGGTGCGATTGTCTTTACGATAGAAGCGGGCAAGCTGATCGACCAGCGTGCTCTTCCCCGCTCCCGGCGGCCCAGTCAGCCCGAGGACGCGCGCCTTGCCGCTATGCGGAAACAACGCCTTCAGCAGCTCGGACCATCCCGGCGCGCGATTTTCGACGGTGGAGATGGCGCGCGCCAGCGCGCGGACGTCGCCGGAGCGAAGCTGCTCAATCCATGTCTGGATGTTTGGGTTCAAGCTGTCAGTGTAAAGCAGGCGTCGAAGAAGAAGAAATACGTGGGAAGATCTCAGTCCTTCAGCAACTGCCGCGCAATCACCAGCCGCTGAATCTCGCTGGTGCCCTCGCCAATGGTGCACAGCTTCACGTCGCGGTAATACTTCTCGGCGGGATAGTCTTTGATGAAGCCGTATCCTCCGTGAATCTGCACGCCTTCGTTGGCGCATCTCACTGCAACTTCGCTGGCGTAGAGCTTCGCCATCGAGGACTCCAGCGTCGTCTTCATGCCGGCATCTTTCATCGAAGCCGCACGCATGGTGAGCAGTCGGGCCGCGTCAATTTCCGTGGCCATGTCGGCCAGCTTCCACTGGATCGCCTGAAACTCGCCGATCGCCTTGCCGAACTGCTTGCGCTCCTTCGAATATTTCAGCGCCGCCTCGTATGCGCCCTGCGCCATGCCCAGCGACAGCGCTGCAATCGAGATGCGGCCGCCATCGAGCACGCGCATCGCGTCGATGAAGCCATCGCCTTCCTTGCCCAGCAGATTCTCCGCCGGAATCACACAGTCTTCAAAGATCAACTCCGCCGTATCGCTGGCCCGCAATCCCAGCTTGTTCTCTTTCTTGCCGGGACGGAATCCCTTCGTGTCTTTCTCGACGATAAATGCGGAAAGCCCATGCGTATTGGCGGCGCGGTCGGTTACCGCGATCACGACGATGGCATCCGCATAGTGGCCATTGGTGCAAAAAGTTTTTGTGCCGTTCAGCACCCAGCTGTTTCCCCTGCGCTTCGCGGTCATGCGCGCGCTCCCCGCATCCGAGCCCGGCAGATGGCTCGGTCAGTCCCCATGCTCCGATGAATTCGCCAGTGGCAAGTTTGCTGACGTACTTCTTCTTTTGCGCTTCAGTGCCCGCAAGAAAAATGTGATTCGAGCAGAGCGACGTATGCGCCGCGACAATAATGCCGACCGATCCATCCACGCGCGACAACTCTTCGATGGCGATCACATATTCCACGTAGCCCATGCCCGCGCCGGCGTACTCGGCAGGAAAGACTGTTCCCAACAATCCCAGCTTGCCCAGTTCCTTGACCGTGCTCAGCGGGAACTCGCAGGCCTCGTCCCATTTCATGACGTTGGGCAGAATCTCGCGCTCGGCGAACTCGCGAACGCCTTTCTTCAAATGCTGCTGCTCGTCGTTCAGTTGAAAATCCAAGCTTCCTCCGCCTGCCGCGACTAGCTTTTGATTAGAACATAGCAGCGGAAAAGCGGAAAAGTTACCTGCGGCGAGAGATAACGCCAGAGCGCCGGGGCGCGCGATCACTGGGGATTATGAATATGCAAGCACGCAGTCCGACCGACCGTATGGTTTGGCGGGAAGCGTATTTCGCACGAGTCTTTGTGGGCGCGGCGCGAAACTCAATGCGCCACTTCGTCGACGAGAATGAACCGCTCGAAAACTTCGTTCGAAAGCAATCGCCCGCGCGAGGTCAGGCAGACGAAGTCTCCGTGCTGCTCCATCAGTCCGGCTTCGACAAACTCGGCAATCGTGGCGCGAGCGTTTTCGACGCCTTCCTCGCCGAATTTCGCCGACGAGTTCCCGCAGGCTAATACCTCGCGTCAGCCGCAGCCCAAGAAAGAAACTTTCCTCCAAGGCTGCTTGTCGCGAGACCGCGGTCCGCTGCAAACCTGGCCACCCTCATGTACTGTTCCAGAGAGTCAGCAGGCGCGAATCGCACCGCGTCGATTTCCGGAGTAGCAGAGAGCCAGCATCGAATGCGCATCCACGCCAAAGCCGAAGTAGGGCTGCCGAGTCCAATACTTCAAATTGTGCCGTGACTCGAAGCCTGCGCGCGCGAAGTTGGAAATCTCATACTGCGCAATCCCGGCCGACGCGAGCCGATCACAGGCCGCGAGATAAAAATCCGCCATGGCCTCTTCATCCGGCACAAAGTGCGCATGATAGCGCGTGCCGCCCGCCAGCAATTCACGTCCCAGCCGCGAATCTTCATCCACTTCGAGCATGTAGACGCTCACGTGCGGAGCGCCGGTCGCGATGGTCTCCGCCAGAGAGAAATCCCAACTCTCGGCGGTCTGGTGCGGCAACCCGGCGATCAGATCGATGTTGATGTTCGCAATTCCCGCAGCTCGCAGCCGAGCAATGTCCTCCAGCACCGTTGCGCGCTTGTGCAGGCGTCCCACCGCCGCCGCTTCCTGATCCACAAACGATTGCACCCCGAGGCTGACGCGGTTCACACCGCAGCGCAGCAGACTCTCTAGAGTCGCGCCGTTGAGCGTGCCCGGAGCGCACTCGACCGTGACTTCCGCATCGGGCTGCACCTCAAACTGGCGATCGCACCGTCGCGAAGATCCGCTCCAGTTGCGCGGCATCGAGCACCGTCGGCGTCCCGCCGCCTAGATAAATGGAATCCACCGCGCGCTCGATCTCCCCGCCCATCTCCGCTGCGAGCTGCGGCGCGTTCTCGATGTCGCAGCAAACTCGATCCACATAGCGCTCGAAAACCGCCCGCGAAAATACATCGGAGGCGAAGTTGCAGTAACTGCACTTAGTGCGGCAGAACGGAACCGAAATGTAAATGCCGAGCGGCATCCCAGTCCATTATCCCACTTCGACACACACAAACCTTTTCCATCCTCTCGCCTGCCTCGGCCATCCATATTGAGGTACCCTGTTAGCAGCGCCCCCGGCGCGGTTTTACCGCCCGATCGTCAGAAACCGATGTCTCAGGAAGAAGAAGTATTAGGCAAAGCGTATGACAGCCGCCTGATGGCGCGGCTGCTGAAGTATCTGCGGCCTTACCGCTGGCAGGTGGCGATCGCGATTGGTTCGATTGTCCTGAAGTCTTTCGCCGACGTGCTCGGTCCCTATCTCACCAAGGTGGCGATTGATCGCTACCTCGCGCCCGCCAAAGGAAGTCTTCCGGCATATGGAGTTGGCTCAGCCCGCGCCCCATCACAGGCATCGCGCAGATCGCGGCGATCTATGTTGGACTGCTGGTCCTGAGCTTTCTGTTCTGGAGTTCCTGCAGACCTACTTCATGCAGTGGACCGGCCAGAAAGTGATGTTCGATCTGCGCCGCCAGATCTTCCGCCACCTGCAGCGCCTGCATGTTGCCTTCTTCGACAAGAATCCGGTCGGCCGCCTGGTCACGCGCGTCACTACCGACGTGGACGCGTTGAATGAGATGTTCACCTCCGGCGTGGTCTCGATCTTTGAAGATCTGTTCGTGCTCTTCGGCATCCTCGGCGTGATGCTGTGCATGAACTGGAAGCTGGCGCTGATCACGTTTGCCGTGCTGCCCTTCATCGTGTTCGCGACCAAGATTTTCCGCGACCGGGTGCGCGATTCCTACCGCCGCATTCGCGTCGCCATCGCACGCATCAACTCCTACCTGCAGGAGCACATCAGCGGCATGGTGGTGCTGCAACTCTTCAATCGCGAGCGCAAGGCATACAACCGCTTCTCGGAAATCAACCGCAACCACATGGACGCGTACAAAGACGCGATCATGGCCTACTCGGTTTATTACCCTGTGGTCGAGATTCTCTCGTCAATCGCGATTGCCTGCGTCATCTGGTTCGGCGGCGGCGACGTGATGCGACATATTTCCGTGACCAGTGTGGCGGTGAGCTTCAACTGGAAGACACTGGTCGCATTTCGCTTGGTGTCCGACAGTGGCATCGCTGGGCGTGCTGGTCGCATTCATCCAGTACGCTCTGCGCTTTTTCCGTCCCATCATGGACTTCAGCGAGAAATACAACATCCTGCAATCGGCCATGGCCGCCAGCGAACGCATCTTCAAGTTGCTGGACACGCCCGTGCAGGTCGTTTCGCCCGCCGTGACCAAGCATCCTGCAGGGCCGGGCCGCATCGAGTTCGATCACGTCTGGTTCGCCTATCGCGACGCCGAGCCCGGCAAAAACTCTGAGGAGACGGAAGCTGATGTGGGGACAGCCGCCCCCGACTGGGTGCTGCGCGACGTAACTTTCGCCATCGAGCCCGGTGAAACGGTAGCCATCGTCGGCCATACCGGCGCGGGCAAGACCACGCTGATCTCGCTCCTGTTGCGTTTTTACGATGTCCAGAAAGGCGCGGTGCGAATCGACGGCGTCGACGTGAAAGAAATGGATCTCGTCGACCTGCGCAGCCGCTTCGGCGTGGTGCTGCAAGATCCATTCCTGTTCAGCGGCACGATCGGCGGAAACATTCGGCTCGGCACCGAGCGCATTCGAGACGAAGACATCGAGAAGGCCGCCGAAGACGTGAACCTCGCCGACTTCATCCGCGCCCTGCCCAAAGGCTTCGACGAAGAAGTTCGCGAGCGCGGTTCCACGCTTTCGACCGGGCAGAAGCAGCTCATCTCATTTGCGCGCGCCCTGGCCCACGAACCGAAGATTCTGATTCTCGACGAAGCCACCTCGAGCGTGGATACGGAAACCGAATTCCGCGTGCGCGACGCGCTCAACCGCATGGTCGAGGGACGCACGTCGCTGATCATCGCCCACCGGCTCTCGACCGTGCAGCGCGCCGACAAGATCATCGTCATGCACAAAGGCCAGGTCCGCGAAATGGGCACGCACCAGCAACTGCTCGCCCAGCGCGGGATTTACTTCAAGCTGTATCAGCTGCAGTACAAAGATCAGGAGCTGAATGTGGCGCGGGCGCCCTCCCCCGCGAATGCCGACGGCCTCCAGCAGCCGGAAGTCACCGCCAGCGCAGACGATTAGAGCGTCCGGCCTTACAATGCTCTCTTGCGAATCCTGATCTCAGCCGGCGAAGCTTCGGGGGAAATGTATGGCGCGCAGCTTATCGAAGCTCTTAAGCGCACTGCGGGGCTTCGCTCCGCTGGACAGCCGGGGGCGGCTGTCCCTACACAAACCTCAATCGAATTCTTCGGCGTCGGCGGAGACCGCATGCGCGCCGCCGGCTGCGAGACTGTCGTCGATGCGAAAGACCTCTCAGTCGTCGGGATCACCGAAATCCTCAGCCATCTGCCCAAGATCTACGGACTGTTCCATCATCTGATCAAAGAAGCCGACAGGCGCAAGCCTGATCTTGCTATTGTTATCGATTCGCCCGCATTCAACTGGCGCGTAGCGCGGCAGATGAAGAAGCGCGGCATTCCTGTGGTCTATTATGTTGCGCCGCAGTTCTGGGCGTGGCGCCAGGGACGCGTGCGGCTGCTGCGCAAATACATCGACAAGGCGCTGGTGATTTTCCCATTCGAAGAAAAGTTCTATCGCGACCGCGGCGTGGATGCGACGTTTGTCGGCCATCCGCTGGCCGAACTGCCCCACCCCGCAATCGATCGCAAGGACTATGCCGCGCAGCATCATCTCGATCCCGCTAGGCAGTGGATCACTCTCATGCCCGGCAGCCGCGTCAAAGAAGTGCGCATGAACCTGCCCACCATGCTCGAAGCGTCCGGGCAGATTGGCTCCGGTTACGAATTTCTACTGCCGGTCGCGCCCACCCTCGATCGCGCATTCCTGCAAAAGCTGATTGGTGGACACGACATCAAGCTCGTCCCCGAATCCTTGCCCGCATTGTGGCATTCGCGCGCCGGCATCATTGCGAGCGGCACGGCCACGGTCGAGGCGGCCATGATGCGCACGCCGTTCGTGATGGTTTACCGCGTCTCGCCTCTCACATACTTGCTGGGCAAGCCCAGGGTGAAAGTCCCGCGCTTCGCCATGGTCAACCTGATCGCCGGGAAGGAAGTCGTGCCTGAGCTGGTGCAGCACGACTTCACCGCCGCGAACATCGTCGCACGGATCAAGGAAATCCTTCCGGAGGGCCCCGCGCGCAATCGCATGCTTGACGGTTTAACCGAAGTGAAAGCCAGACTCCTTCCGCCGCAAATAGGCGCTCCTGGCCCGTCTCCGCACGCGGCAGACCGTGCCGCGGCAATTATTCTGCCACTCGGCCGCGGTTGATCGGCAAATCATTCCTCCGAAATCGGACGGCGACAGCTAGCTCTGGCGCAATTCCTTGCATCAGACATAATTGAGATCAAGACTGATAGAGTTGGCAGAAAGATACGTTGGCTCGACGGTGGGCACCGCTTTGCGCTGAATTAGCCGCTGGGCCGGCGGTCTAACTTCACGCGCACGCAAGAAATCAGTACGGATAAGGATTAGTTTTGACGGAGATAAAGTCGGGCATCAACAATGTGGTAAGAGATCTGCGGTATCCGGTTCGCGTTGCGAAGTGGGTCGTCATATTGTGGATCTCCGTGATTGGGATATCAAATAGCGCTTCGAGCTTTGCTCAGACAAAGCAGCCTCAGCCGCAGCCGGCTCAATCACAGCAGGCCCCGGTCGCGAGCGTGCAGGAAATATCAACTCCGTCTACGCAGGAAATGCCTAATTCACCACGGTCGGGCGGCATCAGCGGCACTGTGGTTGATCCGGATGGAGCGGTCATCGCCAATGTGAAAGTAACCCTGACGCGAACCGGCGGAACTTCGACAGAGGTGTCCTCAAAAACAGAAGCGCGTTCCGATGACCAAGGAGATTTTATTTTTACCAACGTAGCACCTGGACCTTTTCAACTATCCGTTACAGCGTCCGGGTTTGCGCCTCTTGAGAGGTCTGGAGTTCTTCAGGCCGGGGAAAGCCTCGTTATTCCTCAGATCGCACTCGCAGTTGCCCACAACAGGGTAGACGTGGAGGTGACGCTCTCGCAAGAGCAAGTGGCGGAAGATGAGATCAAGGTTGAGGAGACACAGCGTCTGCTAGGAGTTTTCCCGAACTTTTATGTCAGCTATGTTCCAGATGCAGCTCCTCTCACGACGAAGCTGAAGTTCCAGCTTGCCTGGAAGGCAACCGCCGACCCAGTCTCGTTTGTAGTGACAGGAGCCGTTGCTGGCCTTGAGCAGGCGGAGGATACCTTTAGCGGATACGGGCAGGGCATGCAGGGTTATGCAAAGCGTTACGGCGCCGCTTATGCCAACCAGGTGGCAGGAACGTTCATCGGCGGGGCGATACTGCCCTCTCTTTTCAAGCAGGACCCGCGGTATTTCGTAAAGGGGAGCGGTAGCACGAAATCCAGGTTTTTCTACGCCGTTGCGAGCGCAGTCATGTGCAGAGGCGATAATGGGCGCCGTCAGCTGAATTATTCCTACATTCTAGGCGACCTCGCCTCAGGCGGTATTTCGAATTTGTATTATCCCGCTCAGAATCGCAATGGAGCAGCACTGACTTTCGAGAATGGGCTGGTTGGGATTGGCGCCGGCGCACTGGGGAATGTCCTGCAGGAATTCTTCCTTCGTAAGATTACGCACCATGCCGCTCCAGACTCGGCGAAACCCTGATGTTCCGCAGTGGCGGCGTTCTGCGCCTACGGTATTAAGGGGGTGGCCAGCGCCGAGCGCCGCAGCAGAAATCGTCAAACCTTGTGCTCCCAGCATCTTTTAGGTGAGAATCTTCATCATACGGAACGGCTAGCCCCGTTTCCCGGAGACTCTCCTTAATGCAGATTCGCCCCCGGCGCGCCCAGAGCGTTCTTTCCAGTTTCCTCGCCCTGCTGCTATTCACCTTCGTCCCGCTCCCTTCCCGGGCCGCGGAGAAGGCTCGCCTGCGGGTCGACGACTACCATATCGAGGCCGAGCTAACCCCTCACCTCCACCAGATTTCGGCGCGAGCCAAGGTCAAATTCACGGCCCTGCAGGATCTCAGCGTGGCCGTCTTCGAACTCCATAATGCTTTACGCGTGACCCGGGTTCTCGACGAAAAGAATCAGCCGCTCTCTGCCGAGCGCGTTACACAGGATTCGACCATCCGGGTGCCGCTGCCCGCAGGGTTGTCCAAAGACGCCTCCACTACGCTCACCTTCGAATACGAAGGAGTACTCGAAACCGCCGACGACAGCCCGGTACCGGGGCTTAAGCTTGCCTACGTCGGCGACGATACCAGTTACCTTCTCTATGCGGGACGCTGGTTTCCGGTGAGCGGTTACGGCCTCAACCGCTTCACCGCAACCATCAGCGTCACGGTCCCGGCGCACATGCTGGCGATGGGCAGTGGGAAGACCACGGTCATCGACAACCCGCCCTCGAAGAAGCCCAATGCCAACGGGCTGCCCACCAAAACATTTACATTCGTTTATTCGAAGCCAAGCTTTCCCGGCACCATCGTCGCCGGCATTTTCCAGGAATATAAGAGCGATGAAGCCGGAATGGATCTGCACGTGTTCTTCAAGCCTTCCCATCAAGCGCTGGCGCCCGCCTATACCACCACAGCAGTGCAGGAGTTCACCTACTTCATCACGCTATACGGAACTCCTCTGTCGCAGAAACTCAATGTAGTCGAACTGCCCGCCGACACGGTTCCCTATGCCTGGGCTCCAGAGCTCGTCTGCCTCGCCGGTCCATCGATCACCGAGAAGACGAATTATCGTTTGCTTGCCAACGCCATCGCCCATCAATGGTGGGGAGTTTCCGTAAGCCCTGCGACCAAGGACGATTGGTGGTTAACCGACGGTTTTTCCCGCTACTCCGAGGCCATGTACGTAGAGAATGCCGCCGGTGCTGCCGGACTCGAGGAAGCGATCAAGGATATGTCGGTCGGCGCTCTGGCCTATGACACCGTACCGCTCTCCAGCGCCAGCAAGCTCGATCCCTTCTCTACCGAGTTCCAGTCGCTTGTCACCGATAAGGGCGCGATGATCCTGCACATGCTGCGCTGGGTGCTGGGCGAGGATAAATATAACAAGACCATGCGCGAGTTCGCCGAGACCTACGAGGGCAAATCGGCGAGCATGGACGACTTTCGCGCTATCGCCGAAAAGAACTACGGCGACCAACTCACCTGGTTTTTCTCCCAATGGCTCGATTCCACCGGCGCGCCCGAATTTAAGGTGAAGTACACCACCTATCGCCTGGGCAGCAATAAAGGATTTCGGGTTAACGGCGAGATTTCACAGGATCTCGACCTGTTCCGCATGCCCGTGGACCTGCGCATCGACACCGACGGCAAAACCGAAGACAAGAAGATCGAAGTCGTTGGTACCAATTCTCCTTTCAGCGTCGAAACCTTCGGACGCCCGCGGCGCATCTCGGTCGATCCCGACCACCACGTGCTCACCAACTCCTCCGACGTGAAACTGCGTTCTTCTATTCTTCGCGGCCAGGCCATACAACAGCAGGGCGACCTCGCCGGCGCCCTCGCCGAGTTCAACAAGGCGCTTGATCTCAACAAGAACAGTTCGTTGGCCCACTACCGGGTTGCGGAAATCTTTTTCCTGCAGAGAAACTACCAATCCTCGGCCAACTCCTACCGCTCGTCCATCAATGGCGACGGAGAACCGCGCTGGACTGAGGTTTGGAGCCACATCCAACTGGGCAAGATCTTCGACATCACCGGCCAGCGCGAACGCGCCATCAACGAATATCGGCAAGCCATTCAAACCAACGATGACACCTTCGGCGCTCTCCAAGAAGCGAGAAAGTACCTTCAGAAACCCTTCGAACGCCCGAAAAGCAAAGAGTAAGGGTTGAAGGAGAAGAGACGGTTTTCAGCCGTTCTTTGTGCCGGTCCCCAAAGCTTTGGGTTTCTTCTTACCAGACAATTCGTTCAACCCTCGATTAAAATCTTGCGGACGATCGAATGGAAGAACATCGCACTGCGTAATCTCTCGAGAATGACCTTCCACAACGGGCGCGGCGAATTCCCGCATCTCGTGCTGCGAGGGAACGTTTGGCCTTCCGATCCAGCGACAGGCTTCCGCAAAATCGAAAGGCGCCTTTTGCAGTGCATCTCTTTGCGCACCATCTGGTTGCATTCGAACTTGCGGCTGACGATCAACCATCCCAGATCTGCGGCCTAATCGCCGAATGCGCGCTGCAGCCCGATCGACAACGCGGCTAAACTCTGCTCCGTCGCTGCTTTCGCGCCCCTCTCGCAATCGCCGCCTCGTATCTTTCACCGAAAACCAGGTGCGCTCGCGGTTCGACTCTTCCGGACTACCCAGACGCAGCACTTCGCAGAGGTGGGCGTTGACCACAAATTCTTTGTCGACAGCATTAGAAGCCGACTTCCGCGCGCCATCCCGCTTGCGCAGAACATATCGGGCGAATGCAGTCTCTTCGATGCGGCCATGAACTCCTGCCTCTTCGAACGCCTCCAGCGCGGCCGCTTGCGCGTGAGTCATGCCGGGTTCCGCGTTGCCTTTAGGAAAAGTCCAGCGCCCGCCACCCCGAGTCTGCACCAATAGGAACTCAATTTCGCCGTTACTTATGCGATAACAGACCGCCGCGACCTGCTCGCATTCGCGCAGTTTGCGGAGCTGCGCCAGTCGAACAAACCTGGCCGATCCCTGGCCTGCCGCGCCTGCGTGTGTAAAACCAGCCCTCATCGCAACAGAGTGCACGACGCCAGCGTCCTCTGCCTAGAGCACACTTTGGTTCTCGACGATTGAAGTCCGCCGATTTTCTAAAGGAGAAATCCCCCGGAATCCCTCTGCATACTTGCGCCTCGGCGCCGGGCGCAGACAATATCCATATTCGCAGCGACAAACCGCCGCTGAAGCGATCATTTTCGGAAGAGTCTTTTTCGGAGAAATTCTTGGAGAACATGCATTGCCTTCGCTGCAACCGCCAGCTCGAGCCCGGACATAAATCCGTCGCCCTGTATATGTTCGCTCAGACCGTGGGAATCAAACCACGGCAAAAATCCACCGCCCATCGAATCTCATTCTGTCCGCAATGTTCCGTATCTTTGGCGATGGGCCCTCCGCCCGAGGGCGCCCTGAACGTAGCTGCGTGGGAGATGATCCGCGACCTCGTAGCTTCGGACCCCGCGCTCAATCAGGCGGCCTGGCAGACGCTCAGCGGCGTTTTAGGCTTGCTTCCCGCTACTGGCACAGATGGCGGCCCTCGTTCCGCGCCTGCCGGAGGCTATTTCGAGTTCTGACCTCTGGTTTGCGTTCTAAGGAATTACGCCAATTGCACTGCTCCCGAATCTTAGTTCCGGATAACCTTTTTCTAGCTGCCACGGTCTAAACAACCAACGGTGGCAGGGAACTTCGTGTGTCCCGGCTGCGTATAACTGATCAGATGCTTAGAAAACGGCCGGGCGGGATTGAGACCCCTCGCCTGAACGTTGAGCGGAACCCCCACGCATCTTCCCGGAGGCGTGGGGGGTATCTCATGCGAATACTTCTCGACATCGTTCGGCAGTCGCTGTCCACGCTATGGGCGCATAAGCTGCGCTCGTTCCTAACTATGTTCGGAATCGCCTGGGGCGTAGGCTCTCTGCTTCTGCTGGTCGGCTTGGGCGAAGGCTTCCGCAGCGGCCAGGACAAGAATCTGGCCGAGCTGGGTCAAGACATTATGTTCGTCTTCCCCGGCCGCATCCCCGCCGTGGCCGGCAGTTACAGCTCAGGCCAGCCTTACTACTTCACCTACGGCGATTACTTCGCCATTCGCGACCAGTCCAGGTTTCTGCGCGCGGTTTCTCCGGTGCTCGAGCGCGAAGATATTCGCGCCGTCAGCGATTACGGTTCTACCAATGGCCAGGTTTTCGGGGTCGTCCCGGAGTACAGCAAAATTCGCAACACTCCCATCGAACCCGGACGCTGGTTCAATGACGAAGATAATTCCCAGCATCGCCGCGTGGCCGTGGTGGGATGGGAACTGCTGAAGAATATGTTTCCCGGACAACCTGCCGTTGGCAGCACGATCCTGCTCAACGATATGGATTTCAAAGTAATCGGCGTCATCCCGAAGATCGGCAAAGAAGGCGAGAACGGCACCAACCACCGCATTTTTGTGCCCTTCAATACCATGCGCATGCTTTTCCCGCTCAAGGCGCAGAACTCTGAGAACGCAATCTCGTTCATCAACTACCGGCCCATAAAAAAAGAGTTGCACGTCGAAGCCAAAAATGAAGTTCACGCCATCATCGCCCGCCGCCACGGATTCGATCCCCGTCTCGACGACGCCTTCCAGGACTGGGACACCATCGACGGCGCCATCCGCGTGGCCAAGATTTTCGACGCGATGGACTGGTTCCTCGGCGTCGTCGGAGTGGTCACGCTCGGCTTGGGCGCCATCGGCGTCATCAACATCATGCTGGTTTCAGTGACCGAGCGAACCCGCGAGATCGGCTTGCGCAAAGCCCTGGGCGCCACGCACCGCAACATCCTGACGCAATTCTTCGTCGAAGGCGCGTTCCTCACAGCATTCAGCGGCGGCATCGGTCTAGCCGTTTGCACCGCATTCGTAACTCTGCTGGCGCAACTGCCTTCTCCAGAAGGATTTGATACGCCACGCATCGTGCCCGCCTCCGCCATCGTCGCCATTCTTTCGCTTTCACTGGCCGGCATAGCTGCCGGCCTTTATCCCGCGCGCAAAGCCGCACTGCTTCCGCCCGTGGAAGCGCTGAGGCAGGAGTAATTATGTTCGGCGATCTCGGCAGGCAAGCTTTCGGCGCGCTGAAACACAACCGCCGCCGTTCCATCCTCACCATGCTCGGCATGGCCTGGGGCATTGCCACGGTCGTGCTGCTTCTGGCCTACGGAGCGGGCTTTCAGAACGCGCTCATGATCGCCTTCCGTACTTTCGGCGGAAACCTGGTCGCGATTTTTCCCGGGCGCACTTCCCTACAGGCCGGTGGCACCAAGGCTGGAGTGCAGGTTCGCCTGACCCGCGAGGATCTCGACTTCCTGCGCGCTGAAGTCCCAATGCTCACCCGCATCTCTCCCGAGGTCGATAAGCAAAGCCTGGTGGCCTTTGGCACGCGCAGCGGAAGCTACAACGTTCATGGCATCTATTCCACCTACGAGAAAATTCGCGCCCTCGATGTGGGGGAAGGCACATTCTTCGGCGAGCAGGAGGATTTCACTCACTCCCGCGTCGCTGTAATCGGCTCCACTGTGAAGAAGAAACTTTTCTCCGGCCAGAATGCGCTGGGTGAAAGCATTCGCGTCGATGGCATTTCCTACAAAGTAATCGCCGTTCTTCAGCACACCATTTCCAACGGCGACGAAGACATGAATTCGCTGGTCTATGTCCCCTACAGCGCCATGAGCGACCTCAAGAATACCTACTATCTTGACGGCATCATGATGGATTATGAAGGCGACCACAGCAAGGTGGTCACCGCCATTCGCAACTCCATGGCCTTCCACCACAACTTCAATCCCAAGGACGACCGTGCCATCTTCGTGTTCGACGCCGTAAAAGATCTCGCCGATCTCAACGTGATCACAGTGGGCATCAAGATTCTGCTCGGCTTCATCGGACTGCTCACGCTCGGCATCGGCGGCGTCGGCCTGATGAATATCATGCTGGTTTCTGTTACTCAGCGCACGCGCGAAATCGGCGTCGAGAAGGCTCTCGGCGCACACCGCTGGCACATTCTTTTCCAGTTCCTCGCTGAAGCCCTGGTGATCACCGCTATCGGCGGCCTTTTGGGAGTGGTGCTGGCTTATCTCATCTCATGGTCGGTGGGTTCACTCACACTCTGGAGCGCCTTCATCGAAGATGCCAACGAGGGCGACATTCATCTCTACATTGATTTCGCCACTCTGGTCTGGTCGACTGTAATTCTCAGCTTCGTCGGCATCATCAGCGGCATGCTGCCCGCCATCAAAGCGGCGAGGCTCAATCCCATCGAAGCCCTCCGCTACGAGTAGCCCGCAATCCCCACTGGCTGTCGTCCTGAGCGGAGTTGCTGCTGCTCCGCGAAGCGAAGCAGCAACGTAGTCGAAGGATCCCTTGCAGTTCGACAAGACCGACGGCTCGGCAAGGAGTTCGTTCCGCGATCTTTCCCTGCTTTACAATCCCCTCATGCCCGAAACCACCACGCGCCTCGACCGCGTCCTCGCGCAACTGCGCCTATACGAGCATCCGCTGCTGAACTTCTCCGCGCACGCCAAAGGCGAAGGCGTGGAAGTGATCATTCAGTTCAAGGACACATCCGTTCCCGTGCACACTTATTATTTCGATCTCCATCCCCGCGACCTCGATCATCCGCAGTTCGAATGGAGTTTCCAGCGCCAGCTCTACGACGCGCTCCACGACTACTTCGTCGAAATGTTCATCCGCACCCCGCAGGACCGCGCCGAACGCCGCCGAAAGGAATTGTGAGTTTACTGCGGCAGAAGATCGAACAGGAAATCCACGAGCGAGGTCCCATTCCCTTCTCGCGTTACATGGAGCTGTGCCTCTACGATCCCGAGCTTGGTTATTATTCACGAAACAATGAGCAGTTCGGCAAGGCCGGTGATTTCTACACCTCGAGCGATGTGCACGCGGTCTTTGGCCGCCTTCTGGCTCGCCAGTTTGATGAAATGTGGCGCGCTCTCGACTCGCCCGAGCACGTCGAACTAATCGAACTCGGCCCCGGCCGCGGCCTGTTCGCGCAGGATGTTCTCGACTGGTCCGAAAAGAAGTTCCCGGATTTCTTCCAAGCCCTGCGCTACATTCTTGTCGAGAGTTCGCCAGCGTTACGCGGGCGAATCAAAGAGACTCTGCGAGAACGCCTCGAATCCAGGAAAACCAGCCTCACCGCCCTCTTCCCCTTGGAGATCGGCGAAACAAGCTGGCCCACGCCAGCCGCGAAGCGGCGAAAGAATGCAGCCCACGGCGCAAGCCGTGGGTTAGCCGGCAGTGTTAGTGACCAAGCCCCGGAGGGGCGTAAGAAGACATCATCGGACGAAGCGTCCCCCTCAAATATCCCCACCATCGTTTTTGCCAACGAATTCTTCGATGCCCTGCCCGTCGAGATTCTCACAACAAAAGGCTCCCTGCGCATCGACGCCCGTGACAACCGCTTCATCGAAACCTGGGCGCCATCTTCGCCCCAAGGACTTGAATTCCTTGACCGCTACTCGATCCATCCCGAGCCCGAGGAACGCATCGAAGTTCTCCTCGCAGCCCAACAATTCATGGATCGCATCGCCGCCCGCATGCAGCGTGGCTTCCTCGTCGCCGTCGATTACGGCTACACTCGCGAAGAACAACTCGCCGGCCGCCATCGCGGAACGCTCAAAGCCCTGCGCCAGCATTCAGTCAGCGGCAATCCGTATGAAGCCCCAGGCGAACAAGACATCACTGTTGACGTAAACTTCACCGCGCTCGCTGCCGCAGCAGAAAAGCATGGCATGCAAACGCACAAGCTCGTCACTCAATCCCAATTTCTGATGGGCATCGGCGAAGCCAACCAGTTTGCCGACGCCTTCGAAGAATGCCGCCTGCCGCAGGAGCGCGCGAAAGTCGCGCTGCAACTCAAGCATCTAGTCACGCCCGCAGGCATGGGCGAGAGCTTTCACGTTTTGATTGCAAGCAAAGGTATCAAGCAGGAGAAGGTCGAATCTTTATCTGGATTAACTTTTGGCCGCAGACCAATCGCGCGCTGAAGCGCTATCGTTTCACTCCAGCGAGTGTGGCCTTCCCGTCGGTCGCAGATCCAGCAGCATTAGTCTCAGCCGCCGCAGCCTCAGGATACTCATAAACCCCACGCCCCGACTTCCGCCCCAACCGACCCGCCTTCACATACTGCACCAGCAGCGGCGCGGGACGATATTTCTCGCCCAGCGATTTGTGCAGATACTCAAGAATATTCAATCGCGTGTCGAGTCCCACCAGATCAACCAACTCAAACGGCCCCATCGGATGGTTCAACCCAAGCTTCAGCGCCTTGTCAATGTCCGCCGCCGATGCAATCCCCTCCTGCAGCATGTAGAACGCCTCGTTGCCGATCATCGCATTAATGCGGCTGGTGATAAACCCCGGCGCTTCCTTGATCACCACCACTTCTTTGCCCATGCGCCGCCCCACTTCAACTGCGGTCGCGAGCGTCTCCTCGTCAGTCTCCAACGCCCGCACCACTTCGAGCAGCTTCATCTTATGCACGGGATTGAAGAAGTGCATCCCCACACACTTTTTCGCGCGGTAAGTGACGCTGGCAATTTCCGTGATGCTCAGAGAAGAAGTATTTGATGCGAGAATCGTTGTCGGACGGCAAATCTTATCGAGCAGCGTGAAAATCTCAATCTTCGATTCCATCTCCTCCGGAACCGCCTCAATCACCAGATCGGCCTCGCGCGCCGCTTCTTCCACCGATCCCGCATATTCCAGTCGCTGGAAAGCCGCATCGGCATCAGGCGCGGCAACTTTGCCCAATTCCACCGCCTTATCGAGATTCGCTCGAATCTCGCTCTCGGCCCGCCGCAACGCCGTTGGCAGCAAATCTTCAAGAATCGTGCGGTAACCGCCAACCGCGGCGGCATGCGCGATCCCGCGCCCCATAATGCCGGCGCCGATCACCGCCACCGTTTTCACTTGGGTCACTGCGGACCCGCCTTTTCCAAATCCGCAACCGCGGCGTTGATCGCGCCGCCGGCCGTACGCAGCGACTCTGCCAGACGCTTGCGCTCTTCCGTGTTCATCGCCGGAATCGAAATGCAAATGCGGCGCAATGTAGTCGTAATATCTTCCACATAGTTCATCGAACGAATCAGTTCACCTGATGCTGGCATGAAGGCTCCTGTATTTTTTCTAACTTCGCGCTGACTCTAAACTCTTTCGGCCCCTTCCGTCATCAATCTCGTCGTCGCGAGCCGAATTCTTATTTTGGACGCGTCGGGGAATTTAGTAAAGGAGCGTTCCGCCGTGGTTGCAGCCATCAAACGTTTGTGTGAGACTATCGTGCTTAACTACGAGAGGCCAAGGTAATCATGCGAATCTTAAACATCCTGAGCGGACTTGCTGTGCTGTTCACGACGCTGGCTTTTGGCCATCTACTGCAGCACCATTTACTGCACCACCATTCTGTTGGCGTATCCGGCGCCGATCTTCGCGGTCCAGCTTTCTTCGCAGCCATGGCAGCCGCCGTGGTGATTTTCATCCTCTCCTTCATCGGAGGATGTTTGCTGCTAAGACGCGCCCGCTAATTTTCGCCAGGAGCCAATCGTGTTTCTTTTCTCGAAACGAGCCAGGCGGAACTATATAATCCTTATCGATATAACCCTTATCGATTCTTTTAATGGGCCTTCTTTGCTTGCCGCGAATCTAAAGACCATATGGCTGATAAGCCCTTGAAACGCTATATTTTCGCGAGCGACTTCGATCAGACGCTCACCTTTAACGATTCCGGCTACGTGCTCGCCGAATTGGTCGGCATTCCCACGGCGGAGTTCGAACGCAAAGCCAAAGGCATGGCGAAGATCAATCTCGTGCAGCAGGGAGCGGAGCTCGCCTACCTTCTATTGCACGATCCCGAATTCAAAGCCAAAGTGCGCAAGGAACATCTCCGCGAAGTAGGCAAGCGCATCCGCCTCAAGAGCGATATCAAATTGCTCTACCAGATCCTCGAAACCGGCATCGACGGCCACTTCTTTGATTTTTACGTTCTCTCCGCTGCGCCCGTCGAAGTCATCCACTCCGCCCTGGAAGGCATCGTCCCCGAGAATCACATTTTCGGCACCGAGTTCCACTACAAACCTTCGGGCGAAATCGACACCATCATCCGCGCCACCGCGGGCTATGGCAAGGTCGCGGTCCTCAACCAGTTGCTGGCCGAGCACGTCATCGGACCAGATCATGTCATTTATTCGGGCGATGGCAGCTCCGATATTCACGTGATGCTGCAACTCAATGCGCGCGACGGCTTGACTATCGCGGTTTCCGAGTCGCCTCATGTTTCGCAGATCGCTAGGCGCACCGTGCTCAGCTCCAGCGCAGTCGCAGTATTGGCGCCCATTCTCGAAGAAATTGCCGGATGGGAACGTTCCCGCATTCGCAGCTTCTTCGAGGCCCACGGCATGTTGATTCAAGAATGGGAACGAGTTCGCACCGACTGGCTGACCGTTCGTCCGGTCATCGCCGAAGATTCAGAGCCCGTGAACGTGGAGTGATGCGTAGCGATGCGACGGTTAATGCGAACCGCCGCGTCGTTTAGCGATCATAAGTCTGGCTTTCATCTAACCTGCGAACATTTATCAGAACTTCATGCTGCGCGACAAAAGCCTGATTCCGCTTTCGCACCAACATCGGCGAGCCTTAGTTCTATGTGTGCGTATCGATCGCGCCCAGCCCATCCCCATCGCAAACCTCGAAGCCTGGCAAGCCGAAATCGAGCAGCACTTCGAACAGGAAATCAACCCTCATTTCGGAGCGGAAGAATCCGTACTGTTCCCTTCGGCTCGGCAGTTCCCCGAATTGATCCCGCTGGTGGAAGAGTTAATCGCCGATCACTCCGCGTTGCGCAAGTCTTTTTCGCAAGCTGCAGCGCGCAGCATGTCACCCAAGAACTTGCTTGCTTTCTCCCAAGAACTTTCCGCCCACATCCGCAAAGAAGAACGGCGCCTTTTCGAGCGCCTGCAACAGCTGATGACTCCACAACAACTCTCTGCGCTCGGAGTTCAACTGGAAGACACCCTCAAAGACGCCGCGCAAACCTGCATCCCGCCGAACCAGTCCATCACGACTGATCCGTGAAATTGAAGCCGAAACGTTTCACACTTTAACAATCACAGTCCGTGCTGTCGCCTGAATCCCAAGGCATACTCGCGGCCCATGTAACGCTCCAGCACAGCCGGATCGGTCTTGCGAAGGTCCACCACGACCAATCCATCCAGCGTGTTAGCAAATTTCCGGTCTACATTGAACCCAAGAAGTTTGCCGCCAACTTTCGCATACTGCCGCAGCAGGATGGGCAGTCCCTTGCCGTCGACTTCCACGTCTGTGATGGGTTGCGAGAGATCCTCAAGATCGCGCAGCGCGTGACACATGGCGCGGCAATCCCACGGCCGCAAGCGGGTGGGACGAAATGGATGCCTCGCCTCAATCAGACCCGCCAACTCGTCTTCCTGCATGCGCGCTTCGAAGAAGCGGTAGATCATCTCGCGCGAAGCTTTACTGTAATGGTTGCTGATGCTCACCGCGCCAAACAGTACCGGAGCTCCGGCTTGCGTCGCCACCAGCCGCGCAATTCCCTTCCATAACAAGAGCAGCGGCGCGTACTGGCGCTGGTATTCCGGCCTCACGAAAGACCGTCCCAATTCCAGCGCGGGACCGATCTTCTCGAAGACCCGCGCATCGTAGCGAAACAGCGTGCTGGTATAAAGTCCTCGGACGCCACGCTCGGCAAGAATCTCGGCGGTTGAGCCGGCGCGATAAGCGCCCACCAATTCTTGCTTGCTTTTATGCCACAACAGCACATGCCAGTAGTAGCGGTCGAAGCGGTCGAGGTCTCGGCGCTTGCCTGTGCCTTCCCCGGCCAGGCGGAACGTGACTTCACGCAACCGTCCCAGTTCTTGCAGCGTTCGCGGCGCTTCGCTCGCTTTCGCCACATAGACCGCCAAATCTCCGCTTTCCGCAAGACATCGCTGGCCGGGCAATCGATTCATTTCTTCCGCCAGCAAATCTGCGGGCTCCGCAGCGGCAATGGGTTCCTGCATCTTCGCGGAAATTTTGCATTGCATCGTCTCCGGCCATGATTTTTCCGACCGGTGCCGTCGCGCCAACAAGTAGGTGCGCCATCGCAAGTACTCGATGGCTTCTCGATCGTCCGGGATGCTCGCCACGGCTTCACTGGGAATCTCGCTGCCCACGCGCACTTCCACGGTTCGTCCCTCCTGATGCAGGAATTCCTGCAACAGGAAGGCGGTTCGCAGCCGCGGATGAATCATTCCGAAAAGATGGAAGCCCACGCTGTTGCGGCCGCGGAAATAAACCGGCAGAGCGGCGGCTCCGGTCCGCCGAATCAGACGGGCAGCAGTATCGTTCCACACCGGATCGGCGATCTCTGCTTGCGGAAACTGCCATTGCGACACTTCGCCCGCGGGAAAGATAGCCAGCATTCCCCCGCGTTGGAGCCAGGCCATTGCCTCTCGCATGGCCCGGCGATTCACGTCAACATTTCCAGCATGTATGGCACGGTCGCTCTGAAACGGATCCACGAATATACAGTGCCGCGCCAGTTCCGGCACATCGCGCAGCAGGTAATTCGTCATCACCTTCACGTCCGGGCGCACGCGCGTCAACAGCACAGCCAGCACAGCTCCGTCCAGCATTCCAAACGGATGGTTGGCCACGGCGACGACGGGACCCGTCACGGGAATTCGCGCCATGTCGGCCGCATCCATGCGCAACTCCACGCGCATCTCCGCCAGCAGATTCTCAAGCCCGAAGCCTTCAGGAGTTTCCTGCACGCGGCGGTACAGCTCCCGCACTTTATCCACCGGAATGAACTTCGCTGCCAACGCCGGTATGCCAGGAAATCCCTCGACGTGCGATAACACTTCCGCCCGCGCTTCTTCCCCGTGCAATTGCTTTGAGGGCATGTTACAGAAATAGCGCAGAGGCTTTGCGCCACGATGAAGAGGAAGTTAAAAGCTCATGAAATATGGATGGGGCGAAACTCGAAAGTAACCAGTACGTAACCGAGCGATCAGCGATGCATACTTCTACGTCTCCAGCCGGAAGCGCGTTTCCGCCAGCGCATAGAGTTTGCGCCAGACCAGTCGGTTGATCGTCACCACAGTCGCGGCCATCATCATCGTCGCCGCCAGCAGCAAATCAAAATTGCCGCTGTCGGTTGCCTGGCTGATCGTCGCGCCCAGCCCGGTCGTCGTGTAAATGTGCCCCTTGAAATGAAAATATTCGGCGACAATGCTGGCGTTCCATGCACCCCCCGAAGCCGTCACAAGTCCAGTCACAAGATAAGGGAAAATTCCCGGCAGGATCAGCTTCTTCCAGCGCTCGATACCGCGAAGCCGGAAAACGGAACAACATTCCTTCAGATCAGTCGGAATTGCCATCGCCCCGGCGATCACATTGAATAACACATACCACTGCGTGCCCAGCAGCAGCACAACGATGGACGCCAGTCCCAGTCCACCTCCTAAACGAATGAGCACCAGCAGAATCACAGGCAGCAAAGCAGTCGCAGGAACCGACGCTGCAATCTGCGCCAGCGGTTGCGCGATGCGCGCCAGCCGGGGATTGAAGCCAATCGCCACTCCTGCCGGAATCGTCCACAAAGCGCCGATCAGCAACGCAAGATTCACTCGTAAGAAAGTTGCACCCAGGCCCATCGCCGCTTCGTGCAACTCAACTTTCTGCAGCCCGCTCAAAACGATCGCCACGCGCACGACCCCGTAGCCAATGCCCGCGAGCGCCAGCACTCCGACCGCGCGCAGCAGCCATTCTCGCCACACAGGCGCAGGCTCCTCTGGACCCTCGTCGGTGTGCTTGCAGGCAAAGTGTAGAAGCACACGCTCACTCAGCGGCCGCACTGTCTTTTCACGAATTCTCGCGAGTCCGCTCGAATGCCGCACCAGGTCAAGCACCCAGGATCGCGGAGAGTCGGTGCTCTCCACCTGTTCAACTTTGAATTTCTCCGCCCAAGCGATCACAGGCCGCCACACTAACTGATCCAGCAGCACGATCAGTAAAACCATCGTGGCCACGCCCAACAGGATTGAAGTCATGTCGCCCGCGCTGGCTGCTGTTTGCAGATAGGAGCCCAGACCGGGCAGGCGAAAATCGCGCGGGCCCAGCACGAACATTTCGCACACCATCAACGCGAACCATCCGCCGGCTACCGACATCATGGAGTTCCATACCAATCCGATCGCCGAAAACGGCAATTCCATCTGCGTGAAGCGCTGCCACCAGCTGAACCGGTAGATCGTGGCCGCCTCGCGCATATCTTTCGGAATGCTCTTCAGCGACGCGTAAAAGCTGAACGCCATGTTCCAAACCTGGCCCGTAAAAATCAGAAGGATTGCGCCCAGTTCCACTCCCAGCTGCCGCCCCGGAAAAAGCGCCACCATGGCCAGCATGACTCCCGGAAGAAAGCTGAGCACCGGAATCGATTGCAGCACATCGAGCAGCGGGATCATGAAGCGCTCAGCGCGCGCGTTATACGCGGCCACGTAGCCATATACCAGAGTGAATCCCAGGCTCAACACATAGGCGATGGTGATGCGCAACAGCGAATAGCCCGCATATGCCGGCAACGCCCACGCGCTGCGCGAAATCTCGACAGCCGGCGTGAATGGTCCGAACCACGATCGCCCAACCACCACGACCCCGTAGAAAATCGCTATCCCCGCGGCGAACATGATGACGTCAGGCAGATGCGAGACCTCAATGCTCGGCAGTTGCGACCACAGCCGATAGGCCGAGAATCCGCGGAAGTTGCTGCTCTTCTTCATGTCCTGGCTTTTCTGTGGACCGGAATAATCGATCAGACCTTGGGAGTGGGAGTTGAATCATGTTGCCCAATAGTCTGCGCCGCCGGTGCCGTTTCCGTCTGCGCTGCTTCTGCTCGCACCACTCGGCTTTGAGCCGCTTCTGCTTGCGTCGTTTCCGTTTGCACCAACCGGCCGCTTTCGCGGTCATAATCGAAAATCTCGGCGTAGCGGCCCCAGTTCATTGCGGTATCGAACTGGCGCTGCACTTCATCCTCGGAGAAGTGCTCGTCGAGAATGTCGTGAAAAAATTCATCGTTCATAGCGTGGTCCGATTTCCGCTTCAGAATGCTGTCGATCTGCTTCAGGATCATGACGTGTTCCAGCGCCGCGCGACGGAACAGCACTTTCCTTGTCTGAATATCGGCATCGGCGAACTCCGCTCCTTGTTTCGAGAGTTGCACATCGCCCTCCTTCAACCAGGCGAAACCGAGCAACTGGCACGCTTCCAGAATCGGCAGCAGGTCTTCCACGTCCATCACCAGCTCTTCGCTCAGGCGAAAAAGGTCTTCGCGTCCCCCGCGATCGTGCAACAGCTCGAGCAGTCCCGCGATTCCACCCACGCGAGCGTGTGGCAGAATCTGGTACTTGCTGGTCCGCACCGGCGTCTGTCCCTTCTTCAGGCCGCCGGGCGGCACAATAATTTCCCCTGTACTCTCCGGATCCGGCAAAGCATGTTCGACGTCCGGCTCGGTCATCACTTTGTAGATGTAGTCCACGAGTTCCACAAAACGCCCGGACTTGCGGTCGCGCGGATGCGCAAGCCGCACATTGAAATCCGACCGAATGCGCGCCGGATTTCTGCCCAGCACAACAATGCGATCCGCCAGCATCACCGCTTCCTCAATATTGTGCGTCACGATGAAGATGGCGCTGGTCGGCATCTTTTTGTTGAGCCACAACTCAAGCAGTTCGTTGCGCAGGTTTTCCGCGGTAAGCACATCGAGCGCGGAAAACGGTTCGTCCATGAACAGCACTTCCGGTTCCACCACTAGTGCCCGCGCGAAGCCCACGCGCTGCTTCATGCCGCCGGAAAGCTCCTTGGGGTAAGCCGTCTCGAAACCATCCAGGCCCACCGTGTCCAGAATGCGCAATGCGCGCTTGCGGCGCTCCACCGCCGCCACGCCTCGCGCCTCCAGCGGCGCCTCGACGTTCTCAAGCACCGTGAGCCAGGGAAAAAGCGCGAAGCTTTGGAAGACGATTGCGACGTTCGGCGATTCGCCACCCAGCGGCTTGCCGTGCCAGAACAGCGCCCCGGATGAAGGCTGCGAAAGTCCGCTCAGAATGCGCAGCAGCGTGGATTTGCCGCAGCCGGAAGCGCCCAGCAAAGCAATAATTTTTCCCGGTTCGATGGAAAAATCCGTCAGCCCCACGACCTGAATGCGCGTCCCATCCGGCTGCGGATAGGACTTCTCAATCGCCCGCGCCTCGATAATAGCTTCGCTCACCAGGAAAACTCTCCATATCTTCTATACACGATTTGGAGCAAGGCGCGAAAGCTCCGCGGCCCGTCGACACTCTATTCGCAACAACCGTGGGTCTTGCGCTCAAGCTGCGAAGTTTTCGTCCGGCAGAACGGGAATCGGCTGAGGCAGCCGGTCTGTCACTTCAGCCAGATGAGCAAGTTTCGCTGCCAATTCGGCCGTGAACTGCCCCGGAGCGAAGCGCCACTTCCAATTTCCACCGTGCAAGCTCGGCGTGTTCATACGAGCCTCGCTTCCCAGGCCCAGCACATCCTGCAGCGGGATAAGCGCAAGATCGGCAACTGAATTCTGTACCGCACGAATAAACGCCCAATGAATTCCGTCATCCGAGCGGCCGAGATAGGCTTCCGCATTGCGGCGTTCGTGATCGGCCGCGCCCGAATGGAACCAGCCCACCGTCGTATCATTGTCATGCGTTCCGGTGTAAATAACTTTGCCCGCCGCCCGGTGCGGCAAATACATGTGCGCGCCCTCATCGTTGAAGCCAAACTGCATCACCGCCATCCCCGGAATCCGCAAGCGATCGCGCAGCGCATGCACTTCGGGCGTGATGTAGCCCAAATCTTCCGCGAAAAATGGCAGGCCTCCAAGCTCTTCCCGCAATTTGTGAAACAAGTCATCCCGCGGACCATCCACCCAGCGCCCGTTCATCGCCGTCGGGTCGGCCGCCGGAATCTCCCAGCACTGGTCGAAGCCGCGAAAGTGGTCGAGGCGTATGTAGTCGCAATTTCGCGTCGCCCAGCGCAGCCGCTGCACCCACCACTCATAGCCCCGCGCCTTCATCACGTCCCAGCGGTAAAGCGGATTGCCCCAGCGCTGTCCCGTCTTGCTGAAGAAATCCGGAGGCACGCCCGAGACCACGTCAGGCTCCAGATTTCCGTTCAGCTGAAACAATTCGCGGTGCATCCAAACGTCGGCGCTGTCGTAGTTCACGAAAATCGCGACGTCGCCCACCACTCGAATCGCGCGCTCCGAGCAATAACGCCGCAGCGCCTGCCACTGTTCATGAAAAGCAAACTGCAACGCGCTGCGAATCTTCAGATCGACCGCCAACTCCTTGCGCGCTCGGGCGATCGCCCCAGGCTCGCCGTGCGCCACCTCGGCCGGCCATCCATTCCAGCTCGCCAGCTTGTGTTGCACCCGCAGCGCATCGAATAGAACAAAATCATCCAACCACCAGGCATTCTCCCGGCAGAAGCGCTCAAAGCGTTCCCGCGCGCCGCCAGTCGCCGAGTTGATAAACTTTCTGCCCGCCTCGAACAGCAGCGGCATCTTCGCCGAAAAAACTTGATCATATTCAACCGGAGCGCTGTCGGACGGAAGCGTCGAAAGCCTCGCCCCATCGATCCAGCCCCGGCTGGCCAGACGTTCTAGACTGATCAGCAGCGGGTTCCCGGCGAACGCCGAGATCGAAGAATAAGGCGAATTGCCGTAACCCAAAGGACCAAGCGGCAGAACCTGCCACAATCCCTGGCGTGCGCTGGCGAGAGAATCGACGAACGAATAAGCCGCCGGACCAAAATCACCGATGCCGCCGCGCGACGGCAACGACGTGGGGTGCAACAGAATGCCTGCGGAGCGCGGAAACGCCATGCAACTCGTTCACTAACCTTTGGGATTTTCTGGTCGCCAGATCATGCTCGACCTAATCGGACTAACGCACGTTTGTCATCGACAAGCTTTATCGCGCGACTCGTTCTGTCACGCGATTCGGCTTACAGTCCCGGTTCGGCGCTCCCGCGAGTCAGCGTCTTCAACTCGTCTTCGTTGATCTTGATTTTGCCCGCCTTCTGCATCCGGTCGCGCAGGTTGCTCACGAACAACGCGAAAATTTCCTGCTGCTTGGCCTGCAGCAGCGTTTCGCGAATCTGGTCGCGCTTGGCGGCGTAGTCGGCCTCGCCCGGCGCCTGCACTTCAAGTACGGAAATTACCACCGCGTTGCCTCCCGCGTTGATCGGCGCACTGATCTCTCCCGCTTTCATCGTGAACGCAACCGACGCTTGCCCGGTCATGGACCCGATATCCGGCACCTGGCCATCGGGCAGCACGAAATCGCTCGTCTTCACCGTCGCGCCCAACTCTTTCGCCGCCTTCTTCAAATCGTGTTCCGCCTTCGCGCGATCCGAAAGTTCCTGGATTTTCTGCGACAGCAGAACGTTCGCTCTCTCATTCTTGAATTCCTGCTCCACTCGTGTGCGAATCTCCTCGAACGTCGGCGTTGCCGGAGGTTTCACCGCCAACAACTGAAACACCGCGAAGCCCTGTGACGTCGCGGCCATCTCCGGCGGCGATTTCTCCGTCGCTCCGAACACTGCGTCCATCAACTGCGGCGCCGGACCTACTCCCGGCAGCAAGTCCCTGCGGCTGAAAAAGTCCGAGCTAACCACGCTCGCGCCCTTGGCCGCCGCCGCCGCGTCCAGCCCTTGCGCCTTAGCCTGCTGCAACAAATCCTCCGCCTGTTTCTGCGCCATCTGCTGCGCCTTCTGCCGCTTCAAGATGGGCTCAATCTGGTCTTTGACCTCGTCGAGCGTCTTCATGTGGGCATCCTGCCGGTCATCCACGCGAATAATATGAAAGCCGTAACTGCTCTTCACCAGATCGCCGACCTGCCCCTTGGGCTGCGAGAACGCGGCCTTCTCAAACTCCGGAACGGTCCGCCCTTTTCCTATCCATCCCAGCGATCCGCCTTCTTTGGCGCTGCCCGGATCTTCCGAATACTTCCTGGCCAAATCCTCGAATTTCGCTCCGCCCTTCAGTTGCTTCAGCAAATCTTCCGCGCGCCGCTGCGCTTCCGCCACGCCCTTCTCATCCACCTTGCCATCCGGCCCGGGCAGCGGTGTCTTGATCAGAATGTGGCTCACCTTCGCCTGCTCCGCCACGCGATACTCATCCCGATGCTGGTTGTAATAAGCCTGCAAGTCGTCGTGCGTGATTTGCACTCCGGCCTCAATCTTGCCTGTATCGATCATGGCGTACTTGATCTTGCGTTTCTCGGGGATGGAATTCGCGTAGTTCTTTTGATGGCTGTCGTAGAACGCCTTCAACTCCTCCGCCGTCGGATGCAGCCCCTTCTTGATGTCGTCCTCTTTCAGCACGGCGTAATCGAACTTTACCTTCGTATTCTCTTTGTCAAATTCCTGGTGGATGGCCCCGTCACTCACCGATGCGCTGCCCGTGATCAGCGCCTGCAGCTTGTGAATCTCAATTTCCTTGCCCACATTTCCTTCGAAAACCACTGGAGTCAGATTGTGCTGCTGCAGCAGTCCCTCGTATTCCGCTTCGCCAATGAAGGTCCCATTCGGAAAGAAAATCTGCGCGTAGTAGCCGTGCTGCAGCTCATCCTTCACTTCCTGGGGCGTCGCTTTGAATCCCAGGTTTTGCGCTTCCACCAGCAAAGCCTGCCGGTCAATCAATTGCTCGGCGGCTCGTGGCGTGGCCTGCTGCATCAGCAGCGGAATCAGCATCGACGCATTCGCGCCATACTGTTGCGCCTGCTGCTGCGCCATCTGGCGCGCCGCTTCCTTTACTTGCTCTGCCGTAATGTCTTCGCCACTCACTTTGGCAATTACTCCCCGGCCCGGCGTTCCCGTCGTGTCAGTCCCAATGCCGGGGACGAATGCGATCACCATGGCCGCGCAAATCAGCAGCAGCAGCCCGCTCAGCACGATTTTCTTGAACGGTCCTTCAGTTTGCAGAAATCGAATCATCTTCTTATCACTCCAGAATTGTCCTGCGGAATCAATAATTATAAACTACGCCGCCCTATCATAAAGAAGCGCACCCTCCAAGCTTTGTCATCCTGAGCGAAGCAGATGGATCGCGAAGCGGTCCATCTGCGAAGTCGAAGGATCCCTTACCTCCTGCGCCACCTGCGGCCTCGTTGGGAGTTTCCACCGCTGGCCTATTGAAACGTATCAATAGACGTGTTATCTCTCTTAATTCGCAACAAGGTCCAAGCACCCCCAGGGTACAGGATGACTCTCGCACAACGCTTCACTGCTCACGCCCGCCAGTTCCCGCAGCTCCTCCTGATCCTATTTCTCAGCTCGCACTCACTCTTCGCAGCAGACTCCGCGAAGCGGCAACCCGCCAAGCTCATTCTCCACGACTCTTGGAGTTTGCAATCCTCCATCAAAGTCGAAGCTAAGGGTGAAGTCATTTCCACCACGGCATTCGCTCCCAAAGGCTGGCATACTGCCACGGTCCCGACCACCGTGGTCGCGGCATTGGTGAAAGATAAAACGCTTCCCGACCCCTTCTTCGCCACGAATCTCCGCCAGTTCCCCGGCATGACCTACCCCATCGGCGGAAATTTCTCCAACATTCCGATGCGGCCCGATAGTCCCTATGCGGCTTCCTGGTGGTATCGCAAGCAATTCGTCGCGCCCGCTTCCTACGCCGGAAAAACCGTCTGGCTCAATTTCAAAGGCATCAACTATCGCGCCAACCTATGGCTCAACGGAAAACAGATTGCGAATTCCGACGACATCGCCGGCGCCTGGCGCACCTACGAATTCAACATCACCGCCGCGCTTAAGCCCGGCCGCCAAAATGTCCTAGCCGTCCAAGTCTTCGCTCCCACTGAAAACGATCTCGCCATCACTTTCGTCGATTGGAACCCCGCGCCTCCCGACAAAAACATGGGCCTGTGGCGCGAAGTCTACCTGACCACCAGCGGGCCAATTGCCCTCCGCCATCCCACCGTCGTCTCCACGCTGAATCCGCCCGCCAATGATTCAGCGCAACTCACCGTCACCACTCAACTGAAGAACAGCACCAACCATCCGATCAAAGGTAAGTTGAAGGGCTCAATCCAAAGCGTCGCGTTCGAGCAGGAAGTCGAACTCGCCCCCAACGAAAGCAAAGACGTCACCTTCACGCCCGATCGATTCCCACAGCTTGTCTTCTCCCATCCGCGCCTCTGGTGGCCCGCGCAGATGGGCAAGCCGAATCTCTACCCGCTTACCATGACTTTCGAAGTCAACCGCGCGGTAAGCGATCGTTCGCAAACTCAGTTCGGCATTCGCCAGATAACTTCGGAACTAAATTCCACCGGCGGACGCGCCTTCCACATCAACGGCAAGAATATTCTCATCCGCGGCGGCGGTTGGACACCCGACATGATGCTGCGCGAGAACTCCCAGCGCCTCCACGACGAATTCCGCTACGTCAGGGACATGGGATTAAACACCGTGCGCCTCGAAGGCAAACTCGAAACCCAGGAGTTCTTCGATCTCGCCGACCACGAAGGAATTCTGGTGATGGCGGGATGGTGCTGCTGCGATTTCTGGGAACGCTGGCCGCGCTGGAAGCCACAGGATTTTGAGATCGCGCAGCAGTCTCTGCGCGATCAGATCTATCGCCTGCGCAGCCATCCCAGCCTCGTGATGTGGCTCAACGGCAGCGACAATCCGCCTCCGCCCGATGTCGAGCAGATGTATCTTGACATCGAAAAGCAGCTGTTGTGGCCCAATCCCGTAGTCTCTTCGGCGACCGGTAAAGCCACATCGGTTACCGGAGACAGCGGCGTCAAGATGACGGGGCCGTACGAGTATATAGCTCCAAGCTATTGGGAGCAGGACAACCCGCAAGGCCGGCCCAACCGCAAGCAGTGCAACCCCGGCGGCTGCGGCGGCGCCTACGGCTTCAACACTGAAACCAGCATGGGGCCAGCCGTTCCTCCCATCGAAAGCATTCGCGCCATGGTCGGCAAAGATCACCTCTGGCCCATCGATGACGTCTGGAACTACCACGCCGGCGGCGGTGAATTCAAAACCATTAAGGTCTTCAGCGATGCGCTTGCCAACCGCTATGGCAAGTCCGACAGCGCCGAAGACTTCGTTGCCAAATCGCAACTGCAAACTTTCGAAGGCGTGCGCGCCATGTACGAAGCCTACAGCCGCAACAAATATCAGGCGACCGGCGTGATTCAGTGGATGCTCAACAACGCCTGGCCCTCCATGATCTGGCATCTCTACGACTATTACCTGCGCCCCGGCGGCGGCTACTTCGGCGCCAAGCGCGCTCTCGAAGCGTTGCACCCAATCTATGGCTACGACGATCATTCCATCTGGCTGGTCAGCAGCCAGTATCAGGATGTGAAAGGCCTCAAGCTCACAACGAAGGTTTACAACCTCGACATGACCGAGAAATTCTCTCACGAGGATTCGGTCGACGCTCCCGCCGACAGCACCGCGAAAATATTTACGCTCCCCGACCTCCAGGAACTTTCCGGCCTCACTCCCACATATTTCCTAGCCTTGCGCCTCACCGATTCAACCGGCAAACTCGTCGGCTCCAACTTTTATTGGCTCTCCACCAAGCCCGAAACTTTGGACTGGGCGAGGTCCACCTGGTGGATGACTCCCACCAGTTCCTTCGCCGACTTCACCGCCCTCGCACAACTCCCAAAAGTACATCTTAAAGTTAACAAGAGAACCGAACGTAAAGGCGACGAGTCCATCACTCATGTGGCTCTTGAGAATCCGAGTAAAAGTCTGGCCTTCTTCGTAAAATTGAAAGTTAACAAGGGCGCCAGAGGCGAAGAGATCCTGCCGGTAGTCTGGGAAGACAACTACATCTCCCTGCTCCCCGGCGAAAAGCGAGACCTAACCGCCACCTACCACACTAGTGATCTGGGAACCTCCAAACCGGTAGTGGAAGTCACCGGCTGGAACATTCAGCAGTAGCAAGAATCCGAAGACGGAAATAGGCCATGTGGAGACAGCCGCCTCGGCTGTGTCGCCAAGCGAAGCGAGGCGGCACTGCTACAACTTTTCCACAGCATTATTTCTTTTCTCTGTGACAACTAACCTTTCCCTCCACAGCCCGCTCCCTCTAATCTCAGAATCGCAAGGCTTGGATGTTGTGCCGCGCGATCCTAGGTCAAACGCCCGGCCCCCGCAACCTCCCCATGCGAGTGAGGGACAGAGGGACATCTAATCAGGGCGCTTCGACAGGCTACCCTGGATAGCCCAGGGCTTGGTGCCCAGTGTTGGTGGTGATCACTACCATTGAATTCAGCAACGTCGCGGTAATCGAGGACAACAAGAAGGAAGTAGAAAGAGGCCCAAGGCAAACTGAAAACACTGAAAGCAATTGGGTAATTCGTTAATTGGGCAAGTTGTCACCCCGGGACATCCGGACCTGCTAATTGACGCGGTTTCACCTTGCCCAATTAGCCAATTGCCCAATCACCCAACGCATTCACTCTTCTTCCGGCGGCAGCTCGAAATCGATCAGGTTGCCGCGGAAGCCTCTGGTCTTGATCGCTCCGAAAGCGATGCCCACTCCCATCCAGATCGCCCCTACAATCTTCGCCGGCCGGCTCAGGTTAAGCCACAGCAGTAAGCAAATGAAAAAACCGGCAAGCGGCGGCACGAAGTTTGTGATCTTCTTCTCCTCTTCCCGCACGAAGTAACGCATGAAGGCCGCCAGATTCACGCCCATGAATGCGATGAGCGCGCCGAAGTTAAGCATTTCCGCACCTAGCCCATAGCTGATCAAAAACGCACCCACCAAAGCGATCGCGCCTACAAAAATCACGTTGTTGCGCGGCACGTGCCGCTTGGCATCGACCACTCCAAAAAAAGATTGCGGCAGCGCCTTGCTGCGCCCCATGCCATAAAGCAGGCGAGCCGCGCCCAGTTGTGCCCCCATCCCCGAGCCGAAGTTCGCCACCAGCAGCGTGAACCCTAAAATGCCAAACAGCGGAGCCCACGCTCTTCCCGCAACAAAGGTGAACGCCGTATCCACATTCGGAAAAGGCTCACGGGCCGGCCAGATAAGCTGCGCGGCATAAACCTGCACCGCGGAAAGAATCCCAATCACCAGGCAGGTCAGCACTGTCGCCAGCAAGATGTTGCGTCGCGGATTTTCCGCCTCTTCCGAAAGTGTCGAGATGCCGTCAAAACCAATGTAGGTAAGCACTGCGATCGACGTGCCTCCCAGCACTGCCTTGGTATTCCACAAATCGGGATCGTAAAAAGGACGCGTGAAGAAACCGGGATCGTTATGGGGATGCCCAAAAATATAGTGCGCCGCGGCCAGAAAGAATAAAACAATCACCGCGCCCATCCCCGCCGCCAGTCCTGTATTCACGCGCGCAGAGGTCTTCACTCCCTGAATGTTCAGCGCGGTGAAGCAAGCCGCGAAGAAAACGGCCCACCCCCAGTACGGCAGGCTTTCGAGAACCGGCGTACCGCGGGCAAAGTCACGTGCGATCTGGCTGCACCAGATAATGCAAATCATCGGGTTGAGCATGTAATCCATGACCATGCTCCAGCCCGTAACATAGCCGAGCGCCGGATTGATTTCCTGGCCCACATATGTGAACGCCGACCCCGCGCTGGGATATGCCCGCGCCATCTTGCCATAGCTGATCGCAGTGAACAACATGGCAATCATGGCAATAAGAATGGTTGTGACCACGTGCCCGTGACCGCGATCGCTGAGCACTCCGAAGACCGACATGGGTGCGACCGGCTGAATCACGATCACTCCATAAAGAATCAGGTCCCAGAGCGTAAGCGTGCGGCGCAGCCGCGGCGCGGAGGACACAGCCACAGGAGTGGTTTCCATGAGTCCGCCCATTGGATTATGCGGGGGCGAAACTGTCAATATTAAAACGGTTCTATAGAGGGGCCACCTCCTCTCCAGCATGGAAGTCAAGAGTCATTCGGATCGAAGAGACCCCCAGCGGGCTCAGAGAAACCTTGACTCTTTGTCTCATCTAGCTTAAGCTAGATTAACAAATGAAGATGCAGAACAAGCAGTCCATCCCTCAAATCGGCGCCTTCGAAGCCAAGAATACGCTTGGAAATCTGCTCGACCGCGTAGAGCGCGGGGAGGAGATCGTGATCACCCGACATGGCAAACCTGTCGCCCGCCTTGTGCCCAACGTTGGACGAACGGACAAGGACCAGGCCCGCGCGGCTTTCGAAAGGCTTCGCGAGCGGGCTCGGCTCCTGTACGAACAGAACAAAGACAAGGATAAGGACCCTTTGGACTGGCCCACATTGAAGAAGTGGCGCGATGAAGGCCGCCCGTGAGCCTGGTGCTTGACAGTTCGATTACGGTGGCATGGTTGTACCGCGAAGAAGCGACCAAATCCGTTGACGACATTTTTGAGTACCTAATTGAAACAGGCGCCTGGGTTCCAGCACTCTGGCATTTGGAGGTCGCAAACGTTCTGCAAATAGGCATAAGGCGCAAACGGCACGGGACAGATTTTCGCGACCGCGTCCTTTCGGATTTCTCCGATTTCCCCATTCACGTCGATCCAGAAACTCACCGGCAGGCATGGGGCACAACGTCGCGGCTGGCGGAACGCCACGGCTTAACGCTGTATGACGCGGCTTATTTGGAATTGGCCTTGCGGCGCGGCTTACCGCTGGCCACGCTCGATGAGGATCTGCGGGCGGCGGCTGCGAGTGATGGAGTTGAGTTGCTCGGAATGTGAGCAGACGAGCGCAACCTCTCTATCACAGGAGCAAATTGAGGCGCGCGGTGTCAGCGAACGTGCGGAAATCCTTATCGCGCGTGAGCAGTGGAATGCCCCTGTCGACACAGGTTTGAGCGATCAGCGCATCGCCGAGGCGGGCCTTGCGGCGCTTCGACAAGACTTTCGCACGCAATGCTCCCGCCCTCTGCCAATAGCGCGGTTCGAGGTCAATCATGGGAACCTCCGCGAGTGTTTCCGCAACTCCGAGGGGAAGCGCTGGATCACTTAACAACTCAGTCAAGACAACCGGGATCATCAATACCTGGCGATCTTTCAGCGCCCGCTCCAGCAATTGCGTATCCGTGCCCGGAGCGCTTTCCAGGAACGCGATCCACGTGCTGGTATCAGCTGCGATCATGATTGCTGAGTGAGGATGGGCAGCCGAGCGATTGAGCCATTAACGATCTTCTTTCAATTCCTTGAAGGTGCGGCTGAAGCGAACCTTGCCGCGCAATTGCAGCAGGCGATCATAGGCTTGCGACGCGGCCAGCAGTTGCAGCCCAGTTCGGACAGTCTGGGTGATGCCCGTTCCGCTGGCCTGCTGCGCCTTCTCAAGCAGCGCTTCCGGGACTTCCACTGTGATTTTGCGTGCTGTTTCCATGACATCTGATATTACCATATCAGATACCAGTATTGAGTATGGTGAACGATAGACACTCGCAGGACGCGAGAAATTGGGCGACCCGCCGCCAGAGCTATATAATCACGTCAACTCTGCCGATGAGCTGTATGGCGACGCTGATGATCCTCTCGAAATCCCGGCCTTGCGAGTCTGCGCGTTCGCTCAGTTGGCGGACGTGCACGCCGATAGCGATAAGAATATCGGCAGTTTTGGGCGCGCTCGCGATTTTGTTGCTTCCAGCCGTCTCCTGTAGTAGCTGCCCGACGACGCCCTCTGTAAGTTCGATCTCGCCGAACAGTGTAACCGCTGGAGCAGCTGGATTTTCACTAATCGTAAACGGCCGTGATTTCAGCAGCAACGCTGTGGTGGTTTGGAACGGCTCGCCCCTAACAACGTCGTTCGTCAATAGCAAACAGCTTAGCGCCGCGATCTCGGCGACGCAGGTTGCACAGCCGGACACGGCAATGGTTTACGTATACAACCCTACGGGCGGGATCCAAACCGTGGGTACGGGGTCAGTCACGGCGTCGAACACAAACTCGTGCAGCGCCGCGGGCTCCAACGCGGTTTCGTTCACAGTTAGCCCCTAGCGCGGGCGGGGACAGCGAGCCTCTCTAGTTATGGCACACTTATGTTGAGAGTGGCTGTCAGAACAGTCGTCGATCCGTACGTCACGCTGAAAGTATAAGTACCGGGCGTTGTAAGGTCGGCGACTGTACATGTCTCAGGCGACACGCTTGCGTTAGAGCATAAGACCGAGCCGGCAGCGGGGGCGGCAGACGTCATCGTCCAAGTTGAGGAGGTCGTAAGATCGAATGTCTGTCCGTTCGAAGATCCCTGGGCAATAAAAGATTGACTCGTGCCGGCCGTAACGCTCGAAGTAAGCGCCGTGCTCCCGCTGGAGCAGGCACCCGTGGCGCCGAAGGTGCCCTCGCAAACCTGGAAGTTGGTAACGTTGGTGAGATCGACGGTCGCTTGTGTAGTGCCGGTGATGGCGCCTGAGGCTGCGGTAATTGTTGCTGTGCCCTGAGCGACGCCAGTGGCCAACCCACCGGTAGTGATGGCGACTACTGTCGTGTCTGAACTTGACCAACAGACCGTGTTCCCGCTGCAACTTGTGCCGCCGGTGAGAGTCGACGTGCTGCCGTCCTGGAAAGTTCCCGTCGCCGACATCTGTTGGCTTGCGCCTTGGTTGATACTCGGAGTTGGGGGATCAACGGTAATTGTGGTGAGAGTTGGGTTTACGAAAAATCCCGTGCAGCTTATGGTCAAGGCTAGTGCGACGAGGAGGGCGAAAGTTCCGGCGAGGCGGAGTTTTTGCTTGGTGGATGACATAGTTATTTGAAACTCCTTGGGCGCGCTGCTCGGGTTGAACCTTCTTTCCTCGAACTGCCCTGCTTTGAACAGTCTTGCTCTGAACCTTCGGCTTCCTGCGGCAGACTTAGCAAGCTACATCTCTACGATACGGTTTTCTGGCGGCAACGGATGTAAAAAATTGTAGCAGAAGAAAATTCTCGCTGGGCGCGGAACTGCACTTCCGTGCTCGCCCGGAACCAGCGCGGCTAATGCCGATTGCTGGTATAAGAACGCCGCAGTCGCTAAGACCTTGCAGGGGAAAATTGCACCAGCCCGCCAGCGGAGGTGCGCTCCGCGGACAGCCGGGGGCGGCTGTTCCCACGTGGTCATTCCTTTTCACATGATCAACTCCTAGTGAGAGAAAATGGCCAGAGGCTGGATGCAGCCACTGGCCACTTGCCCAGAGTTGTCAGACCTTACTTGCCGTGCTTCTCCTCCTTGGGCACGCTCTTCGGCTTGGGAGCCGGGGCTGGCTTCGCCTTAGGCGCGCTTTCCGGATGCGACTCGGTTTTGGGGTGAGCACTTTCCGCACGCGGCGCGCTTTGCGGATGCGACTCGGTTTTGGGGCGAGCACTCGCCGCATGCGGCGCGCTTTCCGGATGCGACTCGGTTTTGGGGCGAGCACTCGCCGCATGCGGCGCGCTTTGCGGGTGTGACTCGGTTTTGGGGCGAGCGTTCTCAGCGCGAGGCGCGCTCTCCGTATGGGCAGCCGGTCGAGACGCGCTAGACGCGTGATTGCTCGTGGCGGGCCGTTTATTGTTCTCCGGCCGATTGCTGTTCGACATGTTGTTCTTGTTAGCCGTCGACGGATGGCTGGCCGCGTTCGAACGCGCTGAAGCGGAAGAACGATTCGCCGCGGAAGCTGGTGCCCGCGCTTCTTTGGGTGAGACGGCCGGCGCGTGATACGGCGCTCCGGCAGCTTTGGCCGCTACCACTCCGTGTCCGCTGAACTGGCCGGGACGACCGGTGGCCGCTATTGCTGGACGACCGTGGTTTTCCGACGCAAACAGAGCGCGATTCTGGCTGGCGGCATGTTCATGCTGCGTCTGAGCCGCCAGAGGAGCGCGATGCGGTTCGCGCGCGGCAGCTTCTTCGGCGGCTGTGGGACGCGCAGCGACTCCACCTTCGCCGCCGTTGAAGGCGACGTGCGATTCGTTGTTCACGATGACCGTGCGGTTCACGTAGACGTTAGTGATGTGGACGGAATCAACATGCATCACGGCGGTGTTGTAGAAGAACGCTCCGCCGCGCCATTCGCCGCCGCCGAAGCCGACGCCGCCGTATCCGAAGCCGTAGTTAATGCCACCGTAGAAGCCGATGTGCGGTCCCCAATAACCGGCGTTCCAGACGTAAACGCCGTCGCCCCATCCCCAGTAGCCGGGAGTCCAGAGCATGCCGCATCGGGCGCGACGCACCCAGGTGCCGGGCACCCAGTAGTAGCCGTCATCGTCGCTCCAGGCCCAGTAGCCCGGAGTCCAGAGATAGCCGGGACCGGGACAGAGTGGCTGCTCATAAACCGGCAATGCAGGCGGACCGATGCGCACCGAAATGCCGATGCCGATCTGCGCGGATGATGGAGAAGAAAGCGCCGCTGGAATAATCAGCAGCAGAAGAGCGAATGCCAAGAAACGAACTGCAGGGTGAGATTTCATAGTGTTTCCCTCGTGCCCGGCGCGCTTGCTGAGTTGCAGCGGCACAGCCGGGCGAATTTTGGTTACTAAAATCGATCTGGATCGAATGCTCGTAAAGGCATTTTCCCTCGAATCAGTGCTCAACAACCAGATTTCACAGGTGCATGTTCATGATCTATAAACACCCCAGATAGAAGGATGTTGCTTGGGCGAGAAGCCCTTTGAAATGTGGGGAATGAGGGATCGTACTGAGAACCGGAAACTGAGAACTAACTAGTTCGCCCGCTTGGTGCGAGCGATGCGTTCGTCGATGGGCTTGCGGCCGGCGAAGCCTTCTTCCGTGCCGTGCCAGTGGGTGATGGAAGTTTCGCCCATTCTCCAGCAGAGCAGCACGACGCGGCCATCTACGTTACAGGGAAAATCGAGCAGGCCGGTGTCGATATCTTTCACCTGAACGCCGATGGAATCGATCTCGGCGAGAGCGTCTTTGGCGCGCTGTTCGGCCTTGGCGCGCTCGGCCTTGCGGCGGGCGGTGGCCACGACATCGACGTGCGTGCCGCCGTTGAGAAAAATGCGCTGCGTGAGCGCCTGCATTTCGCCCTCGACTTCTTCCATCAGCTTTTTGGCGCTGATGGCGGTCCGCAGAAGAGATTCGAGCACGGGCAGCAGGGTGTGGGCTTCGTCGAGAGTAAAGGTGCGGTCGGACATGGTGGGTAGTTCTATTTTAGCGCAAACCGGGAGACAGCCGTTAGTGCGATCTGCCGTGTGAGGGATCGGGAGACGTGGCGGTGTTTACGTCTACGTGGAGTTGTTGCGCGGCGGGAACTGCGGGCGGATAGCAGTTGTTGTCGCGGTTGTAGTTGGAGCAGTTCGCGGCTACATCGTTGCGGCGGGGCGACTGCGCGAACTGCCAGACTTCGGCGAATGGAACGCCGCTCTGGGCGGGGCTTGGCGGGTGAGTTGGGAAACTGCAGCCGGGCGCGGGCGGGCAGGCGTCGTTGATTGCCCAGTAGACGATGTGGCGTCCGCCAGAGCTCTGGCGAATGTCTTCCGCGGTGACAACACCGAAGTCGTCTTTGGCGGCGATGCCGGAGCAGTAGATGCCGGCGCGGAAGCCGGCGGCGGTGACGGCGTCGACCCAGGCGTAGATGTAGGCCTTCTGCTCGGGCAGCATGCGTCCGCCTTGCTCCTGATCGAGGAAGATGATGGTGTGCGCGGGAAAGCCTTCGCGGTGCGCGGCAGCGGCGGCGGCTTGCGCGTCGGAGTTGCCGACTCTCTTTGCGTTGGCGACTGATTTCAGTTCGGCGTAGAGGCGTCCGTTGAAGAGCACGAGGAATCCGAAGCCGGCGGATTCGACGGCGGCGCGGTGGCCGGTCCAGGTGTTTGTTCTTTCGCCGGGAGGATTGTTTAGCCAGTAGCCGGTGTAGGAGAAAGTTTGGTGCAGGGATTTGAGGTTGGCGTCGCCGGGGTAGGTGTTGCGGTCGAAGCCGAGGTAGGAAGGAGTCTGAGCTGAGAGCGGCCCCAGGAGAGAGTCAATACCACGGTCGCGATGAGCGGCGAGATTTTCACATTCCGATCTTAAACGAAGCGACCCGCAGCGGCTGAAGCCGATTCTTATTGATTTGAGCTTAATCGGCACGAGTGGAACTCGTGCCCTTCCCGGTTTTACTGCCCCTGAAGTTTATCCGCCGATGTGCACCATTGTCCTTGATGCGGGCACGAAATCTGGCTCGCCGATGTGGTGGCGTTCCTCTTTTTTCTGGACCACGCCGCGGATGAAATCGGCCAACTCTTCGTCGCTGGCGCCGCGTTGCATTTGGGCGTGGAGGTCGTGGTCCCACACCGAGAACAGGCAGGTGCGGATTTTTCCGTCGCTGGTGATGCGGATGCGGCTGCAGTGTCCGCAGAAGGGATGCGAGACGGGGGCGATGATGCCGATTTCGCCGACGCCGTCGTCGAAGCGATAGCGGCGGGCGGTCTCCGAACGCGCGTGCGGGATTTCGACCAGCGGGCGGTACTCGGCCATGCGCGCCAGAATTTCGTCGAGCGTGACTACTGTGTTCGGCGACCACGTGCGTCCTTCTTCTAGCGGCATGAATTCGATGAAGCGCACGGTGACGCCCTCTTCGCGCGCGAACATGCCGAAAGGAATGATTTGATCTTCGTTGAAGCCGCGCATCAGCACGCAGTTCACTTTCAGCGGCCACAGTCCGGCGCGGCGGGCGGCGCGAATGCCGGCGAGGACGTGATCGTATCCGTTAGGCACGCGGGTGATGCGGGCGAAACGGTCGGGATCGACTGCGTCCATGGAAACGGTGACGCGAGTGAGGCCTGCATCTTTGAGCGGCTGCGCCAGATCGGCGAGCAGATGGCCGTTGGTGGTGAGGGCGATGTCGAGCGGCTCTTCGTCCCGGCCTGAGTGCCCGTTGTTGGGCGTGCGAAGTTTTGACAACTCGCGAACGAAATTGACCACGCCTTTGCGCAACAGCGGCTCGCCGCCGGTGAGGCGAACTTTTGTTACGCCCATGCCGACGAGCACGCGCGCCATGCGGAGATAATCTTCGAATGGAAGATCGCCGTAGAGAGCGCCTTCGTTTCCGGTGCGGCAGTAGACACACTTGTAGTTGCAGCGGTCGGTGATGGAGATCCGCAGGTCGGTGATGGGGCGTCCGAATTTGTCGGTGAAGAGGCACGGTCGTTAGTCGTTGGTCGTTGGTCGCTTGGCGCGTGCGTCGCTGGGTTCGGCAACGACTAACGACCATCGGCTATCGACTCTTTCTGGAAAGACACGCAGGCTGGGAACATCCCGGCAGGCGCTTCCTTTCCAATGCGCTCCTTGCGGAGCGCGGGAGGCGCCGGCGTTTCCACCAGCACCTTTGGGAAATGTGCGCGCGCCCTTCAACTTCGCTCAGGGCAAGTCTCGCGCGCGTTCTCTCCCTCGCCGCCGCAGCCTGGGTATGCCCGAAGGCTGGACGGTCGGAAACTCAATCACATTATAGAGCTTGACGGGAAGAAAAGGTTTCACGGTTTCGGGAGACTTAGCGACTGGGCAATCGCCGTCTCCGCTAGCGGGGCCATGATTTTGTATCCCGCCGCGTTGGGGTGCAGGCCATCATCGGCGAGATCTTTCTTCATGTAACCTTTGTCGTCGTCCATGGCGGCGAAGTAATCGAGATAGAGGCAATCGGAGTGCGCGGCTACGTAATCTTTCAGCCAGCGATTCAGGGCAAGGATTTTCTCTGGCGGACGGCCGGCAAAAAGATTCTGCGACTGCGGCGTGTAGTTGTGCACCGGGAGCACCGACGAGAAGACTACGCGGACTTGGTTGGCGCGGGCGAGATCGGCCATGGACGCGTAGTTCGCTTCGATGTCTTCGAGCCGCATAGGGCCGGTGTTGCCTGCGATGTCGTTGGTACCGGCGAGAATGAGGACGACTTTGGGATGAAGATCGATGACGTCCTGACGGAAGCGGATTAGCATCTGGGGCGTGGTCTGTCCGCTGATGCCGCGGTTGATGTAGGGCTTGCCGGGAAAATATTCGTCGAGGGGCCACTTGTCGGTGATGGAGTCTCCGAAGAAGATGACGCGGTTCTCGCTGGGAGCGGGCGGCTTGAGGGCGGCGTTGGCGGCGCGGTAGCGCGCGAGCTCGCCGAAGTCATCGGTGAAGATTGCGATGCGCGAGGCACGGTATTGGTCAAGACCGGCGAAACCTGTAGCAGGAATTGAAGGCGGTTGAGCAGCCTGCTGGGGGAAGGTGGAAATAGCGGACAGGAAAATAATGAATGAAATCGCGGCGACTCTCTTCAGATCGCAAAGTTCCTTCATAGATTTTTTCATTACGGCTCGCTGGCCAGCGCATCGGCAATCGCCTTCCCCGCGAGCGGCGCCATAATCTTGTAACCGGCCGCATTGGGATGCAAGCCATCGTCCGATAGGTCGCGCCTCAGCATGCCGTGGTCATCGATGAGCGCCGACAAGTAGTCCAGATATACCAAGCCGTTATTAGCGGAGTAATCCTTGAGCCAGGCGTTCAGCGCTACAATCCTTTCTCGGGGGCGCAGCGCAAAAGACTCTTTCGCATCCTGCGTGTAATTGTGCGCGGGAAGCAAAGAGGCAAAGACCACGCGGATGTGGTGCACGCGCGCCAGCTCAGCCATGGAAGCGTAGTTGGCTTCGATGTCTTCGTTACGCGCAGGCCCGGTGACGCCGGCGATGTCGTTGGTGCCGGCGAGCACTACCAGCACTTGGGGATGCAGATCAATCACATCCTGGCGGAAGCGGACCAGCATTTGGGGCGTAGTCTGTCCGTCGATGCCACGGTTGATGTAAGGCTTCCCCGGAAAATAGTCTGGCAGCTTCCAGTAGTCGGTGATGGAATCGCCGAGGAAGACGACCCGATTCTCCTTCGGCGAGGGCGGCGCGAGGGCGGCGTCGGCTCGCGATAGCGTTTCAGTTCACCGAAATCGTCGGTGTAGATGGCGATGCGGGAGGCGCGGTATTGATCGAGATCGGGGAAGCCAGTGGAGGGGATCGAGGGTGCGGGCTGCTGGGCAAGCCCCGTCAAGACGAACAGAAGCGGGACAGAGTACATCGTTGCGCGGCGTCGCATCCTGGAGATGCTAGCACGAGCGGGGACTGAGGACTGAGTGTGCCGAATGCGCCTCGCTTCGCTCGGCGGAACGGGCGAGGCGCCCGTTCCCACACGGGCTTTGCCACCCTTGGCGGCTTCACATGCCGTCATAGTTCGGGCCGCCGCCGCCTTCTGGTGGGACCCAGGTGATGATCTGGTAGGGGTCGGCGATGTCGCAGGTTTTGCAGTGGACGCAATTGGACGGGTTCAGGCTGATGCGCTTGCCGTTGGGCTGGGTGGCGTCGTCGACCATTTCGTAGACGTTGGCGGGACAGAAATTCTGGCAGGGGCTGCCGTATTCCTTCACGCAGCGCTCGTTGCAAATGTTCGTATCGTGGATGACGAGGTGCGAAGGCTGGTCCTCTTCGTGCTTGGTACCGGAGTGGTAAAGGTCGGTGAGCTTGTCGAAGATCAGCTTGCCGTCGCCTTTGGCGGGGCCGAGCAGGTGGGCCTCATTGCCGCCATTGGCGGGCAGTTCAGCGAGTTTGCGCATGTGCTCGTGCCCGGCGTGAGCCGGATAGCGGTTGCGGACGCCACGGCCGCCGGTGATCATTTGCAAGCCCGTGTGGAACATTCCGGCGTAGAGGCCCTGTTCGAATCCCTGGTGCATGTTGCGAACTTTCCAAAGTTCGTCTTTGATCCAGCTGGATTCGACTTTCTTCTGATACGTGCTCAGAGTTGCGGCCGATGAATCGTCCTTCTTCAGCGCTTCGTTTCTCAGAACCTCGAACGCGGTCTCGGCGGCGAGCATGCCGCTTTTGATGGCGAGGTGAATTCCCTTGAGGCGCGCGGAGTTCAGGAAGCCAGCGGAGTCGCCGAGGATCATCCAGCCTTTGCCCGCAACCGGCGGAATCGCCCACCAGCCGCCGTAAGGCATCGACTTGGCGCCATAGCGGATCATCTTGCCTCCATCGAGCAGTTTCGTGACGAGTGGATGCTTCTTGAATTCCTGGAGCACGCGTTGCGGGTCGAGGCGTGGGTCGGGATAGTCGAGGCCGGTGACGAAGCCGAGTGAGACGATGTTATCTTTGCCGCCGTAAATCCAGGCGCCGCCGTATTCTTTGGTGGTGAGCGGCCAGCCGAGCGTGTAGATCACTTCGCCCGCGGCGATGCGGCCGGAGGGAACTTCCCAGAGTTCTTTGATGCCCACACCGTAGGTTTGCGGGTTGGTGTCTTTTGCGAGATTGAATTTCGAGACGAGCTGTTTCGTTAATGATCCGCGCGGGCCTTCGGCGAGGATGACGATTTTCGCGTTCAGATCGTAACCCGGCTCGAAGTTGGATTTCTGATGACCTTCTTTGTCGACGCCCTTGTCGTCGGTGCGCACGCCGGTTACCCGGTCGCCATCAAATAGGAGTTCGGAGCCGGCGAATCCGGTGAAGATGGTAATGCCGGTTTCTTCGACCTTGCCGCCCAGCCACTTTACGAAACGATTGAGCGAGATGACGTAGTTGCCATGGTCGCGCAGCGGCGGTGGGGTGATGGGCAGCTTGAATTTACTTTTCTGCGTGAGAAAGTAAACCGCTTCTTTGGTGACTTGAGCGTCGAGCGGAGCTTCTTTTTCGAATCCGGGAAGGAGTTCGCGCATGGATCGCGGGTCTAGCAGCGCGCCGGAGAGGCAGTGCTGGCCGATCTCGCGCGCTTTCTCGAGGACGTAGATATTTTCTTTGCTGAGCTGCGCGTCGGGATGGGCGGCGTTGTGCGCGTCGATGAGTTGGGAGAGGCGCAACGCGCAGGCCATGCCTGCAGGACCACCGCCGACGATGACAACGTCGGCTGGCATTTGGGGGCGTTCGACACCTTCGATGGGTTTGCGGAAGATCAGCTTCATAGGTTGATCGTTGCGATGTGACGGATAAATGGCAAGGCGCGTCCCAATTTCGATACCAGTGTGCGGTCCGCCGTTATAAAGTCCATCTCCAGTGCCAGAGCGCAGTACACGGAATCGTATGCTGAATGGCGGTGCGCAATTGCTAGCGAGAAGGCAGATGCAGCTAGACGCTCCGATGGTTGGAAGTTCAAAGGAAGCGTGAGCAGATCTCGGTAAATTGCTTTCGCGTCAGCAGGCCCCAGCTCTTCGAGGACAATCGACCGGCGCCACAGTCCACTTGCTGTTTCGACCAGCAACAAATCGGGAGCGTACAAATTGACGGTCCCGATCAAAAATTCTTTCAAAAGATTCTCTGCCTCGCGGCTGCCGGGCTCAGGCAAGAACCATTTCAGCACTACGCTAGCATCCACTACATAGTTCAGAATCGCCGGTCTCTCTCTTCCCGGATCAACTCGCTGCTATCGGAAAGTAGGCCAACGCGTTGTCGAATCTGCTCACGTCGTTGGCGAATCCGCTCAAGTAACGCCTGGCTGCGATCAGCAGTTTTTGGTCTTTTCTTTTTTCCGTTAATCGCCTGTTTCGTCACTCTAGGCATTCTACCTCCTCTTCGAAAGCAACAGTTGAACTGCATCTCGCAAATTGTCTCTGGCTTCTTCCAAAGTATTTCCTTCAGAAATCGCTCCCGGGAGTTCTTCTGCGTAAGCAACGTAACCTCCGCCATCGGATTCGGGAACTTCCTCAAAGATGGCCGTCAGCGTCATATCCATAGAGAATATTCTAGAACGTCTGTCCAGTCGGCGATTCTGACCTTCGCATCAGCTTCCCGCCTTCGCCTTCTTCACTTCCTCAATCAGCGGCGGGACGATGTCGAACAGGTTTGCGACGATGGCGTAGTCTGCGATTTCGAAGATCGGGGCCTCGGAGTCTTTATTCACGGCGATGATGGTGCGCGCGCCTTTCATGCCAACGATGTGCTGAATGGCGCCGCTGATGCCGAGCGCTAGATAGAGCTTGGGCGCGACGGTTTGGCCGGAGGAACCGATCTGGCGGTCCATGGGAAGCCAGCCGGAATCGCAGATGGGGCGCGAGGCGGCGAGGTCGCCGCCGAGAGCGTCGGCGAGCTGTTTGGCCATCTCGATATTTTTCTGTTCTTTGATGCCGCGGCCAACGGAGACGATGATTTCGGCTTGGGTGAGATCGACGGCTTGCTTGGCTTCTTTGAAAACTTCCTGTGGCTTGTTGCGAATGACGCCGTCGGCGATTTCGACCTTTACGGTTTCGATGGGCGCCGCGCTCGCGCCTGCTTCGGTTTTATCGCCGCGGAAGGCGCCGTTCTGAAACGTAGCGAACCAGGGAGCTTCGGAGGCAAAGCTGACGTCGGCGGCGAGTTTGCCCTGAAACATCTGGCGGGTGAAGAGCAGCTTGCCGTTTTCATGCTTGAAACCGACGCAGTCGCTGATGACGGTGCGTCCCATGGCGGTCGCGAGTTTGGGGACGAAGTCTCGAACCTGGTAGGTGTGCGGCATCAGCACGAGTTTGGGCTGCTTCGCCGTGAGAAGTTGTTTCAACGCGGCGGCGAAGGCGTCGGGCGTGTAGGGCTCGAGCTTCGGCGATTCCATGGCATAAACCTTCGCGACTTTCTTGGCGGCGACTTCGGCGGCGAAGTTAGACGGGCTGCCTCCAACGACGGCAGCTTCGAGAGGCCAGCCGGTGGCGGCGGCGATGGCCTGGCCGGCGGCGATCGTCTCCCAGGAGACGCGGTTGAGTTTGCCTTCGCGTTGTTCGACGACTACGAGGATGGTATCGGGCATAAGGCAGTTCTCGGTTCTCAGTTTTCAGTTCTTAGTTCTCGGTTCTCAGTTCTCGGTCTCAGTTCTCAGTTACGAACGGCCTCGCTTCGCTCGGCGGACCGTCTAGACGGTTATCCTCACATGAATCTTTGTTGCTACAGCACGCGCAGTTCGTTGCGCAGTTTATCCACCAGCTTTTTCGCGATTTCGGCTGGTGATCCTTCTATGTGTTCGGTCTTCTTCGTTTTCCGCGGCACGTAGAGGCGTTCGATTTTCTGCAAGTTCTGTCCGATGGCGGATTGCACATCCGCGAGCGTTACCTTGCGGATGGGCTTGTTCTTCGCCTGCTTGATGCCGATCAGCGTGGCGTAGCGCAGTTTGTTAATGCCGGATTGAATGGTGAGCACGGCGGGCAGAGGCATGTCGACGAATTGGAAGAATCCGGCTTCGAGTTCGCGCTTCACGCGGATGCCCGTCTCGTTTTTCTCGATGTGCATGATGATAGTTGCGTGCGGCCATCCCAGAAGTTCGGCGAGTATTACGCCGGTTTGGGCGTAGCCATAGTCGTCGGATTGCAATCCGGTGAAGATCAAATCGAACTTCTCGTCTTTGATGGCGGCGGCGAACGCTTTGGCGGTGTTGAAGGCATCGAGGCCGACGAAGGCATTGTCTTCCAGATGAATGGCGCGATCGGCGCCTTTGGCCAGGGCTTCGCGAAGCACTTGCTGGGAACGCGCCGGGCCGGAGGTGATGACTACCACTTCTCCGGTATGCTTTTCTCTCTGACGCAGCGCTTCTTCGAGGGCGAAGGCGTCGGGCTCGTTCACTTCGTACGAGACGTCTTCGCGGATCCAGGCGGCGGTTTCGTTGAGCTTGAGCGGCGCATCTTTCTGCGGCACCTGCTTCATGCAGACCAGAATTTTCAAAACATGACTCCTTTGTCCTTGTCCCTTCACGGGCTAGAGGAAAACTTGTCAGTATAAATGAGCAGTTAGCAATTAGCACTTAGCATTTAGCCAATGCGGGTCTCGATGAAAGAAGGAGAAAAAGGGCTGGAGCGTGGCATTTCGTCGTTTTGATGAATGCTGAGTGCTAAGCGCTAATCGCCAACTGCCGCAGGTCTGCGAGCGCAGCGCGAAATCAGTCAGTGAAAACCACCGACTGCACGCCGGAGATTTCGAAGCGCTTGCGGCAGCGCATGTTCTTGCAGGCCATCAGGTCATCTTTGCGCAGCATGTAGGAGCGGGCCTTGGCAAAGCGGGCGCGGTCGCGCTCGTCGGCGCGGCCGGCGAGCTGACGTTTCTTGGTGCGCACTACCCAGGTGACTTCGTACTCCCCGGGCTGCTGGCAGTGAGGACAGTTCAGCGTCGCCGGTTTCTTTTGCGTGCTCTCGTCGAAAAAGTCTCGTTCTTCCATGAAACAAGATTATTGCATGTTCGATACCGTACAGGCTATGGCAACATGAAGGCCGGGGGTGCCAGGAAATGGCGCGCAAGAAAAAGGTGAAGCGGTTCGGGGCGGTGCAGGCGGTGAAGGAATTGGCGCGGGAGCGCATGGGCGCGCCTCCGGCCGAGAAAGTGGTTCCGCACAAGAACAAAAAGGCCGACAAGCACAAACCTACGCTGGGCAAGCTGCTGGAGGATTCCGAGGAAGCCTGACAACGGCTTCTATTGGAACGTGGCGGTAACTGTTGCGCTGTTTTCGAGGACGAGGTTACAAGTGTCGCCGCCGGACGAACTGCAACCATTCCAGGTCACTGAGTTTGCGGTCCCGCTCGGAAAACCAGTCAACGTGATGGAAGTGCCGGCAGAGAATGCGGCACTGCACGAGGCGGCCGAGCAATCGATCCCTCCCGGGGAACTGGTGACCGTGCCAGTTCCGGTAACGCTGACAGTCAACACCGGCGGCGAGCCTGCGGGGGTGCAGCCGAGGCTGGCGGGTCCATCGACGGTAACGAACATATACCCGACCACGACGTTTCCATTCTTGTTGCCGCCGTCGGTGTAAACGCTGGCGGAGATGTTGGCGCCTCCGCAGCTTGGTCCTGCCGTTAGATTGCCTGTGCTGTCCACAATGGCGACGGGAGTAACATCGGAAGCCCAGATGACCTGATCGGTAATGTTCTTGGTTTCGGACGGGTGATCGTAGGAACCAAACGCGGTCAATGGAATTGGAGTTTGACTCGATCCCGGAGGAGCGGCACCGCCGTAGGTGAAAGAAGAAGGGACAATCGAGATAGAGAGCAGGTGCTGATTAAAAGCGCAGCTGGACAAGCTGAATAAAAGGATAGCGGCAAGGCAAAGGGCAAGGATGCTAAACCACTTCCGGCTCATGAACGACTCCTGGGTCAAACTACTCGATGGAATGAACTGACATCTGGGAGATGGGATAATTTAGTCAAAAGCGGGACAAAAAGCAATCGCTAAGAGCACGCGGGCGGGGAGCTCCTGTTATCCCTTCACCGCCTTGGCAACCACTTCGGCGAACTTGCGAATGTCGTCTTCGGTGGTGTCGAAGGAGCACATCCAGCGCACGATCGATTCCTCTTCCATCCAGGTATAGAAAAAGTAATGCTGCTTGATCTTTTCGATGGAGTGGTGCGGGATTTGGACGAAGACGCCGTTGGCTTCGACCTTCCAGACAATCTTGACGCCGGGGATGCGGCTGATTTCTTTTTCCAGCAGGCGAGCCATGCGGTTGGCGTGCTCGGCGCTGCACCGCCAAAGATCGTTGGTGAGCAGGGCCTCGAATTGCGCGGCGATGAAGCGCATTTTCGAGGCCAGTTGCATGCTCTGCTTGCGGAGGTAAAGGAAGTCGCGGCTCAGCTCTGGTTGAAAGAAAACAACCGCTTCGCCGCCCAGGATGCCGTTCTTGGTGCCGCCGAAAGAGAGCACGTCCACGCCTAAATCGCGCGTGGCTTGGCGGAGGGTCTGGCCGAGCGAGGCGGCGGCATTGGCGATGCGAGCTCCATCTACGTGGAGAAACATATCGTGCTCATGGGCGAAGCGGGCGAGCGCCTGAATTTCCTCGGGCTGGTAAACTGTACCCATTTCGGTCGACTGCGTGATCGAGATGACGCGGGGCTGCGAGTGGTGCTCGTCGCCGATGCCGTGGTAGGCGTGGCGGACGGACTCGAGCGTGATTTTGCCATTCTCCTGCGGCAGAGGGATCAGCTTGCAGCCGGTATGCTTCTCGGGGGCGCCGCATTCGTCGGTATAGATGTGGGCGTAGGCGCTACAGAGCACTGACTGGAACGACCGAGTTAGGGATTGCAGGCTGAGAACATTCGCACCGGTGCCGTTGAAAGTGAAAAAAACGGCGATGTCGGCGCCGAAGTGCTCCTCGAACTTCTTGACGGCGGAGTGCGTATAAGGATCATCGCCGTATGCAACTACGTGGCCCTGATTGGCGCGGGCGATGGCTTCGAGAATTTCGGGATGGACGCCGGCGTTGTTATCGCTGGCAAAGTTGCGAGTGGGGTGCGTTGGCATACCGCAATAATCTAGCAGACTCGCGGAATCGAGGATTTCAGCGATTGAAACCAGATCCCGAACGCCGCTTCAAAAAAAGTTGAAACCGGTGTCGATATTGGCGACCTCGGTTCGTCTAAGTTATGGAGGGCCCCCTCAAGGTACAAGAGCGGGCTGGTTCCTTGAAACTGGCTGCTTGAAAGGGTCCACGCGGTTGGGATAAAAAGAGCGCTGAAGGAGAAGGTGTGCAAATTTTTTCATGATGTTTTGGCCGAACGAACAGTGGCGCGTTTCTGAATCCTTTGGCCATGCGGCGAAATCAATACTCACAACACTTTTGGGGGGCGCACGTCTTATCCCTTAGGATTATCAGTTGTTCCTGTTCGGAGAACGTATGGCGAAAAGAATGGTGATCGTGTTGTTGCTGATGGTGGCCCTGGTTGGTGGCCTCGGTTTCGTAAAATACCGTCAGGTCGAGTCTGCCATTGCGGCGGGCGCCGGCTTTCAAATGCCCGCTACGTCTGTGACCACTGTAATCGCCAAGCGGGAGACTTGGCCTTCCACATTGTCAGTAATCGGGACGGCGGCGGCAATCCAGGGGGTTACCGTGAGCGCCGATCTGCCGGGGACGGTCGAGAAGATTCACTTCGAATCCGGCCAGGCAGTGCATGACGGCGACATCCTGGTGGAACTCGATACTCGCCAGGAAAGGGCGCAGCTGGCCAATATGGAAGCGCAGCGCGATCTGGCTCACGTTCAATATGGGCGCTCGGAGCAACTGGTGAAAGCAGGCGTCATTTCCAAGTCGGAATTCGACAATGCCGCCGCCCAGCAGAAAGCCACCGACGCACAGGTCAATGACATTAAGGCTGCGATCGCGCGCAAGACCATCCACGCTCCATTCTCAGGAGTTCTGGGAATTCGCCAGATAAGTCTTGGCCAATATCTGGCGGCTGGACAGGCAATTGTTTCGCTCGAGTCGGTTAATCCGATTTATGTGAACTTCGGCGTGCCGCAGCAGGATGCGCCGAAGATGAAACTCGGGCACGGCTTGCAGGTGACCAGTACCGACCTTCCCGGCATTGGGTTCAAGGGCAAGATTACGGCGCTCGATTCCCTGATCAACGAGCAGACGCGCAACATCCAGATCCAAGCCACGCTGGCAAATCCTGGCGGGAGGCTGCGCCCCGGCATGTTCGTCCAAGTCGAATTGCCGCTGGGCCAACCGCGGGATGTGATTCCTTTGCCGGCATCGGCCATCAACTACGCGCCCTACGGCAATTCCGTCTTCATTGTGACCGACATCAAGGATGAGAAGACGGGCAAGAGCTATCGCGGGGTACGCCAGCAGATCGTAAAGATCGAGGGCAGCCGCGGCGATCAGGTGGCAATCACCTCCGGATTGAATCCGGGTGACGAAGTGGTCAGCGCCGGGACCTTCCGGCTGCGCAACGCCGCGCCAGTCGAGGTCAACAACGCCGTTAAGCCATCGAACAGCACCAACCCGAATCCTGAAGAAAGTTAGAGGAAGGAATATAAGGCAGGCGATCCAGTTCAGCCCTCCGGCCCGGGTAAGGAGAACGCATGAAGTTCACTGATTTATTTGTTAGGCGTCCAGTGCTGGCGATGGTGGTGAACCTCGTCATTCTGATCGCTGGTCTGCAGGCCGTGCGCTCGCTGAGTGTGCGGCAATATCCGCGCAGCGATATTTCTATTATCCAAGTCACGACAGTGTATGTGGGCGCCAATGCCGACCTGGTGCGCGGCTTCATTACCACGCCCTTGGAGCGCGTAATCGCCAGCGCCGACGGCATCGACTACATGGAGTCGAACAGCGCTCAGGGGCTGAGCACGATTATCGTTCACCTGAAGCTGAACTACGACACCAACGCGGCTCTGACGCAGATTCAGGCCAAAGTCGCCCAGGTGAAGAACGACTTGCCGCCGGAGTCACAGGTGCCGGTCATCGACCTGCAAACGGCAGACCAGCAGTTCGCAGCGATGTACATCGGGTTCGGGGCGAAGGACCTCGACGAAAATCAAATCACGGACTATCTGACCCGCGTGGTGCAGCCCAAGCTGAGCGCGGTGAGCGGCGTGCAGCGCGCCGATATTCTGGGCAATCGAACCTTCGCCATGCGCGTCTGGCTGAAGCCAGATGAGATGGCGGCCCGTGGCGTCTCACCTTCCGACGTGAAGGATGCGCTTTCCAAAAACAACTATCTGTCAGCGCTCGGCAGCACCAAGGGTTCCATGGTTTCGGTGAATCTGGTCGCCAACACAGATCTGCGCACGTCCGACGATTTCAAACAAATGGTGATCAAGCAGGCGAACGGCGTGGTGGTTCGCCTGGGAGAAATCGCCGACATTCAGCTGGGCGCCGAGAACTACGATCAGGATGTCCGCTTCAACGGTCAAACCGCTACGTTCATGGGAATATGGGTTCTTCCCACGGCCAATTCGCTGGACGTCATCAAAGAAGTGCGCAAGCAGATTCCCGCAATTCAGGCGCGAGTTGCCGGCGGGCATGACGGTGGGCATTCCCTACGACTCTACGGCCTACATTCAGGATGCGATCAATGAAGTGCTGCATACTCTGACCGAAACTTTGCTGATTGTCATCGTTGTCATCTTCCTTTTCCTGGGATCGTTCCGTTCCGTGCTGATTCCGATCGTCGCAATTCCAGTCTCGCTGATCGGCGCGGTGTTCCTGATGCTGGTGGCTGGCTTCACCATCAATCTTTTGACGCTGCTTGCGATTGTGCTTTCTGTCGGATTGGTGGTGGACGACGCCATTGTGATGGTGGAAAACGTGGAACGCCATCTGCAGATGGGGAAGACGCCTTTCCGCGCAGCGGAGGACGCAGCCCGCGAACTGGTTGGCCCGATCATCTCGATGACGATTACTTTGGCGGCGGTTTACGCGCCCATTGGAATTCAAGGCGGCCTGACCGGATCGCTGTTCCGCGAATTCGCCTTCACTCTCGCTGGCGCGGTAACTGTCTCCGGTATCGTCGCCCTCACGCTCTCCCCAATGATGGGTTCGAAATTGCTGCGGGCGGGCGATGCCGACCGTGGATTTGCCGGCATCGTTAATCGCCAGTTCGAGCGGATACGAAGGCTGTACACCCGTTTACTGACCGGTACCTTGAACTATCGCCCGGTGGTTCTGACCGTGTGGGTGATCGTCACTCTGCTTGTGGTTCCGTTTTACATGTTCTCCTCGCGCGAACTTGCGCCGGAAGAAGATCAGGGAGTAGTGTTTGGCGTGATTCAAGCCTCGGCTAACGCTACGCTCGATCAAACCAACCTGTTCGCCAATGAGGTGTACGACGTTTACCACTCGTTCCCCGAGAGCGACAGTCTGTTTCAGATCACGAACCCCGGCGGTGGTTTCGGAGGCATGGTAACCAAACCATGGAGCCAGCGAAAAAAGACCACACAGCAATTGCTGGTTGAATCCTCGGCCAAACTGTCGAAGATAGCCGGCGTTCGCGTGATTCCGCTGACCCCGCCACCGCTGCCCGGCGGCGGCAACTTTCCCGTGGACTTTGTGATCGCGTCGGCCGCTGAGCCGGAGCAGGTCAGCCAGCTTGCCGAAAAAATCGTGCAGAAGGCCATGGCTAGCGGCTTGTTCATCTACGCCGACACGGATGTGAAGTTCGACCAGCCGCAGACGGAAGTGGTTTTCGACCGCGACAAGCTGCGCTCCCAAGGCGTGGACTTGAGCCAGGCTGGCCAGGATCTCTCCACCATGCTGGGCGGGAATTATGTCAACCGCTTCAGCATTCAAGGCCGCAGCTACAAAGTTATACCGCAGGTGCAGCGCGCCGAGCGCTTGACGGCCGACCAACTCTCGCACATCTATGTAAAGGGATCGGCCGATAAACTTGTTCCCCTTTCTACGTTTGCGACCTTGAAGACCACCACCGAACCGCGCTCGCTGAATAAATTCCAGCAGTTGAATGCGGTGCGCATTCAGGGCGTGATCCCGCCGAACGTGCCGCTGGATAAGGCGCTCACGTTCCTCGAGGATCAAGCCAAACAAATCCTGCCGCAGGGTTTCACCGTAGACTACGCCGGTGAATCGCGGCAACTGCGGGTTGAAGGCAGCAAGTTTCTTAGCACCTTTATGCTGTCGGCGATCCTGATCTACCTGGTGCTCGCCGCGCAGTTCGAGAGCTTCCGCGATCCCTTTATCATTCTCGCGGGGTCGGTGCCGCTGGCGATCTCCGGCGCACTGATGTTCTCGTTCCTCGGCTTCACGACGCTCAATATCTACAGCCAGGTCGGTCTGATTACTCTTGTCGGTCTGATCTCCAAGAACGGAATTCTGATTGTGGAATTCGCCAACCACTTGCAGGAAACCGGCCTCAGTAAGCTGGAAGCGATCATCGGCGCGGCCAATACTCGTTTGCGTCCGATCCTGATGACGACAGCCGCCACCGTCTTCGGACACTTCCCGCTGGTCTTAGCCAGAGGACCGGGCGCTGGAGCTAGAAACAGCATCGGTATCATGCTGGTCAGCGGCATGATCATCGGCACAATGTTCACGCTGTTCGTTGTGCCGTCTATTTACATGCTTGTGGCCAAGACCCATAGGGCGTTTAAGGAAGAGAGTGTCGAGAAGATTAACGTGGGCGAGCCGGTAGGGGCAGGCGTCTGATTTTGCTTGTGGCTCCTGCGTTGCACGACGAACGAAGTGTCAGGAACGACGCGATTTCAGTATGCTCTTCTTGCGCTTCAGTTTCTTCTTCGCGGCCTTGCGGCGCATCTTGGCCATCCATTCGCGGGAGTACATGGTGCCGCGGCATTTGGGCGAGCCGCAGTGGCAGGGCGCGGGGTCGTCGTCGTCGTAGAGGTTGTAATCCCATAGCAACTCTTCTCCAGCAGCGATGTCGCGCAGGGCGAAGATCCAGGCACGGTTTTTGATTTCGTCGATCTCACAGTTGGGATCACAGGAGTGGTTCAGGTAAGCGCCCAGGCCTTCGCCGTCGATAACCGTCTTGCCGTCCTCCAAGCCATAGAGGTAAGTGCGGGAGGCGCCATCGTAGAGGCGGTCGGCCTCCTCGGGAGTGAGACGCGGCCCGGCGTATTCGACGATGCGAGTGCCTTTGCGAACCGGCGTAGTTGTGAACACACCAGCGGCATGAATGCGTGAAGGACGTACCACTAAAGCCATGCCACTAATTTCGCACGCCCGGCACTTTATAAGGAAGATGAAAAAAACTCCGCTCTTTCTATTTCTGCTTCCTTCTTATTTCTGCGTCCTTTCCTTTTCGCCAGTCGAAGAACCGGCTTCCGCTTTCGTGCTGGCCTGCCAACGCACCAGGGGCAGATTTTCCGCCTTCCATCGCATAGCGGCGTAGATCCGGTTGCGTCCGCTGGGGTGATCAAAGAATATCCACTCCTCAACGGGTCCGGGATCCATCTTCCGATATTCCCCGAGATGGATCGCTGCCTGGGCGAAACCGTCGGGCTGGCGGCTGGCGTTCAACCCGTACATGTCGGCCTCGCCCTCAGTGGTGCGGGTGTGTGTGTTCATAATTGGCGTCGCGACAAATCCGAAGATGGACGCCAGCAAAAGCACGAGCGGGAGCACCGCGACATCGCCAATGCCTCGGATTTTCCACTTCTCTCCCCATCGCCGTAAAGACCAGTTCAGCGACCATTGCAGCAGCGCGAAGGCGATTACGATGACGACGGCGAAGAAGAGAGTGTCTTTGTAAATGTGATGAAGAACGTAGTGGCCCATTTCGTGGCCCATCACTGCCTGAATCTCTTCCGGCGAGCCGCGGCGCAGCAGATTATCGTTGAGCGTAATGCGCATGGTGCTGCCGAAACCGCTCACATTGGCACTCATGCGCGTGGTCTGGCGGGACGCATCGATCTCAAAAACATCTCGCGCTGGAATTCCGTTGGCGCGCGCCATGGATAAAATCGGCTGCGTAACCTTGGGATCATCCAGGCGCGAAACTTTATTGAAGATTGGGACAATGTAAACCGGTGCAATCAGAACCACGACCATCATGAAACCGATGGTGACGACGGCGCCCCAAATCCACCACGCGCGCTGCAATCGCCGGACAATGCCGAAGAGAACCACTACAAGTACGCCACCAAGCACGAGCCCTACCAGGAGACCTTTGAACTGATCTCCCAACCACGGGCCGAAGGTCTGGGTCGCCAGTCCGTATTGATGCTCTCGAAAGTAGTCTTCGTAAACCGCAAGCGGGAAACCCAGAATTGTCGTAACCAGGAGATACTGCACCCAATAGACGAAGGTATGAACAGGCTTGAAGCGGGTGACCCGCTCCGCCAAATTGCGCATAGCAGCCGACCAGCCAAGATTCAGAAGCAAGAGAAGGATGACTGCTTCGTAGAGAAAATCCCAAAGAATCATCCAATATCCGCCTTCAAAGTAAGCGTCAGAGCGCGCTCTGGCGTCGACGGGAATCTGTGCCATGTAAGCGTTTGTGGCCGAGTCGGCGTTGAAAGTGGGAGAAGGTTCGGCCTCAGGAGGAACTCGAATAACTGACGGCATTGCGGTGAGCGGTTTTCTGCCGGGAGCGGGTGCTTGCTGACTGAAAGCGCTGCCCGCCGCGAGGAATATACAAAGCGCCAGCAAGCCGCAACAGCATTTCCAACGTAAAAGCATAGGTTGCCTCACAATCGACCGACGAGGTAAATACGCATCGGAGGCTACGCGAGTTCCAAGGCCCCTCGCAAACTTTGCATTGCCGCTCAACTCTTGGCTCTCGATGAAGACGTATAACCGGCGATCAGACTGTCGAGCTTGGCCAACAGTGCGCTGTTGCCTTGCCGCGGATAGGAGGCTAATTTCTCCCGATAGAGCGGCAGGTTGTAAAGAAACGATTCCACACGTTCCTTATTCAACTCTTCCCAGTACGCTCCGTAACCCGTTTTCTGCAGCCAGTAGGCGTTGAAGATCTGTTCGAATTGGTGCTCGACAGGGACAGCGAGGTAGGGCTTGCCCAGGTGCAGGGCTTCGGTAACCAGAGAAAATCCCGAGTTCGCGATGATGGCGCTGGCACTGGTGAGATCGCGGAAGAACCCGTCAAGCGACGGCTTCTTGTAGAGAATGTTTCCGTCATCGCCCTCGCGTCCGAAACCATAAGCGATAAAGCGGCCGAGCACCGTGCTCAGAACTTTGGTCAGCAACGGCGCGGGCGAGGTTACGTACACGAGAATGTGCTCTCCCTGCGTGGGGGCGGCGTCGAGAATCTGCTGCCGCAACAGCGGCGGAAACAGAAAAGTATTTCGCTTCTTCACGGGCGCGGTAAAAAAAGAAATGACGAGGTAGGCGTCAGCGTGGGGCGTCATCATCCGCGTGACCAGCTTCGCGGCCGTGGCATCGCGCTGATACTGGCGCGGATAAGAAACCGCAACGTTGGTAAGGCAATGCTGATTATCGATGGAGATCACAGGCAGCCCGATCCGGTGCCCGACGTGGCAACTCAGCGGCTCAAAGTCAGTAATCACCAAGTCGATTTTCCACTTCTCCGCTAGATCCTTAAGGCGCCTCGCGCTCTTCGCCGCCTGAGGCGCCGTCAGCACATTTCTGGCGATGGTGCGTTTGAAACGCACGCGATTATTCGCATAAGTAAGTCGGAAGCCGAAGACTTCGGTGACTTCAAACTGATCGCCGAGATTGCGTAGTCCGCGGTCGAAAGAGGCGACGTGGAGCGTATGTCCGCGGTCCCGCAGATGAGTGAGAACCTCCTTCGCGCGGGTGGAATGGCCGGCGCCCTCGCCATTGACTCCGTAAAGAATGTTGGCCATGGTCGATGCAGTATACGGCAGGAATTCGCGTGAACTCGGGCGTTATTATGCGGCAGCGCTCGCGGAAGCGCCGGGGTTCAATAGCCTGCTGCCCGTAATCGCGGGCACGAGCTGAATCTGCACCAGGCGCGGCGGCGGGGCTTTATCTTTTTTTGCCAGCAGATTGACGGAAGGAATGCCGGTGCGAGCGAAAGATTTCTCGCAGTCCGCTGTGGATGGACCGCGCATATTTCCTTCGAGAAACGCCAGTCCCGGGCAACGAGTGCAACTGGAACCATGCGTGCACTGCGAGCAACCGGAGAGATCGCGCAAACGAATCGAGCGGACTTCTTTCAACTGCTCGGAGTCGCGCCAGATATCGATGAAACGCTGCTGCCGCACGTTGCCGCAAGACAGGGGAAACTGCACGCAAGGATAAAACTCCCCATAAGGAGAAACGTAGCAGGCGGTGTGGCCGGCGCTGCACGGCACAGACTCCATGCTGTACTCATCGAGCGCAGGTGGCGGGGCGCAGAACTCATCGGCATTGCCAACGAAAGCTTCGTCGCGAAACAGAGCGCGCAGCGCGGATTCACCCGCATTCAACTCCAGTGTGGAGCGGTCGCCATCCATCATCGGCGTGATCGTCGGATCCAGCGTATATCTGGCGTCGATTTCTTCCGCCAGCGTGCGCACGCCGTGATAGTCCTGCATATTCTGGGACATCAGCACGTTGGCGACGACGACCTTCAAGCCCTGGGCCCTGAGAAAGCGAATAGCGTTGATCGAACGCAGCAGCGAGCCTGGAACCTTGGTGATCGCGTCATGTACTTCCGGACGGTGCGAATAAATGCTGATCTGAATCGACTCGACACCGAGGTCGCGAAGGCGCGCGGCCTGCGCTTCGCGAATGAGCACTGCATTCGTCTTGAGCTTGATGCAGAATGTGAGCTCGCGCGCATACTCCAGAATCTCGAAGAAGTCCTTACGCATGAAAATCTCGCCGCCGCTCAGAGTAAGGATAAAAACGCCAGCTTCGGCCATCTCCTTGAGCAGATGCTTGATTTCAGCGGTGGTCATCTCGCCGTGATCGTCGTGATCGAGGTAGCAATGAACGCACTGCTCATTGCAGCGGTAGGTGAGATCGAGTTGCACGCTGAAAGGAACGCCCAGCCGCAGCGCGCGGTCGCTCATTTCCTGCATTAAGGCGCTCATGGCTGCGATTGCTCCTGAACTGGCGAACTGCTTACGATCGGTTCCTCGGAGATCAGCAGGATGCCGTGCTTGGCCAGGTCCTCGGCCAGCGACTCTGCGTCCCGTATCGCATCCTCGGGCTTCACTTCGAACTCCGAGCAGATGCGGCGTTCCACGATCTCGTCAAGCGACGTAACGCCATCGGCAGCCTGCCAAAGAATCGTCGCGGTCGGATTCAGCGTGAACAGCGTCGACCCCTGCGCTGACATCACGAGCATCTCTTCGCCAAGCTTGCGGGCTGCGATGCGCGGACTGCGCGCAACATAAAGCGTTTTATTCATCCAATCATCTCCCAGACGCGCGCATCCGGCACAAACGTCAGCCTGTAAACCGGCACGCGATCGACGAAGTCGCACGCGGCTTGAAATGCCCAGTGGACCATTTCCTGATCCTCGGCAAAGAAAAGCAGGTTGGCCAGAAGCTGGCGTCCCGCGTCGGCCGCAGTCACAGGCTCAATGCGATTCTCCGGCCCTTGAGCCAGCAGATAAAGTGAGGCAACCGGCGCCGACGTATTCTCACCCAACTTCGCCAGCTCTCCCGTAAATGGCGTTCCGAACGCAACATAACCGTCATCCTGCTTGCGAACGTAGGAGATCTCATCGGTCAGAAGGGTGACATCGACGGGCGCGAGGCGTGAAATCGTGGTCTTTCCCGCTCCAGAAACCCCGGCAAACAAGAACGCTTTTCCGTTGCGAACAGCGCTGGCGGAGTGCAAAAGAAATCCCCCTTGCCTAGCGAGCACCAGCGTGTGGACTATGCGGAGTACGGCGTCGATGGAGTAGGGATTTGCAGACTGGCGAATAGTGCCGCTGCACGTCGCTGGTTCCCATTCGGCCAGAAAATCGCCGCGCTTCATGAACCACCGGCCTGAACGGTGTGTGACGCTGACATCCGCGTCCGGATTGGCGACTACCGGCGGAGTGAGATCCACGTCGAAATCGAATTCAGCCTGCGATTCCGCGCTGACGAATCCGGAATAACGATTCTCCAGCATTTCGATAAAATCCGGGTCTGTAGTGTTCACCCGAACGGGCACACCGCCTATCGCAATCACTACGCTGTAACGCTCGACTGATGTGGCTAGCCCTGACACGGAAACACCGATTCCTTTGGAGTTTGAAATACGCGGCGCAGATAAACGAGGACTCGCGCAGCAAGAACCGAGCGACGAATAATACTTGCGATCAGTCGTTCGGCCAGACTCAATCCCATCGGCACCTCAATCCTCTTTCCCGCGCGGATCAGGTAAGCCACTCGCCCCACCAGTTCATGGCGTGCCACAGGGCGATCTGGCATGGGCAACGCATCTCCTTGCGTAATCCACTGCGGATTCTGAGAATCACCCTGCGTTCCAATCACGCGGTGAGCACAGATCCGGCCATCGCGCCCGACTAAGACCAATTCTCCGATGCCCACTTGATCCGGCTCGACGCGTTCGACCACCAGCGTCTCGCCGGGCCAGACAGAGGGAAGCATGCTCCAACCCGTCGCGGCAAAACGAAGCGATCCAAAACAGCGGAGCACTTCGAGGGCAAGTTCGCACTTCAATACGCTTCCAGCTGCGGATGGTGCGCTATCAATTTGCCTCATGAAGCAGAGAGGTGTCCGGTCGCGCAAGTCGATTGAGTTCCAGTCTTGCCGCACGAAAGCGCCGAGGTCACGAATACCTGTTCATACCGAAAGCCTGGCTTCTCGTAAGGTTTCTTTGCAACTGCCGCTGGATCCGGTTCTTCGCTGGATGAATTCTTTATGTCCATAATTGTCTGCCCTCGCTATTGTAATCCCGACTGCGATGCCTGCACCGCGCACGCGCCGGTTCCCGACGTTCCACAAGCCTGATTGCCCAGAGTGGAGAAGTATACCTGAGAAGCTCCCGCCGGAGTTGTCACCGTATTATCGATGATAAGGCCGCTCGTTCCCCCGGAGGCAGCCAGAGCGTTCGACGTATACGCACCCACGTTCGTCCATACCAACGTTCCCGCGCCATCATGTGTGGTAAGACCCGGCGTCGTGTTAAAAGATGGAGGATTCGGACTGCCGGAAGTACCGGCGGTTGTTACCAACTGAACGTTATTGTTCGCGTCGAGAATCCTGATGCCTTTGACATAGAGATGGCCGGCTAGCCATGCGGAAGGTGAGGCAGACTGCACTCCCTGATCTATCCAGCGGACCGCGGTCGCACTGGGATCGTTCGTGATCTTGCCGGGGATGGTCTGCCAGCTTGGGGACACGCTGCCTGAGGTCCCGGCGTGGATTACGACCTGAATTTGGAAGTGGGTGTCGATGACCTCCTGGCCAACCGAATATGACGTTGAGGCTTTCCACTGAGTGTCCTTGAAGTTGAAGATACATCCATGACCTGTAACACCTAAGCAGGCCGAGGAAGGGCCGTCGGCTTCAACGCTGGCAAAAATCCATTCGGTCGCACCGCCAGAAGCGTTGGGATTGTAGACATCGGCAACCGGCGAACATGGCGTAGTGACGGTAGCCGAAAGATCCGGTCCAGGGTTCACAGTGCCGAAAGCACCCCCGGTGATCAGGACTTGGTACAGAACCGGAGTGCCGCCGGTATTGCCGCAGACGTAGAGATTCCCCGTGGGAGGATCCGTGGAGTTTTCGTACGCGATGTCAAAACCGCCAATGTACATGGGTTCAGGCGCAGTTGGGGCTTGAGAACTGGTTCCGACCAACGCCTCGGTTCCGGTGTCGCCGGCAGTAAAGCTCGTCGTCAGCTGATAGACCGCAGAGCAGTCAGAGCCACCGATTGTGATGGGGCAGGCACCGCTGCCGTCACTCGTCGCAAACACATAGATCAATCCAGCACTTGGATCGATGACGGGGCCTTGTACGATACCTGGGCCGCCATCCTCTGAAACCGAAAAATCCAATTGGCCGGAAGCGGTCACGGCGCCCGCCGGATCGACGCGATATAAGAAACCGCTGTTATCCGCCACGAACACATTCCCGGATACGAAATCGTGAACTGGCTCGTTAAGTGGGGACGGAGATCCGGGATTTACCTGCACCGGCCATGCCCCTCCAATCTCAGTAGGGACTCCCAAAAAGAACGGGTGGAACTGGTGAAGATAGCCGGCATCGTCGCCTACGTAAAGTGTGTCGCCTGGGTAGTCGTAAAAGACTGATGAGTTGGTATCGCTATCGAGTGTGCCGGTTGACCCGGCTGGAAGCACTAACGTGGTCATGCAGGGCGCGACACAGGCAGGATACAAAGCGTTGGACACGCGCGTGATCGTCCCTGGACTGGTTATGCTTTCACCAGTTGAGGCGGCCCATTTCACCAGGACCAGAATCCCATGCCCCAGCGAATTGGTTTGTACAAATGCGACTTGAGTCCCATCGCGCGAGAATATCGGAGAGGTGTTGATGGGTGCGCCGGTCTCGTAGGCCCAGTAAACTGAGGGCACGGTACCGCCGCAGCCGGAATAGAGATTGTTGTACGCCACAATGCTGGCTTGCGCACTCTCAGTCGCATAGACCACGAAATCGTTGGCGCAGCTGGCAACATTCGTCTTAAACGAATACTTCGCAGGGTAGCTTGTAGCGCCGACAGTCCCGCCGCTCCCTAAGTCTTCTTCCCAGAGCCCCTTTGATTTCTGATTCTCTTCAAGGAGTGAGGTATCCGGAATAAGCTGCACCTCAGGAGTGGCTTCGGGCAGCAGCACGTCGGAGTAACGAGAGATCTGCCGCAAGTAGCGAGGATCCTGCCTCAGCCGTTCCGCCTGCTCAGCGCTCGCGGGTCTGGAATAGATGACGTGGTGGTTACTCCAGTCTGTGGTGACAGGAAAAGTTGCCTCGGAGTCCGGCGAAGCCTGAGCCAATAAAGCCGGAGCCACAGTCAGCGCTCCGAAAATTGAAATACCCAACCACAGTAAGCGTTGCCGGTTTGTTCTCATTTTTCTCCTGATGTTTGAAGAAGGGTCCACACCAAATCAAAGCGGTTGATCCAGTCCGTGCACTCGCCTGCGCTAGAGTTGGCTGGCCTTTGGAGGATAATCATACACCTGTGGATTTTAAGGCATCGCCCAAAATTAGGCGATTTGGAGAGGGTTTTCCACAGGCTTTCTGGCCGATACCCCGCCACCGGCGCGGCAATTGGAAGCACGCCGCCGGGCCTGTGGAACTGCCGTGTCGGCATTAAGCCGGCAGCGTGGACGTAGGAATCTGCTGCGCCTTCGTGCGCAATTCCTCGAAAAGGACCGTACTCAAATAACGTTCGCCGAACGAGGGCAGAACTACAACAATCAGCTTTCCCGCATTTTCCGGACGGCGCGCCACTTGCAGAGCCGCAGTCACCGCCGCTCCAGAAGAGATTCCCACGAAAAGACCTTCCTCTAGAGGTAACCGGCGCGCCATGCGAATCGCTTCATCGTTGGTCACCGTGATGACTTCATCGATGTAATCTCGCCGCAGAATGCTGGGAACAAATCCGGCGCCGATGCCCTGGATCTTGTGCGGCGAGGGCTTTCCCCCGGAGAGCACCGGACTATCCGCAGGTTCGACCGCGATCGCTTTAAATGACGGCTTCCTGGGTTTGATGTACTGGCAGACGCCGGTGATGGTGCCGCCAGTGCCCACGCCGGAAATCAAGATGTCTACGCGACCGTCGGTATCATTCCAAATCTCGGGGCCGGTGGTCTCGAAGTGAATCTTGGGATTGGCGGCATTGTCGAACTGCTGCAGCATGTAACTGTTGGGAGTACTCGCCAGCAACTCCTGCGCCTTGGCAATGGCGCCCTTCATTCCGTTGGGGCCCGGCGTAAGAACCAGTTCAGCGCCGAATGCCAGCAGGATAACGCGCCGCTCCATGCTCATGGTTTCCGGCATCGTCAGGATCAACCTATATCCTTTCACGGCTGCCACAAACGCCAGGCCGATCCCCGTGTTGCCGCTGGTGGGCTCGATTAGAACCGTCTTCCCCGGCTGAATTTTTCCCGCACGCTCCGCCTCATTAATCATGCTCACACCGATGCGGTCTTTCACACTACCCACGGGATTCTGGCTTTCCAGTTTGGCGACCACTTCCGCGCGGCAACCTTGCGTAACTTTGTTGAGCCGCACCAGCGGCGTGTGACCGATCAATTCAGTGACGTCGTTTGCAATTTTCATATTCCGTGAATCCTTCCGGATCTGTACGGATCACCTCTATGGGCGCTAAGCTCACCCCGAGAGAGAAACAGCACTAACAGAATAGCCTATGATCCCAGAAATAAACTTGGGAGGTCGGTGGTTTCGCGATGAGGAGTAATTTGATGAGGAGGAGGCGTTCCCGGAGCTAACCGCAAACATTTACGTTTTCGACGCCGCCAGCCTCGGCGCCACTGTCACCATAATGTCCCCGATAATGACACCCTTCTCGTAGTAGCTCCTTAGCTTCAGAATGGTGAAAGGGGTCAGCTCCTGGTTTTTAGCGATGATGAGCAAACCTTCATCGGTGCGCACTTCCTGATCAATGGTCATTCCGGGAGTAAGTTCCTCAATGCGGCAGGTGAGTTTTTGCTTTTTAAGGTCCTCTGGTTCCGTCTCCACCAAAGCCATGGTAACGTGCGAATCCAGGTCTTGATGCTGTCGTGCAATCTTGCAGGCCGCCTCGGTCCTCGAGCTGCCTTTGCGCATCATGGTGTCAAAAGCGAGCGTGATTTGGAGAAGTTCAGCTCCCAGTCGCATGTCCGCCATTTCGCGGTCTCGGAGGTCGCCATCCACGGTAATGGGCTGGTTCTGGTGAGCAATCATCCAGGCAACAGATTCCATGCCTGGGATGTTCTTGAGCAAATCGCTGGCGGTTCTTGGATGCGTCTCGTACAGCGCCTGCTGCTTTGGGGTAAGTGTCTTGCCCGCGTCAACGGCATCGACGGTCTCCGGAACCATGGTCACGCAACCTAATTGCGAAAGCATGGCCGCGATTTCAAACTTCGACCGTTGTGCCGTGGATAAGCCAGCTGTAACGTGGGCCATGTAGCGCCGCAGACGCAGGCCACGGGCGAAAGCTGCAGGGCTCGCCAGGCTGAGTACTTCCATGAGGACGGAGAGGCTGCCCGTCAGGGTCTTCTCGAGTAGATCTTTCGCCGACAATGCCAGGCGATACTGCGACAGTCCCGCGGTTAGAGTGCTGACCAACACTGCCTTGCTGCAGGGCTTGATGAGAACGCGAAAAGCGTTTACTTCGTTGAGGGCGCTGAGCGCGGTCTTCACATCGGCGTAGCCGGTCAGTATTATCCGAATGGAGTCCGGGCTCAGGGCCTTCACTTTCGTGAGTAATTCGATGCCATCCATCTGAGGCATGCGCAAATCGGAGAGCACAATGGCATAGGGTCCCCGCGTATGGATGGCATTGAGTGCTGCGGCGCCGCCGACTGCTGTGTCTGTCTTAAACCCGTTCTGCAGTACGCGCTCGTAACCCATAAGCACGTTGGGTTCATCGTCGACGAGCAGGATCTCTTGCGATATCGCTCCCATCCAGTTCCAACGCTCCCTTCAAACCAATCACGTATTGGATTCTTGGCAGCCAGCGACCTACGCTAAGCGAAATCGCGTACTGCAGCTTCTTCATTGAGACATCGCTACTCTTCAGAACATCGGCAAAATGGCGGCTCCCTTGAGTAGGTTCTCCGAGGTAAAGCGTTGGGCTGCGTATTCATCCCGCACTCCGATGTCGGGCCGCGTTTCACCTGTAATAGGCGCTTGTATAATTGCCGCCAATCTGAGAACCGAGGCTTCCTCGTTAACAACCATGCAACAATGCTTTTCGAGTCGATGGAGGAATCTGTGATCGGCTACAGAATCGAGCAAGTCAGAGTGGGATACGTGTTCAGGCTTACTGCGCCGTTACTGCTTGCTGGTAGCGGTCTTATGTCGTTCGCGGCGCAATCGTCCGCTCAAGAGCAACCCTTGCAAGTCAGTGTAAGCGCAGCAGACGGCAGGTACACCATCGCGATGCCCGGATCCAGTTCTTATGCTTTGCGCGCGGGAGTCGGAGTCGAGGTGGATGGGCGCTGGCTTCATGCTTCCGATTATCCGCGCCACGCCGTCGGGCACTCGCAAGCTCAGGGAGATCTGGGGGAAGCTACAGAATGGCAAGTCACCTACTCCGGATTGAGCGGGCAGCCCGATCTGATTTATCACTTGCGCGCTTACTCAACAAAACCTTTTGGCGATATCCAGGTGACGGTTCGAAACACAACCGGCAAACCCATTCACATCCAAGCGATTCGTTCCGTGGAAGCAACCGAAGGAGCGATTCTTGACTTGGGAGGGCCAGCCCTCGAGAATCGCGTTCTCTCCGACAGCTTCAGCGAGGACCGGCCAGCCATCACCATCCGTGATTTTGCAGACGCCGAAAAGCAGATGCATCGCGGCGTCGGCAGCCAGCTTATCGACAATCGCCGAAGTCATGAAAGCTTATTTCTGGGAGCGCTTACCTCGGACCGCTTTCTCACCATTCTGCGGCTTCACGTTGCCGGATCGTCCGACCACTCTCATTCCGTGGCCTACGAGGTTGATTCCACTGGAACCACCGAGATGGAGAAAGAAAATTCTTTGGAGCATTCCTCAGTTGACGATCAGGTGGAGTTGAGTCTGCCGGTTGCCCCCGGTGCAGAACTATCCTCGGAGCGACTGCTCTTCAGTCTGGACACTGATTATCACCGGCAACTGGAAACTTATGGTTCGTTGATTCGGCAGATTCATCATCCTCGAATCTCGGGTCCAGCATTGATGGGCTGGTGGAGCTGGACCTCGAACTATTTCGGCTTAAACGAGGGAGCAGCTCTCACCAATGCCGAGTGGGAAGCGCAACATCTGAAGTCGCTCGGCTATACCATCTTTCACATCGACGAGGGCTATCAGTATGCCCGGGGAGAGTACACCACTCCCAACGCAACTTCGTACCCCCATGGCCTGGCGGGACTCGAATACAAAGTACGAGGCCTCGGCCTGGTTCCGGGTATCTGGACTTCTCCCTTTCAAGTCTCGAAGCGTTCCTGGGTGTATGAAAATCATCCAGACTGGCTGGTGAAGAATGCCAAGGGGCAGCCCATCCACGCCGGCACCGTTGTCGACGATAAAGATCAGCTGTTCGTGCTGGACACTACCAACCCCGGGGCTCAGGAGTATCTGCGAAAGACTTATTCAACCTTGGTCAATGAATGGGGTGTGCGCTACATCAAGATGGATTTCATGGACGACAGCGCGATCGAAGGTTACTACCACGAACCGAATACTACCGCCCTGGAAGCACAGCGAATCGGGCTGAAGATCATCCGCGAAACGGTGGGCGACGACGTCTATTTGGACAAAGATGGAAGCGTCATGCTGAACCCGGTGGGCTATGTGGATTATGGCCGGATATCGCAGGATACCGGGCACACCTTCAAGGCCACCAAAGAAGCGGCGCCAGGAATTGCCGCGCGCTACTACATGAACCGCAATTTCTTTCTGACCGACCCAGACGCATTTACGGTTTCAACCCAAACTATTGACGATCGATCCGAGGGCGAGAACAATCAGCCGGCTTCTCTGGATGACGCCAAGGTTTCCATTGCGCTCGCCGCCGTTTCCGGAGGAATGTTCGAGATTGGAGATGCACTTCCGACGTTGACGAAGACTCCGGAGCGCCTCGCGCTGATTCAGAATCAAGATCTGATTCAGATGGTGCGTTTGGGAAGGGCATCGGTTCCGACGGATTTGATGAATTTCGCGCGTGAGGACGAACAGCCCAATATTTTCTTTCTAAAAGAAGATAAGCGCCAAAGCATTCTTACCGTCTTTAACTGGACAGATAAAGAGAAAGATCGCTCAATCGATCTCACAAACTGCGGCCTGCGCGCAAGTGGTCAGTACGTTCTCACGGACGTTCTAAACAATCGCAATCTTCCCGCTCCTGCCGCCGGTGTACTGGCCTTTCATCAGCCGCCTCATTCAGTGACGGTCTTGAAAATAGTGGACACAAGAGTCCCAGTAGTTGCTCCCGGCGTAATCATTGATCATCCTGCCGCCGGAACTGCCGGGGATCCCCTAAAGTTCGTGGCCCGCGCAAAGGGCGACGATGCCGTCCTCTCGTACCAATGGGATTTCGGCGACGGTGTGAGCCAGGAAGGCCGTGAAGTGAAGCATACTTACACCGGGCCCGGTGATTACACGGTGCATCTAACCGCGGCGGGCCTCGGTGGGAGCACTGCAGAAGACCGCTTCCAATTGCGCATCTCCGGAAATATGCCGACTCTCTTTAATCCCGAAACGTTCCAGCGACTACAACCATCCAAGTGAATCCGCTTCTTGGTTCTTCGAGTTGGAGCAGCGGTGCCGTCTAGGATGGCTCTTGCCGGCCAGTTGAAACTTGCGTGATCTCGATACCGGCCTTGCGCAACCGCGCCATATCATTCTTGGGAGCATGCCGGTCCGTGATGATCCGATGAACCGCGGAAAGAGGCGCAATGAGAGAGAGGCTCCGGCGGCCGAATTTGCTGGAATCGCAAACCGCCACAACGATACGGGCCACATCCATCATGGCGCGATTTACTTTCGCCTCCAGCAGATTCGGCGTGCTCAGCCCAAACTGGACGTCGAAGCCGTCCACTCCCAGGAAGAGAATGTCGGCATTCAAGCGGCGCAATGTTTCTTCCGCAATCGGCCCCACCAGCGAAAAAGAATTCTTTCGCAGGGTACCTCCCGTCAGGATTACCTCGAGCGACGAGCCCGCCAGCTCCGCCGCGATATTCACCGCGTTCGTGATGATCGTCAGATTCTGATGATGGCGGAGCGCTCGCGCGATGGCAGTCGTTGTGGTTCCAGAATCAAGAATCACCACCTGGCCTTCTTCCACCATATCCGCCGCCGCGGCGGCAATTTGAATTTTCTCCTTGCGATGCAACTTCTCCTTCTCTCGCAGTGTCGGATCTTCCAGAGCTCCTTCATGAGCCGGCAGGGCGCCGCCGTGGGTCCGATGGATCTTTCCCGTTGCGTGCAGGACTTCAAGATCCTTGCGAATGGTCACTTGCGAAGTCCGAAAGCGCTTCCCAAGGTCCGCGACCAGCACGCGGCCCTCCATGCGCAAAGCTTCTAGAATCGCTCTTCGACGTTCTTCAATCAGCATAGGCTTTGTTCGCAACCGCGAGAACCGCGTTCGGACCGGACCCAAGAAGTTACGAGTATTCCTTTCTAACGTCGCGGGTTTCGTTTGTCCATTCAAAAACTTGGCGGCCCGGCTTAGGCCCTGTGTTTTTGCGCTTGACTTCCCTGTAAATCGCAAGTAAATGTCTATATACGTAATGAATCGAAAGCACGATTCGAAAACCTGTCTTCCGGTCTTCGACAGCGTTAAATCGCGGAGTCTGCGGCGTGAATGCTCTGGCTAAGCTTCTTGATCTTTCGACAGAAGAGAAGACGGAACGCGGTCTGTTGCACACACCGGCGGAAATCGCCCAGCAACCGGCCACCTGGCAGTCAACCTTCTCTATTTTCCAGAAACACCGTACCCGGCTTGCGGCGTTCCTTGAAGACGCCGGCTTCGCCCATCCGATAGGTCCAAAAGCCACCGTTTTTCTAATCGGTGCTGGCACTTCCGACTACGTAGCTAGAAGTCTCATCCACGTGCTTCGCCGCCTGTGGAAGTGTGAGGTCCTTGCTATTCCCAGCACCAGCCTCGTGACCCACAGTGAGCAACTTCTAATTCCAGGTCAGAAGTATCTTTGGATCTCATTCTCTCGCTCTGGCGACAGTCCCGAGGGTGTCTCGGTTATAGAAAAAGCTCTGGCAACCCATCCGGAGATTTGCCACATTGTGGTTTCCTGCAACGCCGAAGGACGCATGATTCGCTGTGCCGCCGGTAAACCACAGGCGTTCACCGTCGTTCTGGACGATGCGGTTAACGACCGCGGCCTGGCCATGACCAGTTCATTCTCGAATATGGTCGTATTCGGCCAGTGTATGGCTCACGTTAATAATGTCGCTCAATATGAAAATATTCTGCGCCGGCTCAAAGAAGGGGGAAGCTCTTTTCTGCCACGTGCCGCGGATGCCGCCTCGGCCCTTGTCGCAGAATCTTATCAAAGAGTTTGTTTTATCGGATCGGGAGCGCTCGAAGGCGTAGCCGTCGAATCGGCACTGAAGGTACTGGAGCTCACCGCCGGCAAAATTCTCACCATGTCGGAATCAGCTATGGGACTGCGTCACGGTCCTATGGCAGCTCTCGACAAAACCACGCTGCTGGTTGCTTTTCTCTCGAGCGATGAGAGCGTTGTTCGTTACGAAATGGATTTACTGCAGGAACTCAAACGCAAGCAGCTTGTTAGAACTCAGGTCGCGGTGGGCGGGCAGTCAGGCTTGCCGTTGGATGGCTTCGCAGACCGCTATCTTTCGCACGACATTGCCGCGGCAGTCCCGGATGATTGTCGTCCACCAGTAGACGTCATGTTCGGTCAATTGCTGGGATTGTTTTTTTCGTTGCGCTGTAACTTGAAGCCAGACCGGCCCAGTCCCGATGGCGTCATAAGCAGGGTCGTGCAAAATGTAAAGACTTACGCCTGATTCATGCAGGCGCCTTGGATGAGCATGGTTAGCATTTGTTCGAACACGGCTCGTACCGCTTGGGAGGATTCCATGGAAAAGGATCACGTACGCCCTCATTCGACGGCGCTCACCTGCCTCGGTTTTCTGCTCGCTGTCCTCGTAGCCGTTACGGCTTTGCCGCCGATCGCACTCGGGCAGAAGGACAGCGGTGGAATCGCAGGTGTTGTCCGTGATGCCCGCGGAGCCGTGGTTCCAGGGGCCAAGGTCACTATCGTCGATGTCGATCATGGCAACTCCATCGAAACTACAACGAATGCGGAAGGGGAGTATGTTGTGAGTCCCCTGAAAATCGGTCGATATAACGTCACCGTCGCGAAGACCGGGTTCAAGAAGACAACGATCGGGCCGGTGGTGGTCGATATTCAGGAGCGTCCGGCAATTGATGTTACGTTGCAGGTGGGAAGCGTCAACGAGAGTGTCACCATCACGGCCGAGGGATCGCAGTTGGAAACCGAAACCTCCGACCTTGGCCAGGTGGTCGATAGCAGGCGCATCAATGCGCTGCCTTTGAACGGACGCAACTACGCGCAACTTGCTCTGCTAGGCACTGGCGTGGCCGCCGCCGAACCTGGATCGCGCGTCGAAACCACTTACGGATTCAGCGCTAACGGCGCGCGTTCTCTGCAAAACAACTTCTTGCTGGATGGCATCGACAATAACGCCAATCTGGGCGACGTCCTCAACGGCGCCGCATACGTTGTGCAACCCGCGGTGGACGCCATTGCCGAGTTCAAGGTTGAGACCAACGCCTACAGCGCCGAATTCGGCCGCGGCAATGGCGCCATCCTCGATGCCGTTATCAAGTCAGGCACCAATCAGATTCACGGCGACCTATGGGAGTTTCTGCGGAACGAAAAGTTCGACGCCATCAATGCCTTCGATACTTTCGGTCAGCAGCCTTACAAGCAGAACCAGTTCGGATTTACGCTGGGCGGCCCCATCGTCAAGAACAAGCTGTTCTTTTTCGGAGACTACGAGGGCCTGCGCATTCGCCAGGGATTGCCGCAACTCTCTGCTGTTCCTACCCAAGCTGAAATCGGCGGAGACTTCTCCGCCTTTCTATACAACACGCCCACGGGCAACCCCACGATCGCTCCCCAGGTCGATCCAAACACCGGGCTCCCAATCACAGGAACCACGGCCTTCGACTGCAATGGCAAACCGACTTACATGGGGGAGATCTTCAACTCGCAGCAGGCAGGTTATAACGCGGGAAATGCTAACGGATACTGCGGCGTTCCGATCGGAGGCTACACTTCCGGAGGACTGCCGACCAACATCTTCCCGGCTGGCACCGGCTGCACGGGGTGTATCGACCCGCTGGCAGCACGCCTGGCCGCATTGTTCCCCATCTCCAACACCACTGAGGGCGGCGGCAACAATTTCCTCAGCGATCCCAAGCGCAGCGAGACTGAGAACAAGTTCGACATTCGTGGCGACTACACCATCGGCAACAAGGATAACTTTTTCGCCCGCTTCAGTTACGGCAACGACAGTAACTTTCTTCCCTCTCCTTTCAATAACTATCTCGACGGCGGCAGCTTTCAGGATGGCTACAGCAACAATACCGCCGAAGGCCTCGCCGCCAGCGAGATCCACACTTTTCGCAACAACCTCGTCAATGAATTTCGCTTCGGCTTCAATCACCTCAATTCCCACCGCTACAACCTGAACTACAACGTCAACGTCTCGCAAATACTTAACTTTCCCGGAGTACCCTTCGGACCGAACCTCGGCGGCCTGCCTTCGATCAGTTTCAGCGACGGCACCACGAGCATTGGCAGCTCGGGATATCAGCCCGCCCTCGAACACCAGCACAGCTACGTTCTTACCGACAATCTGAGCTGGGTTCGCGGACGCCACGCCGCCAAGTTCGGCACCGAACTTCGCTTTGAACAATTCACCATCTTGGAGCCGGCCGCCGCTCGCGGTTCCATGTCGTTCGGCAGTGACTTCACCGACAATCCCGCATCGCCCGGTTCAGGCGGCGAGTCCATTGCCACTTTCCTGCTCGGTATTCCCGACGGAGGAGAGATTACCAGCTTGAACAACATCATCTACAACCGCCAGATTTACGCGGTATACGGCCTCGACGACTTCAAAGTTACGCCGCGGCTCACCTTGAATCTGGGGCTCCGCTACGAACTCTTTACGACGATCAAAGAAGCCAACAACCAGCAAGCTACCTTCGACTTCAACTCACTCTCGCTGATCGTTCCCAAAGGACAAAACGCGCAATTGACACCCACGTTGAGCACCGAGCTCGCTATTCAATCAATCGGTTCCCGCGGACTCATTAATCCTGACCTCAACAATTTTGCTCCTCGCATTGGGCTCGCTTACGAATTCACGAACAAGCTCGTCCTTCGCACCGGCTATGGCATCTTCTACGGCGGACAGGAAAATGGCCCGTTCTCAAACCCCAGTCCCGGGTTCAATCCTCCATTCTTCGCCTCGGAGGTGTTTGCCACGCCCTGTAGCGCGCCAGTGGCAAATACTACTGGGAGCGTAAACCTTAACGTAGGACCCCTCGATTGCTCGATCTCGCCCGCGAACAACCCCGGCTTGCCGTTGAACGTCCTCTCGCAGGGTTTTCCCGCCAACTCGCTCAGTGACCCGAACACGCCAAGCCTGTATTCTCTAGCTCCGCACCTGGTCACGCCTTACATGCAACAGTGGCACCTGGGTCTGCAGTATCAGTTGCCCGCCGATACGGTTCTGGAAGTTACCTATGCAGGCTCTCGCGGGTTGAAGCTCTTCGCTTTCTACAATGGCAATCAGTCCACTGCCGACCCGAATGCATCGGATCCCACCGCGCCGCGGCGCCCCGCCCACGAGGTAACGCCCGGAGCCACCGGTGCCGCCTGCACGTTGGCCGCATACAACGCTTCCATCGCTAACAACGACCCGTCGCTGTACAACTGCAATCCCGCGCTCGATGCCGCCATCGACGCCTTCCGCTCGAATACGCAATCGAACTACAACTCGCTGCAGGTTCGCCTGGAGAAGCGCTACTCCCACGGGACTGCAGTACGAAGCCGCTTACACCTACGCGCATGCCCTCGACGACGCCTCCAGCGCCAGCCTGGGATCGGTGAACAACGGAGATTTTCGCGACCAGACAAATCCCAACCTGGAATATGGCAACTCCGACTTCGACGTGCGCCACCGTTTTGTCTTCAGCTACATCTACGACCTGCCTTTCGGCCGCAGCCGCAGATTCGCCAGCGGCGCCTCTGGCGTTGTGAACCAGATCATTGGCAACTGGCAAATGGCGGGTCTCTTTTCCGCCGCCACCGGCAATTACTACACCGCTACTGACACGGTTTCGGTCTCCAATTCCGATTGCGGCGGCACGGTCGGGTTCTATTGCTCACGCCCCAACATAGTCGGCAATCCCAATGCGACGCCCTGCATCCCAGGGACGCTGTTCAACACCTGTGCGTTCGCCAACAACACGGCCTTGGGAACATTCGGCAACGCTGGACGCAACATCATCGAGGGCCCGGGATACAAAACCTGGGACACTTCTTTTGTGAAACAGTTTCCGATTTCTGAGCAGAAGCGTTTCGAATTCCGCGCGGAGTTCTTCAACATACTCAATCACCTGAACTATCTGTTTTCACAGTTTGGCTCTATCGGCGCCGAGCCGACGCCTCTGGAACTTAATCCCACCAACCCTCAGAGCGGCTTCGGCTTCCCTGTGGCAGCGCGCGCGCCGCGCCAAATTCAATTCGCGCTGAAGTTCTATTTCTGATACGAGGAGTTCCCGTGACAGCTTCGGCGCGAACCATTGCTCAAGTTATCCTGGTTCTTGCGATTGCCTTGTCTTCGACGGCTCAGGCGCCAACTGCCGCGTCTTCTGCCTCAAGATCCGCCGATGAAGTCGCTCTCCGCGCCTTCGCAGCCATCCATCCCATCGATGTCCACGTACATGTCTTCAAGACCGACCCCGCATTTCAGAAGATGATCGAGCAGCTGAACCTGAAACTGTTGAACATCCTCGTGATGGATGACACGCTCTCCTATCGCAAACAGTTGCAGCCGCAGATCGATGACGCGCTGGCATTGACGCGATCAAGCCATGGCCACATCGCGTTGTGCACGACGTTTGATCCATACAAGATTGAGACCGCGTCATTCGCTGCCGATGCCATCAACCAGATCAACCGCGACTTCGCGCATGGTGCAGTGGCCGTTAAGATCTGGAAGAACATTGGAATGGAAATTAAGGACAGCAGCGGCCAATACATCATGGCCGATGATCCGAGGTTCGAGCCCATCTACAAAGATATCGCCGCCCACGGCAAAACTTTGATGACGCACCAAGCCGAACCTGACGTTGCCTGGGGACCAGCTGACGCGTCAGATCCGTCCTGGTCCTACTACCAGGATAATCCGCAATGGTACGTAGCCAACCGGCCCGGCTTCCCGTCCAAACCGACGATTCTCGAAGCGCGCGATCATGTGCTGGCCAATAATCCGCAGCTACGCATGGTAGGAGTCCACTTGGGCAGCATGGAGCGCGATCTCGACAACATCGCCCGCCACCTGGACAAGTATCCGAATTTTGCCATCGACACCGCGGCGCGAATGGAATACCTGATGCTGATGCCTCCAGAAAGAGTGCGAGCATTTCTAATCAAGTATCAGGACCGTGTCCTCTACGGCACCGACCTCGATTTGCCTCCCGACGCAAAATTTCCTGACGCGCTGAAAGACTGGCAGTCGACCTACGTACGTGACTGGAAATTCCTTGCAACCGGCGAGACCCTGAAGATCGAAGGCAAACAGATACAAGGATTGAACCTGCCCCAGCCGGTTCTCGAGAAGATATTTCGAAGCAACGCCATGCGCTGGATTCCAGGGTTGTGAATAGCGCGCGAATCGATTGTCTTCAAGTGACGCCCTTAGTCCATTCAAAATAAATGGCGGAAGCGAGTGGGGTCGAAACCGTTCTGAAAACGTTAAACAAAGGAATTAGCCGAGCACGGCAGCAAATCAAGTCCACATAAGTATATGTAAAACCGAGAAGGATTTTAACTGATTTCTTCGGCCATGCTTTCATCCTTTTAGAGTCTGCCAAGGGCGAGGGTATCCCAATGAGGCTTAAGGTTAAGAAAGGCTCAAGTCGCTGGCAAGAAAAAGAGGCCGGACTCAGAGATTGAGTCCAGCCGGAGTTTGAACCGGTCGTGAGGGTCGAATGACGTACGGTCGCTAACCCATGACCGTGTTCCGTTTGTTAACAAGTAAGAGCAGCATACCCGCTTGCGGGTTCTGTAGCTGGCCAATAGTGCACACTTCCGGGGGGAAATGAACAGACACCTTCTTGAACAGGCGATTGGCAAGGGGTCGTGATTCGCTTAACGGAGCATTCTGTGTGAACGGCGTTGCCGTTTTCATCGGCAGCCAAATCGGCGCTTAAATCTACTAGCTTGCTACAAATCACACAGCGTATTTCTGGGAAAGGCGGCTTTCATAAGCGCCTCCTATAGGGTCACAGGGTTAAACCTTCTTGAGGGACGGTTGGTGAATTCTCGTGCGACCGTCATCATCCCACTTGACGAGCGCGTCCTCTTCGTTAGCTCGCTCAATTGTGCCGATTTCTCCAGTTGGCTTTCCGAAGTTTCCTAAACTCTCGACTCGATCTCCGGGAGTCAACACCTGGCCGGTGGGAGAGGGCTCGGAGAGCGGTGGTCTCTTGGCACGGTCCGAATCCGGGATCGCGCCAGCGTGTGACAGCGGCGGTTGGGGAGCCTTGCGCAGTTTGGGTGTCGCCTTATCGGTGCCATGAGTCATAAGTGTTTTCTTTTCCACGAGTACAGAGCATCGCGCTCGCCACGACTGGTCATCCGCTCGATAGACAAAGGATAGGCTTGGAAAGAACGGCTCGTCCGGTCCAAACTACACAGTTCCGACAATTAGTTTGACGGGCAAGCTGCAGCTTGATGATAGGGAGATCGGTTCTCAGCTTCCACCGTGTCGTGGCGTCGTTGCCCAAGAAATCAGGAGTGCGAAAAGCACTACAAGAAAGTGAGATTTATCTACAGCACAGTCCAGGTTGGCGGCCCGTACGAATCGAGTGATGAAAGTGGTCCAATGTGCTCAGACATACTTCTGCGCCACTTATAGCATGAGGGTAGTGAAGGAATGAGATGGCCGTTACAAAGGCCAGTCGAGCTTTCCCTAAAAAGTGAGGCACAACGTTATGGAAACCATATTGATCGTTCTGTTGGTGGTGTTCTTGCTCGGTGGCGGAGGTTGGGGATACCGTCGTTGGCGAAACTAAAAGTTAGAAGCGGCCGTTATACCGCGCACATATCAAGTGGCCGCCTCGCACGCTAATGAACGACGCGAGCGATGCGGTCATCGTCTTTATCGAACTTCCAACAACATAACATCATCCAAGGAGAAGACAATGTCAGATCAAGAAAACCGCAAACTGCAACATACCGACGAGCAGAAACCTGGTTCGGAGCAGAAATCTGGAAACCAGCCGAACCAGCCAGTGCAGCAGAAACAGGAGAACCCAAGCGGCCAACCCAAGAGTCCGCAGTCAGAACAACAGAAACACGATCAAGAGAAGAAAAAGCAGGCTTAGGTGTCAGGGCGGCGGGCTCGATTGCCATCGAGCCGTTGTCCTGAACAAGACGTCGAACTAGGTTGCCTTGCGTGTAATGGCGTCCTCTAATGCCGTGGGACTCTGGATCGGCGTAGATAAAATTTTGGCTCCACTCAGAGAAACAGTAAAAACCTGAGCTTCCGTGCCGCATACCCTCCGCCGATCTTCTGACACTGTTCGTCTTCGATAGTCCAACGATTGTTCCGTGATTAAATGCTACATTTCTGAATTGGTATTGACTGTGCATAACTGCTCTACGCGAAGATAATCGGATATCTGCAACCAAGTTCTCTTTCCCCAAGCAACGCCGGATTCTCTACCGTGCTTCAAATCGGTTTGGCGCTTCTAGTCGCGACCAGCACTGCCAGGATAGTAGCAGTGCCACGAACGTTTCCCGCGATCGTTATGAGTGCTTCAGACACGGGCGCGTGTTGCACCGCCAGTCCCTCCAGACGTGCGCTGACATTGTGGAGTCGATCGACTTCATCGAGGATCGCTTCAAAAACCATGGGCTCACCGCTCTCTCGCTAAGAAACCTAAGATGGGAGGACTTCAGATGGACTGGCTTAGGTCAGAAGACCTGAAGAGGAGAAGGTGGTAACCACCCCACTGCGACTGTAACAGGTTAGAAGGGCGTTTGCTTGTTCCAAATCGACTTGTGATTGACCCCGAAGCCGACTTCGGGCCCAACGCAATTTCTGGTTAACCCGTTACTCCCTGAAATCGGTGGTAACAGCCGACGGAGCTTTCGGCCTCCTGCAAACCATCCTGTCGACTCCTCCAAATGTCCTTTCGGACCACCCTGAGGAGTGCGCAAAGAAGTGATGGGACGAATGCAAATTTGCGATGCCCCTCTCGACGGCTAAGAAGCAAGAACAGCCAAGTGTCTTTTTCTAATGGGAGTTGGCGCTCTATGTGAAGGCATGTCAATACGTCGCAAATTGGTGAGTCGCGGAGTTTCTGATTTCTGCAGCAGCAACTATTGTGGAATTCGATTGACGGAGAAATACTGACCGTCCTAGTATTGGTTAGTTATGACCTCGTCGAACTACCGCCGTCAGCATCACCATCATCATGCGATGAGCGTGTCGGCGGAGGACTACGGATAACGGCCTAAAGCACTGATAGGAAATCCAAGCCCGCTGACGCGAACCGCGCAGCGGGCTTTTTGTTTCTGCTGTGGACGTCGGGCGCCGGGACGGATGGAAGGAGCAGTCCAATGGAGATCAACTTCGACAAAATGCGGGGCTTGGCACCGGCGGTGATTCAGGATGCAGGCACCGGAGAGGTGCTAATGGTGGGCTTCATGAACCGCGAAGCGCTGGAGACTACCTTGCGCACGGGCTTCGTTACATTTTATAGCCGCACCCGAAAAAGGCTGTGGACGAAAGGAGAGACCTCCGGCAATGGCCTGGAGGTCACGGCGGCATGGACCGACTGCGACTGCGACACGGTGCTGCTCCGCGTCCGCGTGTTGGGCGAGGGCAAGGTTTGCCATACCGGGTCGAGATCCTGCTTCACGCAGGAGCTGCAGCTGGATGCGGCGGCCGTGGGGGCCGCGGGGGAGACGCGGCGATGAAACTTCGTCTGGGCATCCCTAAAGGGAGTTTGCAGGAAGCAACGCTCAGCCTGTTCACCCGCGCCGGGCTGCGCGTCTACACCAGCGCGCGCTCCTACTTCGCCGCCACCGACGATCCAGAAATCGAATGCCTGCTCATTCGTGCGCAGGAAATGGCGCGCTATGTCGAACACGGTGCGCTCGATGCGGGCCTGACTGGTCTCGACTGGGTGGCGGAGAGCGGCCTTGAGGTGGTCCGCGTCACCGACCTGATCTATGCCAAACAGAGCATGGGCAAAGTGAGGTGGGTGCTGGCTGTGCCGGAGGATTCAGACTTTCAGAAACCTCAGGACCTCGAGGGCCGGATTGTCGCCACCGAGTTGGTGAATTTCACGCGCAACTACTTTGCCAGTCGGAAAGTGCCTGTGCGGGTTGAATTCTCCTGGGGCGCGACGGAAGTGAAGCCGCCGTTGTTAGCGGATGCCATCGTTGAAGTCACGGAGACTGGGAGTTCGCTGCGCGCCAACCATCTGAGAGTTATCGAAACCGTGCTGGAGTCGAACACGCAACTGATCGCGAATAAGGCAGCCTGGGCCGAACCCACCCGGCGGCGCAAGATCGAAAACCTGGCGGTGATGCTGTCTGGGGCCATGGCAGCGCAGGGCCGCGTGGGCCTGATGCTCAACGTCCGCAAGCCGGATCTGGCCGGGGTTCTTGGCCTGCTGCCCGCGTTGAAGAATCCAACCGTCGCCCCCCTGGCCGACGGCGAATGGGTCGCGGTCAATACCATCATCGAAGAGCAGGCCGCCTGGACTCTGATTCCGAAACTCAAGGAAGCGAATGCGCAGGGAATCGTCGAGTATCCGCTGAACAAGGTGGTGATGTGATGGGCGATGTGATGCGCATTCTTGAGGGGAGTAAGAAAGACCGGTTCGTGCGAGCGCTGGAGCAGCGCGGCGCAAGCGATCTGGCTGGGGTTGAGCCGGCGGTACGGCGCATCGTGAGCAATGTCCGCCGTAATCGCGATCGTGCTTTGCGCCGTTATGCGGCGCGCTGGGATGGGTTAGCCAGCAGCGAACCCGTGCGCGTGCCCAAGGCCGACCTGCATGATGCTTGGCAGCGAACCCCTCCGGAACTACAACAGGCCATCACACAGGCCGCAGCTAACATTCGCCGCTACTGCGAGTGGCAGAAACCGCAGGAGTGGCGGCACGAAATTCATCCCGGAGTTTATGTAGGCCAGTTGGTGCGACCGCTGGAATCGGTGGGCTGCTATGTTCCCGGCGGGCGTTATCCCTTGCCTTCCTCGTTGCTGATGACCGTGATTCCGGCGCAGGTTGCAGGCGTGCCGCAGATCCGCGTGGTGTCGCCGCGCCCGGCCCAGGCGACTTTGGCTGCTGCGGCATTTCTCGGCGTGCGTGAGTTCTACCGCGTGGGTGGGGCGCAGGGGATTGCTGCTCTGGCTTATGGGACCGAGAGCATTCCGCGCGTGAATAAGATCGTCGGCCCCGGCAACCGCTACGTGACCGCGGCCAAGAAGCTGGTTGCGTTCGATTGCGCCATTGAGTTCCTGGCTGGTCCTACCGAAGCGGTGTTTATCAGCGAACAAGGTGATCCCGTGTTCATCGCCTGTGACTTGGTGGCGCAGGCGGAGCATGATCCCGACGCGCTGTGTGTCTTGATCACAAGTTCGCGTGGATTGGCAAAAGCTGTGCAGGCCGAAGTGCAGCGGCGCACGCGGGCAAATCCGATTGCTGCTGAATCACTTTCCCGTCGCGGGGCCATCATATTGTTGACTTCTCTTGATCAGGCGGTTAGGACCGCGAACCGTATTGCGCCCGAGCATCTCACGCTGCCGGCAGCCCTGGCACCGGCGGTTCAAAACGCCGGCTCGATTTTTCTCAACGACTTTACGCCCCAGTCAGCGGGCGATTACATCTCGGGTCCGAATCACGTGTTACCGACCGGAGCGATGGCGCGCGTGCGCGGTGGCCTGAATGTGCTGGATTACGTTCGCATCATTTCTTGCCAGGAAGTCTCCCGCGAAGGCATTCGCCGAATCGCCCCTGCGGCCATTGCCCTTGCCGAAGCCGAGGGTTTGCGCGGACACGCTGAATCGTTGCGGACGAGGTGTTCTAATGCTTGAGGCTCGCGCCGCAGTGAAGAGCTTGCATACCTATCGGCCACCCCTGGCGGGCCGTCAAGGGCTGCGTCTCGATTTCAACGAGAGCACCATCGGTTGCTCGCCGCGTGTACTGGCACGGCTGCGCTCGATGGATGCCGAAGCGCTGGCCTGCTATCCAGAGCGCGAACCGGTCGAAGCCGAAGTCGCCGGTTTTCTCGGACTCGATGCGTCTCAGGTACTACTCACGAACGGTGTGGATGAAGCGATTCACCTACTGTGCTCGACCTATCTCGATCCCGGTGACGAGGCGATCATCGTCGTGCCCACCTTTGCCATGTATGCGATCTTCGCTCAAGCCGAGGGCGCTCGAGTGGTCCAGGTTCCTTCCGGCGAGAACTTCACCTTCCCTCTGGGCGATCTGCTCTCGCGGATCAGCTCACGCACACGGTTGATCGCCGTGGCCAATCCTAACAATCCAACAGGGACGGCGGTCGCATGCGACATCCTGCTGCGAGTCGCTCAGGCCGCGCCGCATGCGGCGATTCTGGTGGACGAAGCCTACTTTGAGTTTCACGGAGAGACCATCCTTCACCACACTGCACGGCCGGCGAATCTCTTCGTGGCAAGAACATTCTCGAAAGCTTACGGACTGGCAGGTCTTCGTATCGGCATTCTCGCCGGAGATGCGGCACAGATGGCTATGGTGCGCCGCGTCGCTTCGCCCTACAACGTGAATGCGGTTGCGCTTGCGGTGTTGCCCGAGGCGCTTCGAGATCAGGAGTACGTCGAGCATTATGTCACCGAGGTGCAGCGGGGCCGCGAACTATTGCAGCAGGAGCTCAAAGCTCTTTGCCTGCGCTACTGGCCGAGCCGCGCCAACTTCGTGCTGGTGCGTGTCGGTCCCGCCTATGCGGAATTCATTCAAGCTTTGCGCACTCGCGGAATCCTGGTCCGCGACCGGCACACCGATCCAGCCTGCGACGGGTGCGTCCGCCTGACTGTCGGCTCTCTCGAACATACGCAGACTCTGATCTCCGCCTTGCGCGAGCTAGTTGGGAAACTCAGGGACCATCGTGAGGTGACCGTTTGAGAAAAGCCAGGCTGCATCGCAAGACCGCGGAAACTGAGATTCAGATTGCGCTCACCATCGAGGGCCGCGGCAAATACGAGGTCTCTACTGGAATCCGCTTTCTGGACCACATGCTGGAGCTGTTCGCCCGGCACGGCGGGTTCGATCTGAAAATCAAGGCTGTCGGCGACCTGGAAGTGGATCAGCACCACACCGTCGAAGACGTTGGCATTGCTCTCGGCGAAGTCTTCGACCGGGCGTTGGGAAATCGTCGCGGCATTCTGCGGGCTGGATACTTTGTCATGCCCATGGACGAGACTCTCGGCTTGGCAGCCGTCGATTTCGGTGGACGGGCGGCTGCGGTGGTCGATACGAGGGTCCGTGCGGCGCGAGTCGGAGATCTACAAGTGGAACTGGTGTGCGATTTTTTCGAGGGCTTTGCGCGTGGCGCTCGCGCCAATGTTCATGCCCGGGTGCTATACGGGCGCTCCAGCCACCACAAGATCGAAGCGCTCTTCAAGGCATTCGCGCGAGCCCTGCGCGTGGCATGCTCCCGCGACCGTCGCCTCGGCAGGATGCTCCCCAGCACCAAGGGACTTCTATGATCGCCGTCGCGGATTATGGCGCAGGCAACTTGAAGTCGGTCAAGAAAGCATTTGAGTACCTCGGAACTGACGTTGTGGTGACAGACCAGTCTCAGACCTTGACGGCGGCGGACAAAATCGTATTGCCCGGAGTGGGGCATTTTTCTTCTCTGCGAGCCCTGGACCGTACGGGCTTGCGCCAGGCCTTGCTACAAGCCGCTTCCGCGGGAAAACCTCTTCTTGGCATCTGCCTGGGAATGCACTGGCTTTTCGATGGGAGCGAGGAGTGCATTGAAGTTGCCGGGGCGGGTATTTTTTCTGGTAAGTGCCGCCAGTTTCCCTCTTTGGTGAAGTCGCCGCATGTTGGCTGGAATTCCTTGAGAATTCAGGAAGGCTCGCGACTGCTGCGAGGCATCGCGCAAGATTCATTTGTCTACTACACCCACTCTTTTCATGCGCCTGTAGTTGCCGCAATGAGTGCGATTAGTGAATACGGGCAGCCTTTTTCCGCCGCCGTCGAGCAACACAACATTTTCGGAGTGCAGTTCCATCCGGAGAAATCAGGAGACGTGGGGCTCGCGATCCTGAAGAATTTTTGCGAGGTTTGACGTGTTGACCAAGCGCATCATCGCCTGCCTCGACGTGGACGGTGGCCGCGTCGTGAAGGGCGTGCAGTTCAAGAATTTGCGCGACGCCGGCGATCCGGCGGAGTGTGCCACCGCCCACGCCCGCAACGGCGCGGACGAAATCGTACTGCTGGATATTACCGCGACCAGCGGGAACCGGCGCACTCTGCTGGACGTGGTCCGCGGCACCGCACGCTCGCTATTTGTTCCGTTCACCGTGGGAGGTGGAATTCGCCAACTCGAGGATGCGACCGCGGCCTTCGATGCGGGCGCAGACAAGATCGCGATCAACTCTGCCGCAGTTCGCGACCCTGCGTTGATCGGCGCGATCGCAGCCTGCTTTGGTTCGCAGGCAGTTGTAGTGGCCATCGATGCCAGAAAGGTCAACGGAGGGTTTGAAGTGTTCACCGCGGGTGGACGGGTGCCCACGGGCCTGGATGCGATTCAATGGGCCCGGCAGGCGGCCGCTTGCGGAGCAGGCGAGATTCTGCTGACTTCGATGGACCGGGACGGAACTCAATCCGGGTTTGACTGCCAATTAGTGCGCGCCGTGGCCGAAGCAGTCTCGATTCCGGTCATTGCCTCCGGAGGTGCTGGATCTGCGCTCGACTTCATCCAGGTGTTTCGCGAAGGCCGCGCGGACGCAGCTCTGGCTGCCTCAATTTTTCATTTCGGCATCGAGAATATCGCACAACTGAAGCGCGAACTGCACCATGCCAGCGTGCCGGTGAGGTGGCCATGCTAATTCCGTCGATCGACCTGATGGGCGGCAAGATTGTGCAGTTGGTTCAGGGTGAGAAGAAAGCACTGGAGTTCGACAACTTCGGCTATTGGATCGAGCGCTTCTCCAAGTATCCGTTGGTCCAGGTCATTGACCTTGACGCAGCTCGGGGTAGTGGGAGCAACCGACTGTTGGTGAACCAGATTATGAAACGGCTCAATTGCCAGGTGGGTGGCGGGATTCGCAACCTCGCAACTAGCACGAGAGCTTTTAGAAGCTGGCGCGCGCAGGGTCATCCTCGGTTCCGCGTTGTTGCAGAACGGCAGGATCAACACGCAATACGCTACTACGCTGGAAAGCGCACTCGGCGCCGCAGCGCTCGTCTTTGCCCTTGATTCGCGAGGCGGCCGGGTTGCGATCGACGGCTGGCGCAAAGAGACTGCCGTTACCGCGTTCGACATGATTCGGGCACTGGAACCCTTCTGCGGCACTTTTCTCTACACGCACATCGATACGGAAGGCTTGATGGGTGGAATTCCGATGCGGACTGTGAATGCAATACGGCAGGCCACTTCGCGGCGGCTAGCGGTCGCTGGCGGCATCAAGACACAGCGAGAAATTGACCGGCTCGATGCGCTGCGGATGGACGCCGTTGTCGGAATGGCCTTGTATTCAGGCAAGATCTCACCGTAAAGGCAAGTCAGCCAGCCTCGTCGAATTCAATACTCCGCTATGACAAACGCTTGGCGGTCGTCACAGGGACGACGTGGAGGAGGTGTCGTGAAAGAGGTTTGCGGCAACATCTGGGTTCGTGTAAGGAAACGCTTTGAGGCTCATTGAGAGCTTCTCTAAGCGTCTCGGCTACCAGCGAAGCCGCGTCTGCGTTTGTATTCCGTGGGCTTACCAATCAGCCGGGATCTCCTCCGCCGTCGGCATCAGGGGGGATGCGAGAAGATCAGCGTCCAAACCTCTTTGCGGAATCTCCATATTCGCCTTTTCGTGCCGGAGAAACGCGGATCAATTATGCAAGGGAGCGTGCAATCACCAGTGTGATGTCATCCTGCTGTTCGCTTCCGCCGCTGAATTGCTGGACCGCCCCAACCACTGCTTGAAGAAGGGGTACTGCTGGAAGATGAGAATGGCTCCCGAGGGTATCGAGCAAACGAGACGCGCCAAATTCTTCCCCATCCGCATTCTCGGCCTCGGTGATTCCATCGGTGTAGAGCACCAGCGTGTCACCTGCAGCAAGCTCCACTTCCGCAATCTCGCACTGCCAGGCTTCAAACAATCCCATCACGGTGCAGGTGGAACTCAGCCACTCCACCTTCGGCGTCTCGGAGACCCGATCCTGCGAGCTTCCGCTGGCGCGCAGCAGGAGCGGGGAAGATGTCCACAATTCGCGTAACGGAGCTTGCGGCTTGAGTCGTCGTAATCCGCAAAAAATAAGGTAGCGTAACTGGCGTCACCGCTATTCTCATAGAATAAGCGGTTGACTGAGGCGAGCAATCGGGGCAGGTCGTCGACCGCGAGGGCATATTGGCTGCGCAGATTGGCTTGGAGATTCGCCATCAGCAGGGCGCCGGACACTCCTTTACCAGCAATATCCGCCAGCACCATTGCCAAGCGTCCGGGGCAAAGCTCCAGAAAATCGTAGTAGTCTCCGCCCACTTTTCGAGCCTGGATGCAAGCGCCCGTGTATTCGAGCGTTCTCATCGCGGGCAGCTTTTGCGGGAAAAGCCTGGCCTGCACCTGCCGGGCAATTTCCATTTCTTGAGCGAGGCGGCGATCGGCCTCCATTCGCTCCGCCATTTTTTCTGCGAGGGCTATGTTCTCCAAAGCGATGCCGGCTTGGGCTGCCACGGAATCGAGCAGACGCTTGTCTTCGCCGGAATAAGGTTCCTCGGAAAGGCGCTGGCCAAGAACGAGCATGCCAATGAGATTGTTCTCACGGCTGAGGATGGGCACCAGGCATTCCGGCGCGAGCGGCGCCAGCGCGGTTAACTCTTCGGCACTGGCGGGATCGGATGTGACCTCCCACGTTTTCCCGCGACGCGCGAGTTCGAGGAAAACCGGCGCGCTGGCTGAGAGCGTTTCGAGGGTCGCGGGGAACGTTCCGGAGATTGCGGCCAGCCGGCCGTTGCCTGATTCCAGGTAACACGCCAGGGTCTTCGGGTGCAGCGCTTCGCTCACGTGGCGCTCGATGAGCGTCGCCAATTGGCGACGGTCGCTCACGGTGCGGGTTTTCTCCGCGAGGTCGTGCAGAATGATACGAGAGTCATAAGCGCTGCGAAAGAAGGCCCGGTCGATACGCAAGGTTCCGCGCTTCACCAGCGGCGCCGATGTCCAGACCAGGACAATCCCAAATACTGCGCTTACAGCCATCCCGATATTTGTATCCGCGCGGAGGAATCGCGAGAAGACGTGGGTGAAGAGCGCGATGGCGGAAGCCGCAACGATGAATGTCGAAACGATGAAACCTCTCTGCACCAGAACGTACCGCGCGCTGCGTCGCAGCAGCACCGGAAGCTCCATCACGCGGTGCTTCACCACCGCATAGGCAAAAGAAAGAGGATAGAGGAACAACACCAGTACCAGCCCGGTATCGAGCCAGAAAGAGGGCCGAAATCCGGTAAAATCCACGGCGGCACGTACAAGCACGATTGGCAGGACGCCGACCACAGTTCCCCACAAAATCACTCGTGATTTGCGCCGCGCTTCTGGAGGGACAGCGGCCATGAATGAATTTTGTGCCAGCGAGATCATGCCGAGAGCAAGTAAGCCGTATTTCATGGCAGCTTCAATGAGATCGGAGTTGCGGCTGCCTACCAGGTGGGCGACCACTGCTGGAAAGTCTGGATCACCTGTCCGCAAGCCGGGAATGACAGTACAGATTCCCAACAGAAGCCCCGCCCACTTCAACCACGGGAGGCGCCGATCCAGAGGCGATTGCACCGGGAAAACTGCAAAGAAAAGATAGAAAAGGGGACACAGCATCCCGGCAAACACGGCACGAAAAACAAGCACGAATGCGCTAAGTGCAGGAGAGATCCCGGAATTGTGAAAGCCAGGGGTGGCGACAAAGGCACAGAAGAGCAATGCCAGAAGCCATGCATTTGGCTCTTCCAGCCTCAAGAAGAGGACGGCGAATGCCACCAGAAGAAAAGGAATGGGGAATGATCCCGTGATTTGCTGCGCGGAGGACCTGGCCAGGCCCTCGGAAGCACTGGCCAGAGGGGCAGCTCGAAACACGCCATGTAGAGCCAGCGGCTTGGGCTCACCGGCGCGCTCTACCATTATTTCCACCACGTCGCCTGGCCGACCATGAAGATAGGCTCGGTCAGAACCAATGTCGCTCAACAACGGCCGCCCATTTACCCCAATAATGCGGTCGCCAACGCGCAGGCCGGCGCGCTCCGCAGGGCTCCCTTCAACCACATCTTCGACTGCCTGACAGTGCGTTCTCTCGTCATACTGAGGGCTATGTTGGTTATTGAAGCCGAGCTCCACCTTCGGACGCGCCCGACGAACCGTGTACATCCAGAGGGAACCATAAGTGATCGCAGCCACGGCAAACAGGGTCGCCAATGTTGCCAGGAATGGTTTTCGGAACGACGCGCCGCCACTCATGATGTTTAGTGTCGGCTTTGCGCCGAATCTTCCCGGCAAATCCTATGCCCCGCCTCCAGATGCCGTCAACAACCACACGCTCACAGTCTCATTAGCCAGTCTGTCCAGGCAGTATAAGGCAGAAAGTCCATGAAAACACGAAGTGTTCTATTCATCCTGAAGAGCGCGGTTCCACGAGAGAGAACGGGCAGTTCCTCGATCTCCCGAAGCACTTGGTCGAGCTCCGAGTAGCAGTGACCGCCTTTCAGGATTACGGGCAACTCCGAAGTTATGATCCAAGACAGACTCCCGGCGAGCCAGAACGTGGCTTAGCGGAAATCGCTATTGATCTCCGCCAAGCCCGTTTCTAGGTACTAATCCGAGGAACCGAGAACTTCCCGGCTTGCCCGTTATCCAGGCAATCCGCGTTGCAGGCCAGTGGATGCCCGTCCGCCTATATTGTCGGCTCGCGACGGACTCAAAGCGCGCAGCCTGTGACGCAGAAACCGGTCAAGTTGGAGACGACGATCGAGCGGTAGAAAAACGAGATTCTGCCACAGTCTGCGTGGAAGCAACGGTTTAGCGTGACATTAGAAATTGGACTTCCTGTTCGATTTCCGAGATCGTGATTGGAGCGAGATTTGCTTCAGACAATTTCTGATTAAGCCGCCGAAGTTTGGTTGTCTTGAACTCGTTCCATTCTCCGATCGCTATTTTGATGCGCTGGCTGGACCCGTTGTAAACGGCAATAGCTTGCGAAGGCACCGCGCGATCCCCACCTTCGACAACACGCAGTACCGATGCCATATCGGCGAAAGCGGCCTCCAGACCTGAGGGCTGCCCAACGGTGCCTGGCTTGGCTTCTATCTTCGAAATTTCACTTTGAGCATCTGCCAGCGCTGACTTAATTTCTGAATTGTTCTCGCCAAGCTTCTGTTCGCGATCAGCCAGTTGTTTCTGTAGCGAAGCGATTTCAGCAAGCGCGCGGCGCGCCTCCAGAGTTTCGGCAAATATTTGTTGGGCCAGTTGCAACTGCTTGCGAAGTATTTCCGGAGTCGCCGAGGAGCGCGGATCCATCACGACGGTTAGAGGCTGAGTCTGCAGCTTTCCGTCAACCGTGAGCCTGACGGTGTAGGTGCCCGGCACAACTTTAGGACCACGGGGACTGCGGTATTCGGATTCTTCATCCACACCGGGTCCGCCAGAACTGCCCCAACTAAGATCCCAGACGAAGCGATGCATACCCGGACTTGTTTCGAGGACTTCCGGCTTGGGAAACCAACGCTCGGCGATGGGAAGCGTTGGGTGCTTTTTCGGAAGGCGATCTTCCGAGGAGAACTTGCTAACGCGTTTCTGTTGCGCGTCGAAAATCTCCAGCATGACAGTGGTGGCGGACTTGAGGAAATAATCAATGATGGCGCCGGCAGGAGGATTTTCAGCCGTAGGTTCCTCCGGGGGAAGTGGAGTGCCCGTGAAAGAGTCGTTATCAATGCGAAATGCCGCCTCGGGATGGTAGAGCCAAAACCCATCAGCTCCTTCGGCATCAGACGCCTGGCGCAGTGGCGTGACGTCATCAAGAATCCAGAAGGAGCGGCCGTGCGTAGCAGACGATCAGGTCATCGCCGTGAATCGTCAGATCGCGGACGGAAGTCACCGGCAGATTAAGCTGCAAAGATTGCCAGTGGTCGCCCTCATCGAACGATACGTAAACCCCGAGCTCTGTTCCGGCAAACAACAGATTCTTTTTCTCAGTATCTTCGCGAATGCCGCGCAGAAAAGCATGGGCCGCCATGCCATCAGTAATCAGTTGCCAGGAAGAACCATAGTCGCGAGTTCGATAAAGATAAGGTGCCTGATCGTCTAACCGGCTGCGATCAACTGCTGCATAAGCAACCGCGGGATCAAAGTGCGAAGCTTCGATAAACGAGATCTTGCTCCACGCTGTCAGCCCCGCGGGCGTCACATCTTTCCACGTTTTCCCTCCGTTCCGTGTGAGATGAATTAACCCTGTGTCACTTCCGGCCCAGATCGTCTCCCGGTTCGGAGGTGATGGCGCTATGGTGAACACTACGCCGTAACCTCGTTCTCTCGCCTTTTCGGTCGTCGCTGGTCCTTCTACCTTATTTACTGGCTGTTGTGTCGATCCGGTTAGATCGGAGCTAACGGTCTGCCAGTGCAAACCACCATCGACAGTCTTCATGACGTATTGCGTCCCGAGATAGAGGGTGGTTGAGTCGGCGGGAGAAAAAAGCAGAACCGGTGTCCACGGATCACGATATTTTCGCTGATTGATCTCGGAACCAAAAGTTGGTACGGGCCACGGCGTAATATCCTGGCTGAGGCCTGTCCGCCTGTTGTAACGGGAAACGCCGCCGTAGGTCTCACTCAGATAAATGATGTTCGGGTCCTTGGGATCGGGCGCCATGTATCCGCTCTCGCTTCCACCCGCGGGAAACCAATCGCGTGCAGTAATCTGGCCGTGATCAGTGCGGCTCACCACGGCCGCGCTTCCACTATCCTGCTGCGCGCCGTATACGACATACGGGAACTGATTGTCAGTGATCACATGGTAGAGCTGTGCCGTGGGCTGGTTGTACCACGTGCTCCAGGTCTGGCCGCGATCCAGGCTGACTGTTGTGCCCTGGTCGGTTCCGAGAACCATGCTGGCGGAATTCTTGGGATCGATCCAAATTTGATGGTAATCGTCGCCGCCGGGTGCGCCCCGTACGATCGAAATCGTCTTCCCCCCGTCTTCGGACCGATAGAGTGCGACGTTGGGGATGTAGATCACGTCGGAATTATGCGGATCGATGGTGATGCTGTTGAAATACCAGGCGCGACTGGTAAGGCGAGGGTCAGCGTTCTGTAAAGTCCAGGTATCACCACCGTCGTCAGAGCGATACAGCCCGGCTCCCTTCGCTTGAATCAACGCGTAGACGCGCTTGCCGTCGGACGCAACGTCAATGCCAATGCGGCCCCAATCGCCGCCGGGCAATCGAGCGTCGACCACTCGCGACCACGTCTTACCCGCATCTTGCGAGCGGTAGAGACCACCGCCGGGTCCGTCGATAGGAGCATACGTACTCCAGGGAGGGCGATGCGAATTCCACGTTCCCGCAAACAAGACCTGCGGGTGGCCGGAGCAGATCGCCAAATCTGAAATGCCGATTTCAGATCCCTGGTCGAGAACCTTGGCCCAATGCGTCCCTCCATCGACCGATTTGAAAACCCCGCGCTGTTCGTTTGGTCCATAAGCATGACCGAGCGCACCCACGTAGACGACATTCGCATCTCGAGGATCAACCACGATCCGGCTGATTTGGCGCGTGTCATCTAACCCTACGTGTGTCCAGGTCGAGCCGGCGTCCATGGACTTGTAAACGCCATTGCCCGAGGACAAGTCGGAACGAATATCCGACTCGCCAGTTCCGGCATAGATTGTGTTTGGGTCGGAGGGCGCAACGGCAATGGCGCCGATTGAACCGATTGGCTGGTTATCAAAAATCGGCTTCCAAACCGTTCCCGCGTCAGATGTTTTCCAAATGCCGCCGTTGACCGCGCCGAAATAGAAGGTCGTCGAGTCGCCCGGCACGCCCGCGACGGCAACCACTCGGCCTCCGCGGAATGGGCCAATGAGCCGCCATTTGAGGCCGCTCATCAATTGCGGTGGAACTGACTGGGCAACTGCAGAAACCGCAAGTACAAGAAGAAATACTGCTGTGAACCTTCTGTGCAAACACGGCCTAAGTTTGTGCAAGTGGCAATCCCTCGCTGGCTAGCCAGTTTACTGGAAAACGCAATGTTGGATTCGGCTGGGAGCGGAGGTCGAGGAAGCTGGCCGGATTGGTACCCTGAAGTCATCTTCGAGGAGATCGCCCTTGATCCATTACGAGGATCACGTGCGCTGCGGAAGAGCCAAGAGACTATTGGGCCGGGCGAGGATATTCCCGCTACGACGGAATTTAACGCGGTTCCCGAGGCCGAAGAATAGGGAAGGCCTTCAGCCAGCCACGGTCTACGCTGATCAATACGCTTCGGAGATAAAACTCACATTCGGAGAGACGGGTTCAGAGGTCCAAAAAGGCCCGCACCGAAGTTAGATCTTCGCTGGCGCGAACCTTGAAACCGAGGCGCTTCGTGATGACCTGCATAGCCACATTGTCAGTCAGCATTTCCGCGGACACGCGACTCAATTGTTCATCTCGGGCGATCCGGACCACCCGACCGAGCAGTTCATTCCCCAAGCCAAGTTTCTGATAATGATCTGAAACCAGCACTGCCACTTCCGCTTCATTTCCGTTGTGAAGCTTGTTCAAACGTCCAACCGCGAGAATTTTCCGCTCTCCCGTGCCGGGATCGGTACGTTCTGCGACCAGCGCCATTTCGCGATCGTAATCACCGAAACAGATGCGCAACAGTCGCTCATGCTCCACCCGGCGGCTCAGGCTTAGAGAGCAAAAATACCTCAAGTAGACGCTGCGATCGGAAAGCGTTTCGTGAAACTTAACCATCAACGGTTCATCTTCGGGGCGGATCGGGCGGATGGTAACCTTATTTCCATCCTTCATCGTCCAGGGCGCCACATATTTCAAGGGATACGGACGGATGGCGGGCTTCGGCAACTGATCGAGGGTCACGGTGGGACCGTGCAGCACGATCCTGGCGTCGAGAGCGAGCAGGCGCTCCGGTGAAGCCAGCAAGGGATTGATGTCAATTTCCGCAATCCACTGCTGTTCGAGTACGAGCTGACTGAAGCGGACAAGGAGCTGTTCCAGGGCAGCCATGTCGACCGGTTTGCGTCCACGGACTCCTTTCAGGGCGGTGAAGATTCGTGTTTGTTCCATCATTCTTTGAGCGAGAGTTGTATTCAGCGGTGGAAGCGCTAAAGCATGGTCTCGATACACTTCCACAAGCTGGCCGCCGGAGCCAAACAAAATTACGGGTCCAAACTGTGGATCGATGCTGCTGCCGAGAATTAATTCATAGCCATCGAGAGCAATCATCGGCTGGACAGTGACACCGGAGAATTGCTCGGGGCCAGACTTCTCAGTCAACGAAGACTCAATAGCGCGATAGGCGGAGCGGACCGCCGCTTCATCTTGCAGGTTCAGCTTGACGCCGCCAACATCCGTCTTATGCGTGATGGTTTCGGAAAGAATCTTCAGGACAATTGGAAAACCAATCTGCGAGGCCAGCCGGACTGACTCATCTTCACTAGCCGCGATCCGTGTGTCAACCGTTGGGATGCCGTACAACGATAACACCCGCTTCGATTCAACTTCGGTGAGCAGAATACGGCCGTGACCTCGCGCCTTCTGAATGATTTGGCCGGCCTGAATGTGGCGGTTGCTTTCGGGCTCAGATTGTTCCGTGAGCGTGGGGGTTTCGTAGAGTCCACGCAGGTTATAGGTGTAGCGCCACATGTAGGTGAAGGCGCGCGCTGCGGTGTCGGGATAAGAAAAGGTTGGAATGCCCGCCGCATTCAAAGCCGCTTCGCCGGCAGCAACGCTATTTCCTCCCATCCAGCTCGCAAGCACGGGCTTGCCAGATTCTTTGGCGTAGGGCTTCAAACGTTCCGCAATCTGTGAAGGGTCGGTCATCCCTTGCGGCGCAAGAATGACGAGGAGCCCATCGCTGTTTGGGTCCTGGGAAGCGATTGCGAGGGCGCGAGCATAGCGCTCAGGATCCGCATCGCCGAGAATGTCAATTGGATTGTTGTGACTCCAGTGAGCGGGCAAGAATTCATTCAGGCGGCTGATGCTCTCCAGGGAAAGCGGAGCCAGTTCTCCGCCGTTGGCCACCAGCGAATCGGTGGCAAGGACGCCGGGCCCGCCGGCATTGGTCAGGATTGTAAGCCGCGGACCTTTCGGGCGGGGTTGGCGGCCGAGCACCTCCGCCATGTAGAAAAGATCCGCAATGCTATGTACGCGCAAAACTCCCGAGCGGCGAAAGGCTGCCTCCAGCACTTCGTCGCTTCCTGTGAGCGCGCCGGTGTGGGAAGCGGCAGCGCGTGAGGCCGGCTTCCAACGCCCAGCTTTAATCACGATGATCGGCTTGGTAAGTGCGACCTCGCGAGCCGCAGACAAGAATGACCGCGCGGCGCCGACGGATTCCATGTAGAGGAGGATGCTCTTGGTGTGAGGGTCATCGCCGAAGTAGTAGATCAAATCACCCCAACTCACATCCAGCATCGAACCCGTGGAAACGATTGCGCTGAAGCCGACTTCTTCACGCTGGCTCCAGTCCAGAATCGCGGTGAGGAGCGCTCCGCTCTGGCTTAGGAAAGCGACGTTGCCTCCCTTGGGCGCATCCTTGGCGAAGGTGGCATTCAGCCCGATCGTCGGGTTCATAAGGCCCAGACAGTTTGGGCCGAGTAAGCGCGTGGAACCGCGACGCAACTGCTCTTGAATCTGATGTTCGAGTGCAGCTCCTTCGGCGCCCCGCTCTTTGAATCCCGCGGAAATCACAACGGCAGCCTTAGCACCGGATTCGACGCACTCTGCAATCAGTTGCGGAACCGTTGCAGCTGGAGTGACAACTACTGCCAAATCCACTGATTGGGGGATGTCGCGAATGCTTTTGTAAGCTTTGAGCCCCAGCACTTCCTCGTGCATTGGGTTGACGGCAAACACTTTGCCTTGAAAGCGTCCGCGCAAAAGGTTTTCGAGAACAGTTTGGCCTACGGTCCCGGGCCGCGCCGTCGCGCCGATAACGGCCACGGAATTGGGGTTGAACATCGCATCCAAGCCGAACTTCGCCGGCCCGGCGTGTTTCTCCAGGTTAGATGTCTGCTGCCCGAGACCAGCCTCAGTTGGACTCACAAAAAACTCCTCAGCCCCCGGAACGTTGCCGCGGCGAAACCGCGAAGTCAAGCATAGTCTATCGGCAAGCGTTCAGGTTCCCTTGTGGTCCTCCGGAGCTCCATTCGCACTATGCTCAACCCCGAACTGTAAGCACGGGACATGTAGCATGCGCTACGATGTGCTGCGCCGTAGTTTGGGCCAAGTGGGTAACCGTGCTCATGGCTCGATGCGTTGGACGCACTCCAAGAATAATCAGGTCGGCCGCCTTATCTTTGGCGATTTCGAGAATCCGCTGCGCTGGCAGAGCGAACTGCCGCCCAAATTCGACCACGCATTCCACATTGCACCACGCCTCGGCTTCAGGTGGAACTAGCTCCTTCAGTTGGCGCATGACGGACGCCGTCACCGCTTCCAGGTCGATTATTCCCGCTGCAGGTTGGTCGATGACATGAAGCAGCGTTAGTTTGGCTTGCGCTTCCTCAGCCAGAGAGAAGGCGTACCGTAACGAAGCCAGGGACTCCTCGCCGAAATCTGTTGCCAATACGATGTTGTGAAATTTAATTTCACCGCCGGGACTGCAACACACATTTGGACCAATGCTCAGAACGGGACAAGCGGCCTGACGGAATATCTTCTCCGCGATGGAGCCCATGAGCAACTTCCGTGCGCCCGTGCGGCCATGAGTGCCTACTACCAGCAAGTCGATGTCATGTTTGCCGATCAACCGTGAGACCACCTCCCAGACATCGCCAACCCCGAAGAGTGCTTCGTGCTGGACTCCGCGCAGTTCCTCATCGAGATGGGCTTTTACTTCTTGTTCCAATTGCATTTCCTGTTGAACATGAGCCGGCCATAAATCCGGCGCTGTGAACAGGTAATCCTCGGGGGCCGCGACGTGCGCGCCATATATTTTCGCCCCGTACTGGCGAGCAATCGCCAAAGCATAGGGCAACGCTGCGTTGGAATGAGGGGAAAAATCAGTAGCAAACAATATGTTGCTGAGCGTAATCCGCTTGCCAGCTTCCAGGGTTTTCATAAAGCACCTCCCACGATTTGCCTCAATTCTTTCGCGGCAGCGGCACTTGAGGTGTGAATGCCGCACCTCGACCGGCTTTTGAACTTGCAGCGTTCCGGTTTCGCTGGCTGCTCATGGAAATCTGATATGCACTTTCCACGGCTGCTTCTGAATACATTGTCGTCGCTTGGACCCTTCAGGGCGATGCTCGGAGTCACGGCAGTTCGTGACCGTGATCACGGTGTGGTCAGCGGCATGAGCGCAAGCTGTTTCCGTAGATGACTCACTACGGCCTGAACGGGACTGGCCCTTGAGAAGACAAGTCTCACTGAGCCGACGAGTGAAGTAGGAGGCGCGTATGGCCACAATGGAACCGATCCTTTTGGAGCGGGTATCACGATCGAGGACGATGCGGGCGCTTGTGTTTCACGGCCCAAACCAAATTGCGATTGAAGAGGTCCCAGTTCCCACAGCCGGAGTCGGCGAAGCGGTAATTCGAGTTACGCTGACGACGATTTGTGGAACCGACATTCACATTGTCAAAGGGGAGTACAAAGTACGTCCAGGGCTCGTCATCGGACATGAGCCAGTGGGCGTGATCCACGAACTGGGCGAAGGTGTGACTGGCTACAAAGTCGGTGACCGGGTATTGGTGGGCGCCATCACGCCGTGCGGCCAATGCAGCAGTTGCCTCAGTGGCCAGTGGTCACAGTGCGGCGGTCCGATTGGTGGTTGGAAGTTCGGCAACACCATTCACGGCGCACAGGCGGAATATCTGCTGGTGCCGAATGCGCAGGCGAACCTCGCAAAGATTCCCCATGAACTCAGGGATGAGCAAGTGGTTCTGCTGGCTGACATTGCCTCAACAGGAATCTCCGCTGCCGAAAGTGCGCAATTAAAGATTGGCGACACTGCTGCGGTGTTCGCTCAGGGACCAATAGGTCTTTGCGCGACGGCTGGGGCGCGGCTCAAAGGAGCGAGCCTGATTATTGGAGTCGAGTCCGATCCCGTGCGCGCGGCCATGGCGAAGCGGATGGGTGCCGACATCGTGCTTAATTTTCAAGAGTGTGATGTGGTCGCAGAAATTCTTCGTCTTACAGATGGCAAGGGCGTGGATGTGGCCATTGAAGCTCTGGGCACTCAGGCCACGTTTGAGAATGCTCTCCGGGTCCTTCGGCCCGGGGGCACACTCAGCAGCCTCGGAGTGTACTCAGGGAAATTGTCCATACCGCTCGAGCCGTTTGCCGCAGGTTTGGGCGATCACAAGATCGTCACGACGCTTTGTCCGGGAGGCAAGGAGCGCATGCGTCGCTTGATGGAGATGGTCCTTCACGGAAGGCTGGATCTGAGGCCGCTGCTTACGCACCGCTTCAAACTCGATCAAATTCTGGATGCCTACAAACTCTTCGCCGAGCATCGTGATGGAGTGCTCAAAGTCGCCATCGAGCCGTAGTGCATTGTGAATTGCGGAAGGGCTGCGCGGCACTGAATTCTCAGTGCCGCGCAATTTTGTTTGCTCAGGCCGCACAGGTCAAGACAGGACATTTTGCTTGGCATAGGATCTCATGGGTGAGAGCCCACGGGGTATGCGCGGCTATGCGTGGTGAGGACGTTCGATTCGCACCCATGACAATCAAATCTATTTGGTGTGCTGTAGCAGTCTGCAGTATTCCTTCTGGAAGGAAATCCATTGCCGCAATATACTCCGGTTCCGCCGCCAGATCCGCGCCCGGAGGGATCAATTTCTTCAGCTTGCTCATACTCTCGTCTCGCGTAGCCCGTTGCCAATTCGTATATTCCACAGCGGCGTAACAGGACGGCCCATTAGCTGCAGGGCCGAGATCAGCGAACGCCATTAGGGGCACCATGTGCAAGAGAACAAGCTTCGCCTGATAGTCTTCCGCCAGGGACAAGGCATAAGGGAAGGCTTTGTTGGCGGCCGAGCCGAAATCGGTTGCGAATAGGATCCGTCTGAAGTCGATCGGGCCCGAGCCTGCAGGCGCGACACGCGGACCAATTGTGAGCACCAGGCAGGGAGCCAGGCGCAAGATTTGTTCCGCGACCGACCCCAGTGCGAGTTTCTTCAGTCCACCTCGTCCGTGAGTTCCCATCACCAGCAGATCAACGCTCTCGCGCTGTATTACCGAACCAATGACATCCCACACTCGACCTGGTTCAAGCAGCGTTTGATGGTTGAGATCCTCAATCTCAACTTCCTCGCCGAGGTTCTTCATCTCCTGTTCCGCATCCAGCCGACGGCGGTTTAGTTCACGAGGCAACGTTTCCAGTGGAATTGGTTCCCGCGGCTCCGGCGGGATAGCATGCACTATGGAGAGCGCGGAACTATGTCGCCGTGCCATCGCAATTGCATAGGCGAGCGCTCGCAGCGATGCATCCGAGAAATCCGTGGCAATTAGAACCTGCTTGAATCCAACACGCTGTTGCTGATGGTGTATCGGTGCAAGCACTGACATAAGTGCCTCCTGCAATCTCCTAGCGGGCCAAATCGGCGGGTGCGACTCGCTTCATCTTTTCAGCCTCAAGCCGGTGGATCGTCATCCGCAGCCACGCGCCGAGCGTTTCCTCAATCTCTCTGCTGCGTTCCGGCGCGGTACAAAGATTCCAGAGTCACTCCGGTCGGCGACAGCGGGATGTGAATGCAAGGCGTTTGTTCCCTGCGCGCCTCCTCGGGAACGAATTGCATCAAGAGGCATTCGCTGCATGGTTCGTGGCCTTTCGAGTTAAAGTTCATACAAGTCGGGGAATCCTCGAAGACAAAACGTGCCCTCCAGGATTCGCGCGGTAGTCGGCCGTAGCCGCCCTGCTCAAGGAACTCCAGTTCAAACTTAAGCACGTCCAGCAGATTGCGATCGTCCTTTAGCATAAGCTCACCGTTACACCTAAGTCTGTTCCTCCGGTTGAAGCAACGCGGTGACTGCCGTCACACGACGTCGTGAAGCTCGTCACGCACTGGTTGTTCAGCCTTGAACGCCGAAAACACGGTCTAGACTCCGCTTCTGCTAGATTTCCCAGATTGGGATCGGCTAAGAAGTTGCTCCCTGCTTTAGCAATACGGCCCTTTTTTCTGGTTTCGGGAATTTGGCACACGCACCCGTGATACGAGTCACAGCACCGCCTCGGTCAAACAGTTCAATATTGCAACAGATTTAGGTATTCTCGTTGCAATGGCAGTTAACTAAAAACTCGAATGGAGCTTGAAGAATGAGAATCAACACCAAGATGCTTACAATCGCAACAGCACTCGCTGTCGTGCTTAGCATTCCTTTGTCTGCGGGCGCGCAAGACGCGTCAGCACTCTTCAAATCGAAATGTGCAGGCTGCCATGGTGCGGACGGGACGGGCTCAGCCACGGGCCAGAAAATGGGTGTCCATGACTTTACGTCCGCCGAGGTCCAGAAAATGTCGGACACGGCGCTCGCCGACATTATCACCAACGGCAAGAACAAGATGCCTAAATATGGATCATTAAAGCCCGAAGAAGTTAAGGGACTGGTGGCCTACATTCGTACTTTGAAAAAATAGGTCTGCAGCCTCCCGTCTTGGCGCCTAGCAGGATGTGTTGGATGCGGCGGCTAATCCGCAGCTAAGTGTGAAGTGTGCTTGCGCCGCGCCGATGAAAGAAAGTGAGCGTAGGGGTTACAAATGACTCTTCGAGAACGAATTCGGGATTGGGCGCAGCCAATCTATTTCCTGGGGCAGAATCCCGTCACTCTTACGGGCGCCGTGATCACCACGAGCACGGCGCTTACTACTATTGCTTTCTGGTTTTATGACATCTTCCTGCCCGGACCGCCGCATCCCTACATCGGCCTTCTGGTGTATCTGATCCTGCCAGGCGTTTTTGTACTTGGCCTTCTTCTGATTCCGCTTGGCATCTGGCTGCGAAAGCGAAGTCTTCGCGCCAGCGCGCAACTGCCGGGAATTTACCCCGCCGTCGATCTTCGACTGCCTGTGGTGCGGCGCACCCTCGAGTGGGTTGCATTCGCGACAATGCTCAACCTGCTGATACTGGGCACAGCGTCGTATCGTGGTGTGGAGTACATGGATTCGACAAATTTCTGCGGAACGACCTGTCATACTGTGATGGCTCCCGAATATGCGGCCTATCAGAATTCTCCTCATTCCCGCGTGGCTTGCGTGGAGTGCCACATTGGGCCCGGAGCCGGGTGGTTCGTGCGATCGAAGCTTTCCGGACTGCGCCAGGTCGTTGCCGTAACCTTGCACACCTATTCGCGCCCCATTCCTTCGCCGGTAAAATACCTTCGCCCGGCGCGCGAAACCTGTGAGCAGTGTCACTGGCCGCAACGTTTCACCGGCGACAAGTTTTTCGTCAACACCAGCTATAAAGATGACGAAAAAAACACGGCGCAGACCGACGTTTTGCTGCTGAAAGTGGGAGGGCGGACCTGGCAGGGATCGGTTGGCATTCACGGGCATCACCTCGCCGACAACGCCCGCATCAGCTACATCTCCACCGATCCCGAGCGGCAGACCATTCCCGCCGTGTATTACACCGACGATCAGGGAAAGACCACTGAATTCGTTTCCACCGACGCGAAGCCGACTCAGCAGCAATTGGATAAGGGAGAACACCGCACCATGGATTGCGTGGACTGCCACAACCGGCCCACGCATGAGTTCGACTTGCCGGAAAACGCCGTCGATAAGCAAATGTCTCTCGGGCGCATCAGCCCGGAGCTTCCTTTCATCAAGAAGAAAGCGGTCGAGGTTCTTAAGGTGAATTATCCCGCGCGCGACGTGGCCAAGCAGCGTATCGCGGAGGAACTCAATAATTTCTATCGCACGAATTATCCGCAGATCTATCAAACCCGGCGCACGCTGGTGCAGCAAGCCGGCGATGAGGTGGCAGCAATCTACCTTCGCAACATTTTTCCAGACATGCGTGTGACGTGGGGCGTTCATCCGAATAACCTTGGCCACAATGATTCTCCGGGCTGTTTCCGCTGCCACGATGGCAGTCACACCAGTGCGGATGGACAGACCATCACCAATGATTGCTCCGCCTGTCATCAAGTCCTGGCGGCAGGGGAAGAAAGCCCAAAAATCCTGACTGATCTTGGTATGAAGTAAGTATCAGGGCAGGCGAAAATATTGAGCGCCCGGCCGCAGTCCCGCAAGCACATAGATTTGCACTGTCTAACCTAAGCGCTTTCTAAGTTAGCCCGACCCGAAAGAGCTTCTCTGCATATAACAACGTGAAGGTTACAAAAGCATGTGATCGAGGTCACGGAATATTTCTCGCAGCAAACCGGCGCGATCGCCTATTCCTGAAGGCGATGATGCCGCAATTCAAAGATGCGACTGATCTGTTGCAGGTGATGCTCTACAATCTCGGGTTTTCGAAAACCGAGCCGCACTTCGCGAAGTTCAACTACGCGGAGAAGGTGGAATATTGGGCTTTTCTTTGGGGAACCCTGGTAATGACAGTTTCCGGCTTCCTACTGTGGCTTAACAATTTCACGCTCCGCCATTTTCCCAAGTGGATCTCGGATGCGGCCACCGCCGTCCATTATTACGAGGCGATCCTCGCGACTTTCTCGATCCTGCTGTGGCACTTCTACATGGTGATTTTTGACCCATTGGTCTATCCGATGGATACTGCCTGGCTCAATGGCAAAGTCCCGGCCGATCATTACCGCCATTCCCGTCCGGCATATTACCGCGCTCTGGAACGGGCCCATCTGGTCGAACCGCTGACCAGGTATGCCTTCGTGGAAGATGAAAAGGTATTTTCCGAAACACCAATCGACAGTCCGCCCCCGAAGGTTTAAAGTCGGCATGAATGCCTTGCCACATCTTCTGGTGCGGTGCTGAGGATACTGGGAGTGCCTGCGCAAACTGCGGTTAGTTCGGCGATGCAGAGAAACGAAGGAGAATTACTCGATGCGCGCTTCGCCATGCGTCTCTCCCTGATGCTTGGCGTGGCCATGCTGGTCGGCAAGACCACCGTCTATTTCATGACGCATTCGGCGGCCATTTTCTCCGACGCCGCGGAGTCGGTCGTCCATGTGGTCGCCGTGGGGTTTGCGAGTTTTAGTCTTCGGCTCAGCGCAAGATCGGCATCCCCTCACTTCCTCTACGGTTACGAGCGAATCACATTCTTCTCCGCTGGATTTGAAGGAGCCATGATTGTCGTGGCCGCGATTGCCATTCTCTATGAATCAGTCCGGAAGTGGATGGCCGGGCTGCAACTGGAACACCTGGGAGCAGGCGCATTGCTGATCCTGATCGCTGGGCTGGTCAATGCGGGTCTGGGCTACTATCTCCTGCGGACCGGCCGGCGCACCAATTCACTCATTCTCGAAGCCGACGGCAAACATGTCTTGACTGATAGCTGGACCAGCTTTGGAGTCGTGGGAGGGCTGGGGCTGGTGCTGCTGACGCACTGGAAACCGTTCGACCCTCTGGTGGCCATTGCGGTCGCCGTAAATATCCTCTGGTCGGGCGGCAGATTGGTATGGCGTTCGGCAGTCGGACTGATGGATTATTCCGACCCGAAAGCCGGCCGTAAAATTCGCGAAAAGCTGGATGCCCTTTGCGCGGAACTGAACATTCAATACCACGGCGTACGTTTCCGAACTACTGGATACCGTCAGATCATTGAACTACACTTGTTGTTCCCGCGCCTGACCTCGGTCAGCGAGGCCCACCGCCTGGCAACAATTCTGGAAGAGCGCTTGCCGATCAACCTGGGGATGCCCGCTGAGGTCGTCACTCACCTGGAGTGTTTGGAAGACCATGCCGATGTTCACCACGAACAACACTACACTGGGAAACCGGAGTAGGCTCCATGCGCCAGCGAGAAAAGTGGGAAATCGCTGTCGCCCGCCGAAACCTTCTTCTACGCCGTGATCAGCGACTCCAACGCAATGCGGCTCGGAATCATCAAGGTGGAGCCGCTCTGCTGGATCAGGTGCTGCTTCTTGAAACCGGCGAACAGACGGCTCACGGTCTCCCGCGAAGTGCCGATCATCTGCCCGATCTCTTCATGAGTGAGAGCTAGCTTCACTTGACTGGGATTTTTGGCTTCAATGTTCTGGTCGAGCCATCCCACCAGCAATCGAGCCAGTTTTTCACTGGCTGAGTCAGAAAGGATAAGGTCTCGGATCTCGCGGCAGGTGGAGGCATAGTCCGCGCTGATGTGTTGGGTCACCCACAAGGCAAGCTCGCCGTGAAGGCGCATTAGGCGCAGCAAATCGCTTGGTCGCAGAAAGCTGATCTCGCTTGGCTCCTGGATCTCAGCCGTCGCTTCATACGGGCGTCCCGAAACGACCGCAGCCACTCCTAATGGACAGCCGGGCTCGACTATTCGCAGAATCAGGGTCCTGCCGTCGCTACCGCAAATGGAAAGCTTTACCCGGCCTTTGCGCACGATGAACACTCCGCGCGCCGCCTGCCCCTCGCCAAACAAAACTGCTCCCGTGGGATAGGTGGTAGTGAGCGCTTCATGCTCCAATGCATCGGCTACCGCCGGTGTAAGATTGCAAAAGGTTTTGTCGGCTGGTGCAACTTTCTGGACGCGGTTTACGATATGAGTGGCCATGAGTGCCTCCGCTTACAGGCTTACTTGGGCAACTACACCGCCACTCTTCACTGGCTGGCCGGAACTCGGGGGACTGTATTTAAGTCAAACAAAACAAGCCAGTTAACTTTGATGGTTGAGGACAACTGTGTCTTCTGCTCTTGTTGAAGAAGTGCCGAAGTGCGTGTTTTCCCGCTTTGATGTGTGATCTCCATCACCAGTCGTTTGGTCATGTGACGCCGATTAAGGTGAGGTTTGCCCGTTTGGCAGGCCTAGGCCAACTTCTGGTGGATGGTGTTCAAAAGGGCAGTGCGTGTAAACGGCTTTTCGAGCAGGGTGACGCCCGGCTTCAGCACTTTGCGATTCGCCATCAACTCCCCGGTGTAGCCCGACATATACACGACCTTCAGGTTGGGGTGAGAAACGCTTAAGCGCTCAGCCAACTCAGGACCGCCCATGCGCCGCATCACCACGTCGGTCAACATCAAATCAATGGCGCCTGGATAAGATTTCACGATTTGCAGAGCGGACTTCCCGTCATTCGCCTCCACCACCGTGTAGCCGTGCTCTTGCAGCAGTTGTCGAGTCAAGCCCCGCATGATGTCATCGTCTTCCACCAGCAGGATCGTGTTTCCCAGGTGCTTCGGGCCCACCGCTTCCGTTTCAGACTTCGATTGGAGGCCGATCTTATGATCCGCGCTGGGAAGGTAGATCTTAAACGTAGTGCCATGTCCTGGCTCGCTGTAGACCAGAATGTGGCCGCCGCCTTGCTTCACAATGCCGTATACCGTCGCCAGACCCAACCCCGTTCCCTTACCCGGCTCTTTGGTGGTGAAGAAAGGCTCGAAGATCCGCGAGGCGGTCTTTTCGTCCATGCCCGAACCAGTATCGCTCACCGAAAGCAGAACATATTTTCCGGCGGTGAGGGACTGACGCTGGTCGGCGAAAGCGTCGTCAAATTTCACTGCGGCCGTTTCAAGAATGAACTTGCCGCCGTGCGGCATGGCGTCACGCGCATTCACTGCCAGGTTCACTACGATCTGGTCGAGCTGGCCAGGGTCGGCCTCCACCACTGCGGCGGCTGATTTGGGCACAATCAGAATCTCAATATCGTCTCCCAGCAGCGGGCGCAGCAGCTTGCTGATGTCTTTCAGGCGCTCGTTCAGATCGAGGATCTGCGGTTGAATCGCAGAGGTTCTGCTGAAGGTTAGCAATTGTCTGGTGAGCGCGGTGCCGCGGTCGATTGCCTTCCTGATGTTCTCGACGTAGATCGCTGGTTCGGCGTCGCGATCGATCCGGTCGCGCAGGAATTCCGTGCAGGCGTTGATGATGCCGAGGACATTGTTAAAGTCGTGCGCCACACCGCCTGCAAGCCGGCCGACGGCTTCCATCTTCTGAGATTGCCGAAGCTGGACCTCAGTACGTTTTTGCGCCGTGATGTCGCGCGCAATTGCCGAGGCTCCCACGATCTCGCCAATCGCATTGCGCAAGGGAGACACGGAAATCGAAACATCCAGGTGGGTGCCATCTTTTGTCAGCCGCACCGATTCATAGTGTTCAATGCTTTCACCGTTCGCGATCTTGTCAAGAATCTCAGAAATTTCGTTCGGACGATCGCTGGGCGTGAGAATGGAAATGTTCTTGCCAACCACGTCTTCCGCCTTATACCCGTAGATTCGTTCTGCTCCCTTGTTCCAGCTGGTGATAGTACCGTCCAGGGTTTTACTAAGAATCGCGTCCTCGGAAGAATCGATGATTGAGGCAAGCCGCGAGCGGTATTCGCCCAGTTGCTCGATTGTTCTCTGATGTAATTCTTCGTTCGCTCTTCGCAGTTCTTCCGCGATTCGCTTGCGATCGCTTATGTCACGGATAGCGCTCAGCACGAACAGTCCGCTCTCTGTGGAAATTGGACTGAGACTAATTTCCACGGGAAACTCTGAGCCATTGCGCCGCCGCCCATAGAGATCCAGATCCGCGCCCATGCGTCGCGTCCTGGGGGTTTCGGCAAAAGTGTGGCGATGGTGGTGATGCGTGGTGCGGTAGCGCTCTGGCACGAGCATCTCGATCTTCTGCCCAATCAATTCATCGCGGTCATAGCCGAATAGTTCCTCGGTTTGGGAGTTGATCTGAACGATGGTTCCCTGCCGATCGACCGCAACCGTCGCATCCGGCAGAGCCTCCAGGAGGTCGGGGGAGAGTAAGATGGCAGCCATGGTCTTGGCCAAGAGCGAGCGATCTTGTTCGCGATGTTCAGGGTAAGACGGCACAGACACAGCTCCGCTGCAACCACAGGGTATAGAGATAGCCAATCGACGAAGGCATTAGCGCCGATCGGCTCCAGACCTTCGCAAAGCCACCGCTGACCTGCCAGTAAGCCAGAGTCTCATCTAACCACAGTGGCGCCCTTATGGCCAGAAACCGGATGGAGAGCGAAGCCACTAAAGCCACCGGGTAGGTCAGCTTATCGAGAATGGAAACAGGTTTTTCGACGGCGGTCGCCACCGCCGCTGCGGTCGCCATCTTCAAGCCCTCACTTTTTCACCACGCTTCCCGCGCGCGCGGCAGCCACGCTGCCATTCGAATTATGCACAATGTTGTGACAAGTCAGTGTGCATGTGTTCGCGGCGCGGTTGTAAGAGATTGGGAAGCCGCCATTCGCAGCCACCACGTTGACGTCAAAATTGACCAGCCGCTGCCCGCTGATATTCGGGTTGACGCCTCCCATTCCGTGCGCCGTGTGGCATACCGAACAGGTGAAGCCAGAGGAAATATGGCTCTGGTGCTGAGTGAAGCTGGTGTTCGCCATGACACTGCCGAGGTTGTGACACTTACCGCACATCGCGTAAGGCCCGTTTACGCTAAGGTCAGGGTTTTGAAATAGATTCGTGATCAGTTGGCCCGGAGTCACCGCCTGACTGAATTCATAGCGGCGTTCCAGAATGTGAGTCCATTTGGAACCATGTGGACCGTTTGGGCCCGAGCCCCCGAACTCGCGATTGTCATCGCTGTTGTGGCAGTCCGTGCAGAATATCTGCGTTCCTACCGCGCGCCCTGGCGTTACCCCATCGAGATTGAACATCGTAGTCAGCAAACTGGGCTGCGGCAAAGAGCTATTGCTTACGTGGGTAACCGGATGGCTCGAAGAAGAGGTCGCGGCGAACTGAGGAATGATGTTCAACGGATCCCCTGCGGAAACCGCCCGCACCGGCAAGTACCCATAACCCGCGCGAACCGCTTTCCCCGAACTGCTTCCGTGACATCGGAAGCAATTCTCGTATTGGTTCACCACTGGGTCTACCGTGGACATTCCGTCAATGGCGCTGATTCCGGCAGCATCCTTCTGCGAAACTCGCACCAGAGGAGGAGGCGGAAATACTCCCACCTGGGCTGACCCATGCCCGTTGTGACAATCCACACAGGTGGTATGCCGGTTGTTATTCAGCAGCGTATTCTCGGCGGCGTCATGAGCAGTCGTTGACGTCGGGAAGGGATGCCCGACTTTGGGTGCGGCGTACTCGGCGAAGACGTTGGGCGGCGCGGGCGAGATATTCGCGCCTCCATTGTGGCAGGCGATGCAATCCTGTTCGTTGGGTCCGCGAAGCAGCCGCGCCGGTCCCTGGGCATTGTGCGGGGCGTGGCATGAAATGCATGCACTCTGCGCTACTGTGGTGTAGCTTCCCACATTCGTTTGTGGCGAAATCTTGTTCTGCACCAGGGCGTGAGCGCTTGTGGCCCAATCCGCGATTGGATTCACTTTGCCGGCCATTTGGCGGGTTGGGTCGTGGCAGGCCAAACACATCTGGCCGCTCGAACTATCGCGGACCAGAAAATTCTGCGAGATCAAATCCTTGGCCTGCACATGCGCGTTATGACATGACGTGCATTCAACGTTGCCATTGACAAGACGAACCGCCCCGGTGGGATCTCCCGTCCTGCCCTTGGCCGCTAACGATGCAATCAAATCCACGTTATCTTTCAAGGGCAACGCAAAAGCCAGGGGATGCGACGGTTGCAGATTGGTGCCAAATACGTCGTAGTTGTACATCGATCCGAACATCGTGACCTGGCCATAGGCCGCCGTCGTTCCCGGCGCCACGGTTCCGTCATGGCAGGAGAGGCAGAGATTGCTGTCGGCTCCCATCGTCGGCTGGGTTCCACGATTTGCTTCGGTGTCACTGGTGTACAAACTGTAAGTCTGGACCGTGAGCTTCTGATTCCACAGCGGAGTCCGGCCTCCGACGCCATTGTGAGGCTCGTGGCAATACATGCAGAAATCAGTGCGGGCGCCGGTTATGGGCGATTTGCTGCCGGGTCCCAGATCATGCGAGCCGATCACGTCACCTGTGACCTGCGCCAGCAGAGTCCCCGCCGCCACAATAACCATCAAGCCCACGTATGAAGGTTTGCACCTCACTACAATCCTTCCTTGGCTTTCTTCAACCCGAAATAATGAAATACCTGAATGCGGTGATTAAACGAATCCACCACAAAGATCCTGTCCTCGCTGTTGATGAACAATCCCGCCGGCAATTGAAACTCTCCCGCGTGTGTACCTCTTCGTCCGAAGTAATAGAGCAAATCTCCCTGGCGATTAAAGACCTGCACCACTCCCCACAGACCATCGACAACATACAAATCGCCTTCGGAATCGACTCCAATGCCTTTCGGGCGAAACACGCTTCCACTGGTGTCGCCGGCGCTTCCAATGGAGTAGCGAAACATTCCCGAGCGGTCCAGCACTTGGACCCGGAAGTTCATCGCGTCGACCACAATCAGGTTTTCGCCATCCAGTCGCAGCTCCGTCGGCAAATTGAACTCGAGGTTGCCATCGCCCTTCTTTCCGATGGTTTGCAGAATGTTGCCCTGCATATCCATCATGAAAATTTTGTCGCGCAGCGTGTCGGTCACGTAGATTCGCTGTGTTACTGAGTCCACGGCGATTCCGGTGGGACGCTTGAAATAGCCTTCGCCACCTTTTAAGCTGCCGATCACGCGCTCATACTTTCCGCCGGAGTTGAAGACGAAGATCTTGCCCGTCTCCGAATCGGTGACGTAGATGTTGTCCTGGCCGTCGACCGCCACGCACTGCGGTCCCAGCATCGCGTCCTTGCCTTTATCGCGGCGCTCGATAAATTTGTACTTCTGTTGTGCGAAATCGAAGATGTGAACCCCAGCCGCGCCGGGATCAGTGACGATAATCCGGCCCCGTGAGTCCACCACAATGCTGTAGGGCCGGACCAGATTCTTGAACTCCGGCTCGCCCGCTACAACGTCCACCACCCGGTTCCAAAAGCCCCGCTTCGGCTTCACTTCGCGCTCCGAGCCGAAGCTGCGCTCGTAAAGCAGCTTGCGTCCTCCCTCCAGTTCAAGAGTAGGAGGTCCGAGTTCATTAGCATTGGCTTTCGGCTTGCGCGCAGATGACGCTGAAACCCCGGACGCCAGCAAAAGCAGCGTCAGCCCAACCACCATTCGTAAATCAAAAACCGGCTTCAGCCGCCGCAGGATCCCCATCTTATATTCGCTCTCTGCTTGCTCCAGACGGTCACGGCGGGCTAGAAGAAGTTGAACCATCTGGATACCCCGATGTAGAACGCCGATATCTTCTCCGGTGGCGTCCCGGACGCACTGAAACCCTGGTTTAGTCTACTGTAGCCGCCGGTCAGGTACATCTTCCGGAATTGATACTGAAAAAGAGTGTTGATCTGTTCCGTATTATTCGAGGAGAGGATCCCGACCACGTTGCTGTTCCCGTATGCTCTGGCAAAGCTCGTCGAAATCGTCAGTCTGCGCTTCGGATTGCTGGCCAGGCCAAACGAATAGCTGTTGCCATTAAAAAGAACAAGATCATTCGGAGACAGAATCGGCTGTGGCGTTGGAGTAGCGGCCAATCCCGCTGCGGTCTCGATTCCGTTTCCGCTCGACTTCGAAAACGTCGCGTTCACGTTGATCCAGTTCGAATACCCCATGGAACTGTTGTAACTCTGGCTGCTGCTCGTGGTCCCGGCCTGCTCGGTTAAGCCAGTCTTGTTGAAGCTGGTGCCTGCGGTCCAGCCAAGCTTTCCCCATCGGCGCCGGATGTTGCCGCCGTATCCGTAAAAGGACGACATGTAGGTGATCAGCAGCGTCTGCACATTTTGCGCATAGTTGGCAAATACTCCCGCCGTCCAGCCAGCGAATCGCTTGTTGTAGTTGATCGTGCCATTGAACCCGAGTTGGCTCGCGCTCGAAGTGCTGACTTTGTTCTCGGTAATGGTCCCAGCGGTGTTAAGGTTGCCCCCAAACAAAACCCGCCCGTATGTTATGCCGCCTCCGTAAGAGTCGGCTGAGTAATCCTTCCCCAGAAATGACTGTTGGCGATGATCAGCCGAAGCCAGCGCCTGCATATTCTGCATCACCGAATAGCTGGCGTTGCCCAGCAGATCTAACGAGTTCGAGGATTGCCCCTGGGGCGGTGGCGTCACTAATCCTCCTGCCCCGGTAACGGCCTGGTACAGGGTCCCGGAAAGGTTGTCGGAGTAGCCTGTGCTGACGGAGAAGTGGAATTTCTGGGTCGGCTGAAACGCCGCAGTCCCGCTATAAGTATCAATGCTGCCGTCGTAGCCGTAGCCGAGATAATTGGAATCGACATCGGAGCGGTTAGCCGTCGCCGAAAATCCGCCATGAAGCGGTAGCTGATGCCCCACGGCAAATCCATAGCCGCGGTTGTTGGAGGTCGCGGTCTCCGATTGCGTCGAGCCCTGAAGAATTTGCGGCACATCGGAGTGTGAACCTCCATCCGTAAAGTACGCATTCAGATTGAACCCGGCTATCATGTAAGCCGACCGTAGGCCAAAAGAACGCGAGGTGCTATTTCCGGTGTCGTTCGACCCGTAGATGGAATATTGGTTGTTGGCCAACTGGAAATTAGCGGAGAGGCTGGGCAAATTTGGCAGCATCTCTGACCAACTGATCCCAAAAGTGTCGCTGTTGCCACGCGTCGAGTAGTTCGCCTCGCCGGGAATCGCGTAGTTGCCTTCGCTGTTGTCGGCTTTGGCGTAGTTGATGGAACCGGGAAACTTGCTGCCTGCAAAAATCGAGGTGTTGATGTTGACTCCGCTGGCGTTGGAAATGGACTGAAAGGATGAATTGTCTCGCGCCTGATTCACGTACGGGGTGACTGTGTAAGAGAGGAAGTTAGGATTGTAGTAAAAGCCGGACAGCGTGCCCGTGCCTCCAAAAGCCATGCTGTGGTCGGAAGAGATTAGGTTCCCGTAATCCCCGTTGTATCCTCCCGAGATAGTTCCGTTCAGGTTCGCACTATTCTCCCCCAGCCTGAGCTGACCTTGAGCAGGCAGTATCAGCAGAAGCGCTCCAGCCAAAATCGAAGCGATATTTCGGAAAGCACCCCTCACAGTCACCAACTTTTTCCAGTCTCGGCATCGGGTCTGTACTGCGTTGCCCGGGCCATCCCACAGCGGCGCGACTGCGGTCCTTCGTTCCCACTTCCGGTTCCTTCAGTGTGGGTCTGGCGCTTTCCAGTTGAAAGGCAACCGGCCATCTAAAATTCCTCTAATGGAAGAAAAGCACGTTCCCCGCCAGAATCCGGAGCCCGCTAAACCATTGCCCAGCAAGGAGCTAACGATTTGGAGGGCCAAAAAGGACCCAGGTTCTGGGGCATATAACCCAGCTAAGCTCAAGAAGACAAGGCATTTGGCGCAAGAATGAGAGCACGCCTTCTGAGCTTGCGAAAGAAGTCCGGCTTTGGGTGGAGCAGTTCACGATTTCCGCCGCGAAGCGGCGCAAGAATGCAGCCCAGAGCCTGCCGAAGGGGCGACAAGCCCTGGGTGACGGGGCGGAAAAGACAACAAGCCCCGAAAGGTGCGAAAGAAACGTTCACACGTGGTCTCTTCCAGTGCTGCGCTTCAGGAGATGGCTTTAGCCATTGCCATGGTTGAAGCCAAGCCCTGATACGAACGTGTAAGGGATAGGGCCTGCGTCGCCGCAGGCCCTTGGGGGAGAATAGAGCAGTCTTACAGTTCCTCCACCTTCGAGGTCTTCCGAAGCCTCTTGTCCAAAGCTGCGCGCACCGAATTCAGCTTCTTCTGTTGCAGTTCCTTCTGCAGCGTAGTCTTCACATCGGCAAACTTCACTTTCCCAGCCGGAATGTGCCGGTTCAGCCGGACGATGGTGAACGCCTGCTCGATCTGGATGATGCCGGTGATTTCGCCGTCTTTTATGGCGAGAAGTGCATCCGCCACCTGCGGCGCCAGTTTGGAGCGGTCTACTTTTTTATGGTCGCCCATCATTACACGGTAGTCGTCTTCCGAAATTTTTTCCGCCAGCATGCCGAACTGCTCGTAGTTTGTCGTCGCTTTCGCCTGCTTCAGCGCATCCTCGGCGCGCTTGCGCTCTTCCTTCAAAGTGTCAGGCGTGGGCTTCGCCGGAGGCAGGATGGAAATGGTCTGAAAGGCAAAGCCTTCCTGATATTCAAAGAGCGCCGGATTTTTGTCATAGTAGGCTTTGGCTTCGGCCACCGAGACCGTTGACTTGGCATCGACTTCGGCCTTCAGAAACGCATCAATCAGCAACGACCGCTTGATCTTCTCGTCCAAAGCCTTCTCCGAGCCCTTGAACTCTGCTGCCAGAAACTTTTGATACTCAGCCGCGCTGCTGAACTGGCCGCGAAAGTCCCGCTCCGCCTTCTTCAGCTTATCTGGAGGGATCGTCATCTGGCGCCGCATTGCCTCCTGGTATACCAGTTCCTCAAAGACAATCATTTGCAGAGCGCCCTTGCGCAGCTGAGGCTCTAACTCCGCAGGCACTTGACCATTGTGCTGGGCCGCGTAGGGAAACAAGGTATATATTTCGCGCTGCAGATCACGATCGGTCAGCACAGCCCCATTCACGCGCGCTACGGTCTTGCCCGTCGGTTCAGCCGTCGCGCTGGCCGCCGGTTGGGTCGCTGTCACACTCGGGGTGTGCGAAACCGCAAGCTGTTGGGCTGGGGCCGTCGAAATCATCGCCAGCGTAACGGCGACAGGCGCGAGGCTCGTGAGAATCAGGGTTCGTATTGATGTTAATTGCTGCTTCATAAATCCATCCTCACACGGAACTTTGGTCTAAAAAAGGGGAGAGGTTTCTCTCTCTCCCCTGTGTGTCACGAATACGACAGCTTAGAAAACCGTCGGGATCGTGTAGCTTCCGTTCGACTCGTTCGCTTCTCCACCATGGCACTCGCGGCAGAACTGCGCGGTCTGGTTTGATCCAGCCGTGCCGCTCGCCGGGTTGTAGGGGCCGCGCACGAAGAACATGGTCGCGTAAACGCCAGTCGCCAAACCGCTCTTCGGGCCGTTGGTGACGTTGACCACGTTCATCAAGTGTTGGTTGTGGCAGCTCGTGCAGGTAACCACAGCAGTGTTGTTGTAGGCGCTGAGGCTGACGAAGAAGCCATAATTCTTCACGAACTGGGAGGAATTCGCGCCAGTCATCGCGATCGTTCCGTTGGTCTCGGTGCAATCCCAATTGTATTGTCCACCGCAGGAAACGGTAGCGTTCAAGCCCACCGGGTGAGTTGCCAGGTAGCTGCTGGCGCCATCGCCGTTTGCTCCCAACAAGGTTGGAATAGAGTTCCATTGTCCGTAGGTAGCTGGCAGCGTCTCATAGATCGTGCCCTTCATCATCGCGCCTTTGGCATAGTTGCCATCATGGCAGCTAAGGCAGGTGAGCAGGCCGTTCACGTCGGGAGTACCAGCGGCCATGCTGGCCGGCAGAACTTCTGTGTAGCCGGTGCTGCCGTTGGTGCTGCCCGTGATGATGGTCTTGCCATACAGCGAGCCCACATCCTGGCCCCAGAGGATCGATGTGCCGGTGGTGGTGTCGCCCGTCTTGTTGGCGCCGTTGCCCCATGCGCCGCTGTGTGGTGCGTGGCAAGCTGCGCAGCCACGGCCGTAGTTGAGGTGAGCGCCCAGGACGTCTGACGTCGGCGCTTGAATCTGAGCAGCAGCAAAAGCAGCCACAGCCAGAATCATCAGCATAACTAAAAAGCTTTTTCGCATATTGTGTCTCCTTTATGAAGTGTTGCAACACTATCAACTGCTACTTCGATTGCGGTGTTAACTGAACTCTCGAGGTCCATATGTTGCGGAGGTTCTTTTCAAATCTCCCAACTATGCAACTGCACGGGAACCACCGAGACTGTTGGTTACGGAAGTTCTCCGTAAGATCAATGTAAGTAATTGCTAACATTAGAATTACCCGTTTGGCGTGCCACCGGCTTGGATGGAAGAAAGGGCCAAGCCGTGCCCGATTGGGGCTTCTGCCGCACTGAGAGTGCTTGAAATAACCCATTGGGAACAACGCGCAAGCGTAGTGTTTTGCAACAGTTGCGACGCAGCCCTTCACCTGGAATCCTCCCTCACCGATAACATTTGACACATTAGCCTTTTGCTAAACGCACGCTCTAGGACCGCCCTCACCTCTGATCGTGATAAGGCCCACGGAGCTGAGCTTGGTAAGGGTGGAGTTGCGTGGCGCTATTCGTGAGGCGCACAAAACGTCCCCGGCAGGTTTGTCCGCCGGGCGGATGAATATGGATCGGAGGATCGCGTAGTCCCTAGTTGGGCGCAGATCCGGCAGTTTTCTGTGCTGGCGCTGCCGTTTCCGGTCTCGCTGCTGGTGCCTCAGCTGGTTTCGTAGTCGATGTCACGGGCGGCTTCTGAGCGTCGCTCGACTGCTTTCGCGCGTCCGCCGTTTTTGTCAATTCCGCCTCGCGCCGCGCCTTCTCGACGTCCGCCTCAGCGTCGGTGATGTAGCGGAACATCTGCATGCGGCCGGGATATTGTTCGGTAGTAAAAACGCGATTTTGTTTGTCAATCGCAATACCGACCAGCGCTTTGAACTGGCCCGGACCATTGGCGTGAGTGTCGCCAATGTAGGTCAGCAATTGCCCTTCGCGGTTGAACACCTGTACGCGGTCCTGGTATTCATCGGCCACCCAGATGTGTCCGTCAGAATCGATCGCGATGCCCTTGGGCCGGAAAAATAATCCCGGACCATCGCCAGCTTTTCCGAACGTACTGATGAAATGACCTTCTCCGTCGAAGATTTCGACGCGGCTATTCAGCGTGTCGGTGACATAGACGTTGCCGTCATTGTCGAGCGCAACATTGGTCGGGGCAGCGAAGTCGCCCGGCGTCGTCAGAGCATGTTTCTTCGCAGGAGGTACCGGACTCCCGATTTTGCGCAGCAGTTTCAGGGTGTCCGCGTCATATACGAAGACTTGGTCCTGCTGCTCGTCGACGGCGTAGAGCAGCCGATTCTCTGTATCGATCGCCAGTCCCACGGGATCCACCAATCCCTCTACAATCTGCCCCTCGATTTCATGTTTAGGATTGAAAATCAGGATCCGATGCATTTTCCCATCAGAGACGAAAAGCCGGTCGCTGTCGTCAATGGCCAAGCCGTTGATCCAGCCAAAATGGGCACCCTCGCCGTTCTTAATAAGGGTAGCGTCGTGCGTCTCCGTGTCGAAGATGAAGATCGCCCCCACTTTTTGATCGGCCACATACACCAAGCCCTTGGAGTCAATGGCGATGCCGTAGGGTCCGATCAACTGCCAGGGAAAAGTCTTCAGCTTATCGATGTTATCTTCCTGCTTGGCGCCGGCCACCCGGTCCATCCAACCTTGCTTCTTCTTCGTGGTTGCCACCGGAGTGCGATCGATCTTCATCCCCGCGTAGTAGCTCAGCCAGCGGACGCGCGCGATGTTGGGCGGGTTCGGCCAAACCAACTTCGACGTATCAATGTCCAGTTTGGGAGCCTCCGCCGGCTTCGGCGTGTCGGCCTTCTTCTTTTTGTCACCGGCGTACATCGAGCCCGGCAAGGCCAGGCACATCGCTACCAAGAGCATAAGAGCCACTACTACCCTGACCTTAGGATTCACTTTGTGACGAGGCGCGATCATTTCTATTCTCCTGTTTCTAATTCTTCGGTGTCGTTGTATCTCGCATGTTCGTTCGATTCTGGTGGCAGCTATCGCAGAAAGCCATGTTGTTCTGCTGGTCCTTCACCAGCAGGTCGGCCTGCGCCGACGAGTGCGGCTGGTGGCAGGATAGGCAAGTCAAATGAGTCTTGACTTCACCTATCTTCGACGGATTCATCACATCGGCTACGGGATGACCTTCCACCGGATGGCCCAACCCATAGCGCAGGGGCAGAATCGCTACCTTATTTTTCTGGTAGTAGTCCTCGGGCAACTTCACTTTTCCGTCAAAGATGGTCAGCACATGCTCGGCTTCCACCTTCTGCGGCAACGCGTCCGGGCCATGGCATTCCAGGCACAGCGCATTTCCCGCAGCCCGCAACAAATGATTGTTGTCTCCCCCATGCGGTGTATGACAGGTCGCGCAACCCTGGCCAAATGCCGGCTGGTGGAGGAAATGCTTCTTAGCCTGCTCGGCTTGATCCGCGTGACAACCCAGGCAAGTATCGACGGCATTCGTTTTCGGCAGTCCCGGCTGATTGCTGGCGTGAGGGCTGTGACAATCGGTGCAGTCGCCCGCTGCTCCGGGGTGTTGCACTTTCGCCGTCTCGATCAGCTTGGCTTTATCATCGTGGCAGGTCACGCACAGTGCCTTGGCGTCAGGCTGCGTGAGCACGACTTTTCCGTCCTTCGCGGGGGCGTGGCAAACATCGCACTGCTTGTCGGCAAATGGCGGATGCATAAATTTTGCCATCAGCTTGGGAGCGGCCGACTGATGAGGATCGTGGCAGCTTACGCAATCAGCTTTATCGAAAGGCTGGTTTTGATGCGCTTTTTGCAAATCTGCGCTCTTGGCGTCATGGCAATCAATGCACAGTTCCGGCGGCGCTTTGGTCAGATGGAAATCAAACTCCGCCTTGCCGATCTCGCCCGTCTTGTGCGTCACGTGGCAGGTTTCGCAGCCCATATCGAGCGCCGCGTGCCGGCTGCCCTTCTCGGGCACGTTCATTCCGGTCTTGTGGCAACTCAGGCAAAGATTTTCTTTCTGATCTCCAGAAGTGGGCTTCAGTAACTGATTTTTATTCTCTGAAGTGTGCGGATCGTGGCACTTCAGGCAGTCTCGCACCGCCGGAGGATGAACCTTACCCTTTATTTCCGCGGCGTTTTTGTCGGCGTGGCAGGTTAGGCATAGAGCGGCGGGAGTCGCCGTGATCAGCTTAATGTGGGTTACATCTTTGACTGTGCGAACCTCATGGCAACTGGTGCAGCCTATGGCGATCGCAGAATGAACCGACTTCCCCTTGGATTTATCTTCATGACAAGTGAGACAGGTGGCTGGATCTGCCTTCGGATCAAGCGTGACGGGATGTTTGGCCGCCGAAACCCGGGAAGCCAACACTATAACCAAGACTAAAAAGACCAGTGCGTTGAGCAAACGACTGGTGACGAGCATCGAGTTGAATGATTTCCCCGTCACTCTTCTTGCTCCTCCACCGTTGCATTTGCACGCCTCTTGCCTTAATTCCCGATCCCGGAGATTTTCTAATCAGAGCATGTAACAGATTGCAATAAAGCGGGTTTTTGGTGTGGCTCGACTCTACGTCAGCCCTCCAGTGGTTGCAACCTTCATCAGCTTGGGGGCTTATGCCACAGTGAAATGGTCTATATGACCCAAGGAATCGCAGCCCGCTTAACATTAGGCGCGAGCCGAAGCCAGCAGACCCCTGCGCGAAATTCCCGCAGCGTTCGCGTTGGCTGTGTGATATGGCTCACACTGGGTTCTGTGTCCTGAATACGTAAGACCAATTATTTGCTTCATTTTCAGCGACTTCGCTTTCGTCGAAGCCGTTGGCGGGAAACGTGCTTTCTCCTTAACAGAAGGGGAAAGACATGGCCGCATCCGTACCACGGAAAATCTGGCAAACCCTCGCCGCTATCAAAACCGGCGTCATTTTACTCATTCTCGTAGTCGTCCTCTCGGCGGCCGGAACCGTGATTCTGCAGCGGCCCGCCACCGACGCCGAGGAAATGCAGCGCGCCTATTCGCCGCACGTCCTGCGCCTGCTCGATGCGGTGGGATTAACCGATGTTTTTCACGCCTGGTGGTTCGTATTGCTGCTCAGCCTGGTCAGCCTCAGCATCATTGCCGCTTCTGTCCAGCGCTTCCCCAATGCCTGGAGATTTTTCTCGCGTCCTTATAAAAGCCCTGATGACAGTTTCCGCAACGCGCTTCCCAATCACAAGCTGATTCCGATCAAAGATAAAGATGAAGAGGCCGCTGTCAGCGCCGCCGAACGCGCCTTACAAAAAGCCGGTTACAGGCCGGAGCGAATCGTCCGCGAGAACAGCTTCTCTCTCTTCGGCGAGCGCAACCGCTTTTCTGAGATGGCGGTTTACATTGTGCACGCCAGTCTCCTTCTGATCTTTCTCGGCGGCAACATTGACGCGCTGTTCGGCTGGCGAGGATTCGTCACCCTTACTCGCGGGCAACAATCGAGTCAAGTGAATCCGCAGAACGGCAGTCCACGCAACTTGCCCTTCGCCGTCCGTTGTGACGGCGCTGGCCAGGAAAATTACGCCGACGGTTCTCCCAAACGCTGGTGGTCCGATCTCGCAGTTCTTGAGAACGGCAAAGTCACCCTGCGCAAGCAAATCGTCGTCAATGAACCGCTGGTTTATCGCGGCGTGCGCTTTTATCAGGCCAGCTATGGCAAGACCGGAAAGATCGACAAGCTCGTGCTCACCGCGACTCCCCGTAATGGCCAGTCCCCCAAGGACATCACCCTGGGCGTGAATGAAACTGTTCCCTTGGATGCCGACACAACCGTTCGCCTCGCCCAGTTCATTCCTGACTATGTAGTCAGCGATGGCCAGGTTTACGCCCGCTCCCACGAACTGGAAAATCCCGCGGCCCATCTGATCGTCGAGTCCAAAAAATCTGGTCAGCCCATCAATGTCTGGCTGCCCCCAATCGCAGGTCTTGAGCAGAATGCTTCGTCGCCCTATGCATTCGAAGGCAAAGACGTGCAGATGGCCTACTTCACCGGCCTCGAAGTTTCCCACGAGCCCGGCCAATGGGAAGTTTGGGCTGGTGTTGTGCTCATGGGAATTGGCCTCACCGTAGTGTTTTATTTCGTCCACACGCGCATCTGGGTCGTGCCCGTGCGCGACGCCCGCGGCCAACTCCAGCTTTGGATCGGCGGAATGGCGAACAAAAACAAAGACGCCTTTGAACAGCGTTTTCGCGATCTTGTCGAAGAAATCGAATCAGAACTCAAGATTTCAGTGCGGGTAGGCGACGAGTCGCCCGCGGCAGTATTCACCGGAAAATAATCCGGCAATGGAGGAATAGTTTATGGCGCGTGCACGAGTCGAACAGCAACCAGTAGCAACCGGCGCAACTTTGGTGGTCGCCGTCGGCTTGGGAGTTGCTTTCCTGCTCTTCATGGCGTTCCTGAACGTGGTCAAGAGCGGCAACTTGCTCAATGATTCCAATCTTCTCTACGCAGCCCTCATCTTCTACTCGGGCGCTGCAACACTTTACCTTGGTTTCGGCATCACCGGCACTCCTTCCTACATTCGCTTCGCCTCGCTCGCCACATGGGCAGGATTGGCCGCCAACACCGGTGCCGTCGCGCGTCGCTGGTATGAAGCCGGACATCCGCCCTTCGCCAGCATTTACGAAATGCTCCTCATGTTCGTGTGGGCGCTCGCTGTTCTTACCTTGATCGCAGAGAAGAAATTTAACGTAAAGATCATCGGCACCGTCACCATGCCCGTAGCAATTGTCGGCGTGATACTGATGCAACTGCTCCGCACCGAAGTTCGCCCGCTGGTGCCTGCCCTGCAATCCACCTGGCTGCACGTTCACGTCACTCTGGCCATGCTGGCGTATGCCGCATGCGCTCTCAGTTTCGCTCTAGCCATGATGTTCTTGATCCAGGACAAGATGAAAACCGAAACCTTTCTGGCCGCGACCAGCCTCTTCGGCGTCGCAACTTATGTCGGCGTGCTGACTCGCTTTGAAAAATGGGGAGGTCTCAGCGTCGTCGCCTGGAACCCCGAAGAGAAGTCGGAAGTATTTCTCTCCAAGGGCGTACGCCTTTTCGTGGTGATTCCTGATCTCGGCTGGATGCTACTTTTGGTTTTGGCTGCAGTCGCCGCGCCGCTCGTTCTCTACATAATCTGGCGCAAGACTCAGAACCCAGGCTTCCTCGACATGGCGAATCGTGCCGTATTCCTGAGCATCCTTCTCCAAGTCCTCGCCCTTTTGTTCTTCATCCTGCGAGCCCGGGATGGCCGCTATGCTTCGCTCGACGCCGACGGTCTGTTTCCCACCACTCTGGCCGCCAGCCCTTTCATCCTCTCCGGCCTCGTAGGCGGAATATTTGTCTCGCTGCTCTACCTGTTACTGCTCTGGAGGCGTGAAGATCTCGAGCGCATGTTGCCCAGCGCCGAGCAACTCGACCGCATTACTTACAAAACCATCGCGATCGCATTTCCCTTACTCACCCTGATGATCGCCGCCGGCGCCTACTGGGCCAATCGCACCTGGGGATCCTACTGGAGCTGGGATCCGAAAGAAACCTGGGCGGCGATTACCTGGCTGGTATACGCCGGATACCTTCACATGCGCATCACCCGCGGATGGCGCGGCCGTCGTGCCGCTTACTTCGCCATCCTCGGCTTCGCTGTCGTCATGTTCACTTTCTTCGGTGTCACATACTTGCTGCCAGGACTGCATGCTTATGCTTAGCCGCATCGAGTTCGAGACGGAGCTAACCGTTCCATCCCCAAAGGCAACAAACAAGCCTTCGCAGGAGGATCTTCCCTTGAGTTCCGTGCGCGTCAATTGGCAACTCAAAGCTATCTTGCCGGTAGGCTTCGTACTGCTGGCCGGCCTGATCCTCTTCACTCTGGCTACCGTCTCTCTGCGGGATCCAGATCGCCACGCCGTGCTTATCGTTGCTGGTGCCGGCGCAGTCGCCATTTGCGCTGTTTCCATGCTCGTGCTTGCCTATCTCATTCAACGGCCCATGGTCGAATTGCAGGAAAAGATTGAGCAGGTCAGCGGAGGCAACCTGAACGTCGCCGTCAGCTTCTCCACACGCAACGACGAAATCGGCGACCTCGGCCGCAACTTCAATCACATGATGCAACAGCTACGCGATAGCCGCGAAGAAATCGAGCGTCTGCATCGCACTCAGATGTCCCGCGCCGAGCACCTCGCAACGCTCGGTGAGTTGGCCACCGGCCTGGCTCACGAAATTCGCAATCCCCTGGCCGGAATCGCTGGCGTCATCGAAATCGTTAGCCGCGATCTCCCCTCCACCAGCCCCGCCCGCGCCGTCATAAAAGACGTTCGCCAGGAAATCGCCCAGATCAATCGCATCGTCACCGATCTTCTGGAAACCGCGCGCCCTCATCCACCGCAGGTTCGCCAGAGCAATCTCAACACCACGGTGGAACACGCCGTCATGCTGGCTCGTCAGCAAGTTCTCTCCAAGCCCATCAAAATCGAACTGCAGAAGTCTCCCGACCTGCCGGAAGTCGAGCACGACAGCGATCAGATTCATCAGGTCCTGCTCAATCTTCTCCTCAACGCAGTCCAGGCCATGGATAACGCCAACTCCAATGCCAACGCCAACCCCGGTGTCGGCACCATTCGCGTCGAAGTCGATTCGCGCGAGACCTTCGCCACCATAGTTGTCACCGACACTGGTCGCGGCATCCCCGCCCAAAACATCGCAAACATCTTCCGCCCCTTCTACACCACCAAAGGCAACGGCACCGGCCTCGGCCTCTCTCTCGCCCGCCGCATCGTCGAAGAACATCACGGCCGCATCGAAGTCACAAGCGTTGTAGGGAAGGGAAGCAAGTTCACCGTACTGCTCCCGTTCCAAATGCCCACCGCGATCGCCGCCTCCTAGACCGTTGCGCCGGCATCCCGCCCTGCCAGCCGTCGCCATTTCGTAGTAAATTAGCACCAATGTCCGCCGAGAAAATCATGGTCGTCGACGACGAGCGCCTCGTCCGCTGGTCGCTCCGCCAGAAGTGCGAAGAGTGGGGCTATCACGTCATCGAAGCCGATTCCGGCGTCCCCGCCCTCAAACTCGCCCAGCACGAAACTCCCGACCTAGTTCTCCTCGACGTCCGCATGCCCGACCTCACCGGCATCGAAGTGCTCGATGAACTCAAGAAAAGCGGCGACGCCCGCGCCGTCATCATGATCACCGCCGATCCTCAACTCGACGACGTCAAAGCCGCCCTCAAGCTCGGCGCCTACGACTTCGTCGGCAAGCCCGTCGATTTCGACGAGCTTCACGTCACCATCACGAACGCGCTCGAAGCCACCAGCCTGCGCACCGAGGTCCAAACTCTGCGCAGCGAAATCCGCCGCGGAGCCGGTTATGACAGCGTCGTCAGCGTCTCCTCCAAGATGACCGAGCTCATGAACTTCGTCCGCAAAGTCGCCTCCAGCGAGGCCACCACCATTCTGATTCAAGGCGAGAGCGGCACCGGCAAAGATCTAATCGCCAAAGCCATCCACTACGAAAGTTCGCGCCGCGACAAGCCCTTCGTCGCCATCAACTGCTCCGCCATCCCTGAAACTCTGATGGAAGCCGAACTCTTCGGCCACGAAAAAGGCGCATTCACTGACGCCAAACAAATGAAGAAGGGACTGTTCGAGGCCGCCGACGGCGGCACATTGTTCCTCGACGAAATCGGCGAACTCTCTCCCTTGCTGCAAGCTAAACTCCTGCGTGTGCTCGAAGATCAAGTCATCCGCCGCGTGGGCGGTATCAAGGACATGCAGGTCGATGTTCGCGTCATCGCCGCCTCCAACCGCGATCTCGAAAAAGCCGTCCGCGAAGGCCAGTTTCGCCAGGATCTTTATTACCGCCTCGCAATCATCGCCATCTTCATCCCGCCCCTGCGCGACCGCAAAGAAGACATCATGCCCCTGGTCGAGTTCTTCATCGACCGCTACAACCGCCGCTTCAAGAAATCGATTCGCGGCATCACCGAAGAAACTCGCCGCCTCCTCGCCAGCCACAACTGGCCAGGCAACGTTCGCGAATTGAAAAACACCATCGAGCGCGGCATGATCCTCGAAGAGGAACCCCTCCTGCGCCCGCTCTACCTGCCATTCTCCGTAGGCGAATCCGGCGGCCGCACCGTCTTCGAACGCACTTCTCCCGCCGACGGCGGACAGCCGCTCCCCAACGGCCGCACCCTGCCACGGCTCTACATCCCGGAAGGAGGCACATCGCTCGAAGAAGTAGAGCACGCCATGGTCGAACTAGCCATGCGCCAGGCCAACAACAACCAAACCCACGCCGCCAAACTGCTAGACATCAGCCGCGACGCCCTCCGCTACAAACTAAAAAAATTCGGCCTAATCCGCGGCGACGGCGACGAAGAAAGCGCCCAAACCAGCGTGGCCGAAGACCAGTAGGCGCTAATTATGGATCAGGCGTTCGTCCTTGAGAGCGCAGCGCATCGGGTGGCGCGGCGGTTCACCGCTGCGATCAGAGTTCCTGTTTTTGAAAGGGCGCGGCTTTCGGGCGCGCCGCTATGAGACGGGTTTCTGTCATGCTGAGCGAAGGAATGAGGGCGAAGCGCCCTTATTCCGGAGTCGAAGCATCCCTGCCCCCGCCACCGACCGGGGTTCCACATCACCCGGAAGGCGAATTCTCCGGTCAGTTTAGGCAACGTCGTTCTTACGATTTCAATCCGCGGAGCAACAGAAACGGTCGTCACTTCACCGAGTTGACCGAATCTGGAGTAAGTAGAACAGCCTCGCATCCCGAAACGCTCGAACACATGAGCATCGCGCGCCGCACCAGACGGGCAGAACTGCCCTCAGGGAAAGTCACCCGGAACTTCGCTTCCGACAGCGCGTCGCCGGCGGACTTAAGTTTTTCTGAACCGTTGATGAACTGCGCATCTTCAATTTTCGGGCCAGGGCTGAAAAGTAAAAAGAACTCCGCCGTCGCCGATCCCGGAACGACGCGTTTGAGCTTAACGCTGCGTAACTGGCTCAATTCACTGCCGCTCGAACCGTTGCTAAGCTGTTGCAGTAATCCAGGAGCTTTGGTGCCCGTCAAATGCTCGAGACGGCGGCGGATTTCGTCCTTGGAATCGTCAAAACCATGCCCTCCAAATGTAGCCAGGGCCAGGCGATACGCCTGGATTGCCTTTTCCTTTTTTTGTTGCTGTTCGTAAATCTGGCCCAGGTGGTCGCCGACGACGGCTGACTGCGAAAGCAACCACGCCGCATGGACATAGCTTTCCGCCTGATCAAGATGCCCCAGACGAAACTGAACCCATCCCAAAGTGTCCCACGACGCGCCAATTTTCTGCGTGCATTTCAGATCTTCAGGAAGAAGGTTCGAAAGTACTACGTCAAACGATTCCTTTTCCTGCTCGTTCACTGCCTTCTGAGCGTATTCCAAAGCCTTGGAGAGACTAACATTAGCATCGGCCAGTTCGTAGCCGATGTCATTCAGAATCTCCGGCTTCGGGTTGGCTTCGGCGATTGCTTGCAGAATGGCGGCACCCTTTTCTATCTGTCCAGTTCGTAAATACGCGATGCCCAGGCGATTCTGGGCATCGGATGAACTGTCCCTTTTCGCTGCAGATTCCAAATAGGGCAGAGCCTCGGTGTAATGTTTTTGCATCAACAGCAAAAGGCCGAGATTGGCGACCCCGTCGTGATCGTCAGGCGCAACTTTCAACAGGTCTCGCCACGATTGAATCGCTTCGTCCGAGCGGTTGAATCCCATCAGGGCGAAGGCTAGTATCCGGTGACAAATGGGCAGAGAGGGATCGGACTCAACCGCTTTGTGAAACGAAGCTATGGTGTCCTGTGTCGCAGCTAGCCCCGCGTACAGCGCACCAAGTCGTAACCATCCCCGAGTGAATCTTGGGTCTGCGGCAAGGGCGGCCTTCAATGAACGCTCTGCCCGCGATACGTCGTAAGTCTTCATCGCGTTCAGGGCATCCTGCTCCATTTGATTAGCCTTGGCATTGCTGCTGTCCGGCAAACCCTCAATCGTGCTGCGGAATTCGGCGCCACGTTGGAGAGGGCTTTGAAAAGGCCCTGCCGCCGGCGCTGTGGCTGACGAAGTCTGCACATATTGGTTCACGTCGTTCTGCATCTTCTTGACGAAGTTCCGATAGTCCTCGAACTCGCTGACCGGAACCTCGTGCTGTTTAATCAGAAATTGCCGCTTCGCGAGAAGAACGTCCTCATCCTGGGAATACGAGGCATGGTACTCCGCGAAGTCGTACTTCAGGTCCACGTTTGCCGGCAATTGCGGCTTGTAGCCCTTGGGAAGCTCCACCTTGGAATTCGAAGCGGTCTCCTGCGGAGACCCAAGCCAAATAGGATCCACTGCGTCGTCTCTAAGCGGCGGCATGAAAAACGGCAGGCCGGGAACCGTAAATTGGTGATTGCTCCAGTCGGGATAGTCCTTGCGATTGTAGGAGTAGGAGAAGTGGAAAGGCTCAGCCATCACTTCAGGAGCGCTCGCCGTTACCTCGCTGACCGTGCCCGAGTAGCCCAGCGCATAAGATATTTGCTGTACCAGTTCTTTCCACTGGGATTGCGGTGTCTGTCGGAACGCGAAGCGCAATGGGACCTCGCGTTCCCCTAAAATCGTGTCCTCCACTTTCGCATCGAACGTGCCGGTTTCGCTTAACTTGCCTTCGATCTTAAAAGCTTGGGAACTCGCGAACGGTGGATCGAGCGGAGTGGCAATCAGTTGCGCGGGCTTCGCACCCGACATAACTAGCGCCTGTTTATCGCGCAAAGGTGTGACCAGATATCCCAAAGGGGCCACCTCAGGCGTGGTATCCAGCCAAACTGCCTCTTTGCCCTGCGGCAGATAGCCAATGATGTGATCGAATTGCCCCGGAGACGGAACGTCGGGATCGAGTTTCCAGGCGGAACTGATGAGTGCCGGATACAACGTAATGCCGGAAGCCTGCAGCAAGGAGGCCAGCAGTGTGTGCTTGTCCTTGCAGTCGCCGTAGTTATTGCCGAGCACATCATCGGCCGTGTGTGGCTGATATCGACCGATGCCAAATGCGATTCCAATGTAGCGATACTTTGTGCTTACGAAGTTATAAAGAGCGCGCAGCTTTGCCGCGTCATCCGTCATCCCCTGGGTGAGTTCCGCGGCTTTTGCGCGGATGGCCGCGCTCGGCTCAACCCGGTCTCTTTGCAGGTCCCAATACCAGCGGCCCACTTCGTCCCAGCTTTGAAAACTGCTGATCTGCACGTCGGGTGAGGGGAGACGGCCGCGCGCCGCATCGGTTGCTTTCTTCTCGTCGCTTCCAGGCTCCTTCGTGCTTTGAAGCCGCGAGAACGTCCAGGAATAAATGCGGGCTTCCGCATCGGTCGTGATCGTCTGAGTGGCTTGCGGTCCCTTCACTTTGACCAGGCGCCCAACCGGCACTCTGACTTCTATGCGCTCACTAAGCACAATGCCGTCGTGGTGAAAATTGTATTGGTACCAGAACTGTCCCGGTACGAGCGGCTTAATGGGGTGCCAGCGGGCTTCGTATTCCAGGATGTCGCCCTTGCCTAATCCCTTCACGGCAACGTGTTTTTCCCGCAGATCGCTGTAGAAGGGTGCTGCGCGCGTGATTTCCGCGTCCAGGTCCTGCACGTTGTCCGGCGGCGTAATCTGGATGCTGCCGTCGGGTTTTCGCACCCGCACGTAATCGATCTCCACCGTCTGTGTGGCAGACTGAAATGGAAACTTCAGCACTCCCCACTGTTGCACACCCGCATCGGTCTGCACGCGTACTCGGCCGATTTGCTCGTGCGCGAGCTTGCCGTCGTTGTCGAAGGCAATCTTGGTCGACAGCTCCTCAATGACCGTCGCCTCCTGGGAATAATCGCCTTTTGCAGGAACGTGAGAGAGTGATGTTTGGGCGCCGCCAATCACCAATGTCCCCAGCACAACGGCAAGACAAAGCACATACCAACGACAATGCATAATGTGCCTGTATTTATCGTCGGTACGACCGAAAAAGGCAAGGTAAAAAGGATTCTCTCAAGCGGGAGGCCTAAGCGAATCCGGTCAAGAATGTCCCCGCTCCAAGATAGCGGCGGAACTGCGCTTCCAGGAACCAACCCCAACAATTTCCACAACCCCACTGTGACATCTAACCTTGTCCACAGCCCATCACTTGCGCGATCATGGTCGAGGCCGTGACGGTCGGCACGAGCCAACTCATCGCGCCCTTAAGTCCTTTGTTTCAAAGATTTTAGTATCTAACTTATTTGACATCTAGATTTTACGGGCCAAATCATGCCTAACCTGATGATTCCAAAGATTGAGGGGGGAGGGGGATACCCTGGTTTTGGTACAGACCGGGCGCATCCCTGACAAAACAGACCGGGCAGATTCCTGACACTGTGATCGAATTGCGAGGGCATGTAGACAACGGCATGCCTTGGAAAGCGAGCAGTGTGATGGAAGAGAAAGTACGGTTCGTCTTGGAGTACGAACAGGATGAGAGGACGATGACGGAGCTGTGTGACGTCTACGGCATCGCGCACGCGACCGGGTATGTGTGGTTGCGGCGGTACCAGGAGCGCGGGCCGGCAGGGCTGGTGGAACTAAACCGGGCCGCGCTGCACCATGGGAACCAGACGCGACCGACCATTTAATTTAACGACACCAGATCACCCATGCTCAGACTTATTTCAACGAAGAAATCCACACAGCTTCACTAGAATGAAAGCGCACACTGCTACACTTGGAGCCATCAACATTCGTGCAAGAAGAAATCATGAAAAGAACCACGCTGTGGTCGTGTTCGCGCTGGCCCGCCTTGCTTGCGCTCTTCGCGACCTCTGCCCTCTGCGTGTCGCAGGCAGATTACCCGAAGAATTACAAGGGAACGCCTTATCAGGACGGCCGCTACCAAGGCGGGGCGCAGAAGATTCCTGGGCGGGTCGAATGCGCCTTCTATGATCGCGGCGGAGAAGGAGTGGCTTATCACGACGTCGATGCCAGGAACAACGGCAGCGGAAGCCTCAATCCAGCCGACGGAACCTACCTGAATCAATTCCGAATGGACGAAGGCGTCGACATCTCCTACACAAAATTTCACGACCAGATTGACAATAATCCGTACAACTTGGTTCAGCCTCCAGAGAATGAGCTCTATGTGGGATGGACCGAGCCTGGCGAATGGTTCAACATCACGGTTCAGGTTGCCCGCGCCGACGTTTATGCAGCCGATCTGCTATACACATCAAACCGCGGCGGAACTATTTCGCTGGACGTGAACGGAAAGGACGCCACTGGGCCGCTAGCGATCAAGTCGACGTTCAATGCCTCCGATCCCATTGCCTGGCGACAGTGGCATCATTGGAACATCGCCTCAGGCATTGTGAAGCTTCAGCTTCCGGCTGGAAAAAGCGTTCTCACCGTGCACATTCTTACCGAAGGGAACATGAATCTCGCGTATTTCGACTTCAAGGCGTCTCGATAGCGAACAACGCCGGCAATTCGCGTGCTAGAATTCGCCGCCGAGGAGATGAATGACGGCTCGCCCGCGCTCTGCAATATGTCCCATCGTTTTGTTGCTCTTCATCATTCTGAGTATTTCGCATTCCGCGCCAGCGCAGGCGGTCACGCCGCCAGCGAAGCTTTCCGTCCATTGGGAAGAACTCACCGCTGCCGACTTCAGCGAAGGCATTCACCGCGCACAAGGCACGTGTTTGCTGCCTTTCGGCATTCTTGAAAAACATGGACCGCACCTGCCGCTAGGTACCGATCTGCTGGACGTTCGCTACGCGGCGCTGCACGCCGCTGAGAAAGAATACGCAGTCGTCTTCCCCGAATATTATTTCGGGCAGATTGCCGAAGCCCGCCACGAGCCCGGAACCATTGCCTACAGCCGCGATATGCAACTCGCGCTCTTGCAGGAAACCACCGACGAGATGGCGCGCAACGGCTGCAAGAAAGTGATCATCGTCAATGGCCACGGCGGAAATGAAAGCTTGCTGCCCTACTTCGCCCAAACGCAGCTCGATAAACCACACGACTACGTGGTTTACGTTTTCGATAAGCGCAGTCCAGAATCGGGAGGTCCGCCGAAGAAGACAACTAACGATATGCACGCTGGCGAAAGCGAAACCTCGAAGATGATGATCGCTCGCCCCGACACGGTTCACATCGACCGCGCCAACAATGAATCCGGCGCCGATCAGCATCGCCAGAATCTTCCCGAAGATGTCTACACCGGCATCTGGTGGTATGCGCGCTTTCCCAACCATTATTCCGGCGACGGCTCCGCGGCAACGCAAGAGCTGGGCAAGTTCCAGATGGATTGGTGGATCGATGCAGTAGCGAAGACAATTCGCGCTGTAAAAGCCGATGACGTCAGCCTAAAGCTGCAGAACGAATTCTACGAGAAGAGCAAACACCCGCTGGAGACGCAACCATGAGGTGAGCAGGTCTTTGGTGTTAAGTCGCCGGTCTCAGGGCCAAGACCTAAGACCTAACGCCCGACGCTACGAACTTCCAATCAACACGCCAGTAATAAACACCAGCACTCCGCCGAGACCGACCTGAAGCGCAGCAGAGACCCAAGGACTATCCATATAACGATGTCGGATCCAAGTGATCACAGCCAACTCCGCGATCACGACCGCACCCGCGGCCCAAAGTGCGGCCCGAAAGTCTTTCAGCAAGAAGGGCAGCGTATGTCCAATTCCGCCGAGCGCTGTCATCGCTCCGCAGATCACGCCGCGCACCCACGGATGTCCGCGCCCCGTCAAACTGCCATCATCTGACAGCGCCTCGGCGAATCCCATGCTGATGCCCGCGCCCGCCGATGCGGCTAGACCAACCAGAAATGCGTCTCTGGAGTTGTGCGTCGCGAATGCGGACGCGAACACCGGCGCCAGAGTGGACACTGAACCATCCATCAGCCCGGCGAGTCCGGGTTGCACAATCTGGAGAACGAAAAGCCTGCGTTGAGCTTTCTCTTCGTCGGCCTTCACGTTTGCCGGGAGCTTTTCCTTGTCCAGTTCTTGCGCCCGCTCTTCGTGTTCGCGCTCCTCGTTGATCAGATCGTCGAGCAGTTGCCGGACGCTGGCGTCCTGAGTGCGCGCGGCAGCCTTCTCGTAAAAGCGCCGCGTCTCCACTTCCATGGTGCTCGCTTCTTTACGCACTGCTTCAATGCGCAGCGGACGAATCAGCCAAAGCGCCGGACGCTCGACGAATCCGCGCACGTCCTGCCGGCGGATTAAAGGAATGTGCTCACCGAACCTCTGGCGGTAGAGTTCGATCAGGCGGCGGCGATGACCCGACTCCTCTTCGCGCATGCCTTCAAACATCGCCGCCGAGGCGGGATAATCCTGCCGCAGTCCTTCGGCAAAGTCGGCGTAGACGCGCTCGTCTTCTTCTTCCAGAGCAATGGCCAGCGCGAGGACTTCGCGTTCCGTAAGTTCCTCAAACTTCTTCATGGCGACTTAGCTTACCTGTCGGAGCGAGCTTAGACAAATCGAAAACAGGGTCGCCAGCTCCCACGCAAGAGGGCTGCGGTGCTACTATCCAAGAGCATGACGCCTCGGAAACCGTCCGCGTCCCGAAAACCCACTAAGGGAAAGAAAACGGCGCGCGCCATTCGGCGAACTGCCTCGCACACTCCGGAATTGGTCATCATTACAGGAATGAGCGGCTCGGGCAAAGCCTCGGTGCTCAAGGCTTTCGAGGATTTGGGTTATTACTGCGTCGATAACCTTCCGGTGGACTTGATTCCGCGCTTCGCGGAAATGGCGGTGCAGTCTACCGAGATTCGCCGAACAGCGCTGGTGGTCGATGTGCGGGAAGGCTCCAAGCTCGATCAATTGCCGGGAATTCTGAACGCGGTACGCCGCATGATTCCAACCACGGTTGCTTTTCTCGAAGCCTCCGATGCGGTGCTGCTGCGGCGCTTCAGCGAGACTCGCCGTCCCCATCCCTTGGGCAACGACACGCCGGTCAACGCTTCCCTTAAAGCGGAGCGGCGTCACCTGGCGGGCATTCGGGCTTTGGCTGACTTTGTCATCGACACTTCCAAGTTCAACGTGCACGAATTGCGCTCCCACATCACCGGACGCTTTCGCGAGCAGGCCGCAGAGAAAAGCATTCTGGTTTCATGCGTGAGCTTCGGCTATCGCCATGGAGTTCCCGCCGAGGCTGATCTGGTCTTCGACGTACGTTTCCTGCCGAACCCACACTTCGTGCCCGAATTCCGTCCGCTTACTGGGCTCGATCCGCGCGTGGCCAAGTACATTCGGTCATTTCCGCAGAGCAGGGAATTCATCTCACGCATTTCCGATCTGTTGATTTACCTGCTGCCGCACTACATTCATGAGGGAAAGAGTTATCTCACCATTAGTTTCGGCTGCACTGGCGGGCAGCATCGCTCGGTGATGATTGCCGAGGAGGTAGGCAAGCGGCTGCACAAGGCGGGATATCGACTGAAGACCGTGCATCGGGACATGCCGAGGTGAAGCGACAGAGATATCCCTTAACCCGCTCTCGGCAACATCCACCGAGGGATCAACGTTGAACCAGCAGTGCGACTACGGGCATGCGAGATACTGCGGATTGGAAGCGATAAATCCACCTTCAGCCGTGGCCGTGTGGGCGATGACTAAGTCCTGGTAGACCTGGCCCGGGATTGTCCCGGTGGTGGGGGCATTTGGGTCGCTCGGCGCAACCGCGACGAGTAATGAGTCTTGACACGACACCTGAAAAGGTTCGCTGGTGAGCGTGTAGGCCACTGCGGAAGGACTGAGGTCGACCGTGTACCAGCTTACAGGCAATGGATTCACCATTGCGGGTGAGGTGTTGAATGTGCCGGTCGCGGTGTATTGGAGCTGAATCATGCCCGTGCCATTGAGCGAGATCGACTGCAGTTGGCGGCCGCTATTGCTATTGCCGCTGCCGCATCCCAGAGTCGCTGTCAGAACCAACCAGGCGGAGAGTGTCGCGATGATCGGAGCCCAGGATTTTGCCATAGAGGCCTCCGTTCGGATTTGAATTTTGAGATTGTGGTTCAAGTTGCCTCGCGAAGCAAGTATTTTTTGATGGCGCCGGGGCGTCTGTTGTCCTTCGGGCTCAAGCTTCGGTGCTGCGCGGATACCTTAGAGTCAACGACAAACCACCCGCAACCGCAGTAAAATAGGGCCTTGCATCCCATGCTTATGCCACCGTCAGTAAGCCACTGCGGCCTGCCTGGAGCAGTATGCGCCAACTGACTCGCCTGGTCCGCTACGCGCTGCCTTACTGGTGGCAAATTCTGGCTTCGGTTGTCTTGATGGCGGCTGTGGGGGCGCTCGATGCATTCAAGTTTGTCCTGATCCGCCCTGTTTTCGACCGGGTATTGAATCCCTCTACCGGATCTAAGGACATTGAATTGTTTGTCATTCCCCATTTCCACCATGCGGTCTATCTGCAGCAGTTGGTGCCTTCGCGTTTTACTAATGCCTGGACCATGGTTGCGGTTGCGCTGCTCGGTTCCACTATCCTCAAGGGAATCTGCGATTACACCGGAACGTATCTGGTAAACCATGCCGGCTTCGGCATGATCACTGACTTGCGCGACGAACTTTACAACGCCATCATGCGCCGGTCGGCGGCATTTTTCTCCAAACACAGCACGGGAACTTTGCTATCTACGATCGTGAACGATATCGAACGGGTTCAGTACGCAATGTCGACCGTTCTGGCGGAATTCCTGCAGCAGTTCTTCACCTTTCTATGGGTTGCTGCGGTTGTGGTGATGCTGGGCAGGAACCTTTCCTGGGTGCTATTGCTGTTCGTTCCCGTGATCATCTACTCGTCTCGCAAGATTGGTACTCGTGTGCGAAGTACGACACGGCAAGGACAGGACAAGCTGGCGGAAATCCAAAACATCCTGCACGAAACCATTACGGGCAACCGCATCGTCAAGGCATTCAACAGCGAGAAATGGGAGATCTCTCGTTTTCGCGGAGCGGCGCGCCGCCTCTTCCGCGCCAACCTGCGTTCCGTAGCCGCGACCGCCATCAGTTCACCCTTGATGGATATTTTTGGCGCCGCCGGAATCGCTCTTCTCCTGAACCTGGGCCGGGAACAGGTCAAGCACGGAGACATGACGCCTGGGATTTTCGTGGCCTTCATCACGGCGGTGTTCAGCCTCTACAACCCGGTTCGAAAATTTGCGCAGTTCAATAACAATTTTCAGCAGGCTCTCGGGGCTTCCAGCGAAATCTTCAAATTCATGGACGTCGAAGACGATGTCCGCGAAAAGCCGCATGCCAAGCGGCTGCCGCCGTTCGCCAAGTCCGTTCAATTCGATCATGTCAGCTTCACTTATGGCAGTGAGGGCACAGACGCCCGCGTGCTGCATGACGTCAGCCTCGAAGTTCGGCGCGGAGAAGTCGTCGCCATCGTGGGCTCCAGCGGTTCGGGCAAGAGCACGCTGGTGCACCTGATCCCGCGCTTCTTCGATGCCACGCAGGGCCGCCTGATCATCGACGGCCACGACGTGCGCGATCTGACGCTGGCATCCTTGCGCGAACAAGTGGGAATCGTCACGCAGGAAACCGTTTTATTCAATGACACGGTTCGCAACAACATTGCTTATGGCCAACCTCACGTGACTCTGAAAGATGTTGAGGCCGCGGCGCGAGCGGCTTTGGCACACGATTTCATCAAGGCGTTGCCTGCAGGGTACGATGAAGTAATCGGAGAGCGCGGCGTGCGCCTTTCCGGCGGAGAACGCCAGCGCATCGCGATTGCCCGCGCGATCTTGAAAAACGCGCCCATCCTAATTCTGGACGAGGCCACGTCGGCGCTCGACAGCGAATCGGAAGCTCTGGTGCAATCCGCGCTGCACAACCTGATGAGCGGCCGAACGGTGTTCGTGATTGCGCACCGGCTTTCGACTGTGCGCCGCGCCGACCGGATTGTTGTAATTGAAAATGGCGCCATCGCCGATGTCGGCGCTCACGAAGACTTGATGGCGAGGCTGGGAACGTATCGGCGGTTGTACAACTTGCAGTTCGCTGACTTCGAACAGAAGATGGAGCCGGCCCAACCCAGTTGACGCCGGAAAGTGGACGTTCGAGAAATCACTCATGCCTATACGCTCCATGACGGGTTTTGCGCAGATCAAAGGCGAACTTTCGGCACCAGCCGAAGGCTCTGTGGCCCCCGCGCCGACCGCCTTGGCTTCCAACCAAGGCGACGGGCATGTCGCCTTCGCGCTCTCTTTGAAATCGGTGAATCACCGTTTTCTCGATCTGCATTTCAGACTGCCATCGGGGTCGGACTCGCTCGAAATGCAACTCCGCCGTCTGCTCAAGGAAAAGATTGCTCGCGGACACGTAGAAGTTACGCTGAGTCTGGAGCGCGGGAGCAGCGAAACGTTTTCGCTGAATCGCCCGCTGGTGAGCGCTTACATCGCGGCGTTTCGAACCGCGGCTGCAGAGTTTTCCGTGGCAGCCGATCCGGATCTGAACTCAGTGCTGCGTATCCCGGGCGCACTCGATTCTGCCAATAACGCTGAAGATGGAGCGCTAGAGTCAGCGGTGATGGCCAGGGTGGGCGAAGCGCTCGGCCGCCTGAATGAAATGCGCGAGCAGGAAGGCCGCAGCATTGAGCGCGAATTGCGCCAGCGCATGGAACACCTGCGGGAAGCGGTGAAGACCGTGCAAACTCACCGGCGGACGGTGTTGCAGAGCTATATGGAACGGCTGCAGTCGCGACTGCAGGAGTTGCTCGGCGCCGGCACGGACCGCGAACGCGCGCTACAGGAAGCCGCGCTGCTGGTGGATCGCAGCGACATTCAGGAGGAGATCGTGCGCCTGGAAAATCACGTGCAGCACTTTCTCGGCTTGCTCGACGAAAATGGAGAAGTCGGGAAGAAGCTCGATTTTCTTCTGCAGGAAATGAATCGGGAGGCAAACACTCTGCTTTCGAAAACTTCCGGATTAGCGGGGGATGCGCTGAAAATCACGGAAGCCGGACTGGTGATGAAGGCGGAGATTGAAAAATCGCGCGAGCAGGTGCAGAACCTGGAATGAGTTCTCCTGCACACAAACCTTTGGTCTATATCATTTCGGCTCCGTCCGGCTCGGGCAAGTCGACGCTGGTGAATGAACTGCTGAAGTCGGTGAGCGATCTGGAGTTTTCGATTTCCTACACCACGCGTGCGCCGCGCGGGAGCGAGACTAATGGCCGACAGTATTTCTTTGTTTCGCGGCCGGAATTCGAGAAGATGATTGGTGACGGTGACTTCCTCGAACACGCCGAAGTGTTCGGTAATTATTACGGAACAGCGCGCCGCTTCCTGCACGAGGCGGAACAAAATGGCCGCGATCTTCTTCTAGACATCGACGTGCAGGGAGCCGCGCAGATTCAGCAAAAGCTGCCCAACGCTATCAGTATCTTTATCCTGCCCCCGAACCGGAAGACGCTGGAAGAGCGACTGCGCAAACGCAGTGAGGACCGTGAAGAAGTCATTCAGCGCCGTTTAATCACAGCGAGCCGGGAGATCGAGAATTACGATCGATACAACTACATTCTGGTGAATGACCGTTTGGAAGATTCCATCGAGATTCTGCAGGCCGTGGTGCGTGCGGAGCGTCTGACCCGCTTGGGTCGGCCGCTATCGAGTGATGAAGCCAAGATTCTGGCTTTGGCCGATTGCTGCCGCCTGGCCAACGTTCGCGAACGACTGAAGCCGATTCTGGCGTCGTTTAAGGCTTCGAGCGAGTTGGAGGCCCGGTAGTCCTTCGTAACGTAATAAAAAGCTTGCAGCCCCCACAACCTTGAGTTTCGTGGGAAAATAGAGGAGCAGTTCTTGGCTTCCCCCGCGAAGAACGGAGCACATAAACTTTCGGCAATCAAATTCGGCACCCAGTAAGGGGAGAGAATCCATGAAATTGATCGAAGGCTTCGACAGCAACTATCGCTACATTCTGGTCGCCGCCCGCCGCGCCCGCCAACTGCAATCGGGAGCGCCGCCTGTGGTTCAAACCAATTCGCGCAAGCCTTGCCGCATCGCGCAAGATGAAATCCGCGCAGGCAAGGTGAAGTGGGAGATTCCTGAAACACGCAGCGCCGCCGAGCAGGCCGCCGAAGTCCTGGATCAGGCTTTCGGGCACGATGCGTAGCAGCGCTGCCGTCAAAGTATGAAAGTTGCTCTCGGAGTTACGGGCGGGATCGCGGCTTACAAGGCGGCCGAGATTGTGCGGCTGCTGCAAGATCGCGGCATACGCGTGCAAGTCATCATGACGCGCGCGGCCCAGGAGTTTGTTCGCCCGCTCACCTTCGCTGCCCTCTCTGGCGAGAAAGTAATAACGGGAATGTTTTCGCCCGGCGAAGAGCAGGCTGCCAACATCGACTCCGCCATCGAACATATTGCCGTCGCGCAGTCGATTGACGCGCTCGTGGTCGCTCCCGCTACCGCCGACGTTCTGGCGCATTTCGCGCAGGGGATTGCCAGCGACTTCCTCACGACGCTTTATCTCGCCACCACTGCGCCCGTGGTGGTGGCGCCGGCCATGAATGTCAACATGTTGAATCATCCGGCGACGCAGGCGAATCTTGAGATTCTTCGCCAGCGAGGCGTGAAGATCGTTGAACCCGGTTCGGGATACCTTGCCTGCGGCATGACCGGCTCCGGGAGGCTTGCCGAAAATGAAGCGGTTGTGGCAGCGGTTCTCGAAGCGCTGGGGGCGTCGCAGGATCTCAGCGGCGAGACGGTGCTGATCACGGCAGGGCCGACACGCGAGAAGATTGATCCCGCGCGTTATCTGACGAATCGCTCCAGCGGGCGCATGGGCTATGCGGTGGCGGAAGCCGCGTCGCGTCGCGGCGCTCGCGTACTTCTGGTCAGCGGCCCTACTGCGCTGACGCCACCGGGAGCGGCGGAAGTAACGCGCGTGGAATCTGCCGAGCAGATGCGTGACGCGGTGTTGAATCTTTTGCCGCAGGCGACCGTCGTCATCAAAACTGCGGCTGTTTCCGATTACAGAGCAAAAGCAATTTCAGGGCAAAAGATAAAGCGCAAGGGACCGCTCACGCTCGAACTCGAACCGACCGCAGATATTCTCAAGGAGATTTCCTTGCGCAAGCAGTCGCAGATCATCGTCGGCTTCGCTGCGGAAACCGAGAACGTGCTCGAAAATGCCCGCCAGAAGCTCGCGGCCAAGCAACTGGATGCCATCGTCGTCAACGACGTTTCACGCGAAGGCGTCGGCTTTGATTCCGATCGCAATCAAGTCACCATCATCACCCATGACGAAGTCGTCGAGGTTCCAGAGACCAGCAAGTGGGAAGTGGCTCAACGCGTGCTTGATCAAGTAGTCCGCTTGCGGCAGCGGCGCAAATCGCCGGTGAAAGCCTGAAGGCGAGTTTCTCTTTTCTCAATTACAATCGAGACCAATGCCCCGTACTCTTGATCCGGAATTGCGGCGCGCTCTCGCCGAACGCGTCCGCTACTGCCACGAGATGGGCATCTACGATTTCTACCGGCGCGAGACGACGGCGCCTGACAAAGCTTTATCGTCGACATTTCAGTTAGATCAGCGAGAGGAAATGGCTGCAAGAAAATCCACTGTTGTTACAGGCGTTGCCGACGAAAATGTTATCGAACTCCTGACGCCGAAGCCGGAACATGGAGTGGCCGATCCCAACGCTGCGCTCAAACTGATTCGCGAAGATCTCGGGGATTGCTCGCGCTGCAAACTTCATCAACAGGGCCGCAAGCAGATCGTCTTTGGAGTAGGCAATCCGCGCGCCGAGCTGATGTTCGTGGGCGAGGGCCCGGGCGCCGATGAAGACGCGCAAGGCGAGCCATTCGTCGGCCGCGCCGGCCAGTTGCTCAACAATATGATCAGGGCGATGGGCCTGCAGCGCGAAGATGTTTACATCGCGAACATCGTAAAGTGCCGTCCGCCGGGCAATCGGCAGCCGGAACGCGACGAGTGCGAAACCTGCTCTCCGTTTCTGATGCGGCAGATTTCTGTCATTAAGCCGAAGGTCATTGTCGCGCTGGGCGCGACCGCGGCGAAGAATCTGTTGGCCATCAGCGCGCCTATGTCCGAACTGCGGGGCCGCTGGTATGACTTCAAACCGGCGGGCGGCGACCCATCATGGGCAGGCGCGCGGCTCGCCGTCACCTACCATCCGGCATTTCTGCTGCGCGATCCGCGGCAGAAGGGCGAGGCCTGGAAGGATTTGCAGATGGTGATGAAGTATCTTGGGATCGTGCCTCCGAAAAAAGCTGTCGAGTGAAACACTGACGTCCCTCGTTGCGTTCGGGTGACGGGAGCAGAAGCGTTATCCTTAACAACCTACGAATGCCTGAGTTCTGCGACGTTGCCCTGCCCGTGCCGCTCGACATGGTCTTCACTTACTGTGTCTCCGCAGACGCCATTCCCGTGGTTGGCGGACGCGTGCTTGTGCCCTTCGGTCAGCGGCGCATGACGGGCATCGTGGTTGAACTGCACGATCGCAAGCCCTCGGTCAAAACAAAAACCGTCCTCAGTGTGCTAGATACCTCGCCAGTGCTCGATCAACAGCTGGTGCGCCTCGGCCGGTGGATCGCGGACTACTACCTTGCTCCGCTTGGCGAGGTTTTTCGCACTATGCTGCCGCTCAATGCGGAGTTCAAACGAGCCATCGCCTACCGCATCAGCGCAGAAGGGCGGATGGCTTTGCACATGGCGGGAACGTCGGGATCGCCGGGGCGTTCGCGCCGCACTCCAGACGAGCAGGCTGCCGAATTTCGCGTGCTCGACTACTTGGCCGGGCACGAGTCTGCGTCAGGCGAAGCAGCGCCGGTGCGCGAAGAAGCTCTTCGGACCGCAACTGGCGTCTCCAAGCTGATTCTCAGCGGGATGGTGCGCAAGAAGTGGATGGTGCGCGAAGATGTGTCCGATGTACGCGACGCAACCCGCACAATCAAAATTGCGCAGCTCAAGTCGAGTGACGGTAAACTAAATGACAACCAGCGGCAAATTGTGGACACGCTGGCAGCGTCAGGCGGGAGAGTTCCGGTTGAGACGCTGCAGGCGCTCGATGTCCCGCGAACAACGCTCAGCACGCTGGTCAAGCGCGGTTTGACCGAGATTATCGAAGAGCCGGCTGCTTTCGACGGTCTCGCGCAGCAAGCCGCGGCCGTCTTTCGAATTCGATTTCAATCCAGCTCAGCAAAGCGGCGCTCAATCGATTGCGCGAAGCCGTGGACGCGCGAACGTTCTCCGGCGTTCTTCTGCACGGCGTTACTGGGTCGGGGAAAACCGCCGTTTATCTCGCAGGCATGCGTGCTGTTCTTGAAGCCGGGCGATCAGCGATTCTTCTTGTCCCTGAAATCGGCCTTACGCCTGCGGTCGCCGCCGATCTGCACCAGATTTTCGGCGACGAAGTCGCCATTCTGCATTCCGCACTTTCCGACAAAGAGCGCGCGCAGCAGTGGCATCGCATTAAGAGCGGAGACGCGCGCATGGTTGTCGGTACGCGCTCCGCGGTCTTCGCTCCGGTTCCTGACCTGGCGCTGATCATCGTCGATGAAGAGCACGACTCCTCCTACAAGCAAGAAGAGACGCCGCGCTACCACGCTCGCGACATTGCCGTGGTACGCGCCAAGATGGCGAATGCGGTCGTCGTCCTCGGTTCGGCTACGCCGTCGCTCGAGTCGTACTACAACGCGAAGAAGAATAAGTATGCACTGGTGGAATTGCCCGATCGCGTGCAACAGCGTCCTCTGCCTGAGGTCGAGATCATTGACATGCGCCAGGAATTTCAGGAGACCGGCCACGAACAGGTGATTTCACGCAAGCTGGCGGCGGAGATCAAGGAACGCCTCGACCGCCATGAGCAAGTCATGGTTCTGCTCAATCGCCGCGGATATTCTCCCGTGGTGCTGTGCCGCACCTGCGGAAAAACCCTCGAATGCCAGAACTGCGCCATCGCGCTCACCCATCACAAGCGAGAGCACAAAATGGTTTGCCACTACTGCGGCTACATCGCGCCGGTGCCCCAAGCTTGCGTGCATTGCGGCAGTGAGTATGTATATTTTCTCGGTACGGGATCGGAGAAGCTGGAAGAATTACTGCACGGAATGTTTCCGCAGGCACGCATCGCGCGCCTCGATCGCGATACAGTCCGCGGACACGAAGATTTCGAGAGAACCCTCAACGCGCTCAGCGAAGGCGAACTCGACCTGCTTGTCGGCACCCAGATGATCGCCAAGGGCCACGACATTCATGGCGTCACTTTGGTTGGCGTAGTGGGAGCGGACAGCGCGCTCGGACTGCCTGACTTCCGCGCCGCCGAGCGCACTTTTCAACTTCTCACACAAGTTGCAGGACGGGCTGGCCGCGGCCAATCTCCCGGCAAAGTGATCCTGCAAACTTACTTTCAGGATCACTACGCCGTCCAATATGCGGCCCGCCACGACTTCGCCGGATTCTACGATAAGGAACTGCGCTTCCGCAGTTGGATGCACTATCCGCCGTACTCGGCCCTGGCCAATGTTCTCATCCGCAGTAACAAGCTTGATGAAGCGCTGCAGTGGTCGGGCACGCTGGGCAAGTGGTTTGAGCAGAATCGCCATGAAGGTGTGCGCGTGCTTGGTCCGGCGACTGCGCCCATTATGCGGCTCAAGCGCGATTATCGGTATCACTTTGTTTTGAAGTCACCCAGCCGCGAGAAGCTCAATGCCACGCTGCGCGCCATGCTGGCTTATGCTGTAGCTAAGAAAATTCCGCGCACCCAGGTGGTTGTGGATGTGGACGCTCTCTGGCTGATGTGAGAAATGAAAAAGGGCGGCTTGCGCCGCCCCCGGGTATTCACTCTTTCTCTCCTATAAAGGCCATCCCGTGCGGGCTCACCATACCTGTGACAACGTTGGTGATGACCCCAGTGTCCATGTTCAATCTCCCGACCGACGTTGGCGTGGCTGAGTACGCGGCTCCTGGGGAAAAAATGTCCTTGGAGATCGCGTAAATGGTTTCCCCGTCACGATCCGAAACCAGGATCACGCCGTGTGTTTGGGTTGCCCAAACGGTGTCGTCTATCTGAACCGGGGCTCCCTTCAGTGTGAGGCCGAGGTGATAGACGGTCTGATCGACCGCGCCGGGATGATGCAGAATGATGAGCTCGGCATCGGCCTGGCTATCCAGCACGAGATCTCCAAGGGGATCGAATGCCATCGAATCGGGATCCTGCAGGTTCAAAGTGACCGGAGTGTCGGTGGGAATATTGGTCGCGGTCGCCGTGCCAAGCAGCACCGGGGTGACATTTATTTTGCTGCCCACTAACTCGGCGCGAACAATCGCGGGATAACTGTTCGGATTGTGAGCGGGATTCGACGCACTGAAATATGCGTCATCGCCTTGAAACGCAATGTCGTCGTAGCCGCCACCGTGAGGAGTTGGACCGAAGGTATAGACCTTTTTACTTCCGTTTGCAGGATTGATGATCACCAGATTCGGATTTCCATCCTCGTTTTGCATCGCCCACAGCCGCTTTGTGCGATAGTTGGGCTTCAGGCCGTCGTTGTGGCCCTTCACGCTGTAGGTGGTGATGACGTTGCCGTCGAAGTCGTATTCGACGATGGTGCTGCTCTTGCCGTCGGAGCCAGTAGTCGAAACGTTGTTGCCGAACCCAATGAAGATGTGGCCATCAAGCACTGCGATCGAATCGGGCTGAAAATAAACTCCGAGAACGCTGGTGGCGAACGTGGAAACGGTGTAGGGGGTCAATGCCGTGACCTGACCGGCGGCAGCCAGGGCCAGGAGCAGAACACCGCACAGGGCGATGATTCGAGCGGAATGTTGGACACTCATTGCTGCTTCTCCTTCGGAGGAATGCCCGGGGTTGAATGGTTCTTGGGCGTTTGTTGGACGCTCTACAGGAGAGATTCGAATGTTAACAGTATGTGAAAAGTTTCCCCACGTTCCTGACGCACCGGATGTGCTAGGAGGGAAGAATTGGAAACTTCAGGCGGCGCGAGGGGCCGCTATTTGACTCCGCCGAGATTTCCTTGAATCACTACCACTGAAGCCGCCGGCAGATCGTAGATTGTATCTTTCGCCGCAGTCAGCTTGGTGCGAACGATCGGTCCGTCGGGGTCGGCCCAGCCTTGGGTGGTGGCCACGATCGTCCGTTGCCCGCTATTTTCCGCATGCGCCATAAAGCGCGTCTGCGCAGGGTGCCACTGATACTGGGGACTTCCGAAAGTCGAGACTACAACCGGTCCGGCGAAGCTGCTCGCTTTTTCAGCCGCGGCATGAAATTCAATCCGGACCTTGTGCGCATTTTGCTGGTCTCGATTCACCGCCATTACGGCCCAAGTTCCATCGGGCCGCTTCACTGCGTAGGCCGTGACTAATTCGTGGCCGGCTCCGTCCGAAACGCTGCTCTTAGCTGCAAACACTTGATGCTCGCGGCCAGCAGGCTGCACCCACTCGAGATTGATCAGCTGCGCCACAAAAAACTGCGCCAGCGGCTGCTGAATCTGATAATTTGCGTCAACGGTAAACATTCCAAAGGTACCCGGAGAGCTGTTGCAACCGGGCTCCATCTGCAGCGGCAGATAATGGAAGAAGTAAACCGCTTTCCCTCCCGAATTCAAAAACGATCCGATGTAATCCGCAAGCCAGACTCCCGCGAAAATATCCTGATAAGTTTCGCTCGCCCCGGATGAAAGATTTCCTTCCGTGATGAACATCGGCATATCCGGGGGAATCCCATCGTCGTGCCACGTTTGCATGATGTGACCCACCAACTCAGGTTCGTCATAAAGCATGCCCCACGGCGTTCTGCACGGATCGAAGGGATAGTGCTCGAACGAAAAGAACGCGAGATCGTTCATCCTGCCATGCTGTTTCATGTAATCGACGAAGCGTGCGGTCCACGATACTTTTCCGTTCGCATCGGGCCAGACTTCGATGTCTTTGTTCACGCCCTGAAACGACGGCCCGCCCAGCTTCAGTGCCGGATCCACGCGATGAATCGCCTTCGCCCATTGCAGATATAGCGCGGCGTAATCTTCCGGCAGCATGTACTGGCCGTCGGCCTCTTCTCCCATCTCGATGTAAGAAATCGGATAGCCACGGGTTTTCAGGTACGCAATTTCCGCAGCCGCATTGTCGGGAGTGTCGTACAGCATTGCGACGGGAATCATCGCCGGCAGGCCGCGCGTCACACCGCTGGTAAAGAACAGATCGAATCCCACCTGCGCCTGCTTGGTCGATCCCAAGTCCGTGGCCTGATGCCACGGATCAACCGAGGAGCAGTAGGTTGTCGTCTGCTCCTGATCTGGCGTGTGCCGCAGAATGTCGTGAAACTCGCCGTCATCTGTGATGGTGCCAAGGTAGAGCTCGCGAATGGCATAACCCACGCAGTTTCGCGGATCTCCGCTGCCATCGGCATCGCAAGTGTTCGACGAATCGGTCATCCAGATTCGCAGGAATCGTACTGGCGCTGGGCCGCCGCTCAGGCGAATCGTCTCTGTCCCGCCTTTGCCATCTCCAATGGTGCCTTGCGGAAACGTTTGCCACGCTCCACGCGTCACTGCTTTAATCGGATCTTCGCCGGTCCAGTACTGAACCAGGTAGCGCCGAGCGTAAGGTTCTGCCCAGGCGATGCGAATGCTGTTCACCTGCTGCACCTGCGCCAGGTCCAGCACCACCCACTGAGGATGCAGTGCATCGCTCTCGCCGGTGAATCGCTCGGTGAGATACGGATTGCTTTTCCAGAACGTGTTTACGTCGCCATCGGTCAGCCGCGAAAAGCCGACGTTGTCCGTGCCGTCGTTACGTGTAAAACCGCGGCGCGGCAGACTGTAGCCGTAGGAATAGCGAAGCATTTCCGTTGGAGTTGCCGAGCCCGTGAAATATCCTTTGCCGCTCGCATCGCTCCACGTTCCTTTCGGATTCCAGTGCCATGCCTCAACCGCAAGCTCCGTGTTCTGACGATACGTAACTGGCTGCCAGCCTGAGGCCAGCGTTTGCTCCAGCGCCGGCGGAAGCAGATCTTTGTCGATCGCGTCCACCGCGATGCGGTCCACGCCTGCTCCCAGGGTCTCCTTGGGGGTGAAATGGTTGGTGGGGTGAGAAATATCAACCTCGATCGTTTGACCCACCGCAGAAGACATTGAAGCAAAACATGCGACGAGACAGACAAGAGCAGCGGCCAGCTTTTTCAAGGTAAGGCCACCTCCTTTTGTTCGATTGAAACGATTGAATAAAGGAGTATATGGGACAGAGTCAAGTCCCGGTTACTTTTACTACTCGTATCCGGCCAACTGCGCGCGGGCAGAACTTTCAGGAGTCCATCTATTGTTTTTGTAATTGGTCGAGAGCAGCCAGAACCTCTGCGCTGTGGCGCTCAGGCTCGACGCTGGTATAGGTTCTGGCGATCTTCCCGCGGGGATCGATGAGGAAAGTGTGCCGCGCGGCAAACTTTACCACTCCGAGGTTTGTAAGAGAACCGTAAGCACTACTGACCTTGCCGTTTGTATCGGCGAGGAGCCTGAAGTTCAATCCCTCTTTTGCGCAGAATCTCTTATGCGAGTCCACGCTGTCGACGCTGATGCCGAGAACCACCGCGTGCCGCTCTGCATACTTGGGTTGATCAATCTGGAAGTTGTGGGCTTCCCGCGTGCAGCCGGGAGTCTGATCCTTGGGATAGAAATAGAGAACGACCCAACTGCCACGGTAATCCTTCAGGCTGACGGCAACGCCTTCCTGCGAGTGTAAAGTAAAGTCGGGCGCATCGTTTCCAGGCGCGGGGATAGCGGCGCGGGAGCCCGAGAACAGGCGCGGAACGATGAGAATGACGATCAAAGCGACGACTAATAGCAACGTGATTCGCAACATCGAGACCCCCTAACCAACTCGCTCCGCGAAATCCTAGCAGGACCGCGGCAGGCATCGGCCCGACCTTTGGCATTGTAGAACGTAAGGACGCTGACCTTGGTTCAGCAAAATTCCGCGCAATTCAATATCATGGAGTATTCGGCACAATCTAACGGAGATATCAGACGTGGCTCAGACGGAAACTGACGGTCAAGAGGTATTGGAAACGCGGGAGTGGGTCGACTCACTCGACTATGTGCTTTCCAAAGGCGGCCCGGTGCGGGCCGGGCGACTGCTGCAGCAATTGGCGTTGCACGCGCGGCGCGCGGCGGGAGTGAATCTTCCATTTTCGGCGACTACGCCTTACCAGAACACGATCGCTTCTCCGCAACAGGCGCCGTTCCCGGGTAGTCAGGAGATGGAACGCCGCATCAAAAGCCTGGTGCGCTGGAACGCGCTGGCCATGGTTGTGCGCGCCAACAAAATCCAGGAAGGCATTGGAGGGCACATCTCGACATTTGCCTCCGCGGCCACGTTATACGAGGTTGCCTTCAACCATTTTTTTCAGGCGAAGAACGAGAGCGGCGACCGCGACTTCGTTTATTTTCAGGGACACGCCGCGCCGGGAATTTATGCTCGCGCCTATCTTGAAGGCCGTATTCCGAAAGAGAAGCTGGAGAACTTTCGCCGCGAGTTGAAGCCGGGCGGTGGACTGAGTTCCTATCCTCATCCATGGCTCATGCCGAACTTCTGGGAGTTCCCCACGGTTTCGATGGGCTTGGGACCGATTCAGGCGATCTATCACGCGCGCTTTATTCGCTATCTCGAGAATCGTGGACTGAAGCAATCTACCGGCGGCAAAGTGTGGGCGTTTCTGGGCGATGGCGAAATGGACGAACCCGAATCTCTGGGATCGATCACTCTGGCTTCGCGCGAGAATCTCGACAACCTGATCTTCGTCGTGAACTGCAACCTGCAGCGGCTCGATGGCCCGGTGCGGGGCAACGGAAAAATCATTCAGGAACTTGAAGCCATTTTCCGCGGGGCGGGCTGGAACGTCATCAAGGTCATCTGGGGATCGGACTGGGACAGCCTGATTCGCAGCGATCGCGACGGCATCCTCGTAAGGCGATTGGGAGAAATCAGCGACGGGCAGTATCAGAAATATTTTGTAGAGAGCGGGGCCTACTTCCGCCAGAACCTCTTTGGCACCGATCCACGGCTTCTGAAAATGGTAGAGCACCTTTCTGACGAGCAACTGGCGCGCATGCGCCTGGGAGGGCACGATCCCATCAAGGTGCATGCGGCATACCGCGCGGCGGTGGATCACACTGGCTCTCCCACCATCATTCTCGCGAAGACGATTAAGGGTTACGGCCTGGGCGAAGCGGGCGAAGGCAAGAACATCACTCACCAGCAGAAGAAGTTGAATGAAGAAGAGTTGGAGTTGTTCCGCTCGCGTTTCGGAATTCCGATTCCGGATGACGAACTGCACAATGCGCCGTTTTATCGGCCCTCCGACGACAGCGCCGAAATCAAGTACATGCAGGCGCGGCGGCAACAGCTTGGCGGCTACATGCCGCAACGCAAAGCGTGCGCTACTCCGCTGAAAGCCGTGCCAGAGGCCCACTTTGAAGAGTTCTACAAAGGTACCGATGGCCGTGAAGCTTCCACCACCATGGTTTTCGTGCGGCTGCTGGCGAAGCTGCTGCGCGACCCGGAGTTGGGCAAGCTGATCGTTCCTATCATTCCCGACGAAGCTCGCACCTTTGGCATGGAAGCTTTGTTCCGGCAGGTCGGCATTTACTCCAGCGTTGGACAGCTTTACGAACCGGTCGATATGGACACGCTTCTTTATTACAAGGAAGCCAAGAACGGGCAGATTCTCGAAGAAGGAATCACCGAAGCGGGTTCGATGTGCTCGTTCATCGCTGCGGGCACGGCCTACGCCAACCACGGCATCAATACGATCCCCTTCTTTATTTATTATTCGATGTTCGGCTTCCAGCGCATCGGCGACCTGATCTGGGCCGCGGCCGATATGCGCTGCCGCGGATTTCTCGTTGGCGGCACTGCGGGGCGTACCACGCTGGCCGGCGAGGGCCTGCAGCATCAGGATGGCCACAGCCACGTTCTCGCCCTACCCGTTCCCAACCTGATGGCCTACGATCCGGCATTCGCCTACGAGATTGCCGTCATTATCCAAGATGGCATCAAGCGCATGTACGTCGACCAGGAATCGATTTTCTATTACCTCACGGTCACCAACGAGCCCCTTCCCATGCCGGAGATGCCGAAGGAAGGAAACATTCGCGAAGGCATATTGCGCGGGCTCTACCGCTTCAAGATCTCCGACGCCCCGGACACTAAACTGCGCGCTCAACTGATCGGCAGCGGAACGATTATGTACGAAGTGTTGAAGGCGCAAACCATCCTGAAAGAGAAATACGGCGTGGCCGCGGATGTGTGGAGCGCGACCAGCTATAAAGAACTCTATCGCAACGCCAACGATTGCGAGCGCTGGAACATGCTCCACCCGGGCGAGCCGCCGAGAACGCCGTTTGTGACGCAGACTCTGAGAGAAGCGTCCGGACCGTTCATCGCGGCATCTGATTACATGAAGGTGCTGCCGGAATCGCTGGCGAAGTGGGTGCCCGGACAGCTGGTTTCGCTCGGCACCGACGGGTTCGGGCGCAGCGAGAGCCGTGCGGCCCTGCGCGATTTCTTCGAAGTAGATGCGAAGCACATCGTGCTGGCTACGCTGGGAGCGCTGGCGCGGGAAAACAAACTCAGTCTTGACGTCGTCAAGCAGGCAGTCCGCGATCTTGGAATCGCTCCAGAGAAACTAAATCCGGCAGTAAGCTAGGCGCTGAGACGCGAATCGCACTCGAACAAAGTAAGGAATGGAATCAGTGATCGAATTCAAACTTCCCGCACTCGGTGAAAATATTGAACAGGGCGACTTGGTGCGCCTGATGGTCGCGCCAGGAGCGACCGTCAGCGAAGGCCAGGCGGTCATGGAACTCGAAACCGACAAAGCGGTCGTGGAAGTTCCTTCATCGGTGAGCGGAACCATTAAGGAAGTTCTGGTCAAAGAGGGCGACAAGATTAAAGTAGGGCAAGTCATTTTTAGGGCGGACAGTAACGGGGCTTCCGCCGATGGCGCCTCCGCTCCGGATGTGGCCAAAGCCCCGCGCCCGGAAGAGCCCGCAAAGTCTGCCGCTAAGCCGCAACCGTCGCAACCTGCATCCGGCCCAACCGCGGCGGCGGTAAAGCCGCAGCCAGATCGCGCGCCATCTGAATCTCAGCCAGCTCCGCAACGCAAGCGGTCAACCGACGCCCCTGCCAGCGAGTTTCGCTTACAGGAACTCGGAGAGAATATTTCCGAGGGCGACCTGGTGCGGCTGATGGTCGCTCCCGGAGCAAAAGTTTCGCAAGGCCAGCCGGTCATGGAGCTCGAAACCGACAAAGCCGTGATTGAAGTTCCATCGACGGTCAGCGGCGTGGTCAATGAAGTAAGAGTCAAAGAGGGCGAGAAGATCAAAGTCGGGCAAGTGATTTTTACGTTGCAAGGCGCCGCGCCGTCAAAGGCTGAACCTGCTCGTGCGGCCAGTCGTCCCGTCGAGCACGTCTCCGGACAGCACGGGGCGCGCCTGGCTTTCCAGGCTGCAATTCGCGCAGAGGGGAAAACTGAGGAGCAAGCATTGCCGCCCGACCAGCCGCGCCAGCAGCCGGCAGCATTCTCCATGCCTGCACAATTGGGCAAGGTTGCCGGAACCGAGCACCGCGGGCCGGTCCCCGCGGCACCTCACACGCGCCGCCTGGCGCGCGAAATCGGCGTCGACATTTACGAAGTAAAAGGCACCGGCCCGGGCGGACGCATCAGCGAAGACGATGTCAAAGCCCATGCGAAAACCGCGCTGGCAGCAGCCCTCACCGCGGCTCAGGCTCCGCCGCGTGCCGGGCATTTCGTCGAGCCTAAACTACCCGACTTCGCGAAGTGGGGAAAAATCGAACGCGTTTCCATGCGCGGGGTTCGCCGCAAGACCGCCGAACATCTGGCCGAATCCTGGAATACGATTCCTCACGTCACGCAGCACGACCGCGCCGACATCACCGAACTCGAACAACTGCGCGCCCGGTTTGCTCCCAAGGCTGAACAAGCCGGTGGCAAGATGACCGTGACCGCGATCGCGCTGAAAGTATGCGCAGCCGCGCTGAAGGTGTTCCCGCAATTCAACGCCACCATCGATATGGAGAAGGAAGAAATCATCTACAAGCAGTACATCAATATCGGGGTTGCGGCTGACACCGATCGCGGCCTGCTCGTTCCGGTGATTCGCGATGTCGATAAGAAAAATATCGTCGAGCTCGCGGTTGAGTTGTCGCAACTCTCGCAGAAGGCGCGCGAAAAGAAAATTACCCTCGCCGATATGGAGGGCGGCACCTTCACCATCACCAACCTCGGCGGCATCGGAGGCACGGCCTTTACGCCGATCGTGAACCATCCCGAAGTTGCCATTCTAGGGCTTTCACGCTCGCGCATGGAGCCGGAATGGATCGGAGGAAAGTTCGAGCCGCGGCTGATCCTGCCGCTCTCGCTTTCCTACGATCACCGCCTGATTGACGGCGCCGACGCTGCGCGCTTTCTGCGCTGGGTTGCGGAGGCCTTCGAGCAGCCCTTCCTGCTCTCCGTTCAAGGCTAAGTCGCGCAAAATGTTCATCAAAAGAAAGCCACTTCATGAACGAAGCTCTCGACGAAACAGCAGAAACAACTTCAGAAGAAACTAAGAAGCTACGACTTGCGGTTGTCGGCGGCGGACCTGGCGGCTACGCTGCCGCCTTCCTAGCTGCCGATCTCGGCATGCAGGTTACGCTGATTGATCCCGAAGCCAATCCCGGCGGCGTCTGTCTTTACCGCGGCTGCATTCCTTCGAAAGCGCTGCTGCACGTCGCCAAGCTGATCGAAGAATCTCAGCAAGCCACGAATTGGGGCATCGACTTTCCGCGCCCTAACGTCGATCTGGCGCGGTTGCGCAGTTGGAAGGAAAGTGTCGTAAAAAAACTTACCGGGGGCCTCGGGCAACTTTCCAAACAGCGTCACGTGGAATACATCCAGGGTCGCGCGGCGTTTCAAAACTCCACGACGCTGCGCGTCACCAAGACAGACGGCACCGAAGCAGCTCTTAACTTTGACCGGATCATCCTTGCGACCGGCTCGCGCCCTGCCATTATCCCCGCGCTCAAGCTCGATTCGCCGCGCCTCATGGATTCCACCGGCGCTCTCAACTTGGAAGACATTCCCGCGAGTCTTCTTGTAGTTGGCGGCGGCTACATTGGCCTGGAGCTCGGCTCAGTCTATGCCGCCCTCGGCGCGCGGGTCACTACGGTGGAAATGCTGCCCGGTCTGCTTCCCGGCGCGGATCGCGATCTGGTTCTTCCGCTCCACAAACGCCTGGAGAAGATGTTCGAAACAATTCTGCTCAACACCACCGTCGCCTCGCTCAAAGAAGACGGGGCAGGAATTCGAGCTACCTTCGAAGGCTCGTCCGTGCAGGAAAAAGACCGGACAAAAACTTTCGACCGCGTGCTGGTTTCGGTAGGGCGCAAGCCAAACTCGGAAATTCCCGGCCTGGAGACGACGCAAGTCGCCGTCAACCCCCGTGGGTTCATCGAGGTTAATAAGCAACTGCAGACTGCGGATGCAGCCATTTATGCAATCGGCGATGTGGTCGGCGAGCCCATGCTGGCGCACAAAGCTTCGCATGAAGGCCGCACTGCCGTCGAAGCTATCGCCGGCCACAAGGTTGCCTTCGAACCTAATGCGATTCCTGCGGTCGTGTTCACCGATCCAGAAGTTGCGTGGTGCGGTCTCACGGAAACGCAGGCGGAAAAAGAGGGTCGCGAAATCAAAGTTGCAAAGTTCCCATGGGGCGCATCCGGACGCGCGGTCACCCTCGATCGCCCGGAGGGCGTGACCAAAATGATCGTCGATCCGCAAACCGAGCGGGTGCTTGGCGTTGGCATTGTTGGCGCGGGCGCTGGCGAGCTGATTGCCGAAGGAGTGCTCGCCATCGAGATGGGCGCGCTGGCCAGCGACGTTGCAATGACCATCCATCCGCATCCCACGCTTTCTGAAACGGTGATGGAGTCCGCAGAAGTGTTCTTTGGCACCAGCACGCACGTTTACCGTCCCAAACGCGGATAGTGGACAATATCGCGAGCGCTGAACTGATCCGCTACAATGAGCTTTTGTTTGCCGAGTCGAATCTGCAACGCACTCGGCTGCCCTCACAAGGCAGAGCACAGAAGAAACGCATGTCCACTTTTTCCAAAGGAATTGTTTTTCTCGTGCTTGGCCTCGCGGCCTGGCTGCCGCTGCCGGCACAAGGCCAGCTAACTCAAGCCCTGCAACCGAAAGCTCCCGCCAGCGCTTCCTCCAAGGCTGACCCACTGGGCCGCGAAACTCCGTATGGAACCGTTTACGGATTTCTGGAAGCGGCGCAAGCGGGCAACTACGGCATCGCAGCCCAATACCTCCAGATAAGCCCGGGACGGCGGCAGGCTCAGGGGGACGCCCTCGCCATGAAGCTGAACGTCGCGATGAACCGCGCATTCAGCGGCAGCCTGCGGCCGAGCCGGCAACCGGAAGGCACTCCTCAGGAAGACATTGCGCCGGACCGCCAAAAGCTTGGAACCATGTCATCTGGAGACGTGGAGGCAGAGCTGGAACTGGTTCGCGTTTCCGATCCAAATGCGGGAAGAATCTGGCTGATTTCCTCTGACACTCTGGCCAAAGTTCCTGAACTCTACGAGCAGGTCGAGGCGCGCCAGGTAGAAACGCGACTGCCCAAGTGGGTGGTGAAACATCAATTGGCCGGCATGCCGCTGTGGCAATGGTTTGCTCTCGTGCTGCTGATTCCCGTCGCAGCCGCCGTCGGATGGCTGCTGTTAGCGGTGCTCGAAATTCCTTTCCTGTGGTGGATGCGCAAGAAGATGGAACCTGGGTTTTGGCGGTGGCGGGCGGTCTCTGGCCCGGAGTGGCTGCTCGCCGGAACGATTGTTCATCGGATTCTGGCCACCTATCTTCGCATGCCGTTGTTGCAGCGGCACTATTACAACCAGGCTACCGGCGTCGCGTTTGTGGTGGGCGCGAACTGGGTTTTGTGGCGCATAATTCGCTGGTTCTTGCGGCGCGTGCGCAGCCGCGCTTTGGCGCGCGGTCACGGCGGCACGGGCTCGCTGATGCTGCTGGGCGAGCGCCTGGTCAAGGCTGCGGTCTTCGTGATGGCGGCGTTTCTTATCCTTAGCATCCTCGGCTTCAACATGAGTACAGCTCTGGCTGGCCTGGGCATTGGAGGACTGGCCATCGGCTTCGGCGCGCAACAGACAATCGCTAATTTGTTCGGCGGCGTATCTGTCTTGGGCGATGAAGTGATTCGCGTCGGCGACGTTTGCCGCTTCGGCGACCGCACGGGAACGGTGGAAGATATTGGCCTGCGCTCCACTCGCGTACGTACCGAAGAAAGAACGTTGCTGGCGATTCCCAACGGCACCGTCGCTACCATCAACGTTGAGAACTTAAGCCGCCGCGATAAGATGCTTTTCAAGACCGTGCTCGCGCTGCACTTGGATACTTCAACTGACCATCTCCGTTCTGTGCTCTCCGAAATTCGTCGCGTGCTGGAAAGCAATCCCAAAATCGAGGCCCCAACTTCCCGGGTGAGGCTCATCGAGCTGACTCCCACCTCGATTAATGTGGAAGTTGTCTGTTATGTGCTGACGCAGGATTTCAACGAGTTCGCCGCAGTCCGTGAAGACTTGCTGCTGCGCATCATGGGTTATGTGGAGGATTCGGGAACGAGCCTCGCGTTCCCGTCGCAGACGCTCTATTTGAGCAAGGACTCCGCCTCGGATAGAGAAAAGGTACAGAGTTCCGCAAAGCAAATTGCCGAACCCAACGACGGAACGGCAAAGAACTCCGCTAAGAACGATTAGCATCTTGCATGCCATCGCCGGGTGACCCACGCGAGAAACAGGTGTGTGGGATAGTAAACCAGAGCGGGAACAAGAATTAGATATCCCACGAGATAGAGAAGTCCGGGCACGGCATGCTGTTCGCGAAAGAATGGACCGCGAGCCCAATTCACATCGTATTGCGGACGCCAGAAGTAATTGATCGGAACTGCGATCCACGCCGTCAGCGTTTGATATCTCCAGCCCCGCCGGTCATAGCCCAGACGCCAAATTGCCCACAGTAACAACGGAGGAACCACCACGTGAAACAAGCTAAGCCCACGGATCCACAAGGGGATGTGCGGATCGAACATGTATTCCGTCCCACCGATCGGATGGCGCCCACCTACGAGAGCGACAGCTAAGTCGATCACAAATAAACTTTGGAATAACAGCAATCCCGATGCCTGCCACGAGAATATGAGTGGACTCTCGAGCCAGAGGCCAGCGGCAATGAAGAGGTTGCCGAGGTCGCAGAAGAAAAGAAAATTCTGCAGACCGTATTGCCGCCAGTAGATCGGCGCCCACACAATCACCCACACTGTCCAGAACACCTTGAGCCAGAGCGGGATTCGCATGATCCGCATTGTATCCGCAGTCAACCGGCAATTCGGTAAGGGCCAAAAGCGTGGCTTGGCAAGGAAACATGCCGAATCGGAATTACTAGCGTAACTTGATGGGCCTTACGGGTGTACCTACGATGACCTTAATATGGGTTATCAAGCACTCCTGTTCTGTCCCGACGAGAAGACGGCTCGTACCGTCACGCAGGTCCTCAGCGAGCTGGACTTCGCCGTCACCCCCTGCACCGAACCCTTCGCCGCGGTCAAGAGGTTGATGGGCGAGCACTTCGATGCGGTAGTGGTTGACTGCGATAACGAGCAGAATGCCACGTTGCTGTTCAAGAGTGCGCGCAATACAAGCAATAATCAGTCGTCGCTTGCGGTGGCTATAGTCGAGGGACAAGCGGGAGTCGCAAAAGCTTTTCGCATCGGCGCAAACCTGGTTCTTACCAAGCCCATGAATGTGGAGCAGGCGAAGGGCACGTTACGAGTTGCCCGTGGACTGTTGCGGAAGAACGAGGCGGCAAAACCAGCGACGGGAGCGGGCACCGCTGCGTCTGCCTTGTCGTCGCCTCCGAAGCCTGTGCCGCAAGTCACAACTCCGAATGTGATCCCGGTGTCTGAGAAAACGGCGCCCCGGTTGGACGCGACGGTGCCCGAGATCAGCTCTCCGGTTTCCTTGTCTGCGAAAGCCGAGCCCAATGACGCGTCAGGTCACCGTGCAGAGGTTGCGCCGATTAATCCGGCAGGATCAGGAACGAGCGCCGCCAGCGCGCCCGCTACAGCTCGCGAACGGAAAGATGACGCTTCACCGGAAAGCAAACCGTCAGCGCGCAGCGCGGAACACGATAGTCAGGCAGGAAAATTCGCGGACTCGAGCGAAAATGTTTCTTCGATCGATGGAAGACCTGCTCCTCTCCCCACGCTCACCTTTGGCGGCACTGTTGGCAGTGAAACCGAACCCTCCGGCAGCGCAGGCAAGAAAGCAATGATTGCGATAGCCGCGATTCTACTGATTGCAGCCGGTGGCTACGTTGCATGGATGCATTGGGGTCCGAATGCCGGCAGCAGCGCTCCCGCGGGCGTCGCCACACAACCGGCGCCCACTGCTGCAGCGGCTCCGAAGGCTTCGCCAAGTTCGATCAGGTCTGTGCCGTCTTCTTCTTCCGAGTCACAAACCGCAGGGAGTGCGGACGATGCCAAGGCCAAACCTGGCCAGGCCAGCGGGGAAGCAAACTCATCCAAGCCTTCGGCGGCTGTGGTGGAAAATAAAGCTCCAGCCAGTACGCCCGCTGAAGAGAAGGCGGCTGAAATTCCGATCGTGCTGAAGACCCCTTCCAAATTGAACACAAAACCGGCGGAGACAAACGATGCTCCGGATCTCAGCATCGCCACTATCGCCCCGGGAGCCAACGGCAGCGTACCTCCTAATTTGTTGGACAGCGCGGGCAGCGCGCCGACTCCGGTGCTGCAGACGGTGAACATATCGCAGGGAGTGTCCCAAGGATTGTTGCTGAAAAAAGTGAATCCTGTGTATCCGCCGAGCGCATTGCGCCTGCGCACGGAAGGTTCAGTTCAGCTGATGGCGACAATCTCACCAAAGGGCAACATTTCCGCGGTAAGAATTGTGAGCGGAGACTCCCAACTGGCGCACGCCGCGGCCGACGCGGTGAAGCAGTGGAAATACAAACCCTACCTGCTCAACGGTTCGCCGGTTGAGATTCAGACGCAAATCACGGTGAACTTCAAGCTGCCGAAGTAAGTCTCTTACCAATCCTCAACCTAGGCAAAACTCCAGCGGGTTTGACCTCGACTGCAAATGTTCCGATGGGAACATTAGAGCAGTTTTTGTGGGAACACTGTGGAAATCTCGGAAAACTCGGAAAACCACCCTAAAGCTATAATTTGTGGACCGCAAGTGGCTGGGAAGTAATGGGTTAGGGCGCGCGACGAAAAAGTGGTAGAAAAGACACAGGGCGAAGGAAAAGCGGCCAAAAATGGGGCTCGAGACTGGCACTCGACTCCGCTGAGTGCCAGTTGAATGCGTTTTGCAGCATCGTATCCACCCTTGCAAAAAACGCGAGGATGGGGCAGCCTCATTCGTGGTGACCAAGGAACTGGCGTAGAGGGGGTGGGCCGTTCCCGGTAGCGATTGATAATAAGCACGGAAGCGCATGCGGTCCGGTGATCGTCCCGGTCTTCAAAACCGGCGGGCGGCGGGTCACCCCGTCGCCGGTGGGTTCGACCCCCACTCGCTTCCGCCATTTATGTTTTTTCCCACCAGGCGAGCGGGCGCAAGGGTTGTACAGCGGAACGCTAAGAGATGTCAACGGCAACCCGCTGACCGGCGTCACTGGCGTGACCTTCTCGCTCTATGCCGAACAGAGTGGCGGCGTCCCGCTGTGGCTGGAGACGCAGAATGTTCAGCCGGACAAGAACGGGCACTACACAGTACAACTTCGTTCCACCAAGCCGGATTGATAGGCACTTGAGGGTCACGGCCCCCAAGCCGACTTCCAGCCCGGGAATAAGCTCTCGTGCCATGTCTCTCCAGTTCCAGGCGAGGGTGGCCTATTCCTGATTTTGTAAATTTCCACACCGATTAGAAGGTGGCGGGCATAAGTCGTGTTAAGGTACCGAAAAAGTTGGTTGTTCGCCACAGCCAACTGAAACTCAGGGAACGTCACCGAACCTCAACGGCAACCCACTTCGCCGCCTGCATGGTGACATGCGTGGACAACTGAAGTATTTCTTCGAGGAGGACAATACCATGATTCGATTCCTTGGTCGCGCGTTGTTCTGCGCCAGCGTTTTCGCGTTAGTCTCCACTTACTCTCGGGCCCAGGATTTCAAAAAGCAGGTAATCTATCAGATCGTTACAGACCGCTTCTATGACGGCAATACAGGGAACGACAACTGCACCAGGGGCGCCGGCCTCTACGATTCCACAAAAACGAATTGGAATCTCTACTGGGGAGGAGACCTAGCCGGTATCCAGGCGAAGCTGACTTATCTCCATGGAATGGGCATCACGGCTATCTGGATCTCTCCGCCGGTTGAGAACATTGACGTCAATATTCCAGACGGTAACGGAAATCCCACCGCGCCCTACCACGGCTATTCGGCCGATGACTACATGAAGATCGACAATTTTTTTGGCGATTGCTCAGAAACCTGGACTGCCTTCGATAATCTCATCTCCGCCGCGCATAACCTCGGGATCAAGATCATCGTGGATTTTCCGGCGAACGACACGAACCAGCAGGATGCCGGCGAATACGGCTCACTCTATAACAATGGCACCTTCATGGCGGCTTGCAACAACGACCCGAATGGCTATTTCCATCACAATCCCGAAATCAGCAACTTCGAGGATCGTTACCAGCTGCAGTACTACATTCTCGAGGATCTGTGCGACTTGAACCAGGAAAATTCGACCATCGACGGCTATCTCAAGCAGTCGCTGCAAACGTTTCAACAGAACGGAACCGATGCCTTCCGCATGGATGCCGTGAAACACACCACGTGGGGCTGGGAGTACAGCGAGGCAAACTCTATTTACAACAATGCTCCGAGTTTTGTTTTCGGAGAATGGTATGAAACAACCAGCGACTCGCTGTTTGCGGATTCGGTCAAGTTTGCCAACAAAAGCGGCATGGCCCTTTACGATTATCCGCTGGGCCTGGCGCTGCGTGACGTGCTCGGCAACGGCAACAGCTTCACTGAGGTCGACAGCGCGCTGAACACGGAAAACGGCAATTTCACCTGGCCCAACGATCTTGTCGACTGGGTTGACAATCAAGATCAACCGCGCCTGCTCAGCATGGATAACGATAACAACCGCCTCAACGAGGCTTTGGCGTTCGATCTAACGGCTCGCGGCATCCCGACTATTTACTATGGAGACGAACAGTATCTTCACAATGACACCGGCGGCGGGGGTACGCCTTACAACCGCCTCTGGATGAGTTCCTTCAGTACGACCACGACCGCGTACCAGCTCATCAGCAAGCTTTCCGCGCTTAGGACGGGCACTAATGACGCTCTAGCTTATGGCACGCAGACGCAACGCTGGATGAACAGCGACGTCTACATCTATGAGCGGCAGTTCTTTGGCGACGTTGTCCTCGTGGCCATGAACAAAAATACAAGTCAGGGTTATTCCATCACCGGGCTGAATACGGCGCTGCCCGCCGGCAACTACTCCGACTATCTGGGCGGCTTACTTGGCGGGTTAAGCATCACCGTAACTTCGGGCAGCGGCGGTAATGATCCAGTACAGAATTTCACTCTGCCAGCCCACACTGTGGCGGTGTGGGTGGCCAGTTCTGCTCCGACGGCTCCCGAAGTCGGCTCGATTGGGCCGACCGTGGGTCAGTCGGGAATGAAAGTAACGATTGCCGGCAAGAACTTCGGGAGTTCCAATGGAAGTGTCTTGTTTGGCACTACCGGCGCGACCATTAACTCCTGGACCAGCACCTCGGTTACGTTCACCGTTCCCAATGTTTCAAACGGCGTGTATCTGGTCCAACTCAAGAACAGTTCCGGGCAGGCCGCCAACACTATCCAATTCACAGTGCTTACGGCGAAGCTGATTCCCGTGACCTTTACGGTGAATAATGCCAATCCCACAAACACGGGTGACTATATTTACCTGACCGGTAACACGGTCGAACTGGGCGACTGGGGTACGACGTTTTCCACGGCAGTTGGCCCCATGCTCGATCCCAATTATCCAAACTGGTTCCTGAATGTTTCTGCTCCAGCCTGCCAGAACATTCAGTTCAAATTCATCGACATACAAGCCAACGGCAATGTGGTTTGGGAAAACGGCTCTAACCATATGTATACAGTTCCCTGCAGCGGAACCGGGTCCGTGAACGTTAACTGGCAGTACTGAATGAACGCACAATGGCCTCCGCTCTGGGCAGTCCAGTGCTCAGGCGGAGGCAAGAAAGTGTCCCTCTAAATAAATCGACGAATGGGGTGACACATTCGTGACCAAACCGCCCTTGTTAGAACCGGACTGCGCATGTGCCTTCCGGAGAAAAGCCAGGACAGCACCGCATTCGATGCCGAGCAGTCCATTCTCCGCAGTCCGGTTTGTCCGGGAATAATGGCGAAATACCGGCATTGTTCGCGTATTTCGGCGCAGAGCGAGCGGATTTTCTCCGCAGTGCAGACTGCGTGGCGGAGAGAGTGGGATTGTGTTCCGACCAATTTCCGAAGTCACAGCAACAATGGAAAAATCGTTCTATCCCTTTGTAATCGCAGATACTTTTAGAGTTGCTGCGATGAAGTTCGACGACGGTTAACGAAGTCCACAGCAGCTAAAACACGACGGATTATACTCGAAAAAAGTAACAAAATAGTAACAAGAAATAGAAAACCTCAGCCGTTCGCGACAGCAATCTACGCGGTCTTCTCTGACGAACCGCTGCGGCGACGGAGCCAAGCGTTAAGCTCCGGCGATCCCCAGAGGTATCGGCGATGCTTGCCCAGCCGGAAGATAGGAATTGGGTCGGCGGTTCGGGAGCGTTTGCTCTGGTCAACGACCCAGCTTTCCTTTACCTTCAGACGCTCGGCAAGCTCCGCTGTGGTTAACACCTCGTAAGGGAAGGCTGAGGCCGGCTCTGGCTGTTCACGGTTCTTCATTTGCGACCTCTACTGGATGGAACAAGGTTTGTTCATGCGAACCACGACTGTTGGTTTCGAATGTACCATTCATGATGCAGCGCTGGTTGCCGCACGACGCATCGACAACTTGTCCTATCGGCACGGAAACGTAGTTCAAAATTTCTGGTCGCCGCCCGGTGAGAGCCGCTGAGACTCCAACTCTGCATTTCTGTACTGAAGGAACTCGCGCCTTGCGCGGGTATGTTTGGGTTTTGCTTTATCCAATATCCGGCGCGAGCGGGCAGTCAAGGGTCGCCCGGTCTCGTCCACCAGTCCGTTTTCAAGCCCCACCACCATGAGCGCTTCCTTCCACGTTAGCTCCATTGCCGCATCTTCAAACCGCTGTAGGATGTCGTCATCGGTCGTTGTCCGCACTTGCAGATTGCGTTCAGCGATGAGTTTCTCCATTGCCCCACTGCGGCGGGCTTCCAATCGGTCGATTGTGCGCTTGAGCAGCGGAAACCGGGAAGGTACGAGATTAGCGAGTATGTGAACACCACCTGCTTCCGGCGTGTCGATAGCAATCAGCGCTTTCCGGCGTAGCAACATTTCCACTTGGGCGAAGAATTCTGGATCGTGTCCGTGACTGCCACGAATGCTGGCAGCGGCATGTGCCATCTCGTGAAGAGCCGCAGTTTCGGGGGTTGCTTGCGGAGCCAGCCCATGAAGTCGATCAAATCTTGTTTGCTGATCTCGTGGAGGAATTCCTTGGTACATGACTTGCGGAACTCTTCGACCGCCACCTTATAAGCGCGGATGGTTTTCGGGTCTTTCCCCTGCGAGTGAAGGTTTTTGAAATACCGCTCGACCGCATCGTCCATGCTCAGCTTGCTTGTTTGGGGTTTCGAGTGGGCGGGCGTTTGAGGAACGACCTGCCGTTCTCGGTCCCGCAGCCATCGTTTCTTTTCCTCCAGCTTGTCCAACGCGATGTAGGGGTCTTTGCCGACCAGCACGAACGGTTGCTTGCCGCCGTCCGTACCGAAGCGGACGTAATAGACGCCTTCGTTGTGATGTTCAGGTTCGCCATTGACCATTGCGTATTGAGGCTTGAGGCGACCCTTGGACTGGTAAACGGGCTTGCAGAACGAGTCTCTGCCGTTCTTGGTGATGCGGATGTACAGCGTTGCGTTGCGGTTTGCCATGAAATTCCCTTGAAGTCCAATACTGCGAATCAAGGAATTTCACGATTTTTAGTAACAGGAACCGCTCAAAAATAGTAACAAGATTGCGGAACCCGCATGTTTGGCTGCGATTTGGAAACTGGCGGAGAGAGTGGGATTCTATGAGGCTCTTCAGGACAGATTCTTTGCGTTCAATGAGATGCCGGAAACCGTCGTACTTACCGCTAGTTACCTTTTATAACATCTGGAACATGCGTCACACAAGAAACGTTGATTAACCCCAACTAGCTTGATTACGGTATGGACGGTATGGATTCCCGAATCGGTTGTTACAAGAAAATCAAGCTCGCAAGAACTCACTTCCCCGAATGGATTTGTCTGACGGAGGGTGTCGGTAGAGCGCAGCCTTTTCAGTGCGATCTTTGAGCCTAAACCCTTTTTCATTCAACAACTTAATCCGTCAAGATGGCCGATTTATTGTGACCATTCTGTGACCAGCGCCGATGTTCGCCTAAGCGTCGGCCGAACCATTAAACGAGAACACTTAAAGAGGATAAGCGAATCGAAGCTAACCCTTGAAATGCGTTCTCATCCTGAGTACAATTGTTCTCGGAATGAGTACACGCAACGGTCTCGGGGACCTTCTGTTCGGACGCACGCGGGGCGCTATCCTCGCCCTGCTCTATGGCAGGGCCGATCAATCATTCTACACACGCCAAATTGCACGCGAAGTAGATGCCAGCGTTGGCGCGGTTCAACGAGAGCTTGAAAACCTCTCGAAAGTGGGTCTTATCATTCGCAGTTCGCTGGGCAGCCAAGTTTTCTATCAGGCGAACCGACACGCCCCCATATTTCGAGAGATGCAGGCCCTGGTGAACAAGACAATTGGCATCTTTAGCGTCTTGCAATCGGCATTGCATCCTTTGGCGAAGCGAGTCCTTGTGGCATTTGTTTACGGCTCGGTCGCACGCGAGGAAGAAACGGCACACAGTGATGTTGATCTAATGGTTGTTGGGAAGGCCACACTTGACGAGATCCTTTCGCGGCTTTCTACAGTGGAGAAAAACATCGGCCGCCCTATCAACCCGACCGTGTATTCCGTCGAGGAATTCAAGTCGAAACTTGCGAGCGGGAATCATTTTTTGACCGCCGTGCTCAAAGGCCAAAAGGAATTTTTGCTAGGAGACGAGGATGAGCTTAGAAAAGTGGGTGGAGTACGGTTGGCTAAGGCGGGAGCCGACCAGCACAGGTGAGATCAAGGATCTTCTGGGAATTGTGGATCGTAGCCTTGCGGATTCAAAGGTCGAAGCTGTTTCGACCGACCTTCGATTTATCGCTGCTTTCAACGCCGCGCTCTGCATCGCGACGACAGCGCTCCGCGCCTCCGGTCTTCGCACCGTCACCCAAGCGGGTCACCACGTAAAAACAATCGAATCTCTCGAACTCACCATAAAAGCCAACCCGAAGGTCATTCAAAGATTCAAGACGTTCAACAATAAGAGGAACAAATCGGTTTATGACGTTGCAGGTGCCGTGTCAGATCAGGAATTGGAAGCGATGGTGAAACTCGCGGAGGAACTCAAGAACAACACCCTAGCTTGGCTGCGAAACCTCCATCCGGAGCTATTGCCGGCCGGGCCGAGTGGTCCGGCCCGTGCGGGAGGAGATTAGAAAGTCACGCCGGAATCAAGGGAGCCTTCACGGCGACTTCCCCGAAATATGGCCTCTTTATTGTGACCACTCTGTGACGAGCGCCGATGCTCGCCTAGGAGTCGGTGTAGAAATGTTCGGGATCAGAAGACAAGAGAAAAAGGTAAGTGGGACTGCGGCCTCTGCCGAGACAGTGACCATTTCACTCGTAACTAACAGAAAACACGCGGCACGGATGGCGCTACAGAAACGTTTTAGTAAAATTCGGGAACAATTCGTGGACTGCATTCGTTCTGCGGTTAAGCCCGGACTCGAATCCCCCCGGGGCAAGTTCCAGGGCCGTGTCGAAGAAGTCGACACCGACCGCTAGATCAAATCCGCTCGCTTGAAGAGTTCCTTGCCTTCCTGTTAGGACTGCTTTGCGAACAGCGCAGACGCGTCGAGCCCAGACTTCTAAGGTCACTTAAACAGGCAGATCGCGAACAATAAGGCCGCTACCATGACGATCGATGGTCCAGCACCAAATTTCGGAACCATAGCGTTCAGCAGTAACCCAGCCCCAACCGACACGGCGCTCGCGACTGACGAAGCAATCAGAAAGTGGGACATCTTGTTGGTCAGACGGCGTCCAATGGCTGCCGGCAGGATAATCAAGGAACCTGCCAGGAGTGCCCCCATGAAGCGCAATCCCACGAGTATGGTCAAGCTGAAGAGCAAGAGGAAGAAGAGGTCGACGCGATCGACCTTTACTCCAGTCGCCATTGCCAGTTCCGGAGAGAACAGAGTCAACACGAGTTGGTCTCGCAGTTTCCAGATCGCGGCAATGATGAAAGCCACTGCGAAAGCACCCAGAAGAAAGCCAAGCAGCGAAGTCGCATGATTTTCCCCGAACAGAGCCTCGATCAACTCATCGCTAGGTGTTATGGCAGCCCCAATTCCAAGCGCCGCTGCGAATACAACGCCGATCGCGCTCTCAGTTGCCAGCCCCGTTTTCTTCTGCAGTTGCCATATCAACAGCGTTCCTAGAAAAAGTGTCGTCGCGGCGCCAAGCAGCGGATTGATCTTCAGCAAGAACGCCAGTCCGAATCCGGGGAGGGCCAAATGAGAAATGACGTCTCCAGCGAGAAGCATGCGTTTCATCAAGGCAAAGCTTCCGACCAGGCCGGCTGCCACGGCGAAGAGAAGGGCGAGCATTATCGAGTAACCGGCGCTGGTGTGAGATAGCCATGACATAAAGTTGTCGGAATCAGACTCCGTGGTGGTCCTGGAGGTGCCGATAGAACTTGGGTGGAGCTGAGTAAAGGGCCTCCAATGCCTCGGGAGTGAGCACTTCTTTCGGTGGGCCAAAACAAGGCTTCCCCTTGCCAATGCACAGGACCGTTGTGGCGTAGCGGTAGACGACACTCAGGTCGTGTGAGACAAGAACTACGGTTATGCCCTGCTCTTCTTTAATGCGGTTGAGCAATTCATAGATGCGCTCCTCGGTGAGTTCGTCGAGGCTGGCTGTCGGTTCGTCGAACAGGATCACGTTCGGTCGCCCTAAAAGTGCGGCGGCAATCAGTATTTTTTGAAACTGCCCACCCGACAGGATGCCGATGTTCGCGCTCAGCAGTTCAGCGGTAAGATTGGTCACCGTGGCCGCCCGCTCTATGTCCGCCTGGCTCAATTTAAGGAAACGGGCCTCGGCATTCAGCAAGTCACTCGCCGACAGTGGCAGTTGCCGGTCAGCGGCCACCCTTTGCGGGACATAACCGATGCGTGCACTCTCCACCCAGTGAATCTCCCCTTGGTACGGGAGGAGGTGCAGAAGGGTTTTCAGCAGCACCGTCTTTCCTGCACCGTTGGGGCCGATGATAGCCAGCATCTCCCCCGCATGGAGCTCAAAACTCAGACCCGATAGAATGCTGCGCCCATCCAAGTTTACTGTTAACCCTTGTACCGAAAGAATTGTCTTCGCCAGCCCCTGCATCTCAGTCACTCACCATTTCGCCAATCATTGGACTTATGCTGTGATCGTGATCGCAGCCAGATACCGTTCGCCAGCATGAGCGCGGTGAAGGCCACGACACGCCTTACGAATGCGTGCGTCAACCACAGTACTCCTAGTTGCAACCGCCGAGCTTCCCTCTCAGAATTACCTTGGTGGCGGGAGGCTACGTCTCAGCTTTAAGTGAAGATTGAAAATGCCCTGAAGCGTGCTACAAAGGCAAATCCTTGATTCAGTTGTTCATTCAGCTCGTACTTTCAGCGTTCTACAAGAATTCTCGCCGCAGTATCGTGAACGCCATCGACGAAACAGGCTGGAATGTGTGCCTACGTCCTTCGCCGGCAATCCGAAGATGCGTCCCTCACAGGGCGGGGCAAGGCAGCCCAGACTTTCATTTTATGCAGCAGCCCGCCGAATTGGGCCCGCTTGTGCGACTTCGGCGCATGTAGCCGCGCATTGACGGCACGCTTGAGCACACTTCCTCATTGTTTCACCTTCGGATTTGCCGCACTCTGTCGCACAGGCTGAGCATAGCTCGGAACAGATACTGCACACCCGGTGAGCGAATCCGGAACTGCCCGTAAGTAGGGTTACGCAGGTTCGGCACAATTCGAGACATTCGTTACAAAGTCGGATACAGTCCCTCATCATGCTCGGATCTTGGTCCAGGGACTCAGCGCGGCATTGAGCGCACCAGCGTGAGCACTGCAAGCACTCCTCTATACATCGCTCAACTGTTTGATTGGAAATCGTCATCTGATCCTCCATTCTTTATCGAACTCTTGAGTATTGTTGGCGCCTCGACCACTCATTTTGCTTCGGCACGACCTCAGCCCTCGCTGCTTGCACCGAAAAGAAACGCGAGCAATTCGGCATTGATTTGCTCCTTCAGAGTTGAGCACGTGTACGATCTGCCCGCATAGAATCATGGAAGCACTTTCGCTACAAACCTCGCGTGCTCGGCCAACGAAAGCGATGGCCGCAACCCCACTCCGCAAATTACCAGTAAAGCCGTTCTGCTATGTGCTGCGCGGCATTCGGAGAGGGAGTAACCGAACCCGACGCTACCAAGGACGAGTACAGAGCTCGTTCCGCCGCGAACCAGTCAACCTCAGGTGAACCGAACGGACGATCCCTCCCTTCCCAAAGCGTGTAAGCTAGTTTTGCCACGAACTCGTGGCGGTCCTCTCCTAGAAAATCGGTGGTGAGCTGCATCGGTTGTTGCTTTTCCGGTGACTTAAGTTTATCGAGCATTGGATTGGTTTCTCGAATTCTGAGTGAGCTGGACTCCTCCCCCGCTGCTTTTGTTATCCCATCGCTTGCACGATCGTCGTGAGGGAATGTCCCTCTCGATCGACCTACTCGCGATCGATGTGAAACATTCTCGCCACCCATCGAGGCTCCCATCGACCTCTGAAATCTAGTATGTTCGTCTCTGGTGTCTCTGCCTTGATTTGCCTCCCTAGCTATTCGGTACCGCAGTAGAGCAAGTTGGTGGTTGTGCTATTTGTTCAGTACAATCGAGGCATCTTCCATACTGGCCCGCTTGTTCCACCCGTGGAAACGCGAGAAGTCACCCGCATTCCATGCCTCGCGGAGTCCAGGAGTGCTCAGATCCCAGTCTGGGCGGATTTCACTCGTCACGACGCGCAGATCGTGCCAAAGATCGACGACCGATGGACGCCCCCAGAACCAGTAGCCGTTATAGATGCTGTGGATCACGAGGCCCGGCTTGAGCACGAGCGTATGCGGGATCATCGGATTATGCTCGGGGTCGGTGTACTCCTGGATGTCGAGATCCTTCTGAATGGTTCGCTCGGGGTCCGAAAGGAAGGTCCACTCGGCTCCGAGCGATGCTCGAAACTCCTGGAGTGTGTGGTGGTCGTCGGTAGAAATCGTGGCGATCTGTGTGTACGCCACCGCGATCCTAGGGTAGAACGCGGCGAGTTCCAAATGCTGCTGGTGCTCCTTTGGGCAATAGTGGCCGCGCGCAAGCGTGAGGATTAGTGGATCTTCGCCCTGTAGCTCGCTCAGCTTGCGCAGTGTGCCCGTCTGATCGGGCAGTTCGTAGTTGGGGAAAATGCCTCCGAGCACAATATCAGAACGCATGATTGGACTCCTCTCGTTTTCGCTTTCATGTTCATCTCCCTTGTGCGATGAAACCAGGGACGCCTGTTTTCACCACATCATTGAGTCTCTGCCTAGTCTGAATGCGATTGATTTCGTTTAGCGCATCCTCCGGAAGGGCAGAGATGTCAAAATTCTCTCGCGCACGAGCTGCGGTTTTGGGTGTGGTAAGCAAAGCCGTGCCGCGCTGAACCGCCCATGCCAATAGGACCTGTGCCGGCGTCTTTCCAATTCGTGTGGCGATTGCCGAAATGACAGGATCGTCGAGCACCCCTGGCCTCATTCCGTGACCCTGGCGCGAAAGCCAAAAACACAACGTCCTTTTCTTTGCAGAATTCCAGAAGCTCCGTTTCCGGCAGATAGGGATGCGATTCGACCTGGACCACGGCTGGCTTGATTCTTGCAGGCTCGTAGATCTGCATCAATTCATTCAAGCTGATGTCCGACAGTCCGATGGCCCGGCACCTGCCGTGGTCCACGAGACTTTCCAT
>CAVXIO010000004.1:0-79986 GCA_963761915.1 uncultured Acidobacteriota bacterium
AACTCCAAAAGTCATCCGACTTCATTTCCCCCGGGACATCGACCTGGGCCACAGCCTCAACTTTGCCCCCATCAACCCGAACCCGGTAGAAACCGGCGATCGAGTCAGAGAAATAGATGTAGTCGGCGTTGCGCGAAAATGTTGGATACGTTATGAGGGGAGCCTGACACAACTGCTCCCACTTTCGCTCGTGCACGTCGAAGCGCATCAGCTTTAGCGGCAGCGGCAGGGAGGCTTTCGAATCCTGAGCATTTGGTGTGACGATCGTGGTCAATCCCAAAATAAAGCGGCCGTCTGGCGACCAACGAGGCGAGAAGAGACCCTCCGATCCCGGCAGGTCGGCCACGCGCCGCGATTGTAGATCGATAATGTGAATTGCCTTGGGTGACTGCACTGACTCACCAAAAACTAATTGCTTGCCGTCGGCTGACCAATTTGGGTCCGAATAGAGTTGATCGTCAGGAAGCAGCTCTTCTAATTCACCTCCGTCAGCGCGGGCAGAATAAATCGTCCAGTTGCGGCCGGGTTTCAGGGCGGTAAAGGCGATGGTTTTGCCGTCAGGAGACCAGCGCGGCATGGAGGCCCGCAATGGCGAAACCGTCAACTGCAGCCGCTGGCTCCCATCTACCCGGCTTCGCCATAAGGTTGCCTCTGGAACAAGCACATAGGTCACCCACTCGCCGTCGCGCGAGAAATCAAGGTCTGCCGCCGAGATCCCCGAGAGATATCGAAGCCAAGTATGCCGTGCCTGGTCGTAGCGCATGAGTTCGCCACGGTCCAGGGAACCGTAGGCGAAGATGTGCTTGCCATCGATGCTGGAAACAGCCGCCTCGATGCTTAAAGGGCCGCTTGTCAGCTGCACGGGCTTACTGGCCCGTCGGCCGAACAGACCCTTGCTTTCGCGAATCGCCCAAATCGATGTCGTCCGGCCGGGGGCCGAACCAAAAACGTAGTACCTGCCATCGGGAGTCCACGTACCTGAACCGTCATTTCTGGATTGCCAATCGGAGAACAACGGATGCAGGTTCGATCCATCGGCAGCGATTTCCCAAAGCGAATAGCTTGTCAGATTAGCATTCTCCAAAGTGAACCTCAATACCTTGCCGTCGGGAGACTACCGCAGATCTACGGCATTTCCTTTGACCGTGGCGAGCTTTCGCGAGTCGCCGCCTTCAGCACTGGCGATGTAAAGTTCTTTGTTCTTGCCATATACAAGGGACTGCCCGTCCGGCGACCAGGTCGCGCTCGAATTCACCACCACCGCATCTCCCAGGCGCCGGGGTGCTGATCCGCCCGGAACACTGATCGCCCAAAGCCGGCTGTCAGTTAGTCCAGTCCCGATCAGAAGTTCCGAGCGGACGGGGGAATAATCCAATACTGAGGCGTACTCTACATCTGTACCGCTCAGGTTAGGCAGCTGGGCGAAGGTGCTCACGGCACCGCCTTTGACTGAGACTTGAGCGATGACCGGTTTCGGCGCCGACTCGCTAAAGTAAATTCTTGAACCATCCGTAGCGAAGTGTCCCTTTGGCACGCCGTCATCGGTAAGTTGGGTGTAGCTCAGAACGCGCGGTGGCCGGGGCGACCCTGTGAGCACGAGTAGGACGGCCAAAATGATCGCCGCTGCGCCGAATGCGGGCAGCCAAATAAGCCCGGGTTTCGCGCGGAGCGTCTCCGTAGGGGCTGGCGATGTTGCTTGAATCGGATCGGCGACTCGTGCACGGTTATCCCCAACGTCGACTTCCGGCTGTGCGGGGTGCCTTACCGGAGCCAGGAAACGATACCCCCTACGCGGCAGGGTCTCGACGAATCGCGGATTGTCGGCGTCATCTCCCAGCGCTTCCCGAACTTTGTTGATAGCTTTATTCAGCCCGTGCTCAAAATCTACAAATGTGTCCCGGGCCCAAAGCTTCTGATGCAGTTCCTCGCGCGTGACAACCTGGCCGGGCTTTTCCAGCAACGTCACTAATACTTCGAAAGGCTGGCCGCTGAGCTTGACCTTTAACCCCCCACGGCGAAGCTCGCCGGAAGGCAAATCGACCTCGAAGTTTCCGAAGCGAACGATTCCGTTACGTGGCATGGACGCGACTGTGTTGTTTCCGGGCGCCCGCGGGGGTGCGCGAGGTCCCAAGGACAGCACTATAGCACTTGCCCAGAGAACGGGCGCCGGAAAAACGTGGGACGACAACGCAGAAACTGCTTTGTTACCAGAGACTTGCAACGGGATAGAAATGGAACCTACAGGGGCCTTGCAATCCATTGAGGTCCCGGGCGATCTGGGCGAAATTGCTGACATCGCACGGCGGTTCGACAGAGTTTGAGACCGGGCGAAATAAAAACTGAGGAGACCGGTGATGAAAAACATTCGAAATTTCGCGTTCTTGATTTTGGTCGTGGCGGCAGTTGTCGGGGCAAACGCGCAAACCACCTTGAGCGGTAAAGTTCAATTCCCCAACGCAGTCCGCTGGGGCAAGTCGGTGCTTCCCGCCGGAGAGTATGCTCTCACCATTCCGTCGGCCGAGAGGCCGGTGAGGGTGTTGATTCATTCCATGGACGGAAAGACGGCGGCGATTGCGCTGGCAGAGATTATCTCTGATCCAAAACCGGGCGGCAGCTATATCGTTACTACGGGCAGCGGATCGGATCAGCTGGTGCGGTCCATGAATCTGCCGCAACTGGGTTTCTCGCTGGTCTATGCACCTCTGACGGCACGGGAGCACGAAACACTATATGCGAGCTCCTCGCACACCCTGCCGGTACAAACGGCGGGAAAATAATAGCTCGCTCGCGAGCCAGAAATTGAGCATCCCGGTGCTGTTCCGGGGTGCTCTTTTTTTTCCTTCCAGGAGTCAGCTACCCTTTGGGATGCGCCACCGCAGTCAGTTCCTTCCCCAGCATGGCCCGCGGGAACAGCATGGCGTTGAATTCCGCGCCCACGAGGACGACCAGGGAAACCATGTACATCCAGACCAGCAGGGCGATGGCGGCGCCGAGCGATCCGTAAATAATGCTGTAGTCGGCGTAATGCTTCAGATAGAAGCCGAACAGCACGGTAGACGAGAACCACATGGCGGTAGCCAGCGTGGCGCCGGGAATTACGCTGTGCCAGGGCTGGGTACGCGGAACCGCGTTGTGATAGATGAGCGCAATCACTGCGATGCTGGTCAGCGTGGCTATCAGCCAGCGGATGGAGGTCCACATGAGCAGAATGTATGGGCTGAATTCACGCGCGGTGTAAAACAGAATATCGGTTTCGATTTTGCTGCCGAAGGCTACCAGCAGAGTGGAGAAGGCCATGGGAACGAGGGCGAAGATGACGAGCAGGAATGCGATCAGCCGCTCCTGAACCAGTCCCCAGATTTTCGGCAGCTCGTAACAGCGGCGGAAGCCTTCCATCCACGAGATCATTACGCCGGAGGCAGTCCACAGCGTCAGCAGGGAAGCCGTGATGAGCAGGCCTACCGGGCGTTGCGCCGCGTCCCGAAGAAAATTCATTGCCGTATTGCTTCCGGCAGGCAGGATGCGGGATAGCGCGTAAGAGATCTCCCGGATGTAGGGCGCGCCTTTGGGCCAGGTCGCGAGCACCGAGCCTACAACCAGCAGCGCCGGGAAGAAAGTAAGAATGGAGGAATAGGCAGAAGCTTTGGCGATGGAAAAGGCATCGTGCTGGAAGGAACGCCAGAAGGCCAGCCGAAGAAGGCGCAGAAAACGCAGCAGAGCTGGCCCCAGCTTACCGCCGGAGGGCGCGGGTTGCAACGAAGGAAGCGGGCCAGGTTCCTCGATCGGCATGAGTTTCGGGTTTGCGTGCATGAGTGATGCTGTTGCTGTCATCTTGAGCGGAGTGGCCGCCCGCAAAGCGGGCGGCTACGAAGTCGAAAGATCCCTACGTTTCGACTCTGCTCTCGTCGCGCTCGCCCGCGTGATGAGAATACCCTGCCAAAACTAAGCACAGTGACAGCTTAATAGGGATCCTTCGACTTCGCGGATGCTTCGCTTCGCGAAGCACCCGCTACGCTCAGGATGACAAATCAACACACGCTTCTGGATTGCAGTTTCGCCTTACTCCGCTGCCAGTTCCTCGGTTTCGCCCTCGTGGCGCATCATCTCGAGAGCGCGTTCGGCTTCTTCGTAGGCCGCCGAGACTTCCGCCTGTACCTTGGCCGCGGCCTCTTCCATTTCTGGCGAGAGGCGCACGTTGCGGTAGTACTCCATGCCGGTTCCGGCAGGGATGAGGCGGCCGACGATCACGTTCTCCTTGAGGCCGCGCAGGTAATCGACGCGGCCGTTAATCGAGGCCTCGGTGAGCACGCGCGTGGTCTCCTGGAACGACGCCGCCGAGATGAACGAGTCGGTCGCAAGCGACGCCTTGGTGATGCCGAGAAGCAGCGGGCGTCCGGTAGCGGGCCTGCCGCCTTCCTTGATCACGCGCTCGTTCTCCTCGCGGAAGTGGAACTTGTCCAGCTTGTCTTCCAGAAGGAACGTCGTGTCGCCCACGTCCTCGACCTGCACCCAGCGCATCATCTGGCGGACAATCACTTCGATGTGCTTGTCGGAGATGTTGACGCCCTGGAGCCGGTAGACTTCCTGGATTTCGTTCACCAGGTAGGACTGCAGCTCTTTTTCGCCGAGCACCGCCAGGATGTCGTGCGGGTTGAGCGGGCCATCCATCAGCGGTTCGCCCGCCTTGACGCGCTCGCCTTCCTGCACGTTGATGTGAACGCCGCGCGGCACCGAATATTCTTTTTCTGTGCCGTTGTCGGCCTGCACATAGAGTTTGCGCTGACCTTTCGAAACCTCGCCGAACTTCACCGTGCCATCGATTTCGCTGATGACCGCGGTTTCGTGCGGCTTGCGGGCTTCGAACAGCTCGACCACACGCGGCAGACCACCTGTGATGTCTTTGGTCTTGGTGGTTTCGCGCGGGATCTTGGCCAGCACATCGCCGGGCGAAACCGCGTCGCCATCCTGCACCATAAGGTGAGAGCGGGAAGGCATGAGGTAGCGCTTGCTGGTCTTGCCTTTGACCACGATGGCTGGCTGCCGCTTCTCGTCGGGCGAATCGCCCACCACGTGCCGCGACAATCCGGTAACCTCGTCCACTTCTTCGTGGAGCGTGACGCCTTCCTGCAAGTCCTTGAATTGCGCCGTGCCGCCGATTTCGGTAAGGATGGCGAACGTGTAAGGATCCCACTCCACCATGACCTTGCCTTGCTGCACCGCGTCGCCGTCGTTGACCTTGAGCTTGGCGCCGTAAATCACGGAGTAGCGCTCACGCTCGCGGTTCTTCTCGTCCACGACTGCGATCGAGCCCTGGCGGTTCATCACCACCAGGTCGCCCGACTTGGACTTGACCGTCTGCAGACCGATGAAGCGCACCGTGCCGTTGTTCTTGGCATCGAGCCGCGACTGTTCGGAGACTCGCGACGCCGTACCGCCGATGTGGAAGGTACGCATCGTAAGCTGCGTTCCCGGCTCGCCGATGGACTGCGCGGCGATAACGCCAGTTGCTTCGCCGAGTTCGACCAGGCGTCCAGAAGCCAGGTTACGGCCGTAGCACATGACGCAGACACCGCGCTTCGATTCGCAAGTAAGCACCGAGCGGATCTTCACCCGCTCGATTCCGGCGGACTGAATCGATCCGGCGAGTTCTTCGGTGATCTCGTGGTTGATGTCGACGATCACGTTGCCGTCGTAGTCTTTGATCTTCTCAAGCGAAACGCGGCCCACAATGCGGTCGCGCAACGGCTCGATAATTTCGCCGGCTTCGACGATACCCTGGACGTAAATGCCGTCCACGGTGCCGCAATCGTACTCGCTGATGATGACGTCCTGCGCCACGTCGACCAGACGCCGCGTGAGGTAGCCGGAATCGGCCGTCTTGAGCGCCGTGTCGGCCAGACCCTTGCGGGCGCCGTGGGTCGAGACGAAATATTCCAGCACCGTCAACCCTTCGCGGAAGTTCGCCGTGATGGGAGACTCGATGATTTCGCCGGAAGGCTTGGCCATCAGTCCGCGCATGCCGGAGAGCTGGCGAATCTGCTGTTTCGATCCGCGGGCGCCGGAATCAGCCATGACGTAAATCGGATTGATGAAGCCTTCCTTGTCGCGCTTCTGCATCTGTCCGAACATCTCGTCGGCAACTTTTTCGGTGATGGCCGACCAGATTTCGATGACCTTGTTGTAGCGCTCGCCGTTGGTGATGGCGCCGTCGAGGTATTGCTGCTGCACGGCGACCACCTGCTTCTCGGCGTCCTTGACCAAGGTCTTCTTGCTGTCGGGGATGACCATGTCGTCGATGCCGATGGAAAGGCCGGCTCGGGTTGCGTACTTGAAGCCGAAATCCTTTACTTCGTCGAGCATCTTGACCGTGGTCTCGAGTCCGAACCGCAGGTAGCCGTAGTTCACCAGCGCGCCGATGCCCTTTTTCTTGAGCAAGCCGTTGATGAAGGGCATGCCCTCGGGCAAGTGGTCGTTCAGGATGGCGCGGCCGACCGTCGTATTGACGAAGGCACGCTCCACATGAACCGGCTCGGTGTGAATGATGTCCTGATCGTCGTAGGCGGTGGTCAGGTCAATCAGTTCGCCGGTGTAGCGCAGGCGGATGGGAGAAAGCGTTTCCACTTCGCCCATTTCGAGCGCCAGCAAAACTTCTTCAATGTTGGCGAACACGCGGCCTTCACCCTTCGCGCCCGGCTTGGACTTGGTGAGGTAATAGAGACCGAGCACCATGTCCTGCGTGGGGACGGTAATCGGCTGGCCGGATGCGGGCGAAAGAATGTTGTGCGAGGCCAGCATCAGCACGCTGGCTTCAACCTGCGCTTCCGGAGACAGCGGAATGTGCACTGCCATCTGGTCGCCGTCGAAGTCGGCGTTGAACGCCGTGCAGACCAGCGGATGAATCCGGATGGCTTTGCCTTCCACCAGCACCGGCTCAAACGCCTGAATGCCCAGGCGATGCAGCGTGGGAGCGCGGTTCAGCAGCACCGGATGGTCCTTGATGACTTCTTCAAGGATGTCCCAAACGATGGGTTCCTGCTGCTCCACCATTTCTTTCGCTTGCTTGATGGTGGTGACGTTGCCGGTCTGTTCGAGCCGGTGATAGATGAAGGGCTTGAACAGTTCGAGCGCCATCTTCTTGGGCAGTCCGCACTGGTGCAGCTTGAGTTCGGGACCGACCACGATGACGGAACGTCCGGAATAATCCACGCGCTTGCCGAGCAGGTTCTGGCGGAAGCGGCCCTGCTTGCCCTTGAGCGTGTCGGAAAGCGACTTCAGCGGACGGTTGTTGGCGCCGCGCAGCACGCGGCCACGGCGTCCGTTGTCGAACAGCGCGTCGACGGCTTCCTGCAGCATGCGCTTTTCATTTCTGACGATGACTTCAGGCGCGTGCAGGTCCATCAGCTTCTTCAACCGGTTGTTGCGGTTGATGACGCGGCGGTAAAGATCGTTCAGATCGGAGGTGGCGAAGCGGCCGCCATCGAGTGGAACCAGCGGGCGCAGCTCCGGCGGAATCACCGGGATGACGTCGAGGATCATCCAGTGCGGCTTGTTGCCGCTGCGGCGGAAGGCCTCGACCACTTTCAGGCGCTTCGTATATTTGAGCCGCTTCTGCAGCGAGCTCTCGTTCTTCATCTTCTCGCGCAGCTCAACGGCCAGGCCGTCGGTGTCGATGCGCTTGAGCAGTTCCTTGATCGCCTCGGCGCCCATCATGGCCTTGAATCCAGCCGGACGGTATTGCTGGTCGAGTTCGCGGAACTTGGCTTCGTCCTTGATGACCTCGCGCTCTTTCACCGGAGCGTCGCCGGGCTCGACCACCACGTAGGCCTCGAAGTAAAGCACGGACTCGAGGTCGCGCAGCGAAATATCGAGCAGGTGTCCGATGCGGCTGGGCAGGCCCTTGAAGAACCACACGTGCGAGCAGGGCGAAGCCAGCTCGATGTGTCCCAGGCGTTCGCGGCGGACTTTCGAGAGCGTGACTTCCACGCCGCACTTGTCGCAGATCACGCCGCGATGCTTCATGCGCTTGTACTTGCCGCAGAGGCATTCCCAATCGGTTACAGGGCCGAAGATGCGGGCGCAGAACAGGCCGTCCCGCTCCGGCTTGAAGGTGCGGTAGTTGATGGTCTCAGGCTTGGTGACTTCGCCATGAGACCAGCTCCGGATTTTTTCCGGAGACGCCAGGCTGATGCGGATGGCATCGAAATCCGCAATCGTGTTTTGCATTTCGAACGGGCTCGAACGAAACAAGGTGTTCCTCCGCTTCCTGCTCTCAAGGGCAGTGGCCAGATGGTCAGTGATCAGTGGCCAGTTTTTATGTTCCGATGGGCCGAGAGCGAAAGCCCCGCCGTGGCGCATCATCTCGAGAGCGCGCTCGGCCTCTTCGTATGCCGCCGAGACTTCCGCCTGTACCTTGGCCGCGGCCTCTTCCATTTCTGGCGAGAGGCGGACGTTGCGGTAATACTCCATGCCGGTGCCGGCAGGGATGAGGCGGCCGACGATGACGTTCTCCTTGAGCCCGCGCAGGTGATCGACCGCTCCCTGAATGGAAGCTTCGGTGAGCACTCGCGTAGTCTCCTGGAAGGACGCCGCCGAAATGAACGAGTCGGTTGATAGCGAAGCTTTCGTGATGCCGAGGAGCAGCGGCCGTCCGGTAGCCGGCTTGCCGCCTTCCTTGATCACGCGCTCGTTTTCTTCGCGGAAGCGGAACTTATCCAGTTGCTGCTCCAGCAGGAACGTGGTGTCGCCCACGTCCTCGACCTTCACCCAGCGCATCATCTGGCGGACAATCACTTCAATGTGCTTGTCCGAGATGTTGACGCCCTGCAAGCGGTAGACTTCCTGGATTTCGTTCACCAGGTAAGACTGCAGCTCTTTTTCGCCGAGCACGGCCAGGATGTCGTGCGGGTTGAGCGGGCCGTCCATCAAGGGTTCGCCAGCTTTGACGCGCTCGCCCTCCTGCACGTTGATGTGAACGCCGCGCGGCACCGAGTATTCCTTTTCCGTGCCGTTGTCGGCCTGCACATAGAGTTTGCGCTGACCCTTCGAGACTTCGCCGAACTTCACCGTGCCATCGATTTCGCTGATGACCGCGGTTTCGTGCGGTTTGCGCGCTTCGAAGAGTTCGACCACACGCGGCAGACCACCGGTGATGTCCTTGGTTTTAGTGGTTTCGCGCGGGATCTTGGCCAGCACGTCGCCGGGGTGAACCGTGTCGCCGTCCTGCACCATAAGGTGAGCGCGGGAAGGCATCAAGTAACGTTTGCTGCTCTTGCCCTTCACAACCACCGCCGGTTGGCGCTTCTCGTCGGGCGAATCGCCGACTACGTGACGCGACAGGCCGGTGACTTCGTCCACTTCTTCGTGCAGCGTGACGCCTTCCTGCAAGTCTTTGAACTGCGCCGTGCCGCCGATTTCGGTGAGGATGGCGAAGGTGTAAGGATCCCACTCGACCATGACCTTACCCTGCTGCACTGCGTCGCCGTCGTTGACCTTGAGCTTGGCGCCGTAAATTACGGAGTAGCGCTCGCGCTCGCGGTTCTTCTCGTCCACGATTGCGATTGAGCCCTGGCGGTTCATCACCACCAGGTCGCCGGATTTGGATTTCACCGTCTGCAACCCGATGAAGCGCACGGTGCCGTTGTTCTTGGCATCGAGCCGCGACTGCTCAGAAACTCGCGACGCCGTACCACCGATGTGGAAGGTACGCATGGTGAGCTGCGTTCCCGGCTCGCCGATCGACTGAGCGGCGATAACGCCCGTAGCTTCGCCGAGTTCAACCAGGCGTCCTGAAGCCAGGTTGCGGCCGTAGCACATGACGCAGACGCCGCGCTTCGATTCGCAAGTGAGCACCGAACGAATCTTCACTCGCTCGATTCCGGCGGCCTGAATGGCGCCGGCGAGTTCTTCGGTGATCTCGTTGTTGATGTCGACGATCACGTTGCCGTCGTAGTCTTTGATCTTCTCGAGCGATACGCGGCCCACAATGCGGTCGCGCAACGGTTCGATAATTTCGCCGGCTTCGACGATACCCTGGACGTAAATGCCATCCACGGTGCCGCAATCGTATTCGCTGATGATGACGTCCTGCGCCACATCGACGAGACGCCGAGTGAGGTAGCCGGAATCCGCCGTCTTGAGCGCGGTATCGGCCAGTCCTTTGCGGGCGCCGTGTGTCGAGACGAAGTATTCGAGCACCGTCAACCCCTCGCGGAAGTTCGCCGTGATGGGAGACTCGATGATTTCGCCAGAAGGCTTGGCCATCAGTCCGCGCATGCCGGAAAGCTGGCGGATCTGCTGTTTCGATCCGCGAGCGCCGGAATCGGCCATGACGTAAATCGGATTGATGAAGCCTTCTTTATCGGCGCGCTGCATCTGTCCGAACATCTCGTCGGCAACTTTTTCCGTGATCGCTGACCAGATTTCGATGACCTTGTTGTAGCGTTCGCCGTTGGTGATAGCGCCGTCGAGATATTGCTGTTGAACGGCAACCACCTGCTTCTCGGCGTCCTTCACCAAAGTCTTCTTGCTGTCGGGAATGACCATGTCGTCGATGCCGATGGAAAGGCCGGCTTTGGTCGCATACTTGAAGCCGAACTCCTTCACTTCGTCGAGCATCTTGACCGTGGTCTCAAGCCCGAAGCGCAGGTAACCGTAGTTCACCAGCGCGCCGATCCCCTTTTTCTTGAGCAAGCCGTTGATGTAAGGCATCCCTTCGGGCAAGTGATCGTTCAGAATGGCGCGACCGACCGTCGTGTTGACGAAGGAGCGCTCCACCTGAACGGGTTCCGTGTGAATGATGTCCTGATCGTCGTACGCGGTGGTCAGGTCAATCAGTTCGCCGGTGTAGCGCAGGCGGATGGGCGAGAGCGTTTCCACTTCGCCCATTTCGAGCGCGAGCAAAACCTCTTCAATGTTGGCGAAGACGCGGCCTTCACCCTTCGCGCCCGGCTTGGCTTTGGTGAGGTAATAAAGACCAAGCACCATGTCCTGCGTGGGAACCGTAATGGGCTGGCCTGACGCGGGCGAAAGAATATTGTGCGAGGCCAGCATCAGCACGCTGGCTTCGACCTGCGCTTCTGGCGACAGCGGAATGTGCACCGCCATCTGATCGCCGTCGAAATCGGCGTTGAACGCCGTGCAGACCAGCGGATGAATCTTGATGGCCTTGCCTTCGACGAGCACCGGCTCAAACGCCTGAATACCGAGGCGATGCAGCGTGGGAGCGCGATTCAGCAGCACCGGATGGTCTTTGATGACCTCTTCCAGAATGTCCCAAACGATGGGCTCCTGCTGCTCCACCATTTCCTTAGCTTGCTTGATGGTGGTGACGTTGCCGGTCTGTTCCAGGCGGTGATAGATAAACGGCTTGAACAGTTCGAGCGCCATCTTCTTCGGCAAGCCGCACTGGTGCAGCTTGAGTTCGGGACCGACCACGATGACGGAACGCCCGGAGTAATCCACGCGCTTGCCGAGCAGGTTCTGGCGGAAGCGGCCCTGCTTGCCCTTGAGCGTGTCAGAAAGCGACTTCAGCGGGCGGTTGTTGGCGCCGCGCAGTACGCGGCCACGGCGGCCGTTGTCGAACAACGCGTCCACCGCTTCCTGCAGCATGCGCTTTTCGTTGCGGACAATCACTTCCGGTGCGTGCAGGTCCATCAGCTTCTTCAACCGGTTGTTGCGGTTGATGACGCGGCGGTAAAGATCGTTCAAATCAGAAGTTGCGAAGCGACCGCCATCGAGTGGAACCAGCGGACGAAGTTCCGGCGGAATTACCGGGATCACGTCAAGGATCATCCAGCTCGGCTTGTTGCCGCTGCGGCGGAAAGCCTCGACCACTTTCAAGCGCTTGGTAAATTTGAGCCGCTTCTGCAGCGAGCTCTCGTTCTTCATCTTCTCGCGCAGCTCGATTGACAGGCCATCGGTGTCGATGCGCTTAAGCAGTTCCTTAATCGCCTCGGCGCCCATCATGGCCTTGAAGCCAGCCGGACGGTATTGCTGATCGAGTTCGCGGAACTTGGCTTCGTCCTTGATGACCTCGCGCTCTTTCACCGGAGCATCGCCGGGCTCGACCACTACGTACGCCTCAAAATAAAGAACGGACTCGAGGTCACGCAGCGAAATATCGAGCAGATGGCCGATGCGGCTGGGCAGGCCCTTAAAGAACCACACATGCGAGCAGGGTGAAGCCAGCTCGATGTGTCCCAGGCGTTCGCGGCGGACTTTTGACAGCGTGACTTCCACGCCGCACTTGTCGCAGATCACGCCGCGGTGCTTCATGCGCTTGTACTTGCCGCAGAGGCACTCCCAGTCTGTTACGGGGCCGAAGATGCGGGCGCAGAACAGGCCGTCCCGCTCCGGCTTGAAGGTGCGGTAGTTGATGGTCTCAGGCTTGGTGACTTCGCCATGCGACCAGCTCCGGATTTTTTCCGGAGACGCCAGGCTGATGCGGATGGCATCGAAGTCGGCAATCGTGTTTTGCATTTCGAACGGGCTCGAACGAAACAAGGTGTTCCTCCGCTTCCTGCTCTCGAGGCAGCTGCCAGCTATCGGTTGCCAGTTGCCAGTTTTTTATGTTCCGCAGTGGCTGAGAGCCTGGACCCTGCGAAACGTTCCTTCAAAAGTCTTTAACGCCGCCAGTGCCGCTGTCAGCGCCACACTGGCAACTGACACTGGCTACTGGACACTGCTTTTCTCAGTCCGCTGCCGCGCTGGCCGTGGGCTTCTTCTCCCCGGTCTTGATCAGCTCCACGTCGAGGCAGAGCGATTGCAATTCGCGGATCAGCACGTTAAACGATTCCGGCACGCCCGGCTCCATGGCGGCTTCGCCCTTAACGATGGCCTCGTAAATCTTGGTGCGGCCGTACACGTCGTCGGACTTCGCCGTCAGCAGCTCCTGCAGAATGAACGCCGCGCCGTAAGCTTCGAGCGCCCAGACTTCCATTTCGCCGAAGCGCTGGCCGCCGAACTGCGCCTTGCCACCCAAGGGTTGCTGGGTGATAAGTGAATAAGGTCCGATGGAACGCGCGTGAATCTTGTCGTCCACCAGATGCGACAGCTTGAGCATGTAGATATAGCCAACGGTGACCGGCTGTTCGAACTGGTCGCCCGTCATACCGTCGTGCAGAGTTGTCTTGCCTGAAGTCGGCAGACCGGAGCGCTCTAGCAGCGCCTTGATCTCGCCTTCCTTCGCGCCGTCAAACACCGGCGAACCCATGTAGACGCCGCGAGCGAGGGTGGGAGCGACCGCTTCGAGTTCATCGTCGCTCATGTCGGAAATAATGTCGGCGAGCTTCGAGTCCTTGAACAGAGCCTTCAACTCGCGCCGAATCGCTTCCGTGCGGGTGTTCTCCTTGAGCAAGTTGGTAATCTTTTCGCCCAGGGTGTAGCCCGCCCATCCCAGGTGGGTTTCGAGAATCTGGCCCACATTCATACGGCTGGGTACGCCGAGGGGATTGAGCACGATCTCGACCGGCGTGCCGTCTTCAAGGTAAGGCATATCCTCTTCCGGAAGAATGCGCGCAATGACGCCCTTGTTGCCGTGACGGCCGGCCATCTTATCGCCCACGCTCAACTTGCGTTTCATGGCGATGTAGACCTTGACCAGCTTGATCACGCCCGGCGGCAGTTCGTCGCCCTTGGTGAGTTTTTCTTTCTTCTCGTTGACGATCTTCTTCAGCACATCGATCTGGCGCGAGGTCATTTCCTCGATCTCGTCGATCTGTTCATTCACTCGCGGATCCTTGTCGGCGTACTTGATACGCTTCAGGTTGCGGGTGGAAATGCGCTCGATCGCGTCGCGGTCAAGAATGTTGCCCTTGTTCAGCAGACGCTTGTTGGTGCGCTCATCGTGCAGGTCGGCCTGCACTTCCTTGCCGCCCAGAATGTTTTCCAGGCGCTTGAGCCGCTCGTCAGTCAGAATGCGGATCTCGTCGGAAAGATTTTTTTCGAGCTTGGCGATTTGCGTAGCTTCAATGAACTTCGCGCGCTCGTCCTTTTCCTGGCCCTTGCGGGAGAAAATCTTCACGTCAACGATTACGCCCTCAATGCCCGGCGGGCAGTAGAGCGAAGCGTCGCGGACGTCGCCAGCCTTTTCGCCGAAGATCGCGCGCAGCAGCTTTTCTTCCGGAGTGAGCTGGGTTTCGCCCTTTGGCGTAACCTTGCCCACCAGAATGTCGCCCTGTTTAATGCTGGCGCCAATGCGAATCACCCCAGCTTCATCAAGGTTGCGCAGCATGCTCTCGCTGACGTTGGGAATGTCGCGCGTCACTTCTTCCGGACCGAGCTTGGTGTCGCGCGCTTCGATCTCGTATTCCTCGATGTGCAGTGAAGTGTAGTAATCGTCCTTCACCATCTTCTCGGAGACGAGAATCGCATCTTCAAAGTTGTAACCGCGCCAGGGCATGAAGGCCACCAGCACGTTGCGCCCGAGTGCCAGTTCGCCGTGATCCGTGCAAGGACCGTCGGCGATAACCTCGCCCTTCAGCACGCGCTGCCCCTTCTTCACCACCGGCTTCTGGTTGATGCAGGTGTTCTGGTTCGAGCGTTTGAACTTGGTGAGCTGGTAAATGTCGCTGCCCACCTCACGCGAAAGCTGCGTGGGATGGTGCTCGCCTTCAACGCGCACGATGATGCGGTCAGAATCGACCGAATCAATGATGCCATTGCGCCGGGCCAGAACTACCGCGCCGGAGTCGCGCGCAGTAACGCCTTCCATTCCCGTGCCCACGATCGGCGCTTGCGCGCGCAACAGCGGCACGGACTGGCGTTGCATGTTCGCGCCCATCAGCGCGCGGTTCGCGTCATCGTGTTCAAGGAACGGCACGAGCGATGCGGCAACCGAAACCAGTTGCTTCGGGCTGACGTCGACATAATCGACTTCGTCACGGCTTACCAGCACGAAGTTTCCGGCCTTGCGGGCGTTGACCAGTTCGGCCGTGATGCGGCCCTTGTCGTCCAGCTCCACGTTGGCCTGCGCGATGGTGTGCCGGTCTTCTTCCCATGCGGAAAGATAGAACGAGAAAGGATCGACCTGCGCCGGCTTCTTCCGCTTCTCCTTCAGCTCGGCGTTGATCTTCTCGATCTCATGCTTTTCCATGTGATCGCCGACTTTGTAATCGCTGTCGCCCGTGTTAACCACGCTCACGTAATCGATCACGCGGCCGCCCTTGATCTTGCGGTAGGGCGATTCGATAAACCCGTAGTCGTTGATGCGGGCGTAGCAGCTCAACGACGAAATCAGTCCGATGTTCGGACCTTCCGGCGTTTCAATCGGGCAAATACGGCCGTAGTGCGTGGGGTGCACGTCGCGCACTTCGAATCCAGCGCGCTCGCGCGACAAACCACCCGGCCCAAGCGCCGAGAGACGCCGCTTGTGCGTGATCTCGGAGAGCGGGTTGGTCTGATCCATGAACTGCGAAAGCTGCGACGATCCGAAGAATTCGCGGATCGCGGCCATCACCGGCTTGGCGTTAACCAGGTCGTGCGGCATCGCTGTGGACATTTCCTGGTACACGCTCATCTTTTCCTTGATGGCGCGTTCCATGCGGACCAGGCCGATGCGGAACTGGTTCTCCATCAGTTCGCCGACCGCGCGCACGCGGCGGTTGCCCAGGTGATCGATGTCGTCAACCGACCCGATGTTCTTGCGCAACTTCAGCAGGTACGCGATGGTGCCATAGAAATCGTCAGGATCGAGGGTGCGCTTGTCGAGGCTGGTCGCATCCTGATTCTCGAACAATTTGATGTTGAACTTCAGCCGGCCCACCTTCGAGAAATCGTACTTGCGCGGGTCGAAGAACATCCCATGGAACAGCGCTGTCGCCGTGTCAAGCGTCGGCGGATCGCCCGGACGCAGCTTGCGATAAATCTCGATCAGAGCTTCCTGCGGCGTCTTCACCGAATCGCGCTTCAGCGTCTGGCTGATCACCGTGCCTACGTCGTCGCGTTCGGGGAAGAACAGGCTCATCTCCACCACGCCCGAATCGAGAATCTTTGAGACTTTGTCGGCATTCAGTTCCGTGTTGGCTTCGAGCAACACTTCGCCGGTAGTCGTGTCGACCACGTCGGCAGCAGCCCATGCGCCTTCCAGATCGGTGACATCGACTTCGATCTCGCTGATCTTCGCCTTCTGAATGTCCTTCAGGATCTGCGCATTCAGCTTGCGGCCGGAGTGCGCAATCTCATCGCCCGACTTGTTCTTGATGCTGTGCGCCAGCTTCATGCCCAGCAGGTTCGTGGGCTTCTCGCTGGCCGGGTCGAGAGTCCAGTACAGCTTCTTGTCTTTAATCGCAATGCGATCGACCGTGTAGAACGTGCGTAGAATGTCTTCGCCGGATCGCAGTCCGAGGGCGCGCAGGAAAATCGTTCCCAGGAACTTGCGCTTGCGGTCGATGCGAACGTAGAGCACGTTCTTCTGGTCGTACTCAAACTCCACCCAGGATCCGCGGTAGGGAATGATCTTACCCAGAAAGTAAGTGCGGTTGTTGGCAGTCTCGAAGAACACGCCGGGTGAGCGGTGCAACTGGCTGACAATGACTCGTTCTGTGCCGTTAATAATAAAAGTGCCGTTCTGCGTCATCAGCGGCACATCGCCGAAAAACACTTCCTGCTCTTTAATATCGCGAATTGAGCGGTTGCCGGTCTCAGCGTCCTTGTCGAAAATCGTCAGCCGCATCGTGACCTTCAGCGGCGCGGAGTAAGTCATGCCGCGCTCTTCGCACTCGGCCACGTCATATTTCAACTGCAGTCCAACCGGGTCGCCGCACTTGTTGCAGAAATCAGGCGTGTTGGCGTTGTAGGTTCCGCACTTCTGGCAGAGCACGTCGCCGGGATGGAACGGGTCAGTAATGACGGTATTGCCGCAATTCTTGCAAGTGGTGCGCAGATGGTGTAGTCCCTTCAGGTGACCACATTTGCACTCCCAGTTACCAATGGCGTAGTCCACAAACTCTAGTTGTGATACGTTGCGGAAGTCGGTGATCGGGAAGACGGACTGGAACACCGCCTGCAATCCGCCGTCTTCGCGCTCGCTGGGCAGCTTATCCATCTGCAGAAAGCGGTCGTAAGAGCGCTTCTGAACCTCGATCAGGTTCGGAATCTGGATGGTTGCTGGAATCTTTGAAAAATCAAAACGTTTACGGAAGGCATTATTCTTCATCGTCAAGAAACTCCCAATGTCAGGCGCAGCCGTGCGCTGCGATAACCCGCGGAATGTGGGGCGCCATCGCGCCGCGCTGCTGTTAAGACGTTGTTGCGAACCTGTTTATGCCGGAAAACACGACGGGGCGCCTGCAGGGAAGAGTCTTCCCGCAGACGCCATGCAAGGCGTTTTGCCAATCTTGATTTGTTCGTTTCGCGCCAGTTTCCTTCGGCCGTTTCCGTTCCGCCTGCCCACGGAACAGTGCCCAAGCTTCCCTGCGGGTCTCGCCCGCGATTGAGTGAGGCCAGGGGAAGCGGTGTTAGTTTAGATGCTAACACCACCGCCCAAGCTTCACAACTAGAACTTGAATATTTTCTGAGACTTGCACAGGATCTGGTGCGAAACCGGGACCAAAGGGTCCTGGTGCCACCAGCTCCTTCGCAAAAAAACTCTCAGGATCACGCTGAGGGCGTCACTTCACTTCGACAACGGCGCCCGCCTCAGTAAACTTCTTCTTGATGGTCTCGGCCTCATCCTTGGAAACGCCTTCCTTGATGTTCTTGGGCGCTCCATCCACCAGTTCCTTGGCTTCTTTCAAGCCCAGGCTGGTGACTTCGCGGACGGCCTTGATCACGTTGATCTTGTTGGCGCCGACTTCCTTGAGGAGAACGGTGAATTCCGTCTTCTCTTCCGCCGGAGCCGCTCCCGCTGCCGCGCCGCCACCGCCAGCCATCATGACCGGGGCCGCGGCCGCCGCCGAGACGCCGAGGCGCTCTTCAAGTTTCTTCACCAGTTGCGCCGCATCGAGCAGCGACAACCCTACGATCGAATCTTCCAACTGTTGCAGGTCTGCCATGTTATTTCTCCACTCGTTTAAGTTATGAATCTCTTGGATATCTTCCGTCGGGTTTCCAGTGCGGCAGGTTCATCTCCCGGCGCCAGACAACGCCCGGATCTCAACCGCGCAACCCCTGACTTCCGATAACCAAATCTCTTCGGACGGCTCGCGCCATCCCGAATCTTGTGAAGCACGGGCACCGTCGCCGTGAGCCTTTGCTACGCCTTCACGAAAGTCTTGTCCTCAAGCGCCTTGCGGATGTACCGCATCAAAGTAATTGCCTTGTGTTCCGCAAGCAGCGTGGCCGTTCCCAGATCCTCCAGGCTCACTGGGAATTTGTACTTGGTCCCATCAACCTCGACCTCATAGAACGCGTGGCCCGCCCGATAAAAGGAGAATCGCGCCACATTGTTCTTCACGATGTCCTTTATCTTCATCACGGCCGCACTCTACGACACTTTCCACTCTCAAGCTTCTTTGAACTTCTTCTGCTGCACGGCCTGATCCACCACTACGGCGAGGTTCCGCCCCACCGCATTCATCACGGTAACCAGCCTCTGCGCCGGCGCATTGATCAGGAACAGCAGTTTCGACATCAACTCGTCCTTCGACGGCATGCTGGCCAGCGCTTCGATCTCCTTGATCGTAATCACGCGGCCTTCGACCACGCCTACTTTGAAGGTGAACTCTGGCGTGTCCTTGGCGTATTTGGTCAGCGCCTTGGCCATGGCCACAGGATCGCCCGTCGTGTAGGCGATTGAAGTCACCCCGGAGAGATTCTTCAATCCTTCCTCAATCTTTGTGCCTTTGGCCGCGCGCTCAACCAAAGTATTCTTCACGACCTGATACTTCGCGCCCGCGCCGCGCAACGCTTTGCGCAACTCGTAGTCCTGCGCCACCGTCAGCTTGCTGTAGGTGGCCACGACTGCGTTCGACACGTTCTTCAGGTCCTTACTCAGCTTCTCGACCTGCTCCTGCTTTCTCGCCTTAGTGACCGCCATTGTCGAATCCTCTGATGAATCTTATTTCGTCACGAGCACCGCCCGTGTGGGGACGGGCGACTCGCCCGTTCCCCGGCCGCAGGCCGGCATTACCCTTAAGCCTTGGCCGCAGTCTCAATCGGAGCCGTATCCAGCAAAATCCCCGGCCCCATGGTCGAACTCAACGTGCAGCCCTTGATGTACTTGCCCTTAGCGACCGACGGCTTGGCCTTGATCACGCTCGTGATCAGCACTGTCGCATTCTCGATCAGCTTGTCGGGCGAGAACGAAATCTTTCCTACCGGCACGTGCACCAGCGCGGTTTTATCGGTGCGGAACTCCACCTTGCCGGCCTTTACTTCCTGCACCGCCTTGGCCACGTCAACGGTAACCGTTCCCGTCTTCGGGTTCGGCATCAAACCTTTAGGACCAAGAATCTTGCCCAGCCGTCCGACGGATTTCATTACGTCAGGAGTGGCAATCAGCGCGTCGAAGTCGGTCCAGTTTTCTTTCGTGATCTTCTCAACCATTTCTTCGCCGCCCGCGTAATCGGCGCCTGCAGCTTCGGCTTCTCTGATCTTGTCCCCCGACGCGATCACCAAAACCTTTTTCGACTTGCCGAGGCCATGCGGCAGCACAACCGTGCCCCGCACCATCTGGTCGGCGTGCTTGGGATCGACCCCCAAACGCAACGTGATCTCCACCGTCTCATCAAATTTCGCAAACTTCACCTTCTGCAGCAACGGAACAGCATCCTGCAGCACATAAGGCCGCTTCTCGACTGCCGCATGCGCCTTCGCGATATTCTTTCCTTCTTTTTTCATTTTGCTTTCCTTGTCTCCCACCGCTCATCAGCGCTTCGATCAGCCGTGGCGCTTTTGACCATTGAGCCATTGAGTGATTTTGCACAATCACTCAATCTCCCTATCACCCAATGACTTCAATTCCCATAGATCGCGCCGTCCCGCGAACACTCTTGATCGCGGTTTCAACCGACGCAGCGTTCAGATCGGGCATCTTCTGCTTGGCAATCTCTTCCACCTGCTTCAACGTGACTTTGCCAACTTTGTCCTTATTAGGAGTTCCCGATCCCTTGGCGATGCCCGCCGCGCGCTTCAGCAAAATCGACGCCGGCGGCGTCTTGGTGATAAACGTGAACGACCGGTCGTTATAAACCGAAACTACGACCGGGATGATCAACCCTTCCATCTCTTTCTGATTAGTGCGGGCGTTGAACTGCTTGCAGAACTCCATGATGTTGATCTGCGCCTGGCCCAGTGCAGGACCTACCGGCGGAGCCGGTGTCGCCTTGCCCGCCGCGATCTGCAACTTAACGAAACCTGTAACTTTCTTTGCCACTTCTTTAGCTCCTAGCTCTTAGCTTCTAGCCTTGCTGTAAGCGCCAATCCGATCGTCGGAACCAGCTTCTTCTGAACCGGGTCGGCTGCGAGTCCCAGCCCTTCAATCGTATGTACGCCGATCACTTCCATATCGTTGCGTTCGGCAATGACCACCGTGTCGGGGCCTGTAAAACCGTTGCTTCCCACCCAAACCGCCGCTGTGTCGCGTTCGATGATCGAGCCATCGATGGCGCGAAATCCCATTCTCCGCAACACCTGTGCTCCCAAGCGCTCGATGCGCTCGCGATGAATCCAGGAAAATGCGGCACCGGTGTCAACCAACGCCTCAATCTCTTCCGTTCTCTCCGGAGAGCTCGGATTCCACACTCGCAACTTCGCGCTGAAACTGCCCATAGCTACGCTACTTTTTCAACCTGGTTGAACTCCAACTCCACCGGAGTCGAGCGGCCGAAAATCGTGACCATCACCTTCAGTGTCTCGCGATCCTCGTTCACTTCGTCCACAATTCCCTGGAAGGTAGCGAATGGCCCTTCGGAAATCCGCACAGTCTCGTTCTTCTCGAACTTCACCTTCAACTTGGGCTTCTCGCGGCTGTCCGCGACTTTGTAAACAATGTGCTGAACTTCTTCATCGGAGAGCGGCGTCGGCTGCTGCCCGGTGCCCACGAATCCGGTCACGCGCGGAGTGGATTTCACCACGTGCCAGACGTGATCGTCCATATCCATTTCCACCAGCACATAGCCGGGATAAAACATGCGCTCGGACGTGTACTTCTTGCCGCCGCGCACCTCGGTGACTGACTCGGTCGGGATCAGCACCTTGCCGATCTTTTCCTGCAGCCCGAAGGCCTGCACGCGCGACTCCAGCGACTCCTTCACCTTGCGCTCGAACCCGGAATAAGAGTGGATGATGTACCACTTCATATTCGGATTGCGAGGCGGTTCGCTCGTGGTGGCCACGCCATCCGCGCCGGAGGGTTGCTCCCCGCTTGCGGCAGCTTCGTTCTTTTCTTCGTCTTGCATGATCAAAATTTAAACTCCAAGCCCGCGCGTTGTCTTAGTGGCCGAAATAGCTGTACAAAAACGAAACGCCCTTCTGAATCACGTTATCGATTATGAAAAAGTAAACGCCAAAAATGAATACCGTAATCACCACGACTGCGGTTGTGGCCTGCACTTCTTTCCACGAAGGAGCCGTGACCTTGCGCATCTCTGTGCGCACGTCGTTGTAAAACGATTTGGTCCGTTCCGGCCAGGCCTTCAGCTTGTCTCCGAAATTATCTCTGGCGGCCGTGATCGAGTTTGCCATCTTCTTCGTCTCCACTCCCATACTGTTCTTGTCCTCGGCCCGTTCCCGGCGTCCTTCCAAAATCTGGCAGGGGCGGAGGGATTCGAACCCCCAAGTCCGGTTTTGGAGACCGGCAGTTTAACCGTTGAGCTTACGCCCCTGAATGCATTGAGTGATTTTGCGATCGTGCCATCGAGTGATTGAAAAACCTCTCGTGCGGGCTTTTCAATCGCAAAATCACCCGATCGCTCAATTGCTCAATTATTTCACTTCCTTATGCGGCGTATGCTTGCGGCAACGGCTGCAGAATTTCTTAAACTCCAGCCGTTCCGTCGTAGTCTTGCGGTTCTTGGTCGTCGAATAATTCCGCTCTTTGCAATCACCGCACTGTAACGTAACAATCTCTCGGGGCATCGCTCACTCCTGTTCAATTTCAGAAGTAAGAATTCAGAATGCAGAAGTCGTCGGTCGTCTTGCTCTTCACTTCTGCACTCTTACTTCTGGCTTCTAAACTTCCCTTACTGCACAATCTCCGCGATCGTTCCCGCGCCCACCGTGTGCCCGCCTTCGCGAATGGCAAAGCGCAAGCCCTTCTCCATGGCCACCGGCGTGATCAACTCGATCACGAGAGAAACGTTGTCGCCCGGCATCACCATCTCCGTGCCCGCCGGCAACTCCGCCACTCCCGTCACGTCCGTCGTGCGCAAATAAAACTGCGGACGGTATCCCTTGAAGAACGGCGTATGCCTTCCGCCTTCTTCCTTCGTCAAGATGTAAACTTCCGCCTTGAACTTGGTGTGCGGAGTGATCGATCCACCCTTCGCCAGCACCATGCCGCGCTCCACATCTTCTTTCGCAATGCCGCGCAGCAAGAGACCAGCATTGTCGCCCGCCATGCCTTCATCGAGTTGCTTCTTGAACATTTCCACGCCGGTCACCACTGTCTTGCGGGTGTCGCGGAAGCCGACGATCTCCACTTCCTCGCCCACCTTCACCTTCCCGCGCTCAATGCGCCCAGTCACCACCGTGCCGCGCCCCTGAATCGAAAAGATATCTTCAATCGGCATCAGGAACGGCTTGTCGAGTTCGCGCGCCGGCTGCGGAATGCTCTTATCCACCGCCTCCATCAGCGCGTCAATCTGCTTCTCCCACTTGGCTTCCCCGTTCAGCGCCCCCAATGCCGACAACCGCACCACCGGCACATCGTCGCCGGGAAACTTGTAGCTCTTCAGCAACTCGCGCACTTCCAGCTCAACCAGATCGAGCAGCTCAGGATCGTCCACCGCATCACACTTGTTCAGCGCCACCACGATGTAAGGCACGCCCACCTGCCGCGCCAACAGCACGTGCTCGCGCGTCTGCGGCATCGGACCATCCGTCGCCGCCACAACCAAGATCGCGCCATCCATCTGCGCCGCACCCGTGATCATGTTCTTGATGTAGTCGGCGTGGCCCGGACAATCGACGTGCGCGTAGTGCCGGTTCGCCGTCTCATACTCGACGTGCGCCGTCGCGATGGTAATGCCGCGAGCTTTTTCTTCCGGCGCATTGTCGATCGAATCGAACGACCGGAACACAATCTTCGGATTGTGCTTCTGCAACACCTTGGTGATAGCCGCCGTCAACGTGGTCTTGCCATGGTCAATGTGACCAATCGTCCCCACATTGCAGTGCGGCTTATTCCGATCAAATTTCTCTTTCGCCATAAATCAGCTCTTAGCTCCTAAGCTTTTATCTTCTAGCTCAAAACTTGTAGCGCCGGCCTCTGGCCGCCCCGCGCAGGCGTCCCGCCCGCGCTCAGTAATACTGATACAACTTCTTAAACTTGTGCCGCAGCGCGACGTCGACCGTTTCCAGCTTCGACAAATAAAACTCGCGCATCTGCGCCTGATCGGAAAGCGGCAGCGCCTGGTACAACTGCCACGCGCTCAAGTCTGAACTCGCCGCTGATCCTACCGCACCTTCCAGCGCGCGCGCCGAAAGCACCGCGTCAAACTCCCGAATGCGAATCCCTTTGCGGTCCAGCTGCTTCAGGAATCGCTCCACATTCTCCGGCAAGAACGCCTGTTCCACCGCGGCTTGCAACTTCGAAAACTCCTGCTGCTTCTCGATTTTGATCGCAGCCTGTTCGAAAGCCATCCATCACACCTGAACCAGAATTCTGGAGCGGGAGACGGGAATCGAACCCGCGACCAACAGCTTGGAAGGCTGTGACTCTACCACTGAGTTACTCCCGCCCTCGCCTCAGCGGCTAAAGCCGCTCTCGTTGCGACTCCCGGAGGCACGACTGAAGTCGCGCCCTTCCCAAAGCTCTTCAAATCTTCCGCACCTTCCAAATCCCTGGAGCCGATGATCAGGATTGAACTGATGACCTCTCCCTTACCAAGGGAGTGCTCTACCAACTGAGCTACATCGGCCCGAACCAGCCATGAGCTTTCAGCCTTCAGCTCTCAGCCAGGAAAACCTACTGTGATTCGCCGTCGCCATTCGGGTGCATCACATCTTTACGGCGCACCCAGGTCTTTACCGCGAACATAGCCAGAATCAGCAGCGTCACCGACCGAATCCGCTGATCGCTCAACGTGGCAAACGCCAGCGCACCCAAAACCAGGTACGCAATCAACGCCATGGTCACGCGACTCATAATTCCCGCACCCAAACTTGGTGCAACATATAACTGGTGCACAGGGAAGGATTCGAACCTTCGTACCTCGCTAGGAGGGACAGATTTACAGTCTGTTGGCTTTAACCACTCACCCACCTGTGCAGAAATCGCCGGGCGATGCAGCCATTGCCCTTTATCATCCAACCGCCTCGCGAATCCCGGACCGCGGCAACACACCACTACTTCGGTCCACCAAACACGAGTTTCGCAAATCAGGGAAACCAGGAATCGCGCCTACGAATTTACCGCGCGAAGATCACGTACGCCGGATCAGTTCCGAATATAGTTCCGAGTGAAGTGCGTTGGAAAAACTGTTGCTCCACCTAAGAGTTCCGCAGCCTGCCGGAAGTCGCTCTAATTCATCGCCTGCGTTTCATATGCTGGAGCTGGCGAAGGGATTTGAACCCCCGACCCCCTGATTACAAATCAGGTGCTCTACCGACTGAGCTACGCCAGCATAAACGGGGACAAGTGCCCGCCTAGGCACAAGTATACCCTTGATCCCATCCAGATGTCCGGGACAATTAGATAACTTATCACAGGGAGGAAATTTCGCGCAACCGGGCACGAGCCCCTCAGCAACTTCCACTTGCCGCGACAGTGCTATCATTTCTTCCCAGACCGCACTCCATGCGAATCAGGCGCACCTTCCCTATTGCTCTGGCGGTCGTGGCCGTCGCCGCGGCGGTGACTCTTGCCGTCCAACTGCGAAAGCATGCTCCGCCTGAGCCCGCCCGCTTGCTGCCTGGAGCGGACGCATTTTTCTATCTCAACCTAAAGTCGGCGCGCAAGGCTAACTCCGGCAAAGAATTGCCTGCAGTCAGTCACGATGCCGAGTACGAGCGCTTCATCCGCGAAACTGGCTTTCAATTCGAGCGCGATCTCGAGGAAGCTGCATTCGCCGTCCACTATCCGGCGAAATGGCCCGGCGGAGGAACTGGCGGTTCCGCTCCGGAGCCCCGCTTCTCGGAAGTGCTGGTAGGAAAATTTCACAGCGAGCGCCTTACCGACTATCTGCGAAAGATCGCGCAATCGGTCGAGAACTACAACTCGGACCAAATTTTCACAATTCGGGTTGAGGGCAGGTCTCTGCGAGTCGCTTTGCTCAGCGCCGATTCCGTGGCCGCGTCAAATCACGACGATCCCGCCGTCATCGAGGGTATGGTTGATCGCTCGAAGCGCCTGGCATCTCCGTTCGGCGGCCCCGCACTATTGCGGCAATACTACAAGCACGTGCAGTTAGGCAGCCTGGCATGGATAGTGGCGAAGGTCGATCCTTCTGCGCCGGGGGCTGCCGAATCGACCACGCTTTTCGCCAAGCCCGCCATAGTCGTTATCTCAGGAAGCTATCTCAGCCCGCTTAGCCCGCTTCATCTCAGGCCGAATGCCGTTCATCTCCGCGCCGAAGCCTTCACCGATTCTCCCGACGATGCGCGCGCCATCGCCGACAAGGTTACCTTGTTTATCGCCCTCACCCGCTCGGCCGAAACTTCTGTGGGAACCCACGGCAACGACGCCGACGTGAAAGCGCTCTTCGATAGCCTGAAAGTAAGGCAGGAGGGCGACCGCGCCGTGCTGACCGCCGCTATGCCTTTCGGGTTTCTGCGCAAGATGCTGTCGGAACCCGCGCCCGACTTGATCGAGCCCACCGCCGCGGCTCCCACTCAAGCTCCCAGAAAATCGCGGTAGGCGTCAGCGCCTTGCAACTAAACGCCGCCTGAATCGTCTGATTGATTACGGAGAAGAACTCCGGCAGGTACAATTAAAGACGCATGTCGAGCTTTCCACTTCCGATTGCCGCGTTCTTCGCTGGCCTCATCTCGTTTCTTTCCCCGTGTGTACTCCCTCTCGTGCCAGGCTACGTTTCCCTTATCTCGGGCGCGGGCGTGGACGAACTAAAATCCTCGCAAGGCCGCCTCATGCGGCGCGTAATGACCAACTCGGTGGGATTTATTCTTGGCTTCAGCGTGGTGTTCATCACTCTAGGCGCAATCTCTACCGAGATCGGTCAAATCGCCGCACAATACAAACACACGCTCGCGGTCGTGGCTGGAGTCGTCATAATCTTGTTCGGGCTGCACCTGACTGGCATTCTCAAGATCAAGGCGCTCTATTCCGATACTCGCATGCATGAATTGAAGGGCGGCAGCACGCCCGTCGGCGCTTTCGTCATTGGCTTTGCGTTCGCTTTCGGCTGGACTCCCTGTATCGGCCCGATTCTCGCCGGCATCCTCACCCTCGCCGCGGCGCAGGACACGTTATCGAAAGGCATGCTGCTACTCGCAATTTATTCTCTTGGGCTCGCAGTGCCCTTCCTGTTAACGGCACTTGGAGTCGAGCGCTTCCTGAAGTTCTACAGCCGCTTCCGCTCGCACATGCACGCGCTCGAAGTGGCTTCCGGCGCATTGCTTATCGCGCTCGGGGTATTGTTGGTGATCGGCCGCTTTACGATAATTTCGAACTGGCTTTCGTTTTTGAATCGCTTTGCTCTGTGATTTTTGCCAGCGAGTTTTGCTGGCGGCTCTGCCTCATAAGACGAGCTTTGCTTAGGATTGTTTATGGAAACTTCAGCGAAACGTAGTCCCCTCACCCTCGTAGTTGTGGCGCTCGTGGTCGCGCTCATGCTGTACTTCGGCTTCCACATGGCGCGTCGCCAGGGCGGGCCTCTCGTGGCACATCTGACCGAGTCCAGCCCCGCTCCGGATTTTTCCTTAGTGTCGCTTGACGGCAAGACCACGCGCCTTTCCGACTTTCGCGGCAAGGCGGTGCTGCTCAACTTCTGGGCCACCTGGTGTGGCCCCTGCAAGATTGAGATGCCCTGGTTCGTTGACTTTCAAAAGCAATACGGATCGCAGGGATTGCAAATAGTCGGCATCGCCATGGATGACGCCAGCAAAGAAGACATTGCCAAATTCGCCAAGGACATGGGTGTGAACTATCCCATTCTGCTTGGCAAAGAGTCGGTAGGCGATCAATATGGGGGCGTTCCCGCTTTGCCAGAAAGTTTCGTGATCGCTCGTGACGGCAAAATTCTCGACAAGATTATCGGGCTAAGGGGCAAAGGAGAAATCGACGACATAATCAAAACAGCGCTCAAGACCCAGCCCGCCAGCAGCCAGGCGTCCACTACAGAAAACACCCGGGCGGCGCAGCCTCAGAAGTGACAATAGAAACAGACGCGTCGCCCAGACTATGATTCAGGCAGTTTCGCGGAGAGCAAGTGCCCGCTCGGTTAAGCAACTGACTTTCGCCATGACGGTCGGACAAACCAAGCCGCATCATTTCGGCAGCACGAAGCGCCTGCGCGCTCCACTGACATTCATTCTTCTCGTATTCGCGACTCTCTGCTCAGCACAAACGCCGGGCAAAGCTCCCACCCTGACGATGGCCGCCGTTCCTCTCGTTACTGCGGAGCGCACCCAGCAAACCATGGTGGATTTAAATTTTCGTGTCCCTCACGGCTACCACGTCAATTCGAACACGCCCAAGTCGGAATTTCTTATCCCAACCGCGCTGAAGATGGACCTGCCCACCGACATCATCTTAGGAAAAATTCAATACCCGGCCGGCGCCGATATGACCTTCCCGTTCTCCCCAGACGAAAAGTTGAATGTGTATAGTGGCGATTTCACAATCGCGGTTGGCGTCCATCCGCTGCACTCGGTCGTGCCTGGAAAGTATGTAATGCGCGGCGTGCTGCGCTACCAGGCTTGCGACAATGCCGCCTGCTATCCTCCGAAAACTTTGCCTGTAAGCTTTGATGTGAAAGTCGTGAAAGAACCGCCTGCGCACCACGCCAACCCCGCGCAGAGCCCGCACGTGCACAACTAGTGGGTTCCGAAACGGAACGTCGCTCAAAATAAGGCTGTGCGCAGTCTTGTTTGCCACTCAACTGCGCCCTAACCTAAGCTTGGGCCCGTCGTGTAACTGGTAGCATATCTGCCTGTCAAGCTCGAAGGTGTGGGTTCGAATCCCGCCGGGTCCACAGAATTCCCTGGTTTGGTAGGGGAAATCTGACGAGGGGTCTCCGACAGGCGGACTCCTCAAGTACCTTGACTTCCACGCCTTGAGTTTCGATAATCGTATTGAGCTTGACAGGCTGATGTGCTTACCCCGAGTTGAATCATCGCTCGGGGTTTTGCTTTCCTAGCCTTTCCCGCCCTGCTTCCTCTCCACCTTCGCCCAAGTATCCTTCAGCGCCACCGTGCGGTTGAACACCAGCCTGCCAGGTTTCGAATCCGGATCGACGCAGAAGTATCCCAGCCGCTCAAACTGATACCGGGTTCCCGCAGCGGCGTTCGCAAGGGAAGGTTCAACCTCCGCATTCCCGATGACTTCGAGCGAGTTTGGATTCAGATTGTCCAACACATCCTTGCCCTCTTCCACCTTGCTGGGATCTTCTTTGGCAAACAGCGTCTCGTAGATCCGCACCTCGGCATCGATCGCATGCGCCGCTGACACCCAGTGAATGGTCGATTTCACTTTGCGGCCGTCGGGCGAGTTTCCGCCCCGCGACGCTGGGTCGTACGTGCAATGAACCTCAACCACTTCGCCCTTTTCGTTTCTTGCGACGCCCGTGCAGGTGACAAAGTAGCCGTAGCGTAGCCGCACCTCGCGGCCCGGCGAAAGCCGGAAATATCCTTTCGGCGGTGTTTCGCGAAAGTCATCCTGCTCGATGTAGAGCACGCGTGCGAACGGCACTTTCCGCGTCCCGGTCCCAGCGTCTTCCGGATTGTTCACCGCCTCCATCTCTTCGACCTGATTCTCCGGATAGTTGTCGATCACAACTTTCAGAGGACGCAGCACTGCCATCACACGCGGGGCGCGCTTGTTCAGATCTTCGCGCACGAAGTGTTCGAGCATGGCCAGCTCGATCGATCCCGTAGTCTTCGACACGCCTATCGACGCCACAAAATTACGGATCGCCTCGGGCGTGTATCCTCTTCGCCGAAGGCCACCGAGCGTGGGCATCCGCGGATCGTCCCAGCCGCTCACCCGGCCTTCCTGCACCAACTGCAAGAGCTTGCGCTTGCTCAGCAACGTGTAGGTGAGGTTAAGCCGGTCAAACTCGATCTGCCGCGACGGAAAGATGCCCAACTGCTCAATGAACCAGTTGTAGAGCGGACGATGGTCCTCAAACTCGAGCGTGCAGAGGGAGTGAGTGACGCGCTCGATCGAATCCGACTGGCCGTGCGCGTAATCGTACATCGGATAAATACACCACTTGTTGCCGGTACGGTGATGCTCGGCGTGCAGAATGCGGTACATCACCGGATCCCGCAGGTTCAGGTTAGGCGATGCCATGTCGATTTTCGCCCGCAGGGTGCGCGACCCGTCGGGAAATTCCCCGGCGCGCATGCGCTCAAATAGATTCAGATTCTCTTCGACCGAGCGGCCGCGATAAGGGCTGTCTCTGCCGGGTTCGGTCAGCGTGCCGCGATACTTGCGGATTTCCTCGGCTGACAGATCGTCAACGTAGGCCTTCCCATCTTTAATCAGCTTTATCGCCCATTCATAGAGCTGATCGAAATAGTCAGAAGCGTAAAAAAGACCGTCCCACTGGTAGCCGAGCCAGTTGACGTCGGCCTTGATCGACTCAACGTACTCGGTCTCTTCTTTGGCGGGATTAGTGTCATCGAAGCGAAGGTTCGTATGTCCGCCAAATTCGTCAGCCAGGCCAAAGTCAATGCAGATCGCCTTGGCATGTCCAATATGTAGATACCCGTTCGGCTCGGGAGGGAAGCGAGTCTGCACGCGGCCGTTATGCTTGTTAGTCTTGAGGTCTTCGAGAATGATGTCGCGAATAAAATTCGAGGGGGCAGTCGCAGGCGTGGCAGCCACAACTTTTTCTCCGGCTTCCTTAGGCGGATGAGTTGGATTCATTTCCCTTTGATCTTATCGCAAGCAAAGGTCTCCGCGGAGAGTCAGCCAGACCTGCAGATAGCCTACGTTCACACTCCCGCCGAAACCACCTGCCCCGGAGCGGCAATAATCGTGGCTTGCTCTGCGAGCTGTCTACGGTAACGCACATGCCTCCAGCGCGTCAGCTCCACCAGCGGCTTCCACACTGGATTCACCAGGTCGTGCTTGATCAGCAAATGCCAAATGCGGTTGGAGCGCTTGTAGAGATAGGACATGGCAAGATAAAGCGGCACAGCTTGCCAGTCCTCGGGCCGGCGGCGCCAAATGGATGCGTGCGAAAACAGCCGCTGGTAGATCCAGGCATAGCCGTGCTCCAATTCTTCCGCCGTCATGTGCTGGGGCCGGAAAACGGCATGGCTGGTGTCGTAGAGGGTCCAGTCGCGGTGCAAGAGTCGACCTTGCTCTTCCATCTGCCGAAACAATGGCGTTGCGGGATACGGCGTAAGAATGTGGAATGTGGCACACTCCAGCCGGTTTTCTTCGACCCATTCGGCGGTGCGCGCGAATACGTCTTTGCGGTCATGATCAAAGCCAAGCACGAACGATCCGTTCACCTGAATGCCGTGATCGTGCAGAATGCGTACGCGCCGCGCGTAGTCGGAAGTCTTGGGCGTTTTTTTATGTGCATCGGCGAGGTTGTCGTCCGAAAGCGATTCGAATCCGACGAAGACGCCCGTGCAGCCGGCCAACGCCATATTACGAATCAAACTGGGATCGTCGGTCACGTCGATCGTAACCGCGGCGCTCCAGATCTTGTTGATTGGCCGCAACGCGGCGCACAGCGCGTGCAAGTAGTCGCGGCGCGATCCCAGATTGTTGTCGATGAAAACCGCATAAGGTTGCCTGTCAGCTTGGAACTCGTCAACCACCTGCTGCGGATGCCGCATACGATACGGCATGCGCAAACCATCGGTCGCAAGATAGCAAAAGCCGCATCGGTTATGACAACCGCGGGTAGCAATCAGGCTGGTGGTCGTCAGAAAACTACGGCGCGGGAGAACGGAACGCATTGGCGGCGGATCGTCGCCGTAATCGTTCTCGTACGTCGCGACATAGCGGGACTGCAGCCGGCCCGCTTCTACATCTCTCAGGATGCGCGGCCACAACCGAACGCCGTCGCCGAGCGCAAGCGCATCCCCGTGCGGCGAACATTCGTCGGGACAAGATAGAACATGCAGTCCGCCGAGGATCACCTTAGAGCCTCGAGCACGATACCAATCCGCGAGTTCATAGGCTCGGCGCGCGAACGTCAGATGCACCGTGATACCAACAACCTGCGGCATCGGGCGGAACGGCGGCCGCCCAGCGAGCAGATTTTCGTCCCAATATTCAACACGCCAGTGCGCGGGGGTGGTGGCGGCGAAGCTGGTCAGGGCCAGGCTAGGAGTCAGCACATGTTTGCCAAAGCTGGCATTCGCGTCCTTGCGATAGAACGGATTGATGAGAAGAGCCTGAAGCGCTTGAATCTCTTGGGCAGGCGCCTGTGCGTCAAGCAGCGGCGCAGTCTTCATTTCCTGAGGGATCCAGCGCTTCTTGAGCGAAGAGGCAAAGGGCTCGTCCGAAACGATCATGGCCAGTACTTTACACTGAAAAGTACTTCGTGTAAATCGGGGGCGTCACGACGTCAGGTCGACCTGGAAACGGTTCGGGAGTTGCTTGGTACGCTGCTGGAGCCTAAAAGCCTAGCCGAGCCGCTATGCGATCTTTTGCAGCGCTTGCTCGATCCGCTTGAGCGTGGTTTCCCGGCCCAACACTTCCAGCGTCTCAAACAACGGCGGCGCATTCTTGCGCCCGCACACGGCTACGCGAATCGGCTGGAACATCTGTCCCGCCTTCACTCCCAGCTCTTTCGCCGCCGCGCGCAAAGCCTGATCCAACGGATCATGTTTAAATTCGGTACCGGCGAGCACCTCCCGTGCTCGCGTAAGTACCTTCAGCGCCATAACCGCATCGCCCTTCTGCGGAATGAGTTCAGCCGCGTCGTAGGGTGGCAGCTCCTCCACGAAAAAGAAGTCGGCAGCAGTGAGGACATCGCGCAGCAGCTTGATGCGCTCGCGGATCAGGGGAGTGATCCGCAAAATTTTTCCCTCTGTCACGTCGAATCCAGCGGCCCGCACGATTTCAAGCAGACGGGCGCTCAACTCCTCCTGCGGTAGCGCCCGAATGTGCTCCGCATTCAACCAAACCGCTTTCGGGTCGAACGTTTCCTCTGGCACCGCAACACCAAGGTCCGCCGCTGCGCTCGGAATGACAATTTGAGAGGTAGCATTTCCGCCTGCAGTAGCCGTTTCTTTGAAGTTCACCACCGCATTGGAGCGATTAATGCCTTCGAGCGAAAACAACTCGATGAGTTCCCGCAGAGACATATTCTCGCGATCGTTCTTAGGCGACCAACCCAGCAGGCACAAGAAATTGATGAACGCTTCGGAAAGAAATCCCGCATCGCGGTAAGTCGTAACGCTGACGACCGAACCGTGCCGCCGCTTGGAAAGTTTGCTTCCGTCCGGCGCAACCAGCAGCGGCAGATGGGCGAACTGTGGCGGCGTGAAGCCGGCCGCTTCGAAAATGAGCACATGCTTGAAAGTGTTCGAGAGATGGTCCTGCCCGCGAATGATGTGCGAGATTCGCAAGTCGGCATCGTCGGCACAGGATGCCAGGTGGTAAGTCGGCATGCCATCGGAGCGAAGCAGGGCAAAGTCTTCGATGTCGGCCGCAGCCTTACTCTGCTCGCCGTACACCGCGTCGGCAAATTGCACATGTTGTTTACCGTCACGCGGCACGCGAAAGCGCAAAGCAAAGGGTTCACCTGCAGCCGCGCGGCGGTCACTCTCTGCGCGCGACAGTTCAGGGGCGCCCGGATTGAAAAGCCAGGTTCCCTGCGCACCGGATCTTTCTGCGTCGCCGCTGTGCGCCGGCGTGAAGTCGCGATAGGCGAGACCTTTCTCGAAGATGGCCCACGCCGTTCGACGATGCAGCTCAAGACGCTCCGATTGCTTGTATTCTTCGTCCCAATCTAAATTTAGCCATTTCAATCCATCGAAAATGGAATCAACCGAGGCCTGCGTGTTGCGTTCGACGTCAGTGTCGTCGAGGCGAAGAATCATTGTGCCCCCGTTGTGGCGGGCATAGAGCCAGTTGAAGATAAAGGTGCGGGCGCTGCCCACGTGTAGAAAGCCCGTCGGCGAAGGCGCAAAGCGGACACGCGGCGATGACTCGGATGCAAAGGGTTCAGGCATAAGTTGCGAAACTCGATGGTATGGGCCAGAGAAAAGTATCGTCAAGCACGCCAAAACTCAACCATTTCAGCATTTTGCGCTCGATTCTACGTGTTCTGCGATCAGGACAGTGTACTTAAATTCTGTTGTGAACCGGCCGCGCCTGTGAAAACATTAGTAAGTTAGTGTGTCGTAAGTACTAACGCAGTTTTACGCGACAAAAGGTCAGCCGAGGCGCATGAATAGTGTTGTCATCAGCATGGTGGTGATTCCGGGCGTGGTTTCGATCTTGCTGTTCCTGGTATTCACCTACCTTTACGAGCAGAGCCGTCAGGCCTATTTCCGGGCATGGCAATGGGCTTGGGCTGCCTACTCGCTGCATTACATTCTCGACGCATTCTCCTTTTACCGCCGGCCATCCCTGCTAGCCTTTTTCGCCAGCTCTTTGTTTCTGGTGGCGATGGCGTTGTGCATCTTCGTTTCGACGCGGCTGATGCGCGGGCCATCGCGTTTTCTCTGGTATGACTCGGCGCTCGCCGCGGCTGGTATTGCGCTGGCCTGGTTCAACGTTCAAGCGCGTATGCAAGCCGGTTCGCTGCAGTCAACCGCACAACCGGCGATCGCACTCGACCTCGCAATCGCTGGAGTCCTGTTGTACTGTTCGGCAGTTTTTTACCTCAACGGCTACCGCAAGGGATCGCTTGCCTTCAAAGTGCTGGCCTTCGCGCTGGCTTTGTGGGCCGTGTTGATGGGCGCAGGCCAATTCCGCGATCCCTGGGGTGCACGATTCGGTAGCGCCGCCAATTACCTTGGCCCCGTGCCGCAGATGCTGCTCGGCATCGCGATGGTAATGGTGCTGTTTGAAAATGAGCGCAATGCGGTACAGGAGAATACTCTCGCTCTCTCCACCTTAGGAGTCGATCCGCGCCGCTTACTCTCGGCCGACGACTTGCTCCCCAGCATGCAGTCAGCTCTCGACCGGTTGGCGGGCGCCCTATCGGCGCGGCGGGCAGTTATCTACATTTCGGAACGCTGGCGCGGTCTGTTGCCCTCGGTCGAGTGCGGATTTTCTTCCGAGTTTCTTGACGCTCTCACCAAAAGCGGCGCCGGGGAATATCTTTGCGAACTCGCCTACCGGCAAGGCGGCCTCTTCACGGTGCATGACCTGGCGCATATGACCGAGCCAGTGGCTGTCGGCTCAGGCGGCGCATTCGCCAGGCTGAAGAAAGTTTTCACGGAAGCTGAAATCCGCAATCTCACTGCTGTGAGCCTGCAGACCCGCGAACATGCCTTCGGTGTGATTCTCTTTCCTCACGCCGAGCGCAAGGCGTTCGGCACGTCGGGCCCGCGTCTCATGGTCGGCTTGGCGCTGCAGCTCGGGCTCACGCTAGATAACTACTTGATCGCGCACGATGCTCATCGCCGCACCCAGGAATACGAATTGCTCACCCAGATCGGGCAGGCTATAAGCTCGCGCCTGGATCAGGACGAAGTTCTGCGCACCATCCACACCGAATTGGGGCAGATCTTTAACACCGATAATTTCTACATTGCGTTTCAAGAAGGCGACCAAATCCACTTTGAGCTGGAAGTGGAGGGTGGCCACATTCTCCCTAAGCGCTCCCGCAAACTGGAGAATGCGTTTACTGAGTACGTAATCCGCACGGGCCAGCCGCTCTTCATACGGTCGGACCTGGAAAAAGAGCGCTTTCGGCTGGGCATCACCTACCGGCCAGAGCACCCCGCCAAGTGCCTGTGCGCAGCGCCCATTTTACTCGGCAATAAGCCTGCCGGCGTCATGGTAGCCATGAGTACGGAACGAGAATTTTTATTCGAACAGCGCGACTTGGACGTGCTTATGACCGCTGCCGGACAGGCCTCGGTCGCTGTGGAGAATGCACGCCTCTTCGCCGATGAGCAACGGCGCTCGCGGCAACTGGCGTTCCTCAACAATATTTCGCGCACCGCCATTTCCAGTGACGACCCTGTCCACATGCTGGGACAAATCGTGGGGGAAATCCAAAAGAACTTCAGTTTTGACCATATCGGTATCGGCCTGCTTGATTACGGAACCAAGGAGATCGAAATTAAAGCAGAGGCCGGCGCAACGGCCCATGCCATGGGCAAGCGGATTCCTCTCGGGATCGGAATTCTCGGCCGCGTAGCCCGCACCGGCGAACGGGCTCTGGTGCAGAACGGCCTGGAAGGACAAATTGGCGCGATCATGCCGGAGTCCCGCTCTGTGCTGTGCATTCCGATCACCTATGGCGAGACGCTGCTGGGCGCGCTGAATATCGAAAGCCGCAACGAGAGCGCTTTTTCGCCCCAGGATGTTCTTATCCTTAACACTCTCGCAGACCTCCTGGCCACGGCCCTGCACAATGCTTTCGTATTCCAGAAACTGCAACAGCAGTCGATCACCGATGGCCTGACCGGAATCAAGACCCGACGCTTCTTCTGGGAAGCCCTATCTGCCGAATGGAAGCGTGCTTCCCGCTCGGGACGCCCATTCTCGGTCGTTCTGATAGATCTGGATAAGTTCAAGGAAGTGAACGACACCATGGGTCACTTTGAAGGCGACCTGGTGCTGGCTCGCGTGGGACGGCTGCTCGAGCAAAAGTCCCGCCAGTCAAACGTGGTCGCACGTTACGGCGGCGATGAGTTCATCATCCTCATGCCCGAGACCGGCGGGGAGCAGGCCCAGGTACTGGCTGAACGTTTGCGCCAATGGATTACCACCGACCCTATGCTCAGCGAACACCACATCACCGGTAGCTTCGGCGTGGCCAGTTTCCCCACCCATGGCTTCTCCGTGGAAGACATCATCCGCGTGGCCGACGCCGGCATGTATGTCTCCAAGCGTTCCGGCGGCAATCGCGTGTCGGCCGCCGAGGAATTCGCCGAGGGCGAAGAGTTTGCCTCCCAGCGCCAACAGATTTCCTCCTACATCGAAGGGTTTCTGCAGCGCGAGCACAACGGCCCCGAGCATCTGGAGGAACTGGCTTCGATGCTGGTGAAATTGTGTGGCGGCGAAGAAGACTGCAATGTGGCCCTGCTCAAGGAATCGATCGAAGTTCTCAGCCGGGCCGCGGAATCCCGCGAACTGCGCACCTCAGGCCACGGCGATCTGGTAGCCCGCTATACCGAGATTGTGGCACGGGCGCTGCACCTGCCTACGGAGGAAACCGCCGATCTGGTCTACGCCGCTCGCATCCACGACGTTGGCAAGATCTTCGTGCCCGAACGCATTCTGAATAAGCCCGGCCCGCTCACCGACGACGAGTTTTTCCTGGTAAGAATGCATGCGCGTGTCGGCGCCGAGATCGCCGGCATCCTGCCCAACAGCGCCATGCTGCGCCTGGCCATCGAGCATCATCACCAGCGCTTCGATGGCACCGGCTATCCCGATGGCGCCAAGGGTGAGCAGATTCCATTGTGGGCGCGCATCATCGCCCTTGCCGATGCCTACGCCAACATGCTGACCGAGCATTCCATCGCCGCAGCACGCACTCCGGAACAAGCGCTCGATGAACTCGCCAAGATGAGCGGCACCGGCTTCGACGGCATGCTGGTGCGCTTACTCTTGCGCGAATTGAAATCAGAACGCGCTTCCTCGGCAAAAGAGAGTTTCTAGGTTCACGTCTTTAGCTTTCCACTTCGGTAAACTGGAAGCGCAAACCCTGAAACTACCTTCCATGTCCATTCCTCTTTCTCTCTCCGGCAAAGTTGCCCTCATCACGGGTGGTTCGCGCGGCATCGGCGCCGCCACAGTGCGCCTGTTTACCGCAGCGGGCGCGAAAGTTGTCTTCACCTATCAAAAGGCTCGGTCGCAAGCTGAAGCTCTCGCCAAGGAATGTGGCGAGGCCAACTGTCATGCGGTCCCGAGCAACCTCGACACCGCGGATTCTGCTCGTGCCCTGGTTGCGGAGACCGTCAAACATTTCGGCCGCATCGACATTCTCGTCGCTAATCACGGCGTGTGGCCTGTCCAGGACGTCCCTATCGAGAAGATGACCGACGAGCAATGGCGCTCCACACTCTCCATCAACCTCGACGCAGTCTTTGGCCTGGTCAAACACACGGTGGCGCAGATGAAGGCGCAACCGCGAACGGCCACTGCCGCCGGCCACATCGTGCTCATCAGTTCCACAAGCGGCCAGCGCGGGGAAGCTTTCCATTGCGATTACTCCGCCACCAAGGGCGCGCTCATCAGCATGGTCAAAACACTCTCCACTGAACTGGCCTCGTCGGGCATCTACGTGAACTCAGTTGCACCGGGCTGGGTCGATACCGACATGACGAAGTCTGCGCTGGATGATCCCAACAGCGGCGAAGAAATTCGGCGCGAAATTCCCCTCGGCCGCGTCGGCAAGCCCGAGGAGATTGCAGGCCCCGTGCTGTTCTTGTGCACGGAATACGCCAGCTTCATCACCGGCGAGATATTCAACGTGAATGGCGGCTCCGTGCTCGCGGGCTAACTGGGACGCGACAAGATCACCTCTGAGCAAGCCTGGGCGCGATTTTCTGCATCCAAGAGGACGGAACGCGCTGAAATCCCGAAGTTCGATTTCCAGCTACAATTCCCCTTCGATCCCCATGCCCATGTTGAATGTACCGGCCGAATGAAACATCTAGTTCTCATCTTTGCACTTGCGATTGTGCCAGCGCTGCCTGTAGCGAGCAATCCTCTGGCTTTAACTCAGGCTGGCGCACAAACTTCAGCGGAATCTACCACCTCGCAAGGCCAATCCATTCCCGCGGATCAGGAAAACGCGCGCCACGCGCGATCGCTGGTGGATCAGGCTATCCAGGCCTTAGGTGGCCAGGCGTACCTTACCATCCATAACATGCAGCAGGAGGGCCGCACGTATAGCTTTTATCACGGCCGTCCTACCAGCAACGGCGTGCTGTTCTGGAGATTCGTCGAATATCCCGACAAAGAGCGCATCGAGGTCACCAAAGAGCGTGATGTGGCGTACCTTTATGCCGGCGACAAGGGTTATGAACTCACTTACAAGGGCCCACACCCCGTCGAAAAGAAGGAACTCGAGGACTATCTGCGGCGCCGCAGGTTCTCTCTGGAAACCATGCTACGCGTCTGGATCAACGATCCGAAGGTTGCCCTCTTCTTTGACGGTAACGCCTTGGCCGGCAACCTTCCGGCACAAGAAGTCACACTGATCAACTCCAAAGACGAGGCCGTGCATCTCTTTTTCGACATCGAAACCCACCTGCCCATCAAGAAGAGCTTTACCTGGCGCGACCCAGTCGACAAAGAGCGCAACCTCGAAGAAGAGATCTACGACAATTTCCGCCTCGTGCAAGGCGTGATGACCCCTTACGGATTCACCCGCTACTTCAACGGGGATATGCAAACCCAGCGCTTCGTGAACGCGGTGCACTACAACCAATCGCTCGATGAAGCCATGTTCGATCCCGATTCCCATTACAATCCGATCAAACCTCCGGGGAAGCACAAGTAGGACAGATTTCCCGCCCATACCAGCGCCTCACACGCATTCTTGACCCGTTAATCACCTAGGTTCGACATCGACATTCCGCCACGTACTGTGGCTTTTTTGCCACAGTCCAAATTCGCCTCCTAGCTGTAATCTATTCATAAACCAAGACATACACAGGAGCCTTTGACGCAAGAGCAGACAATTCGCTCGGCCGTGGAATGCAGCGGAATCGGCCTCCACAGCGGCGCTCCGGTCCGCATGCGCATTCTTCCCGCTCCTCCTGGAACTGGTATTGTTTTCCGCCGCGTCGATCTGGATGGCTTCGAAATCGAGGCCATCAGCCGCAACGTCGCCCGCGTCAGCTATGCCACCAGCCTCATGAAGAAAGGCGTGCTCATCTCGACCACCGAGCACCTGCTCTCCGCCTTCATCGGCCTGGGCGTCGACAACGCCGTGGTGGAACTAGACAATCTCGAACTGCCAATTTTGGATGGCAGCGCGCTCCCCTTTGTTGAACTGATTCAAAAGGCGGGCATCCGCAAGCAGCGCCGGCCGCGCAAGTATCTCAGGATCCTTCGGGAAGTCGAGATGCGGGAAGGCAACAAGTTTATCTCGGTCTATCCCGCCAACCGCTACTCGGTTTCCTACTCGATCAACTTCCCTCATCCGCTGATTGGCAAAGAAACCTTCCAGGTTGAGCTTTCCAACGGCAGCTACCTCCGCCACATCGCGGCAGCCCGCACCTTCGGCTCGCGGGCGGACGAAAAAGCCATGCGCAACATGGGACTGATCCGCGGCGCGTCGCGCGACAACTGCATCGTGCTCACTCGCGACGGAATCGAGAACGGGCCCTTGCGCTTTCCCGACGAGTTCGTCAGGCACAAGGTCCTGGATCTGGTTGGCGACCTCGCCCTCCTGGGCAAACCGATCCTGGGCAAGATCGCAGCCGATCGTGCCGGCCACGCCATGCACACCGCGCTAGTCTCGCGAATCCTCCGCGACAAAACTCTGTGGGAGGAAGTAACCCAGCCCGAGGACGAAACAGAAAGCACCAGCCCCTACACCGCACAAGCCGCGGCCGGTTCGTCGCTCTGACGTCCGGGCTAAAAATGCCGCCAGTCGCCCTGCGACAACATCCATCTAGCCCCGGACGTTAAGAAGAAGTCTCGAAGAGACGACACTTCCCAAGCACTCGAGGAATTACCTTGACTTCGATCTCCGCGAGCAGTCTAATAGTTTTTTGAGCTTAGTTCTTTGACATAAGAATATCATTCGGCTAAGGCTAACTTCCGCGGAATCAAGATTTTGCGCGCAACCCCATTTGTGGCCAATATTTTGCGGAATATCAGCGATGCGGCCACTGATTCCAAAGGACTTCGCCGAGGGCAATCCGGGCTAAGCCTTTTAGATCTGATATTTTGCGTGTAAGGCGTGCAGAATCAATATTTTAGCCGGATTCGTCCGGGATTGGTCCGCGCAACTAATTGATTCTAAATATTTTACACGACTGATCCGAATCTTTTTTCGCGCCATCGCGTGAACGACCCTAGTCAGCTGGTTCGCACGGAATTTCGTCAACTTCGGAATCAGGCTCACGCTGTTCTTCGAGCAGCCGGCGTAGTTCTGCGCGAGTCTGGTCGACCAGCGCCGCGGCGAACTGATGGGCGGACCGCTGACGTTCCGCCGACAAATCCTTCACGCGCATTTTCAGCAACGGGATGTCCTCCTCAAACCAGCGCAGAGTTTTCTGCACGCGCCTGATGCGGTAGGTAGTAGGAAGCATGGCAATGGCTCTCCAGTAATCTAACCAGATTGCCATGCGCGCGCGCAGGCGCAAGTTACAAGATGAATACCCTCCGGCGTAAGGCAAGAGCGCAGAGAAAGGTTATTGAGCGACTTCGGAAGCTAGCCCGCGGCTCCGTTGGAGCCGGGAACCTGTTTTTTCACCAACTCGTTAAGCCATTTTTCTAGGTGTTCCTGGGCACCCGGCGCGACATTGCGAAAGCGCAATCCCACGTGTCCTTTCATATCGGCCCAAGCCACTTCCCCTTCGAGATCCAAGGCCGATTTAGTTTCAGGCAGCGTGAACTGCAAACGCGGTGCAATCCCCTTGGGCAGCGCCTGATGCAGCATGAGGGCGATTCCCCCCTCACTGATGTTCGTGCTGGTGGCTCTGATTTCCTTTTCGCCTGCGACAACTTTAACCAGCATTTTAACCGGCTGCCGATAATAGCGTCGCCGCTCTCGGACCATGAAATTGAGCGCCGCATTGAAGCAACGCGACGCATTCAGAGCGCTGATGGGCTTTTGCAGAACGAAGTTCACGCCCATGCCGAAAGCTTCCTGCGTGGTCGTCTTTTTTCCGTTAAGAACGGCAAAGGTCACCGTATTCTTGTTGCTGGGCGTGGCCCGCAGCCCCTGCAATACTTCCAGGCCGCCTCGCAGATCGTCGCAATCTACGATCACGGCATCGAACTTTTCCGCGAGCAGAATCTCCGTGGCTTTCTTCGCCTCCTGGCAGATCTCCACCTCGATCGACAGCTTTTCCAGCGTCGGCCGCAGAATGCGCAACACTTCAGTATCCCGGCTCAGAAGGAGAGATTCCAACGTCATCCTGCAATTCTAATATTCAGCGAAGCTCACCCAAAGTGACTAAAGTGACTAAAAGGGTCTAGGTTGAGTTTGAAGGAGTTGCGCATTGCAAGTTTGCCTATTGGAATCGCACCGCTATCCATTCTAAGTGCGCGTTCCGGGGCAAGAGAGCTTTCTAGTGGAAACCGGCAGAATAAAGCCTGAAACTACTCCTGTGCCATGCCTTCAATCGCCTATCTTTCTCTAGGATCAAACGTCGGGAACCGCGAGGCCCACCTGTGCGAAGCCCAAGACCGCCTGGATATGATTGGCCGGGTCGTGAAAGCCTCGTCTTTCTACGAAACCGAACCAGTAGACTTCACTCAACAGCCCTGGTTTCTGAATCGCGCCGTAGCACTCGAGACCAAAGACACACCGCGGCAATTGATGGCTGCGATTCTCAGCATCGAAGAGGAGATGGGGCGGCGGCGCGTGCAGAAAAAAGGTCCGCGATCCATCGATATCGACATCGTGCTCTTCGATGACACCATCATGAAATCGAACGACCTCATAATCCCCCATCCCGCGATGCACGAGCGCCGCTTCGTCCTGGAACCTTTGGCGGAGATTGCGCCGGAAGTGTTACATCCGGTGCTCAAGAAGACAATTCGCGAACTGCTGGACGCACTGCCAGACGGGCAAGTCGTAAAGCGGGTATCTCGGACCTCGACCGTCAAGGAGTGACGAGCAACGACAAACGACAGATCTAGGGCACAATGATCCGACTACCCGCTTCTTGTGGAGCGACCACGGACGATTGCTTCTCGGGAAATTGCTCGAAGAGAAAGTCGATGAAAGCCCGCGATTTGGGCCGCCCTGATGTTCGCCCGTGGCCCAGTCGCACCAGGAAGACCAGTGCTTTAAGCACGTCGGAATCGCGCAACCTGGAGTATCCCAACTGCTTCTGCTCCGCATCGCGATATTGTTTCAACATTTCTTCCACTTGCCCCGCAACGGCATGCTGAGCCGTGCTGGTCAGCGGCTGCTCGTAATGCAAACCTGAGTTCACCAGCCGCTCATAGCTTACGCTCATTGCCGAGACCGCGGCGATCAGGTCGCGATCGTTCAAACTGCGGTCGGAGTGCGCTGCCTGAGCCAGCGCGTAACTGAGGCCCATCAGCAGATGCTCATGCTCGTAAGTGAATTGATCTGAAATCTCAACTTGCAGGAACAGTGATTCGCGGTCGAATTGGTCCGCGGGCCGCGGCTTCTCGTATTCGCGCGCCTGCCGCAGATAAGGACAATCGCTGGGACAATCGAGCGTCACCTCGCGCTGTTCGCCACAGCATTGCGGACAGATGCGGCCGTGCACCGCAGGACAGAAGCGCTTTTCCTTGCGAATCTCGCAGATCGCGCAGCTCAAATCGGAGGTTCTCCTCTTCAGCATTATGGCATTGAGCAAGACCACCATAGGTCGGCACCCGTCTTTCAGCAATCCACGCGCGGCGCGTAGATAAGAGTTTCGCCTTAGGTAGTAACCTCTCTGATACTCATATTTGGGCCATTTTGGAACCCTCAACAGCAAACCACCATGTAAAAACGCTATTTTATGAGTGCTATCTGCATGGAACCCGCGTAAAATAAGGGTGTTTTCCACAGGGCGCTGATGTAAGATCAGGCTCTCTGGAATTTCATTCCAATCTATTCCCAGGAGGAAACATGGCATCAGGTTTGACCAAGACTCAACTCGTCCGTCATCTGGCGGAGAAAACTGAACTTCCCAACAAGACGGTCGCAGGATTTCTTGAGCAGTTGGCTGACGTCGCTGTAAAAGAGACCAAGAAGAATGGCGTGTTCGTTGTGCCCGGCTTAGGCCGTTTAGTGAAGGCGCACCGCAAAGCGCGCATTGGCCGCAACCCGCAGACGGGCGAGCCGATTCAGATCAAGGCAAAGACCGTGGTAAAGTTCCGCGTCGCCAAGGCTGCCAAGGATGCGATCGCTCCCAAGAAGCCGTAGTATTGACGTTAAGATTGATTCCAAAGGCCGGCTCAAGCCGGCCTTTGATTTTCTGCTAGCATCGCACCTCGCTCTATGCTGAACTGGATCGTTGTTGGAATTGGCGATATCGCGACCCGGCGCGTGATTCCTGCGATTCAGACTGAGCCCAGAAGCCGCTTGTATGGCCTGGTCACGCGCGATCCGCGAAAAGCCGCGTCATACGATTCCCGTGTTTGGAATTCACTTGATGAAGCGTTGTCCGATCCCGTGGTGCAGGCGGTCTACATTGCTACTCCCGTCTTTCTTCATGCACCCCAGACGATCCAATCTCTTCGCGCAGGCAAGCATGTGCTATGCGAGAAACCCATGGCCATGAATCTGGCTGAGGCGCGCTCGATGACGCTGGCCGCCGAAGATAGTGAACGAACTCTTGGCGTGGCCTACTATCGCCGAATGTATCCGAAGGTGCGGCGCGCCAAAGATCTACTCGATGCTGGCGTGATTGGCAAGCCCGTGCTCGCCGAACTCACCAGCCATGGATGGTTTGAGCAAAAGGAAAGTGATCGCAGCTGGCTGATCGATCCCGCGAAAGCAGGCGGCGGCCCGCTCTACGACATTGCCTCGCATCGCATTGACGTGCTGAACTTCTTCTTCGGTCAACCGTTGCGGGTCAGCGCACATTTATCCAACGCGGTGCATCATTACGCGGTCGAAGACAATGCGACCGTGATGATCGAGTACGCAGGCGGAGTACGCGGTATTGTAGATGTGCGGTGGCATTCGAACGTAAAGCGGGACGAATGCCGCGTCCGTGGAACAGACGGCGAGATGGAGTTAAGCCCGTTGAATGGCCCCGAACTGATCTATCCCGGCGGCCGCGAGAATCTGCCGCCTCACGCCAACTTGCACTATCCGATGATCGTGAACTTTGTGGATGCAGTACTCGACAAAGCCCCTCTGGCCGCGAGCGGAGCTTCGTCGCTGTGGACTGATTGGGTCATCGAGCAGGCGCGCAACTCGTCCTAGCCTCCGGGCCCATCGTTGGAGACATACTGCTCGAGCGATTCCAGCTCGCGGCTGAGGTCGTCCACGCGCCACTCCAGCAAGTTGCGGATGGAGAGAATTCCCAGCAGCTTGCCATTGTCGTCAGCTACCGGCAGATGGCGGAAGTGCCGCTCCAGCATGATGCTGAGCGCTTCGCCCGCACCAGTGCGACGGGTTGCCATCTCAACCGGCGTGGTCATCAGTTCGCGAACTGATGTGGTCTGCGGGTCGGTGCGGCTGAGCGACATCTTGCGAAGCACATCTCGCTCGGTGAAGATTCCCGCGACTCGGTATTCGGAATCGACCACAGCTACGGCTCCAACGTGGTGATCGAGCATTTTGTTGATGGCATCGGCTACAGTGGCTTCGAGCGGGACAGCCGCGATTTCCCGATCACAAAGTTCCAGCACACTCATAAAACACCTCCTCCGGCTCTCTGCTATTCCCACTGAACCGGATCCGGTGAGAATTAGAAATAGATTGTTGAATTATGCTCACGGCCAAGCCGATGTCAAGCGAATTGAAACGATCTTACAAATCTTTATCTCGAATTGGGCTCGAAAGGGAAACACTCTCCTTGGCAACCGGTTGACTCGCTTCTCGTGGAATTCGCAGCCGCGCCGACTTTAGTCTTGGTTGGGCATGCTTGCGCTCTTAAAGACCTTGCCGTCTTTCATCACGAATTGCACATTCTCCAGTGCTTTGATGTCGCCGAGCGGATCGCCGCCAACGGCAATGATGTCGGCGTACGCTCCCGGCGCGACCACGCCAATTTTCCCCTCCATGTCGAGCATGACGGCGGCACGCGAGGTTGCGCTCTGGATGGCTTCCATGGGGGGCATGCCAAACTCCACCATGTGTGAGAACTCCTGCGCAATGGGCTCGGTCCAGGGAATTCCGCCCATGTCAGTGCCAAAGACAATCTTCACCCCGGCCTTCCTAGCTTTCTTGAACGAGGGCTCGTGCAGTGAGACACGCAGGCGGTCGCGCTGACCGCCGGGAGTATCGGCTGGAGCCCAGTCGTGGTAGTAGGCGCTGAGCGTAGGCACATACCAGGTGCCTTGTTTCAGCATCTGGCTAATCGCCGCATCGTCCAGGTCGAGACCGTGTTCGATCGAGTCGCATCCTCCGTCCAGCGCGCGGCGCAGGCCAATGCCGCCATACGCGTGACACGCGACCTTTTTGCCCCAGCCGTGAGTTTCGTCGACAATGGTGCGCAACTCCTCGACCGTGAGCGTGGGCTGCGAAACCAGCTCGCCGTTCTTGCCGACCCAGGAACGATGCGTCATGTAGACCTTGATCCAGTCGGCGCCATGGTCGAGTTGCTCGCGTGCGGCCTTGCGCGCCTCGACCGGGCCGTCGACAATCTGAGCGCCTTTGGGCATGTCTAGCTCGGGAGCGTAGCCCTCAAGCGGATAACCGCCGGTGGTGGAAATGGCGCGAGTCGAAACAAACAGTCGCGGCCCCGGAATATAACCCTGCTCGATGGCCTGCTTGATGCCGATATCGCCGTATCCAGCGCCTTCGGTCTCCACATCGCGCAGCGTGGTGAAACCCTGCTCCAGCGCGCGCCGGGCAGCAACGGTGGCGCGAGCCGCGCGCAGTGCCAGCGGCGCGTTCAGGATATTCACGTCGTATCCCCCCTGCGCCGGATCTTCCCCCTGCAAAAAGATGTGAGTGTGGGAATCGATGAGGCCGGGCAGGAGCGTGGCTTTCGACAAATCGATCACATTCGCGCCGGTGGGAATCTTGGCGCTTGCAGCATCGCCGACACTTTCGATGTGATTGCCGCGGATAATGATGACCTGGTCGTGCCGCACTTTGTCGGACTTGCCATCGATGAGGGAACCGGCGCGAATCGCAGTCCAGGAACCGGCACTACGATTATCTTTTTCTTGTTCTTGTGCGGCAGCGTGTCGCATACCCGCGGAAATTACCACCGAAACAAAAAGTATCCACGCATAGGTCTTCACTTGGTCTCCTCCAAAGCTTTGGAAGACGAATTCTACTCTCACTTCGCTGAGACATAAGCGTCGGCTTCGATCTCGACCAGAATCTCGGGCGAGATCAAAGCTTTCACTTCGACCATGGAGGTTGCGGGACGAATGTCGCGGAAGAATTCCGCGTGGGCTCTGCCGATCTTTTCCCATTCCGCAATGTTGGTCACAAACATCCGCGTGCGCACCACATCCTTCATAGTGGCGCCCGCTTTCATTAGGGCGCTCTGAATGTTCTTCAAAGTCTGCACGGCTTGGGCATAAGGATCTCCCACGCCCACAATCTTGCCATCCGGGCCGGTTGCAGTGGTGCCCGACACATGGATATACGGTCCGACCTGTACGGCGCGGGAGTAACCTACGATTGGCTCCCAGGATGTACCGCTAGAGATGTTTATTCTTTCCATTAGCTCGGTCCTCACTTGCTCTGCGTATCTCATTCTATTCAATGGCCGTCACAGACGATTAGCAGCCGACGAGGTAGTGTGCCAGCAAAACGGCGCGCTGCAACCTCCTTCAGGCTCATGCACTTCTAAGCATTCGTAAAAGCGATGTGCCCGATACACAAAAGTCACTTGCTTTTGCATCGGAAGTCGGTTAACTAGTTAGTTATGAATAGTTAAACCGGCGCGGAGAGCGTATAGGAGGACCAACAGCCATGATTCCGGAATCTCATCCACTGCGGCAGCTTTTCCAGGAATTAGTGGGTCGGCATTATGCTGAAGAGATTGGTATCCGCGACCCTCAGGTGGTTGCCTACGTCTCGCATCTGCTGACGGAATTCTGCGAAGCCGACCAACTGTTCAAAATTCACAACGTTGCCGACCGCCCGATCGCCGACCTGGGCGAGATGCTGGTCGAGTCCGACCCGGTGTATGGCCCGGCTCCTTCATTTGATCGCGAACGCCAGGTGCGCAAGCACATCGGCGACTACGCGCTGTTCTTTGCTGGAATGTTTCCCGAGAGCATCAACCATTTCCGTTTGCGCCGCCAGCGGGTGGAGAGTTTTGTGGAATGGATGAAGGCGGGAAAAGAAAGCTATTACATCGTTTCGAAGTTTGAACACTTCGAGTACGCCAAAGTGGCTCCGCTTTTTGCTAACCTCTCGCGCGAGTTCGAGGGCTGCGTCTATGGCCTGAACATGGTGAAGAACGATCTGCAGGAAATGCAGCACCCGATCGCGCGCCGCGATCCAGAACTATTCATGTGAGACCTGCGGAGCTTTTCGGCGTAAGTCGCGCGCTTCATGCGTTTAGATCTGGAACTCCGCCGATGCGGTAAAAACTAAGAATGGCATTGCCCTGCGCCAGTTTGCGGATTCTGCGAAGCGATCCGAATTCCTGGCCCGGATCGAATTTCTTCTCGTGCTCCGCGATCACCAGCGACATAGCCCAAACCAGCGATGACTCGGCCAGGGCCGTGAGGGTTAACTCATAGGCTTGCTGCAAGCGGTAAGGCGGATCGAGGAAGACTACGTCGGCGGCAAAGTGTTCCCGCTGCAAGCGCCAGATAACGCCGGCAAGATCATCCCGCATAATTTTGTATCCTTCCGCGATTCCCAGACTCTCCAGGTTCTGTTCAATAACCTTCGCCGCGGGAATCGAAGTCTCCACAAAGTAGGCCTGTTTGGCACCGCGGCTGAGCGCTTCAATCCCTACCGCGCCTGTGCCTGCAAACAGGTCCAACCACACCGTACCCTCCAATGCGCTGGGATTGCCGGCGGTGAGGACGTTGAAGAGCGTCTCGCGCAGGCGGTCAGAAGTGGGGCGGATACCAGTTCCCCGCAAGGAACGCAAAGGACGCCCCCGGTATTTGCCAGCGATCACGCGCATGACTCTGCACTTCCGAGTACTGAAGCCAATATATCCGACCATGTAAAATAACAGTAGTGGACGGAGCTCATGAGAAGTTTTTCCATTCAAGTCGGGCGGCTGTTCGGAGTCGAGGTTCGTGTTCACCTGACGTTCTTGATCCTGCCTCTGTTTGTTTTCTGGACGGAATACAGCGTACACGGCTCGGCCAACGGGATCGCGGGATATGGCGCTGGTCGGAATCGTGCTGGCCTGCGTTGCGGCCCACGAGGCTGGGCACATGCTGGTGGCGCGGCGGAAGGATTGATTCCGAAGGCGGTGATTCTTCTTCCGCTGGGCGGCGTAACGGTTTTCGATGAGTCGCGGAAGGAGACGCCGCGATCTGCAGCGGAAGTTTGGAAGCGCGATGTGCGCATCGCGCTCATCGGCCCGCTGGTGAACCTGGTGTTTGCAATCATTGCTGCAGGAACAATCTTCGCGATCGCTCCCGGGGCGAAAGTGTGGAAGTGGCCGGTTCTCAATCGAGCAATCTGCCGCGCAGCCTGGTGTGGGCGAACCTTTATCTGGCTGGGTTGAACCTTTTGCCGGCTTATCCCCTCGATGGAGGGCAAGTGCTACGGGCTTTTTTCGCGCGCAGCATGGATCCGGCCGCGGCCACGCGACGCGCCGTCTCCATCAGTCATGCGCTGGCAATGGTTCTGATGGTGGCGGGATTGTTCAGCAATACCTGGCTCACGATGGTGGGTGTGATTATTTTTTCAGCGGCGCAGCTTGAGGAACGCGCGGTCGTCTTCCAGTCGGTGCTGGATAATGTGCGGCTGGAAGAAGTGATGCTTACCGATTTCGCGACTTTATCTCCGGCGGACACGCTCGAAGATGCTTTGGATAAAGCCGTGCATTCGTTGCAGGATGATTTCCCTGTAGTGCGCGGCAGTGACATGGTGGGCGTGATTTCGAAGCAGCGCATTCTGGAGGCGCTGCGGATTGAAGGCAACGGCTACGTGCAAGCCGTGATGAATAAGATTTTCGAAGTCTCGGTTCGGCAGGAGTCGCTGGCTTCTGCCTTCCGCAAACTTACGGCGCGGAATCTCAGCATCATTCCGGTGGTTGAGGATCAGCGACTGGTGGGCATTGTGACATTGCAGAATCTGATGCACTCGATGGCGCTGCTGGCGGAGAGCCGGAAGCTTCGGCGGGATGAATCGAATTCGTAGATGAGTGCCAGTTCCGTACTCTGAACTTCGTGATCCCTCAGAACAGCCGCACGGCTTTCGCCTGCCGCATCGCAGGAATCTGCTCGAGTTTCCGCAGCACATCGTTCGGTACGGGCCCGTCAACATGGACCACAGCGATGGCCTCACGCGTCTCCCCGGATGTTTCTCCGCTGCGCCGTCCCAGAGAAAAGTCCGCGATGTTAATTTCTCCCTCGCCCAGAATCGTGCCCACCTTGCCGATCACGCCGGGGACGTCGAGATTGCGCAGGTAAATCAAATCGCGTTCCAGTGGGGCTTCCACGTCAATGTCATCGATGTGCAGCAGCCGTGGAGCGGTGCCACGCAGCACGGCACCTTTGACCATGTGTTCTTCCTTTGAACTCTTTAGAAATATCGAGAGCACGCTTCCCGCGCCGCCGGCGGATGCTTTCGCTTTATGAGCCTCATGCACGCGAAGTCCGCGCGAATCGGCCAGCGACGCCGCATTCACCAGGTTGGCTTTCTCCTCGAGCGCCTGGTTGAGGATGCCCTTGATCGCAGCGTTGCGAATAAGTTCCGTCTTCCACTCCGCGATGTGTCCGCTGTAGCGCAGCGAGATTTCTTCGATCGAACCCTCGGAGATCTGCGCCAGAAACGCTCCCATACGTTCCGCCAGCACGATGTAGGGGTGCATCTCGGCATACTCTTCCGCCGACACCGAGGGGACGTTCACCGCATTCTGAATTACGCCGTGCTTCAGGTACTCGCGGATCTGCTGAGCGATCTGCACCCCCACCGCTTCCTGCGCTTCGGCTGTGGATCCGCCGATGTGAGGCGTGAGAATGACATTCTCCATCGCAAGCAGCGGTGATTGCTTTAAAGGCTCTTCGGCGAAAACATCGAGCGCCGCAGCGGCAACTCGACCTTGTTTCAGCGCCTGCACTAAGTCCGCCTCAAGAACCAGTTCTCCCCTCGCGCAGTTCACCAGGCGAACTCCTTCTTTCATCTTCTTGATTGCCTCCGCGTTAATCATTCCTGTAGTCTGCGGCGTTAGGCCCACATGCAGTGTGATGTAATCCGCTGCCGCATAGAGTTCGTCCAGGCTCACAAGCTTGATTCCCTGCTCTTTGGCCACGCCCACGGAAACAAACGGATCATGCCCAACAACTTCCATTCCGAACGCCCGCGCCCTCCGCGCCACTTCCATGCCAACGCGGCCAAGCCCGGCGATTCCAAGTGTCTTGCCCCGCAGTTCCGTGCCCTGCAAGGATTTTTTCTCCCACTTGCCGGCGTGCATGAGTGCGTCGGCGCGGCAGAGATGGCGAGCCATGGCCACCATCAAACCCAGCGTATGCTCCGCAACGGCCACGGCGTTGGCGCCTGGCGTGTTCATCACCGCGATGCCCTGGCGTGTGGCCGCCTCTAAATCGATGTTGTCGACGCCCACCCCCGCGCGACCGATGACCCGTAGCTTCTTCGCATGCGACAGCAGCGCCGCATCCGCCTGCACCGCCGAGCGCACGATCAGCGCATCGGCCGACTCCAGATGCTGCGCAAGTTTGCCATCCAATTGATCTGGAGTGAGGACGGTCCAGCCCGGCTCTTTAAGTTGCTCAGAGGCAGCCAATGAGATTTTCTCTGCAATAACAATTTTCAAGGGATACTCGATCCTTTTGAACGCGATTTTTGTTGAATTACGACTTTCTAAGCATGACAGAACATTGACAGGAAAATGACACCGCGCTGACACTCCCACCGCCGCTCCACCCTAGACTTCACACAGTCGGGCAATGATGACCCGCAGGAGACGTATATGAAGATCGCGAAGACAATATTCCTAATGACCCTTCTAGCTGTTGGCCTGGCCTGCGGCTACAGTTCCAAACCCTCTATGCCAGCTGTAGCCGGAACGATGCCCACAATTGCCGCGCTCGTTCCCAATAGTACGACGGCAGGCACTTCATTGGGACCTAATGGGCTTATGGTCACGGGCGCTAACTTTAACGGCAACGCGACCATCAATTGGAATGGTGTGGCACTTGCGACCGCCTTTGTGAGCGTTACTCAGTTGACGGCCACGGTTCCGGACGCGGATACTGCGACGGCAGGCACGGCAGCAGTTACAGTGACGAACCCTGGTACCGCCGGTGGCCAGTACGGCGGCGGTACTTCGCCGGAAACATCCAATAGCATGTCTTTCACAATCAAATAGTTTCGGCGAGCGCGTCACACGCATTGCTTAAGCCCCAACCAGTTGCCGCTTGTGGGCCATGCCGCCGGCGTAGACTTCCTGAGCCGCGCGTACCGCCGCGCCGTACTCAATAGTTTTTCCGGTAGAGCGCGCCAACACGTGCTCCAGCGCGCCCAGAATGCCAATCGTATCCAGATAATCGTAGTAGCCAATGTGCGCAATGCGGAAGAGCTGGCCTTTCATCTCGCCTTGCCCGTTAGCTATGACCGCGTCGAATGACTCGCGAAATTCTTTGATGATCTTGCCGGAATCAATACCATGCGGCGAGCAAATCGCAGTCAGTGCGGCTGCAGGGCTCGCCGCGAAGAGCTTCAATGCCAGGGCCTGGACGCCCGCTCGCGTCATCTCCGCGCAGAGCTCGGCATTGTCGACTAAAACTTCGCGGCCCTTGGCCAAGTTGCCCTCGCCCATTTTTCGCACAAACTCGAGCGCCGCTCCCAGGGCCGCAAAAAGCGAGGTCGGTGGTGTGTAGGCCGATTCGCCCTTGGCTGCTGCCTTCCGCTCCTTGCGCAAGTCAAAATAAAAACGCGGAGAAGTCGTTGTATCCATTCGCCGCCAAGCTCGATCGCTCACGGCGCAATAGGCGAGGCCGGGAGGAATCATCAACGCTTTTTGTGATCCACCGATGATCACATCGACGCCCCAACCGTCGACATCGAGATGGGTCGTGCCCAGGCCGGTAATCGCATCCACCACCAGCAGCGCGTCGTTGCCGCTGGCGCGCACCAGCTTCGCAATACCTTGCACATCGTGGCGAGCACCGGTGGAGCTTTCCGTCGCCTGGACAAAAACAACGCGGATATCGGAAGTGAGTTTCGCGCGAATGTCGTTCAACGAGAAGGTTTGGCCGTAAGGCACTGCTAAAACATCGACGTTGCAGCCGAAGGCCTTGGCTATTCCTGTCCAGCGCTCACCGAACTTTCCGGCGGTGAGTACCAACACCTTGTCGCCCGGCGATGTTAAGTTCGATACCGACGCCTCCATCACGCCGGTGCCTGAGCAAGCCAACAACAGCACGTCGTTCTGGGTGCCGACGAACTCCTTCATGTCGGCGAGCACACGCTGAAACAGACTACGGAAGTCGGCGGTGCGGTGATGCGCCGTGAAGGAAGCCATTGCCGTTTGCGCCGCCGGCAGTAGCGGGGTGGGTCCGGGAGTAAACAGACGATTCTTGCGCAGCATTCCGATAGGGTCCTGAAGATCCAGAGATAGATTCTTCAATAGTCTATCGGATAGTAGCGCCGGCGTCCCGCCGGCAGTGGCTCGCTGCCTTCTTCCGAAATGTTCAGCAGGCCCCAGCTCGAGGCTGGTGCCGACTGCATTAAGGGCGAGCTGATTTCACGGCAAGAACTTCTGGCTTGGCAATGTCCGGTGGCTTGGAGAAAAGATCCTTGGCTTTGGCGAAGAGCGCCTTGGCGATTTCGCCGTTAAGGTGGGCGTTGCGGCCCTTTTCGTCGGCAAAGGTATCGAAAATGCCGTATTTTCCCGGTCCCATTTTAATGGCGTACCAGCTGAGTGTGGCGGCTTCGCGCTCGGCCAGTGGCTGCGCCGATTTCAGAAATTCTTCCACCTCTTTTTCTTTTCCGGGCTTGGCTTCTAGTTGTGCCCAAATGGCCACTCTGCTCATGGTTGTTTCCTCCTGAGCATCAGATGCGCGCCAGCATCGTTTGGTGACGCATTTGATCTAAGAACTTCGCAAACCATTTGGCTTTCGATTCCTCCGATATAATTGCCGCAGTATGAGCCTTGTTGAACAGATTCAGAAAGACATTACCGCCGCCATGAAGGCGCGCGCGGAGCAGCGCCTCTCCACTCTCCGCATGGTTAAGGCCGCGCTCAAGAATCGCGAGATCGAAAAGATGGCGCCGCTCGATGACAAGGAATCGCAAGCCGTCCTCGCTACGCTGATCAAGCAGCGTAAGGAATCCGTAGAACAGTTCACCAAAGGCGGGCGCCAGGAGATGGCCGACAAGGAAGCGGCCGAGATCGTCCTGATCGAAACCTACCTGCCCAAAGCCGCAGGCGAGGCCGAAGTGATCGCCGGAGTAAAAGCCGTGATCGCGGAGATGGGATCGCCTACGATGAAAGACATGGGCGCGGTGATGAAGAATGCCATGGCGCGATTTTCCGGAGCTGGCATGCGCGTGGATGGGAAGATAGTTAGCGAGGCAGTGAAGAGGGAGCTAGCGGGGAAGTAACCACGCGGTCACTTGCTCCTCTGCAGCTCCCGGTACGCCTCACTCTTCGAAATCCCGCGCTCCTTCGCCACTTTCTTCAGTGCCGCTTTCTCGTCGATCTTATCTTCAGCCATGATCTGCTCTACCCTCTTGCGAACCGGTGGGCGGCGGGCTAGAGCACCCGCTTCCACATGAGCATCTATTTCGGCGGGCTTCCCAATGAGCAACGTGATTTCACCCTTCACTCCGTCGCGCGCCGTCAGCTTCGCCAACACTTCTCCTGCGCGTCCGCGTAAAAACTCTTCGTGCAGCTTGGTCACTTCGCGCGCAATCACCACATGCCGGTCTTCGCCCAGAACCTCGACTACATCTGAAAGCGCCTCGACGATCCGGTGCGGAGCTTCGTAGAAAACCTGCGTGCGCGGCGAACTCCTGATTGCTTCCAGCGCCGCCCGCCGCTCGCCGCGCTTGGCCGGAAGAAATCCGCTGAAGCGGAACGAATCAGTCGGCAGCCCGCTCGCCACCAGCGCCGCGAGAAATGCCGACGCTCCGGGAATCGGCACCACCGGCACGTGATGCCGGATGGCCAGCGAAATCAACCGAAATCCAGGATCAGAAATCCCCGGCATGCCTGCATCTGTCACCAGCGCGACGCTCGCGCCCTCCTGCATCTCTTTCACCAGTTCGGCCGCGCGAGTCATCTCGTTGTGCTCGTGGTAGCTGATGGTGCGCGTCGCGATGCCGTAGTGGTTTAGCAGCTTCTGCGTCTGTCGTGTGTCTTCGCATGCGATAACGTCGACTTCCTTGAGCACACGTACCGCGCGCAGCGTGATGTCTTCCAAATTGCCGATCGGTGTGGCGACCAGATAGAGCGCGGGACCGGGAGTGTCTGATCGAACTGCTTGCCGCTCGGCCGCCTTGGACTCGCCAGAGTCTTTCATGGCCGGAGTCTACCACCGCGCCCCGCTCAGGCCGCCACATTCGTACGCACCGCTTCAATTGACGCAATCGAATGCGCGACCCTAGAATTGATAAGAACAGATTTTTTCGTGATTGACTTAGAAACCATGCCTCTTTACGAATACCAGTGCGAGAAGTGCGGTCACCGCTTCGAGAAAATCCAGAAGTTTTCCGACAAGATGCTGAGGAAATGTCCGGAGTGCGGAGGCCGTATCGAGCAGATGATTTCCGCGCCTGCCGTGCAATTCAAGGGCTCCGGCTGGTACGTTACCGACTACGCCAACAAATCCCACGCGCCCTCCTCTTCGGATGGCGGCGATAAAGATTCTAAGGATTCCAAGAAAGATGAGAAATCCAAACCGAACGCTACCGCCAAAGATAGCTCGGCAAAAGAAGGCTCCTCAACCGACAGTTCCTCGAAAGATAGCTCCCGCAAAACAAATTTGAACAGAGTAAGTTCGTCACGAAAGCCCGACAAGCGCAAGTAATCTCTCGCTACTTCAGCTCCCGCAAAAAATGATCGTCGATCATATGGAACAGGTGCGTGCGCGACTCGCTGCCAGAGATGCTGTGGGTTTTGTTGGGATAAATCATCAGCCGGAATTGTTGGCCGGCCTTGATTAGAGCGTTAATCATCTGCACGCTGTTTTGGAAATGAACATTGTCATCGCCGGTGCCGTGGGCCAGCATTAGCGCGCCATGCAGCTTAGCGGCTGACGCCGTCACGTCGGATTCCGCGTAACCGTTTTGATCGTCTTTCAATTGGCCCATATAACGTTCGGTGTAAATAGAGTCGTAATTGATTTGATCGGTCACCGGCGCAACGGCCACGCCGGCGCGGAAGCGCTCGGAATGGGTCATGGCATACAGCGTCATCGACCCACCGTTCGACCAGCCCCAAATTCCTGTGCGATCTTTATCGAGCTGTGGATACTGGGCGAAAAGTTGATCGAGGGCCGTAAGTTGATCTCTCAGCTCGAGCGCGCCAAACTCATGGCGTATTGCAGCTTGAAATTTACGGTCACGGCCGGGAGTTCCGCGATTGTCGACGGCGAAAATCGCGAAGCCCTGGCGAGCCAGAATTTCATCGAACGGACTCGTAGGTTCTTTCAGCACCATCTGCGCTGCGGGGCCGCCGTAGACATTCACGATAAGTGGAGTCTTTCCGCCGGCGGGTGGGTCCGGGGGAAGCAACAATCTTCCGTAAAGCGTCGTTCCGTCCTCGGCCTTGAATTCGAGAAACTGCGGCGCTCGTATTCCGTAGTCCGCGATTGCATTTCGTGCCTGCCACACTGGAGCGCAGGCGCCGCCGACCGCGCACAGCAACATGCGCGGCGATGCTGTCGGGCTCATGAACGTCTGCTGATAGTGCTTGCCATCGTCGGAGAACTTTACGGAGTAAATTCCCTCATCCCGCGTGAGCTGCTGCAAACCGCTCCCATCCAGCTTGACCGAGAAAATATGGCGTTGCCTGGGATCATCTTTGTTGGAAGAAAAAAACACCGTGCCTGTCGCCTCATCCACCGACTCGACTCCCAACATTTCGAAGTCACCCTGCGTGAGTTGGCGTTCCAGCTTGGCTTCCGCGGCCAGCGGGTTCTGCTTGTCAAAGCTGTAGAGATACAGATGCGTATGCCCATCGCGCCAGCTTGACCACAGAAAACGATCGCCCGATTTCAGCACGGTGAAGTCATCATTCACATTGACCCACGCGCCCGGCGTGGTCTCGGTAAGTACCTTGGTCGACTTTCCGGATTTCGCATCGACAAAATACAAATCCATCCTGTCCTGGTTGCGGTTGAGAACTTCCGCCCACACCACTCCCTGCCGTACCCAGCCAAATCGCGGGATGTAAGCCTCTTCGTCATCGGTCAGGGAAATCCATCGAACCTTGCCTTTATCGGCATCCGTCACGCCCAACTTCACCACGGGGTTTGCGTCCCCAACCTTGGGATACTTTTCATTGTCCACCGTCGGATGCGTGGGAATCAGGTTGGTGAGCGGATACGTGGGAACCTTGGTTTCATCCATGTGCAAAAAGACAATCTGCTTGCTATCGGGCGACCAAAAATAGTTGCTGCGCACTGCCAGTTCTTCCGCGTACACCCAGTCGATATCGCCGTTGAACAGGTTGTCGCCCGTATCTTTGGTCAGCTGTTTTTCGTCCTTGCCGCTGATCGATCGGACGTACAAGTTATGCTTGCGGACGTAGGAAACGTGCGTGCCATCAGGGGAAAATTTTGGATCGCCGCTGGGATCGGGCGCCGAGGTGAACTGCACCGCCGTGCCCGTGGCCAGATCGAAAAGCCATAACTGTCCCTGGGGTTGGAAAAGCAGATGTTTCGAATCCGGCGCCCACACGTACTCCGCGACGTGATAGCGCGTCAGACGCTCTCGTTCCCGGTCATCTTTCAATTTGTTGTAGTCCGGCGCGAGCGATGCCAGCTTGGGGGCGTTGGCCAAAAGGTTCTTCTCGCCAGTGCTCGCGTCCACACACCACAACTCGCCGCGGTCTCCCTCATCATCGCGCTGCACAAATGAGAGCTTCGTCCCGTCAGGACTCCAGTCGATGGTTTCCGGTCCGCGCCCGGTCAGGCCTCCCGGCGCGAAGACCGCCTCAATGGTAAGGAGTTTCACCTGCGGTGTTGATTGCGCCACAAGCGGCGAAAATAGTGCAAGGATGGCAGCCAATACTAAAGAAAGAGCGATCTTTTGTTTCATCATGAAACCTCGGAAGAAAGTGACAGAAATGAAGACGAGAGCGAATGGAAGAGTTTACACCCGCAGGGTTTCCGGCTAGCTGACAAGGCTGGTTTCGGCGCAGGGGACAGGCCTTCCAGCGTGATAGAATCAGCTTGAGTCGTCGGGATGCTTCCAGAAATAGAAAACCTGTTGCGCCTGCAAGGAGCGGACAAGGAAATCCGCCGTCTGCAGGATGAAATCGCCGAACTTCCCAAACGCGTCGCCGCCATCGAACACAAGTTGGCCGCGACGAAGGCGCAACTTGAAAAGGCTCAGACCGCCGTTAAAGCCGACGAAGCTACGCGCCGCAAGCATGAAACCACAATCGCAGACCTCCGCGGCAAGATCTCCAAGTATCGCGACCAGTCTCTCGACGTAAAAACCAACGATCAATACAAAGCCTTACTGCACGAAATCCAGTTCGCCGAAAAAGAAATTGCCGCCACCGAAGACAAAATCCTGGAGCTGATGTTGAATGCGGACGCCCGCGACAAAGAAGTAAAGGCGGCGCAGGCCGATCTGAAGGCGGAAGCCGCCGAGATCGAAAAAGAAAAGGCCGACGCCCGCCAGCGCACCGCCGAAGATGAAAAGCAACTCGCCGAGTGGCGCGGCAAGCGCGACCAGATGCGCGCCGGCGTGAATGAAGATCTTCTGCGCCACTATGAGCGCGTCTCCAAGTTCCGCGGCACCGGTATCTCCGAAGTGCGCGATCACAAATGCATGGCTTGTCAGGTGATGCTGCGGCCCCAAACTTATAATGATGTGCGCACCGGCCAGCAAACTGTGGTCTGCGATTCCTGCCAGCGGATTCTTTACTTCAATCCTGCGAATGAAATGCAGGCGCTCGAGCCGGAGCACAAACGCTCCCGCCGCCATCATCCGAAAATCGATGCTCCCCAGGCCTGGTACTATCGTCAGGAATTCGGCGATGCTGGCGAGGTTTTTCTGTGCCTGGCGAATGCAGCAGGCCAAGCTAGCCGCCGCGTTTTCGACATGGGTACCGGACGCCTCATCGGCGACATCCTTATTCGCGAAGGCGATTATCGCCATGCCTTCCCAGAAGACATCACTGGCGCCATCCGACTCAACGGAAGTTGGACTGAGCGCGACATGGAAAACTGGGGCACTGAAATGCCGATGACGGCGCTCGATTCTCTTCACGCCGATCTCGAAGCCGCCCGCTACGAGATGAACTCACGGGCATCTTCCAAGCACGAAGCGGATCTTCGGCCGTTCCCACCGAGCACGCCGCCAGCTAGCTGCCGCATTTAAGATTGCTGCATGTCCAGGATCAGCAGCGGCTCGACCTTTCCCACGGTGAAGGTTTCTCCGCGTGGAGCATCCCGTCTCAAAGATGGCCACGTCTGGGTCTACCGCTCAGATATTGTTTCCGCCGATGGCGTTCCGCCCGGCGCGTTAGTCAATGTGCACGATCATCGCGGCCAGGCGCTCGGCACCGCACTCTATTCCAGTTCGTCACAGATCGCCGTGCGCCTTATCTCGCGAGAGGTGGTCGCCGATTTTCCCGCACTGCTTCGGCAGCGCATCGCCGATGCCATCGCCTATCGCCAGCCGATCGTTCACGACAGCAATGCCTACCGCGTCATCTTCAGCGAAGCCGATTTCCTCCCAGGCCTGATCGTCGACCGCTACGACGACATCCTCTCGATGCAGATCCTCACCCAGGCCATGGACGCCGAGATTGTGCGTGCAACTTTAACTTCGGAACTGACCGATCGTCTGCAGCCCGCTTCCATCGTCGAACGCGTTGACCCGCGGGTCCGCCAGCTCGAAGAGTTACCGGCTCGTTCCTCTGGCCTTGTGCGGGGAGAAAAGACCTCGACCATCTTCACCATGAACAATACTCAGTTCCACTTCGACGCACTAGCAGGCCAGAAGACGGGAGCATTCCTCGATCAGCGCGAGAACTACGCCGCCGCAGCCCAGTACGCTCACGGCGAAGCCCTCGACGTCTTCTGCTATCAGGGAGGCTTCGCTCTGCATATGGCTTCGCGGTGCTCAGCCGTGACCGGAGTGGACAGCTCCCGCCCCGCCCTCGAAGTTGCCGACAAGAACGCCGCCCTCAACCGAACGCACTTGCGGGACGAGAACAAAGAGATCGAATGGATCGAGGCCAATGCCTTCGACCTGCTCAAGGACTACTCCGCCTCTGGCCAGCGCTATGACACTGTCGTGCTTGATCCACCCGCCTTTGCCAAATCGAAGCGCGAACTGGATGCCGCCATGCGCGGCTACAAGGAGCTGAACCTGCGAGCGCTGAAGATGCTTCGTCCGGGCGGGGTTCTCGTCACCTGCTCCTGTTCTTACCATGTCGGCCAGGGTGATTTCCTCGAAATGCTAGCGGACTCGGCCCGCGACGCCCACCGAACTGTGCGGCTTGTCGAGGTTCGGGGCCAAGCGAAGGATCACCCGGTACTGCTGAACATTCCCGAAACCGCCTATCTGAAATGCATAATAGCATTGGTAACCGACTGATAATAGGACATATGTAATACTTGACAACAATACGCTCAACTTTTATGATTCTTTTGTGCTGAATATCCATCTAAGCGTGTGAAAGCCAAATTTTAATAAGCACCAGCACAGAAGGAGATCAGATATGACCGTACTTACCCGTTGGGAGCCTTTCCGCGAGTTTTCCACCCTGCAGGACCGCATGAACCGCCTGTTCCGCGAGACCTACAGCGAAGGTGGCCGCGACGAGTCCCTTACCGCATCCAGTTTTGCCCCTGCCGTCGACGTCTACGAAGACGAGCATAAGGTTACTTTGAAGATCGAAGTGCCCGGAATCGACGAGAAAGATATCGATGTCCGCATCGAGAACAACGTCCTCACCGTTCACGGCGAACGCAAGATCGAGAAAGAAGAGAAAGAAGAGAATTACCGCCGTGTGGAGCGACAGTATGGCAGCTTCACCCGCACCTTCACTCTGCCCACCACCGTGGACGCCGAGAAAGTCGCGGCGAACTACGACAAGGGCGTTCTGAAGATCGCTCTTCCCAAGAAGGCTGAAGCCAAGCCCAAGCAGATCAAGGTTAACGTGGGCGGGGCCAAAGTGGAAAACGAAAAGACCCTCGAAGCCAAGAGCCCAGGCAAAGCCGCGTAAGCTGCAGGTAAAAGTGAGGACAGCCGCCATCGGCTGTTCAGCCGGGCGCAGCCCGGCGGTTTACAATCGACGGGAGGCGGCGAATGAGAGCCGCTTCCCGTCTTGATTTTTTGCAACTTGCGTATTGTGCGAGTGCGGCCTTCAAACTGCCCGATCGCACAATCGCCAAATCACTAAATGGAGTTCCCCATGCCCATCCGTTGGGACAAATTCACAGTAAAGGCGCAAGAATCCGTTCAGCGCGCCAACGATCTCGCCTCCGAGCACGGCAATCCTGAGGTTCTGCCGATCCATTTGCTCGCCGCCCTGCTCGAAGATAAAGAAGGAATCGTTTCGCCCGTGCTCGAGAAAATTGGCATTGGCCCGCAAGCGGTTCTCAGCGAGCTCTACCGCGATCTCGAAAAGCTTCCCAAAGTTTCTGGCGAGGCGTCGCAAGCCACGCTCTCAAACGCCGCCAACAAACTGCTCGAACAAGCCTTCAAAGAGGCCGCGAACTTCAAGGACGAATACGTTTCCACCGAGCACCTTCTGCTCGCCATCACGCACCTCAAGCAGGATGCGGCGCAGCAGATCCTCGCCCGCCACGGCGCAACCAGCGACGCCATTCTTAAAGCCCTAATCGCGGTTCGCGGCTCGCAGAAAGTAACTGACCAGAATCCTGAAGCCAAGTATCAGGCCCTCGAGCGCTACGCCCGTGATCTCACCGAGCAAGCGCGCCGCGGCAAACTCGATCCGGTAATCGGCCGCGACGAGGAAATCCGCCGTGTTGTCCAGGTGCTTTCCCGCCGCACGAAAAATAATCCCGTGCTCATCGGCGAGCCCGGCGTCGGCAAGACCGCCATCGTCGAAGGCCTCGCCCAGCGCATCATTTCCGGCGATGTGCCCGAAGTGCTGAAGAACAAGCGCGTGGTCGCGCTCGATCTCGGAGCAATGCTGGCCGGCGCAAAATATCGCGGCGAATTTGAAGACCGCCTGAAAGCCGTCCTAAAAGAAATTGAGGATTCCTCGGGACAAGTCATCCTCTTCATCGACGAATTGCACACGCTGGTCGGCGCCGGCGCGGCAGAAGGCGCGATCGATGCCTCCAATATGCTCAAGCCTGCGCTGGCTCGCGGAGAGCTGCGCGCCATCGGCGCCACGACGCTGAACGAGTACCGCAAGTACATTGAGAAGGACGCTGCCCTCGAACGCCGCTTCCAGATTGTTTTCGTGGGCGAGCCGAATGTTGAAGATACTATCGCCATTCTGCGTGGGCTGAAAGAGCGCTACGAAGTTCACCACGGCGTGCGCATAAAAGATTCGGCAATCGTCGCCGCCGCTACGCTTTCGCATCGCTATATCTCTGACCGCTTCCTGCCCGACAAGGCCATCGACCTGGTCGATGAAGCCGCTGCCTCGATTCGTATCCAGATTGACTCGCTCCCCACCGACATCGATCAGCTCGAACGCCGTGCCACGCAGCTCGAAATCGAAAAGCAGGCGCTCAAGAAAGAGGACGACGCCAACTCTAGAGAGCGGCTGGCGGTTATCGAGAAAGAACTTGCCGGAATTCGCGAGAAATCCAACGCCCTCAAAGCCAATTGGAAAAAAGAAAAGGATCTCATCGCCCGTTCTCGCGAGCTAAAAGAAAAAATCGAGAAGCTCAAGATCGAGGAACAGGCCGAAGAGCGCAAGGGCAACCTGCAGCGCGTAGCCGAAATCCGCTACGGATTGTTGCGGCAGGCCGAAGACGAACTAAGCAAACTGACTGCCAAAATCGACGGCAAAAGCACTGGCGCGCCGCGCATGCTCAAAGAAGAAGTGGACGAAGAAGATATCGCCCGCATCGTCTCCAAGTGGACCGGCATTCCTGTCTCCAAGATGCTTGAAGGCGAAGTGAAAAAACTTGTCACCATGGAAGAACGCCTGCGGCAGCGCGTGGTTGGCCAGGACCAGGCTTTGGAGCGCGTCGCTAATGCCATCCGCCGCTCCCGTGCCGGACTCAGCGATCCCAAGCGTCCCATCGGATCGTTCATTTTCCTCGGTCCAACCGGCGTCGGCAAAACCGAACTAGCCCGCGCCCTCGCCGAATTTCTATTCGACGACGAGCGCGCTCTGCTCCGGATCGACATGTCCGAATACATGGAGAAGCATTCGGTCGCACGCCTGATCGGCGCGCCTCCGGGCTATGTCGGCTATGAAGAAGGAGGCCAGCTTACCGAACAGGTTCGCAGGCGTCCTTACGCCGTTGTGCTCTTCGACGAAATCGAGAAAGCGCATCCCGACGTCTTCAACGTGCTGCTTCAGGTGATGGACGACGGCCGCCTCACCGATGGCAAAGGCCGCGTCGTCGACTTCAAGAACACGATTCTGATCATGACCTCGAACCTCGGCTCCAGCTATCTGCAAGCCGAAAACCTGCGCACGCCGGAAGACTTCGAAAAAGCTAGCGAGCAGGTGATGAACGCTCTCCACGGTCACTTCCGGCCCGAATTCCTGAACCGCGTTGACGACATCATCGTCTTCAGCCCGCTCGGCAAAGAACAGTTAGTCAAGATCATCGAGCTGCGCCTCGAAGACGTGCGCCGTCTGCTCGCCGATCGTAAAATCTCGATCGAGCTCACCGACGCTGCGAAGGAATTGCTCTTCAGCCAAGGCTACGACGCCAACTTCGGCGCGCGCCCTCTGAAGCGCGCGATTCAAAAGCTGGTCCAGGACCCGCTGGCGCTCAAGATTCTAGACGGAGAGATTCTGCACGGCGACCATGTCGTAGTCGACGCCGACAAGAAAGCCGGCAAGATGAAATTCGAAGTCAGCAAGCGCGTCGGCGAGAAAGAAGCAGCGAAGGCGAGGCGCTGACGTACTCTGCCTTGGATTAGACGGTTTCCCCGGATAAATCGAGAGCATCGAAAATCCGTGAGGATTCCCTCCAAATCCGCGGCAGGGATTTTCCCGCCTGTGGCACACTACCACCATGCCCAGCCTCACTCTCGGGGACTTCGAACTCAGCATCTTCTCCGATGGCACTTACCCGCTCGACGGCGGCGCGTTTTTCGGCGTCATTCCCAAAATCATGTGGTCGCGCAAAGTTGCCTCTGACGAAAGGAACTACGTCCAAGCCGGACTCAACTCTCTGCTAATTCGTACGGGGAAGGAAAATGTTCTGGTCGAAACCGGCATGGGTAACAAGTTGTCCGAGCGCATGGTCAAGTTTTACGGGCAGCCCGCGAAGCTGCTTGCGAATCTTGCAGCGGCAGGGATTTCGTGATGGACATCGACGTGGTCATCAACACACATCTTCATTTCGACCACTGCGGCTGGAACACCGTGCGCGGTAAAGATGGCAAGATCGTCCCAACTTTCCCGCGCGCAAAATACTACGCGCCCCAAGGCGAGTGGCAATACGCGCGCCTCCCCAGCGAACGCGACGCCATCAGCTACGTTCCTGACAACTACGATCCGCTTGTCGAAAGCGGCCAGATGACCCTGCTCAAAGGCGGCGAAGAAATCGTCCCCGGCATCTCAGTGAAGACTTTCCCCGGCCACACCGCATACATGCAGGCCGTGATGGTCGAAAGCGGAGGCCGCACTGCCTGCTACATCTCCGACCTCATTCCCACCACCGCGCACATCGACATAACCTGGGGCATGGGTTTCGACCTCTACCCGCTGCAGACCATCGACAGCAAGAAGCGGTATTACGCGAAGGCAATTCCGGAGAAGTGGCTGACGGTTTTCACGCACGATCCCAAGATTCCTTGGGCGTATGTAGAGAAGGACGAATCGGAAAGGATGGTAGCGAGGGGAGTCTAGACGATCTCCTAGCGAGAACGCCCGCCTCAGTAGTCTTGCTCTGAAGAAATCTTACGCTCGCCCCAGAGTTGCCGACGCGGCTTTTAAGTCGTCAGTGAATGCAACTTTGATTGCTGGTACCGAAAGTATCAGCCACCCAAGAATTGCCGTCGCAGGTGGCGTTGCCATCGAAAAGATCGAAACTAGTGTTCCCCGTAACATTGCTGTTGTCAGTTACTGTATTCTTGCTCGCTGTGCTGCACTGTAATCCGATTCCCACAACCGCGTTTCCATTGATGTTTTGATTGTCAACAATAATGTTTCCCGTGCTCGGAGCGCCCGCTGTTCCGCATGTGAGGGGAGCATTGGCACTGACGCCAATCCATATGCTTGCGAGCTGCGGTCCGCCGCTTCCGAAGGTGTTACCGGCAACGATATTGTCATAGGACAGGGTGCCCGAGGCATTGTTTTGTATCCAAACGCCATAGCCGGTCCCCGAGGTGCCGTTACCTGAGATCTGGATGTTGTATTCCACAATGCCGTCGCGCGTATTTGCCAGGTAGACGCCATTGGCGCCATTCCCCGTTATAGAACTGGAGCCGAGTACACTGCCATTTACTGCCTTCATGATGACGCCATTTTCAGCGTTGGCGCGGATCGTCAGCCCTTCGAGCAGGGCAGAACCGGCGCTATCAAGAATTCCTGTATTGAACGCGGTTATTGTCCCTCCCACTACATGGGCTCCGGTGGCACCCGACGTAATTTCGACCCCGATCGCCGAGCCGGTTCCCGTCAGCGCGAAATGGTTCAGGTTGATGGTTACGCTGGGCGCTGTCACTACAATACAGTTTGCCCCGGCAGCAGGTGTGAGGTTCGCGGTAACGCTATAGCTGCTTCCTGCCGTCCCTGCGGTAAACGTGGGATTGCAGCTTGCAATGGGGATTGTCGGCGGAGATGCCGCCATGACCGATGTTTGCACTCGATTCGTTTCGGCGGGGACTATGAGAATAAGCGCGCCGCTCGCGAGCATAGCGATTGGCAGGAACCACTTGGGCTTTTGCATGAAAGAGTCTCCAGGGAACAAATCAAGGGAGGAGGTTCTGTACAAACTGAGGGGGAAAACACTATACCATGCACAGAGCCTGACGGATAGTCGTAGCGGCGAATTCCGTTACGGTTCCAGGGCGGAAGCAGGGAAGTATAGTCTTGCCTCGAAGAAGTTCTCCACCTGCGTCAGTATCTCGCGGGCGCTTTTGGATTCGTAGATAGCTTTGCGTAGGGCGGCACCGCCGGGAACGCCGTGTGTGAACCACGAAGCGAATTGCTTCATCTTGCCAACCGCGTCGGGGAGTTCTTCTTCGATCAGCATCTGAAAGTAGGTGCGAATCATCTGGTAGCGGTCGGCTTCGCTAGGCTGGTCATACGCCATTCCCCTGCAATGCTGCTGAATCTGTCGGAATATCCACGGATTCGACGGCGCTGTCCGCCCAATCATCACCGCATCGCAGCTGGTTTGCGTCACCATGGCGCAAGCATCTTCCGGCGTACGGATGTCCCCATTCCCAATTACAGGAATCTTTACCGCGTCTTTCACAGCGGCAATCCACTCCCAGCGCGCATTCCCGCTATACCCCTGTTCCCGTGTTCGCGCGTGTAGCGCCACGGCCGCCAGTCCGCAGGATTCCGCCATGCGGGCCAGTTCCACGCAAACGATTTCGTCGTCGCTCCATCCAGCACGAAATTTCACGGTAAAGGGAATCTTCACTGCGGCCCGCACTGCCTCAAAGATGCGACCGATGGCCGGCAGATCGCGCAGCAGCCCAGAACCTCCGTTGCACTTCACGACTTTCTTCGCCGGACAGCCCAGGTTCAAATCCACCAAATTGAAGCCCAGCCCCTCGACCATCCGCGCCGCCTCCGCCATTACTTCCGGATTGCTGCCAAAAAGCTGCGCCGAGATCGGATGCTCGTCCTCATAGAAATGGAGATAGCGCTTGGCCTTCTGATCTTTCTTACGCAGTACGCCGTCGGCCGAGGTGAACTCGGTCATGATTAGCCCGCATCCGCCCAGGTTGCGGATGAAGCGGCGAAACACTGTGTCGGTCACGCCGGCCATGGGGGCCAAGACAGTGGCAGGGGAGATAGTGACGGTACCGATTGACAGACTTTCAGGGACTGGCTTCAGTGGCATTTCCTCACGGGCAAGAATGTCCGCCCCACAACCGTTCGAATTGTCCCAGAACTTCTTCACGGTTCTATTCTACTTGGCCCCGCAAAACGAAAGCCCCCGCCTTTGGCGAGGGCTTAATTTGCCTCCAACAGAAGTTACTTCTTCGCCAGTTCGGGCTTCGCGGGCTCCGGCGTATTCTTGGCGTACTTGCGGCGGAAGCGCTCCACGCGACCGGCCGTATCCATGAGCTTCTGCTTGCCAGTAAAGAAGGGATGGCAGGCGGAGCAGATTTCTACACTGATGTCGCCTTTATGAGTAGACCGGGTAACAAACGCGTTGCCGCACGCACAATGCACGCGCACTTCGTTATAAGCGGGATGAATAGCTGCTTTCATAGGGGTTCGAACCTCGATACGAATCCTTAGATTCTACCGGAACGTCCCAGGATTCAGCAATCCAGCCGGCTCGGCTCCTTCAGAATCGAAACTGGTAAGAACTTTCACGAAGAATTGCCGGCTGTCGTTAATGTAACCCTTCGCCGTGTACAGTCCCGCCAGACCAGCGGGGTCGGGCCTCAGTCCGTGGTCCAGGTTCTGCAGGTCGCTATTGTAGCCGACATAAATCGCAGTACCGGGATGCACCAGGTAGGTAAGCAGGAAATCGGCGTTGAACTCCTTCTGCGTGGGCAGGTACGTATACAAGTAAAACGGGCTGCCCGAAGGGTTCGCCTGGTAAAACTGGTTGCCCGGCGTGTTCGCGAGTACTGAGTTGTATTGCAGAATCAGGCGCAGCGAAAGCTGCGGAGTGAACTGCCAGTTCCACTTGCTGCGCACGATGTGATTGTTGAAAATTCCTTTGCCGATGGGGACGCCGGGCGTCTGCGAATGAGCAATCTCTGAGAGCGCAAAAAGATATTCGTTCTCCGTCGCGCGCAGACGCTCGAAAAGATAGGTATTTTCAATCTTCAGCGGCTTGAGCGGGCGGAACGTCAGCGTGCCGGAAGCCGTATCCTGCCGCGACAAAAGAGACTGCGGCAGCGCGTTCGCCGCAGGCACGAAGTTCACTCCGTCTCCCCAGGAGTAAGCCGCTCCCAGCGTCACCTTCCGAAGGTAGCCGGTTTGGAAACGGGCCTCACTGCTGTGTTCGTGGTAATCCTGATTCTTGTTAACGGACAAACCAAGAAAGGCGAAGTCTTGAGGCCGCAGACGCTCCCGCAGCTCCTCATAAGGATCCAGCCAAATAAATGGTCTGCCCACGGCCTTCGATTTTCAGATACGGATCATAGTTCGTGTCCAGTCGATTGCCTTCGTGATCGAACACATAGCGTTGGAGCATCGAGGGGCCCCAGTTCAAAATCCAGCCTTTCTTTGGGCGGAAACGGTAGTAGACCGTGTTGTAGAGTCCGCGAATGTCAACCCGGTTCACGAATCCCGGCACGCGTGACAAAGCCCGGACTGACGTCCTGATAAGTGCCGATATAATTGAAATGCAGCCCGTTGCGCCGCACTTCGAGTTTTTCGGCGGGGCCGGCATAGTGAGTTTCCGTTTCCAAAATTGCCCGAGCTGAAAGGAAACAGATTGTATTCGCAGGTCGTTCTCCAGGTTGCCGGTGATTGAGCCCCTGCAGGTTGCTGGAACTCGTTACCGCCTGAGCTTCGACGATCCAGTTGGCGTTGAACTTCAGCCGCGTGTCCACTCCTCCGACGCGGTTAAACTCGCCGGTGGCGGGACATTCCCAATCGGTATAGACCGCGCCCACACTCGACTGCTTGAAAATGTCCCGGCTCACCCGGGCAATCGTGAAGTACGGATCGATCGCCCGAAAGAGCTGTCTGAACAAATGAGGGACGTGGCAGGGCAGAGGCTGGGAACTGCCACTCCAGGCGCCCGATCATCGGTCGCCATCACTCCGACTGAATACGGGCCTTCTTTGCCCGTCAACCGGATTCCCGCAGAAGGATCCTGAATGTTCCGCGTAAAGAATAAATCGATCGGCGTACGGAAATAATCTTCATTTTCCAGAAAAAACGGACGCTTCTCCGGAAAATAGACTTCGAAGCGCTGGTTCACCGTGATCTGAGGATCCTCGGACTCCACCTGGCTGAAATCCGGATTCGCCGTCAGATCCAGCACAAAATGGTCGTGGATCACGAACTTCGCGTCCAGCCCAGCCTGCCCCTGCGCCGCGGCATTCTGAAAGAACGGATTGTAAGGGTCACGCTGATCTAACGCCCGAAAACCGCGCATGATCCCGTAAGGAATCAGCTCAATGTCGCGTCCCGGAGAAATCCCCTCCAGCCCACGAAGCGTCGCCGCCTGGCCAAGCCTGCCCGCTCATCTTGTATGAAATATGCGGCCAGAAAGAGTCCTCATTCTTGCGTATGATCCCGCGATACAGAATGATTCCCCACTCCTGATCTTTGGTCGCGGGAAAGCGCAGACTTTTGAATGGAATCGCCATCCACACCACAAAGCCGCGGCTGGTAACCTTGCCCCGCGAATCCCACACCGCGTCCCACGAGACGTCCCAGTTGCCGCCGGTTTCATGGCGTACGGCCTCGGTGTAGATCGCATCCCACTGCACCCCCAGCGGCGTGGTCTGAAACTCATAGGCTCGCCGCCGGTCATGAAACGTATCGAACATGACTGCGACCTGATCATCGTCGTGGATATCCTCGCGCCGCGACATCCGCGCCCGCACTTTCTTCGGATCGTCGAAACACACAAACACCACGTAGAGATTTTTCTGGTCGTAGCCCAGATAGGCCTGCGGTTTCCTCCGAAACTTTCTCGCCATCGTGAGGATTGCGCTGCACAAATCCCGTCACCTTCGCCATCTGCGGCGCGATCTCGCCCTCGGGCTTCATCTCCAGAAAGTCTTCCAGTGCTGGAGCTCGCGCCAAGCGCGGAATCGTAAGCACGGAGGAGCGACTGCTGGCTTCGGCGCTGGCATTCACCTCGGGATTCTTAATGGCCGGTTCCGGCAACTGGGCCGAGGGAGGAGGGTTCTGCGGCGATTGCGGAGGCTTCTGTGGCTCTGCCGCCGGGATTCGCTTCTGGTGGCGGAGGATTCTGCGGAGTCGTCTGCGGAATTCTGTCCGGGCCCATTCTGCGCCGGACCCCTGATTCTGCCCCGTTGAGGTGGAGCTCTGCACCACGGCTGCCCTGGCTCGGCTGGCGCTCCCCATACCCGACTTCACAGACCCGGGCAGCATCAATGAACCTGCCAGCAAGAACCTCAGAAGCCCTTGGGATGGAAATGATTTCGAACTCCATCCGAGACCAAAAGCACCCTCACATCTCCTCGCCTAGGCTCCCCGAGGGAATCCAGCAAGATACACCATGAAGGTCGTCGAACAAAACAGGAAATGATTGTTCCAAGGTTTCCCGAACATAACTATGCAAGGGTCGCGCGGCGAACTGATCGAGGGTATTCGGAAGTGCCAGAAGTGCCTGAGATGTGAGAGCGCCTTAGGCCTTAGAACAGCGAACTCTGCCTTCGACTCGGCGTAATCCCGAAATGTTCGTAGGCGAGCTGTGTCGCCACGCGGCCGCGCGGAGTACGATTCAAAAATCCAATCTGCATCAGGAACGGCTCGTAGATTTCTTCAATTGCATCCGGCTCTTCGGCCAGAACCGCGGCCAGCGTATTCACGCCCACCGGCCCGCCCTGATATTTTTCGATAATCGTCAGCAGCAGTCGCCGGTCCACTTCGTCAAAGCCGTATTTATCCACTTCCAGCATTTGCAGCGCTGCCTGAGCCGTAGGCAGGTCGATTTTGCCCGCCCCCGCTTACCTGAGCATAGTCGCGCACTCGCCGCAGCAGCCGGTTCGCGATTCGCGGTGTCCCTCGTGACCGGCTGGCAATCTCAGTCGCGCCCGCTCCGTCAACCTCAACTCCCAAAATCTCTGCCGACCGCTCCACAATCACGCGCAAATCTTCCGGAGTATAAAACTCCAGCCGCAGCACAATGCCAAACCGTGACCGCAGGGGCGCGGAAATCAATCCCGCCCGCGTAGTCGCACCGACGAACGTAAACGGCTTCACTTCCAGCGTGTGCGTCCGTGCCGAAGGCCCCTGTCCAATAATGATGTCCAGCTTGTAGTCTTCCAGCGCCGAATACAGCAACTCCTCGAGCACCGGCTGCAGCCGGTGAATCTCATCAATGAACAGGACTTGCTTATCCTGCATATTGGTGATGATTGCGGTCAGATCGCCCTTGATCTGAAGCAGCGGCGCTGCCGTCGGCTGGAAGTGCACGCCCAGTTCATTGGCAATGATATTGGCCAGCGTCGTCTTCCCCAGCCCCGGAGGCCCATAAAGCAACACATGATCCATGGCTTCGCCGCGCGACCGCGCCGCCTCAATCGCCACCGCCAGATTCTCTTTGACTTTATTCTGCCCGATGAATTCGCCCAGCCGCTGCGGCCGCAGCTTCAGCTCAAATGACGAGTCGTCCTCTACCGGCGCGGCTGAAACCAGCCGCTCTGGGTTGTAGTTCGGATCCGGATTGTTTCGGGCTGTTGCCACTGGCCGGATGTTACCACGAACCTCGTCCTCTCCGGTTGTTTCCGGAATGCCGCTTTCCGCCGCCCGTTTGGCGACAAATTCATGAAGCTTTAACTTTCCTCACTTAACATTAATCGGCTCGCACCCTGGTTTGCCTGGGGGTTGATTAGGCGAGCACGCAACGAAAGATCTTCAACGCTTTCCAGCCAAAATAAGGAGACAAATATGAAAACTCAAGCTTCAGTGATCGGCCTGTTGTTCCTTGCCTTATCAGCCGCAGCAGTCGCGCAAGAGGGTCCAGTTCCCAAAGGCGTACATCCGCTGGACCATGTTTTCGTCATCATGATGGAGAATCACGGCTACGCCGAAATTCTCAACAATCCCAACGCTCCATTCATCAACGGCTATGCGCTACAAGCCAATCTCGCCACGAACTATTTTGCCGTCGCTCACCCCAGCCTGACGAACTATCTGGAAGTCGTCGGCGGTTCAAATTTCGGCATTCATAGCGACAACGCGCCCGACTGGCATAATGCCTCCTGCACCACCAACCTTGCCTCCGGCGTGCCCAACACCGATAACCCGCCCAGTCCCGCCATCTGCCCCATTTCAGGCAGCGGAACCGACGCCGCCACTCCCGTTCTCGATTGCACCAACGAGGTGACCGGCCCGCCTTGCGAAATTAACATCGACGGGACGCATTCCTATCCAGCCGTTTCTACCACGCTAGGCATTACCATTGCCGATCAACTCGCCGCCGCCGGAAAAACCTGGAAGACCTACCAGGAAAGTCTGCCGCAGGCCGGCCCCGATCAGATTGACTACAGCGATGGCAATTTCACCAACCTTACGGATTTCAGCCAGATCAATCCCCAACTGACTCCTCCTCTCACCAGCAGCGACATCGTTCAGCTTTACGCCTCCAAGCACAATCCTTTCGTCTATTTCCAGAACGTGCAGCAAGGCACTAACCCCCTCGTCAGCTACGCCAACATCTCGGGGTTCGACGGGCTGCATGGCCTGTGGAGCGATCTGGGCTCAGGAAAGGTACCGCACTTCTCCTACATCGTCCCCAACCAGTGCAACGACCAGCACGGACGCAGTAACGGCACCGCCTTCTGCGGCAGCGATCCGAACGACAACGGCACCCAGGCCGGCCTGAACCCGGCACTGATTATCCTGGGAGACCAGGCCGTGCAGAAGATCGTGACCGCGATTCACGGCTCCAAGGCGTGGAAGGAAGGCCATAACGCCATCGTCGTGATCTGGGACGAAAACGATTACTCGGTGCAGCCCATCATCAACCAGGTCGTTGCTATCGTCGACACCAACGACGGTCCCCGCGGACTGCAGAGCGGCACGTTCTACACTCACTTCTCCCTGCTCAGGACGATTGAAGCGGGCTTCAAACTACCCTGCCTCAATCACGCCTGCGATGCATCCACCAACACCATGTCGGATCTGTTTGGAGAGAAGAAGTAGCAGTAGGATTTTCCAGCCGCATTGATCTGAGATGATTCGGGGCCAGTCGTGCAGAAGGGCTGGCCTCGTATCACATTCCACCCAGCGGCAACCCAATGTGCTCCCGTCCGTGCTCACGCAAACCCCACAAAGACGTGATCACTTTTGACCAGTTTTGTGCTTGGAATGTTATCTATTATTTCTGCCAACCAACCAGCCATGGCCAACCTCGGAGGATGTCATGGAAAACTTCGCCGATTTAATGCAGAGGCTGCTTGAAATCCAGAGTGGAGAAAGACGAAGCCCAAAGCTGATCAAGGAAGACCAGCGATTGATGCACAGTCTGCAGAAGCGACATTTGGCGGGAAAGCCCACACGGAGCGTAGCGCTGAGAGAATTGGGCCAGAACAGGGAGCGATTCAAGGCTTAAAGTCTATCGCTTGGCCGGTGGATGCTCTGCTCTCCCTTAGCCAGGCGCCGTCATCGTTTCCGGGAGCGTCCCACCGTCATCGATCGGCGGTTCGGCGGGGCACCACGACCCAGTTCAGGAACGCCAGCGCGATCGTTGCGACCAGGATCAGCGACTGGCCGAAGTCGACGCGCGTTACCAGGATCAGGCATAGGATCACGCCGACGACAGCAAGGAAGTTTCCCGCAGGCAGGTGGAACATTGCGCTTGCGCCTCCGGGTTGCTTGCGGCGCAGGATGGGCAGGGCCGCACAGCCCACGCCGTAGTAGAGAAGGCGGGCTACGGCGGAGAGCGTTACGTTCCATTTGAATTCGCCGATCAGTGCGAATCCCCAGACCAGAACCGCAAACACGAGAATCGAGACATAGGGTGTGTGAAAGCGGCGATGGACAGCGGCGAAGGCTTTGGGGAAATCTCCTTGCTCGGCGAGGGCGTAGGGGACGCGGGGCATGGCGAGAATTTTTGCGCTGAGATATCCGTAGAAAGAGATGAGCGCGCCAACGGCAACCAGCGCGGCGCCGACGGGACCGATCGCCAGCCGCGCCACGTCAGCCAGAGGGCGCTGGCTGTGCATGGCGTCGGGCAGGACTCCGACGACCACCCACTGGATTGATGCGTAGATCACGGTGCAGACCACGAGAGCCACAAAGAGCGCAAAGGGCGCGTCGCGGCGCGGATTTTTCGCTTCGCTCATGGGAGCCAGAGCGGTTTCGAATCCGCCATAGGCGAAGACCAGAAGCAGCATAGCTTTCAGCCACTGATTGGTTGTAGGGGAAGGAATGGATGGAGTTGCCAGGCTCCAGTGGCGGTGATAAAGCACGAACACGCCCAGAACGATCGTGGCAAACAGCGGAACGAGCTTGGCCGCTGTGAACAGGTTGCTCACCTGCGCTCCGGCGCGTACGCCGCGAATGTTAATGGCAGTAAGAATACCTACTAGCGCGGTGAGGATCAGGGCGCGGGGCAGCGGGTCTTTGGCGTGCGGGAAGAATTCGCCCAGGTAGATCACAAACAAGTTGGCATTGGCGGCGGGCGCAGCCACTTGTCCGAGCCAGAGCATCCAGGCGGTTTGAATGCCCATCAGGCGACCGAAGGCGATGCGGGCATAAAGATAAGGACCGCCTGCTTCCTGAAAGCGCGAGGCGACCTCCGCGAAGCAGGCAATGATCACGGTCATGCCGGCGCCGGCAGCGAGTACAGCGTAGGGACTGTAGTTGCCAATGAGTCCGGCTACGACGGAAGGCAAACCGAAGACACCGCTGCCGATGATGGAGTTCACCACCAGAGCCACCAGGCTCCAGCGACCGATGGCGCGCACGAGTTCATGACGAGGCGGGTTTGCCTGGGGCGATTCCATCCGCGTGTTTGTATCACAAATTCTCGAATTGCTGGCGGGAGTTCGATAATCACAACTGAATTTCTATTAACTACAAATGACACTGAGGGAATACGAAGGAAAATCCTCGGGGGGCCGAGTTCCGAGAGGTTTTGGCTCGTGACCTTGGAACGAATGGTGATTGCACTGATGGTGCGGTGGAGTTGGGGCGCGGGGAAGAGTGAAAAGCCTTGCCAGTCACGGATTTCAGCGCCATCCCTCGCTGACGTTACTCTCCAGACCAAAGTAATCGCCCGAATTACGAAAGCGCATGATCGTGGGACATCTATCCGCTGGCTGCCGCCGATGAGATGTTCAAACATCACGCTCAACATGGGAAACGATACGCAGATGGACGACCTTCACACCCGGATGGTGCGAGTTACGGAAGATTTGCGGGCGATTCAGCGAGAGCTGAATTGCGCGGCGATGCAGGCCCCCAGCGATCCTGAGTTGATGGAGGCGTTGAGCGCGCTTCCGGAGACCGAAGCCATTCAGGTGCTGTGCAAATCGCTCGACCAGATGCGTCACTTTTTGTGGTTCTACACCCAGGTGATGAGCAACGATCCAGAACTCGGCGACAAGCTGCGCCAAGCCAGTGGATCGAAGACGTCAGACGGCGGGACCATCGACACTTCTTTCCTCGACCACTTCACGCGCGCCGATGAGGCCGCGCTGCTTCGCTACCTGGCGGATGCGAAAGAACGCAAGCCGAACTAGCCACTCTTAATACTCCTGCGTCGTTGAATGCTTCTTTTGCGCGCTCTGGTAGTGACGTTTGCATCTCTTCCGCCACCATTTTCCGAACGCCGCAAGCAGATACGTTGCCAGCAAGCTCTCTACGTAAAGAGCCGCGGCCGGCGGGAGCCCTTGCGCTAGAGCGTCAGAGGCCGCGGCCGCGGACTATGGTTTTTCTCACGTCTCCGCGAGGGCTGAGAACCGTGATGTTGGCTTCGGCGCCGGGAACGAGGCGTCCATGTTGCGCCAGGCCAACGGCATTTGCCGGATTCAGCGTGGCGGCGCGTATTGCGTTCCGCAGGTTCCAGTCGGAGAATCGGCTGACGTTGCGGACGGCGGCGTCCAAAGTGAGGACGCTGCCCGCGAGCTTTCCATCCAACGTGCATTTGCCGTCTTTAACCTCGACCTGTATGGGACCGAGTTGATAAGTACCGTCGGGCATGCCAGCCGCCGCCGTAGCGTCTGTGATCAGCACCGCGCGATCGAAGCCCATTGCATGCAGGAAGAGTTCTACGACTTCAGGCGCGACGTGAATTCCGTCCGCGATAATGTCAGCGCTGAGTTTCTTGTCGGTAAGCACTTCGCCGAGGATGCCCGGATCGCGATGATCCAGCGGACGCATGGCATTGAAGGTGTGGGTGGCGTGGCGGGCACCGGCCCGGACACCAGCACGTGCGGCTTCCAGCACGGCATCGGAGTGGCCAATGCCCACGCAGACGTTGCGCCGCGCCGCTTCCGCGATCACCTCGATTGCTCCAGGAAGTTCTGGAGCGATAGTCATCATGCGCACATGTCCGCGCGCAGCTTGCCAGAGACGCTCAAAGATTTCGAGCGTGGGCGCGACCAGATACTCTTGTGGATGCACGCCGCGGCGCTTGTGACTGAGAAACGGACCCTCCAGATGGATGCCGAGCGGACGAGCCTGCACGGCATCACCGTTGTTGGCGCGGAGACTTAGAGCAGCTTCGATCATATCGGCCAAACGCTCCAGGGTGGCGCAGGTCTGATCAAGCGGCGCGGCAACCGTGGTGGGGAAGTAGCCGGTGACGCCATGCATCACCAGGAATTTATTCAAATGTGGCAGCTCAGCAGACGTGGCTCGCATTACATCGAGTCCGGCACCGCCGTGCATGTGAATGTCGATGAAACCAGGCGCGAGAATAGCGTCGTCAAGGTCGACGATGGTTGCATTGTTCGGCAGTTCGCGCTGCGCCCGCGAAGAAACGGCGGAGATGAGGCCGCCCTCGATAAACAGAAGCGGGTTCTGAATTTCTTCCTGCGGCGTGTAGAGACGGTTGGCGCAGAGGACGATCATTTGGGTTTGGGTCAAGTTGAGTAAAGCCAGTTCGCCTTTCAGTGTAGCCGAAAGGGATTGGGCAAAAAAGAAAGCAAGTGAGGAGAAGGCAGTGTCCCCTAATAGTGCGTTGCTGACTTGGTGAGCAAAATTGCTCAGCCTCCGCCCAACGGGGAGACGGTCAGTTTCCAGAATGCGCAGAACGTTGTGCTGGGAACCGGAACCATCAGCGGAGGCGTGGCGCAGTTCACCACCAGCAGCCTCACGGAGGGCACGCACTACGTCACCGCAGTCTACGACGGCGATGTGAACTATGCATCCGCCAAGTCTGCAGCGGTCACTCAGGTTGTGAATAAGTGACTGCGATCTCCCGTCGTAGGGGTGCTTGAAGAGGACGCGACCTAAGACCGAGTCTCAATCGTATGATCGTGCTACCACTCTCTGTACGCAAGCCAGGCAGGGCGAAGTGTAGTAACATCTAAGAACCAACCGTGAGTCGGGGAGTGGCTCAGCCTGGTAGAGCACCTGGTTCGGGACCAGGGGGTCGGAGGTTCAAATCCTCTCTCCCCGACCAATCTTTTCAAGCACTTAAACTGCACTTCTGGTTTTCCGTCTACATCGATGGTGTCGAAATTGTAGACGGTGCCTGCATCGCTGATTCTCTTGAGGATTTCCATTGAGGTTTACAAACTTATTTTCCTGCAGGAATGTCCGTTAATTCTACCGATGGAACTTTAATGAAAGTCGCAAGTTGTCTCGACGACTGACGGCCCATCAGCCACCCTCTATTCAAGGAATCCGAATACCCGTGTGTTGATATCGCAAGGGTGCGCCAGTTGTGTGCCTCTGTTGCGAGCCAAGCAGGAAACTCTATGGCTCGCAAAGTTGGCCAAATCATTGCCGAGGCGACCGCGTTATACATTCGGAGAGTGCGCACCTGACCACTGGTTCTTGATTTGGGGAGGGTGCAGCAATGTTTGCATCACAACGCAATACTGCTCGGTTTTTTGCTGAAGAGCTGTTAGCTGTTCCGGCGTCGCCCGCGGCGCGCGGACATCGAAATTGATCCTTATACTTTCAAAACCGACGGGCACCGTTTTGGACATTCCCAAAGTCCCTTGCAAGTCCAGATCGCCCTCAACGGTCACTCCGATTTCGTCGACTGGAATCCCCATGGCTACCGCTACCATCTGACAAGTGATTTGTGCACAAGCGGCCAGCGCTCCGAGTAATAAATCCCCGGAACAGGCGCCTGTGCCGGCACCTCCAACGCCTTTGTGCGCTTGGGCATCATAGATTGCACGTCCCAGATCCACGGAGCAAGAAATCGGCGCATCGGTCTGTCGTCCGTTCGCGATCAAAGTTATACGAGAACTGGACGGAGCCTGGCGATATGCGTCTTTCAAAGGCCGCTGTAACGATCGGATATCCATATGTTTTCTTTTGAATTCACCTCATTATAGCTTCATCCGTACATTTTGAAAGAGACACGCCGGACCGCCTAACGACGTTTTGAGACAAGGCCTTCTGCTGAAGTCCGATCAATGACCAACTTGACTTCCGAGATACGGTTGGCCGGGAAGCCTCCCTGCGTGGCATGCGTACGAATGATGTTCTCATCGGCCGCGATATAGACACAGTAGATCTTGTCAGTCGTAACGTAGCTCTGCAGCCATTGAATCTTGGGTCCGAGTCTATCCAGAACACTGCACGATTTCTGGGACAAAGCGATTGCCTGATCGGGCGTTATGTTTCCGATACCGGCTAGTTCACGCTCAACGACGTACCTGGGCATTGGTTTCCTTTCCTCCGGACCTTTCGGACAATCTAAAAAGGAGACGCACGCAAAGGCGGCGTCTCCTGTGCCTTATTCATGCGAGCAGCTCACGTGGTCGTTCCAGTCCACGAAGTCGCCCTGCGGATTGTCCCCTCCACGCCCATACGTGGAGCTCGAAGAACGGAGCCGGCACGCCGTAGCGGTTCGGAGCATCGACGAGCAAGAACGTTTGGCCCTCGACACCGGCGGTACGTTGTTGTTGTTCTTAAGCCAAGTGGCCTGATCAACAATGAATTCAACTCCCACCAGTTTCATTCGACCGTTTACGGGTTCATAAATGAGCGCCTGAGGATGTTTGACGTCAATTGTCCCATTCAGCAAGTTCGGATTGACGTAGTGGACACCCATTGCGCCGTGGTCGGATCCGCTGACACAGCCGAGAAATTGGCCATAACCATCCGCGGTTGCGTTGTTGATGTCGAGGTATTGCCTCGTAGCCTCGCGAACCGTATGCACGAGCGCGCTTTGATCTCCGCGACTGGCGGGCTGCACCTTCTGCTGAGCCAAGCCGAACGAGGAAACTAGCAGGAATACAATTGACAACAACCGCAAATGCGAACAACAAAACGCTGCATTTTTCATGTGTTGACTCTCCTTAATGTCTGTTGGGATGAAACTGCAAGAAAACGCAATGTTGCGACTCATAATCCCCACACAGGTATCGGCGAACCACTCGTCTGCTTAGCGGATGCGACAAGCGTGAATACATGCCACGGAACGTTCCGGGCCTGCAGTTCACGTTCTAGCTTGCTAGCCGGCAATTGGTAGCCGTTCGCGTTTTCGCGTTTGATACCAGTCAGGAAGTACCGGTCACCATATTGGTGAAACACAAGTGCCGTTCTTTTGCGCGCGTTTGGCGACGCGTCTGAAATGGGAAAGGCAAAGACGTGCTGGTTCCCGCTGCTAATCGAGAGCACAGTCCGTCCATTCAGATCAACTGAGATGGTGCATTCGCCTCCAGGCATCGTCTTGCCATTCGCGACGAATGCGAAGGGGATCTGGGCTTTGACCGTGGTGGACATCTGCGCGTTTAGCAAACCGGCCATCCCCACCAACGTCATGAGGAGCCTTGCGACTTGTTTCGTGATCGTCATTTGTTTCTCCTATTGCGAAGTGTTGTGCAGGCGGTTCCAAGCTTCTGCCGAAGCCAAGCCTGCATTCCTCTATCTAGTAAGGCGGGAACGGATTGCAAGAAACCGCAATCGTGAGTCAAAAATAAATTGGCGGCAACAAAGGTTTCTGCGTGTTTTCGTTGTAATGTATTGAGACCTTGGAGGATAGATGGAGCTGCCTTCCAGTCACGAGGTGACGCGCTTACTCAAAGCATGGAGTGGGGGGGATGAGCATGCGTTGGAGAAGCTGACGCCACTGGTCTATCGCCAACTGCCCCAAATCGCGCAACGTTATATGGGCGGGGAGCGGTCCGGCCACATGCTCCAAACCACCGCACTGGTGAACGAAGCCTATCTACGGTTAGTGGATTGCGGAAAAGTCAACTGGCAGGACCGCGCGCATTTCTTCGCTATCTCGGCCAATTTGATGCGGCGTATTCTGATTGATTTTGCCCGCTCGCGCGGTTATTTGAAACGGGGAGGCGCCGTTCTTAACATTCCTCTGGAGGAGGC
>CAVXIO010000005.1:0-166261 GCA_963761915.1 uncultured Acidobacteriota bacterium
TCATTACCCGCCTTAGATAATCGAGTTTCTGCTGCAATTGAAGATCAGCCGGTTCGGGATGGGGAAAAACTGCGAAGTTGGCGGCTTGATTGCAACCGTGGATATTCCCCGTGCGCTTGTAGCAGTCGACCCAGGCGGTCTTGCCGTCGGCGTACCAATGAACATCCTTCCATGGTTTGTAAACAGCGGCGGGCAGGAGTAGGAGAATCCACGCTGCTAGGACGTAACTTTTCCTGCCGTACCAGGATTTCGAGAGGAGAAAGAAATAGAGGGCGAGGAACGCCGGGATCAACAGAGTGCTATAGCGTGACGAATAGGCCGCGTAGAGGCCTAAGCAGAGTCGTCCAATCGTAGCGGTGGCGCAGAAGAGCAGACAATAACTCAACAGGACGGCGCCGATCAGATGTTCGACCTCGGATGCGTGCTTCAGCAGGTGGAGCAAATGCCAGCAAAGTATGGCCAACATCGCCAACAGGATTGTTCCACCCAAGACGGTCATTGTTGTCGAAACATACAGTGGCCTGGGGACGACGAACGCGGAGAACATCAGTGCCATGAAGCGTGGATATTGGAGCAAATTACGATGTGGCAGCTGAAAACAATCCGTATCGGGCCGCAAGATGTAATGGATGAAGAAAGATGCGACGGAAGCTGCGGCCACTGTGAGCGCGGTTAAAGGTTGGACGACCGGAACGGAAGTGATACGGCGCAGACTCCAGTAGCACTCAAGGACGAAAATGCACAGAGTGACTCCGCCCATAAAGAGTCCGTATCCGGTATAGATCAGCAGGAAATTCAGCGTCAATACGAATGCGTACCGCTGCAGCCGATTTCGCCCGAGGAGGGCAAGGCAGTAGAGCATTATCAGCAGCAGAGGAAGGCCTGCGCAGGCGGGGTTGGCCGCTCCCACCACGATCTCATATTGCGCCATCGTGAGGAAGATCACGGGAATTGCGACATCGGAATAAGCAAGCGGACCGAACAGCTTGCGTTTGAGCTGGAGCGCAAGGAGCATGGCGGCAAAAATGCTGCCCGCGACGACGAAGGAATCCACACGCACGTTCCATCGAGTCAGAGGAAATAGAAATTTGTCGGCAATCAGGCCGAGGCCTTGGCGGTGGGGTCCGTGCTGCAAGAAAAAGAGCTCTAAAAAACCCGGTTGATGATGGAAGAACGGGGTCAGATAATCCCATTGGTCGTCGTAGAAGACGTTAATGGAGTACTTCCAGGTAAGCAGGAAAAAACGCACCCCCAGCGCGACGATAACAGTGGCAAGTGCGAGCGTGGGTCCAGCGGATGAGTGCGGCTGCGCGAATCCTTCGGGGTGCTCTGTTACACGCTGGCTATCCATGAGCGCCATTGTTCGAGATGATTTTGCGCTACTCGACAACCCGTTGTCCAAAATCCTTTTGTCCAAAGAGGATCGCCGAGAAACTTCAACCTTCCACTAGCAAATCCGCATGAACACGATTTGGCGGAAAAATTGCGGGCTAGGCGTTATGTTCAGAGCGGTAGTTCTGTACCGCTAAGGAAGTGATCCGAGATTCGAGGACGAGCTGTCTCAGGGTGAGACAGAAGTCTTGTCTGTCTATTCCGAGGTCCTCGGCTTAGTGATTACGGATTTCATACAAAAGCGGGTTCTTGCGCGGCAGAAAAGGGTGGGAAGCGATCTGGCCTTCGAAGCGTGAATACCAGCGACCCGGAACGGTAGTTGCGCAGTTGGGACAGCGGCCATCCGGCGTGAGCCGATAATCCTTAATCAGATAACCGTGGCGCTCGATCAAGGTCTCATTGCACTGCGCGCAGCGTGTATCTTCCCATTGACCGACCAGGCCGGGCAGATTGCCGGCATAGATATAGCGAAGCCCGGACTGGCGGCCGATTTCGACTGCGCGTAACAGGTCTTCAGAAGTCGTGTCACGAGGATCGGTCATTTTGTAATCGCCGTGAAACGCGGTGACGTGCCAGGGAATGTCAGGGGTGATTCCGGCCAGGAATTCGGTTAGGCGGCGCAGTTCGTCGGCAGCGTCGTTGAAGCCGGGGATGAGGAGCGTAACGATTTCAAGCCACAAGCCCATCTGGTGGATGCGGCGGATGCTATCGAGAATGGGACCGATGCGGCCGCCGAGTTCGTGGTAATGACGGTCGTCAAAGCTTTTGAGATCGACCTTATAAAGATCGAGCCAGGGACGCAAATATTCGAGAACCTGCGGAGTTCCGTTTCCGTTGGAAACAAATCCAGTAAGAAGGCCGGCGGCTTTGGCTTCCTTAAAAACGGCAACCGCCCATTCGCTGGTGATCAGCGGCTCGTTGTAGGTGCTGACTAGAATCTTGGCACCTTGGGCGATTGCGTCGCGCACCAGAAGTTCAGGCGAGGCTTGGAGCGGAGGCGAGACGGCGCTGGGATCGCGCAGAGCCTGCGACGTAATCCAGTTCTGACAATAGGAGCAGTGAAGATCGCAACCCAGCATGCCGAAGCTGTAGGCGAGCGCTCCGGGGTAGGCGTGAAAGAATGGCTTTTTCTCGACGGGATCGCATTGGGTTCCGGCAGTGTATCCCCAGGGGACGAAGAGCGTGCCACCGCGGTTATAGCGGACTTTGCACACTCCCGGTTGGCCCTCGGGAATGGGGCAGCAATGCCCGCAGGCGAAGCAGCGTACGCGGTTGTTTTCGAGCTTCTCGTAAAGACCGGGATCGGCCTCGCGAACTCGCTGATCGAGAATGGTGCGCAGAGTAGGCACTCAAACCTCTAATCTATTCTAACGCTATAGGGAGGGGATGGGCGTCGGGCTGTTCTAGTGCCCAGGAGTTGGTTTCCCATTTAACTCATGTTGCTGGTACCAGATTTCAGCCTGCTGTTCGATGGCTGCGGCCTGGGCGCGCGTCATCCCATTGGCGAGAATTTCGGCGAGATCCTTGCTGCCTTGCTGTCCTCCAGCGCGGGCCAGCACAGCCCAGAAGTAAGATTTGTTTATGTCCTTGGGAACGCCATGACCACCCCAGTAAAGGAGTCCAAGTTTGTATTGAGCTACCACGCTGCCATCCTCAGCGGCTTTGGTAAACCAGCGGGCTGCTTCGGTCTCATCTTCCTTGATTCCCTGCTTCTCGTCGCCATGGGCGTAGAGCAGACCGATGGCATTTTCGGCCGCAGGGTTTCCGCGCTTCGCCATCTCCTGGAGTTGTTCGAAATTAGCGGAATCAATTGAAACTGCACTGGCGTCTGCAGTGGAAGAATCGACAGGCTGTGATGAAGCCAGCACCGTTGGTTCTACATTTCGCTCGCGGGCCTGGAGCTTTTCCTGAATCCAGGGCGCCAGAATGAAGCCGAGCGCGAGCGCAATGGTGGCGGCAGCAGTAATTAGAAGATAAAGATGAGTGCGGGGCAGACTGATGCCGCCAATCTGATCCGTGTCCGACAAATTCTTCTTGCCGCTCTTTTCTTGAGGATCGCTGGCAAACAGCACGCTTCCCTGCGGCGGGACAAAAGTTTTTGCCGAGGTTGCAGGTGGAATGGAGTCGCGTGAAGATGCGACGCGATTCACAGCAGCCAGTATTGTCTCGGCAAAACGCTGCAGCACAGCACCGTCTTTGTCGCCAAATGCGTTGGGCTGCGCGGAAAAAACTTCCAACAGGCCAATCACTTTTTCTCCCATTCGGACTGGAGCCGCCTGCATGGAACGAACGCCCAGCCCGCGACAACTTTGGGCATCCACGCGTTGGTCGATCTCGGCGTCATCACAGCGCGAGATTTTTCCAGTCCGCACGCATTCTCCGGAGAACCCGGATCCCACTTGCAAGGTGGCACCTACGGGTGGGGCGCTCGGGCCGGCGCTGGCTCGGCAGATCATTGTGGCTGCATCTTTTCCGGCAAGGGCAATGGCCGCTCCTGAAGCCCGAAGCAGTGACTGAGAGCGGGAGACGATCAAGGAAAGAACCGCTTCGAGATCGGCACCGAGAGACTCAGCTTCTCGTTGCACTGCGGAAGCAGCGCTGAGTGTATCGGTGTAGTTCGGGCGAAGGACGGAGTGCAGCGTCGCCGACGAGCCCGAGGAGAGAGCCTCGGCATTGGCCGCCCCAGCCATTGCATTGAGGAACAGCCATTCGCGCATGCGGCGCGCGGCGGAATCCGATAACGCGGGAAATCCCAGACCGGTGCGTCCAGTTGCGTCTGACCAAACTACGCGGGCGGACGTGGAAACCTGTCCGCTGGCCTCGGCAAGATCCAGGCACAGTTCGACGGACCGGCTTATTTCCATGGGTGAAGGGCATTGCAACGCCACCCCGGCCTCACTGATGTCGAGGACCTCATAGAGATCGAGCATCTCGCCCTTGGAGGTACCGCTGAAGGTCGCATACGCGGGCGCATGTACTTTCTGACGTACACGACGGCGTCGATTCGGCACATTGGCGGGTCGGGAGGCCTGGGCGATGGCGGACATGGGGAACCTGGGATCGAACTCTAGTGTGCACATATTAACCCGAATCCGGGGAAAAGTAAGCAGGAAGAAAAAGGTGAATTCTTAGCGAGATTTTCGGGCCAAAGCTGGCTTTGCCTTAGCAACCCTGCCGGAAGGAAACCTACTCTAATCTCAAGGGGCAATCTACCAGGAGCTAGAGGTGTGTCGATGTCCAGGCGGCAAATAGTCTTTACCAAACCTAGATTTCTCATTGCGGTCGCAGCGGTGATGACTGCAGCAATGGCGCTCCCGGCGTGGGCGTCTTTGGGCGGAGACGTAACCTCGGTCCAGGCGGACCAACTGCACATGCAAGGAACACGACGGACGACTGCCGCCGCGGCCTATACCGTACACGAAATTCAAGCAGCCAACGGCACGGTAGTGAGGGAATTCGTTGCTTCGAATGGGAAGGTATTTGCGGTCGCCTGGCACGGTCCGTGGATGCCCGACCTGCACCAGCTTCTGGGGACTTATTTCGATCAATTCGTCCAGGCCAGGCAATCGGAAAGCAACGCCCGCCCCGGGCGCAGGCCGGTCAAAGTCGAGCAGCCGGGATTAGTAGTAGAGAACGGAGGTCACCTGCGGGCATTTTCCGGCAGGGCTTACGCGCCCGACATGCTGCCCGCAGGCGTAACCGTCGGAGATATCCAATGAAAAATCTAAGGATGCTCCTGATCTTTGCCGTCAGTGTGGCTTGCACCTTTTCAACGGGCTGCGGAGGCGGCAGCTCTTCCAAGACGAACGTGATCGTGACTTCCGGGGCGAACGTGGCGGCGATCACGGTAAACGGCGGGCTTCCCGGTAACTATGATGACGCAGCCTTCACCAGCGTCACACTGTGCGTTCCGGGGACCTCCACCTGTCAGACGATAGACAATTTGCTGGTCGACACTGGCTCCCCCGGCCTGAGAATTGTATCGGGCGCGCTTACTCAGATTACTTTGCCGCAGCAAAAGACCGCCGGCGGCAATCCGGTGGTTGAGTGTCTTCCGTTCGTGGCCTCGTACACGTGGGGTCCGGTGGAAACGGCGGATGTACAGATTGCCGGCGAGAAAGCTTCATCCGTGCCGATCCAGGTGCTCAGTGACACGGACTATTCGACCCCTACTGCTTGTGCCAATAGCGGATCTAATAATCCGGCGGACACTGTTAATAGCCTCCTCGCCAACGGCATTCTCGGAGTGGGTCTGCTGGCGCAAGATTGCGGTCCAAGCGCAGAGTGCGTTACGACGGGAAGCGCCGGCCTTTACTACCAGTGCCCATCACAAGACTGCGCGACCACGGGGACCTTAACCGGCCAGGCCTTAGCCCTGCAAGTGACAAATCCTGTGGCCTTGTTTGCCACCGACAACAATGGCGTGATTGTCGAGCTGCCCCCGGTTTCAGGATCAGAGGCGACCGTGAGCGGATCGCTGGTCTTTGGTATCGGGACGCAATCCAACAATGGGCTTGGCGGGGCCACGATTTACACGCCGGACCAAAACGGAAACCTCACGACCACTTTCAACAGCCAGGCTTACCCTGACAGCTTCATTGATAGCGGTTCGAACGGTTACTTTTTCCTGGATAGTTCGGTTCCGGGAGTGCCTCCGACTTGCACTGATGATTCGTCCTTTTATTGCCCCAATGGCACAACGCCCTTGTCCGCAACCAATCAAGGAAACAATGGAGCTAGCGGCAAGGTTAGTTTCAGCATTGGAAATGCGGACAATTTCAATCCGGGTGACGCTGTATTGGGCGATCTCGGCGGTCCAGCCCCGGGCTACTTCGATTGGGGGCTTCCCTTCTTCTTCGGGCGAAACGTATTCGTTGCGATTGACGGTGCAAGCACTCCTGCCGTCCCGGGGCCTTACTGGGCTTACTAGCGGAATATAAACTCTGACGAGCGGAGTACTTCCTCCTCAGCTGGCCAACCGCGAGAGCCTTGCGTGGTGCAGGCTGGAGATGCGCGAGATAGCAGCGACCATCATGCTGGAAAGCAGCTGCATGGTGGCCACGTCGCGCTCATCGAAGGCGCTTGGCGATGACGACAGCACTTCGAACACTCCCAGGGTTCGCCGGTAGTGTCGCAGCGGCGAAACCAGAATCGAGCGCACGCCCAAGCGGCGGCAGCTGGCCAGATCCACGCGCGGATTGCGCTCAGCATCGTGGCAGAGCATGACTTCGCCGGTACGCACGGCTTCGGCGGAGATGCCGGCATCGGTCTGCAGGCGAACGCCAAGATCTGGAGCGGTGCGGCCAGCGCGGGCGCGGCAGACAATCTCGTCGCCGGCACGCAGCGCGATGGCGGCTCCGGTAGCGCCGGTGAGATGCTGAGCGCGCTCGGTTATGGCGCTGATGGCCGGTTCAAGATCCAGTTCCGCAGGACGAATTTCGACTTCTTCTCCCGGACGAACTGCACGAAAACCCGAAATCGGATGAGCAGCGTTGGCGACGCGAAGCTGGCTGCGAAGGGCGGACGAGCGCACGCGAGCGTGAGGGTCCGCAACACTCAAGACTTGAGGATCTGGCACGGTGCGGAGCAAATCGCGGACCAGGCTATCGAGCTCTGAATCGGTAATGAGGTGAGCCGTCTGCTGCTGGCGCAAGGAACCGCCGAGAACCCGCGAGAGGCTAAGCAAAGACGGATTTCCGCAGGCCAGGCAATAGGACCGCCGGTTCGTGCTGATCAGCTCGCACTGGACGCAAAATGTGGCGGATTGAAGAGGGACGAAATTAACATCTTTGAAAGTCGTGCCATACACTGTCTTGCGAAACATGATTGCCTATCCTTGGTTCCGAGAAAGAGAGTTCAAGGTAAATAGGAATGACTGGATTAGGCAGTAGCCGTGCTGGTTCAGGGGTGTGGAAAAGTCGGCGTTTTGGGAGTGACGGGCGAGTGAATCATCGCGACCGATTTTGCGAGCGTAAGAAGACTTCAACCGCGGCCTTTTCTGCGTGAATTTGCTCGCCCCGAGGCTATTGATTTAGGTCGGGGTTCGCGATAGAATTGCTATGCGTTCGAGGCAGTAGGCTTCGAACGACTGGAGAAATGACATATGCAGTGGACAGCCCCGGCTTTTGAAGAAGTTTGCCTGAACTGTGAAATTAACTCTTACGTCAGCGCAACCCTGTAGGATACGCCTCCCTCCTCTCGCTTTACCCTCTCGAAATACTGGTGAGCATAAGTACGCCTTGGGGGCCCTCCTGATTTTAACTTGCATTTCGAGAAGCGCACGCTAGCCAGCCTGTGCGGCGATGAGACCCTGATCATCCTGACCGGGGCGCGGAATCACCTGCACGGCGTGCTGTAGAGCGCGGTCCAGAGCGTCGGCGAGAGCGACGGGGAATGCGGACGTCAGAAGATTGATATCAAGTTGCAGGTCCCGCTGCGAATAAACCCTGTGAACCGTCAGCACACCTCGGCGGCGGCTGGATGAGCTCACCAGATCGATCGATAAACTCCAACCCACCGAGCCATCCAAAGAACTTGGCCTTCCAGGCTTGCCACAGTGGAAAGATACTTCTCCGCGACGCGACTGGGGAACATGCCCAAGAGCATTCGCGGGACGCGCTTCTCCGGGAAAGAGCTTGAATCGAACATCGAAGCCGTCAAAATCATTGGAACTGAAAGCCGCTTCCAGAACTCGTTGAATCTGTTCGTAGTCGCGAGCCGCCTTTAGTTCCTCGGTGGCGCGGCGGATGGCCAGATTGTTGATGACAATTTGGCGTTGCTCGAACGTACGCTGGGCGACACGGCCCAGTTCACCGAGTTCGAGATAGCCGAGCCGCTGTACGCCGATCCAGATACCGATTCCAAGCACTGCCAGAACCAGGCCTAGCGAACTGCCGGTTGGCCATAGCAGAAACAGGCTAAGAAGCGCGAAAACGGCCGAGACCGCGTAAAGCACAATCACAACCTGGCGATGCGTGAGGCCGTGCTGCAGCAGCTTGTGATGGATGTGCTCACGATCAGCCGTAAACACCGGGCGCCCGCTTATCAAGCGGCGGAGAATCGAGAGCGAGGTTTCCAGAATCGGCAGGCCGAAGGAAACCACAGGAATGGCAACGGCGACAATGGTAGGGGCCTTTTGCGCTCCTTCGAGAGCGAGTGCGCTGAGCACAAAACCAATGAAAAGACTGCCCGAATCCCCAAGAAAGATGGTCGCTGGATTGAAGTTGTAGCGCAGGAAACCGAGGATCGCGCCAGCCAGTGCGATGGTCATCACTGTGACCAGAGAGTACCCATTCAGCAGGGCGACCACGAAAGCCACAAGAGTAGAGAACAAGGCAGAACCGGCTGCCAGGCCGTCGAGGCCGTCGATGAGGTTAAACGCATTCGTAATCGCCAATACCCATACAATTGTGACCGCCAACCCCACGAACCACGGCAGTTGATGCTCTCCGAACAGCACCGGAATGTTCAGAATGCGCAAGCCGCCGGCAAACAGCATAGTGGCAGCGAGAGCCTGCACCGCGAACTTCACATAGGGTCCGACACCGTACAGATCGTCGTAGACACCCAGGAGAAAAACAACCGATGCCGGAGCCAGAATCGTCAGCAGAGTTTTCAGTGAGAAATGTGAGTGCAGATGAGGAAAATAGAAGGCCAGGGCCGCGGCCACGGCCATGCTCAACGAAAAAGAAATGAAAATTGCCACCCCACCCAGCCGCGGCAAGGGACTGGAGTGCAGGTGTCGCTCCTGCGAAGGGATAGCCACCCACCCCCTATGGGAGGCGAAGTCCCGCACATAACGCGTGAGGACGAACGAGAAGAGCAGCGACAGAAAGAAAATCGCCAGGAAAACTACTGTCAACGATCCCCCTAGACCCATCAATCACGAAAGTCGGTGCGTGCACTCCTCATCCGACAGTAAAGTATTGCATCAGCAACCTGCTGGCTGGTAGTGAGTTAACGGGTTCGGTCTGTTTACGTCTGCGTTTGAGGATTGTTGGAAATCTAGCAGCCTTGCCAAAGGGTTTCAATTCCCTCCGGTGAAAAATCTGTGGAAAACTGGGCCGAATATGGCGGCGAGGTCGATTCGCTATGCCCTGCATCGGACGTGCTGTGCTAGACTTTTTAGCGATCCTACTTCCGCCAGAGGCTTGTAATGGAGTTTGGCAGATTCAGTCTTCCCTGCAGCCGTAGCTTGCTCGGGTTCTCTCTTGTCTTATTTTACGGTTCAAGTTTCCAAGCCTTGGCTCAGCAAGCCCCGGCACCGTCGCCCGCAGCAAATACCGTCCCGGGACTACCCGCGGTCCACCCTCTCTCTCAAGCGGCGATTGGAATCGCGCCTCGCACTGCTGACTCAGCTAACCCCGTTCCCAGCAGCCCTGCGCCAGATTCGGCTGCCTCCCATATTGAAAATTCTCCAACGTTGCGGCTAGGGCCCGGCGATTTGATTGAAATAGGCGTCTACAACGTCCCCGAGCTGGCCACCAAAGCAAGAGTCGGCAACAACGGGGACATTTACCTGCCGCTGATCGACTACGTGCATGTGGGCGACCTCTCCTTGGAAGAGGCGCAAGCTTTAATCCAGAAGCGGCTCGAAGATGGTGGCTTCGTCCGCAATCCCCACGTGACCATCTTCCTCGACGAATCCATCTCGCAAGGAGTAACTATCCTGGGAGATGTAGCCAGGCCGGGCATCTATCCAGTCCTTGGGGATCGCAAATTGTACGATGTGCTCTCGGCGGCCGGGGGATTTTCTGCGACGGCGGGAAGAAAAGTTAGCATTGTCCGAGCGCAGAACCAAGCCAGCCCGATAACGGTGAATCTGCCCAGGAACCTGGCTGATGACTTGGAAGATAATATCCCGATCCTTCCCGGAGATACCATTTCGGTTCCGCGGGCGCCGATCATCTACGTGGTGGGAGATGTGGGACGCCCTGCAGGGTTGTTGGTCGATAACGGCAACTTGACAGTACTGCAGGCGCTCGCTCTGGCGGGCGGGCCGAATCACACAGCGAAGATGAGCAAAACCTGCATCATCCGTAAGGGACCGACCGGGATGACTGAAACCCGGGTGCCGCTAAAGAAGATGCTGGAAGCAAAGGCTCCTGATATAAATCTGCAGGCCGATGACATCCTTTTCGTGCCCCTGAGCGGAATCAAGCTCGCAGGGGGACAAGCGCTCTCGGCTGCAATATCATCGACTACCGGTTTGGCAGTACTCGTCGCATCCCACCCTTGAGCGGGGCAGTTTGAGTCAAGCGGCCACTTCGGTGCTCCGCCGTTCGGGCAAATTCAACACGCGTTCGAGCACGCGAATGTATTCTTCGGCGGTCTGACGCCGCGAGAACTTGCGCACAATGTATTTCCTGCCGTTCTGTCCCAGGTCGCGGGCGGTTTCGCGATTCGCCGCCAAGTAAAGAATGGCGTTTACCAAAGCCTGGGAATTCTCCGGTTCGATCACAAGGCCGCCCCCGGCATCCTCCAAAATCGAGCGCGCTTGCCCATCCACTCCGAGAATAACCGGCCGGCCGCAAGACATGAACTCCAACATTTTGGTAGGAATGACCGTTTTGAACAAGTCGGTTTTCTTTAGCAGAACCAGGCAAACATCGGAGGCGCCGATGTAAGCTGGAATTTTTTCGCGTGGCTGCTGATCGACAAATTGCAGATTGTTCAGCCCGCGCTTTCGCGCTAGCGCAACTATGCGTTCTTTCTCGGCGCCTTCTCCGAGCACCAGAAAAACAATTTCAGGATTCGTTTCCCGCAACTGAGCTGCAGCCGCGATAATGGTTTCCAATCCGTGCGCCATTCCCATCGTACCGATGTAAGAGACGACAAACTTTCCCTCCCCGGCTAATTCCCTTCTCTCAGCCGTTCCCGGCTGCGGAGCGAAAAGCTCCGTCTCTACTCCGTTTTCGACCACCAAAATCTTTGGCCGAGGCACGCGCCAGTGTTCCACCAGGTAATCTGCAAACGCGGGCGTTACAACTACCACTCGATCCGAACGGCGATACAGGAAGCCGGCAATCCTCGCCAGGGCCCGATGCAAGAGCGAATTGCCATCACTCATGCCAACCGCAGCCAGCGACTCGGGCCAGAGATCGCGCACTTCGAATACAAAAGGCACGCGCTTCCACAAAGCCAGCCACCATCCCGAGAGCCCCACCAGCAATTGTGGTGAGGACGCAATCACAATATCTGGCCGCGATAGGAAAAGACCGGTGGTCGCCGCCGATGCGCAGAACGAACTGTAGTTCAAGATTCGCTCGTGGGCTTTCCGATTGGGAAAAGGAAGCAGCCAGGTGCGAACTACATTTACGCCGCCTATTTGCTCACGACTCACCAGCCGACGCAATCTGGCGCGGTACTCAGACGGCACAACGCCCGTAGGATGGTTGGGAAAGCCAGTGAGCACAGTCACATCGTGTCCGGCATTCGCCCAATGTCGCGATAACTCGGCCGCTCGCGCAGCCGGCGCACCCATCTCTGGCGGGAAATATTGCGAGACATAAAGAATCTTCATGTAAACGACGATTCCGAAAACGTGCTATTCAATAGCTCTTCGCATACTCGCCGGAGCCACCTGGGTTTCAGCTGCATGGGGAGATTGGACTGAGAGATTCACTCGATAAACCTCAGATTCTTCGCCGGGTGAAGCACCGGATTGATTCCTCAAAATCGTCAGTTGCCCCATCCCCGATTCGAGCTGGCATCGTTCGTTTGTGAGAATCGTGGTTACGAACCGGATCGGCAAGAATGATCGAATCTGGTACGCAAGGGAAACCGCGGGCCGAAGATCACCATAAGTAGGTGATTCCCAACCGAGCGATTTCCTATCCGCGTCCCTGAGTTCGTGCGCAGGGTCTTTTGCGGTCCAGGCATACTTCCCCGCCCTGACAACCGCGGCACCTCCAGGAACACTCGCGAAGATATTCCAACGAATCCGCGACTCCTCCACCGCGAAAACGACTTGAAAAGGCGAGTCAGAAATCTCGTAGGGCAGATCGGGCGCCAGCCAATGCAAGCGCACCTTATGCTCACCCGCACCCTCGATGTCATCTACTACGACCCAACCCACGCCGGGCAGCCACTGAACCATCCGGCGATGCTTTACTCCAAGATTCCTGTACCCGTCGTGCTCGCCCACAAAGCGGTCTGCGCAGGAGCGGTTGGCGGAAGAGTATAGCTGGCCTGACGCCTGCGCCCAATCGACCCACAGAAATCGGCCGGCCCGGCGCATCTGATCGCGATCGTCAATTGAGACCGTGTTATGGACGGCGGTGCCCGCGAAACCATTATCCCAGGGCGGAGAGCCGTTGTAGAGATATGTTCCAGCATCGCGAGCGAGATTAATACCTTCCCACCACAAATCCACATGCAACTGATCTGCTTGAAAAGGTCGGCGAGTGTATCGGCCCGCGCGAATCATCGCCCAAGAACTCTTATCTCCTAGACGGAAGTATCCCGTTTCCGCGGAGGGCGAGGACGGAGGTGTCTTGGCTTTCTCTAACGTGGGGGTGACGCCAAACCACAACGCGGCCTCATCCCAGGGACCTGAATTCAGAGCGGGGCGATCCAGAACAGCGGCGCCCAACTGAAGCAAGGGACGAAAATCTCGATACGCGCCTTGTGCGAGCGGGAAAATCAAGCTGCCATCGTCGGAACCGTAGTTCGGGGCAAACCCGCTCACCTCGTCTACCCACTGCCGGATGAAGTCAAAAGCGGCTTGAGCACGCGCGTGTATGTCTTCATGGATCGGCGCGCAATGGATCTCAGCAAGCCGCACAGTCCACACAAGTAAATGCAGAATCATGCGCTGATAGTTGAAGGAATGCTGCTGCGAAACACCCTCCGGTGTGATCTGGTCGAGGACTGCCTCCCGCAAAAGGTGCGCACCGAGGTTCTGCCAAACCTGCGCCTCTCTTAATTCTGGGTAGAGTGTGCCCGCGGTCCAAAGACCGACAGCCTCGGTGATCAAGTGGTTGCTGCGCTGAGAGCGGGCATAACCCAGGGTCTGCGCGGTTCGCCAGGCATGAGCCGCGATTAGCGAGACAAGCAAGGCGACCCGCTCGGCTGTCGTGTGGGGCGAATGAATGAACGCATGCAGCGCGAACGACCAAGCTAGAATGCGCAAAGAACACTCTTGACCGCAAATCCACAGCGGACCAGCCATCGGCGGGTTTTGGGTGGCCCAATCTTCAACCGCCTTCCAGAAAGTCAGTGAAAATCGCTCGTCGCCGCTAAGAGCGTAAGCCCGAACTAAGGGATAAACGAATAGAAACCTGGAAGGCTCGAGGATAAATTTCAGGTCGCCATAGGCGGCCGAGGCAAACCGCATCTGAGTCCAGGGCTTCTGCGGTGAGACGCTCTGCAGAGTGAGAGGATTTTGGAACCATCGCGGCGGGAATCCGCAATCAAGCCACAGTTGGCCGAAAAACGGCAGGTTGCCTGCCAGAATTCGCTCGGCGTCCGCAAGAACAGATTGTTCTCCGTCGGGTCCGATGATTCTTGTGATGGTCGGTCCTAAGGTTCGCGCATCGCGGAAGAGAAATGGCCGTGAGCCGTCCTGCCGTGCAGCCCGCACCTCTTCTGCCCGTGTGCCTGGTGCGATCCGTTCGATATCCCAGGAATCCCAGCCCTGTACGGACCGCATCCTCCACGACATCAGGCCGCTGCCACGCTGGAGTTCATACTCCAGACGGAGCATTCCATCACGCATGCCGAAGGTGCGTCCAACTTGTAGCATGGTTCCGAGCTTACCCATTCACCGTCCCCGTCACCGCCGGCACGCGGCCCTTGGCAAGCCGTCCCGCCGCTCGCTCCTGAAGCCGTTCATGCATGACAAAGAATTGGTGATCTTCGTCGAGAGTAGATTGCGGTGTCGCCGAGAGCGTGCCTCGATCCAGAGCAGCAACTACCTGGCCGAGTTTCTCGACACCAAACGCAATCAGCCGGTTGCGCAAATCGCTCAATGATTCGCAGCAGGATGCGTCGGTAAATTCCGACCTGTGAAGGATTGGCCCGGTATCAATGCCCGTATCCATGTAATGGATAGTCACGCCGACGGGAATGTTTTTCAGCAACGACCACTCGGGACTGCTCATGCCCCGGATTTCTGGCAGCAAGCCCAGATGCACATTGACTACTCCGAGGCGAGGGACTTCCAGCAACTGCTTCCGCAAAATGTTGCCGCCCGTGAAGATGATCAGGTCCGGTGACCAGTCTCTCAGACGGGCAATCGCGTCTGGCGCATTCTGGTCTTTGCAAATCGCAACGGGGAATCCATACAACGCCGCAACTTCTCGGATACTGGAAAAGACTCCATCATTGGATTTGAGTAGAGGCAGAAGATACGTATTGTGCGCTCGTTGCCGCCGATCGCCGGAACGAGGCAGCAATTTCGCACGCGCGTAGCGGGCTACCTCACGCACACCCCACTGCGAAAGCTTGCGCCGCAAAGTTCCACGGTCCACAGTGGGAAGAGCGAGAGCGCCCAGGGGAGTGTGCCCCAATTCGGCCATACGTACCGCCACAGCGCATGCGGTCTCGCTGTAAACGCTTGAGCCCAGGATTACGACGCGCATGGCAATGCCTCAACCTCCCAGGCTTCAGGCCGCTGCATCAGCCTTTGTTCCAGCAGCAGAGCGTCCGCTAAGAATTTGCACCCCCAACTGATGTAGCGCAACGGCTGGTAGCGACCCCAAACCGGGAATGACCCGCTTACTCCGCCCGCAACGCCGCGCCCGCGCGCGGGAACAGACTGTTTCAGCATCTCGTTCATTTTGAGCGCCGCGTTGAGATAACGCAGGTCATCAGTCACTTCGAACAGGCGAAGCCAGACGCACGACATCTGCGCGTTCCCCGTCAGACATGTAAAGCGCTGTCCAGCTTTGAAGTCGGGCTCGTAAGCGCCCGCCAGGAATTTGTTAGTCTCAAACTTACGCAACAGCGTCCATGCCGGCCTGGCGACTGCTTCGATGGCATCGCTTCGGCGCCGCAGGATGGCACATTCAAGGACGCCTTGAAGAATGTAAGCAATGAAATGCAGGTAACTGGGATGGCCCTTCAGATTTATCCCGTCGATCCAACCGCTGGGCCAAAAATGTGACAGCACCCAGTCAACATTTCTCTCCGCGGCCAAGCCGTAGCGCTGGTCGGCCGTATGTTCGGACAACTCTGCCAGCGCCCACGAAACCATGCTGTAGTAGGTGTGAGACACATTTTGATAAGCACCCGGCCCTGACCACGATCCATCTGCCTGTTGAACTTGAATCAGCCAATCACCGGCGGCAATGGCAGCTTCGCGAATTTGAGCGCGCTCGGTCTCGACATAAGCACGGACCAGTCCTTGCAAGATTTGCCCAGTATTGAAAACGGACGCCCGCGCTTCGCCTCCTTGCAATCCGGCAGGAAATGTACCGGTGCGCATTTGCAATGAGAGCAGCCAGGCGGTTGCTCGTTCCGCTGCCGCAACGGCCCTCGAATCGTTGGCAGCGTGGGCAAAATCGTACAGCGTTGGCACGATGTAGCCGGTGACCTCCGGATAGGATTCCGAATATCCGGCGAGCAAACTGTAATAGGCCGCTATGCCTCCGTCAGGGCGCTGTGCGTCGAGCAGCCAGCCCAGCAATGAATTCAGCACTTCTCCGCTCGCCCGCTTGGTAGTTGCATACGAGTAAATATTCCGGTGCTCGAAGCTGACGCGCAGTTTGTCGGAAACAAGTTTCCGCATCAACGGAATAACGTGCTGCGGACGGCGCAGTAAACCCGTCACCTCGGCCAGCGCCTTGGAGACTCGTCCGGTCCTGGCCGTGGGGTCGCCAATCATCATTGAAGTGTTTGCCCGGGAGTCATTCATGGGAGAGTGTGTCCCGTGAAAGTACCATTCCAAGAAATCGAGAAACTCACGCGGTCGCTGCCTCGCGCGGCTGACCGAACTCTTCGGTCCGTTGCTGCGCACTGGCATCGAGAAAAATCCGCATCCAGTGCTCCAAAGTCAGAAACTGCCAGATTTGCATCGACCAGTCCTCGGTTCCAGTTCGATGTTCGTTAAGGAAGCGGCGCACCACTTCCGGACGGAACAGACCGCGCTTTCTGACGTTTGTTTCAGAAAGCAGATCATCCACCATTTCCCGCAAATCGTTCGCCAGCCAGTAATCCACCGGAGCGGCGAAGCCGGCTTTCGGCTGACGCAGTACTTCCGCTGGAAGAGCGTCCTGCATGCCCCGCCTGAAAATATGTTTCGTGGTCGGCCGCAGAAATCCCTTTAGCTTGAGACGAGGTGGAATGCTTGAAGCAGCGAACTCGGCGAGATCGCGATCGAGAAATGGCACACGCACCTCCACCGATGACGCCATACTCATCTTGTCGTTATAGTTCAAGTTCAGACTCACCATAAAGATCTTGGTGTCGAGATAAAGCATCTGGTTGAGGAAATCGGAGTCGCGCACCGTTTCAAACCTGGCGTAGTGTCGAACCGCGGGGTCCCACGCGCGAACCTGATCCTGCACTTCGGCCGTATACAGACTCATCTTCTGTTCGGCATCGAGATAAGTGCAGTTCTGAATGAAGCTCTCTTCTGGTTCGAGGGACGCGCTTCGAGCCATCTTCTTGGCAAGTCGTATCGTTCCTTTCACGACTGAACCGCGCGCACCTGGCAAGGCTCTGATGCCGGATTCCATGCCTGCGCGCAGCACGCGGGGAAACCTTCGATAGGCACTCGCCCAACGGTGGGCGGCGTGCTTGCGATAACCGGCAAATAACTCATCCCCACCCACGCCGGAAAGCAACACCGTAGCCTGCTTGCGGGCCTCGCGGCAGACCAGGTACGCCGTGATGATCGCAGGATCTGCGGTAGGTTCGTCCATGTGCCACGTAAGACGAGGCAGCAATTCCGCCACGTCGGGTTCAACCACGATTTGCTGGTTGTCGCAGCCCAATTGCCGCGCCAGCCGCGCGGGGACATTCGGATCATCGAGCGTAGTTTCACCGACGCGATACTTTTGCGGAAAGGTAATCGTGTAGGTGCGGACGGACTGCTTCGTCGCGCGGCACATCATGGCGACGATGCTCGAGGAATCCAGCCCCGCGCTGAGAAATGCGCCGAGGGGCACGTCACTCACCATTTGTGCTTCCACCGAATGTCGAAAGCGCTCCCGAACTTCGTCGGCAAGGTCCGCTTCGGAGCGGAAGTAGTTGGCATCGGCTCGAGGAAAATTGAGGTCCCAATACTGCCTGATTTTCAGTTCGCCATCGCGAAATGTCGCGCAATGCCCAGCGGGAAGTTTGTAGATCCCGCGGAACATCGTGTTAGGATCTGGAACCCACAGAAAGGTCAAGTACTGATGTAATGACTCCAGATCGATTTCAGCCTCAATCCCCGGCACGTGCAGTAGCGCTTTCACTTCCGAAGCAAAAGCCAGCTTTCTTCCGCGGTGCGAATAGTAGAACGGCTTGATTCCAAAATGATCGCGCGCCAGAAATAACTCTGGCCTGCCCGAGCGCAGATCGCAGATGGCGAACGCGAACATTCCGTTGAGGCGATGAACGCAATCCGCGCCTTCTTGTTCGTAAAGGTGAATCACAACCTCCGTATCCGTGTTCGAACCAAATCGGTGACCCTTGGCTTGCAGTTCGCTGCGAAGTTCGGCGAAGTTGTAAATTTCGCCGTTGTAGGTAATCCAGACCGTGCGATCTTCATTGCACATCGGCATGTGGCCATCGGCGGAAAGATCGAGAATGGCAAGCCGTCGGCTGCCTAGAGCGATGTAGGAACCATCAGGAAATCTGCGCTCCCACTGGCCGAAATCGTCAGGACCGCGATGCGCCTGGACGTTGGTCATTCGTCCGAGCACTTCTTTGTCTCCGCAGTTGGCGAGTCCCGCGATTCCGCACATACCGGTCTAATTCCTTCTTCGTTAAACTTCAGGTCTCTTCGACTTCAGTTCGTATATCTTAGCCTTGGTGTGAAACATTTGAACGGCCTGAAACCCACAATAGATCAAGCCCGGAGCGCCATCCAGAAACCCGAGACGCAAGATATAACGATACAGGAAAAGCAGCACAGGAGAGCCCGGCACGGCAAACAGTTTGCCTTTCAACCAGCGCCGGCGTTGCGCCTGGGTACCCAAAAGGGATGGCGGCAACTCCTTGTCGTTGCCTTGCTCTAACAGCACGCGCGATTCCCAGTTGGAATATTCATCGTGCTTTTGGATATAACGCGAGAGCGACTCCACATTGTGATGAATCAGCGGATTCTCCAGCCTTGCCGTCGCCCCTTCAACGACCACATGTTCATGCACTTCCATATCTGCCATGGACGCGTCTTGGTCCTTCAGCCTGCATTCATATCGTCCCTTGCCACGGCGAAACAAAGACAGTTTCCACAAGCCGACATCGCCATGCCGCAGAACACGACCCAAAAACCAAATGCGAAGCAGGATGGAGTAGCCGTCCACCGCCGGATTTGGTATCGCCGAACGAATTTCATCGGCGAGCTCAGGGGTGAGAATCTCGTCGGCATCGAGCAGCAGAACCCAATCATAGGCAAGCGGCAAGGTGTTCATGGCCCACTGCCGCTTCTTGGGCCATCCGCCCTGGTAATGAAACTGCACGACCTTGGCTCCGTGGGACCGGGCGATTTCCACCGTGTCATCCGTGCTCTGCGAGTCGATCACGTAAACTTCCCCTACGTCCCTTAAGGCCTGCAAACATCGAGGCAAATTCCTAGCCTCGTTGCGCACCGGAATGATTACGCTGAGCGGTAATCTACTCAGGGAAACGGCGCTCGCGAGTTTCCGAACTTCTTCAACCTTTTCCATCGCAGCTCAACTCGAAAGATGGTGCTCACACCAGGATTGCAAAACGTAAAGCGACCACGGCCGGGACCAGGAAGTGCGGCCCTCGAGGAAATCGTTCCACACCCGGCGGGCCGCTGGCGCACTGATGAGGGCGCTTAAGGCGCCTTCTCCGATCTTGTTCAAAGACGTTTCCATCATTGGACGCAGTGCATCGCGCAGCCAGTGCTCAAACGGCAGCGTGAAACCCCGCTTCGGCCGGTGAACGATCTTCGCCGGAAGCTGGCCGTTAAGGGCCTTCACCAGCAAAGGTTTTGGCGTCCCCGCTTGCAGCTTCCAGGCTCCCGGCAGAGCAAGCACACGCCCCGCGAGTCGATGATCGATCAAAGGAACGCGCACCTCCAAACCATGCGCCATGCTCATGAAGTCCGAATCCCGCAGCAGTGTGTTGAGCATATAACACTGCGCCTCAAGATAGGAAACGCGATTGATTGGGTCCAGGCTCTGGGCGCGGCTCAAGCTCTCACTTAGTGAGTCTTCCGCGCGCAACCATGCCGCAGAGTTTTTCTGCATCCCAGGCAATAACTCGTTCCGTTGTTCGGGGGTGAATAGCATGCGCGAAAGAAAATAAGGATGAACGATTCTCCGCCCGTTACGGCAAAGTGCGGCCAATTTGCGATTCTGATCATTCGATGGAGCAAACGCCGAAAATATACTTGCCGCGGGAGCGCGGAACGCTCCAGGTATCTGCCCCCACATGTAGGCAAATCGTTCCATGCGCGGTACCGTGCGAAAGCTCGAATACCCGGCAAACAACTCGTCGCCTCCCAGTCCGGAAAGAGCCACTTTTACGCCCGCGTCACGGGTCCGTTCCGAAACGAAATACGTATTGATCCCGTCAATGGTGGGCAAATCCATGGCACCAACGGCAGGCGCAATCGCAGCGAAAAAGTCCGACTGAGAAACGGTGATCTCATGGTGATCGGTGCGGAACTGCTGCGCGATAGCGCGGGAATATTCCGCCTCAGAATAATCCGCCTCTCGAAACACGATAGAAAACGTGCCCGGACGCACACCGTTTCGACTTAGAATGCCAACCAAGCTGCTGGAATCGATGCCGCCAGAGAGAAAGACTCCTACTGGCACATCGCTCACCAGTTGCATGCGGACTGATTCGTCGAGCATCTCGGCGACTTGAGCTTCGAGTTCTCCTCGCGGTTCGGCGCTCGCATTGGTGGCGTCGTCGCCGTGCTCATCGTGGTGAACGTCGACCAGGTCCCAATACTTCACGAGCTTCCGTTGTCCTTTTTCCCAAGTTAAAAAGCAGCCGGGCGGAAGCGAAGTCACTCCTTCTACCAATGTGATGGGGTCGTAAAGCGATCCAAAGGTGAGGTAGTTCACCAGACCCGCAGGGTCGATGTTGTACGGCACCAATCCGGTTCCCAACAGGGTGCGGACTTCAGAAGAAAAAATGAAGTATCGATCCGAGTGATAGAAATACAACGGCTTGATTCCCATCGGATCGCGGGCAACGAACAAGCGGTGCCGTTGCGCATCCCAGATGGCGAAGGCAAACATTCCGCGGAAGTGCTCGAGGCACTTTTCGCCCCAGTAGGCATAGGCTTTGAGAATCACTTCCGTGTCGCAGGAACTGCTGAAGTGCAGGCCTGCCTTCTCCAATTTGGCGCGGACTTCGCGGAAGTTGTAGACCTCTCCGTTATGGACGATCCAGTTGCCGGTCGCTGGATCGTTCATGGGCTGATGACCTAGAGGCGAGAGATCTAATATTGCGAGCCGACGATTTCCCAAACCGATTTCCACGTTCTCAAGACCGGAATCACGCAGAACGAGTGTGCCGCTGTCATCCGGTCCGCGGTGGGCTAGAGACTTGGTGGCGCGTTCGAGCACGTCTGCGGGCACACGCGCGTTGTAGCCGACAATACCGACAATTCCGCACATCCGAACCGTTCCCTCTCAAACCATCGCATTCATCTTACGCGAACCCTTACCTGCTCTTTTGGAGAGTCCGGGCCAGCATGAGCAACTCCTCAACATGCCGACGCCAGCTGAAGTCATGGGAGCGCAACCGTCCCATTTCACGCATCGCCGCAGACTGTTCTGGCGAGTCACTTAGTCGAACTACCTCTTCGGCGAGCATCTCGGGAGAGAAGCGCGGGAAGTACCTGGCAGCTTCTCCACATATCTCTCTGTGCACGGCTAGATCCGATGCGATCACCGGAAGTCCACTGGCCATCGCCTCAACCAGCGGATGAGCAAATGTCTCAGCGTAGGCGGGAGTCACGTACAGAGCGCAAGCTTGGTACACGTGATGCAGCATGCCATAAGGCACCGCGCCTAACTCAACAACTTCCTGGTCCAGACGTAGTTCTTCTACCGACTTTGCCGCTTTATCTGCACGATAATCTCCGGGGTTGTCCTTTGAGCTTAGTTTGCAGGTCAAAATCAGCCGCACGGTTCGCGGGTGCAGCATTTTCTTTAATATCGCGGTCGCCCGAATCAAAGTTTCGAAATTCCGATAGTAGTTGTAATGGCTCACGAATAGAAGCCGCAGCGAGGCTCCGGTAGCCGCAAGCTTTGCCTGCACGTCTTGAGGTAAGGGCGCCGAATCGCGGAAGAAGGCTTCGTGATCAAAACCGTGATGGATCGAAACCACATTCTTCCCCGTCCACTCCCGCAGTTCGCCCGCAAACGTCGCGCTGGGAGCGACCGTACAGTCTGCGGTGCGCACGGACCATCGGGCCAACGCGCCTTTCACTTCCGTGTCAAGCCATAACCGGTAATCGCCGCGTTCGCGCAGATCCCGCAGAAAATCGGATGATGTGTAGAGGGCGTTCCGGCTAAGAAGGACTTGCGGGACCGGCGAGCATCCGAGCGCAAAATTTCCAGTGGACAACAGGACATTTGCTCCGGATTGACGAATGAAGCCGGACAGGTTGCGCTGCTCGTACCAGAATCGTCTGGCGGAACCCGACGGGCAATCTGCGCGTAGAACGGTAACGCGAGCGGACGGTGTGATCTCAGCAAGCACGGTTTGGCCGATCAGAACTGTCGTTCGCACATCATCGCGAACCGCAAGCTGCGGCAGGACATTGCGAACGTAAGTGAGCCCTCCTCCTGCACTGGCCGCCAACGCATTAATAAACAGATGGATCATTCTTCAGCGCGAGTCCGTATCTTTCGCGCATCACCTTGTGGCATTCTCAGCGCAAGACTTCCTCATAAATCTTCATCAGGTTCCGGGCCTGTTGTGCGAGCGTAAATTTAGCAAGGACTGTCTGCCGGGCGCTTTGTCCAATTCGCGAGCGCAGATCCGAGCTGTCGAGCAATCGCTGCAGTCCTCGGGTTAAGTCCTCGAGGCCATCGATTGGAATCAGCCAGCCGTTCTCTCCGTGCTGAATGACCTCGTCGATGCCCTGCCCCTGGCAAGCGATTACTGGCTTGCCGCAAGCCATTGCTTCCAGATACACACACCCGAGCCCCTCATAACGGCTAGGCAGCGCAAAAATCGTGCACTCCCGCATGGCTGTGGCCACTTCGGAACGGCTTCGTCTTCCGAGAAAATGCACCCGATCGTCAATCTCGAAATCTCTTGCCAAGTCCTCCAACCGACCTCGTTCCACTCCTTCGCCGATAATTCGGCATTGCAGGCCGGGATACCGTTCCTTCAACCGAACCAACGCTCGCAGTACCAGTTCATGGCCTTTTATTGCCAACAGATTTCCTACCACCAAGACTACCGGCGTCGCAGCCTCGGCCGGCTCAGGCACAAACAGCGTCGGATCAACACCGTTGTAAACGACCTCGGCGGTAACCCCCGCATGCATCGCCTCAGTCAATAATCGTCGCACCGTGTCGCTGATGCAGATCACCTTGCGGGCGCTTTTATAGACCTTCAGCGAAGCTTGGCAGCGCCATCCGGCGGCGATTCCTTGTTGGAAGCAGCCGTTCAAGACGTCCAGACCATGAATGGAGACGACGAATGGAATGTCCAAACGGCGCGAAATACCGGCCGCAGCATACCCGCAAGGAAGCGCGGCATGGGCGTGGATGACGCTCAGGGGAGAATCCCGATGAAGTTGTCTGACTCGATTCAGAAGCAGTCCCCCGAGGAACTTGCCCGAGCTCGACAAACCGAAGGTTCCAGGTATTCGCGGATAGCGAATCCACTCGGCGGGAAACTCTTGGCTTGGCCTTTTTCGGGTATGGTATACCGCCTCGACCGCGAAAACTGAGTTCGTCACCCCCAAAGCATTCAGCTCTCGAAGAGGTTCAGCCACAAAGCAGCCACTCACTTCATTGCCTGCGGAAGGATAAAAAGGGGTGAGCGTCAGGACATGGAGTTTGGCTGGTATATCTTCTCCCTAAGTCTGCCGACTGAGGAATGGCGGCATGAATGGAAGGAATATCTTAGCAGTTCAACGTCTTGATTGATCAGCGCAACGAATGGGCAGGAGCCTGTGACGCCACGACGCTTCGCCGCCTCTGAAACGCAATCTCCGCACCCTGAGTCTCGACTCCGGGAAACAAATCCATCAGAATGAAAACAGAAACCCAGAAGAAGACACAGAGATAGGAACCCACGGCAAACATCCAGTCTTCAAAGCACGCATGTACGAGGCCGGCAATGGCGACGAGTACAAATGGAATGCAAGGGTGGTAGGGATTCCCAGTTTTTCGTATCCAAACGCAGGCTCGAAGCACCACCCGAACAACCATCAAGAGCAGGACGAAAAACGGCAAAGATCCCAGCAGTCCCATGTATTCAGCCAATGCTAAATAGCTATCGCCATGCTCACGATTCGTACCTTCGATCGTGTACACCGAAGATTCATTGGAGTCAGGCCGGAGATCTCCCAGTTCGCTGGTGCCAAAACCGCTTCCAAACCAGGGATGGCGCTTGACAACGGAAATCGTATCATTCCAGGGAGAAAGGCGTGAGCCAAACACACCGCTGTGAGTGCCTGCTTCTTTATAGATGACCCTTCCCGTGAGCGACGAAACCAGTTCATCCAAGTGTGTGGGATTCACCGCCGCCATTAAGGTAAGGAAGAAAACAGAAACGAAGGCAAACTGCAAGAGCAGTCGCTGTTGCCTCAGCGCAACCGTAATTACAAGCACGACCGCGACCGCGCTCAAGATCGATGCGCGGGAATTGGCCGAGTAAAGCAGGCCGCCACACAAGACTAAAGCGAAAAAGCGCCTCCGTTTCAGACCGGGCGTTTCTGCCGCCAACGCTCCCCACAGCACGATCGGAACTGCGACAATCCCAATGATCGCTCCGAGCGAATTGGGGTTGCCAAAAACGCTGAAACCCAACCCAAAGTAACACGCCGCCGCGGCATAGACCAAGAGCTCGCAGGCGGGCACCAGAAGATTCAAGAATTTGTTTTCGCGTCCGGCAATTGCGACCCGTGCTCCCCCCGACGCATACAGGAAAAGCAAAAACAGGCTCAAAACTTTGAGGACGGCAGTTCGCGGTACTTCAGAAACCATGGCAGAGACGAGCGCGGAAACGACACAGAAGAAGGCCACCAAGTGGAAGGGTCCAAAATGACGGGCCCGCCGAGTCTTGATCCAGATGATGAAACCGCCTAACGCGCCTGCTCCCAAGAAAAGCCAGCGCAGCGACATCCCGGTCCCATTGTAGGGCAGCATCGATCCTGCCCAAAGAAAGGTTCCCATCAAAAGAGGGAAGAACACGGCTTCAAAATGGCTGAGACCGACCAGCACAATCTGCAGCGCCACGATGGCGCCGAGGTAAGTGGTATTGGTGAAATAACCGGGGCGACGCTCCACCAGAATTAAGAGCAACAGACACGCAACGATTCCTAGCGGAAGAGCGACCAGTTGAGCCCGGCTCTTCATTCTTCCCTCGCGCCTGCGGATTCCACCGCCCTTATCAACCCCTCAGCCCACGACTGCGGAGAGTTAGCCTCTATCCGTTCTCTGCTGCCGGCGCCCATCTTCGTGCGCAATCCAGAATCGTTGGCCAAACGAACCATGGCGGCGGCGAGCCGAGCGGCGTCTCCCACTGGCACGACAAATCCGTTCCGGCCGTCTTCGACCAGATCGGCTGCACAACCTGCAACGTTGGTCACTATCACAGGCAGCCCACACGACATGGCTTCGTTCACTACCAACCCCCAAGGATCGCTATGCGTTGGAAAAACCAATGCCTCTGCCAAAGCATAAAACTCCGGTAATTCTTCGCGATGCACAAAACCATGGAACTGTATTGTCCCCGGCACGATGCGGGCGCCCCGGGCCATCAGTTCCGGGCGGTCGACGCCCTCACCCACAAATACTAAACCAATACTGCCGCGGAGCGCTTCGTCCAGCGCGGCGTATGCCTCCATAAGGTCGAAAATTCCCTTCGCCTGTACCACGCGGCCAACGTAGAGGAAATATCGCGACGGGAGAGAGTGCAGAGCGCGCACCTTCGATTGGTTGCGGTTCGCGGCGGCGGCCAACGCCGCAAACAACTTGGTATCTACTGCATTCGGTGCGGTGAAGATGCGAGGGTCGGGAATTCCAAGATTCTTCAGGTACTTTGCGGATGATCTCCCGGGTACCACGAAGCCCTTGCACAGACTCAGAAAACGCGCCTTCATAAATTCTACCCAGCGATACCTTCGGCGTATGTCCAGGGCTGTGCTTTCCGACCATAGCAGCAATGGAACTCGATGAAGCTTCGCCCAGTAAGCGGCTTGCCATGAGGCCAAATAATTGTAACCACCACACAACACTAGGTCGGGAGTGATGTTGTTCAAGCTTGAAAGCACGCCACGGTTGATCAAGAGATTATATGTGCCGAAGCTCCACCGCCACGACGGAAGCACCTGGTATTTGAACTCGATCTCATTTTTGTATACTCGCCACTGACGCAAGCCGGGATCATTCTCCGAAAGAAAAATAACGTGAAGGTCCACTTCTTTTCTTTGGGCCAAAGCATTGAAAACAGGAATGCGGTAGGGGGCAATGATCTCGGTGATGATTACTAATTTGGAGATCATGCAAAAGACGGGTCGCTCCGGGCTTTCCGGGACCGCCCAGCCTCCTGGGCTGCGGTCAGAGATGGTTGCGCGAGCCCGGAAACCACATTCGATCCCCAAATCATCGCCGCCGACTCCTCATAAATCCCTTCATAATACAGCTTCGATGATCGTCCCGGGGACTGTTGAGAGGGCCGCCAAAACCCGCCATCGAAGGCCCAAAGCCCAGTTTCTAACGGCAACCCCTCCACTCAGACGGCATCCAAATATGCGGCAGAACTGCAGCGCCCTGCCCCCGGCCTCACTGAGCGGAGAGGGGTTGGGGGAGGGTCGCCGCGGTAGATATTTCTCCTTAAGATTCGCCTCTCTGGCGAAACCAATCCTCATCTACAGAGCCTCGCCGAATCTGTTCACGCTTATCCGATAAAATAGGAAGTATGAAATCGCCGTTGCACATTCTCTTATCTGTCACCGCTTTTGCCGCCTGCCTGTTCGTGGCCCTCGCCTCCGCTGCGCAAGAAGGCCCCCTCGAGAACATCGCCCCGAAAGGCGTCACTCCCGAGGAAATTATCGCCCACTTTGCGGCGCAGGAAAAATTGTTCAAGGAAGCGCGCGAGCATTATACCTACCGGCAAGATATCAAAGTTCAAACTCGCGACGGCGACACTGTCACCGGAGAGTATCACGAAGTCTTCGATGTGCTTTACGACGACAAAGGCCATCGCATCGAGAATGTAGTCTTCGCACCGCAATCTTCTCTGGAGCAAGGAGGGCTATCCCTCGATGAGGGCGACGTCCAGGATTTCCGCAATCGCTTGCCCTTTGTCCTCACCACCGAGGAGGTTCCGGAATATAACATTCTCTACGTCGGTCAGCAGCAGGAAGATCAGTTGCACTGTTACGTCTTCGATATTGCGCCAAAAGCGATTGTAGGCAAGAAACGCTACTTTCAGGGGCGCATCTGGGTGGATGATCACGATTTTCAAATCGTTAAGACATACGGGCAGGCCGTACCGGAAATTCGCGACACCAAGAAGAAAGGCAAGGAGGAACATCTCTATCCGAAGTTCACCACCTGGCGCGAGCAGGTGGATAATCAGTATTGGTTTCCCACTTACACTCGCGCCGATGACACCCTGCACTTCAACATGGGCGATATTCACATCCGCGAGATCGTCAAGTATGAGGATTACAAGCGATTCGGCGCAAACGTGAAGATTCTGTATCAAGGACAGGAACTTCCGAAGGCGGATCAGAAAGATCAGAAACCTGCGGACCAGAAGCCAGACGACAAGAAACCCGATGCGCCGCCGAATCAGCAGCCGCCGCAGAAATAGGTTTCAAGGGTCCGTTATCAGCCGGATCGGCCCTGGCAAGGTTTTGGCTTTTTGCCAAACGAACAGTTCGCGATACGAACGCGCTTCACCTGCCTTGAAACCTTGAAACTAATAGAAGAGATATTTCCTCCACTTATCATCGGACCGGCCCATGAGCCGCATGATGTGGCGGCTGGTATGAAGGTTGAAGGCGCGAGGCTCGCGCATCAACTTCATGCCCGCCTCGAGAGGAAATTGATTGCCCTTGCGGCGATTGCAGGTGTGGCAGCAGGCCACAAGATTTTCCCAGGTGGACGAGCCCCCGCGCGAGCGGGGAATTACGTGATCCAGCGTCAGTTCACTGGACGGCAGTACGGTTGCGCAATATTGGCAAGTGTTGCGGTCGCGCAGCAGGATGTTCTTGCGCGACAGAGCGCGGCTCTGGTGTGGAATGCGGCGATACTCGAGCAGCCGTATCACCGAAGGTACGCGTATAGCGATTCGCGCCGCATGCAGGAAGTGTCCATTTTCCTCTTCCGTCATGGCCACACCCTTGAGCACCAGGACCAGCGCCCGGCGCGCGGCGCAAACGTTAATGGGTTCGTAGGACGCATTCAGAACAAGCACGGGTGCATGCAGCGAGTTTCCATTGCTGTCGCGATGCATTGCCGCCGCGGCGAAAAGCCCGGCGGCGTGTCTGCCTGTCGGTCCTGCCTCGGGTTCGAGCCTTCCTGACATGCCCCACTAATCTCCTGAACTTCAACGTGCTCTTTCGGTTCCTATCTTGAACTGCTTTCCAATCCTTAATTGCGCCCAAAACTGTTTATTAGATGCTATCTGTTGCTTGCGCGCCCAAGGTCAGCCGCCAGCCGCGCGAGCCAACGGAACCTCCCTGGGAACTTCCCTTACGCCGGATATTTCGTCCCCTTCACCGTCATGTGGTCGAATCTCCATATGTTGGGCCGAAATCTTAAGGGTGCGGGCAACAGTCGCGACCCATACTTTGCTTGCCCCGGCTCGCCGCAATACCCGCGCGCATTCTGAAACGGTCGCACCGGTGGTGTAAACGTCATCCACAACGAGCACCTCGCGCCCTTTCACAGCTTCCGGCTGCGCAATACCGAAAGCGCCTCGCAGGTTTTCGCGCCGCTGATGGCTGGTGAGGCCAATCTGCGATGCAGTCTCCCGCTTTCTGACTAGTACTCCGGCGCTCAAGCGTAAGCGACTGGCGGAGGCTCTGGCTTTGATGGCTGCGCGCGCAATCAGTTCTGCCTGATTAAAGCCACGTTCGCGAAGTCTGCTACGGTGCAACGGCACCGGAATGACAGCCATGGGTTCCGCCGGGAAATCGGATTCGAGCTCCGCGATAGCGTCCGCCAGCATGCGCCCGAGAACATTCGCAGCGGGCCGGACGCCACCATACTTCAGCAGGTGGATTAATTCCCGTAATCCGCTTTCGTAACTGCCATAGGCTGCCGCGCGTGCAAAAGTTGGTTCGATGCGGCGGCACAGTCCGCACAGGAATTCGCCCGACGTGCCGGCAAAGGTACTTGGCGAAAAGAGCCGTTCGCCGCAAATGGAACAGACTCCGTCCGCAATGGGACGCATGGCATCCAGGCATTCCTGGCAAACCGGCAGACGAGAAATCCTTACCAGAGGTGCCCCGCAGATGCGGCAATCGGAAGGAAACAAAACTGCGAAGAGACTTTCGGCAATCCGGCCAGCAACTCTCGCTCCGGAAGCAATAGAAGGACCCGCCACCGCTGGTTTGGCTTGGCTAGCCCGAATTCTGCCCTCAGTACTGCTGAAGACGGCCTCCGTGTTTCCCGCAGAAATCTTTCCTGGGCGGGCTACTCCTCGATTGGCTGCTCAGAAGAGTATAACGGCGGCCGGGTCCGCTAGGCAACGTTACGGTTGGACTGCGTCACCGGTGTGGGTACCTTCTTGACCGGTTCCGACAGCCGTTCCTTCACCGGAACGAAGAGCAAGCGATAGTCCCGCCGGAAGCATCCTGCACAGCGCACCGGCTGCAGAAGAAAAATGGGAAGAAGGTAACGCTCGGAAAATGTGCGCCGTCGGGAACGAAAACCGACATCACCACCGCAATCTTCACAGTGAAATTCAAGGTATTTCTGAAACCAGAGCTGGTCAGAAGTTCCAATCACAATGCACCTCCGGACTAAGAAGAGGCTCGCGAACTATTGTCCTTAGTTTACCTCAGGCGAGGGCCCAAGCCAACGTTATGCCGCGATGGGCGTCGGCGGGGAGCGGTCTCCAGACTTGTAATGCAGGCATCTCACATGCTAACGTGCCGCCGTTTGTGTTTTGAATAAGTCACGCCGCCACACTGCTTTCAGTCTACGCCTGGCGAGAGGATTCCAACTATGAGTAGTCCAGTGCCCGAATCAGGAACTGGTGTCAAGAAACACGTCCCTTTTGTGCCTGAGCAAATGGAGATGAAGGAATTTACTCTGCGTGCGGTACTGCTGGGACTTCTTATGACCGTCGTCCTCGGAGCAGCCAACGCGTATCTGGGTCTGCGTGCCGGTATCACGATCGCAGCTACTTATCCGGCAGCGGTGATCGCCATGGCGGCAATGCGGGCGTGGAAAGGATCGCTGCTCGAAGAAAACATTGCTCGAACCGCGGGTTCGATTGGGGAGTCCGTCGCGGCCGGCGCAATCTTTACCCTTCCTGCGTTCTTGCTAGCCAAAGCGTGGCCTTCTTTTCGTTTTGCAGACGCATATTGGAAATCAACCGCGCTGATTATGGTGGGCAGCATTCTCGGAGTTCTATTCATTTCTCTGGTACGGCGCGGCATGGTGGAAGATCCCGAGTTGCCCTTTCCGGAATCGTTGGCAGCGTCGGAAATTCACAAGGCCGGACAACGGGGCGCGCAAGCCGCGAAATATCTCTTCTGGAATATCGGTATCGGTGGGGTGGTATACATCCTCGGAAAATTCGGGCTGTTCGCCGCCGATACTGACCTTCACGTCGGCGTCGGCAGCCTGGGACACAGTCAGGTTCGTCTGGGCACGGCGGGAAGCACGCACACCCTTCCGACCGGAGGGATCACCGTGTTTGCAGCCCCGAGCGTGAGTCCGGCTTATCTCGGCGTCGGTTACATCATTGGCGTCAAACTGGCCTCAATTCAGTTTGCAGGCAGCGTTCTCGCCTGGGGACTGTTGGTGCCCATGCTGATCTTCTTTCTTGGTCCGCAGTTAAAGGCTTACATGCCGGCCGACACTCCCGACAATTGGGCAAACATGGCCGACGCGGTGTGGCGATATATTGTGCGCCCGATTGCCGTGGGCGGAATGCTGGTCGGTGCGGCCTACACCTTGTTCAAAATGCGCGCCAGCCTGACGGCTGGAATTGGCAAGGCTTTCGCCGACCTGCGCCAGACGCCCGACGAGCAGGCTAAGCTCGCGCGTACCGAGCGCTACATGAGTTCGAAAACAGTTTTCAGTCTGATTGCGGTGATGTTCGTGCTGATGTGTTTGCTCTACATCAAAATCTCAGGCCTGGTGTGGCCGGCGATTCTCGCGGCTGTTGTGATGATTCTGGTAGGGTTCTTCTTTGCGACCGTCTCCGGCAATCTGGTTGGCTTCATTGGTTCCTCCAACAATCCAATCTCGGGTTTGACGCTGTCGACGCTCTTGATTGCGGCTCTGCTCATGGTTGCACTGGGAGTTTCCGGTACATCCGGAGTGGCGGCGGTGCTGGGCGTAGCCGCTGTGGTATGCGTTTCATCCGCGGTTGCCGGCGAGTTATTGCAGGACTTCAAGGTGGGCTACATTCTAGGAGGCACTCCGCAGAAAATTCAGGCCGCCGAACTAATCGCTGTAGTGGTTGCAAGCCTGGTAATGTATTTCCCGCTAATGCTGTTGCATGAAGGCAGCATCAAGGCCGGCGGCGTGGGATTCGGGGGCGCCGAGCTTCCGGCGCCGCAAGCCGGCCTCATGGCCACATTAGCGATGGGCATCGTTGGCCATGATATGCCGTGGCCCCTGGTAGTAGTGGGAATCCTGTTCGGCATCTCGATGATCATGATGCAAGTGAGAAGTCCTATGCTGGTTGCGGTTGGAATGTACTTGCCCTTTGGAACTACGTTCGCGATTTTTGTGGGCGGAGTGATGCGGACAATCGGCGACTGGGTCGCCGAACGGCGCGGCTTCAACAGCGCTCAAAAGGCACGAGTCGAAAATGCCGGAGTGCTGGTCGCTTCCGGATTGATCGCTGGAGAAGCCTTGTTGGGCCTGGTTTGGGCGGGATTGCAGTTTGTTCCTTCCTGGGGCGCGCCCAACCATCCGCCGCAAGTCTTCAACGACCCGTCCTACCTGGTGGGAGGAATGATCGTGCTCGCTGGCTTGGCGGCCTTGATGATCTTCTTGCCCGTGACAGCTGCGGGGGATCCAGACGAACCTGCGCCACCGACCGCGATGATGTAGTTGAGTTGTCGGGGAAGCTGACATGTTGCGAAGGGTTTAGCATCCGAAATCCCTTCCTGTAACTTGGTGCCTTTCGCGGTTGGGTTTTTCTATGTCAATCTCTGACCATCTTGCCGCAGTGCGCGACGGTATCGACAAAGCTGCGCGCCGCGCCGGTCGCTCGCCCGACAAAATCGTGCTGATGGCGGTGAGCAAAACCCAGCCGCCGGAGCGCATCCGGGAAGCCTATGCCGCTGGCCAGCACCTCTTCGGCGAAAACCGAGTTCAGGAATTTGCCAGTAAGGCTGAATCGCTTCGGGACTTGACGGATGCCGAATGGCACCTGATTGGGCATCTACAGACCAACAAGGCCGCAACCTCTGTAAAGTTGTTTGGCGCCGTGGATTCGATTGATTCGTTGAAACTGGCAGAAAAGCTGGACACTGCGGCTCGCGCGCTGGGCAGGAAGTTGGAGGTGCTAATCGAAATCAACGTCGGCGGAGAGGCCGTCAAGAGCGGCATGCCGCCGGACTCGCCTGCACTGGATGAATTGCTAACCGCTGCGCGTCGACTGGAGGCGCTTGTGTTCCGCGGGCTGATGACGGTACCTCCATTTACAGACGATCCCGAAGATGCCAGGCCGTACTTCCGCAAGCTGCGGGAGCTACGCGATAGGATTGCCGCGCGCAGGCTGCCGGCCGTCTTCATGGAAGAGCTTTCCATGGGCATGTCGCACGATTTCGAAGTGGCGATTGAAGAAGGATCGACTTGCGTGCGCGTGGGCACGGCGATCTTCGGCGAACGAACGAAGATGTAAGCAAGGAGGCCCACCGGCAGACATGAAGCTTCTCGACTGGATTTGCGTGGGAATACTCTTCGTTCTGGCCATGCTCGACTGCCTGCTGGTGCCGAGAACCTACAGCGGTAGAATCTGGATCTTTGGAACGGGCCTGGCTTTGCTCTTCACTGCCATGTTGAATGTGCTGCGCATTCGTAACAACGGGTTTGTAAAAGGGCTCAAGCTGTTCTGCGTTACTGCGAACCTCACGATGCTTGTATTCGCAATAGCTCTGATGGCGAGTATCGGAAAGTCGCGCGCCCTGGCGAATCCGCAGGTTCCGCTGGTGGGAACGCTCCTGCTTGTCGAAAGCGCTTTCTCGCTGGGGAAGAACGGTTGATTCCCATCAAGGAATCAGGCGGCGGTGTGACTTTCGCAATCAAGGTTCATCCTCGCGCAAAGAAAAACGCCATCACCGACGAACTCGGTGATGCATTGAAAGTTTCCCTTACCGCACCTCCGATCGATGGAAAGGCCAACGACGCCTGCATCGAATTCTTCGCGAAACTTTTGAAGGTGCCGCGCTCTTCCGTTACCATTGCCTCCGGTCAGAGCGGTCGTGACAAAGTGATCCGTATCGCAGGAGTGTCAGTAGAACGAGTACGGAATCGGTTGGGACAGCCCCCAGCACCAGAAGGTTCCTCACCTTGTCCTTAGCGCGCGAGCGCGGGTCGGGCAGCGGTCGGGATGACAGATGGAAAGAAACAGTTGGCAAAATACCAGGAGCCATTCTTGAGCTTTTCCGAACGCTTGCAGGAAATTCGCACCGGATTCGAACGACCCTTCTGGGTCGCAAACATCAGCGAGATATTCGAGCGTCTGTCTTACTATGGCGCTTTCGCATCTCTCGCACTCTATTTGCAGGAGCGCCTGAATTTCTCCGCCGAGCAAACCGGAACGCTGACGGGAATCTTTGGCGGAATGGTTTGGTTTCTCGCCATCTTCGGCGGGGCTGCTGCTGACCGTTTGGGCTTCCGCCGCGCTCTCTCGATGGCGTATCTCATCCTGGCTGCTGCGTATTTCCTGATTGGCTCCATTGGATCATCTTGGCTGGCGCCGGTGCGCAACGCCGTGCCGCTGAGTTTGTTTGTCGGCTTTATCCTCGTTCTACCCGCGCTCGGCGTCTCGCTGGTGAAGCCTTGCGTGGTCGGCACCACCGCCCGCGCGTCCAAGGAGAATGTCCGCTCCATCGGCTATTCGATTTACTACACGATGGTCAATATCGGAGGCGCGGCTGGACCGTACTACGCGTCGTGGGCGCATCGCCACCTGGGCGTCGAAAATGTTTATCGCATTGCGGCGCTTAGCGTTTTCGCGATGTTCTTCTTCGTTCTTCTTTTCTTCCGTGAGCCGCGAAAGCCCGGGGACGCGCCCCCGCCTTCCATCGCGGCCGTCGCCCGCAATTTCTGCGTGGTGGTGGGCAACTATCGGCTGGTACTGCCCGTTTTGGTGATCGCGCTCCTTTTGCGCATCGGCCTGTCGATCTATCCCCAACTTTCCGTACCGTGGTGGGTCTGGGCCGGACTGCTCGCGCTTGTACTCGCCGGCATAAGCCGCTTCATGTGGTTCCTGGTGCTCTTTACGGGTTATTGGGTAGTGTTCTGGCAGCAATACATCAGTTTGCCGGGCTATATTCACGGTTACATTAATTCCAGTGCTGACGTTGAGATCATTCTCGTCACTGACGGATTGACGGTGATCTGTCTTACGCTCGCGGTAAATTACCTGACGCATAAGATCCCGGCATTTCAAGCCGTCATACTCGGCACCCTCATCACATCGATATCGTGGTTGATCCTCGTCTTTCGGCCGACAATCTGGGGCGCAGTTCTCTCGTTGTTTGTGCTGGCTCTGGGCGAGATCACGCAACAACCGCGGTACTACGAATACATCGCGCTGCTTGCGCCTCCGGGACAGCAGGGTACCTACATGGGCTTTGCTTTTTTGCCGATCGGAATCGGTTCGCTGATCGGCGGATGGTTCGGCGGGACGCTCGTGCATCACTTCGGTGAAGTCACGCACCAACCCCAGCGTATCTGGTGGACGGTGACTGGCGTCGGCGTTATCACAACACTGTTGCTCTGGCTATACGACAGGTATTTCAGAGTCGCTCCGTCTGTGGCAAAGTAGAACCTGATGCGCAAAGGTTCGACAATCCAGGGTTCGGTAGCATACGCCAGCGGCACTCCTAGACAGGTTGCTGCCCGCATTCGGCGTCTCCTGAAAGATAGCGGTTCCGCCGAGCACGCAGCGGGAGTGCAGTGGTTTTTCAAACACGAAATCAAATCCCACGGGTGGTATACAGCAGACTTGCGTCGTGCGACCATCCGTTTTCGACGGGAAGTGAGGAAAGAACGCGGGCTAGATTTCCTGGTCGAGGTCGCCGATCAGCTTTTCTCCGGTGCGGTGCTGGAAGAAAAAGTTGCCGCGGTGTTCTTGCTCCAGAAACTCGAGGGCGAGTTTGGTGACCGCGAGTTCAAGCTGTTCGAGTCCTGGCTTGATCGCATCAGCAGTTGGGCCGACCACGACGCGCTGGTTCACTACCTGATCGCACCGATGATTGCCGCCAAACCAGGACGCGCCGGAACCGTTTTCCGCTGGGCAAAGTCGCCGAACCGATGGCGTCGGCGTGCCGCGTGCGTGGCCCTGATTCGCGGGGCGCGGGCGAAGATGTTCTTCCCCGAGATCAAGAGGCTTTCCAACTTCCTTCTCATCGACGAAGACGACATGGTGCAGAAAGGTTTAGGCTGGCTGCTGCGCGAAACGGCGAAATTTGACGCCAAGAGAACAGTTCCGTACTTAATGAAGATTCGCAGACGAGCCCCGCGCCTCGTGTTGCGCACCGCCTGCGAGACGCTACCGCCACGGACGAGAAAACTTGTTCTAACGGTCGAGCGCGAATAGTCCCTCGCCAATTCGCTCAAATCACATCCATTGTTTACAATAGACGTTTGCCCATGGACCTGTCTGCCATCCAGTCTGCGCTGCGCGAACGCAATATCGACGCATGGCTGTTCTACGACCATCATCATCGCGACCCGATCGCATATCGCGTGCTGGGCTTGCCTGCGGGACTGATGGTCACGCGGCGTTGGTTTTACCTGGTACCGGCGCAGGGCGAACCGGTGAAGTTGGTGCACAAAATCGAAGCCGGCCACCTGGATTCCCTGCCTGGCGCAAGCGCCAATATTCCGGATGGCAAGAGTTGTTCGACAGCCTAAAGGCAATGCTTGCGTCTTATCGCGACATTGCGATGCAGTATTCGCCGAACAATATCGTCTTCACGATTTCTCTGGTCGATGCAGGGACCGTCGAGTTACTGCGCGGCTTAGGGAAAGAACGTAATCAGCTCCGCGGATCTGGTCGCGCAGTTCGAAGCGACATGGAGCGAAGAGCAAATCAAGACACACTTTGCCGCGCGCGACGCTATTGACGCAATCACTGCCGCAGCCTTTAGGGAAATGGGCAGTCGCGTGCGCAACAGCGGCACCACGGAGCACGAAATCCAGCAATGGTTCATGGAAGCGTTTCAGCGTGAGAATCTGCTCACTGACGATCCGCCGATCGTGGCTGTAAATGCGAATGCCGGCAATCCGCACTACGAGCCGCGCGCCGATCATCCGGTTCCGATTCGCGAGGGCGATCTGGTGCTGCTCGACGTGTGGGGCAAGAAAGATACTCCCGGCGCAGTGTACTACGACATTACGTGGATGGGATTTGTCGGCAAGGCCCCGTCGGGCCGGATTTGCCAGGTATTCGAGATCGTGCGCGACGCACGCGATGCTGGTGTAAAGACCGTGACCGATGCAGTGAGCGCCGGACGCCGGATCGCCGGATGGGAAGTGGATCGCGCCACCCGCGGCCATATCAAGAAGAATGGTTACGGCGAATATTTCATTCACCGCACCGGGCATTCCATCGGCACCGACGTCCATTCCAATGGAGCGAACATGGACGATCTGGAAATTCACGACGAACGCCAGATCCTTCCCAACTCTTGCTTCTCGATCGAGCCTGGCATTTATCTGCCGGAGTTCGGTGTGCGCAGCGAGGTCAACATGCTGGTCCGTCCCAAGTCGGCGGAAGTCACCGGCAAGATACAACGTGAGATCGTAATTATCTGATGGCAAATTCCACACAACTCAAAACGAAACCTGCAGCTGAACCGGCGCAGCAGGCCAGCATGATGGCCGTGGTCGCTCCTGCGATAGGCTGGCTGATTCCGGGCGCGGGCCACATCATTCAAAAACGCTGGATTCGAGGCGCGCTGCTGCTCATCTCCATCGGAACCTTATTTGTGCTCGGACTGATGATGCAGGGGCACATTTATAAGGCGAACGGCGGCGACATTCTCGACATTCTCGGTTTTATCGGTGATCTGGGTGCGGGCGGAATGTACATCGTAACCCTCGCCATGAATGGCGGCCAAGGGGCGATTGCCTTCGCCATCGCCGACTATGGAACGAAGTTCATGATCGTTGCCGGACTGCTTAATTTTATTGCCGTAGCGGACGCTTATCACATCGCGATCGGGAAAAATCATGAGCGCTCTCAGCTATCAGCGCAGCTTCAGCGCGACTTTTGCCGGGGGCAAACATGACTATTCAACTGACTCATTTCTGCACGTATTCGCTTCGCATTTCGTCTTCGGCATCACGCACCGTGAAACCACCCGCGATATGGTCCGCTACGGCCTGTATTGTTTTGCGATGTTCCTGAGTGGCGTGCTGGTGGCAGGCTGGGCCATGTGGCTGGTGCGAAGATAGGCTGCTGGCGCCTAACTACTCGCTCCGGGCACAAATCTCGACTTCGAAGGCGCTAGCTAACATTCAAGAATAGCAGGTCAGAACTTCCTTTCACCCCTCCCACACAAAGGCGTCAAACACCCGCTTCGAATCGAAATTCAACGGCGATAGAGCGCAACGGCGCCGGCATTGGCCTCGGTCACGGTCAGCGAGAGCATGGAAAGCCGCGCTTGCGAAGGTTCGCGGAAGTCGCTGCAAGCAGCGACTCGCCGATGCCGCGCGAGCGATATTCCGGAAGCACGCATACCTGGGTCACGTGTCCGACGTCGCACGAACGCGCGAGCATAAGATCAGTCCGATCAGATTCTTCGCTTTTTTGTCGACGGCGGCAAACGACGATTCCGGCGTCGAACAGTCCGCATCCCGGAAAACGAACAATATTATTCAGAAAGCGCAACGATCCGCTCAGGGTGTGGTATTGGTCGTTGATCTGGGCATCGACATGGCCGCGATATGCCGCGGTGATCACAGCGGCCGCAGGCTGATAGTCGGCTTCAGTCCAGCGCCGGATCTCAACATCTGCGTGCGTCGGCCGCATTCTCGGCGCAGCATCGCCCAACTTCAGAACCATGAACAACCGCGGATGGCGCTGAAATCCCTGATCGAGGAACGGCCGGGCAACGCTCCCCGCCTCGTGCGCCAGCAATTGCGCTTCGACCCGGTGGATGCCGGGAGACTGCTGCAGAGTCTCGATCACGTGTGTCAGCAGCTTGATTTCGACCTCGCGCGCATTGGGAAGGCGTCCGCCATTGGTGACGAAAAGATCGCCGACCACCCCTTTACTGCCTTCATACACGAAAAAACTGTAGCCAAAGATGCGTCCACGGTCGATAGCAGCGTAGCCAGGAAGGATTTTCGCATCGACGTAGCGCAGGATCATCTCCGCCGATCCGTTGTAGTCCCACGAGAGCAAGCTCGCCCACACGCGCGTCTCGTCGTCGAGCAGTGGGCGCAGGTCTACAGAGGAAAAATGCCTGAGATCGAGAATCTCCACGGAGCTCCTGCAAAGTCGGCCAAACGCTTGTGGCGTCGTTCGCGATGGCAGAACTCCGAGTTTAGTGGGTTCGCGGACTCGAGGCAAACCGGCCGAACACCGAGCAGCAACACCGATCAAGACCCTAGACCTGGTGCGAAGACGTCACGTGCCGAACCTCCTGGCAGAATTTAGTGGACCGAACCAGTCCCTGCGGAGGCAATCCAGAAATAATCCACATGCTGCGCTGCATAGTGGCCCAAATAAGACACCCGGCGACCGACCAGCAGTCTTGCGATCTCGACCTGCGAATTCTCCGGCGCCACCAGCAAATGCTCTTCCAGTGGAACGGTGCCCCAGTCGTAGTTGAAAGTTAACTGGTTGCGGTAAAACGTGAGCCCGTATTCCAGTTCGCGTCGAACGTGGTAAACGGCTAGTGGAAGGGGGTGGGTTTCAAGAGTGGCGATTTCCCGCGCCAGCGGACGTGCCGAGAGAGTCTGATCGATTGCTGCGGATCCCAACTTCAAGACTGCTCCCAAGGTAAGCACAATCGGAATCAACGTAACGAACCGCAGCATGCGCAGGCCGTTCTTTCTGATTAGCGTCAGCGCGATTCCCGCACAGAGCACGAATGCGATGGCGAGAGCCATCAGCATCGGTTGCCCTCCGGGCAAACGATGCTGCGTGATGAGGTAGGCAATCAGCAACGCCGGAACGATCGGCGCAGCCGCCAGCAGAGCGTGCACCACTACGATCCCCGTTGTACCCCGCTCGCCATCGGCTTCTATCAGCCGTTGCCGCAAGTATTCTGCCAAGAGAAGGCCGCCCGCCGGAACCGCGGGAAGAATATAGCCCGGAAGTTTCGATTGAGAGATAGAGAAAAAGAGAAGCGGCGCTATCAGCCAGCAGCAGATGAATATGCTGAATTGAGTTTTGAGATCAGCCTCGCCTGCGTCCAGCCTTCGCTTTTCCCACCAAGACCGGATTGCATGGATGAAAGCGACAATCACAAACACTGTCCACGGAACCAAAGCCAGCGCCATGACTGGCAGGTAATACCAGAAAGGCTCGGTATGATGATAAAGATTTTGCGAAAACCGTGCGAGATTATGCTCGACGATGAATTCGTGAAAGAACTCCGGATCGCGCATTTGTACTGCCAGATACCACGGCAGTCCAATCGCGCAGAAGGTTATAATTCCCGGCAGCCAAAGTGTCTTCCAGATCAGACGGGACTCGCGAACCACGACCGCATAGAGAGCAATCACAGCCACTGCGAGAAACGGCGCGACCGGGCCTTTCGCCAGCATCCCCAAAGCCATGAAGCCATAAAAGATTGCCAGATAGATTTTCTTTCCGCTCTCGCGCCAAGCCCACCAGCCGAGCAGACCAATAGTGAAAGCCGCGGCCAGAGCCATATCCATCGAGGCGGCGCGTGCGTAGCCGATAATGCCAGCAGAAGAAGCAGTAATCAGCGCGCCATCCAGCTCTAAACCGGGCCGGAAGCGGCGCAGAAAAAAGTACACTGCGAGCACAATAAGAGCGGCATTGAACGCCGACGGCAACCGGGCGGCCCAGTCGCCCACGCCAAAAATCTTGTAAGCGACCATCGCCTGCCAGTAATAAAGCGGTGGCTTCTCCAGCCAGGGACGGCCATCGAGCACCGGCATTATCCAGTCCCGACGCTGGAGCATTTCGCGCGCCACCTGCGCATAGCGTGGCTCGTCGGCTCCGATCAGTCCGAACTGACTTAATCCGTACAGGAACAAAAAAGCGCAGAATCCCGCCAGCAAAAGAGAGTCGGTGCGGGTGCGATTCGTCATGAAACCAGAGTACCGCGAGCGGAGGACGTCATTACCTTGTTGATTGAGGCAATTGATTGTACGCAGGCCATGTGTGGAACAGCTACTGTACGGAAGGACCGCGGCGCAACATCTCCAGGACTTGCCGCACCGCCGCAGCCAGCGGACCATCCACGGAGCAGCCGCTGGCGCACTCATGGCCGCCACCGCCAAAGCTCTCGGCAACGCGCGCGACGTCAAGCTGGCCCTTGCTGCGCAGGCTCACTCGAAAACGTCCGTCGGGAAGTTGACGGAACAATGCCGCAACCTCAACTTCGCCAATAGAGAGCACGTAATTCACCAGGCCCTCGCAGTCTTCTTCCTTCGCCTCGCAACGTTCCATCTGCTCCTGCGTCACCCAAGTCCAGCCTACGTGTGCTTCGGTGTTGAGGTTTCGCAAAGCTTCTCCGAGCAACCTCATCTTGGCCACTGAGTGCGCAAAATAAATACTGCGTGCGCAGTGCGAAGGATCCGCACCCGCCAGCACGAGTTCACGCGCCAAGGCGAACGTATGCTCGTTCGTTCCCTGAAACATGAACGATCCCGTGTCGGTCATCAGCGCGGTATAGAGACAAGTAGCAATCTCGGGAGAGAACGGCGTTCCCGCCTCGCGCGCCAGGCGGAAAACCATTTCGCCAGTGGCCACGGCATGCGGATCGATCCAGTTAACATCGGCAAACGGACGGCCGCTAACGTGATGATCGATGCTGATGAGAAAGCGATTTTCAAGGCCCTCAAGTCGCGTGCGGCGAATGCTGTCACACTCAAGAATGATCGCTGCTTCGTAGTTGCCAGCAACCCGGTTGGCCTGCAGCACCTGATCGGCGAACGGCAGCGCGCGATAAATTCGTGGTACGCCATCATGCAGAACGACATCGGCCTGTTTCCCCATGGCACGCAAAACCTGGCAGCACGCCAGCGCCGAGCCTATGGCATCGCCATCGGGACGCGCATGCGAAGTCAATACGAACCGATCACGCTGCTCGATTTGCTGGAGAACATCCTGCAACATACTTCTACGCCTTCTTCTCGCCCAACCCCTTGTGTGATTTCATTCTCTTTTTCGCCCGCGCCAGCAATTCTTCCACGCGCGCTTTCTCTCGCTCGGATCGATCCAGCCGGAAGTACAATTCCGGCGCGCGTCTCAGCCGTAGACGTTCAACCAGTTCGTGCCTTATATACTCTTTCGCAGCGATCAAGCCTTCCAGGCTTCGATCCGCTTCCTGGTCGTCACCGTCCACATCCACCAGAACTTGCGCGGAGCGGCCATCGTCGGCCACATGCACCGCAGTCACGCCGACCAACCCAATCCGCGGATCGCCGAGTTCGCCTTCCACCAGAGTCTCGATCTCTTCGCGCAAGGCCTCGCCCAAACGGCCACGATGATATTTCACCCCGCGCTTTTCCATGATTCCTCTTGAAGTAAAACGCATGAGGATATCAGAAAAACGTCCGCAGGTGTTGGCTCTGAAGTGCTATTCTCGCGCACAAACAAGCGATTGGGATAAGTACAGAAGTAACAACGCGCTAGGCGGAAGATCGTCGGTTGTGGCTAATCGATGGTCGTTGGCAAAACATCGGTTCATGGATCTTGGTGAACGGGAGGGTTCTGAGGCGCTAGAAATACTCCACAAACGAGTCGGCGATCTCGGCTCCGTGGTTGTTAGCGATGCGCGTGGCCTGGCGCTCGACGTTCTTCATCAGCCCATCCAGATAGTCACGCGAATCGGAGATGCTGACGACACCAATAGTGGCGCGATTCCATACCGGACTCGCTTCTAGTTCAGCGACGGAAACGTTGAAGCTGGCGCGTAGACGGTCTTTCAAGCTGCGCACCACCTGCCGTTTGTCTTTGAGCGATTGTGCCGCTTCAATGTGGAGTTCGAGGGTAAGGAAGGCGATGGGCATGCAGTTCTCAGTTCCCAGTTCTCAGTTTCCTAGGAAAGCGTCACGGTTGACAACGACTGAGAACTGAGAACCGAGAACTGGGAACTGTTTTCAAGCGATTACTTCCGCTGCAATTCTCTCCGTAACGAACGCCTCAATCACATCGCCGACTTTGATATCGCCGTAGTTAGAGATCGAGATGCCGCACTCCATGCCGTTCGTAACCTCTTTGGCGTCGTCCTTGAAGCGGCGCAGCGATCCTACTTTGCCCTTGAATACCTGCACGTTGTCGCGTAGCAGGCGAACTTCGGAATCGCGTTTGATAAGGCCATCGCTTACGCGACAACCGGCAACGGTTCCAACTTTCGGGATGCGGAAAACGTTCAGCACTTCCGCGCGGCCCTGATAGTGTTCCTTAAAGGTGGGCTCGAGCAAGCCGCTCATCGCGCGCTTGATCTCGTCTTGTAGTTCGTAGATGATCGAGTGCAGGCGGATATCCACTTTTTCCTGCTCCGCGATTTCCTGCGCCTTGCGCTCCGGCCGAACGTTGAAGCCGATGATGATCGCATTCGACGCTGAGGCCAACAGCACGTCAGTTTCGGTAATCGCGCCCACGCCCGAGCGCAGCAGTTTCAGGCGGACCTTCTCGTTCGAGAGCTTGGTAAGCAAGTCGGTAATCACTTCCACCGATCCCTGCACGTCGCCCTTGAGAATCACGTTCAGTTCTTTAGTGCCAGCGGCTTTGATCTGCTCCGCCAGACCCTCCAGCGACACGCGCGAACTCTTGGCCAGCGCGGCTTCGCGCGACTTCTGTTCGCGGTATTCGGAAATGCCGCGAGCTTTATCCCGATCGGCAACTACGACGAATTGATCGCCAGCCTGCGGCAGGGCTTCCATGCCGATAATTTCCACAGGAGTGGAGGGCGGAGCCGTTTGCAGCTGGGCGCCGCGATCGTCAAACATGGCGCGCACTTTCCCGTACACATTACCGACGACGAAATTGTCGCCCGCGTTCAGGGTTCCGTTCTGCACCAGGACGGTCGCAACGGGACCGCGCCCGCGATCCAACTTCGCTTCCAGCACCACGCCGGTCGCTGCGCGCTCCGGCGTTGCCTTCAATTCGCCGAGGTCGGCAACCAGGCAGATCATCTCCATCAGCAAATTCAGATTCGTTTTCTTCTTGGCCGAAACATCCACGAAGACGGTCTTGCCGCCCCATTCTTCCGGCACCAACCCGCGGTCAGCGAGCTGTTTCTTCACACGGTCGGGCAAGGCGTCTGGCTTGTCGATCTTGTTAACCGCCACAATGATGGGGACTTCGGCTGCGTGTGCGTGGTCGATAGCTTCAAGTGTCTGGGGCATGACACCGTCGTCAGCCGCAACCACCAGCACCACAATGTCGGTGGCTTTCGCGCCGCGGGATCGCATGCGCGTAAAAGCTTCGTGACCAGGCGTGTCGAGAAACACGATCTCGCGTCCGACTGCCGGCGATTCTTTGTCGGTGATTCGAACTTTGTAGGCGCCGATGTGTTGCGTGATGCCTCCCGCCTCTCCCTCGGCAACATTGCTCAAGCGAATGGAATCGAGCAGCGTTGTCTTTCCGTGATCGACATGGCCCATGATCGTAACCACAGGCGGACGAATCCCAGTTTCGGGAGCGGACTCTTCGCTGGCAGCGGCCGCATCAATTTCTTTTGCGGTCTGCTCTTCGAACGTGATCACGTTTGTGTCCGCGCCGAAGAAGCGCGCCATCTCGCTGGCGAGTTCCGCGTCCAGCGTCTGGTTAATCGTTGCGAACACACCCTTGGAGAGCAAGCGCGAAATCAGATCTTTGGCGCGGATATCCAGCTTCTCCGCTAGATCCTTCACGCTAATTCCTTCCGTGATGGTGATGCTGCGCGTGATCGGCAAGGGCTCGTTCGACACCACCATGCGCGGCGGCGGCGTGTAGCCCTTCATCGGGCCTTCCTTGACCCCGCGCGGAACATAGCGCTGCCCGGGCCGTCGCGCCGGACCGCCGGGACGACTGCCAGGTCGCGTGGTGCCTGGAGGTGGAAGCGCCGGACCAACGCCCAGCGGACGCGCACCTGCAGGCGATTGCCGCGTGGGATGCATCGGTCTGCGCTCGCCCGGACGCAGTGTCGGACGGGGTGGACCTCCGCCCGCAACCGGCGGACGTCGCTGGAAAATTGGCTGGCCGGGGACGGGACGTCCGGGGGTGGGACGGCTAGCTCCGCCGATCGGAACGCCAGGCTGCACAGTCGGCGCAGCCGGCCGCAAAGGAGCCTTATAAACGGGTCTTGGCCCGGTTTGCGGAACGATCATGCGCGGTATCGGCGGAGGCGGAGGCGCAGACGGGCGCGCCATTACCGGAGCCACTGGCGGCGCGCTTGCTGACACGATCGACGGCGGAGGCGCACTTTGCGCCGCCGGGGGCGGAGGCACCGGGCGCGCGGGCGGCGCTACTATGGACGACGCTGCCACAAGAGGGGCAACGACCGGTCGCGCGGGAACAATCGGAGGCGCCGGGGTTGCAGGCGGAGTGCTTGCTGGCCTCGTCGCGGGGGGCGCCACGGTCGTCGGCCGGCTTACTCCAGCCGGGGGTGCAGCCACGGGTTTTTCTGCGATGGCTGACGTCACTGCTGGCGCAGCTGCGCGCGGCGCTACCGGCGGCACCGCGTCCTTGCGCTGGGTAATCGCCTTCAGCACATCCCCCGGTCGGGAAATATTCGACAGATCAATCTTGGTTTTGATTTCTTCTTCGCCGCGAGACGCGCGAGAACTGGATTTGCCTTGGGAAGATGAACCTTCTGCGGAAGAGCGAATGTAGACCCGTACCTTCTCCGCTTCGTGCTCTTCCAAAGAACTGGAATGCGTCTTTTTTTCGGTCACTCCGACCAGCGGAAGCGTGTCGAGAATGGCTTTGCTCTTGACTTCCAGCTCTCTGGCAAGATCGTTAATTCGAACCTTACTCATCCGGCCTTTCGTTTCCCCGTGTTGTAGTTAGGTCTTCATTGCGACCTCACGGAGTTAATTTCTTCGGTCCCACGCCGTCGAACTTATGCCAGCGTGCCATGATTATTCTCTAGTCTCGGAAGCAGATTCGCCCTCAGCCGCAGGCTGCTCATCCGAATTCTCCGCCTGTGCTTCGTTCTCGCTGGCCGAAGCCGTTCGCGGTTCCGCAGCCTCCTCAGTCGGCGCTGCTTCCTCGCTCGCTCCCGCTTCTGTCTCTGCCGGGGCCTCCACGGAAGCTTGTTCCGCCTCCGCTTGGGAAGACTCGCCCGCCGCGACTTCGCCTTCGACCACTGCTTCACCTTCAACCGCACTCTGATCGAGGTTGGCAAAGTAATTATTCACCGCAAGACTGATTTTTTCCACCGTCTTCGGCCCGATGCCCTCAATCGCCTCAAGCTGCTCCGGCGTCATGTCAGCGAGAGCCTCCACTGTGCTCACGCCAGCGGCGTTCAGCTTTTCAACTAGACCATCACCCAGCCCAGGCACGCTATCCAGCGGAGTGGAAGTTTGCGGTACCATTGCCGACATCTGTTGCTCCACTTCCTGCCGCTTCTCTTCTTCGCTCTTGATGTCGATCTTCCAACCCAGCAGCTTCGCCGCCAGCCTGACGTTCTGTCCCTTCTTGCCAATCGCAAGGGAGAGTTGGCTGTCGTCGACCACGACTTCCAGGTGCTTGCCTCCGGAGTCGACCACCGTGACCTTGCTCACTTTTGCCGGCTGCAGCGCCTTCTCGGCGAACGTCACGGCATCTTCGTGATACTCGATGATGTCAATCTTTTCCCCGTGCAGTTCGCGGATGATCGACTGCACCCGCATTCCCTTCATGCCCACGCAGGCGCCCACGGCATCCACGTCCTTGTCCTTGGACATGACGGCAATCTTCGTGCGTTCGCCAGCTTCGCGCGCGATGGCGCGGATCACTACTGTGCCGTCGTAAATCTCCGGCACTTCAGTTTGGAACAAATGCTGGACCAGATCCGGGACCGCGCGGGACACCACCACGCCCGGCCCCTTCGAAGCTCTTTCCACGCGCGCAATCACCACCCGCACGCGCTCGCCAATCGCAAAAGATTCAAGCCGCGATTGCTCCTTGCGCGGCATGCGCGCTTCCGCCTTGCCGATGTCGAAAATTACATCCGGACCTTCCACCCGCTTCACCGTGGCATTCAACACTTCGCCCACGCGTCCGATGTACTCGTTGTAAACCGTGTCGCGCTCGGCCTCGCGTACCTTCTGAAAGATCACTTGCTTCGCCAGTTGGGCCGCAATGCGTCCCAGGATCCCCTCCGTCACTTTGGGAATCCGCAGCTCGCCGCCTACTTCCAGGTTCGGGTCCGCCTTGCGCGCATCCTCCAGCGTGATCTGCAGCAGCGGATCTTCCACCTGCTCCGGAGTCTCGACCACCGTCTTCACCGCGAAAGCATTGATCTTTCCGGTTTCTCGATCCAATTCGGCGCGCAGGTTTTCCTGCGTCTTGTAGTACTTGCGCGTGGCCATTACAATGGCATCTTCCACCGCGCTCACTACAATCTGCGGATCAATCCCCTTCTCGCGGCTCAACGCGTCGATCGTGTTGTAAAGCTCACTCGCCATAGAAAACCATTTAGTAATCGGGTAATTTTCTGATTGGGCAATTGAAAAGCAGAACCCAGCGGCTTCGGCTTTTCAAATCACTCAATTACTAAATTTCCCAATTACCCAATCTCTTTAGATTTCCGGCACTAAATTCGCCTTTTCCACATTGGCGAATTCAATTCCGATCTTCTGATTTTGTTCCGCGCCCACGGCGCCCATCTTCTTGCGCGATTTCTTGCTCGCCGCGCTCAGATCCAGCGTGAGGCGCCCCTCACGAAAGCTTTCCAGTCGCCCTTCGAAGTACCGGTTATTATTCACCGGTTGCCTCGTCGTCAGCTTCATCCGGCTGCCGGTAAAGCGTTCAAAGTCGGCTGCCTTTGTCAGCTTTCGATCCAAGCCCGGTGACGAAACCTCCAGCGTATAGCTGCCGGGCATCGCATCCTCGACATCGAGGATAGTTCCAAACTCGCGGCTGAAGTTGACGCAATCTCCATGTGTCACTCCCGCCAGCGGATCGCCGCTCGCCGCTCCCGGTTTGTCCAGGAATACGCGCAGCATGCGGGCATTGCCGCCGCCGCAAAACTCTACTTCGACCACCTCAAGCCCGCTGGAAGCCGCTACCCGCTCCGCAATCTCTCGTACGCGATCAAGATCAAGTGCCATGCATCCAATAACTTACAGCGCAGCCCAGCCAGCCGATACCCCTGCAACGAAAAAGTGGGCTTGCGCCCACTGGTGTGCTTCGCCAAATGCTGGTACTACACAACAGTTCTCAGTTTTCTAATATACGCCGGATAGGTACCAAATGACAACCGCCGCCCCTGCATATGCCAGCAACCGAAAAGGCTAAAGCCCATGGTTGCTACAATGTCATTCGGTTAGTCAATGCGCCTCGTCAGCCCCTTGTTGAAGCACGTCATATATCCCGCTTTGCATCACACCGGCTTGCTTGATGGCGTTCCTCCTGTGAGCAACTGTACGGTCGTGAACTACCACGGCCTGCTTCCTCCAGACCACGATGCGAGCGATGTGTTTCTCGATGGAAATCTGCTGCAGCCAGAGGTCTTTCGACAGCAAATCCGATTTCTCAAGGCCCACTATCAAATTATCCACCCCGAAGAGTTTCGAACTTGGATTGAGCAAGGCAAGCCGCTTCCTGCGCGCGCCGTTCTACTGACCTGCGACGACGGTCTGTTTAATGCGCTGACGGACATGCTCCCGATTCTGCAAAGTGAGAACGTCTCGTGCCTCTTCTTTGTGACTGCGGCCTCGTGCAGCGATAGCCCAGGTATGCTCTGGTACGAAGAGCTTTATATGCTCATGAAGAGCAAACCGCTCACCGGAACCGCCACCGAGCTTCCCACGGAAGAAGGCAAGCATTTCTCGTCTTCGGAACGCTTTCCAGACCAGTGGTGGACCAAAGTGAGACAGGCGTCACGACTCGATGCACCATCGCGCGCGAAATGGATGAGTCTGGTGCGCAGCCAGTGTGGATCGCCGCCGGGGCTCCATTCGGAACGGCGATGGCGACTATTGAACATCCTAGAACTCAGGCAGCTCGCCGAAGCTGGAATGAGCATCGGAGCGCATACCACCTCCCATCCAGTTTTGTCGCTGTGCGCAGAGAGCGAAGCGCGCCGCGAGATTCAACAGAGTAAGATCGACCTGGAACGAGCTCTGGGACGGCCCGTCTGGGCATTCGCTTATCCCTTCGGCAACTCTTCCACCATGGGACAGCGTGAAGTGCGGCTCGCTCAAGAAGCAGGTTTTTCCTGTGCGTTCCTCAACGTAGAGCACTGGGATGCAGGTTGCTCGCATGCCTTTATGCTGGCACGAACTCACGTGACCTCCGATATGACGCTGCCTGAGTTCGCAGCTCATCTGAGCGGGGTACACACCCGCCTTCAGCGCGCCGTTGGCAGATAGATTCGAAGTCGGGTTGCGTCTTTAACGAGAATGCGTCATTCTTATGTCCTGTCATCCTTACAGAGATTTGCAGTTCCCTGGGTGCCAAAACCTGTGCGCGTAACGGTCCTCAACGAAATTCCGGAAGATCCTGATCTCTGTGAGGCTTGGAACACTCTGGTGCTCGCCATGGACACCCCAGAGGTGTTTCTCACATACCAGTGGGCGCTGGCCGCCAGCCGTGGCTTTCAGAGAAACCTCTCCCCGCGCCTTTTTCTCGTCTATAACTCTGACCAGCTCGTTGGGGTGGCAGCGCTGGCTATTGACCCGAAAGCGCCTCGGACGGCCTTCTTCTTGACCTCCAGTACGGCAGACTACTGCGATGTCGTGAGCACTCCCGCTAATCGCAAAGCGGTGCTCGCCGCTGTTCTGCAGGAAATGCAGAATCTGCGTCTCAGCGATCTGGTGCTGGCCAATGTTCCTTCGGATTCAGCGACCCTCAAAGAACTACCCAGCGTTGCCGCATCGCGCCAGTTTTACATCACGTCGCGCACTTCCTACAACTGCGGCGTCGTTCAACTGGGCGGCGAAGAGCAACGCGAGACGCTTCTGCGCTCATTGGCCAGCAAGGGCAGGGAGAGACGCGCCTTGAAGAAACTTTCGAGTCTCGGTTCCGTGAAAGTGATTCACCTTACGGAGCCGGAGCAGATCGGGGTGAGTCTCGAGTCGATCGTTTCCGCTCAGATTTCACGATTTCTCGCCAGTGATCGCGTCAGCCCGCTGGTTGGGCCCGAGCGACGCACCTTTCTGCGACAACTGAGCAGCCTGCTCTCTCAATCCGGATGGCTCAAGATCAGCCAGTTGGAAATCGATGGACGCCCCGTTGCCTGGAACTTTGGATTCCGCTTTGGAGGAAGCTGGTTCTGGTATCTGCCAACCTTCCAGATGGAGTATGAGCACGTATCCCCCGGTTCCTGCCTGCTTCGCCTGTTGGTGGAAGAAGGCGCCAAGGACGCTTCCGTTCGATGGCTGGATCTGGGACTGGGAGACGAGCCTTACAAGCACCGCTTCGCCAACGATCTCCGGCAGACCCGCTACGTTCACTTGTCTCGTGGCTTTCCCACGCACGCCGCAAACGTTGGGCGTCAGATGTTGAACACTACTGCCGACCGGTTTCCGCAATTCGGGAATAAACTCCGTGCGGCAAGAAACTTCTATCATGGCTTAGCCAGCCAGGTTGAGGATAGGGGTTTGGGCGAGACAGTCCGCGAATCCGTTCGAAGAACACTAAGGTCTTTTGCTTCACGAGACGAGGTGTTACTTTTCGAAGCTCCTGAATCTCAAGTCTCTGGCGGCCCGGCCATTCAACTTTTGCCGCTGACCCGTGAGCATCTGGTGGAGGCTTCCATCCTCAACGCCGGCGATGTGCACACTCTTCGCTATCTGATGCGGTGTGCGCGACGTTTGAAGGAACCCGGGGCCGCCGGTTTTCTCTTACAAGATAACGAGCATCGGCCGATCCATTTCCTGTGGATAGACAAGTATGACGGTTTTCGTTTGTCGGAGATCAGTCACAACCTCGAGCGCTTTTCCGCCGACGCCGCCATGATTTTCGACTGTTGGACACCAGCCCCGCATCGCCGACGCGGCTTTTATGCAGCCGCCATTGGCCAGGCTGCCGCAAATTTGCGGCGTGAAGGCGTACCCGCATGGATTTTCAGTGCCGCCACTAACCTGTCCTCTGTACGCGGCATTCTGAAGGCTGGTTTCCTTTATCGATTTTCATTAGTCCGCCGCAGCAGGCTCGGCCGCTCAATAGTAACTCGTCACGACACCACCGCCGCTCCCATCACTCCGCCTTCCGCCGAGCGACGCATACTCCCCTCATCGGTCCAGACAAATCACAACGATGTCGCCCGAGACGCTTCCTGAGAACTCCTTTTACTCTTCCATTTGCCTCAATCCCCCGCCCTCTCTAGAATGAAGATTCATCCCTCAGGGGGCAACTCCGAGAAATTTATGATTCATTTCCCAGTACCCGAAGCTCTCACCTTCGACGACGTTCTTCTCTTACCTGCGCGTTCCGACGTAATTCCAGCGACCGCCACAACTCAGACGCAGCTCACCCGCAACATCAGCTTGAATATCCCCATCGTCAGCGCCGCCATGGATACGGTCACTGAATCGCACATGGCAATTGCGCTGGCGCAACAGGGCGGCCTCGGCATCATTCATCGCAATCTCACCATCGAGCAGCAGGCGAACGAAGTCGACAAAGTGAAGCGCTCGGAGAGTGGCATGATCGTCGATCCAGTCACCATGTCGCCCACCGACAAAGTCAGCGATGCTCTCGAGGTCATGCGCAAATACAAGATTTCCGGCGTGCCCATCACCGAACACGGCAAACTCGTCGGCATTTTGACTAACCGCGACCTGCGCTTCGAGACGCGCTTCGATATTCCCATCGATCGCGTAATGACCAAGAAAAATCTCATCACTGTCCCCGTGGGCACCACGCTGGAAGATGCCGAAGAAATTCTGCACGAGCACCGCGTCGAAAAACTTCTGGTCGTCGACGACAAATACAATCTTAAGGGACTGATCACTGTAAAAGACATCCAGAAGAAGCTGAAGTATCCCAACGCCGCCAAAGATCCTCAAGGACGCCTTCGCGTAGGCGCCGCCATTGGCGCAACTGGCGATTTTCTCGAGCGCGCACAGGAATTAGCAGAAGCCAAAGTCGACGTTCTCGCCATTGACAGCGCCCATGGCCATTCCACCAAAGTGCTTGATGCCGTGAAGCTCGTGAAATCGAAACTGCCCGAGATGCAACTGCTGGCCGGCAACGTCGCAACCTTCGATGGCGCTTGTGAACTAGCTCGTGCGGGAGCTGACGGCATCAAGGTGGGCATCGGTCCCGGTTCTATCTGCACCACGCGCGTAGTCACCGGAGCCGGCGTGCCTCAAATCACCGCGATCGCTGAGGCTTACCGCGCCACAAGAGATGCCGGTATTCCCATCATCGCCGACGGCGGCATCAAGTATTCCGGCGACGTCACAAAGGCGCTGGCTGCGGGTGCGAGCGCCGTTATGATCGGCTCACTCTTCGCCGGCACCGATGAAAGTCCCGGCGAACTGATTCTTTATCAAGGCCGCTCCTTCAAGTCGTATCGCGGCATGGGATCGATCGGCGCCATGGCGCAAGGTTCCAGCGAACGATACTTCCAGAACACCGAAGGTGACTCCTCGGCGGCAGTTTCTTCGATGGATGGCGACTCCAACCGCCTGGGGAAACTCGTTCCCGAAGGCATTGAGGGTCGCGTTCCTTATCGCGGTTCGGTCGCGATGATCGTCCATCAGATGGTTGGGGGATTGAAATCGGGCATGGGGTACTGCGGTTGCGCCAACATCCCCGAATTGCTGCAGAAGACACGCTTCGTCCGCATCAGCGGCGCCGGACTCCGTGAGAGCCACGTCCACGATGTAATGATCACCCGAGAGGCCCCCAACTATGGCGTTGAGTAAACCGCGCGCTTGAACTCCGACCGACACGACGTTCTGAAAGCCTGGATCGCCGCGATGCTTTGGCTTATCGTGATCGCCATCGAATCGAGCGCCCTGCTCTCTGCCCATAACACCGGCCGCCTTCTCTATCCCCTGCTGCATTTCCTCTTCGGCCTTGACTGGGGGCGCTTTGAGTACTGGCACTTCTACATTCGCAAGGGAGGCCACGTCGTTGGCTACGCTATTTTGAGCATCTTGCTTTTCCGCGCATGGCGCGCCACTCTGCCCGCAATGGACGACACTAAGTGGACGCCGCGCTGGGCGACCATCGCAATTCTAGGAACCGCGATTGTAGCCAGCCTCGACGAATGGCATCAAAGCTTCATCCCTTCCCGCAGCGGCCGCTGGCAGGATGTGGTTCTCGACACATGCGCTGGCCTGGCGGCGCAGTTGCTGATTTTTCTGTGGTGGATATACAGGCGAAAAAACCGGGTCCGTCGCTCGCTTTCCTCGATTTCCGGCTAGCCTTTCGAACCGGCCCGCGCACCCTGCAAAAGTGCGGCAGCAACCAGCGCCAGCGCCGCCGAAAAATAAAACGGAATCGCCGCACCGTAATGCTTCCACAATTGCCCGGTAATCAAGCTCGCAGCCAGAGTAGCAACGCTCGTCATAAAGAAATAAATGCCCAGAGCGCGTCCCCGCATCTGCTCGCCCACACTCTCGACCACCAGAGCCTTTAACACTGGCTGCGTCAGCGCGTAATAGAAGCCATACACCGCCATCGCAACCCATATTGCCAAAGTCGAAGATGCACGCCCGAAAACGAAATACACTGCAGCGAAAATTATGTAACCCACCGAGGCAATCAGTCGCCGCGAAACGCGGTCGCTGAACCAGCCGGCGGGCCAGGACGCAAGTGTATACGTGATATTGAAAACCAGCCCAAGCAGCGGCGCGAGCGCCACGCGAATTCCAACGTTCTGCGCGCGCAAAACCAGAAACATGTCGCTCGAGTTGCCGACCGAAAAAAGTGTCACCGCGAAGAGGACGAAGTAGAAGCTAGCGGGAAGGGTTATTTTTTCTCTGCTCTCGTTTTTAGTCTGATTAGCTTTGTTCGGGCCTGTCTTCGCCGCGGACTCCTGCCCCGCGGAATCCCGTTTCTGCGAGCGTTTAGGCTCGTGAATTCCAATCAGCGCAACCAGAACGCATAACGCTCCCGGAATTGCAGCCGCCCACAACACGCTGCGGATTCCGAAACGCGAAAGAAGAACTAGGGCCGTCAGGGGCCCCGCAATCGCCCCGGCAGAATCCATTGACTGAATCAGCCCGTAGGCAGAGCCCAGCCGAGTCTTCGGCACAGACTCGGCGACCATCACGTCGCGCGGCGCTCCACGCACACCTTTCGCCAGGCGATCGGTAAACCGAATCAGCAGAATGTGCCACCATGCCGTCACCACCGCCAGCAGTGGCTTCACGGCATTCGCAACCAAGTATCCCGCCACCACGACCGGTTTGCGGCGCTCGATGCGGTCGGTAAGATATCCGGAGAAAAGTTTGGCGAACGAGGCCACACTCTCGGCGACGCCCTCAATCAATCCCAACTGCGCCGGCCCCGCTCCTAGCGATGCTAGAAACGCCGGCAGCACCCAGTACGCCATTTCGGAGGCCGTGTCGTTCAGGAAAGACGTAATGCCGAAGGCGTAGATATTGCGGGCGGTGGAAGGCTCCCGCTCAAGGATGCGTTCGGGCATTATTAATTTTTATCACGGAGGGCGATCAAAGACTGAGAACTGGGAACTGAGAACTGGGAACTGAGAACTCCGTCTCAGTACATCGCGTCGTACTTCGTCACCACCCACTGCCCGTCTTTATTCTCAGTAGTGACAGTGAATAATTCCTTGTAGGTTCCAGGCTGGCCGCCGCCGTACTGGCGTTTGCCGCGATAGTGAAGAATCGTCAGAGGCGGCGTGCTCTCCCACTCGACCAACTCCCAGGAAATAAGCGGATGCTCTTTCTCCGAGTTGCAGATGAAGTGGGCATACTTTTTGCGGTAATCGTGCTCCCATTTGGAGAGCAGTTCGTCGCAGTGGCCGTCGCGCAACTGGCGAAGAAATAGGTTGGAGCTATGCTCAATCGTGCGATCGCGCAGCGGATTCATCTTAATGCTGACCGGCAAGCCCGTGAGCGGATCGTGGTCTTCGGAACGCGCCAGCACCGGTCCCTGATTGCTCAGCCACCAGATGTAGCCGAGAAATCCAAACACCAGCAGTGCGCCCGCGCTGGCGGCGATCGCGATCTGTGTGCGAGTGAACCCCATCTAAGAGAAAGTTTATAGGGTTGGCAACAGACGGCAAGATTACTAGTGGGATGCGCGCGAAGGACATGTACGAGTGGGGAAGAGGGCGGAAAGGTTCCCAAAGAAAATGCTGCGCTACCCGGGATACTGAGAGTCGCTATCGCCGGATTGACCTGAGGTAGGTCTCCAGCGGCTGCGGTTCACCCGGCGGTGATGGTTCGAAGCCGACTTCGACGTAGCGCACGACTCCCTTAGGGTCAACGAGAACGTTCAGCGGTACTCCCCGGATCGCGTAGGACTTGGCGAGAGAGTCGTCGAGCTGTCCTGCGAGCAGGATCTGGTAGGCGACGGGATGTCGGGCCAAGTACCTCTGAAGTGAATTGGGCTTGTCGTTTACGTCGAGCCCAAGAATCACCAGCTTCCCGGTGTATCGCTTGCCCCATGCTTCGAGGAAGGGCATCTCAAAGTGACAGGGACCGCACCAAACGCCCCAGAAATTGAGCAACGCCCATTGACCGCGAAAGTCCTCCAGCCTGACTCGCTTGCCCAGCGTGTTCATCAGCTCGAAGGTGGGCGCGGGGTCACCCCTTTTGTGGATCGGAAAAGCATAAGGCGCGGCATCCGCCCGCTGAAAGAGATCGCTTGTGGAGATACGATTGACTGTAAGCTCCAATTGCGCATCGTCGCGGAGGATGCGCAACTTAACGGGTGAGGGTCGATCGCCCAGCAACAGTTTGCTCACTTCCGAAACCGAGAACGTGCTCACATCTTTGCCGTCGACGGCGAGAATCTTGTCGTCCTTGTGCAAGTCGGATTTTTCCGCCGGGCTGCCGGGCAGGACGCGAACGACGGCTGCTCCGGCACTGGGTGCCCCAGACGTAACCACGAGTCCTATCCCATACTGCTCAGAGAATCGCTTGCCCTCGGCGTCCTCATCCTCTCCACCAGCAAACACGTCGAGCTGCTGGAGCTGTCCCTTTCGTTCCACCGTAACCTGGATCCTTTGCATCGTGGCGTCTTCAACGAAGGCAGCCATGGAGATCGGACCCAAGTTGGAGGCGTCCAGCCCTTCGATCCGAGTCAGCAAGTCGCCTTCAAGAAGGGGAAGACTCCAGTCGCCCAGCTCGCGAACGCGGTCAATCCGCCACCCACGATCGGTTTCCGAGAGTCGTAGCCAACCAACATTGATTTCCGTGCGACGTGGCTGGGCGGCGAGGGCGTCCCGAGCAGCATACACGGCAAAGACGAACGTCAATGACAAGATGGCCCGCCCGTACATTGCCCTCTGGTGAGTCATTCTAGCTTTGCGTGCAACTCGTCTTCTGCGTTTTATTCGGACGTGAAATGTGGACCGGGCGGCAGTCGGCTCCCGCCGCCAGTAGTCGGGGGACGCTGGTCATTCCAAACAAAAAGGCGCAGTCACGAAGTAAAGACCGCGCCTCTGCGAGAATTGGATGGCCGCTACTCCTTCTTATCTTCTGCTTCTTCCTTAACCGGCTCGATGCCCCCATCGTGCTGGGCCTGCGCTTCGGCGTCTTCCATCGCTTTCCGGGCCTCGGCGTTCTTCTTGGCGCGGGCTTCGGCGCGCTTTTCGCGCTTTTCGTCCAGCACCTTCTCGCTGCCCAGCAGTTCGAGGAACGCCTTATCGGCGCCGTCGCCCTTATTCCATCCGGTGCGAATGACGCGGGTGTAGCCGCCATTGCGATCACCGAAGCGTGGACCGACCGTATCAAACAGCTTCACCACCGCCTCATTGGTCATGAGATAAGCGCCAGCCTGGCGGCGCGCCGCAAGGTCGCCGCGCTTGCCCAGGGTGATCATCTTCTCGACGATGGGCTTGGCAGCCTTGGCCTTGGGAACGGTCGTCTCGACGCGTTCTTCCACGATCACGGAGGTGACCAGGTTCCGCAGCAGCGAGCGCCGGTGCGCGGTGTTCCTTCCAAGTTTGAAGCCTGCAACTTTGTGACGCATTGACGAACCTCTGGGCTAAAGCCCGCTCTAATCTTTGCCTGGGCAGGACGGCTGAAGCCGTGCCCTTCCCAGTCTTTTAGGATCACCAGCTTCGAGTTAATGCCGGAAGCCGAAAGCCGGATGCCGTTTTACAGCTGATCGTCCGGCCCGTAAGCCGAAGCGGGCAGAACCAGATTCGAAGTCGGACCGGGCACCGCGTTGCCGTGCTCGTCGATCTTCATACCAAGACTCAAACCCATCGAGGAGAGAATCTCCTTGATCTCGTTCAGCGACTTCCGTCCGAAGTTCTTGGTCTTGAGCATCTCCGATTCCGTCTTCTGCACCAGCTCGCCGATGGTCTGAATGTTCGCGTTCTTCAGGCAGTTGTAACTGCGCACCGAAAGCTCCAGCTCTTCGACCGACCGGTTCAGGTTCTCGTTGTGAATCTCGGGCTTGCGATCATCCGACGACGACGTTCCGGTTTCGATTTCCTCTTCGAAGTTGATGAAGATGTTCATGTGGTCCTTCATCAATTTCGCGGAGAGGCCGATAGCATCCGCCGGAGTAATGGACCCGTTCGTCCAGACTTCGAGCGTGAGCTTGTCGTAGTCGGTAATTTGGCCAAGACGCGCCGCTTCGACGGTGTAGTTGCACTTGCGCACAGGCGAGTGCACCGAGTCGATGGGAATGAATCCAATGCCCAGATCTTCGTCGAAGTTCTTGTCGGCGGAGGTATAGCCGCGGCCGCGCTTCAGCCGCATTTCCATATCAAGCTTGCCGCCTTCACTTACCGTGGCGATGTAAACGTCCTTGTCGAGAACTTCCACGTCACCGTCGGCCTCGATCATGCCGCTGGTCACCACACCTGGCTGATCTGCGCGCAGGTAGATCGCCTTCGGTGCATCGCCGCTCAACTTGAACGGAATCTGTTTCAAATTGAGGATGATGTCGGTCGCATCTTCGACCACCCCGGGGATCGACTGGAATTCGTGCAGCACGCCTTCCATCTTCACTGCGGTCACGGCGGCGCCTTCGATGGAACTCAGCAGCACGCGCCGCAGAGCGTTGCCCACGGTCGTGCCGAAGCCACGCTCAAAAGGCTGCGCCCAGAAAATTCCGTACTTATCGGTGAGGGTGGAGGTGTCAACTGCGAGACGTTTCGGTTTCTGAAAACCTTTCCAAAGCATTTGTTTCTCCTTCGGCCGTTTGGCTCAATCCTCGCTCCCTGAGTGGTCCAACTCAGCTCAACGCCGGGAAAGGCTGATCTGGCTCGAAATGTAACGGACCCAGAATTGAGCGATTTAGTGATCGGGAGATTGAGTGATTTGAAATCGCTCAATGGCCCGATGACACAATCGCTCAATCTCTTACTTGCTGTAAAGTTCAACAATCAACTGCTCATTCACCGGCAGCTGAATATCTTCGCGCTTGGGCAGCGAAAGTACCCGTCCCGTATAGTTATCGCGATTCACTTCCAGCCAGTTGGGCTGCGTTCCGTGGCTGGCAAACTCCTTGGCCATTTCCAGGATGACCAGCTTCTTGCTGTTCTCGCGAATGGAAATTTCCTCGCCCGCACTCACTTCATACGAAGGAATGTTGACCTTGCGGTTATTCACCGCGACATGGCCGTGGCGCACCAATTGCCGCGCCTGGCGCCGTGATTGCGCAAAGCCCAGGCGGTAAACAACATTGTCCAGCCGCCGCTCGAGCTGCTGCAACAGCAGTTCACCGGTCACGCCTCGGGTGCGCGCGGCCTTCTCAAAGTAATTACGGAACTGGCCTTCCAGCGTAAAGTAAATGCGCTTGGCCTTTTGCTTCTCGCGCAACTGCAGGCCGTAGCCAACAATCTTGGCCTTGCGGTCTTTCCCATGTTGTCCGGGAGCGAAATTGCGCTTCTCGATGGGACACTTATCGCTGAAACACTTTGCGCCTTTGAGGAAAAGCTTCATGCCCTCGCGGCGGCATAGACGGCAGACTGCATCGGTATAACGTGCCAAGTTGTTCTCCTTTTAGATGACCGGTTTACGGGTTTGGCTTCACCCTTCGTCCCGTTCAGTTCTCAGTTCTCGGTTGTCAGTTCTCAGTTAAACCCAAAATCCTCTAGTTCTCGCCTTTGCTGAGAACTGGGAACTGAGAACTCCCGTCGCGTCTCAGACGCGGCGGCGTTTCGGCGGACGGCATCCGTTGTGCGGAATAGGTGTCACGTCGCGAATCGAGCGCACTTCAATCCCCGACGAAGCCAGAGCGCGCACCGCCGATTCGCGCCCCGAACCCGGACCGCTGACGCGCACGTCGACGCTGCGCACGCCATGGTCGCGAGCCATGTTCGCCGCGTTCGAAGCCGCCTGCTGCGCGGCGAAGGGCGTGCCTTTACGCGATCCCCGGAAGCCCAGCGATCCTGAACTCTTCCACGACAGAACGTTGCCGTTCATGTCGGTGATGGTCACGATCGTGTTGTTGAAAGAAGCCTGCACGTAACACAATCCGTGCGGAACGTGCTTGCGCTCCTTCTTCTTGAACGTCTTCTTCTTGCCTTTTTTCTCCGGTGCGGCAGTGCCGCCCGTTGCTGCTGCTGCTGGTTTCGCCATGAATCGGTTCTCAGTTCTCAGTTCCCAGTTCTCACAAGAACCCCGTTCTTCACTGAGAACTGGGAACTGAGAACTGAGAACTGGTGTTCTACGTTTTTGTCGCCGCCTTCTTCTTCTGCGCGACCGTGCCCTTGCGCGGGCCTTTCCGGGTGCGCGCGTTGGTGTGCGTGCGCTGTCCACGGACCGGCAGGTTCCGGCGATGACGGAATCCGCGATAGGAGCCGATTTCGATGAGCCGCTTAATGTTCATCGAAACTTCCTTGCGCAGATCGCCCTCCACCATCCCCTGCGCCTCAATCACGGTGCGGATGCGGTTAACTTCCTCTTCGCTGAGGTCCTGCACCTTCTTCATCGGATCCACCTTGGCCTCGTCGAGAATGGCGCCGGCGCGTGGATGCCCGATTCCGTAAATGTAAGTCAGCGCAATGTTGATGTGCTTCTGGCGCGGTAAATCAACGCCTGCGATACGTGCCATAGCTTGTCCTTAGACTCCCTTAAACTCCGGGCGGCAGGGATTAACCCTGGCGCTGTTTGTGTTTCGTGTTGACGCAGATCACCCGCACCACACCCTTGCGGTGGATGACCTTGCACTTGTCACAAATTTTCTTTACCGATGCTCGTACTTTCATAACGGTTCTCAGTCTCTCAATTCGTGTGGGAAGGGCGACTCGCCCGTCCGCGTGCTTCTCTACTTATACCGATAAACAATTCTTCCGCGATTCAAGTCGTAGGGCGAAAGCTCCACCGCGACCTTGTCGCCGGGCAGAATGCGAATGAAATTCTTGCGCATCTTACCGGATACATGCGCCAGTACTTGGTGCTTGTTCTCCAGTTCCACCTTGAACATGGCATTGGGCAGCGGTTCCAGCACCACCGCCATCACCTCAATCGCGTCTTCTTTGCTCATTAAATTCAGTTCTCAGTTGTCAGTTCTCAGCTCCCAGTTAAACGCACCCGGTTCCCCACTGAGAACTGAGAACCGAAGAACTGAGAACTGCCTTTCATTTCGTCAAAATTACCGGCCCATCCTTCGTAACCGCGACGCAGTGCTCGAAATGCGCGCTGAAGCTTCCGTCCGCAGTTACCGCCGTCCACTTGTCTCCGAGCACCCGCGTTTCCGGCTTGCCATAATTCACCATGGGCTCGATTGCGAGCACCATGCCTTCGCGCAACTTCGCGCCGTGGCCTCGCGCTCCAAAATTCGGCACCTGCGGCTCTTCGTGCAAGCGCGTCCCAATGCCATGACCCACGAATTCGCGTACCACGCTGAACCCGGCCGCTTCTACGTGCTCCTGCACCGCCGCTCCCACATCCCCCACGGAGTTGCCGATGAGCGCCTGGTCGATGCCGCGGTAAAGCGATTCTTCGGTCACCGTCAACAGCTTGCGCAACTCCGGCTTCACAGCTTCGCCTACCGGAACCGTGATCGCCGCGTCGCCATAGTATCCGTCCAACACCACGCCGCAATCGATCGAGACAATGTCGCCGGCTTTCAGTTCCCTCTTTTCCGACGGGATGCCGTGCACGATCTCTTCATTCACCGACGTGCACAACACGCACGGATAATCGTAATAGCCCTTGAATGCCGGCTTGGCTCCGAGTTCCGTAATCTTCTTCTCGGCGGCACGTTCCAAATCCATCGTGGTCACGCCCGGCACGACCATCGCGCGCACTCCATCGAGAACCTGGCGCACGATGCGGCCGCTCTGCCGCATCCGCTCAATCTCCGCTGCCGACTTGCAGACAATCGCCATGCTCTATCAAGAAACGCTATGCGTGATGATCCTCAAGTATCCTGAAAATCTGCTCGGTAACCTCGTCCATCGGCAGATCGCCATTCACCGAGATCAATCTACCCGTTCGTTGGTAATAATCCGCCACGGGCGTAGTCTGCTCCCGGTAGGCCGCCAAACGGGGCTGAATTACTTCCAACCGGTCGTCATTGCGGGTCACCAGCTTCTGCCCGTCCACGTCGCAAAGTTCATCGACGCGGGGCGGCTGGAAGTGGACGTTATAGATCAGCCCACAGGTGGGACAAGAACGGCGTCCAGTAATCCGGAGCAAGAGTTGATTATAGTCTACGTCCAAGCGGATCACAATTGGCCACGCTCGAGTCGGGCGCGAGTTGTCAAAGAGCTTGTCGTCGAGCAACGCGTCCAACCATCCGGCCTGGGCCGCAGTCCGCGGAAAACCGTCCAAAATATATCCACGCTTGCAATCCGGCTGGCTCAGCCTCAGCCGGACCATTTCACAAACCAGGTCGTCGGAAACCAGCTCTCCTCGCGCCATGACCGCCTTGGCCGCGATGCCGAGTTCCGTGCCCTGGGCCACGTTATACCGCAGTAGATCGCCGGTAGAAATCTGCGGAACCTGGTAACGTTCCATGATTCGCTTGGCCTGCGTGCCCTTGCCCGCGCCCGGCGGTCCAAGCAAAACTATGGGACCTACGTCCCGTGAGGTTTCCTGCGCCATCGAGTTCGACATTGAGTCATTGGGCGATCGAGCCATTGAGTGATTGACAATCTCCGACAGAGATCACGAATCCAACCCTTCCTCAATCAACCAACTTCGCAATCGCACAATCACCCGATCGCACAATCGCTCGATATCACGACCAGTTCCGCCGGCCACGAATGCGCCCACTGCGCGGTGTGAATCCATCGTAATGGCGCATGATCAGCTGCGCTTCGATCTGTGTCACGGTATCCATGGCCACACCGACCACAATCAGCAGCGAGGTTCCGCCAAAATAAAAGTTCACTCCCAACCCGTTCGTCACCCACACCGGAAGCCGCTCAAACAGCGATCCTCCCAGCCAGAATGGCAAGTGGTTCAAGTGAATGCCGGTGATCATCCATTCGGGAATGAAGGAGACGATGATCAGATAAAGTGCGCCCACCAATGTGATGCGGGTCAGCACTTCGTTAATATAATCGGCCGTGCGCTTGCCCGGACGTATGCCCGGAATGAAGCCGCCATACTTCCGCATGTTGTCGGCAACTTCACTGGGATTGAACACGATCGACACATAGAAGTACGCGAAGAAAATAATTCCCAGCGCGTACAGCAATGTATAGAGCGGTTCGCCCCAACCCAGCACGCGAATCAGGTCGCCGAAGTAACGGCTGTTTTTCAAGCCATAGCCGAGCATCTGCGGCAACCCGAGAATCGAAGACGCGAATATTACCGGCATCACGCCGCCAGCGTTCACTCTCAGTGGCAAGTGCGTGGACTGCCCGCCCATCACCTTGCGCCCCACCACACGCTTCGCGTATTGCACCGGGATGCGCCGTTCGCAGCGTTCCACGTAGACAATGAACGCGACTACCGCAATCATGAACACGACCAGGCCCACCATCAGCACTAGCGTGATCGCGCCCCATGTTCCGTTCTTGGCTTTTTCCAGAAGATCCTGCACGCCGCGGGGCAGGCCCACTACAATGCCGGCAAAGATCAGCAGAGACATGCCGTTGCCGATGCCACGGTCAGTGATCTGCTCGCCCAGCCACATGATGAACGCGCTTCCCGTGGTCAGTGTCAGCATGCGTCATGAGGATGAAGCCGGGGCCGGGGTGAAGAACAAAGTCTCCGGCTTTCATTAGCCCGATGGCGATGCCGAACGATTGCACCGCGCTGAGAATTACCGTGATGTAGCGCGTCCACTGCGTGATTTTCTTGCGTCCGAGTTCGCCTTCTTTTTGCAGCTTGGCTAGCGGCTCATACACAACGGTCAAGAGCTGCAGAATGATCGATGCCGTGATGTAGGGCATGATCCCCAGCGCGAAGATGGTCATCCGGCGCATATTGCCGCCGGAGAACAGATCCACGAACCCAAGCAGCGATCCCGCATTCTGCTGGAAGGCCTGCTCGAGCTTCAGGAAGTTCACGCCGGGCGTGGGCAGATGCCCGCCCAGTCGATAGATTGCGAGCATGGCCAGCGTAAACAGAACGCGCTTGCGCAGGTCCGGAATGCGAAAGATGTTCGCCAGCTTCTCAAACATTACTGCAGGACCTCAACCTTGCCGCCCGCCTTGGTGATTTTTTCCTTTGCCGACTTGGAGAATTTGTGCGCGTGCACGGTGATTGCAATCGTCAATTCGCCGTCACCGAGAATCTTCACTGGATGCTTGGCCTTGATCACTCCCGCCTTGCGTAGCACCCCAGGCGTAATGGGCGATGCGTGCAGGTCCGCGCTCAGCGCCGCCAGCCGCTCCAGGCTGACGATATTGAATTCCTTGCGGAAAATATTGGTAAAACCGCGCTTCGGCATGCGACGATGCAGCGGCATCTGGCCGCCTTCAAAGCCGCGGATCATCCGCGAACCGGTGCGCGACCGCTGGCCCTTGTGTCCGCGCGTGGATGTCTTGCCCATGCCCGAACCCATGCCGCGCCCAACGCGCTTGCGCTTTTCCGACGCCTTCTTCGGTGCTCGAATATTCGATAAATTCATAATTAATCTCTCAGCCTTGAGCTGCGAGCTATGGGCTTCGAGCAACCTGTGCCGGCTCGCTCGAAGCTCGTAGCTCGAGGCTCGCAGCTACTCCATAATCTCAACCAGATGCGGAACCTTCGCCACCATGCCCCGAATCGCCGCATTGTCCGGACGCTCAATCACCTGATTCAACCTCGTGAATCCCAACCCCTTGATCACCAGTTTCTGTTTCACTGGGGCGCAAATGGCCGAAACCACCCACTTCAGGTGTATCTTTCCCGCAACCGCTTTCGGTTTCTTCGTAGTCATTGCAAATTCCTCAGTTCCGTCTCTCGGTACTAGGTACTAAAGCTCCTGCATCGACTTGCCGCGCATCGCCGCGACACTCTCTCTGCTCTTCAAATGCCGCAGCGCGTCGAAGGTCGCCTTGATCACGTTGTGAGGGTTGGTCGTGCCGATCGACTTCGTCAACACATTCTGAATCCCCACCGATGTCATCACCGCGCGCACCGCGCCTCCCGCAATCACTCCCGTGCCTTCCGGAGCCGGCTTGAGCAGCACCTTCCCGGAACCATATCGTCCCAGCACCAGGTGCGGAATCGAAGTCTGCGTCAAGTTCACTTTGATCAGATTCTTCTTCGCCGACTCAATCGCCTTGCGAATCGCCTGCGGAACCTCTTTGGCCTTGCCCGCGCCGTGGCCCACCACAGCCGCCGACGGATCGCCCACCACCACCAGCGCCGCGAACGACAGATTCTTTCCGCCCTTCACCACTTTGGTGACGCGGTTGATGGCCACCACCTGGTCTTTCAACTGAAACGAATTCGCATCAAGCTTCTTAATTACTGTTGGCATTCTTTAACTCTCGTTTCATTTGGCGACTGTGTGATCGAGTGATTTGGTGATTGAAAAACACGCTGCTATTCGAGTTCCAATCGCCCGATGACTCAATTGCACAATCGCTCAATCCCTTAAAATTGCAATCCCGCCTCGCGCGCCGCATCGGCCAGCGCCTTCACTCGTCCGTGATAAATGTAGCCGCCGCGGTCGAATACTACCTTGCTCACGCCTTTGGCCTTGGCTCGCTCCGCAATGACCTTGCCCACGGACTTCGCCGCCGCCACATTGCCGCCTGTGCGCCGCTCTTCCTTCTTGCCCTCGGCCGAGCTCGCTGAAACCAGCGTCTGACCGTGCAAGTCATCGATCACCTGCACATAAATGTGATTCAGCGAACGGTACACATTCAGCCGCGGACGCTCCGCCGTGCCCTGCATCTTCTTGCGGATGCGGTCGTGAATGTGTCCACGTTTTTGATTCTTCGATTTCTTCGTAAACATAAGATCCGTCCTCGGTCGCAGTCGTTGGTCGTTAGCCAAAGACTGAACATCAACTGCTGCCGCCATCACCCTGGCCAACGACTAACTACCAAGGACCAACGACGGTTTACTTGGCTCCAGTCTTACCGACCTTCTTCTTCAATCTCTCACCCGCGTAGCGCACACCCTTATTCTTGTAAGGATCGGGCGGACGCAGCGAGCGCATTTCCGCCGCCACCTGTCCCACCTGCTGGCGGTCGATTCCCGTCAGCGAGATCTTCGTCTGCTTGGGATCGACAGCCGCATCGACGCCGGTCGGCAACGGATACTCGATGGGATGCGAATAACCGAGATTGAACACCACCATCCCTTTACCCTTCATCTCGGCGCGATAACCAATGCCGACAATTTCCAGGTCGCGCGTCCATCCTTTGGTGACGCCTTCCACCGCGTTGTTCACCAGGGCGCGCGCCAGTCCGTGCACTGCCGCCTGCGAATCGTTCTCGCGCACAGCGACGATGTGTCCGTCCTTTTGCTCCACCTTGATGCCTGCCGGCAAAGCCGTATCCAGCTTGCCTTTCGGCCCCTGCACCAGCACCGTGTTGCCTTCGATTTTGACCGTCACCCCCTTAGGGATCGGGATCGGCTTTTTTCCAATTCGTGACATAAGGTTTTTTCAGCTCTTCGCTCTCAGCTTCCTCACCACCGCGCCCTTGCTGAAGGCTGACGGCTGATAGCTGCTTTTCTTACCAAATCTCGCACAACAATTCGCCGCCGACGCCTTCCTTGCGCGCCTGGCGTCCGGTCATCACTCCGCGCGGAGTGGTCAGAATATTGATTCCCATTCCGCCCAGCACGCGAGGAATCTCGCTCCGGCGCACATAGACTCGGCATCCGGGTCGCGACACACGCTCCGCCTTCGAAATCGCCGCCTCATTGTGCGCGCCGTATTTCAAATAAATGCGGATGACCTTGTGGCCTTCCTCCTCCGTTGCCTTGAAGTTCGAGATGTAGCCCTCTTCCTTTAGAATGCGGGCAATCTCCACCTTCAGGCGCGAAGCCGGAACGTCCACCTTCTGGTGCCGCGCCTGCAGCGCGTTGCGCACCCTCGTCAGCATATCTGCGACCGGATCGGTCAACCTCATCGTGTGCTTCTCCTCTCGCCACCCGTTCGCTCCGCTCTCAGCGGAGAACCTGCGGCAGCCTTACTTCGGTCGTTGGGCGTTAGTCGTCGGTCGTTCGCCAACCACCTGCCTGCAACCTTCACGCTTCCCGTCGCCGCAGTTGTCGTTGCCAACGACTAACGACAAGCGCCCAACGACGTTCTACCACGAAGACTTCGCCACTCCCGGAATCTCCCCGCGCAACGCCAGCCCGCGGAAGCACAACCGGCACATGCCGAACTTGCGCAGATAAGCCCGCGGACGTCCGCAGATCTTGCAGCGGTTGTGCCGGCGCGTAGAAAACTTCGGCGTCTTTTCTTTGTTATTCCGCGCCACTTCAAACTTCTTTTCGATCTTCGCGTCCTTCACTCGCTTCGCTGTAGTCATGTAATCCTTAAAAAATCTTGTTGTCGAAAACTCGAAACTTTGCGACCTTGAAACCTTATTGTGTCCGGAACGGCATCCCCAGATGCTTCAACAGCGTCCGCGCCTGGTTGTCGTTTGCCGCAGTGGTCACGATGGTGACGTTCATGCCTTTCATCTTGTCGACCCTCTCGTAGGAAATCTCGGGGAAGATCAACTGGTCGTGCAGGCCAATCGTGTAATTACCACGGCCATCGAACGACTTCGTTGATACTCCTTTGAAGTCGCGCACGCGCGGCAGAACAATGTTCACCAGCCGGTCGAAAAACTCATACATCCGGTCGCCGCGCAGCGTCACCATGGTGCCAATCGCCTGCCCCTCGCGCACCTTGAAAGCCGCAATCGACTTCTTGGCCTTGGTGACGATGGGCTTCTGCCCTGTGATCTGGCCCAGTTCATTCACCGCCGGGTCGAGAATCTTTGAGTTCTGCGTGGCCTCGCCCATGCCCATGTTGACCACGATCTTGTTCAGCCGCGGAACCGCCATCGCATTCTTGAGATCGAGTTCCTTCAACAGTGCGGGCGCCACCTCTTTATCAAAGCGCGTCCGCAGCCGCGGCCGCTCTTTGGCGCTATGTCGCGCCTGATCCGGCTTAGCCTGCTCTTGCGACGAATCTTTCGATCCCTTTCTGTCTTTCGCCATAATCCTTTTCAACTTTCTCCCACGGTTTCGGAGTCGTTACCGGTTCGTGAGAATTGAGTCATTTTGCGATTGCGCGATTAAGCGATCGAAAACCTCGGACCGTTTCGGTTTCAATCGCCAAATTACTTATCCAGCGTCGTTCCGCACTTCTTGCACACCCGGACTTTTCGGTCCCCACGCACTTCGTGTCCGATGCGCACCGGGCCGCACGTCGGACAAACTAGTTGCACGTTGGAAATCGCAATCCGGCTCTCCTGCTCGGCGATTCCGCCCTTGATGTTGCGCTGCGGGTTCGGGCGCACGTGTTTCTTTACGATCATCACATGCTCCACCAGCAACTTGGCATCGTTCGGAAATACGCGCAGCACGCGTCCTTCCTTGCCCTTGTCCCGCCCCGTGATCACCTTCACGTTATCGTTGCGGCGGATATCCACTCGCTTATGTTCCGTGCTGACTGTTCTCATAAACCCTATTTAGCGATTGGGCGATTGAGTCATTAAGCGATTGAAAATCATCCGTCTGCAGCTTTGATCTTCAATCGCACAATCACTCAATCGCACAATCACTCAATCCTTTCAAATGTCTAAATAACCTCAGGCGCCAGCGAAACGATCTTCAAAAATTTCTTCTCGCGCAACTCGCGGGCCACCGGCCCGAAGACGCGTGTCCCCACCGGTTCGCCCGCGTCGTTGATCAGTACCGCCGCATTCTGATCGAAGCGGATGTAAGTTCCGTCGCGCCGCCGATGCTCCTTGCGCGTGCGCACGATCACCGCCTTCACCACTTTCCCCTTCTGCACCTGCCCGTCGGGCGACGCTTCCTTCACCGCGGCCGTGATTATGTCGCCGAGGCCGGCGTTCAGCCCGGTCGAACCGCCGAGCGGCAGAATCATCTGCAGCTTGCGCGCGCCGGAATTGTCGGCGACCTCCAGCATGCTTCTCATCATCACAGCCATGGCAATCTCTCCCTCGTCCTTACTCGCGACGCCTCTACTTGATGTCTTGCTCCAGCACGATCTCCGGCACCAGCGTCGTTTTGCGCACAATGTCTTTCAGCTTCCAGCGCTTCAACTTCGAAAGCGGACGCGTCTCCTCGATCCGCACCACATCGCCCACGTGCGCTTCGTTCTTCTCGTCATGCGCGTAAAACTTCTTGTTGCGCGCCACCACGCGGCCATAAAAGGGATGCGCTTTTTTCCGCGTCACCTTCACCACGATGGTTTTCTGCATGCGGTTGGCGACCACTTCTCCCACCACTTCCTTGCGCCGTCCTTGCACGTGCTCGGCCTGCGGCGTCGCGGATTTTCCGGCTGCGGTTTGCGCCATCATCGTTTCTCCGTTGCGGCGGCGCGCGTGCGCTCGCCTAAAATTGTCTTGACCCGCGCAATGTCCTTGCGCAGCCCGCGAATCTTCTTCAGGCTCTCGGTCTGGCCCATGTTCAGCTGAAACTTCAGCTTGAACAACTGGTCGGCCAGATCCTGCCCCTGGTGCTGCAGCTCGGCGTCGGTTAAGTTGCGAATCTTTTCGGATTTCATAATTAGCTCTCAGCTTTCAGCTTTCCCGCCGCCCTTGCTGATAGCTGACGGCTGAAAGCTGATGGCTGTTGTTAATGCGCCATCTCGCGCTTCACTAGAGTCGTGCGCAGTGGCAGCTTGTGCGACGCTAAACGCATCGCCTCGGTCGCATCCGTGATCGTGACCCCTTCCATCTCAAACAGAATCTTTCCCGGACGCACCACCGCCACCCAATGATCGGGCGCGCCTTTGCCCTTGCCCATACGGGTTTCGGCCGGCTTCTTGGTCACGGGCTTGTCGGGAAACACCCGAATCCAAATCTTGCCGCCGCGCTTCACGAAGCGGGTCATGGCCACGCGGCTGGCTTCAATCTGCCGGTCGGTGATCCAGCCGGGCTCGAGCACTTTCAGGCCGTAGTCGCCAAACGCCAGCGTGCTGCCGCGCCATGCCTTGCCCGTCATGCGCCCCCGCTGCTGCTTGCGGTACTTCACTTTCTTTGGCATCAACATAAGATCAGCTCTTAAGCCCTTAGCTCTTAAACCTTTCGCTTTCCCTACAACTCGCAACCGGTCTTACTTCTGCATTCTGCATTCTTACTTCTGACCTCTGCGTTTTCTAGAACGCTCCCACTCCCGCCGTCTGCTCCCGCTTCTTGGCCGGAAGAATTTCGCCCTTGTACACCCAGCACTTCACGCCAATCACGCCGTACGTCGTCCTGGCCTCCGAGAAACCGTACTCAATATCGGCCCGCAGCGTGTGCAGCGGCAAACGCCCCTGCAAATACCACTCCGAGCGCGCGATCTCATTTCCATTCAACCTTCCGCTGACGCGAACTTTAATTCCCTTGCAACCAAAGCGCAGCGCCGAATCCACCGCCTTGCGCATGGCGCGACGAAAACCCACACGTTTTTCCAGTTGCAGCGCAATCGCTTCCGAAACCAGTTGCGCATCGAGCTCCGGCTTGTGTACCTCCTGGATGTCGACAAACACATCCTTGCCCGCGGTGCGCTTCTGCAGGTCTGCCTTGAGCTTGTCGATTTCCGCACCCTTGCGCCCGATAATAATTCCCGGCCGCGCCGTCTTGATAATGATTCGCAGTTTGTTGCCCGGTCGCTCGATCTCGATCGAGCTCACTCCTGCCGACTTCAGCTTATCCTTCAGTTCGTTCTTCAGCTTGATGTCTTCGAACAGCTGTTTGTCGTAATCGCGTTCCGCAAACCAGCGCGACTTCCACGGCTTGGTATAGCCGAGGCGAAAACCATAAGGATGGACTTTTTGTCCCATTGCTTCTCCTAAATCAACTCCGAATCAATCCCGAAACTTTGTCATTCCGAACACGCGCCAAGCGCGGGTGAGGAACCTGTTGTTGCCGTTACTTCGCGGCCGCCTTCTTCTTACCCGTCTTACTCGCGCCAGCAGCTTTCTTCCCCACCGGAGCCCGCCGCTTCGCCGGAGCCCCAGCCCGATTCGCGGTTCGCGTCTCTCCCGAAACGTGCGCCGCGCCGTTGCCGCGCTCGGCCAGTACCAAAGTGATATGCGAAATGCGCCGTTGGTAGCGGAACGCGCGTCCCTGCGGCGCTGGACGAATTCGCTTCATGCGCGGCCCGTCATTCGCGATCGCGCTCTTCACATACAAATTGTCCAGCTCGACATCCAAATTTTTCTCGGCACTCAAAAAGTTCGCATTGTCCAGCGCCGATTGCAGCAGCTTGCCCACGTGCGCCGCCACGCGTTTCTTGGTAAACAACAGCGTGTTGCGTGCCTCTTCCACCTTGCGCCCTTTGATCAATTCCAGCACCAGGCGCGCCTTCTGCGGCGAAACTCGCAAATAACGCATTTCCGCTCGGAATTCCATATTCTCGTCTCTGTTCTAAGCCTTTCGCTCTCTCTACCGTTAACCTCAGTTAACCTCAGGGCTAGGGCCTAAACCCTTTTATGCCTTCGGCGGCGCCGCTGTCGGTGCCGACGGAGTTATCGCTCCCGGGCCTCCCGGAATTCCCGCCGGCTTCGCCGCCACTTCCGTAGCCGCCCTCATGCTATGTCCCTTGAAGTTGCGCGTGAAGCTGAACTCACCCAGCTTGTGCCCCACCATGTTTTCCGTCACGTACACCGGAATGAATTTCTTTCCGTTGTGCACCGCAATCGTGTGCCCCACCATCTCTGGAACCACGGTGGATCGCCGCGACCAGGTGCGCAAAACTTTCTTCTCGTTGCGCGAATTCATCCCCTCAACCCGCGACATCAGGAAGTTATCGACGAACGCGCCTTTTTTCGTTGAACGTCCCATAAATGAATTCTCACCCTCAAACTCAAAAACGTGTCATTCCGAAGGTCGCGAAGCGACCAGAGGAATCTGCTTCCGCCAGCGCCGCTACTTCGTCCGCCGGTTCACAATAAACTTATCCGTCCGCTTGTTATTCCGCGTCTTGTACCCGCGAGTCGGCTGGCCCCAAGGCGTCACCGGATGCCGTCCGCCCGAAGTCTTGCCTTCACCACCGCCGTGCGGATGATCCACCGGATTCATCGAAACGCCGCGGTTGTGCGGACGCTTCCCCAGCCAGCGCGAACGTCCCGCCTTGCCAATGGTGACGTTCTCGTGATCCAGATTTCCGACCTGGCCAATCGTGGCCATGCAGTCCTGCGAAATCTTCCGCGTCTCGCCGGAAGGCAGCTTGACCAGTGCGTACTCTTCTTCCTTCGCCACCAACTGCGCCGATCCACCCGCGGAGCGCACCATCTGCCCGCCCTTGCCCGGCTTCAGTTCCAAATTATGGATCTGCGTGCCGGGAGGAATATTCCGCAGCGGCAGCGCGTTGCCCACCAGAATATCCGCCTCGGGTCCGCTCACAACTTTTTGTCCCACCTTCAACCCTTCCGGCTGAATGATGTAGCGCTTTTCACCATCCGCATAGGCCAGCAGCGCGATGCGCGGTGAACGATTGGGATCGTATTCGATGCTGACCACGGTGGCCGGAATCCCGGTCTTATCGCGCTTGAAATCGATGATGCGCAGCTTGCGCTTGTGCCCGCCCCCGATGAACCGCATCGTCATGTCGCCGGAGTTGCGGCGGCCGCCGGTCCGCGGTTTGGGCTCGATCAGCGGCTTGTGCGGATGCCTCGTCGTAATGTCGTCGTTGACGATGGTCGTGCGGTAGCGCAACGTCTGCGTCGTCGGTCGGTATGTTTTGATCGCCATAATCAGCTCGTAATTCCGTCGTTCGTCGTTCGCAGTTCACCTTGGCCCGGTCGTTCTTGCTAACGACCAACGACCGTTCCTACAAATTCTGCGCGTACTCCGGCATCTTCTCGCCGGCCCGCAGCCGCACATACGCCTTCTTCCAATCCGGACGGTAGCCGGCAAACTTCCCGCGCCGCCGCTCTTTTCCCGGATACGTCGCCGTGCGCACGGAAAATACTTTCACTTTGAAAATCGTCTGCACCGCTTGCTTGATTTCCGTCTTCGTCGCCTTCGGTGCAACCTGGAAGACCAGTGTGTTCTGATTCTCTTTGATCGCCAAACCTTTTTCGGTGATCACCGGACGGCGAATGATCTGGTATGCGGATTTCATAATGATTAGGCTCTAGGCCACCTCCGCCGCTTTTTCATGCCGCGTCCGCTTCCGCGGAGCCGCCGAAGCCTTCTTCGCGCCTTCTTCTTTTTTCGCCTTGCGCTGGCGCTTGGGCAAAGTGTCCTGCAGCGTCAACTGCAACTTCTCGATTGCCGGATGCGAAAAAATCACGCGGTCGTACCGCAGCAAGTGATAAGGATGAACCTCATTGCCCGCGATCAACTCCAGTCCGTGAATGTTTCGCGAGCTCAAGGCCAGGTTATTGTTGCCCGAGTTCGGCACGTCTACGACCAATACCGTCGACTCGACTTTCAACGCATCCAGCACTGCGCGAAACGCCTTCGTCTTCGCATCCTTCAGCTCGAAAGCATTCACAATCGTCAGCTTGTCATCGGCAAACTTCGCCGCCAGCGCCGAACGCAGCGCACCCAGAAGTTTCTTGCGCGGAAACGCGTAATCGTAGGAGCGTGGAACCGGACCATGCACCGTGCCGCCATGGCGCCACAGCGGCGACCGGATCGAGCCAATACGCGCCCGCCCTGTCCCCTTCTGCTTCCACAGCTTTTTGCCCGAACCGGAAACCTGCCAGCGGGCTTTGGTCGCGTGTGTGCCGCGATGCTGCCCTGCGCGGTAATGCTTCACCGCCTCCCAGATCAGATCCTCGTTGACCGCGCCGAAAATCTCATCGGCCAAGTCGAACGTCCCGACCTTCTTTCCACTTAAATCGTGTATGTCAATCTGTGCCATATTGCTTTCGCCTTGGTTTAGCCGACGACTAACGACCAACGACTGCTCCTATGCCTTCTTCGCCGCTCTCTTCGCCGCCTTCAACGGATCCACCGTCGCCGAACCCGCAAATCCGCGGCGCTCTCTGGGCGGCTTCTTCGCTTTTGTAATGACGATGTACCCGCCCTGCGGCCCCGGTACGCTGCCCTCTACAACCAACAGGTTCTCGTCCTTATCCACTCCCAGCACCCGCAGATTGCGCTGCGTCACTCGGGCATGGCCCATGTGTCCCGACATGCGCATTCCCTTGAACACGCGCGACGGAAAGGCCGAAGAACCGATCGATCCTGTGATCTGGAACATCGATCCGTGCGACTTGGGACCGCCGCCGAAATGATGCCGCTTCACTACGCCCTGGAAACCTTTTCCCTTGCTGACTCCCACGATGTCGACAAATTTCTCGCCTTCAAAAATCTCGACCAGCACGCGGTCACCAACCTTTACCGTGACGTCGCCGTCCGCCGCACCGTCGGTCTCTAGCGGCACTTCGCGCATGAACTTCACCGGAGGCAGATTATTTTTCGCAAGGTGTCCGCGCGCCGGCTTGGTCAGCCGCGTTTCCTTCACAAACTCGACCAGGCCAATCTGCGCCGCTTCGTAACCGTCCTTCACCGCCAGCTTGTGTTGCGTCACCACGCAAGGACCGGCCTGCAGCACCGTGACCGGGCGCACATCGCCCTTCGAGTCAAACAGCTGCGTCATGCCGACCTTCTTGCCCAGAATGCCTGTAACTCGGATCGCCATTTCGTCTCCATCCAGCGTGCCGCATTCCAGCGACTATTGGCTGGGAAGCTCTCCGCCTTAGCTTAAAGCTGGCGGCTGAAAGCTGACAGCTTTACTTGTGTTCCTTGCCGAACGCCTTAATCTCCACATCCACGCCCGCAGGCAGATCGAGCTTCATCAGCGCATCGACCGTCTGCTGCGTCGGCTCGAGAATATCGAGCAACCGCTTGTGGGTGCGAATCTCGAACTGCTCCCGCGATTTCTTATCCACGTGCGGCGAACGCAGCACGCAGTACTTGTTCCGCATCGTGGGCAGCGGAATCGGCCCAGCAATCTGCGCCCCGGTACGCCGCGCGGTTTCCACAATCTCGCCCGTCGACTGATCCAGGATGCGGTAGTCGTAAGCCTTCAACCGGATGCGAATTCTTTCTTTTCCAATCACGTTTCACTCTCTTTGCCCCTCCCGCTTTCTGCGGAAGGAAAGAACTGGCGGCAGGATGCAAGCCGCTTTGCAGCGCCGGCGTCCCGCCGGCATTTTTTCCAGCTACTGCACAATCTCCGCGATCGTTCCCGCGCCCACCGTGTGCCCGCCTTCGCGAATGGCAAAGCGCAAGCCCTTCTCCATGGCCACCGGCGTGATCAACTCGATCACGAGAGAAACATTGTCGCCCGGCATCACCATCTCCGTGCCCGCCGGCAACTCCGCCACTCCCGTCACATCCGTCGTGCGCAAATAAAACTGCGGACGGTATCCCTTGAAGAACGGCGTATGCCTTCCGCCTTCTTCCTTCGTCAAGATGTAAACTTCCGCCTTGAACTTGGTGTGCGGAGTGATCGATCCACCCTTCGCCAGCACCATGCCGCGCTCCACATCTTCTTTCGCAATGCCGCGCAGCAAGAGACCAGCATTGTCGCCCGCCATGCCTTCATCCAGTTGCTTCTTGAACATTTCCACGCCGGTCACCACTGTCTTGCGGGTGTCGCGGAAGCCGACGATCTCCACTTCCTCGCCCACCTTCACCTTCCCGCGCTCGATCCTTCCGGTGACTACCGTGCCGCGCCCCTGAATCGAAAAGATATCTTCAATCGGCATCAGGAACGGCTTGTCGAGTTCGCGCGCCGGCTGCGGAATGCTCTTATCCACCGCCTCCATCAGCGCGTCAATCTGCTTCTCCCACTTGGCTTCCCCGTTCAGCGCCCCCAATGCCGACAACCGCACCACCGGCACATCGTCGCCGGGAAACTTGTAGCTCTTCAGCAACTCGCGCACTTCCAGCTCAACCAGATCGAGCAGCTCAGGATCGTCCACCGCATCACACTTGTTCAGCGCCACCACGATGTAAGGCACGCCCACCTGCCGCGCCAACAGCACGTGCTCGCGCGTCTGCGGCATCGGACCATCCGTCGCCGCCACAACCAAGATCGCGCCATCCATCTGCGCCGCACCCGTGATCATGTTCTTGATGTAGTCGGCGTGGCCCGGACAATCGACGTGCGCGTAGTGCCGGTTCGCCGTCTCATACTCGACGTGCGCCGTCGCGATGGTAATGCCGCGAGCTTTTTCTTCCGGCGCATTGTCGATCGAATCGAACGACCGGAACACAATCTTCGGATTGTGCTTCTGCAACACCTTGGTGATAGCCGCCGTCAACGTGGTCTTGCCATGGTCAATGTGACCAATCGTCCCCACATTGCAGTGCGGCTTATTGCGATCAAATTTCTCTTTCGCCATATTCGTCCTTTGTAACGCCGGCGTCACGCCGGCTTTCATGCGGACATTTCGTCCGCGTAAGTCTTCACTCGCTGCGGGCCGGCGGGACGCGGGCGCTACTTCGTAGTCCCCTGCACCTTCGCGATGATTTCCTCCGCGACCGATCGCGGAGCCTCCTCATAACGCGCGAAGTGCATCGAGTACTCAGCCCGCCCCTGCGTCGAGGAACGCATGTGGGTCGCATAACCAAACATTTCCGCCAGCGGCACGATCGCCTTGATCACCTGCGAACCCGCGCGGTGCTCCATGCCTTCAATGCGTCCGCGTCGCGAACTCAGGTCGCCCATAATTACTCCGGCATAATCCTCCGGCGTAACCACTTCAACCTGCATCACCGGTTCGAGAAGCACAGGTGAAGCCTTGCGCGCGGCTTCTTTGAACGCCATCGACCCGGCGATCTTGAACGCCATTTCGTTCGAATCGACGTCGTGATAGCTGCCGTCGTAGAGCGTCGCCTTCACATCGACCATGGGATAGCCCGCCAGAATGCCGCCTTCGAGTGCTTCCTGAATTCCCTGATCGATCGGCTTGATGAATTCCTTCGGCACCGAACCGCCCACAATGTCGTTGACGAATTCGTAGCCCGTGCCCGGTGGTTGCGGATCCAGCCTGATCTTGGCGTGGCCGTACTGGCCGCGTCCGCCGGTCTGCCGAATATATTTGCCTTCCGCCTCGGAGTGCTTGCGAATGGTCTCGCGATACGCCACCTGCGGCTTGCCGACGTTCGCCTCAACTTTGTATTCGCGCATCATGCGGTCGACGATGATTTCCAAATGCAACTCGCCCATGCCGCTGATGATGGTCTGTCCGCTGTCGGGATCGGTGTGAACTTTAAACGTAGGATCTTCCTGCGCCAGACGGCCGAGCGCCATCCCCATTTTTTCCTGATCGGCCTTCGTCTTGGGCTCAACCGCAACCGAAATCACCGGAACCGCAAATGTAATATTTTCGAGCGCGATGGGATGCTTTTCATCGCAAATCGTATCGCCTGTGCTCACGCCCTTCAGGCCGACTGCGGCACAAATGTCACCCGCAAGAATTTCGCTGATCTCTTCGCGCTTGTTGGCGTGCATCTTGAGCAAACGTCCAATGCGCTCAGTCCTGCGCCGGCCCGTGTTCAGCACGGAGTCGCCAGTCTTAAGTTGCCCGGAATACACGCGAATAAACGTCAACTGGCCGACAAACGGATCGGCCATGATTTTGAACGCCAGCGCCGAAAATGGCTCTTTGTCATCAGCCTTGCGGAAAATCTGTTCCCCGTTGTCGGGATTCAGTCCATGCGTTTCGGGCACATCAAGCGGCGAAGGCAGATAATCCACCACCGCATCCAGCAGCGGCTGGATGCCCTTGTTCTTGAACGCCGTTCCCACCACCACGGGGAACACTTTCAAAGCAATGGTCGACTTGCGTAGCGACGCGCGCAACGCATCCGCGCTAATCTCTTCGCCTTCCAGAAACTTGTGCAGGATTTCGTCGTCGTTCTCGGCAATGCTCTCGACCAACTGAGCGTGGAACGCTTCGGCTTTCTTTTTCAACTCGGCGGGAATTTCTTCGGTGACGTACTCGGCTCCCATCGTGTCGTCTATCCACACGATCGCCTTCATATTGATCAGATCGATGACGCCCTTAAATTTATCTTCCTGGCCGATTGGAATCTGAATCGCGACGGGCTTGGCACTCAGGCGCTTGCGGATGGTATCGATGGCATGCTCAAAATCGGCGCCCATCTTGTCGATCTTATTAATGAAGCAAATGCGCGGCACGCCGTATTTATCGGCCTGGCGCCAAACTTTTTCCGACTGCGGCTGCACCCCGTGCACCGCGTCAAACACCGCGACCGCGCCATCGAGCACGCGCAGCGAGCGCTCCACTTCCGCCGTGAAATCCACGTGGCCGGGCGTATCGATAATGTTGATGCGAATGTCGCGCCAGGTGCAAGTCGTGGCCGCGGACGTAATCGTTATCCCGCGCTCCTGCTCCTGCTCCATCCAGTCCATGGTGGCAGTGCCTTCGTGCACCTCTCCGATGCGGTGCGTCTTTCCCGTATAGAACAGGATGCGCTCCGTCGTAGTGGTCTTTCCGGCATCAATGTGCGCCATGATGCCGATGTTTCTGCAGCGTTCTAATGGGACTGTTCTGGGCACGACTCTCTCTGCTTCTTTCTAAGGCTCCGACCGCTAATTAAAATTTGGCGATTGAGTCATCGGGCGATTTGGCGATTGAAAAAATCTAAACGCCGAGGCGCCTTTCAAATCACTCGATGACCCGATCGCACAATCACTCAATTCCCTCACCACCGGTAATGCGCAAAAGCCTTATTAGCTTCCGCCATCCGGTGTACATCTTCTTTCTTCTTGATGGCCGCGCCTTTTCCATTGGCCGCGTCCAGCAATTCATTGCTCAACTTGTCGACCATGCCTCGCTCTGCGCGCCCGCGCGCATAAGTCAGCAGCCAGCGGATCGCAAGCGAAGTACGCCGGTCGGCATTTACCTCCACCGGCACCTGGTAGTTCGCGCCGCCCACTCGCCGCGTCTTTACCTCGAGCAGCGGCTTCGCGTTCTCCACGGCTTTCGTGAACAGCTTCAAAGCTTCATCGCCGCCTTTTTCCTGCACCTTGGTCAGAGCTTCATAAAAGATGCCCTCGGCCGTTGATCGCTTACCCTGCCACATCATCGAATTGATGAACTTCGTCACCAAATCCGAGCCATAAACGGCGTCGGCCGGCACGGTCCGCTTCGCGGTATGTCCTTTACGAGGCATAAAACTCCAGGTTTCAAAGTTTCGAAGGCTTCAGAGTTTCAAAGTTTCGGCGATGTCACCTTGAAACTTTGAAACTTGCGCAACTCGAAACTTGTTTCTCAGCCCTTCTTCGCTCTCTTCGCGCCATACTTCGACCGCCCCTGCTGACGACCGGCCACACCTACCGCATCCAGCGTGCCCCGAATCACGTGATAGCGCACGCCCGGCAGATCCTTCACGCGGCCGCCACGAATCAACACAATCGAATGCTCTTGCAGGTTGTGGCCGACGCCGGGAATGTAAGTCGTAACTTCAATCCCATTGGTCAAGCGCACGCGCGCCACTTTTCGCAGCGCTGAGTTCGGCTTTTTCGGCGTCTGCGTGTACACGCGAGTGCAAACACCGCGCTTCTGCGGACATCCCTGCAGCGCCGGACTGGCCGTCTTGTACCGCGGCCGCTTCCGGCCCTTCGCTACCAGTTGATTAAAAGTAGGCACTCTTGCCGCTCCTTGTCGCTAACTGTCTGACGCAAAAGTCGCACACCGGAACCGCCGCTAACAGGCGGGCAGCACACGGGCGCTATCAGCTTTCCCGAGCGCGCTTACCGCGCCATCCGGGCTGGCAGGCGCAATCGGCCAGCCATGCTTCTCGCCGCACACGAATCACGGAGAGAGATTCTTGGGTCCTAGATTTCTGCTGCCGACGGTGGCACCCGGCCAAACTACGGGAGTGCTCCGTATCGCCAGCTCTGTCCTGCATATCCTTTCGCAGACCGCTTCTTGACTACTTTCAGTCTCGACAGCAGCCCTCGTGATAGGGCGAAAGGCAGCGCAGGAACGTTTCAGCGAGGAAAATTTCCGGAACGTTGTTACTTCACAACTCTGCTTTACCGGAAACGCATTTCTCAACAGCTCTACCGCAAGTGCCCGCACAACTCCGGGGAAACTCACGGCACACAACAAGCCTTAGATGAACTCGCGGAACTCAACAACTATAGCAACTGAGATGAAACATCGTCAACCCGTCTTTTTGCATCCCACTGCTGAAGGCGGAGCGCTGCAAGTCCGAGGATCGGACTGCGCGAATCTTCGGAGCCTGCCCTTGAGAGAGCACAAGCGACCGAAGAGTTCGCCAAGTCAGCTTGCTGAATCCGTCTCCAGCCTCTACACTAGCAGTTTTCCATTCCATTGAAGAGCTCGCCCAGCGGCCACAACCGTGAGGCGACGAGAGGGTGCATGGGAAGTTTGCGTTTCGGTGCCTGGGCGTTGCTGATCGTCACCATATTCTTATCCTTGCTCTTGCCGGCGTGCGGCGGCCACAAGCCCGCAGGAAGCAATCCTTTCCCGATCAGGATCACCCTTAATCCCAGTCCCAGCTTTTCCCTGCAAGCCGGCGGCATAATCCAGCTCACCGCCACCGCGCAGAACGACGCCGGCCAAAACATTTCATCCGCCTTCACCTTTTCGTCAAACAACCCCGGAATCCTCGACGTAGCCCCTAGTGGCACGGCCTGCGCCGGAACCTGGAATGCTCCGCTCTACACGGTCTGCACACCTCAGACCTTTGGCATGGTTCAAGTCACGGCGTCGGCTCTGGGTGTAACCAGTCCGCCCACTCTCATCTTCGTCCATCCCCCCATCGATACGATTACGATCAGCGTGGTTCCTCCCGTTAACTCTCCGCCGCCCGCCTGCCCGAATCAGCAGCCTCTGCCCGTGGCCTGCAACATCACATTCACGCCCACGAACCGATGTCTGTCGCAGAACCAGATTGAGACTCTGCAAGCCAGAGCCTTCAGCCAAGGCGTCGACATCACCGGCTCCGTCGGTCCCTTCACCTGGACCCAAGCCAACGCCAACGTCGCCAAGATCACTCCCATCGTCGATAGCTCGATCAACGTCGCAACCTATCAGGCAACAGCAGCTCCCAACACTCCCGGCCAGACCGAGGTCATCGCCTCAGCATCCGGAGTTTTCAGCCAGCCTTATTATTTCGAGACCTGTCCCGTCCAGTGCATCGACCTCGAGCTGGGCGTCAGCGGCTTGCAGCACAACATCGAAACCAGTTTTGCCGTCAACAAGGGGACGTCTGAAACCATCACAGCCACGGCCGTCGATGTGCAAGGCTGCATCGTCCCCAAACCGCCGCTGACTTGGACCTCCTCTGAGCCGGCTGCTCTCTCGGCAGGCGGAGCCGCCGGATGCGCCGCCGGCACCACCTGCACCGTCTCCACTACCCAGCCCGGCGTAGCCTCGATTACGGCCTCTTGCTCGCCACCAACCTGCAACATCGGTTTTCCGCTGAATCCCCTCGTTCTTCCTGCGCCTTACATTCCACAACCGGTCTATCCCGTGACCGCTATTTCCGGATTAGTTACCGGTTCCCCCGTAGCAACCAGTGTCCTAGCCACCAGTCAGGACTGCTACAGCGACCCACTGTGCGATGTCGCTCTCTACAATGTTTCCACCTCTACCAATCTCCCCGGTAGTGCGACCCAGTTGCCCACGCCACCCAACTCGCTGATGTTCGATCCCCCGGGAGACAAGGCCTTCACGGGCAGCGAATTCGGCGCCGTAGTCATCACTCCAGGTAATCTCGGTGGAACCAGCAGCCCCTTTAGTTTCCTGGCCGCTCCGGGTACGCCTCGTGGCGTGGTAACTGGCAAGTTTCTCTCCAGTTCGCCCAACGGTGCCACCGCCATTTTCTCCGACACTATTTCCATTCCCAATCAGGTTTACGTAGTCACTTCTTCCCCGTCGTCTACCGCCCCGCTAAATATCAACAGCGCGACCGCAGCCGCATTTTCCCCAGACGAGTTGAAAGCCCTCATCCTCGGCAACGGCGGCAATACTCTGTATGTCTATTCCACCCTGCAATCGCTGCAGATAGCGAAGCCGAATCCTCTGCCCACCCCCGCCACGTCTGTGGTTTTCAACTCTACCGGCTCCTTTGCCCTGCTCTCCGGCGGGGCTCCTGCCGGCAGCCTCGCCCTGTACAACACCTGCGACAATTCTTCGGTCACTCTGTCTGCTCCGGCTTTGCCAGGTCCTCCCCTTTTCCTGAAGATGGTTCCTTCAGGCAACGTCTCCATGGGGAACGCTCTCATCCCCAACCTTCAAACCACTGGGCTAGACTTTTTCTTCGGCCTCGACAACACCGGCATCGACATCGTCGCCACCAACACCTCCCCCGCGCCACTCACCACGCTCTGTCCGCAACCCGTCGCCCTCGCCCACACTCCGCAGAACATAACCTTCGCACCGGTGCACGTCGACATCGGCTACGGCACTTTCCATCCCATCAACTTCTTCCTCTCGCCCGATTCCACTCAGGCCTACATCGTTACTAGTGATTTTGGCGTCCTGATCTATAACTTCATCACCGGCACCGTCTCGAGAATCCAGCTCGTCGGCGATGCCAGCGCCGTCGCCGCCGACATGACGGTGGACGGCACCCTCATCTACGTCGCCGCCTCCGACGGGCAGTTGCACGAACTAAACATCGAGACGCTCCTCGACCAGAACCAAATCTCCTTTCCCCCGCTCCCCAACTCCCTCAATCCCTTCTGCTACACCGGTGCCAACTGCGCCCTAAACCTCGTAGCCGTAAAGCCGTAGCACCGGTGGACGGTATCGAGCTCGAATTAGATTGTGTGGGAACGAACTTGAAACGAAATTGTGTGGAGACCCGTTCAGGCCCTGGGCGAGGCCCGCCGCATGCCGTCCCACGCTTGAGGGACGCACTATGATTTTGGGTGGCGCAGCGCTTCAGCGCTGCGATAGTACCTGCCAATGACTAGGGCTTTAGCCCCGAGGCATAGAACCGACCTAAGCTGTCTTTCCCAGATCCTTTGCCACGCTATCCAACACTCCATTCACGAACTGCACCGACTCCGGACTGGAAAACTTCCTGGCAATCTCCAGCGCCTCATTGATCACCACCGCGCGCGGCGTCTCCGGATAACCCAGAAACTCCGCCACTCCCGCTCGTAATAAGTTGCGATCCACCGCCGCCATGCGCTCCATCCGCCAGTGCTGTGCGTGCCCCTCGATCAGCTTGTCAATCTCCATGCCGCGATCGGTCGCCACCCGAAACAAGTCCTCTGCAAACCCACGCACCTCCGCACTTGTTCCGGCGTGCTCCGCCCAAAAGGTTCGCTGCACATGGTCGATCGTCTGCTTGCCCATGTCCGCCTGGAACAACATCTGCAGAACCAGTTCCCGAGATTTGCGACGAGTGCCCATAAGGAAATAGTTGTGGATGTGGTAATTCAGTTTACTGCACAGGAAGGTTATTTGCGCCGCTTTGTCTTTGTGTTGGCCGTGGCACGCCTAGATCTGTCATTCACCTTTTCAGGTTTGTCATTCCGACTCACGCGCTTGTCATTCCGGCTCACACTCTTGTCGTTCCCTCTTACATTCCTGTCATTCCGAGCGGAGCGAGGAACCTGCTTTGCGCTGACATCTGATCGCTGACCGCTGATAGCTTCCTTCAACGACGCCATCTCCACCGCCGCCAGCGCCGCCTCGAACCCCTTGTTGCCCATTTTCAGCCCGGCACGCTCAATCGCCTGCTCCAGGTTCTCGCAGGTAAGCACGCCAAACGCATGAGGCACGCCGGTCTCCTGTGCCGACTGCCCAATCCCCCGCGTCACTTCGTTCACGATCACGTCGTAATGTGCCGTATCCCCGCGCAACAAACATCCGAGACAGATAACCGCGTCATACTTCCCAGTCTCCGCCAGCTTCCGCGCCGCCAGCGGAATCTCAAACGCCCCCGGAACGCGGACCAGATCGTAGCCACCGTCGAGCTTCACGCCGCATCGCGTTAATCCATCCGTTGCGCCAGCCAGCAGTCGCTCGGTAATGAACGAATTGAACCGCGAGATAACGATCCCGAACGTCTTGCCGGAAGCATCTAGACTTCCGTCAATTGCTTTGTCTTCCGGCCTCGAGCCGCCGCCAGTCCGAATTCCTAAGAAGGAAATGACCGTCCCACCTGGGAGCTGCACCTCAAAACACCGAGCCGAGTTCTTGGGCTCAGGGCCGGAACTATCTTCGATAATCCCCAAGCTCATCTTCTTGATAGCTTGGACTGCCGAATCGGGATCGGAAATCGTCAACTCCAGATCTGGATAAGTGCGGGAATCCTTGCGGTACACAACTTCCAATCTGAGGTCAGAAGGCAGAAAAGGCTGGAGTCGATAGTGCTTGTAATCTTCTACCTCATCGCCGCGAAAGCCTAACGCATCGAGCAATTTGGTCAAAAGCTCGAAGTCTTCTTCGCTCTTAGTTTGTGCGGTGACGTTAGCCCACTTCATCAACGAACGGCCTTCTCTGTGTCTCTGTGGTGAGTTGTTCTTTGATCTCTGCCAATCCGTGAAAACCCGTGGCAATACTTCACTTCCCCTTAAACACCGCCGCCCGCTTCTCCAAAAATGCCGCGGTCCCTTCCTTCTTATCCTCGGTCGCGCAAGCCACCGCGAACAATACCGCCTCCAAATACAGCCCCTCGCTCAAAGTCATCTCCATGCCTTTATTTACGGCCTCCATCGCGTACTGCACCGCCAGCGGAGCATTCGCAATAATCTTCGCCGCAATCGCCTCCGCCCGAGGAATCAACTCGGCCGCAGCGAGAACTTCATTCACCAACCCGATACGATGCGCTTCCTGCGCCGTGATCATCTCGCCTGCCAGCAGCATCTGCATGGCGATGCCTTTGCCCACCAGACGGGCCAGTCGCTGCGTCCCGCCATATCCCGGAATAATCCCCAGCTTCACTTCCGGCTGCCCCAGCTTGGCGTTCTCGCTCGCCAACCGCATGGTGCAAGCGAGCGCCATCTCGCATCCGCCGCCCAGCGCAAATCCATTAATGCAGGCAATCACCGGCTTGCCCAGATTTTCGATCAGATTAAGCACGTTCTGCCCGCGGTGCGTGTACTCCTTGCCCGAAACCGCATCGTGCTTGGCCAACTCGCCGATGTCGGCGCCCGCGATAAACGCCTTCTCGCCTGCTCCCGTAAAAATAACCACGCGGATCGAGGCATCATTCTTAATGTCATGAAATGCCGCCCGCAACTCCTCCATTGTTGCCATGTTGAGCGCGTTCAGGACCTTCGGCCGGTTCACGGTGACGTATGCAATCGCGTTTTTCTTTTCCAGGAGAATGTTTTCGAAGTTCATAAATTCGTTCTCGAGGCGCCGAGCGCTGATTCCGCTGCCGATTCGACCCCGATCGGAGGCAAGTGCGGAATTCTGCCCCGCCAATAAGCCCTTCTCACCCTCGGCAACAAAAGACAAACGGCTGGGACGAGCGCGATCACCGTTAACGTCACGAGCGCCCCATCTATATTGTGCCAACCGTCATCAATCAAGCTGTATCCGAAGGCGGCGAAAAATGCCAAGTCGATCAGGATCGTCAGCCACCATCCCCAGCGTTTTTCCTTCCACAATCCAAGCCAGGCCACCAAAGCCACGAGCGCCGGAATGCCCAGTATCGCCACTCCTACTTTTAAACCAGAAATGTTTTCCGCAGCATCGGAAGGATTGCCGGCCCGGGGCATTCGCGTCAGCACCAGCAGATACACCGTAAGCGCCAGCACCGCCAACACATAAACAAGCTGCAATACGACTACACCCGTGATCCAACCTGAGCGCTTCATATCTTCATCTGAATTATGCGAATCTATGGCGAGCCAGCCTGGCTTACCTGCTTCCCCTGCACCACCACCCCAATCTCATCCTTGCTCAGGCCGCAACTGATGCAGCGCTGTGTCCACAGCCGGTTGGCGAATGTCTTCCCGCATCGCGGACACTTCCACTCGGTGAACCAATACGCCCCCGTCAGGTAAACGATAATCCAGCCCACCAGCAGCGCAAAACTCACCAGCTCACCCATCTTCAATTTCGCAATCAGAATCCCCAGCGGCACAAACCCCACAAACAGCACCACCATCAGATTCCGCCGCGCCACGTAACTGTTCCACGCGATGCGATACCGCTGCACATCCTGATCGCTGAGCTCGCCCGCCATTTATTTCCTGTTCTTCTCCGTTTACAGTTTATTCGCCTTCGGGTTATTCGGGTCCGAATAATCGTAGAACCCTTTACCACTCTTCTTCCCGTACCATCCGGCCATCACCAGCCGCTTTAGCAGCGGAGGCGACGCAAAGCGCCGCTCCTTGAACTCGTCAAACATCACATGCGTAATGTAATAAGTCGTGTCGAGCCCAACAAAATCGAGTAGCGTAAACGGACCCATGGGATAGCCGCATCCCAGCTTCATCGCGTTATCAATATCCTCAATCGACCCCACACCTTCTTCATACGCGCGGATCGCATCCAGCAAATACGGCACCAGCAGCCGGTTGACGATGAATCCCGTCCTATCTGACGTGCGCACCGGAACCTTGCCCAGCTTTTTTCCGAACTCGTAAGCCGTCTGATAAACATCGTCAGCAGTGGCTATCGTTCGCACCACTTCCACCAGCTTCATCAGCGGCACCGGGTTAAAAAAGTGCAGCCCAATAAACCGCTCCGGCCGCTTTACCGCCGTCAAAAGCTCAGTCACCGAAATAGAAGACGTATTCGAAGCGAAGATGGCGTCTTTCTTCACGACAGTATCCAGTGACGCATACATCTTCTTCTTCTCTTCCAAGTTCTCGATGATCGCCTCAATAATAATGTCGCAATCGGCCAAGTCGGCCTTGTTCGTAGTCCCTTTGAGTCGCGAGCGGACCGCATCCTTCTGCTGCGCCGTGATCCCACCCTTCTCCACCGGCCGCTCGGCAAACTTCGCCAAAGATTTCTCAATCCCGGCAAAGGCCTTGTCCAGAATCTTCTGCTCTACTTCGAGCACAGTCACATCGAATCCAGCCGTAGCGCAAACCTGCGCAATACCAGACCCCATCAGCCCACAACCAAGCACGCCAACTTTTCTGATTTCCATCGGATCCCTTTGCAACACGGAAGATCACGGGGTAGATCTGCCCTGTGCGCTCCGTGGTTAAGAACTTGATTTCTTATTCTTCTGCCTCAGCGCCATGCTAAAAATTCAGCAGGGTCTCCACAATCATCGCGATTCCCTGCCCGCCGCCAATGCAAGCCGTAGCCAGCCCGTACTTCTTCTTCCGCCGCCGCAATTCATACAACAAAGTAATCACCAGCCGCGTCCCGGTCGCGCCCAGCGGATGCCCCAACGCAATCGCCCCGCCATTCACATTGACTTTCTCGCGATCCAGGCCCAATTCTTTTTCGACGGCCAAATATTGCGCCGCGAACGCCTCATTCACTTCAATCAGATCCATATATTCAAGCGACAGTCCCGCCTTCTGCAGCGCAATCTTCGTCGCCGGCACCGGACCGCTTCCCATGATCTTCGGCTCAACTCCCGCAATTCCCCAACTCACAATCCGCCCTAGCGGCTCCAGATTTCGCTTGCGCGCATCGTCCATCGACATCAAAATCACCGCCGCCGCGCCATCCACAATTCCGCTCGCATTGCCGGCAGTCACCGTTCCATTCTTTCCAAACGCCGCCTTCAGCTTCGCCAGCCCTTCCATCGTCGTCTGCGGCCGCCGGTGATCATCTTCCGTAAGCGACTCTCCCGTAGCTTCGCCCTTCGCATTCCGCAACGGCACCGGAACCAGCTCTTCCTGAATGCGTCCTTCTTTATAAGCCGCATCCGCTTTCTGTTGCGAGCGCAGCGCGAACTCATCCTGCGCCTGCCGCGTAATCCCCTGCTGCTCGCCGTACAACTCCGCCGTGTTCGCCATGTACAACCCGCAATAACTGTCGAGCAGCGCCACCATCAGCGAATCTTCCAGCTTGCCGCCCGGAGCCAGCGTAAATCCATCGCGCCCGCGAATCACAAACGGAGCCTGCGACATGGCCTCCATCCCGCCCGCCAACACAATCTTCGCTTCCTCCAACTGAATCAGCTGCGCTCCGTTAACAATCGACTGCATCCCCGACCCGCACAGCCTGTTCACGGTTAGCGCCGGAACCTCAATCGGCAGTCCCGCCCGCAACCCCACATGCCGCGCCCCATACAGCGCGTCGCCCGAGGTCTGCTGCGCGTTGCCAAACACAGCGTGATCCACGTCCTTAGGATCGACCTTCGCCCGCTCCATCGCTCCCTTGGCCGCGACCGCGCCCAACTCCTGCGCCGTAAAGTCTTTCAACTTGCCGCAGTAGCGGCCAAAGGGCGTGCGCGCCCCACTGACAATGGCAATATCACCCGGTTTCAACATGATTTTCCCGACAGATTCGCGTGCTCAGAGCGGATCAGAGATACTAATCAAACTGGTTAGTTTAGCAGTGTGCCAGAGGGTTTGACCACTGAGGGAACTTGCACTCAACAACCTTCAATTTTTATAGCCGGATTTATCGATTTGACTGTGGAGATGAAATCGTGAAAGCCGTCCATCTGGCTCAGCAGATGAACCGTCCCCCTCCATGCAAAACGTCTACTAATCCGAGCGCATACCGCTTCGCCCGCACCGACCTGATGTCTGTCGGAGAAACTGATGTCCTCCGAAAAAGACTGCGAAACTCGATGTCAGTGCTGTCAAGGACTCTGATCTCAAACGGTATTCTCAACCACATGTATGAATTAAACAGCCCGATAGCTAGAAATACGACGAAGACAATTACGGGCGGTCCATCCGCTCCAAACATTCCCAGCGCTGAAGCGATGACCCCACCAATTCCTTTGAGAACCCATGCTCCGAATATAAGAAGGTAAAAGATTAAGAGCGGCTTCGCCAAGTACAGTTTGTATGTCTTCATCTTCAGATTTCCGAAAACTGACGCACCAGCCACCTGCCCTTCATAGCTCACCAATTCGCTTTACGCCACTGCCCCTGCCGCCAGCGCCGCGTTGAGCGCCACGACCTTCCCCGGCCCCTGCACCAGCGAAGTAGCCAGCGCGTGCTCGGCGCGATTGATCACTTCCGTCACAATGTCCACCGGATCGTAGTTCTCCTTTACCACCGCCTCGGCCAGCCCCGCCGAGAATTCCATCACGCGCCCTTTCTCCGATCCATCCTTCGCCGACACCCGCACTCCCGCGATAATCTTGCGCAGTTTCTCGACCGCCATCATCGCTTCCTTCTGCGCCGTATCTCCCAGAATAATCGCGATGGTTGTCACGTCATAACGAAATGCCAAATCATTGGTCCGGATGTTCGCTGCGAATTGTTGCCCAATCTTATCCATCGCAGCTTCCACCGAGGCCTCGCCATATTCCTTCACCAGCGCCGCGCTCCGCCCAAACTGCAACAGCAATACCGACAGCGGAGAAGCATTCTGCACCGCGCGCTTACTTTCCGCCAGCAACAAGTCCAGATACGATCCTCGCTTGAGCAATCCTGATTTCTCTTCCGTCACCGAAAGATTCTTCACCAGCCGCCGCAGTCCGGCATTATTCAGCGCAATCACCATCTGATCCGCCAATGTTTTCAGTACTACCGCATCGGTATGCGGCCACGCGCGTGGCTTGTTGTTGAACAACGCCAGCATTCCCACAGAATCTTCGCCATTGCTCAGCGGCAACGCCAAAATGGTTACTGCCCCCAGCTCCGCCACCGCCTTGCGCACCTTCTGCAGCTCCGGACCTTTCTGCGAGTCGTCGATCGTAAGCGGCTCATCCGACCCCATATCCTGCAGCGCGATCATCACTTCTCTGATCGTCGCAGCCGTCCCTGCCTTCACTCCCTTGCCGCAGAATTCCTGCATCGCTGTCGGTGCTGAACCCGGCGTTCGCATCAGCGCAACACACCGCGACACTTCCCAGTGTCCGCCAATTTCGTTAACCGCAGTCGTCAGCACCGCAGGCGCAGTGCTCTGGTGATACAACTTGCGCGTAATCTCCGCCACTCGCGTCACGTTGCGCATCTCCGCCGCCGGATCGTGCGCTGGAGCGGCTGCCGCCACGGACGAAGCGGACGCCGAAACCCCAGCTGACGCTACCGCCGGCGCCGACCCCGCATAGCTCGGCGTCATCCCCGCCGCCAGGTAAAGCCTCTGTAAATCTTCGTTCCGCTCTTCTTCCCGCGGAAACAATTCCTGAATCCTCTGCAGCCTCTCGACCGCTTTGTTCCGCATCCCATACTGCACTAGGATTTCCGCCTGCAGCATCAGATCCTGCAGCGTCGAGGCCCCCAGCGTAGCTTCATGCTCAATCGCCGTTTCCGCGGCAGTCGGACTCGTCGACGTAAACCGCGATGAAATCGCCTTGAATTTCGCGTCGTCAATCTTGCCCTTCAATTGCTCCAACCGTTTTCCGTGTCCCGAATCGTAGGGATCCACCTCGGCCGCCCGATCCAGACATTCGGCCGCCTTGGCAAAATCCCCCGTGCTGCAATACAAATCAAACAACTTCAGCAAAGTCTGGGAATAATCGCCCTCGCGATTCGCCGCGTTGAACAGCTCACTCAGGAACTCCAGCATCGCCGATGACGATGGACGCGCCGCTGTCAGATCCTGCATCGCCGCCACAAACTGCCGCCGCTCGCCCCGCTTCGCCTGGAACTGCCCCAGTTTCCGCGCCAGTGCCACCGCCGTTTCATCCTGCTCTGCATCCAGCAATTGCCCCAGCAGCGCCATCACCTGCGGCATTCGGTTGGGATTCTGTTCGAACAGCTCCCACACCAGCGGCTCCGCCTCCGCGAAGCGGCCCGCAGCCAACAAAGCCTCGCCATAAATATCCCGCAGCTCCGGTGAGTTCTTCCCCGCATTCACTTGCGGCTCCAGAATAAAGATCGCTGCCCCCACCTGCCCTTGGCTCAGCAGGCTCTTGCCATAAGCCAGCGCAATCTCCTCATCCGAAGAATCTTCCTGGTAAGCGCGCTCATACCACTGGGCTGCATCGCCGCCGGCTGCGGTCGCCAGTTGCGCTAAATGCTTGAACGCCTCTGCCGCAGCTTTACTCTCTCCCAACTCGGACGACTGTTCCGCTAACCGCACAAAATTCGGCTCGGTGGGCTCCAGCGCCACCACGCGCCCTAGAACCTGCAACGCACCCTTCTTGTTTTCCGCCTTCGCCAGATCGCTCAATGCGGATTCATAAGTACCCATCGCCAGCTTCTTGTTCGATCCTTCCAGCAACTGTCCGAAGCGGAATTTCTGCTCCCACGTCGGATTCCCGTGCCGTGCCAGCTTCTTATAGGTCAAACTCGCCCGCGTAGCATCTCCGCCATTCACCTGCCGTTCGAACAGTTCGCCCAGCAAGCGCACCGCATCGTGCGCCCGGTCCTGCGATAGACACAAATCGGCCGCGAGTTGCCGCACCGAGTCGTTTTCCGGATCGTCTTTCAGAATCTGCAGGTATTCTTCCAGGGCTTCGGCAGCCTTACCCTTCTGCAACAGCTTTTCCGCGCGCTCCGTGCGTCGGGTTAACTCGGCTCGGTCCATATGCTTCGTGATCTCGGGCATGGTTCGGTTCTGGGCAGACTACTGCTCCCTCGATTCTAGGAGGCCCTCTCAGACCCAGCAATCTGTAAGCCCACGCCGCGATTACGAAAGTCACCCGCGATCCGGAAGAGCACGACTTCAATCGTGCCATCACGCCGAAAAATCGATCCAGGCTTTAGCCGCTGACGCAAGCTCTCGCTCTCCATTAATTTGGGAGAACCCTCAGTTTTTGTTATCGTTTCAAATGCCCGTAGCTCCCGCCTCGCCGGAGACGCAAGAACAAGGCCTCCACCATCAACTCACCGTGGGCCAGATGACCATGGTCGCCGTCGGTGGGTCCATCGGCACCGGTCTTCTGCTCGGCTCCGCCGCAGCTCTCGAGATCGCGGGTCCCAGCGTAATCCTCAGCTACATCGTCGCCGCCTTCATCGCCTACACCGTCGCCATGGCGCTGGGGGAACTCGCCAGCGTGCATCCTTCCGCTGGATCATTCGGCGTCTACGGCGAGCTCTATCTCAATCCATATCTCGGATTCCTATGCCGCGCCGGATACTGGGCATCCATCGCCTTCTCCATCGGCGCCGAACTGGTCGCCTCCGCCACCTACATGACCTACTGGCTCGCCACGGTACCTGCACAAATCTGGGTCTTCGTGTTTTCCGTCTTACTCCTGCTCGTCAATCTGCGCGACGTGAAGTCGTTCGGATGCTTCGAGTTCTGGTTTGCCATGATCAAGTTCGCCACCATCGTGGCCTTCATCCTCGCGGGAGCGGCCCTGCTTTTTAGCGGTCGCGTTGCCCCGCAATACACCAGCCAAGGCGGATTCTTTCCTAAAGGCCCAATCGCCCCTCTGCTAGCCGTATTCATCGCGATCTACACGTTCGGCGGCGTCGAGATTCTCGCCGTCACCACCGGCGAATCGCGTTCTTCAAAAGACATTCCCCGCGCCGCCCGTCTCACTTTCCTTCTGCTCGCTGGTGTTTATCTCGGTGCAATCATTGTGCTGGTCGGTGTGATGCCCTGGAATCACGTCGGCGTCTCCGAGAGTCCGTTCGTAGGCGTGCTTCGCCTGGCAAGAGTTCCCGCCGCTGCCTATTTCATGAATTTTGTCGTCCTTACGGCCGCGCTCTCCGGAGCCAACGCCAAACTCTACGTCGCCTCCCGCCTGCTTTTCTCTATGGGCCGTTCCGGATGGGCTCCAGCGTGGCTCGGAAAACTCAACGCCTCGGGCTCGCCGCGCCCCGCACTGCTAGTCTCCTCCTACGGCATCTTCACCGCCCTCATCATCGAAACCTGGGCCCCCAAGCAAGCCTTCCTCTACATCCTGGGAGCCGCCTTCTCCGGCCTGATTCTTTCATGGGTGGTGTCGCTCGCAGCCCATGTAAGATTCCGCCGCCGCCTCACACCTCAACAAGTAGCCGATCTGCCCATGCGCTCTCCGCTGGGAATCTTTGGATCAATGCTCGGCTTCATCCTCGTCTCCATCGCCGTGGTGCACACTCTTTTCTCCACGCGCGTGAACGCAGTCGGTGGCCTCGCGTTCTTCGGAGGCCTCACCCTCGCCTATCTCCTGCTGAAACGCCGCCGCGAAGAGTAAGAGCCAAAGATCTTCCGAACTCATGTGGGACAGCCGTCTCGGCTGTCCAGACGAGCGAAGCGAGTCGCTCCGCCATTCGCACTCAATTACCAACGTAAGCCGAAATCTTCTTTTTCTGCTGCGTCCCGCTCCGCGACTCCGCTAGCCTCGATATGGGGTATCTCCCCAAATTCACAGCCACCGGGCCAAACCCTTGATCTTCAAATTGACTCTCTCCAGCCTCCTTCTTCGTTCCTCAGATGCGCGGCCGATCGTTTGGTGCATCACTGGATTCTGCGTTGGTCTCTTCTTGTTCTTCCAGGGATTCCGCCTGCTGCAGCGCCGTCACCTCATTCTCGACACTCCAGTTTCGAAAATTCGCAGCGCCTCGCTCGGCATGGTCGAGCTCAACGGCCTGGCCGTCGGCCCCTATACCATGATTGCTCCCATCACCGAGCGCCCTTGCTACTACCACCGCACTATGGTCTGGGAATGGAAACGCCAGGGCAGAAGCAGCCAGTGGGTCAAGGTAGCTTCCGAGTGCATGCACGTACCTTTTTTCCTCGACGACAATACCGGCAAAGTCATGGTCGACCCTCGCGGCGCCGACCTCGACCTCCATCGCGACTTCCAGCAGGAATTTTGCGATTCATTCTTCACCCTGAAAGAAGAAGCGCCCCCCGGCGTGCACCGTTTTCTCTCGCGCCACGGCGTGAACACCTCCAACAAAATCAAAGTCGAAGAGTTCTGCATCAAGCCTAAGAATTCTCTGTTCCTGCTCGGAACGCTGGACGAAAATCCTGGGCTCGAACTCAACCCGCACCCCATTCAAGACACCGACGCCACAACCCTCACCGTTGGCAACGCGTCTTTCTCCATGGGAGGCGGCGCGCTGTCGCTCGTAACGAACGGCAGTGCCCTAAGTAGCTTCTCTCTATCAGGCGGTCTTCAGCATGACCCGGCCTTCGACCCGATTTACGAGAGAGCACTATCCACTGCATCAGCCCATGTGATCCATCTCTCGCCAAGTGCCGGGCCAACCAAAGCAGCCGACATGACCCAGCAGCAGAAGATCGCCGCCGCTCTCTTGAAAGCCGGCATCTCAAGTCCCGAAGCGTGGGACGCCGCCGGCGTTACACCTTTGGCAGTCGCCGTAAACGGCGATTCAAACGGTTCGCGCCTCAACTCACCCAATAGCAACCCCCAAGCTCCCACCGAAGCCGACACCTTCGACTTCCATCCCCCGGTCGTTCTCATGAAAGGTAAGAACAATCCAACCTTCCTGATTTCCTGGCGAAGTCAGCGCGACCTAGCCCGCTCGCTCGGCTGGAAGTGCACGTTAATGATCTGGGGCGGCCCCGCGCTCTCCCTCCTCTGCCTCTACGCCCTCAGCGCACTCACTCACTGGTTCTAGAGCGAACCCTTTGGAGCGGACACACTCTTGTCCGCGGTTATGATCCTGACAGTGAAGATGCTTTAGAGTGGCCGACTCCGGAGCAACCGTGCCGGAGCATCGAAGAGCGGCGCTTCAGCGCCGTGTAAATCTTCCTAAATCGATGCAGGCTTGAAGCCGCGGTAGTTAGTTCTGGTGTTCGCCCCTGATTCTTTCCGCGGCCTAAACCAGCCTGTTTCTGAATAGTGGCGCCAGACGATCGTACAAACCTTTGATCGCTAGAAACAATTTCTCCAACCCCGCAGTGTCCAAGCTCAACTCCAGCGACTCCAGATCGATCGTTAAGTCCTTGGTGAGTTGAGTGGCGCGACGCACGCGCTCCTCGGACAGGATTTCCAGCACCGAGTACGGATCGCGATTCTGCTGTCGCAGTTCAGTCCATTGCTGCACCGCCCAAGCGGTTTGCCGGATGCTGTCGACAGCACCGCGAAAATCGCCCAGCACCCGCGCCGAACAGTCGCCAGACAGAACCAACTTCTCGAGTTCTTGCAACTCATCCGTTGCCGCCTTCAGCCGTTCCGAAACCGATCGTATTCTGCCCGGTCCAACCCCGCCTGCTCCCATATGGCTACCTCGCAGCCGCGCATGTCTGGCGACTGCATCTTAGTCCATCGGCTATCCGGCGAAAAACTTCGGTCGCTGCCCGACTGCCAGGGTGCAACCAGAAGTCACTCAAAACTTTCAGCCATCCCATCCGATTTTGGCATTCCGGTATACTGGAACCACATGACGGTCCTTAAAAACATCGCCGCCATAGCCGAGGGCATGAGCATCACCTTCATGGAGATGTTCCAGCCAACCACGGTAGAAAACTATCCCGACGGCAAAGGTCCGCTTCGCGGTGCGCGCATCGAAGCCCGCTTTCGCGGCGCTCACGTCCTGCAGCGCGATGAAAATGGACTCGAAAAATGCGTCGCCTGCTTTCTGTGCGCTGCCAACTGTCCGTCCAACTGTATTTACATTGAAGCCGCTGACAACACCGCCGAACTCCGCGTAAGCGGCGCCGAGCGTTATGCCAAAGTCTACAACATCGATTACAATCGATGTATCTTTTGCGGGTATTGCGTAGAGGCTTGTCCGACGGACGCGATTACGCACGGGCATGGGTTTGAGCTGGCGACGTTTAACGCGAGCAATCTGATTTACCGCAAGGAGCAAATGCTTGCTCCCCGGCCAGCACACATGGGGGCTAACGTGGTTTTCAATCAGGCCGACGTAGATGGAGGGGCCCCCAAGGAGATGGTCGCAGGGAGCTAGGTTCGAGAGCAACACGTTTGAACGAAATCACACGCCGCCCCTGGGGACCGGCGTTCGTGCATGCGTTCTCCATTACCTAGCTGCGAGATTGTGTGTCTGCTCCACCGAATGACATTTTATCAAAAAGGGACGCGCGGAGCGGCCGTTTTTTGTTCCAACCGGTGACCCCGGCTGGCGCATCTTCTTGTGCATGATTCGCAAATTACAATCCGGAGACTATCGTTTGTATTCGCGCAAAAAGGATGCGAAGACGGGGAAGCGGAAGAATCTGGGGACGTTTTCTTCGCGGGCGGCGGCACGGAAACACGAGCGGGCGGTGCAGTATTTCAAGCGAGCATAGATCGAAACTCGAAGCTGGCCTGCTCCCAGCGCACAGCCGAAGTCGGCTGCTCCCACGTGAACCTTACCTGATTCTAGAACGTCGCCGCTAGGCGGACGAAGCAGCTTCGGGGCGGGGCTATGGCTGTGCCGGAAAAGAGGCCGGCGAAGTCGAGGACGTTGAGGCGGTTGTTTAGATTTTCGGCGTCGGCTTGCAGGCGGAGGGAGCGCGCTTCTTTCTTGTAGAGATCGGCACCGGCCGAGATGTCTACAGAGAGGGTGGGCCGGATGCGACCGTCGGGGAAGTTGATGCGATTGACCATTGCCTGACCGTATTCCGCGAGAGCCTGATCGTAAGTGCCGGTGTATTCGAAGGGCAGGCCACTGCCATATTCGGCGCCCGCGGCAAACCACAAACGTGACATTAGTTGGTAGCGAACGCGCGCGCGAAACGTGTTGCGCTGGTCCTGCGAGTCAGGAAAATGCCCGGCAAGTTGAGCGCTGGCGGTCTCATCGCGCACAAAAAGGCCGCCGGTGGCGGGGAACCAGACATTTCCGACCGTGTAGGAATAGCTAAGAAAACCGGAGAAGCGGTTCCAGTGGGGGAGTTCGAGTTTTGCTTCGGCGCCGTAGATGATGGCTTTGCGGAAGGCTATAGGAAAACTAACGGCGGTGTTGAGGATCTGATCGTCGTCGGCGAAGTTGTTTACATAGCGCCGGAAATAATTCGCGTCAAAACGGAATTGATTGACGAAGCTTTTCGCCGCGCCGACTTCGAAATAATTGCCGTGTGAAGGTTGAACTGGAACAGGGAGCACGTTGGGATTGAGCGAGACCACGTCCGGCGAACTGGCAAGGAGAATATCTTCGAAGGAAGGAGTCTGGAAGACGCGGTCGTAGGAGGCGTGGACGACCAGGCCGGCGGCGGGAATATAGCGGGCGATCGAGAGACGCGGGCTGATGGCATTTTGATTAACTATAAGCTGATAGTGGTCCCAACGAAGGCCGGCGTTCACGGTCCACTTGCCGAGGTGAATTAGATCCTGAATGTAGGCCGATTGCTCGAGATCAGGGCGAGTGCCGGCGAAAGCGAAAGTGGTGGATGTGCCGGGGTCGAAGGGATAGTAGGGATCCATGAGAAGGTTCGGGTTCGCGGTGATAACGTCGCTGAAGTTTTCGTGAAGAAAGATGTTGTCGGATTCAAGACCCGCCTTCCATTCGTGGCGATTGTGATGAATGGAGATGGCGGCTTTGATGTAGGCCTCTTTAAAGTCGTTGTGCAGGAAGGCGGCGATAGGCCAGGAACTGTTGTTGGAGTTGAGGTCGTCGGAGTTGTCACGCGCCATTCCATGAATGTCAGCGAGGATGTTTGACGAAAAGATGTGCTGGTAGGAAACGATACCCATCGTTTCGAAATTGTCGGCGGTCTGGAGCTGGGGAATGGTGCCGGGGGGAGTTTGAAGATTTGGGAACTGTTGAAGCTCTTCGTTGGGGATTTCGTAGCGGGAGAGTTCGTGACGGACACTGAGGGTGAGGCGATCTTTGGGAGTGAGGTCGCGGTCATAGCTTAAAGAAAAGTCCCCGGTGGTGCCGCGGTTGGTGTAATTTTCGGGGACGACGGGATTCAGATAGCGCGCGGTCATGTTGCCGGAGGCGCTGGCGGCGAGAGTATTGTGTCCCCAGGAATCCTGCGCGCGGGCGAAAGCTCCAGCGGTATCGAAGCTGCCGCCGGAAAAAACGGCCTGGCCATGGAGGCCGGGTTGGGCGTCGCGCTGCGTGTTGACTTCGATGACCCCGCCCATTTTACGGCCGTATTCGGCGGGGATGCCGGCGGTGTAGATGGTGAGCGAGTCGACGTCATCGGCTTCAATTTCGGGGCCGAAGCTGGGGGAGCGATTGTCAGTGAGGGGAATGCCATCGACGACGAACTGAGTTTGATATTCGGAGCCGCGAGGATGAAGAACGGCATTGCCTTCGTAGAGCCAGCCAGGCTGAGAGTTAATGAGATCGGGAAGTGAGCGACCGGGGAGCGAGGCGGGGCGATCGGCTATAGCTTTGGAGTCGAGGTGATTGATGGAGGTGGTGCGTTCGGGATCGAGGAGCGTGGGCACGGCGGAGACGTTTACGGCGGTGTTGAGTGCAGCGATCCGGAGCTGGATGAGGAATTCGGTGGGGAGAGCGGAATGAATTTCGATGAGGCCATCGTAGGCGGAGAAAGATTCGCTGCGAACCTGAAGGCGATAGAGACCGAAGGAAAGATTGCGCACCGTGAGCTGGCCGGAATCATCGGTGGAGAAGGAGCGATGGAACTGGAGGGCGTCGCTGGAGAGTTCGATGGAGGCTTTGAGCGGAAGAGCGTCAGGCCCGGTGACTTTGAGGCGGAGCTCACCGGCGTTGCTCTGCGCCAGGAGCGGCAGAGCGAGGAGCAGTAAGACGAGGTGGAACAATCTGCGCATGTTTGGGAGAAATTTTATGGTAACAGCATCGGGTGCGGGAGTTCAGTTACGAAGGGAATGCGATGCTTGGGCGAGACAAAGTTTTTGCAAATTGCGGACAAGTATCTGACAACTGGTGAGCGGACGTGACGCATGATGAGCGGGAGATCGGGAACGGAAAGGTTTCCGATCGCTCCTCATGTTCTCAGCGACCGAGAGCAATGGAGAAGCTGGCGTTCCGCCGCAGGGGGTGGGACGCCGGTTTTTTTGCAGCTCACCAGACGCGGCAATAATTGGCGGGCATCATGGGCTGGCCGATCTTGCAGCCGAAGGCCTCGCCGAACTCGGGCATGTTCTGCTCGACGCCATCGATGCGGAATTTACGGGCCGAGTGGGGATCGGTCTGCGCCTGCAGGCGGAGTTGTTCGGGGCGAGTGCTGCCGCACCAGCTCTGGCCGTGCCCTAAGAAAAACTGTTGGAGAGGAGTGAAGCCGTCCTGTTTCTTGGTGAGGTCGATGTTCTTGCGTTTGGCATCGGCGAGAAATGCGATGTAGGCGAGGCGCAGGCCGCCGTTGTCGGCCGTATTCTCACCCAGAGTTAGCTTGCCGTTGATCTTCACGTCATCGACGACGACGAAGTTGCCGTACTCTTTCACTTCGCAGTCGGCTTTCTCGTCGAATTTCTTCGCGTCTTCCGCGGTCCACCAGTCGGAGAGGTTTCCATTGGCGTCAAACTGGCGGCCCTCGTCGTCGAAGCCGTGGGTCAGTTCATGGCCGACGATGCTGCCGATGTGGCCGTAGTTTTCAGCGTCGGTTGCCTTGGGATCATAGAACGGCGGTTGCAAGATAGCGGCGGGAAAGTTGATGTCGTTCATGCTGGCGCTGTAGTAGGCGTTGACAGTGGCTGGGCTCATGCCCCACTCGCCGCGATCGACTGGCTGTCCGATCTTGTCGAGGAGCCGGTGATTTTCAAACTCAACCGCGCGCTGGGCGTTGCCGAAGGCGTCTCCGCGAACGATGGTGAGTTTGGAATAATCGCGCCAGTGGTCGGGATAGCCGATCTTGTCGGCGATGGCGCGCAGTTTTTCTTTGGCGCGAACTTTGGTGGCAGGGCTCATCCAGTCGAGCGTGCCGAGATCCTCGTCCATTGCGGTTTCTATGTCATGAACCATTTGCACGGTGGCCTGCTTGCTGGAGGGAGGAAATTCTTTGGCGACGTAGACCTGACCCACGGCTTCGCCCAGGGCGCCATCGGTGGCGTTCACGCAGCGCTTCCAACGGGCGCGCTGTTCAGGTTGTCCGGCAAGTTTGTGACGCTCAAAGTCGAAGACTTCGTCGTCGAAAGCTTTGGGTAGAACCAGACTGTCAGTGCCGTGGATCAGCTGCCAGCGCAGGTACGTTTTCACCGTCTCCAAATCCGTGGAAGCTAGCAGAGCGTTCATGCCTTTGAAGAACTCCGGGTTGGCGACGTTCAACTCGGAGACGGGCGGGGTGCCTGTGTCTTTGAGGAACCGGTCCCAATCTATGCCCGGCGCCAGAGTGGCGAGCTCCGACAGCGGCATGAGATGGTAGATATTTTTGGGATCGCGCTGCGAAGTGATATCCATGGAAACCTTGGCCAGAGCGGTTTCCAACTGCATGATCTTTTGCGCATCGGCGGCGGCTTTTTCATCCGGCTCGCCCATGAGTTTGAGAATCTTGGCGACATGCTGGACATATTGAACGCGGGTTTTCTCGGCGACGTCTCCGGTACGGAAATAAAAATCGCGCTCGGGAAGCCCGAGGCCGCCCTGATCGACGACTGCGATTTGCTTGCGGGCGTCCTGGAAGTCTTGTTGTTCCCCGAAGTTGAAAAATGCGGTCACATTAATCAACTGATAGTGGGCGAAGAGTTGAGGCAGTTCGCCTTTGTCTCTTAAGGCGGCAATGCGGTCAAGTTCCGGCTGCAGAGGTTTCAAACCGTCTCGGTTGATTGCGTCGGTATCCATGCAGGAAGCGTAGAAGTCGCCGATTTTCTGTTCGTTGGCGGTGCGTTTGGCGCCACCGGCGGCGGCAGTTTCGAGCATGCTGTGGAGGATGTACTCGGCATACTCGGCGACCATTGCGCCGGTGCCGTAGCCGGAACGATCGTTGGGGATGGGATAGAGCTTGCTGAAGTTGCCGCAGGCGTATTGGGAAAAATCGACGCAGGGATCGGCGCTGGTGTCGATAAGGCGCGTATCCAGCCCGGGCAGAAGTGGAGGAGGGTTTACAGCGGCAGGAGCTTCGTGCTGGGCTGTCAGCGGCGTTGATAGTGTGGTGAGGAGAATTCCGGCCAGCACGGCACAGGTTGCGATTCGCAGGATCATGATTATTCCTTTTTGCTTTGTTTGCGGAGCGCCGGTTTGCGGGGCGCGGGAATAGTTTACTCCAGCGGGACTCCCAGCGGCTAAAGCCGGCGCTGATCCGGTGGCGCCTTCGGCATCGCTGAAGCGATGCCCTGATAGGAATCTGAGTCTTTCAATTGCTTTCTTATTTTCGCAGAAGGAGGTCGGCGGCTACGAATAGGGCGAAGACTACGGAGATTACGCCGTTCATGGTGAAGAAGGCGGCGTTGAGTTTGGAGAGGTCGTCGGGCTTGACGAGGGAATGTTCGTAGAGCAGCAGCAGGGTGACGGCGACGATGCCGGCGAGCGCGAGTTTGCCAAGGGCGAAAGCCGGAATCATGGCGATGAGCAGGAGCAGCATGATCAGGTGGAAGGCGCGGGCGATCCAGAGAGAACGAGCGATGCCGAAGTCACGAGGGATGGAATGGAGTCCTGCGTCGCGGTCGAATTGAAAATCCTGGCAGGCATAGAGGATATCGAAGCCTGCGACCCAGAAGGTCACGGCGGCGGTGAGTAGCAGGATGCGAGGGTCGAGTGAGCCGCGAACCGCGATCCATGCAGCGGAGGGCGCTATGCCGAGTGCGAAGCCGAGAACGAGGTGCGACCAGCGGGTGAAACGTTTGGTGTAGGAATAGAGAAGAATGACCGCCAGCGCGATCGGAGAGAGCCACAGCGTGAGGCGATTCAGCTTGGCCGCGGCAAGGATGAAGATGGCACAGGAGACGGTGACGAAGGCAGTGACAAAGGCAGGCGAGAGCTGGCCGGCGGGGAGCGCGCGAGTGCGAGTGCGGGGATTGGCGGCGTCGAGGGCGGCATCGGCGAGGCGGTTGAAGGCCATGGCGGCCGAGCGCGCAGCAATCATGGCGACTATGATCCAGAGAAGCTGATGGGCGGTGGGAAGGCCGGAGGCGGCGAGCATGGCTCCGCAGAGAGCGAATGGGAGAGCGAAGATGGAGTGCTCCCACTTGATCATTTCGAGGGTCGCTCGGAGACTGTGGAGGACGGGCACTGAAAGATTGTAGAGCAGTTCTCGGTTCTTGATTCACGGTTCTTGGTTAACGCGCGGGCGATGATTTCCGTCGCGTATTTGTTTTGTGAGAAACTAACCATCGCTCCAAATGGTGAACGGGAATGGCCATTGGGCGTGCCTTAGGAGGGGATTTCCTATTATGCGGATTGGCTTTCGCCACAAGATGATCGGGGTTTATCTGTTGCTTCTCACAGTTGTGGCGACTCGGCCCTACCTCCACTCTTTCTACGATATGGATATGTTGGGGTATATCGGCAATGCGGTCGCCATGAGCGGTGCCAGCGTTCGGCAGATTCATGACACCGCTTATCAAGCTGTGGCAGCGGAAGTACCGCGGGGGGCGAGAGAACATCTTCTGGGTCAGGATAAGGCTGGGCCGACATCGCAGTGGGAGTCACGCCAGGACCGCGCCGTGAATGCGGGTCATTATGCCGAATACCTGCCCTGTTTTGCGATCCGTCCGATCTTCAACGAATTGATCTTTGTACTGCATTTCAAGCTGGGGTTGGGTTTGGTGCGGGCCACGATTGTTGTCGCTGTGGTCTCTTACTGGCTCATCGGGCTGCTGGCCTTTCTCTGGCTCTGCCGATATGTGGACGCGGGGCGCGCGGCGCTGGGCTCGCTTCTGCTGATGCTTAGTCCACCCATCCTGGACCTTGCCCGCATGAATACGCCGGATGGACTTGCCTGCCTGGTAAGCCTTGCAGGCCTCTACTTCATCTTCGAGCGCGGCCGGATGTTCTGGGGGCTGACGTTGCTACTGATTTCGATTTACGTGCGAACCGACAATGCAATTCTGGCCATCGGCGCACTTCTTTATTGCGCCGTAGTCTCGAAGCAGATCGAAAAGGCAAAGGCAGCCGTGCTGATGTTGGTCGCTGTGGTTTCTGTCCTGCTGATCAACCATTTCGCTGGAGATTATGGGTTGCGGGTGCTTTATTACCGGAGCTTTGTTGCGATACCGCTGGCACCGGGAGAGATGGTTGCAAGGTTTGGAATGGCAGATTATATAAGCGCTTTCAGAACTGCGGTGACCCAAACCATGAACGGTTCTCTGCCATTGTTCTTGTTTATGGGAGTGGTCGGCATTTGCTCGCAGCGCCATCGGACCAGTCAGGCAATTGCGGCAGTGACCTCTTTTTACGTGATCTTCCACTTCCTATTGTTCCCTTCGGGCCAGGAGCGGTTCTGGGGAGTGTTTTATGTAGGATGCGCAATGGTGCTCATGATCGGCGCATGGTATCGCAAGCCGCTGGCGCTCGATCAGGCCGCGGCCGTCAGCGACAGGCAGCTCCCAGTTGACGCCGACAGCAAACCGGAACTGGCAGTACCAAACAGGTGAGCGGCGGAGCGGGTAGTGCCAATCTAGCAGCGGCTCATCGGCCGGGAAAGGGTTGCAGGCGCGGAGGAGACGTATCGGCCTCCAGCAGCCAGACGTTTCGGTTTCGATAGTAGGTTAACAAGGGCTGCAGATCGACACCGGGAATATCGCGCGCCCAGACGATCTTCGAATGATCGATATCAGCGGCGTTGTAGACCCATTCATCATCGACAACGTGATCCGCCGTGTATCGAACAATCACCAGATGGAGGCCGGGAGTAGCGTCGAGTTGCTTGACGATGTGGACGCGTGTGAGATTCCAGGGCTCGGCTGGTGGAGGGGTTCGCATTGTTTCTATGGCGTAGAGGGGGATGCCCGCGAGTACGGCTAGCGTAATCATCCGCGACAATCCGACGCCAACGGGGCGGCCCGAGCACTTCCATTGGCGAAGATGCCTCATCGCCTGAACCAGCAACACGAGCAGGGTTGCGGTAAGCGGAGCGGCGTAATGGACCACGAAAAAAAGAACAGCCAGCAATCCGGCCGCGCTGAAGCAAAATTGTATGAGCGGCAATCGAATTCGCCGGTCGCGCACCAGCCAAGGGAGGGTAATGAATGGAATGGAAAGTACGCCACCCAGAAAGAAATGCCACCAAGCCGGACCCCACTGCCGCCATCGATGTTTCCAACCGTCCCAAGTGGGGAGATAGCGAACGCGCTCACGGATGGCAAAAAAATCCTGGAATTGCGGGTTGGAATAATGAAGCGGAGGTCTCTGAGGCAGCCATGCGAGCAAAGGCAAATTCTCGTACTGGCGCAACGCGAGAGACTCCGGAAAGATAAGCGCGCTTCCGGTAACCCGCCAATTGTAATAGCCCATGAAGAACAACGTTGCAGCCAGGACGGCCAGGGCCGGCAGCAGGACGCGCGGCCCAGTGACGCTAAGAGCGGGACTGGTTCGAGAGAACAGCCAGATCAGCAGCGCGATAGCGACTGGAGCGCAAAAAAGAAAGCCTTCAAGCGGGCGACTGTTCGCGAGCAGGCTGGCGCCAATGCCCATCAAAAGAGAATCGCGGCGGCGCTGGTGGTGAACGATGCGTGGAAAAGCCCCTAAGACTAGGGCTGCGCCCGTGGCAGCTACCGCGCCGCCGAAGTAGCTGTTGATCCAGTAGGAGAACAAATCGAGGCGTGCGAGGACGATCAGCGCGCCGAACGGCGCCCACGGGGCCGGAAACCAACCCTGCAGCATCCAGGTGATCGCAACGGTCATGGCGGCGATGCTGAATAGAACGCCGATCCAGGGACTTCCCAGCAACTGCCCCAAGGCTAAGACGGCGCCTTGCGCCGGAGGGTATTTCGATGCGTACGTTGGATGCTGGAGCACGTGGAAGGTCTCAAAGAAAATCGACATGGGGTGAGGCGGATTGGCCAGCCTTCCATGGGCGAAGGTGTCGGCTGCGAGCAAGTAACTGAATTCGTCGTGAACTGCCGGGAGAGGAACGGGAAAAAGCCAGAGCAGAGCAAGGCGGGTGAAAATCGCGGTCAACGCGGCCAACCATGGCACTAGGGTCTTGCGTTTGGCAAAATCTGAGGCCAAATTCTCCGCGGAGTTGAACCAACGGTCTCCAAGCCGCGGTGCAAGGCAGGCCCCGGCGAGAAGCGAAATCAAAAGCAGTTCGTTAAGATGTGACAGGCCGTTTCCCCAGTACCCAGTGTGTCATTGTTGTACTGAATTGCACGATGGCTCTGCAAGCCGGTTCGAGGATAGTTGGGGCGGAGGGACGAGTGCGCACGCGATATCCGGCGGGATTTTCGCCAATTTTCGTTCCTGTTATCATGCCAGTACTTTTGAAGAGCGGAGGCTTGCGCCTCTGCAGAAGGGTTGAATCGTGGGTACCGTTCTCAGGGCGGAACAGGATTATCAGGCGGTCGCGATGCCGGTGAAAGAGCCGGAGGGCATTGAGGTGTCGGTGGTCATGCCCTGCCTGAATGAAGCGGAAACGCTGGGGAGTTGCATCGGCAAGGCGCAGCGAGCACTGAGCGAAGCCAATATTGCGGGCGAGGTGATCATTGCAGACAATGGCAGCACTGACGGCTCGGTAGAGATTGCGGAGCGGATGGGGGCCCGGGTTGTGAATGTAAGGGTTAAGGGATACGGGAACGCCCTGATGGGAGGAATCGCTGCCGCGCGGGGCCTATATGTGGTGATGGGAGATGCCGACGACAGCTACGACTTTGGGCACATTCCGCGGTTCGTGGAGCAGTTGCGGGAGGGCGCCGATGTGGTGATGGGAAACCGTTTTCGCGGAGGAATTGAGAAGGATGCGATGCCGGCGTTGCATCGCTACTTCGGAAATCCGATGCTGACGAGGATTGGAAGATTGTTCTTTCACAGCCCCGTGGGAGATTTTTATTGCGGTCTGCGGGGATTTCGCAAAGATGCCTACGAGCGCATGGGCCTGCGCACAACGGGGATGGAGTTTGCGACGGAGATGGTGGTAAAGGCTACACTGCTGCGGCTGCGGATTGCGGAGGTTCCTACGACGCTTTCGCCGGATGGGCGCAGCCGGCCTCCTCATCTGCGGACGTGGCGCGACGGCTGGCGAACCCTGCGATTCTTTTTGCTTTATAGCCCGCGATGGTTGTTCCTGTATCCGGGGATGGCGTTGATGCTGGCGGGAATGGTATTGGGATTGTGGTTGCTGCCTTCACCGAGGCTGGTGGGCAGCGTTACCTTCGATGTGCACACTCTGGTGTATGCCGCTGCCTTCGTTCTTCTGGGCTTTCAGGCAGTCGCTTTTGCCGTGTTCACTAAGTTTTTCGCGATCTCGGAAGGATTGCTGCCTGCGGATCCGACGCTGGATCGGCTTTTCCAATACATCACACTTGAAGTCGGGCTTGCGGTTGGCGGTGGGCTGACGATCGCCGGGCTGGCGACCTCCGCCTATGCGGTGGGGGCTTGGGGAAGCCAACATTTTGGGGCACTCGATTACTCGCACACCATGCGGCTGGTGATTCCAGCCGTGCTGTTGCTCACGCTGGGTGCACAGACAATTTTCGCAAGCTTCTTTATGAGCGTGCTGGGGCTAAGGCGGAAATGAGCCACGGGAGTAGTCAGGTAAAGCCGCTGATTAGCGCCGCGCGGCGTGGGCAGCATCCGTTGCGGGAGATTCTGCATCGGGCTCGCGATCCAAGGTTCGTCGCCGACACTGCCCTGCGAACGTTTATGCAAGGATGGAACCTGCTTTCTCCATCCGAGTTCGCGTCGCTGTATCGCCAGATTCGTAGCGACACCATGTGCAGCAACGCGCGCTTGCGCGGGCTGTACCGGGCCTTGCGCTATGTCGTGAGGGATAAGATTGCAGGCGATGTCGTGGAGTGCGGATGCGCGCGAGGGGGCAGCGCCGCGCTCATGGCCTTGACCCTCCGCCGGTTGGGATCGCGACGAAAGCTCTGGCTTTTCGATACGTTTGAAGGGCTGCCGGCTCCTAGTTCTGAAGATCCCGACTTCGAGATTGCGGACTTGTTTACCGGCGCATGCGTCGGAACACTGCATGAAGTGCGGGGATTGTTCGAGCGGCTGGACGTCGCCGACGGCGTTACATTCGTCAAAGGATTATTTCAGGAAACTCTGCCGGTCACTCCCATAGGTCAAATTGCGGTTCTTCACATTGATGGCGACTGGTATGAAAGTGTGAAAGTTTGCCTGGAGTCGCTGTATGACAAGGTAGTTGCTGGCGGGGTAATCCAATTAGACGACTACGGTTACTGGGCGGGCGCGCGCAAGGCGGTTGACGAGTTTATGAAACGGCGCGGAATAAGGGCGCCATTGCTGCGGTTGGATTACTCGGGGCGGTTCTTGATCAAAGCAGAGCCAAGTCGGCAAGAGTGAATCAGATGCACCTCAGCAGCGCGATGAAGTGTAGGCCCGCACCGAATATCCAGTCGGCGGGCCTGGGATAAAGGCCCAGCTTGGTCACAAGTTGTTCGGGACGAAGGCCGATCTGCTGCCAGGCTTGTTGCCATTGTTTACGTGTCCAGTAGTTGTAGGGTAGCGCTACTCCGAACCTCGCGTTGCCTACCCAATCCATGAAACGCAATCTTGCATTCGCGGCCAGTCCTTCCCGGTAGTGGTCTTTGATGAGCACGTATTTTTTAGCTATGCGATGCGCCTCTCGCAGCAGCACGGTACCGTCTGTGGTATGGTGCAGGACGTCGGAGAACAAGACCACATCGAATGACGCGGCGGGAAATGGGATGGAGGAGCCATCGAACATTTCGACCAGAATATGAGTCCGCGCGCGCGGAAGCACGTCAATGCCCTGCACCGTGATGTCGGGACGTTTTTGCTGCAGGATGGCCGAGATCAAGCCGTCGCCGCAGCCCACATCCAACACGCGCACGTCTGCGGGAAGTAATCGAGCGAACCAGTTAGCAAGAACCTCTACACGGCGGTTCGATACCAGCTTGTTGTGAAGGACGCCGACGGCGGAGGCGCTTAGAGCTTCGGATTTGGTGTGGGGCGTCAGATGTTAGACCACTTTCTTAGCACTAACGGCGTTCAGCTGCTGCTTCAGGTTCCAGAGAGTGCTGAGATCGTCGATAACGGTATCGGGGGTGGATACGGGCGATAGCAGGAAATCGTTGCACTTGCCACGATCGAAATCAAAGCGTGAAACCCTGATGTGCCCCATAGGAGTGATCCAATAAGGTTGATAGTCCAGGGCCCCGCAGATGGCGTTGGTTCGCTCGTTCCTGTGAGCACGAGGCAAAACCTCGCAAACTATGAAAGGGCGATCGCGGTTGATCGTTGACTGCATGCCGACAAGAACATCAGCCTCAAAATCCTCAACGTCAATCTTCACCAGATCGAGGCGCATAGGATGACGCGCCTCGTAATCATCGAACCGCACAGTCTCAACGTCCAGTTCGGGAGAGCCCTTTCTAGCCTGCCAGCTCTCAGCCGCTAAAGTACCTGTGGTCTCCAGATCCTGACCTTCTGGGGGTGGAAGAAAAAGGGTCGCGCGTCCGGACCGGCTGGAGAGTGCAATGTTTTCGCAGTGAACGCGGCTTTCGAGTCGGTTTAGCCGCACATTCCGCCGAAGGCCCTCAAAAATCGCTGGGACCGGCTCAAAAGCTACGACTTCGAGGTTTTGATTCCAGAGCGGGCCTAATAGGGAATAGATACCGCAGTTCGCACCTACATCAACAAAGGTCGCCGCACGTTCAAAAAAGAAGCGCAGAGTGCGCGAGGTCGCGGGCTCGTGTCCATCGAGTCCGTGCCAGAAAAGAAGAGACGACATTCCGATTCCGGTGTCCCTCCCGATCTTCATCTTTCTGCCGTTAGGGAGTTGAATAGTGGCGCCGTTCTTGCGGATTCTCCGCTGAAACTGCTGTGCGACACGATTTGAAACGGAATAAATGGGCTTGGCGGAGTTTGCGAGCAATGCGCTCAAATAATAGTTGTCCCGCCACCGCTTCAGAAACGCTTTAAGGCGATCAGCCATTGACTCTGGTCTCACCAAACTGTGCTTCCCACGGGATTCTGCAGGCTTTTCCGAAAGCGCTCCGGGGAACCCAGAATATCAGAACGTTGGTTCATCCTGGCGGATGGACGGCGCAGGTCGGGGAGGGGGAGCTCCTGCGTGGAAAGCGGATGCGGCATAATGGGTGCTGCGCTTGAGCGTGAAAGAGAGTTGGCAGTAGAGAATATGCACGAACCTGCTAAGGCGCATGGCTCGCATCGTGATGAGTAATCTTCCGATCAAATCCAATCCAAGTGTCGCAAACGACAGGAAGGCAGTTCTGGGACTGAACGCGGATACGCGAATGCGGTTGGCGAACGAGACCGATGCTGGGTTTCATGCGCCGCCGAGCCAAAAAGAATTGCTGGTTCTTGCTCTCCTGAGTGGTGTCGTGATGTGGATCACGGCGCTTTTACTCCACAGGTCGGGCAACCTGATCCTCGAGTACGGGGACAACGACGCTTACCTCGAGGTGGCGAATGCCATCTTGCACTGGAACTTTCAGCATGTGGGCATCCAGCATTTCATGGGCTACCCATATTTCATCGCCGCCGTCTCGCTGCTGTTCCACGTGCCCACGCTTTTTGCTTTGTGGTTGATTGCGGCCAGTTCGTCTGTAATGTCGGTGTGGCTGGCGGGCCAACTGTTTGGGACCGTCGTGGCGGCCTATTTTGCGCTCAGCAATTTTGCATGGCTTCAACTTTCGTTCCTGGGAGGGTCGGAGCCGCTGGCGGTGGCTTTGGGTCTGGGCGCGCTGCTGGCTTTTCGGCGGAATCGCGTTTTCCTGGCAGCGCTGCTCGCTTCATTTTCCGTAACCGTGCGGCCGTTGATGGTCTTCGTGCTGGTGGGAATTGGACTGGTCTTGCTTTACCGGAAACAATTCGGCGCGTTCTTCATAGCGTTGGCAACAGGTCTGGCGATTGGAACTCTTTATGTGCTGCCGCTGGCTCGCTATTTCGGCGATCCGCTGCTTACGGTGCACAGCTACACGACGCGCGACTACGGCGGAGGCGGAATGGCGGGGCCGCACGGCCATTTGTTTGGCTGGCCGTTTCACGGCATTGTGGCGGGAACGTTGGCTTACCCTGCGCCGTGGAGCAACCTGTTGTTGAGCTTCTTTTGGATCGGGCTGGTGCTTGCTGGGGTAGTCATGATGTTTTCCCGCCGGTTCCGGGAATATGCGAAGACTTATCCCAGCGAGGCGATCTTTTGCGGCCTGTACCTGCTGGCGGTGTTCTGCTACGACTATCTGATCTGGGCTCGGGGCAATTTCATTCGCTTTTCGATTCCAGCGCTGCCGTTCGTTTTCTTTGCGTTGTTGCGAATCCTACCGAAGGACCGCAGGATTTTTTGGTGCCTGAGCATCGTAAGTGCGGTGCTGGCCACGGTTTCGGCAGTTGGGGTTAGAAATGTGATCGGACATCACTGAAGGGCGTTCGCGAAGAGTCATGCGGCAAGCCGCCGGATGGAACACAGAAACTTTCCAACGAACTGGCACTGAGTTAAAGTGAGAAGCCGACCAGTTCGGCTGCGTCTTAGCCCGCACGAACTTTTGCACAGTTTCCACGATTGACAAGCCTGAGGCGCTTCTGCATGATGAGAGCTCCATTACAGCTCTTCTCTCTCGCAGGGGAACAGGATGGACAATTGGAGGGAAACATGTCCGAATTTATTCGCAGGATTTGGTCGGAAGATGCAGGGCAGGACATTGCCGAGTACGCGGTAATGCTGGCGGTGATTCTGGTTTTGGTAGTGGGCACGATACGGCTGGTGGGATCCAACGCAAATAATGTGTTCTCCAGTGCAGCGAGTTCGATACAATAGCGGAACCGTCGGCACGCCGCGCGGTTTTAGAATCATAAGCAGGAACTTTTTCATGACCCGATTTACTTCGTTTACCGGGCAGTTTCGCTACTGCGGCTTTTGCCGGGTAGCGGCTGCGGCGGGACTTGCGAGGGGATCGAAGCTGACATGATCACCTAGATCCAAGCAAGTTTCAGCTAAAGGCCGCGATCCGGTGATCGCGGCCTTTGCTTTTTACGCAGAAGCTTTAGGAGAGAGCCAATGATTGTCAACATGTCGGAGAAAGCCAGCGAGCAGGAGATTGCGCACATAATCGAGCGCATACGCGAAGCAGGTTACCAGCCGCACGTCACCCGTGGAGTGGAGAAAACCATTGTGGCAGCTGTGGGGAATGGCCGGCGCCACGAAATCGAGGCGCTGGTTGTAGCGCCCGGAGTGGACAACGTAGTGGCCATCGCCCAGCCTTTTAAGCTGGTCAGCCGGCAGGTGAAGCCGGAGCAAAGCATTGTTAACGTTGGCGGAGTGGCGATTGGCGGTCCAGGGGTGGTTGTCATTGCCGGACCTTGCTCGGTAGAATCTCGCGAGCAGTTGCTGAGCACTGCGCACGCGGTGAAGAAGGCGGGGGCTACGATGCTGCGTGGCGGAGCCTACAAGCCGCGGACTTCTCCTTATGACTTTCAGGGCCTCGGGCTGGAAGCGCTGAAGATTCTACGCGAGGCGCGCGAGGAAACGGGTCTGCCGGTGGTGACGGAAGTGATGAGCACGGAAGATGTGGACATCATTTGCGAGCATGTAGATATGCTGCAAGTGGGAGCGCGCAACATGCAAAACTTCGCGCTGCTGCGGCGACTCGCGACGGTGAGTAAACCGGTGTTGTTGAAGCGCGGTCCCTCAGCGACCGTGAAAGAGTGGCTGCTAGCGGCGGAATATTTGCTGTCTGGAGGCAACAGCGAGGTCGTGCTTTGCGAACGCGGAATCAAGACATTTGAAACTGAAATGCGCAACACGTTCGATCTGGCGGCGGTGGCATTGGCTCGGGATCTTTCTCATCTGCCGGTGATCGCGGATCCTTCACACGGGACCGGCAAGCAGAGTTTGATCGCAGCCGTCTCGCGGGCGGCAGTCGCGGTTGGAGCTGACGGACTGATCATCGAAGTGCATCCCTGCCCGGAGCGGGCGCTTTCGGACGGAGCACAGTCGCTGGATTTTGCCGGATTTGAGCGAGTCATGAAGGCCATTGGCGAACCGCTGCGGAAGGTCGCAATTGCAGCGACGGCAGGAGCGGACGTGGCAAGGGTGTGAGTGCGCCTGAAGGCCAACCGCTTAGAGCTTTCACAGACACACGGAAGGGATCCCGCCGGAAAGGTTTTCGCACTCCGAGATTGCTAATGGTGGACCTGGCCTTTAGGTCGCCGGGAAAAGGTGATGCGGCGAGCACAGAGTCTTTATTGCAGTCCGGACTGGGTCAGCTTGACCGCGCAGTATGCGGCAGTGGTTCCGCAAATAGTGGTTGACGTCGCCAGCGTGCCGAAGTAGATGCTCGACGCCTGCCCAGCGGTGGAATCGTTGTCTACCACCATGGCGCTTGTCCCGCCTGCGGCATCGGCGGTGTTCGTCACCGCATTGCTAGGCGGGTCACCTTGGGCAACGAGAAGCGAGTTAGGCAAAAGGAGGCTATACACTGCGCTTGGATTTGCATTCACTCCTACGAACAGGTAGTCCGGTCCACCCGTAGCGGTAGCGCCCGTCACAGTGCACCCGGCGCCGGTGGTGGCGGAGGGTATGGTAGCGCCGAAGGTGAAATTCGTTGCGGTCGCCGAAACAACGGTTTGCATTCCGCCATTGATGGCGGCGATGTCGGCGGCGGTGCAATTGTTGGCAGGTTTGGCAGCTACGCCCGAGAGGGTGACCAAGTCATTGGCGGCGAGAGTGTTGTTCGCCGTGACTGTGACTACAGTTGTAGAGGCGGTAACCCCGGTCACAGTGAATACCTGGCTGTTAAAGAACTCGGTTAGCGGCGAGATGGGCGAAGCGTTGGTGCCCATTTGAGGCTTGTCGTTGTTGGGCGGCGTTGTCTGCAGGGTGGAACTAACGAATTGCAATTCCTTGAGCTGTTGGCCCCCGGTGCCGGAGGAGGCGCCGATTATTTCCCCGTTGTTCGCCGCAGTGGCACTGCTAATGCCCAGGGCATAGTAGCGTTCGTCCGGGGTGGGGGCGTAGTTTGGAAAGCCAGCGGTCGTACAGCTTTGATTTGCGCCGGTGTCGAGACCCGCGAACACAACTGCGGTCAGGGTGTTGCTGGTGAATGTGAATTGGACAAGGCCGGTGTTGCCGGCTGTTCCAGTGTCGCCCTCGCCGGTGGTGTTGGGATTGCATGCAGTCACGACATACCCCACTCCGTTCGTCGAATCAATGATAGCGGCGTCGCGAATGCCGCCGTTGATGGCGCCTTGGTTCGTGGCCCCGTTTACGCCGAGAGCAAGCGCCGTGGCCGCAGTAGCTCCGGCCGGCGTCACTGCGTATAAATTGGAGCTGCTATCGCCGACAAAAATGTTGCCGGTGTCCCCCATATCGACCACCGGGGCCGAAAGGAAATTAGATCCCGGGATAATCGTTGCATTGGTGGTAGTGCACCCGGCGCCAGTAGTCGCGGTGGGTATGGTAGCGTCGAATTCAAACTTTGTTCCGCTTAACCCCGTAGCAATAACGGTTTGTGTTCCATTAATGGCAGCGACGTCAGCCGCGGAGCAGTGGGCGCCGTTGGCGGTTACGCCCGCGACGGTGACCAACTCTCCGATACTAAGCGAGTTGGGCACGGTGACCGTCACTGTAGTCGTGGTTGCGGTTATCCCAGTCGGGGTGAGGGACGCAGGGCTGGGGCTTACCTGGACCGGAAAATTCCCTCCAGCATACGCTGGCGTACCGTTGAACGTGGGGGTGACCGCATACAGGAAGCCATTGTTATCGCCGACGTAGGTAGTGTCGTTGGCATAGTCGGTGAACGGGGATGAGAAGCTATCCGCCGCTCCAGCCACCCCGGTGGCGGCGTTGGCGGCAACCAAACCCAGAGGAAGCATGAAGTCCGCGGCAGCGCTTCCCGAAGTGCTTCCGGGGATCACCGGGTTGGTGGCGCAGGTGGGCAACGTAGCCCCGCCGTTGTTGTTGCCGGCGCAGCTAGCGTTGGTTCCGTACTCCGTGCTGCCGCTGCCGAACGTGAGCACGTGTAGGATTGCTCCGATGTTCGGGTCATTCTCCACGTAAGAGATTTCCGTGCCACCGAGCGAGAGGCCGGGCGAGGTGGCGACCGGTCCGACACCGGAGGCGTAGGAAAAGATGAATTCCGGATTCGAGAGATTACACAGCGACGTCCCGGACCCGCTGTAGAGTTGATTGAAGGCGACAATGTTCGCTTGGGCCCCATTCGTCCCGGCAGTAACGGCGGCCCAGTTGAAATTGGTCAGCGTGTTGGCAGTCGTCAGCGCCACACCGGTTCCTGGCGTGAGCGCGTACACCGTAACCGTATTTCCCGATGCAACCGCCACGATACGGTCCTTAGCGGTAGGGGTGAGATTACGATTGATCGCCGCCGCCAGATTCGCCGCATTGGTGGGAACCGTGCTGGACACTTGGAAGTCTAGCCCTGTGTTCGTGGTGGCCGATGAGATTAGGGTCAGAGTGACCGCGCTTCCACCAGTCGGAGTTATGGTGATAGCCGTAGTGTTGCCAGCCGCCGGTTCGGCGCTGAAGGTGCCGACAACATGGGCGCGCGTGTTCCCGGTTGACGCGTTGACGGGGAATACTGCGAAATCGGCAGTGCAACTAGGCGTCGCGTTCACGCTGAAGGAGAACTTGGCGGGCGACATGCCTTGCGCAACACCGCCAGCGCCAAGCGAAATGGCCCAGTCCTTTTTCATGGGACCCCTTGACCGGCTTCGCGGTATTGCCCTTGGTCTTGGCCGCCTGCGCGCCAGGCCTGAACCTGCCTGCGCATTCCCATGCAGAAGCCACTGGGCATAGGCCCGCGGCTCGTTCCACGTCTTCACCGCCTGTTCCGGCGTGTAGTCGCCGGTGAAAACGACATGCTTTGAGCTCCAATCGATCGGCACGGGGATCGAACCATCGGGCCGGGCAAAGGCCTGCCCGAACAGCGATCCGGTAAAGCCAGCCCCCAGCCCAAGCGCCGCCAGCAGCAGCGCGGAGCTTCTGGCAAAAGAGGTCACTTTCCGGTCTCGTGGAGTTCTAAACCTATTCACAGTTAACGCCCCTCCGTGTCCAAAAAAGGAATCTCCGATTTGAACTCGTAAACGGAATCGAGATGCCTTATACCTCGGCAAGCTGGTATACGTGTCGTTTCGCCTGCGATATCGCGGACAACGATGTCTAGTGTACGAAATGAACTAGGGGTTTTCCCGTTTTGGGAACCATATAGTGTTCCTTATTAGTACCCTCCCAGTACAGAGTACCGACGCGTATAACCAAAGTACTGCCTCTATAGTTCAAACACCCCAGAGGGTGCTACTCGGTCATCCAAGCGCACAAGTATCGGGGGATGAGTTTGCCAGGGCCTGGATTTGAATCAGCGGCCCCGTGGAACCTGCTCGCCTTCCTGCCAACATGTTCGCCGATGGGATGCCAGTTCTTTGAAAAGACTTCTCGCAATCTGCCGTGGAAGGTCCGCGCATGTTGCCTTCCATATAAGCCAAGCCGGGACAACGCGTGCACGTACCTACGTGGGCGCAAGTCGAGCAGACGGGAAGATCCCTGGCGCGAATGGACCGGACTTCGCGCAACTCTCCCGAGTCGCGCCAGATGTCCAGGAATTTTTGGCGTCGCACATTACCGCAAGCCAGGGGAAACTGAACGCACGGAAAGACGTCCCCGTAAGGAGAGATGTAGCAACCGGTGTGTCCAGCGCTACAGGGATAACCATCCATGACTTCGTCGTCCGCCGGGGGCGGAGGGGCGCAGAATTCTGCCACGTTGCCCACAACCTCCGGATCGCGGAAGATCGTCTGCACCTGAGGTGCCGGAGCTCGCAAGGCCAGGATCGATCGGTCCCCATCCATTTTCGGTGTGATGGTGGGGTCGAGCGTGTAGGAAACGTTTAATTCTCTGGCCAATGCCATCACGCCTGCATTGTCGGACCAGTTGGCCCCCATAAGGACATTTGCGATCGTCACCTTCAAGCCTTGCGACTTCAAGAATCGAATGGCTGCAATCGTTTTCTTCAGCGACCCCGGAAGCTTGGTAATAGCATCGTGAATCTCCGGGCGATGGGAATAAACACTGATCTGTATCTGTTCCACCCCCAGCGCACGTAGCTGCTGCGCTTGTCGCTCCCGGATCATTACGCCATTGGTCTTGACCTTGACGTTGAACTGCAATCGGCGCGCAAATTCCACAATGCCAAAAAAGTCACGGCGCATCAGAACCTCGCCGCCACTCAGAGTGAGGAAAAAGGTGCCGGCGTCGGCGAGTTGGGTGAGCACATCTTCGATTTCAGCCGTAGTCATCTCACCATGATCGTCGTGATCCAAATAGCAGTGGTCGCAACGTTCATTGCAGCGATAGGTAATATCCAGATGGACGCTGAGAGGTATGCGGAAACTCAATGCTTTCTGATTTGCCTCGGCAACCAGGCTCACGGCCGCACCTCCAAGTCAGGGGAAGCCGCAATCGGCCGATCCGAAACTAAGAGGATGCCATGCTGGGACAGTGCGCTCACAAACTCGCTGGCGTCGCGTTCGGCTTGGTCCCGCTCCACTTGGAATTCCTTGCAGATCTTGCCGGCGACAATCTCCGAGAGCGGCGTGCGGCCATCGGCCGCCTGCCATATCACCGTAGCGACCTCGTCGAGGGAAAAAAAAGTCGAGTTTATTGCCGACATGATAATGGTTTCGTCGCCGAGGCGGCGGGCTGCAATCGCTGGGCTTCTCGCGATGTATTGTTCCGCCATCTATGCCTCTCCGGGACACTGAGCGTATTATGTCGCGAATTCGCTCGCCGCAAACCTAGATTAGTTAGCGAACCAAACTTACAAACTTGCACGGAATCGAAACTCGGCTTTACCAGCTCTGCACATCCGGAAAAAAGGAAGAATATTTCTGCGAAGCAGCGCATTGATGGTAGCTCTGCATGAAATGAATGCTCAGAGCAAGGCTTCGAAAACGATTGCAGTGGCACAGTACCCACGCGAGAAGGCGAGCGTGCGGCAGCAATCGCCGGCTGGGGACGAGAACTCGGCCGCCTCGTTCAATCGTGGCAAGCCTACCCAGTACCTCGCCCGCTGCGCCCAAAGGATCGTTGTGCGGGAGGGCATCCCCTCGCGTGATCCAACTGGGATTTTCACCGGTCATGTCCCTGCCGATCAACCGATGAATAAAAAACCGGCTCTCCCGCATTCGCAAGACAATATCCCCGAGAACCATCTCCTCCCTCGGAACGCTTTCGATAACGACGAGATCTCCGGGCCAGATCGTGGGCAGCATGCTGACTCCTCTTGCTTTCAGTCGAAGAGGCTTGCCGGCACCAAGAATCTCGGCCGCAAGTTGGACTCTGTACTGCTCGAATTGCCCGGTGCCGCTTGAACTTTGACAGGACGGGATCAGGAGTTTTTCCGGTTGAAGCGGCATTGAAATTCGGTCGGACTGACCTTACCGCAAGATAGGGCCATGGTCTCAAAAACATTTTCGTAGCGGAAGCCCGGTTTCCGATACGGCTTCTTGTCGAAAAGGCGGCTCCCTTCCTTTTCACCGGCGTTGCTGTTCTTTGCTTGAGTTAGTTGATCCAAGTGCCCCCTGATCCGGCCGCGTGCGGCGTGACCACGATCAACGCGACCCTGCCGCCTTCGCCATCATTTGCCCCTTCGATTCTGGGGGGGGCATCGCAACGTCCTGGCAGACCTCCACCAGTCCCGCAGATAGCAGTTCCTCCACAAATCCCATCACATCCTTCGCCGCCTGTTCCGGCGAAACCTCGTACTCCCGCTCCACAGCGTTGATCAAATCCGTGAGGCCTGTGGGCATGTCCAGAAGGCGCCAGAGCAAAGAGCCGGTTCCGTTGAAGCTGTAAATTGACGCCAGGTCTCCAACCTTCGCCCGAACCGGGACGATAAGAGTCTCGCCAGCGACCACTCGTGAAACCACCGACCGCGAGCGCGTGAAGAGTTGCTGGTCTTGCTCGATTAGCATGCCGCTCCCCCTAGTTCGGATTTCGTAACACGTTCACGTTCAAATTGAGATTACGGGATAAAATCCTGCGCAAACAATCGTTCTTCGCGAGCGTACTGAGTTAGTTATCGCTTGGTTTGGTTCGCGCCTTCCGTTGAAAACAGGCTGAAACTTCGTCCTGCGAGTAAGGGCAACGGGCGGGCTTCTCCCGCTGAGGAGATCTCTGAGCCCTATCAACCTTTTCCAGTGGACAAACAAAACCAAACGCTATAAACAGACATCACCGATGCCACGTTTTGATGTCACTATCGCAGGGGAAATCAATCTTGACTTGATCCTCTATGGCCTGCCCGACGAACTTCCACCGGAGCGCGAACTATTGGCTGACCGAATGATGCTGACGTTGGGGGGATCTTCGGCCATCCTGGCGCACAATCTCTGCGCTCTGGGCAGCCACGTGGGATTTCAGTCACGTATTGGCGACGACAATCTAGGTCAGAGTGCTCTGCTGGCGCTGGAACAAAGTGGCGTGGATACATCGCAGGTGCGGCGCGTAGCCGGTTCGGTCAAAACCGGGCTTACCGTTGTCTTGCAGCGCCAAGCCTGGCGCAATATGGTGACCTATTCCGGAACCATTGCGGAACTTACATGGAGCGATCTTAACTTCGAATACCTCGCCGACTCGCGTCATTTTCACCTCTCTTCTTATTATCTGCAGCGCGGGCTGCGGCCGCGAGTCCCTGAGCTATTCCGAAAAATGAAGGAGGCAGGGCTTACGGTCTCACTCGATACCAACGACGATCCCGACGATGGCTGGGAAGGCGGTCTGCAGGATGCCCTGCGTTACGTCGATGTCTTCCTTCCGAATGAACGTGAGGCTCAGAAAGCGGCGGGAGTCAGCAACCTCGAAGCAGCCGTAAAGAAACTCGCCAATCTTATGCCGCTGGTCGTCGTGAAACTTGGCCGCGAAGGGGCAATCGCCCAACGCGGATCGGAGCGTTTCGAAAGTCCGGCGCTCAAGATCGACTTCGTGGACGCAGTTGGAGCCGGAGACAGCTTCGATGCCGGCTTCCTGCATCAGTATGTGCGCGGCGCTGATTTGCCTGCGTGCCTGCGCGCCGGCAACTTGTCGGGAGCCTTTTCCACAACGCGGCCTGGAGGCACCGAAGCCTTCCGCGATGAAAAATACCGCGAGCAATTTTTCAAGGAGCATGTTTGAGGGACGTTGGTCTCATGGGTGAGGCCGAAGATGGTTCACGCCACTAGATTTCGGTTTCAACAAAAGCAGCGTGGTTACTCTGGTTACCATTGGTGCCTGAAAAGTTGGCATATCATCGAGACTGGGTGCGGTAATGAAGAAGCTCAGTTTTTTACTCTCGCTCACGAACAACGACAACGACTACCAGCAGGAGCAGCAGGTGGCAGCGGAGAAAGCCGCTGCGCGCCTGGGTGTGGAGATCAAGATCGTCCACGCCAATAACGACTCCGTGACACAGAGCCAGCAGTTGCTGCACTTCATTCAGGGTTCGGCATCGTCGCGTCCGGATGCCATCCTGTTCGAACCCGCCAGCGGAACCGCATTCCCTCAGGTGGCTCGTGCCGCCGTAGCCGCGGATATTGGTTGGGTCGTCCTTAACCATGATGCAGACTACCTACCGCAGCTAAGGCAGGCCAGCCAGATCCCCGTTTTCTCCATCAGTTCCGACCATAAGGAGGTAGGCAGGATTCAAGGACAGCAATTTGCCGCGCTGCTGCCGCAAGGCGGATCCATACTCTACATCGAGGGACCAGCGAATAGTTCCGCCGCGCAGGAGCGCACCGCCGGAATGACTCTGACGAAACCCGAGAACATCCAAATAAAAACGATGCGAGCCAATTGGACCGAGGAGAGCGCACATCGGGCCATCAGTTCATGGTTGCGACTCCGCACCTCGCAAGAAATGCTGATTGATCTGGTCGGAGCGCAGGACGACAGCATGGCGGCGGGCGCCAGAAAAGCCTTCTCGGAAATTGCCGCAGGTGAGCGCGAACGCTGGATGAAAATACCCTTCACCGGCTGCGATGGCTTGCCCAAGACAGGCCAGTCTTGGGTACGCAGTGGTCTGCTGGCTGCAACTATCTATATTCGTCCTAACGCCGACCTGGCGTTGGAAATGCTTACGGAAGCAATCCGCTCAGGATCTAAGCTGCCGGAGACTAAATTGATCACGCCCGAATCGATACCCTCACTCGAAGAACTCGCAGCACGCACGGCAAAAACCAGTGCGGTCAAAATACAACGTTCTGCCGGCGCCTGAAATCGCAAGATCGCTTTCTGACTGGCAGCGACCTACGATCTGCCTGGTATCGTTCTCTGCGCACGTCTTCGACTCGTATATCCCATCTGATTTGAGTCCGCCCTGACCTCCAGAAAAACATTGCGCGACAGCTCGTCTGCGTTACAATGCACACCACAAACCGAAGCCCGGTTTGGCTGTGACAAAGGAATCCAAGATCAATTGCCGCAAATAACTGGAGGGGCTCATGGGAAGTGCTGCGCAGGTGTTGGGGACACGCAACGCGGAGTACAGCATTTGGCGAGTGATTATGGCCTCGTCCGTCGGCACCATGATCGAGTGGTACGACTTCTATATTTTCGGCAGTCTGGCGGCCATCCTGGGCCCGAAGTTTTATCCTCCCGGCAACGACACATTTGCCTACATCGCCTACCTGGCCACATTCGCCGTGGGTTTTCTTGTGCGGCCGTTCGGCGCGCTGTTCTTTGGCCGTATCGGCGACCTGGTGGGGCGCAAGTACGCGTTTCTGGTGACACTCTCGATCATGGGCTTTTCCACCTTCGCCATTGGCCTGTTGCCGTCGTTCAAAACGGCAGGCTGGTTCGCGCCGATAGTGCTGCTGCTAATCCGCGTGCTGCAAGGGTTGGCTCTGGGCGGGGAATATGGCGGCGCTGCGGTCTATGTGGGCGAGCATGTGCCTGACAACAAGCGCGGCTTCTATACCAGCTTCATCCAGATCACGGCCACGCTGGGCCTGTTCGTTTCGCTCATCGTGATTCTGGTTACGCAGAATTCGATGTCGAAGGAAGACTTTTCGGCTTATGGCTGGCGCATTCCTTTCCTGGTTTCCATCATCCTGGTGATGATCTCACTCTATATTCGCTTGAAGATGAAGGAGTCGCCCATCTTCGCCGAGTTGAAGGCCACGGGGATGACCTCGACGCAACCGCTGAAAGATGCGTTCACCAAATGGCCGAATCTGAAACAGGTCCTGATTTCGCTTTTCGGAGCGACCGCGGGACAGGGCGTGGTCTGGTATACCGGGCAGTTCTACGCGCTGTTCTATATGCAGACCGTCTTGAAAGTAAATGTCAAAACCGCCAACATTATCGTAGCGATCGCCCTACTGCTAGGGATGCCGTTCTTCACTGTTGTGGGCGCGCTCTCCGACCGCATTGGCCGCAAGAAGCTCATGATGGCGGGCTGCCTGCTCGCAGTCCTCACCTACATCCCGATCTATAAGGCCATGGAACGCGCTGCGGGGAATAATGTGGTCACGGTGAAGTCCTCCCGCAACAAGGTGACCGGAGCGATCGGGCTCGCGGCTATGACCAGGGACGCGACCGGCGCGCTGGTGCCTGCCAAAGAAGCCCCTGATCCCAATCGCACCATGTTGGTGCTGCTGGTGTTCATTCAGGTCCTCTACGTCTGCCTGGTTTACGGCCCCATCGCTGCCTACTTGATTGAGGCTTTCCCGGCGAAGATTCGCTACACATCTCTCTCTCTGCCGTATCACATAGGAAACGGGGTATTTGGCGGATTGCTGCCCCTGATTGGTCTGTCATCAGTGGCCTGGCACGGCAATATTTATGCGGGCCTCTATTACCCGATGATTGTGGCGGGCATGACGTTTATCGTGGGAAGCCTGCTGCTGAAAGAGACGCAAAGCGTGCGCATTTGGGATGAGGCTGGTACAAAAGTACCACCTGTAAAATGACGAGGAAATCGTTAGGCATTTGTTAAAGTTCGAACTGAAGACAATTTAGATAAGTGTTGCATCCGCTTCTGTCCATGCTGCAACTAATTGCCAGAGCGCAATATCTGTGCGCCTGCACTAGCCACGAATGGCCTCCACTACCTTAAGGAAAAAGCACACGGACGTTGGCTGGACTCGGATCAGATTCCTGCGTGGTCTGGCAGCGACGCTTTACCTTGTTGGATGTCTTCTGTTTTGTTCCGTCGTCGCACTGCCGATCGAAGCGGCTGAACCTTCGCCGCGGAACCTGGATTCGGACTGGCAATTTCGCGCCGTGGCAAATACGGATAGAGCCGATGTTAAAGAGTGGCATCGCGCGCAAGTTCCGGGCGTCGTGCATACCGACCTGCTGCGAAGCTCTCTCATCCCCGATCCTTTCGATCGAGATAACGAATTCAATTTACAGTGGATCGGCCTGGCCGATTGGGAATATCAAACTACGTTTCAGATCGACGCGGCCACGCTGGCGCATGAGCACGTCGATCTGGTTTTTGAAGGTCTGGACACATTTGCGGACGTCTATCTCAATGAGCAGGCGATTCTCCATGCCGACAATATGTTTCGCCATTGGCGAATTCCCGCGAAAATGCTGCTCAGGTCTGGACCAAACACGCTTCGAGTCGAGTTTCATTCGGCCGTCGAGAAGATGCTGCCCTACGTAAAGTCGCTGCCTTACATTTTGCCTTCGATCTCAAGCAATAATTTCGGCAATGAAGAGAATATCGCGACCGCTCCATACACAAGAAAGGCTCCGTACCAATATGGCTGGGATTGGGGACCACGCTTTCTTACCGAAGGAATTTGGCAGCCGGTGCGGCTCGAAACTTGGGATACCTTGCGCATCGAGAATTTTCATATCCACCAGCAGAACATCACCGCCGACCTGGCGAACCTTACAGCAGAGCTTGAGATCGAAGCCAGCCAGCCCACAACGGCTACTCTGACGTTGGCTCATGGTGCAATGTCTCCGGCGCAAGGCGCCGATGGGAGTCAGACTCTGCAACTGAACGCCGGCGCCAATCACGTTTCGTTTCCGCTGCGGATTGCCGCGCCGAAACTCTGGTATCCGGTTGGCTACGGTCCACAGAGCCACTACCAGTTTTCTGCTACGATCCGCATCGGTCGTGAAGTTGCTGCTCGCGCTGAAACCAAGACCGGATTGCGTTCTATAGAACTGCGTCGCGTTCCCGACCAATGGGGGAAGAGTTTTGAATTCGTCGTGAATGGAATTTCCGTCTTCGCCAAAGGCGCAAACGTCATTCCCTTCGACAGTTTTCCTAACCGCGTGACTCCAGAAATTCATCGCCGCATTCTGCAATCCGCCCGCGACGCCCATATGAATATGGTTCGCCAATGGGGCGGAGGCTATTACGAGTCCGATGATTTCTACGACATCTGCGACGAGCTTGGCATTATGGTGTGGCAAGAATTTATGTTTGGCGGCGACATGGTTCCAGGCGACGTGGCCTTTCAAGAAAACGTCCGGCAAGAAGCTGTCGACCAGATCAAACGTCTGCGCGATCATCCCAGCATCGTGATCTGGTGCGGAAATAATGAGATTGAAACCAGCTGGTACAACTGGGGCGACCGCCAGAAATTCAAGGAATCGATCCCACTGGAGGCCCGCGATCGCGTCTGGCAGGATTACGTAATTCTATTTGCCGATGTCCTCAAAAGCGCCGTCACTCAATACGCGGATCCCGTGCCCTACTGGCCGAGCTCTCCCAGCGCCAACTTCGAGGAAGTTCCCGACAATCAGCACAACGGCGACATGCACTACTGGCAAGTCTGGCACGCGCAGGCACAGCCTTCGGATTACACGCTTCAATTCCCCCGCTTCATGACGGAGTACGGATTCCAATCTTTTCCGGAGATGCGCACCATCCTCTCGTTGGCCAAGCCCGAGGACTTCGACATTCATTCCACCGTCATGCAGGCACACCAGAAAAACAAGGGAGGAAATGACCGGATCCTGACTTACATGCTGCGCGAATACCGTCAGCCCAAAGATTTCGCTTCGTTCGTTTATCTAAGCCAGGTGCAGCAGGCGGAGATCATCAAAATCGGCGCCGAGCATTGGCGCAGGCAGCGGCCCCGCACCATGGGTTCACTCTACTGGCAGCTGAATGACTGCTGGCCGGTAGCATCCTGGTCGAGCATCGACTACTACGGACGCTGGAAGGCTCTCCATTACTATGCTCGCCGCTTCTACGACGATGTTTTGATCTCGCCCTTTTTGCACGACGATAAAGTGGACGTATACGTCGTGTCGGACAAACTTCAGCCCATCTCTGGAACCATCCATATGCGGCTGCTCGATTTTTCCGGAAACGCTTTGCTCGACCAAACCAAAGATGTTCAAATCTCCGCGCAGTCGAGCGCGATTTATTTGAGCGTCGATAAAGCAACGCTCGCCGCAAAGGCTGATCCGCACCAAAGCTTTTTAGTGGTTGACTTGGAAGTAGCCGGAAAGCGAGTGTCCCGAAACCTGGTATTTTTCGACGTGATGCACAATCTGGAACTGCCCGTCGCGCCCAGGATTGAAGCGGCTTTCAGCAAAACAGCCGAGGACTATACCATCACTCTACGGTCCGCGAAGCTCGCCCGGAGCGTCGATCTGTCTTTTGCTGATCTCGACGTTGAAACGGCTGACAATTACTTTGATTTGCTTCCATCGGAACCAGTGACGATCCGTCTCAAATCTTCTGCAACGCTGGACCAACTGAAAACCGCGCTGAAAATCATGTCTCTCTCAGAAGCTTTCAACGCAAATTGACGGATGAGGAGCGGAACGTAACTTCAGCGAAGATGAGCTACTGTTTGAGCGCAAGAATCGGTGCGTCGCTTCTCACTAAACTATTTCGCCATGCCTGTCCCGGCGAGTTCCAGGTCAAATTCGGGACTCCATCGACTCGGCGACCAATTCTCGCTTCGCTCATCTAAGTTTTGTTAGTGACTGTTTTCACACGGTACATTTACACACGGTACAAGGAGATGAAATATGAAAGCAGTTGTTGTCCACCAATATGGCGGTCCTGAAGTACTCAAGTTCGAGGAATACCCCGATCCGGTGGCGGGCTCCGGCGAAGTACTGGTGCGGGTCGCTGCCACGAGTGTGAATCCGATCGACTACAAACGACGTGCCGGGCTGACGAAAGACTTTTATCCCATCAACTTTCCGGGACTGATGGGGGTGGATATTGCGGGGACTGTCGTCACGGTTGGGCCCGGAGTGGAAGGCTTTTCCCGAGGTGACCAGGTGTTTGCCATGGCGGCCGACACCTACGCCGAACTTTGCGTTGTGAAAGCCGCGATTCTGGCGAAAGTTCCCAAGGGGCTCGATTTGATCCAGGCTGCCGCGCTGCCGCTGGTGACGACGACTGGCAACCAGCTCATTTCCGCTACCGAGATCAAAGCGGGCCAGACGGTTCTCGTCGTAGGCGCTGCTGGAAATGTCGGGCGTTCGGCGGTATTCACCGCGAAGCAACGGGGTGCAACCGTGATTGCAGGGGTGCTGAAGAGCCAGATGAATGAAGCAAAGACCGTCGGCGCAGATCAGTTGGTCGCAACCGATGACGACAATGCGATTGCCAATCTTCCCATGCTCGATGTCGTCGCTGATACGGTCAACGGCAAGACTGCTGAAAAATTGATCGCCAAGGTCAAGCCGGGAGGAGTGTTTGCATCGGTTCTCGGGGCACCACGAAATGCCGAGAAGTACCCAACCGTAAGGGTGGTACCGGTGTACGCGACACCTGATGCGAAAACTCTTCAGTTCATGGCCGAGGCCGTCCGCGATGGCAAACTGGTGATCCCGATCAGCCGCAAGCTGCCACTCAGCAAGGCGGCCGAAGCTCAAGTCGCCGCGGAGGAGGGTGGTATCGGGAAGGTCTTGCTGGTGGCTTGACATTCTTTTGCGGGACGACGCGAAAGGAAAATCGGAAGTGAAAAAGGGTCTGCGCGGAATCAACGCCGGTTCGAAGCCCAGTGGCGACGGGTGTCTGGAATGCCTGGCGTCATCGAAAGGTTGGTGGCTTCATCTCCGTCGGTGTGCGGAGTGTGGGCACATCGGATGCTGTGACAGTTCTCCGAGCCAGCATGCATCCAAGCATGCGGCAGCGACAGGGCATCCGATCATTGCCAGCTTCGAGCCGGGTGAGGATTGGTTCTTCGATTACGAGAAGCAGGGGATGATCAAGGGTGTGGAGTTGCTTCCGCCGCACTCGCATCCAAAAAACCAGCCCGCTCCTGGACCAGCAGGAAGGGTGCCGGCCAACTGGGAATCGCTCCTAAACTAGCTGCCGCCCGTTATAGGGCAGCCAGCAGATGAACGCTTCCTTTAGACCGTAGGCGTTTCCGGCCGCAACAAAGGGGCGACACAGGAGCGTTCTTTCTTACCGAGCCATTAGACAATCACGGCTGGGAGTGGCGCTGTTACATGCGCGATCCCGACGGCTACCTCATCGAGGTCGGCCAATATACCGAAGCCGCCCTCCACTGGTTCAACAACCACAGTTTATTTGGCAACGAGATAAACAAGTGGAAGCGAATCGGGGGTATTATTACGACGCAATGTCAACAGAATCCGTGGTAGGCGGAAAGACCCAGGCCAACAGCGAATATGCTCAAAGAATTGATCGGGTCATCGACTATCTTCGCGGGAATCTGCATCGCCCGGTAAAGCTAGGTGAGCTTGCCGATGTTGCCTGCTTCTCGGAATTTCACTTCCATCGGATTTTTACGGCAGTTTCTGGCGAAACCCTGAATAGTTTTACGAATCGGCTTCGACTTGAAAAGGCCGCCCGCCTGCTTCGTTATTCCGACCAAAGCCTGACCGATATAGCCTTGGATTGCGGTTTTTCGTCGTCGGCCACGTTTTCACGTGCCTTCCGATCCGGCTACGATACTTCGCCAAGTCAGTTTCGAAAAAGCGGCGAGATCAAAAAGAGCAAGATTTGCAAAGAACTCTTCCCGCAAGATGAATATGGTCTCCCCATGAGCGCGGAGGAAAAGAGAGCGGCGTTTCCGGTGAGATTGATCGACATTCCCGAAAGGCAAGTCGCCTATATTCGGGTTACGAATGCCTTCGAACTGGACAGAGTACTGGCTGCCCTCAAGACGGTGATCGAATGGGCCAAATCCCAGGACGTGTTCTCCCAAGGAATTCTTTTCGGAATGACGGTCGACGATCCACACGTGACGCCAAAGCATCTTTATCGATACGAGGTCTGTCTTGCGTCGTCTCTTCCCTTCGAGTGCATGGAAGGAATGTCGAAACTGAAAATGCCAGCCATGCGATACGCCGCCATCAACGTTTCCGGCAATATCCATAAGGTAGCTACGGCTTGGGACTACGTTTACAGAGACTGGCTTATCAACAGTGCCTACGAGCCCGAGCATGCGCCAGCACTTGAGGTTTTCCTGGACAAAGAAAGCGCGACGGATTGGTCTCATTTTGAATTGGAACTACGCCTGCCGGTTAGGAAACCGGCAGAGACAAGGAGTTCGCGCTCCGGGAGCCGAAAATCTGGGATGATCGAAACAAAGTGCAATAAACGAGTCACTACTTAAGGGAGGAACTTATGATCAACGGAATTGGCGGCGCCTTTCTGTTTTCTAACGACACAAAGAGATTGGCAACTTGGTATCGCGATTGCCTCGGAATAGTTCCTGAGGGCGAAGATGCTGGGTGCAGTTCAATTTATGCGTCGTTCGAATATAGGGATCTTGAAAATCCGGAGATCAAGCGAACGATAGCGTGGGCGATTATGCCCACTGATCATGACATCAAGGATAAGCCGCGAACGGGTAAGATTAATTACACGGTGAAGAACATGGGAGAAGTCCTCAACCATCTTAAGAGTAAAGGCGTGGCCGTCGAAAAGACCGAGGAATATCCCCCGATGGGGAAGTTTGCATGGCTTAAAGATCCAGACGGCAATCAGATCGAGCTTTGGGAGCCATCCGAGAGTGTATAAAAATCCCTAATTTATGCAAAGAATACCCTGGCGCACAATTTTACTCAGCTCGCTGTTGCTTATCTCGGCCCGCTCAATAGGAGGACAGGACGTGAAATCTCCGCAACCCGAAAAGTCGAAGCCGCCTGTCAAAGTGGAGCAGCGCGGGCGCATCCTTGGAATCGGCGGTGTCTTCTTCAAATCCGCTGATCGTGATCAGATGCGCGAATGGTATGCGAAGCATCTTGGACTCGCTGATAAAGGTCAAGGCGTGATGCTTCCGTGGCGCGAACATGACGACCCACAAAAGGAACACGTTACAGTTTGGACTGTTTTTCCCGCCTCCACCAAGTATTTCGATCCCAGCCCCGCACCTTTCATGATCAACTGCATCGTGGACGATATGGATGCTTTGCTCGACCGCTTAAAACAAGAGGGAGTAAAGATTGACGCCAAACGAATGGATGAATCCTACGGTCGCTTTGCCTGGATCTATGACCTGGATGGGAATAAGATTGAGCTCTGGCAGCCGCTGCCCGCCAAGCCCTGAGGGCCTTCCACTGCCCTCGACTGGTTCAACCACCGCAGTTAATTTGGCAAGCGATAAACACTAGGATGTTCGAAGTCTCCTAGGGGTCTCTGGCGATAATCCCTGTTCTCGACAATTATGCTGCACCCCGCAAATGGCGGTGTCGTTAGCGCGAATTCTCGCCCTCGAGATTATGTGTCCATCCGTTCGACCCACTGAGCGCGCCATGCGGGAGCCGGGAATGGATCCGCAAAGTACTGTGTTTCCCGCGTAACCTTGTCGCCCCTGAACTCCATGATGCTCACGGTGTAGGACGGCTTGCCGTCATATGTCAGGATGAATTCGGTGACCCAAAGATCACCGCTGCCAATGATTCGTCGGACAGTAAACCGCTTTTTGCTCGGCTGACTGGCGCGTTGGCCCTGTATGTTGCTTCGACCGCGGGTTCGCTCGCCTGACTGCGGATAGTCCAGCACCGCGTCCTCGTGATAGATGAAATGCTCCGTTTCAAAATCGTTGGCATCGGACGCCGCCCAATGCTGATCCAGTGCCGCACGGATCTCTTGATCTCTCGCTCCAGAATACTGCTCCTTCTTTTGTTGATCGTTCATCTTGAGCCTTCAATTTGACACATCACGCAAGTGACGGCGATTGGACCGCTTGAGCTTGGGTACCTCAGTGCGAAAGACGATCCAAGAATCCATAACTCTTAGGAGGTATCTGCACGATTTCTGCCTCCGTCCCAGGAATGCAGGGTATGAACGACAAACAAATTTGCTGAGGCCCTACTATGGCAAACACAATATTACTGGCCTTCGAGTTGCTGTTTGGGTGCTGGCGCCGCAATCTCAGCCGGCCATTCACGACGGCTAACTAGTTGAAATATCTGGTGAGCGCGGCAGGACTCGAACCTGCGACCCATGCCTTAAAAGGGTCGCCAACCCAATTACGAACAACAACTTGCACGTCCAGCTTACTCCATGCACGACACAACAAAATCAATAAGATGCCAACAAGGCTTCGGTCTGGGTGCCCGGAGGGTGCCCGGAATCCGGCCTCTCGAACAAGATCACTTTGGCTTGCTGGGATCCGTTTTTCTAACTGTACAAATGTGAAGGGGTGCTGTCGAGACAGAAATGGTAAAAGCAGATCATCTGCCGCCGATCACTGATTCCTGCCAGGCCATCTTCGTTTCAGCGATACGCGCGTGAACGCGTGTGACAGATATTCCCAGGCGTTCCCGTGCAGGCGGTAGTCTCCCCGCACGGTGCCCCATGCACGTTCGCTGAGGTAGGGGCCCCAGCGCTTCCAATGCTTCTTACGCGTGCTACTGGACGCAACCAGCGACGAGAGGAGCAGCAGGCGATTCTGAGGAAGAAGAGTGTTGGCCGTCGCGTTTGCCGTGTTGGCCATATCGGCGGCGGCCCAAACAGTGCCGCCGCAACACCTGAAGATCGACATCGAGCAACGACCAAGCACCGATGCAATTAAGGAGATCGCAAATCCCAGTGCCTTCGGCGACGAATGGCTCTGCACCTGGGTGATTCCAACACCCGAAGAGATCAGCCGGGCTTTCGTCGTTATTCCCAATCCTCGGTCTTGAAAATATGTGGCTGTTCAGCTTCCTATAAGGGCGCCTTCCACAGGCTCGCGCGATTCCGTTACTGATTGGAAAGTTGAGCAAAGTTCACATTCCCCAAGTAATACGTGAGAACAGTCTCCTTTGCCGGCTCCAGGCGCCGCATCGAGTTCGGCCGCAAGTTGAGACTTTAGCCCACGCGTCACGTTCTCGAGTTCGGCTTTAACCTGCGCCACGTGGGCCAGCATTGTGTGCAGCCGCTTCGGGCCTAGCACCAAGAGCCCAAGGATAAGCACAAACAGGATTTCCATGCCAAATCCCACAATTCACCCCTTGGTTGCGTTTTGCTCGTTAGCGACAGTCGTTGTTATCAATGCCGGCTTCTCTTCGTCCGCTTTCATGGCTGACTTGAAGCCACGGATGCCTTCTCCGATTCCTTTGCCCAGCTCAGGAAGTTTCTTAGGTCCGAAGACTAACAAGGCAATTCCGAAAATGATCAGCAGATGCATCGGTTGAAACAGACCTTCTAACATATAGCTCCTCAATTTCTCGTCGAAAGACGTGCAAGCAATGCATGGTTGGTAAAGGCAGGCGCCGCAACTCGTATTTCAGGTGCGGCGCCCTCACTTAAGCAACAAGCGATCCGCATACGGCGGACAGTTAGGATGCAACTTACGGCGCTAAGCGCACTGCGGCATCGGCCTCGACAGCCATGGCTTGCACTGTTTTGAGGAACTGCTCGCTTTGGCCGAGGAATAGTCCATCTGCGGTGAAGCTTTTGATGGTCGCCACGGCGCCTCCAAATTTGTCGGTCAGCGGACGAATGATCGAGACCGGGGGAAGGTGGGGCCTGAATTCCGTAGGAACGGGGAAGATCAGGCTGGGCTGAATCAGCGGATTGAGTGGGTTGAAAAAGTTGGGAAAATGCAGGCCGGAGATGGGGTCCGTAAATGGCGCCACTGGGGCTTGCACCGCATTGCCGGCAAAATCAACCCATTCCAAGAAGTGCGCGATCTCGTCTCCACCAATGCCCAGGGTGACCTGAAGCACTTCCGGATCTGTCACCTTTTGACTCAGGGCGGCGTAAAGGCTCGAACCGCCTTGCTCGATGTATCCGAAGTGAAACGCGGCTACATTCGCGATCGCCTGAATGTGTGCATTACCGGGAACGTTGAAAGTGGGGTCGATAACGCCGAAATCGTCGTCGGTTTTGGGAATCGCGGTAACCCCTTTGAGAGTGATCGCCTGAGGGAAGGTTGCGCCAAGGTCCGGATTGGTTGCGCTGCGGTAGCGAACGTACCAACTGGTGTCGACGTTGAGCTTCATGAGGTTCGTCAGGCGCCCAATGCCCGTTGATCCTTGCGCCGTGCTTCCCGGCAAAGTTTCGAACTCGTCGAAGTTGACCGGTTCGGCTCCTTTGGACTCGAGATAGGCATTGAGGAAGGTGGCGTGGGTGATTTCATCTTTCCAGTTGCTGGTTATGTATTGAGGGCCATCAGAGTCGAGATTCGACAAGGCTACCTGATAGTTGTTCAACGTCTGGTTTGGGTCAACCTCAATGGGTGGATTTATGCCGATACCACCGAGTTCCGCATACTGAGTCCAAAGGTCTGCTTCGATCAGTTCTGCAGCCGCTAGAAAACGGAGGATGGCGATATCGCCCTTATTGAGGGCACCGCTTGCTTGAGTCTGGGCTTGTGCACGGGCCAGAGGTCCAGTTAACAACCCGGCGCCCACTGCGGCGCCTCCTGCCAGAAGACTACCTTTCAGAAAAGAACGGCGGTCGACCGGACGACTAATGCTGTAGGGGTGAAGCTTTTTCTTCATGTTCGTGCTCCAATTCCTTTGCTTATAATTTTGTTCCAGCAGTACTGTGCGTTAGACGCGCCGATCAATGCCGAGATACACCGGGGATGTCATTTGATTGTCAACTCTTCGACAGATCGGCATGACAGCATCTCGGTCATATTTGGACATAAGGGATTCTTGCTTCCCGTTTCTTCTCGTCTTACCACCACAACCAGGGATTAAGCCAATCTTCGCTCCAGCGGGCCATTTTGCGGCGCCTGTCAACGCCAAGTGCCGCGATATCGTCCAGAGTCTTGACGCAAAGAACGCCTGTCCAAAGTAAGAGAAGTACCGCTCTGAATTTCCGCAACCAAATCTAGAACAACATTTTGAGAGCAATTTGGATCTGCCGAGCCGATGTGGTTGCATCGGGCCGCGTAATCGTTTGCGTTGACAGACCGAATGTGTTGGTCTGCTCTAATAAATTACCTGGCTGCTGGAATTGGGGATGATTCAGCAGGTTAAAGAATTCCGAGCGGAGTTGCATCCGGAAGCGCTCGTTGATGCGGACGTTCTTCATCAGGACCACGTCGGCATTCGTATAGTGCGGGCCGTAAAACTGATTTCTTCCTGAATCTCCGACATGTCCAAGAAACGTGTCGCTGAATGCCGCCAGATTAGACGCTCCGGTTCTAACGCCACTCGCGCTGATTTGCGGTCCTGAACCTTGGAACGGATTGCCGATCACGTCAGGGTAAGAAAAGCTCCCGATACCGGTACGTCCGTTATCAAAGGCACTGGTGAAAATCGTATATGGATGTCCTGTCTGCGCACTGATGATCCCCGAGATTTGAATCCCCTCCAACCCTTTCCCGAGCACACCATGGCCGAGGAAGCTCTTACCGGTACCGAAAGGCAGTTCGTAGGAAAAGTCAACTACTCCTCGCTGCCTGATGTCATTGTCTGAATTGCCCCGGGAGACTGTATTCGGGTTCCGCGAGTCAACCGGGAAACTGCCCGTGCCCGCTTCGGGAGTTAGAGGATCATTCGAATCATCGGTGGCGTGGGACCAGGTGTACGCCCCCCCGATTTGCAAGCCGTGCATGAGTTGCTTGTTCACGGTCGCCTGCAGGGCGTTATATCTCGAGTCCGCGTTCGTCCTTGTAATGCTGGAAACCGGGAAATTAGCTGCCGTCTGCAATGCGGTTTCCCGAATCGATGGCTGAATCACCAATGTGCCGGGGTTGTTGATTCCTCCATACAGCGCGGAACCACTTATCACCCCTTGTGGATCTCCTGGCAGACAGCCACCCTGAGCGACGCAGGAAGCGATGTTCTGCTGTATCAGAGCGGGATCGGGTGGCACGGCGTCGAGAAGTCGAATGACGTGAGTCGCGTGAGATCCAACATAGTTGAGCTCAAGAAGAGCACCTCCCGGCAGCGTCCGCTGGATGCCGAGATTCCAGTTCTGGCTTGCTGGCTGTCGAATGTTGGGATCGAGCAATGTCACAACCTGGTTTGCCCCGTTTGTGAAAGTAGTTCCAGGCGCTGGTTGCGTTGCGGGAGCGGGGATTTGCTCCGGAGTCAGCACCGTCGACGGGACATTCAGGAACGTTCCCTGGAAAGGTGGATTCGACCTTGCGTTGCCAAAGAGATTGTCGAAGATGCGATCATGGAAGATTCCGTACCCGGCGCGTACGGAAGTCTTGCCGTCCTTGAACGGGTCCCACGCGATACCGAATCTGGGTTCGAAGTCTTTGTAATCGTTGCTATACACCTGGTGACCCGTACCCGGACCCACCAGGGTAAACGTATAGGAGGTGGCAAAACTATCTGGATTCTGGAACAGGTTGGAGAAGTTCCCGCCGGTTTCGAAAGGAATTCCGTTGAATTGGTAACGAAAGCCGTAATTCAGAGTGAGATTGCTGGCAAGCTTCCACGTGTCCTGGATAAAACCGTCGTATTCGTGCTGGCGGAAGGTCTTAGTATCCGTTGCTACGCGCGTGCCGGCATGGTTATAAAACTGAGACTGGAATTGGCCGAAGACACCGCCGACCAAGAACCACGAGAGGTCTTGAACGGTCTCGGCAACGTTGGCTGCGATCGTCGGATCCAGACCAGACACCGCTGCATCCTGGAAACCCGAACCTGAGAAGCGATTGAAAAACAGAAGGGAACGCGAGTTGAAGTTGTCATCACCCGTTGAGCGGACGTCCCGGAAATCCCCGCCAAACTTAATGATATGGTTGGATTTTACCCAGGTCACCGCATCGCCGTAGCTCGTGGTCCCGGTATTTCTCGCCTGCCCTGCGGAATCGAACAGCGTATTGCAGCCAAATACATTGACAGGACCATCCAGAAAAGCAGCATCTGGCACCTGGATATCCACTCCGTTGCCGAAGGGATCGGTTCCGGTAATTGGATTGAAGAGGTTACAGTTGCTGTTAAAAGCTGCGTAATTCTTGTTCCAGCCAAACTTAAAGTCATTGATCAGTCTATTGCTGAAGGTTGAGGTTAGACCGGCGAAGACGCCGTGCTGATAACTTGGGGTGCTCAAAAGATCGAGCCCCGGACCGAGTTCGCCGTGTCCCTGATTAGACTCAACACTGCGGCCATAGACATAGCGCAGAGACAACTGGTGCTTCTCCGTAAGTTTGTGATCGAACTTCGCCGTCCAGTTGTAATCGTTGAGGGCGTCGGGACTGGCAAAATTGAGAATTCCCGAAACTCCCGCGATAACATCTCCTCCATTAGGATTCGGCAGCAAATTGAGCAACTGTTGGATTTCAGGGTCAGGACCGAGGCCGGTCAAGTTGTCCGCAGCTCCTGCGCTGAGATTTACAGTTTGGGTTCCGGTAGCCGTCGGCACAGTGAAGACCCCGGACTTGAAAGCGGCGGTGGGCACTGTCCGCGAGTCCGTCAGAGTGGTTCTAAACCGCTGATATTCGTTGTTTACAAAGAAAAACGTTCGATCTTTCTTGATGGGTCCACCAACGGAGAATCCGAAATCATTCCGCACGTATGGATTTTGTGGGGCCGGACCTGGGTTGAAAAAGTCGCGCGCGCCGAGGGCGTTGTACCGTCCGAACCAATATGCATCTCCGTGAAACTGATTAGTTCCTCCCCGAGTGATCACATTAATGATGGCTCCCGTATTACGGCCATACTCGGCGTTGAAGTTGTTGGTGATGACCCGGAACTCCTGAGTCGAATCCGGATTCGCCCCTAAAATGCCTGCACCGCCCCCAGGGACAGAAGTATCATTGTTGTCCACACCATCGAGAAGAAAGTTGTTGTTGCGATCGCGAGAGCCGTTCACTGCAAATCCGTTATTGCCGTCGTTTGTCTGTATCGTTCCGGGTGACAGCAATACCAGTTCGTAGGGATTGCGCGTGAGCAGGGGGAGATCGGTCATAGTCTTAGCGCCTACCAGCGTGCTGAGTTGGCTGGTCTCGGTGTCAACCGCGGCTACCGGGTCGCTACTCACTTGAATGCTCTCCGACACGGTTCCAAGCGCCAATCGGGCGTTTAACACCAGTGCCTGTGCGACTGTGAGTGGTACGCTCTTAAACTCCGAAGTGCGAAACCCTTCTTTCCTCACATCTACCAGGTAATTACCCGGCGCGAGACCAGGAATCGTATAAAAGCCACTGGTGTTGGTTGTTCCGGAGCGTACAGTCCCCGTACCAAGATCGGTAACGGTCACACTGGCCTCGGTGACCGCGGCGCCGCTAGGATCGGTCACGTTACCGGCAATAGATGCAGAGGTTTGGGCAAGCAGTGTACCGCACAATAGCAGAGAGCAGGCACAACAAATCAACCTAACTGATTTCATCAGTAACTCCAGTCATGTATATTGTTAACCTCTTGCTGCGAACTTCCACTTATGTAAGTGCCGATCCATACCTTCTCGGCACTTCGTATACTGTCCGGCGTCGCACGACGAGACGGTTGTTGCTGTCGCTACGTGGCATGCGCCACTTCTTTTGTCAAGGTCCCCAGGTGACTCTTTCTACTCTATATGTCCGCCATACGACGAGTTATAGTCCGTCGTAGATCACACTACTGCCTTGCCAATACTTCTGTTGTCAAAGCGTTGTCATATTTCTGTCAAACAACAACGACACGGTATCCAACAGACAGACCCTTCTCTCCTCGGTTATTCGACCCTCACTTACCCAAACTTGACAGACACCGTTTTATTCCCGGTGGAGATACGTTTTGTCGGAGCAGGGTGACAGAAAAGATGCTTAGTGAGCCTAGGAGAGCCCGACGCGCTCACGACGGCCTCCTGCCATCCATGCCACTCCGATGCTGATGGCGTAGAGTGCGATCATGGGACAAGCGAACAGGCACATGTTGAGGATGTCAGCGGTGGGTGTGACGATTGCAGCGATTATAAAAATGACAAGGATCGAGTATCGCAGATTACGCAACATCCACCGCGCTGTTATCAGGCGCATCAAAGCCAGAAAGAACACGAGGATTGGCATTTCGAAAATCAGGCCGAGACCGACGATGATTGTCACAAACAGCTTTGTGTACTCTTCAATCGTTATCATCGGCTGGAAGCGTTGTCCGAAGCCGATCAGGAAATCCAGGGACGCCGGGTAAACCATCTTGTAACCAAACAGACCTCCGGCAATAAACAAACCAACGGTGCTTAGTAAGAATGGCATAACATAACGCTTTTCATTGCGATACAGTCCGGGAGCAATGAACAGCCACAACTGATAGAGCACAAACGGGGAGGCTACAAATAATCCACCTACAAGCGCCACCTCAAGATAGAGATTGAAGGGCTCAGTTGGGTTTAGGTACACCAACCCGCCGGCGATGCCGTGGTGTCGCAGCACCCCGACAATAGGTTGCTGCATTAGACCGAAAATACGGTCTGCAAAAGACCAGCACGAGATAAATCCGACAAGTACACCAAGGACTGAAAAGATGATTCGCTTTCTCAGCTCCTCCAGATGAGCCAGCAGCGGCATAGACCTCGTGTGTAATGACAGTACGGAAGCAGCGGCGTCAGTCATGGAATGCCTTTCCTGGCCCGCGATCGTTCTGAGAGGCATCGTTGCAGATTGCACTGCGAACTGCTTCAACGGGCGATGTTGTTCGCGGCAAGGATGCCGGGGCAGTCTCCTGTTGCTCGCCAGCTGTCCTTCCGAACCTCAGGCTCCCCGTCGTAGCCTCGATAATCCGGGAATGATTCAAGCGTGCATTATTGATGAGATCGCGGGCAGACTTCTTTCTAGGCGGTGGGAGTTCATCACCGTAGGCAAAACAGAACGCCATAACCAGTATTGCCATCAAGCCTGTAAGTCCGTAAGCCGTTAGTTCCACCACTCTTGCTCTCCCTGGATTTCTTGGCGGTTCTTGGTGGTCAACCGAACCAACCTTGGTCAAAAGATCGCCCCTGGGCGAGGGAGCACCGAAGTGCGCCCTCGCAGAGGCAGTTTGTTTTAGTTGACGGTGACCGTTACTGCACTGGAATGACTCAGAGAGCCGGAGGTCCCTGTTACCATTACGGTGGCCTGTCCAGATGCGGGCGTTGTTGTTTTGTTGGAGTTGCCGCCGCAACCAAGAGTGAACAGTGAGACTACAAGCAGCAAGCCCAGCAAGCTCACCCCCACAATGCTTTTCCGGTTAAGCAGTTTGCTTTTGCGAGTGGTGATAAGGGTTCCGAACAGTCCCAAGCCTGGCATTAGGGCCATCATGCCGAGCAAGCTGTAACCCGTAGGGGGCGGGGTCGAGGCTGCAGAGATGGTCAAGGTGGAGGACGAAGTGCCCCCGGGAGAGATCGTTGAAGGGCTTAGAGAACAAGTCAACCCGGTGGGCGCAGAGCACGTAAGCGAAATCTGACTATTAAACCCTCCCACAGCAGCGGCACTCACCATAAGCGTAGCTGAAGTCCCGGGGGTGACTGTTGTGCTCATCGCGGAGAGATTCAGAGAGAACCCGCTTCCAGCTGCGGCCGCGGGTACCAGACTGGCAAATACCGCGGTTGCGCTGCCACCGGCTGGGAAATTCGGTTGCCCGGCGCTGCCTCCAGCGGTTATGTAAAGCGTGCCAGCAACACCCGGATCATTACTGGCACCACCACCGCCGCCAAACACCAGGTCCCACAAGCCAGGATTCGCCAGCACCTTTCCCGAAGCGTCCGTGAGTTGGCCCATAAATTTCCCCGCCGCGTCAAATGCACTGATGGTGCCATCGCCGAAATTGCCTACGAGGATATCGCCGGCGAACGTTCCGAAGCTGGTCGGAGCCTGCACCACGCCCCAAGGAGCGTTGAGGTTGTTCTTGGCGCCGGCAGCGACGAAAGTGCTCACGAATTTGCCGGTCGTGTCGAAGATATCCACCTGCCCAGCGCCAGCGCCGGGAACGGCATCGTGCTTGGGCGTGTCCTGCATCGCGTAGGCAATATAGATCTGGTTGCCGATGACGTGAATGCCGTGCGGAGCAAAACCCGCTGGAAGGTTTGGATCGGCGAACGTGCCGCCCAACGAAGTGAGGGCGTAGTTCGAATCGTAGACGTCTACCTTGCCGCTGTTGAAGTTGGCCGCCAACAGGTTGGTGCCCAGGAGAGCGAGACCTTTGTAAACCGCGCCGCTGGCGGAATTGTCTTTACCGATAATCGCGGTATTGCTGGAACCGTTCCAGTAGACGACGAGGCCGTCCTCGGTGTCGAAAATGAACGAGCCGCCGCTGAAGTAGGAGCCGCTGGCGTTGGCCACGGTTCCCGTAGGGCAACCGGGGCTGCAATTACCGTTTGGATTGCTACTCGCGCCGGGTATGGTCACGATCAGCCCCGTGTCCTTGGTGCCACTTTGGTTATAGAGCGTAGAGACGCCGCTGTTGTTGCCGGCGATCCAGAAATCTTGACCCGGAAGAACGGAAATCCCCCAGGGGTTCAACAGTTGAGAATCTGTTGTGGCAGCTACTCCGGTAACATTGGAAACCAAGTTGGTCTGCGAATAGCCGGCCTGCTGTGCCCACAACCCCGACGGAATCGTCAACGCCGTGAGCAAACCGACTAACAAGAGTGCTTTTTTCATGTTGTCCTCCTTAACTTTCTTTTATGATTTGTACGACGTTGCTGAATGCCGTTGTTTCGTTGTTCTGGGGTGAAGCTACGCAATGAAGGGGGAGAGTTCAGGTAGACTGATGTGCTTCTTATTCCGGAACTCCCCCCACAACCGTATGAATGCTGATGTCACCTTCGACTTAGTTAGTGCCGGAGGACGACATAGTGCCTTGATCCTTCATCTGCGCTAGTGCGACCAGCGCCTTCGGCATCGCGAAGGTATAAGTACCTCCCGGCGTGCGAACCTCGCTCAGAAAGTATGTGTCGCCTACATGCTCGAAGCTAAGCTTTGGCTTCTCAGCGGCAGTTCCTTCGACAACTATAGGCAGAACAATCACGCCATGTTCGTAGCCGTGGATCGCTATGCCTGAAAATGCGTCGGCAGAGAGACGCCCAATGGTATATGTGCCCGCAGGCAGGATCGTGCCTGCAGCAACAAACTCGAACGGAACTTTCACGCGAACTCCCTCGGTGTCCTGAGCACGAGCACTCACGCCCAACCCAGCGAGGCAAGTCAGAGTAAGTAGGGCTGTAAAATATGATTTCTTCATGATTTCTCCTTATTGAAATGGTGTTGCCTTGTTCATTAGTGATAACCCAACTCGTGAGACTTTATTCCACAACTCTGTTCTTGGCCTCACTTATCGATTATTTTCACAATGTATGAGAGTTAGACGCAGCAATTAAGGGCGAGATGCGGGCGGGATGTCATATGATTGTCAACTTTGTGTCGAGATTTCGTAAATGCGTAGCCCGAAGATTACTGGGAGTGTGGAGCTTAGATAGCGGCGTCGCACTGACCGGCGATATCGGTGCGAATCAAACGTTGGTGAAGCAGGACTCAATCTTTGCAGTCGGTGCCTTACAAGCCGACGCATGCATCTCAGACTCGGTGACATTGATCGAGTGTAACCGGGATATTGAGTCACGCAAGCAATCGGCAAAAAGACCGAGAATCCGGCCTGTCCGTCTGCCTGAAGGGAATAACGGCGCTCGCGCCCAGTGTGTATGCTTGCTGAAATACTTGGTCAGGCCTTCGCGAAGCTGCAGCCGGGCTCGCCATAGCCGCGCTTTCACTGCGGTCTCACTCACGCTTAGCGCTTCTGCTGTCTGATCGATGGTGAGCCCTTCAATATCCCGTAGCACAAAGACTGTCCGCAAGATGGGGCTCAGCTCTTCCAGGCACTTGATTAGGATGTCTCGCAGTTCAGACGCCCAGTAGAGCTGTTCCGGATTAGGAGCCCAGTCGGTGACCTCGTTAGGAAGTATGTCACCCTCGGCCTGGAAATCGTCATCCAGGGACGCCTCTCTTATGGCCCGCTGTTTTCGCAGCTTCATCAGCGACTGGTTCAGGGTGATGCGGATCAGCCAGGTTGAGAATTTGGAATCCTCGCGGAATGTAGCCAAGTTCTGGTAAGCTTTCAAGAAGGCCTCCTGAACTGCGTCCTGGGAATCTTCCCTGTTATGCGTGACGCTTTGAGCAATTCGGAGAAGTTTGCGATCATACCGCTTTACGAGTTGCTCGAAAGCGGCAATGTCCCCATTCCTGGTGGCGTGGACAAGATCCAAATCGTCGCTTGCCACTTCCCTCGCTGCGAGTTGTGCCGAGTCTATAGTCATATTCGCTCACTTGACGGCAAGTTGTTTCCGAGCGTCGCTGCCCATGCCCTTTAGAAATCTGCGCTCACTGCACCACGACTGTGCCGGTCATCTTCGGGTGGATCGTGCAGTAGTACGGATACGTTCCAGCCTTGGTAAACGTGTAGGAGAACTTTTCATCCGTATCGAGCACCTTGGACTTGAACACTCCTTCCGTGCTGACCGACGTATGGGGAATGTCGTCAGCGTTTGTCCAGGTAACGGTCGTTCCGACAGGTACGGTGAGCTTTTGCGGCCCAAAAACGAAATTGTCGATTTTCACACCCACGTTTGCCGCCGAGGGCTGGTCAGTCGCCTTGACGCTCGGCGAAGCCGCGAACAGCAGCAGCGCAATCATTACCGGCATCGCCAAACTTGCAATCCACAGTTTGTTCCTTCTCATGGTTCCTGTTTCCTTTCAGTTTCAGTTCTGGTTGATTGATTTTTTGGCTTTGGACCGAATCCTCGGCGGTCCGCCCAAAGGTGGAGTTAACTGCCGCTTCCACTCCCTGAAGCCGAAGCGCCCGAGTCCGCGAGCGGTGAATCGATAACTGCGAGGCTGCGGCCGCTGACCAGATAGTTCACATCGGTGATTCCCAACACCCGCTGCAACTGGTCCGCCGACACTTTCATGGGTCCCGCTGAGGGAGCGGTTCCGGGCGCAGGTTGAGGAAAGGCGGTCGACATCGCGGTATGGAACGAGACCTTACCCTCCACCTTCTGCATGATCTGGTGAATATGGCCGTTCAAAACCGTCACGGAACCGAAACGCTTGACATAAGACAGGGCTTGCTCGCTGTCGTCGGTTCCCCAGCCCCAGTCTGGATAGATGGTCCACAATGGAATGTGGGCAAAAAGCACAATTGGAGTGCTGGCAGAACGACCCTTGAGATCTTCCTCGAGCCACTCCAGTTGTTCGCGACCGAGCGACCCCATGCCTCCAGCTTTCAAATTGGCAACATTCACGAGACCGACGAAATGCACACCTTTGTGATCGAAGCTCGACCACCCCGTTCCCTTGGTGCCCTTCCCATAGCGCTGGAGATATTGCTCACCGTTGTCGGTCAGCATGTCGTGCTCGCCCGGCACAAAGAAAATCTGTTTCGCGGACGCTCCTTTTAATACCTGGTCCAGCGTGTCGAACTCACTCGGCTTCGAGAGCTGACTCAGATCGCCGGTGTGAATAATGAAATCCGGTTTCTGGGGCATGGCGTTGATCTTGTTGATCGCCGTCTGCAAAGTGGCGGTGACGTCTGGGTTGGCTGGCTTGTTGAAGCCGATGTGGCTGTCGCTGATCTGCACAAATGTGAAGTCCGCGCCTTTACCGGCATCTTTGCCGTATCCTTTAGCGAAAGCCCGCGAAACTGGAATGCCGCCGCTCATCGTCCAGACCAGGCCGGTGCCCGCCCATGCCATGCACTTCAGGAATCCGCGACGATCCACTCCGTCGTTGTTGAGGTCTTGCAATTTCTGATCGATGAGATCTTTGTTTTTGTCTGTCATCTCGCCTCCGGTGTTTTTGTAGCGTTCGCAGTTGATAACTGGATTGAGTTGGTTTTATTCCAAGTAAAACGAAGGAATGATCAGAAACTTCCACGGTCGTGTGGACCGCATTGCCGGCTCTAGGTGGGAGCTGCATAGGGAAATATGACGCGCTGTTCCCGACAGGGGCTAGCATCTAAGAAAGAGGAACTGATTGAGATACGGCTTCACGGTGCTGGCGAGGGTCGCTGAGCGAACTCGACGCGGCCGAGCGTTCCCGCGCCCGCTCGTCGGCCGACTAGTAATCCACACTGGTCGTTATATTGGCAGCCGGGCGCGAGAGGAATGCAGGTAGTGAAGGGTTCGAGAAGAACCTTCGCCGGACCTGCATTCCTTTCTCTAATTGCTGATCCGTTTAGTTCCCCAAGTATCGCGCCACTGTTAAGGTTGTGATTCCTGTCTCGACGTTCACCTGTTTGCCGACCACAACGATGTTACCGTCTGTTTGTATCAGCACTCCGGAAATCGCAAAAGGTGTGGCCACTGATCCGTCGGTGGCGAATGCATTGTCCAGTACGCCGTTGGATTCGAATCGCGCCAGACCACTGCCGCCGCCCACCACGATTTGCCCATTCGATTGGAGAGCGATTGCGGCTGGCTGGTTCTGACTCTCTGCGCCGAAGGTGAACTTCGTGGAAGAGAAAGTAGAATCAAGAACTGCTGTTTCGCTGAAACGAAACAGTTCGCCGGCAGTCTTCTGGAATCCGTTACCCACAATCGCAGCCTCAACAAAGTCGCCGTTGGGCTGGAAGACAATCGCTTCGGAGGATGGTGACGACGGGTTGGACGCCACCACTGTTTCGGCCGTCACGATCGATTGCAACACTCCGGTCGAGCTGAACTCTTCGGAAGCCGCGCCGCTTACGGCCAAATAAGAACCGTCGGAGAGCTGCGCCAGTGCTGTGGGAGCTAGGATAGGGGTGGGCTCCTCCACAATTCCTCCCGCGCCAAATGTCGCATCCAGACTACCGTTGGAGTTGTACCGAACCAGAATCGTGGGAGACGGAACTTTTCTGAGACCCGATCCCGCAGAGCCAGCCACCAATATCTGGCCGTTAGGCTGCACCAGGAGCGCAGATACGGAAGGAAAAACTCCCTTGGGAACGGTCGTGACCAATCCACCTTGGCCAAAAGTAGTATCCAGTTGTCCTGTAGGCAAGAAACGCGCTAGAGCGAATTCAGTTGCCGCAGTAGTTCCAGACGTAGTTCCTGCCACTACGATGTCGCCGTTGGACTGCATTGCGGCCGCAACCGGGATACTGTCGCCGTTCGTGAAGAACGAGGCGGTCGTCGTGCTAAGCCTCGTCCCACTGGATGTGTACCTGATCAGAGCAAAGGTTTCGATACCGGGAACGCCAGTTTTGTTGAGCCCGGTGACGACCGCGATGTTGCCGTTGGATTGCTCGAAAGCGGTTAAGGTCGTGGCAGTGACTCCGAGATGTGCGGTTACTGTCCCGCCTGTGCCGAAAGTTGTGTCCAGACTGCCGGCCTCGGCCTGTGCGCGATTGATGCCAAATACCAGAACGATTGCTAGTAGTCCGGTGATCATATGAAATGTAGCCTTCTTCATTGCTTTTTCCTTTGTGTTTGATTTTTGGTTCAGAGCAGATGTTCCAGCGGGGTCTGGCTTGCCGGCTGGATCTGACTGTCTGGCAGTATTGATAACTGGGAGGCAATGCATTTATTCCAAGCCTGTGCGGAATAAGTCGTTAGTTGTCTGCAAGCTGTCTACGAATTGTCTGCGAGATGTAAAGGTTGCGTAGGCGAAGGGTTTACGTTGCCAACCACAATGCGAGCGCCCAGCCACACCGGCGTCACCGCCAGCAACGCCGTTCCTGATTCCGCGCGCTAATGCTCTGACGTCGGAACACGCGATTTCACGATCCTGGTCGCCGCAGGCGCGCCTTTTCGCAAAGAATTCCAATAGTTCGACCTCGCCCGTACGTCTCGGAGATTTCCGCGATGTAACTTCTGTATTTACTGGCATAGATGACTCTTGCTATTTCCCAATGCGCTGGTTGTTTTTGTATGTATTCCTAAGTTGGATCTCGTCGGAGAACCTTAACCAGGGAGATTCACACCGCTCAAAAAGCCGCCCAAGTGTCCCGTCAAGGCCACGAGAGCGACTGCCAGAAATTCAACTGGAAGGCGGTAGCTCGGCAGATATACCGTCCGCCGCCGAGCACGGAAATGCACCCACTACACCAGCCAGATCATCACCGTCGAAACGCATGCCAGGACGAGGTGAAGCAATAGAATCCCCTTTAGTTTCTTTCCTTCGAGCTGGAACTGCCACGCGAGTAGCCCAGTAGCGAGAACCGGAACAGTCGAAATCGCCGCCACGAGCAGGTTGTAATACGCCGCGTCCGCCAAGCCACGACGCTTGGTCCATTGCGCGAGAAGGTCGAACGCTACCGCCGTGATGAACAGCGCGATTGGAAAATGGATCAGCACGACATGCTGAGCATGCTTGGCCAAGAATACCGTCTTAGGGTCGAAAGGATTTACCATCGCCATACCTCTTCTAGATTTGCAGCGCCTCTTCATTCCAATCTGAATTCGTGGCGCGGTGAAAAGCCCCCACCCCCGCGCAAAAGGAGAGAGCAATCGCGAGGGTGAGGCTCGCACACGCTACGGTTAGTAGTAGCGGAACGAAGTGAAGATCATTCCATCCAGCCCGTGCGGCTATCCGCCCACGCCCGACCAGGTGTCGCGGTCTAGATGGGAGGGCTTCGATCCCCCGGATGCAGCCGCGCGGTTCGCCCTTTCTTTCGAGCCGTCACAAGGCTTAAGCCAGCCGCCGACTTTGAGGTAAATGAGTTTCACTGGGGATAACCGACTTTCTGATCTTTTATTCCAGACTGGCCGAAAGAAAGTTCTCCGGCCGGGGTTCTATGGGCTGGAGAAGTGGATCGCGAGCTGCAGCGAACATGGCTGGACGGAATTAACTCCGCCGCAACCCGCAAACTTATCACTGGCCTGTCTCTCGCGAAGAAGTCGTGCGAGCCTGCGCCTCCTCGGGTCCGCTGCCGTTCACGCGTAAAAGCATCGCGCTGCCCTTGTCCAGATTCACAGCCTTGCCGTTTGAGGTCAAAGTGACTTCACCGAGCGGCCCGGTGCTTCCGGAGTGGAGGATTTTCAGGTCGCCGAATCCGTATGTACCGCAGGCGTTCACCGAGAAGAGCCAAAACGCTCGCGGTTGGGCATTGCTGTCAATCTTGACACGACACGGAGTCGCCAGATCCTGGTCCACATTGGCCAGCACGCCTTGGCTGGTATATTTCCCGACGACCTGCGACTGCACCATTACCGGCCCACCTTCCCCGTAAGAAATCTGGTCGCCTCCGATTTGAATTTCGTAGTCGGCATAATCGGGCGAGGTTAGCTCAGGTGTGGCAGCAAGTAATGCAGACCTTGACGCAATTGCGCGCAGGTTGGTGGTAAACGGGATAATCTGGTTTCCAAGCTGTAGCTGGTCGAATTGAAATGAGATCTTTGATTCGTCAGATCCTTTTTCTGGAGTAATGACTTCGACCACATGGCCTGTCACCTTGGATCCTTTACGTAGCGTTTCTCCCCTCCCCAGTGGCACGTCCTGCATGACCGTCGCGATTATGGTGGCGCCGCTTCCGCTCTTGTCCGATCGCAAGGCAGAATTCAAGCTGACGGGAAGGATAGTGCCCGCCGGAATAGGTTCTGCAGATCGTGTGGTCTGCTCTTGGACGGACTGATAGGCTGGTTTCAAGTTCTGTCCTGTTCCGGCATGCAAGTTCATCGGCAACACGCACAGGGCCAAGCCAAGCATTCTCAGATTTTTGGTCACTTTTGTTTCTCCTAAAAGAATTGCTAAGGAGCGGGTGGTTCTTCCGCACCAGCATTCCCTCGGTGACTCCATTTCGCTCTGTACTCGTTGTGCAGAACCGACAAGAATCGGTTTTATTCCACGGAATTTATTTGGGCGGCAAGACCACACTCCTTTCTCACGCACGCTGACAACCCCGCGAAACCTGAATCGCTCACAGGGACCGCGACACGGTGGTGAAGGGGACGAGGGATGCTGAGGATGCCCGAGTAGTTGGTTAGTGGGAAATCCTGTAACTTCCACGGTACTTCACATCCTATGTATGCGCCCAGGCTCGTCGGCGTCAGTTCGAAGGTGAATAGGAGAAGAGTTCATGAACAAGATGATTCGCAGGTTGATGGCAATGTGTCTTCTGGCAGTGTCGCTTACGGCTTTTGCACAGTCTGGCGATACCATGAAGCAGGACAGCATGAAACAGGACGACGGTATGAAACAGGGCGACAGCATGAAGAAAGATGACATGAAGAAGGACAAGAAGTCCAAGAAGAATGCGAAGAAGGGCGACAGCATGAAGAAAGACGACAGCATGAAGAAGGACGACATGAAGAAAGACGACAACATGAAGCACGACGACAGCATGAAACAGAACTAGCACCCGCCTGCGTTCTTCAAGTTCGAGTTCCGGGTAGTTGGTGCAGCAATATCACCGACTGCCTTGAGGCTCCCCCCTCGACCCCAGTTCAGAACACCACCTCGAAACTGCCTGCGAACAGGAGCCGCGGCGGCGACCATCCATCCCGGGAAGCTTCGGCGGTTACCACGCATCTTTTTTCCAGTCTCCGGTGCAAACGATGGCCGAACCTAGCGGCACTTCAACATCCTTTCGTCGCCGTAGAGCTGAAGCATATTGCCCGTACCGTCAAGCACAGCGGTGCAGTGGTCCATCAAAGTGTACACAATCGCCCTCCGCTCAAGAACTTCGCAAACTTTGTAACTTTTTCTCGCGAGAATCGCTCTCATTCGCACGCGGCGCTTGAACCATTGGGCACAGGACTGGGTGTGTTCGGTTGCTTTATTGATCAGGCGGCATGCGAATAAAACCATTGGAGTTAACTTAATGCGTAAAGTACTTCGCACGCTATTCATGGCCGGACTGGCTATTGGTCTGGCTTCGCCCGGGCTCAGCAGCGCACAAACTGGAGATTCAGACAACGCAGGCGCTGTGTTTATTATGACCAACGCCGTCGACAAGAACGAAGTGATCGCCTACCGTCGTGCTACGGACGGCACGTTACACGAAACCGACAGATTCGCCACCGGCGGACGAGGCAGCGGTGGTAATAACGATCCCCTGGAATCTCAAGGGTCGCTAAGACTGAGCCAGGATCACACGCTGCTGTTCGCAGTGAATGCTGGCAGCGGCAGTGTTTCCGTGTTTAGCGTTCACGGCTCACAACTATCGCTGGTGGACAAAGCGATCTCTGGAGGCAGCGAACCGAATGCAGTCGCGCAGCACGGAAATCTTGTGTACGTCAGCAACGTAGGCGGCAGCAGCAGCGTGGTTGGTTTCCGGTTGGATCATGGCGAGCTTACACAAATCCCTAATTCCACACGCTTTCTTTCCACGAATAATTCGGGTGCCGGAGGTTTGGCATTCAGCCCAGACGGCAAGTTCCTGGTGGTGGTTGAACGTCTGACCAACGACATTGACGTGTTCAGTGTCCAAGGCGATAGCACTTTATCTCCGATCGTGGTGAACCCGAGTGCAGGTCCTGGCGCATTCTCGGTGAGTTTCGCTCCGAACGGGGCGGCTCTGGTCTCCGAGACCGGTCCTTCTGGAGTGCCCAACGGCTCGGCGATTTCATCCTACGAAATCGCCACCAACGGCACGCTATCTCCTATCAGCACCAGTGTTCCGACGCTAGGAGCCGCGAACTGCTGGAACGTGGTCACCCCTGACGGTAGCTTCGTTTATGCCTCCAACGCCGGCTCATCCACCATCGCTGGGTTCGCCATCGCGAACACCGGGGCATTGACTGCATTGTCAGGAACGATTGTCGGAACCAACCCCGAGGGATCCACCAACCTCGATATCGCGGTCAGTTCCGATGGCAAGTTCATCTACACCTTGAACTCAGTGGCTGGTGCCATCGGCATTTTTGCCGTTCAAAAAGATGGGACGCTGCTTAATGTTGGGTCCGCTAGCGGTGTCTCTCCGCTCAGCGGCTTCAACGGAATCGCGGCGTTCTAATATTTTCCTGTGAGTTGCGATTTCGCCATCGCAACTCACAGGGTTGTTTATAAATTGAAAAGCAATCTTCGAAACTGTTGTATTTCTACGAATACAGACATTTGACTTCAAGGAGTGTGAAATGGGTAACGTTAAGTTGATCGTGATCTATCCTTGTCCCAAAGACATCGAATCCTTCGAGCGGGTATATAAGAACGAACATGTGCCCATGGCCGTCGAGAAGCTTGGCGGCAAGACAAAAATTGTGGCGAGCAAAATAGTCGGTTCCCCGCAAGGGACACCACCTTTTCATCGCATTGCGGAGATCCATTTCCCCTCCATGGAGGCTCTGTAAGCCTTCGCCGCATCGGAGGGTGGCAGACGCTCGCGAATGCAGTTGCGATTTCTTCCGGCGGTGCGATATCTCGGTCAGTAGCCAAGACGCAAGCGCGGCTTAAAGATCAATTCTGCGCTTTAGGAGGAAGGCGTGTAACTTTCCTCGTCTGAATGCGTCTGCTTATAAGAGGCAACGCGTGCGAACCCAGGAAGTGTTGGGTTCGTTCGTCACGTTGAAGGAATCCAGGATGTTGATCAAAAAGCCGGCTGATATTGCTTCTTCCGAGATTACTCCAAGGAATGTTTACCTGAACCGTCGGAGCTTCCTGGTGGGCGCAGCAGCGGCTGGAGCTGCGGCGGTTGCAGGCCTCTCACTCTACAACCGTTTGTCGTCGCCCGTTATCACTCAGGCCAGCGCAAAGATAGACGGCATCCAGAAGAGCAAGTTCAGCACCAGTGAAGCCGTCACGCCTTATAAGGATGTCACTAACTACAACAACTACTATGAATTTTCGACTGACAAGTACGCGCCCGCGGGGCTGGCCAAGGATTTCAAAACCCGGCCGTGGACGGTCAGTATCGAGGGGCTGGTGAAGAAGAAACAAACCCTCGATGTCGATTCGATCATTAAGCTCGGCGCGCCCGAGGAACGCATTTATCGGCATCGATGCGTGGAAGGCTGGTCGATCGTAGTACCGTGGATCGGCTTCCCGTTGAGCGTCCTCATCAATCGGGCGGAGCCGGAGCCGAAAGCCAAGTTCGTGAAGTTCACCACGATTTACGACCCAAAGCAGATGCCGGGGCAAAGGCAATCTGTGTTGTCGTGGCCTTACGTGGAAGGTTTGCGTATGGATGAGGCCATGCACCCACTCACTCTGCTTACCTTCGGCATGTATGGCGAGATTCTGCCCAACCAGGATGGAGCGCCGTTGCGCATCGTCATGCCTTGGAAGTATGGGTTTAAGAGCGCCAAGGCGATCGTAAAAATCGAGTTCACGGAAAATCAGCCGATTAACACTTGGAACGAGTCGGCACCGAGCGAATACGGATTCTACTCCAATGTAAATCCGAACGTGGATCATCCGCGCTGGAGCCAGGCCAGCGAGCGCCGGTTGGGGGACTTCCTCAAGCGTCCCACACTGATGTTCAACGGTTATGGCGACCAGGTGGCCAGCTTGTACAACGGCATGGACCTGAGGAAATATTTTTAGGATTCTTCAGAAATGATTCGCTGGCTCAAACCCATTGTTTTTCTGGCCTGCCTTGCACCGCTTGCACGGTTGGCATGGAAGGCGTACTCGGGAAACCTGGGCGCAAATCCGATTGAGGTCATTACCCACTCCACGGGAGATTGGACACTGATCTTCCTGCTCGTTACGCTCTCGGTCACGCCGCTGCGCAAGCTGACGGGCCACCTCTGGCTGATTCGCTTCCGGCGCATGCTCGGGCTCTTCTCATTTTTCTACGTGACTCTGCACTTCCTTACCTACATTTGGCTCGACAAGTTCTTTGACGTACACGACATGCTCAAGGACGTCGCCAAGCGGAGATTTATTACGGTTGGGTTCACCGGCTTTGTTTTGCTAATTCCTTTGGCTATTACTTCGACGTCGGGTTGGATTCGCCGGCTTGGCGGACAACGCTGGAACCGCCTGCATCAATTAATCTATCTGACGGCGATTGCGGGCGTGATTCATTACTACTGGCTGGTCAAAGCGGATGTCCGCAAGCCTCTTCAGTATGCCGCCGTCCTGGCACTGTTGCTCGGCTATCGAGTGGCGATATGGAGCGTTCTGAAGTTCAAGGCAAACAGGACTGCTCGACTCCCGCGGCCGCGCGTCCAAGTCTCGGAGGGCTAGGTCTCATTTACGAGACCCGATAACACATGCATCTTGTCCGCCCCAGCGTGCAGGACCGCGATCGTGTGGTACGACAGGTCGAAACGATCGGCCTCTATTTTCGAGACTTGAAGCCTCACGGCACCCTTCACCGGAGGATTAAACGGCGAATAGTCAAGCTGGCAGGAACTTCCTCTGCCTGACTTGTACCACGCGTTTCCGAGCGAAGTCCGGCAGCACCAACCCAGCGCGTGGATCGTGGAGCAGATCGCCCAACGTGTTGAACATGCTGTTGCCCGGAAACTCAGGCCAACGGATGGTGCGGGCCGGTGACCTTCAGAAAGCCCGGCGTGCCCCTACGGTGACTCACGTCGTATCCGCTTTCGGCGGTTTGCGGTGATCCTTCCTCGTCAGGTGGCCGGTCCACCGGATCCCGTCATTTAAAACCGGATGCGTACATCATCGCTCTGCTGCTTGAAGTCGTACGCCGCGGAAAAGCATTGGATACGTGGCCCAGAGATTCCTCGGCGCCCGTTTTGGGGTCGGAGAGAACTAACCACCATACAAACTGACAGTGTCGACGAACATTGTATCTTTTTCACCCTTCACCGGCCTGCATTTCATCTTAGCTTTCTTACCAGCTAGCCTCTTCACCTTGTCCTGGTTCGCGATCTTGAAAACCTTGCCCTGATCGTCAACCATGACCACATCTCCGCTTTTGTCTGCACAGTTCTGATCACAGGCCGCATGGCCCGCGGTCTGCGCAACACACTTGCTGTTACAGAGCCACCCAGTCATTTCGGTCGCTTTGCCCACGTCCTCGGCAAACAGCGAGATTCCCAGCCCCAAAACAGCTGCTAGCAAGCAAGCCATTTTTTTCATTGTTCCTCCTCAATGAGAACTCCATCCGGCGCAGGTCTGAGAACCCGGAGAACTTATTCTGGTGATTGCTCTCGGATTCGGACTCGCTGTGTACAACCGGCAACACACGGTTTTATTCCAAGGAATCTTTGTGGACTACGGAAATAAAACGCTTCCTCACTGGTTTACCCTTGTGTGCATGTCGGAGAGAACGTGCGATCGGAGTCTTTCGAGCAGCTAGCCATGCCTCACTTCGAGCGGCTCTATAAGTAAGCCGCGGGCCGGGAAGAAAGCCGAGAAAACAGAAGGTTGACGCCTCTCCCCGTTAGCGACTTTGCCCCCGGGAAGCAAACGTCACCCTCAGTAGTTGTTCGAGGACTCAGTTTGCTCCAGCTGGCGATCGGCGGCCTTTGAGACCACCCATAATCCTTCGTCATTCAAGACATAAATGAAATTGCGGTCGTCTTGAAGCCACTTGACGACTCCTGAAAACTTTTGCACCATTCGAGGAGCGGCTGGATTCGACAAGTCCCAAAGTACAAGGTCGTCATTGGAACTGCTTCTGCGCTGTACGTCGGTCTCAGCAATGACGGCCAAATCACCCGTCACGGTGATCCTGCTCGTTACCGCAGGATCCGGCCACTGAGATCACTCCAACCGCTTTCGGTTCGTCGGGCTTGCTGATATCGACAATCGAGATGCCTTGGTCTTTTGAATGCTGCACATAGAGGTAGTAGTTGTCGTTCACTTTCTTCAATATTGTCATGTCAACGACCGCTAGCCCCCTAAAGGAAATGTGGGCAACTACATGGGCTTGGTTGTCGGATCCTTTGGTTTTGCGCTCCTTGGCCGACGCGCCGCCACTGACCAGCAACACCGTGGTAAGAAGTGCCAAGGCCATCGAGCTGAGATTAACGAACCTACTTCTGCTAATTTTCATCACAATCCGTCTCCTGTGAAATGAGCTTCACCATGGATAACGAACTTTTTAAAGCTTTATTCCGCTTGGGTTGGAGAATTGTCGAGCAGCACAAGAAATTGTTGCAGTTCAATGGAGATGGACCGCCAAGAAGATATGTTCACGGCCACGCACTCGACCGGGGGCGCGCGGCCGTGAGCCACGTAGATGCTTAGCGGCCGAGGGCGAACAACACGGCGTCATTGATGGCGAACGCGGTGCCATCCGTGCCGATCAGCGGTAGGAGTGTAAGCCTCTCCAATGCCGCTGCTGAGAGTGATGACTTGCGAAAGACTGTTGGCGGTCAGGTCCCAACGATAAAGCTTGCCATCTTCACTGTTGACGAGAACGGATTTTGTGACTGGGTCCACAGCAACCGTATTGATGCACCACTCGCGAACTGCGCCCGGGAAATTTGGGAAGTTAGGGTCAGGTGTGACTCCCTTGATGGTGAGCACTTCGTTCATCACCAGCGTGGACGGGAAGACGGGATCGGGCTCGGTGGCGTTGGGGTCGAGAATTGCAACTTTATTAATGCCATCGCCGGTGCCGATATCGGCGTAGTTGTTGTACTTAGTCATCACCAGATATTTCGAAGTTCCATGATAAGAAGGGACCAGGGATGCGTTGACAATCGATGCCGTGTCATCCCAACCAAAACTGCCGGGAGTTTTCAGCTGGCTGAGAGTGCTGTCGAAGTGGAGCAGCCAGCCGCGGTCGTTGTGTCCGGGAAACGGATTCTCGAGGACACCAAAATACACGTCGCCATCCGGGCCAACCGTCGGTGTGGCGCTGCTTTCGTCGGGGATTTCGGCGTCGAGTCCAGTGTTGGGGTCAATCAGACGGACTTTGGCAATGGTCTGCAAGGTCTGGCTGTTAAGAGCGAGCAAATATCCAAAACCAAAATCGATATTGTTCACACCGATGTAGAGGGTTTTTCCGTCGTGAGATAAAGCCGGAGCACAACTCATATCGACCTTGGTAATTTGCGGGTCCGCGGCGGCGGTGGTGGCGGCGACGAAAGAGCCTTGGCCGGCGGCGGAAATCCTGGCCAGGCCGCTCTGCAGAGCCGATGGGAATAGCCCCAAGGACCACAAATCCGAAATAGAGGTTGCCCGCGGCATCGGCTGTGATGGGAGTGTTGATCTGGACATTGGCGTTGTAGACCTTGGGGTCGGCGTTGAAATTGCTGGCGCCGTAGAACACCAGGCGCGAAAGTTTGCCGGTGGCCTGGTCGGGAGTGTCGCGTACCAGCACCGTGCCGCCGTCGGCTGGCAGATAGAGTTTTCCGTTGAAAAGAACCGGGCTAAAGCTGGGCAGGAAACCTGCCGAGGGAGCCCGATAGCCGGTTTTCAGGGTCCAGAGCACGGCTCCGGTCGACTGGTTGTGCGCTTCGAGGCGGAAGCTGTCGGTGCCGGTCTTGACTGGAACAATGACGGTGCCCGCAGGAGTGATGAGCGGAGAACCGTAGTGAATGAAGATCTCTCCTGAGGGAGGCTGGAGGTCGACCGGGGTTTGCCAATGAATCTTCGCAAGCGGCTGGGCGGCGACGGAGGATACGGCGGTATGCTGCGCGTTGCGAGCGTGACCGGGCCATCCCTGAACCTGAACGGCGGCAGGGGTCTGTGCGGCGGCAGGCAAGAGCGTAAGCGCGGATAGAACGGCGACCGCTAAAGCGGGAATTAGGGTTGAGCGTCTGGTGTGGTGCATAAAATCCTCCGTGATCTAAGTCTCACCATGCATAACAGGCTTTTTGACGCTTTATTCCGCTTGGATTGCAAATTCGAGCGGCACGACAAATTGATTCTCGTTCAATGGAATATTTTAAAGAGAAGTCCAGTTTTCACAGGTAACGGGGGACGTTCATGAGACGCGGTCGGCATGATTGCGGTGTTTATCTCAATCGCCTAGCCTGCCCCTCAGTTTTCCACAACAATTTGTTGTTTTGAGGGAATAAATCCAAGACCCCGAAGTTCCTATTATGTGTACCTGTCAGGAGCGAATCTCCAACTCGACTCGTTCGAAGAACTGGCCACACCCCTCTTCGATCAGCTTTACAACTTCGCTCATTGGCTCACGCAGAATCGCGAGGAGGCCGAAGATTTGGTTCAGGAAACCTACGTTAAAGCCTTGAAAGGGTTCTCGTCTTTTCAGTTAGGTACTAATTTCCGGGCATGGATGTATCGCATCTTGCGGAACACGTTCTTGACCTCGCGCAAGGGGCTGAAAGTGGCGATGACTGTGCCTCTCGATCCAGAGCAGGAAGAGGGACCGGAACCTGCCGTTGAGCACGACACACCGGAAACGCTTCTGTTGGCGCGCTCGAGCCACGATCTGCTGCAACGCGCGATTGATGAACTCCCGGTGCACTTCCGGGAGATCCTCCTTTTATGTGAGGTGGAGGAGATGTCGTATCAGGAGATTTCCGAAACGCTTGCGGTTCCCATAGGCACGGTTATGTCGCGTTTATCGCGTGCCAGGCAAACATTACGGAATCACCTGCGGCCGTATTTGCAACAGCAAACAGGATCAATTGCAAAGGGGACGAACCATGGTTTGTGAGCCTTGGAAGGCAAAACTCGACAGCTACTTCGACGGAGAGGTTCCACAGGAGGAGATGCGCAGCCTTCGACGCTCATGTGCGTAGTTGCTCCTCGTGCTCCTCGGATGCCCTTACGCACGTACAGATGAAACGCGCGATTCACGTCGCTGGAAAACGTTACACTCCCAGTGCTGAGTTCCGGAAGCGGATGCAGCAGAAGATTGCTGCAAAACCGCGGCGCAGTTTTGGTCTGGGATGGACGCTTGCTGTGGCGGCAGCCGCCATTATCGTGGTCGGGACTTTGACTTCAGTCTATCTGGGAGCACGATCGGGCAAAGATCAGGTTTTTAGTGAGATTGCAGACTTGCACGTGGCGACGCTGGCCAGTTCATCGCCGGTCGATGTGATTTCGACCGACCGGCATACGGTAAAGCCCTGGTTCCAGGGAAAAATCCCCTTCGCGTTCAATTTGCCGGAACTTCAGAACTCCGAGTTCTCTCTGCTTGGCGGCAGGATGACTTATCTTGATCAAACGCCGGGCGCGCATCTCATTTACGATGTGCGGAAGCACCATATTTCTGTGTTCGTGTTCCAGGAACGCTCACTGCCGGCCAGTCTGGACGAAAATCCTATCTCGCCGAAGAAACAGCCGTTCAACATGGAAACATGGAGTCAAGGAGGCCTTCGCTATTTCGTGATCGGAGACGCGAGTACTGCGGACATCGCCAGTCTGGCGAAATTGTTCAAAGCCGCGTCACAGATTTGAGGTCGGGTTAGGCTCGGCGGACACCTCTATCGTGCCGGCTTTTTGCGTTGCTCCGCTTATGGCAAAAACCTATAACCCCGGCCATGTACTGTGAGAAAGTGTAACGGGTGTGAAGGGTCGCTCTCCAGTTTTTGCCGTAACTTCAGAATGTGGTTGTCCACCGTCCGCGTACAGGGATAGTGCTGGTAACCCCAAACTTCATTCAGAAGTTCCTCCCGCGAGATCACGCGTTGGGCATTCTTTGTCAGGAATTCGAGTGTCTTAAATTCTTTTGGAGTAACTGTGATTTTCTCGCCGCCCCGAGTGATCTCGGTCTTGAAAAAATTCACATTCACGTCCGCAAAGACATATACGTCTGCGTTCTCCGGACTTAAGCGCGACGCGCGCCTTATTAACGCGCGCAAACGCGCAACGAGTTCCCGTGGGCTGAAAGGTATGGTCACGTAATCGTCGGCACCCATTTCCAGCAGAAGGACCTTGTCCGCGACATCCACACTCCCGCTAAGAATTACAAGGGGCAAGCCGGGGATCCAATCCGCAATTTTCTTGCAAAGATCACACCCTGAAGATCCCGGACGCGGTAAATCGAGGATCATTGCCGCTGGCGATCCTCGACGAAGTCTCTCCAAACCACCAACGGCATCGGAGACGATATCGACCTCATATCCTTCCGAGGAGAAAAGTCGTCGCAGGATCTTTCGCAGCGCGCCATCGTGCTCAATGACCAGAATCCGCTCCGTTGGACCCGATTGGAGTTCGGGTATTGGGGTGTTCAAGCTTGCTGCCAAGGTTGTGGCCGCCATATTTTTTCTTCTTTCTAGTGCGCCGCGACGTGATGAGATAAATCACTCGATTGTGGTGCACCGGGAGCGCTAAGGAGTGACTCGCGAACTGACTTCCGGGCTCTGGCCAAACGCGACATAACCGTTCCGATCGGGATCGACAGTATTTCCGCGATCTCCAGGTACGACATCTCCTCCACTTCACAAAGAAGGAGGGCCTCCCGGTAATGCACCGGCAGATCGTCGATGGCGCGCTGCACCAGTTGGGAATTAAAGCGATTCATTAGAATTGTTTCGGGAGTTTCCATATCAACTGCCAGTTCAGGTCCGTCCTCTTCCGAGTCGATCGCAATGGTCATGCGTCGCTCGAGTTTTGAGCACGAACTAAGGAAGTTGTTCCTCAGGATTCGAAATATCCATGCCCGGAAATTGGTGCCTGACTGAAACGATGCGAAACTGCGTAAAGCTTTGAGATAAGTCTCTTGTACCAGATCTTCGGCATCGTTCGAATCGTGCGCCAGCCAGCGCGCGAAATTAAAAAGGGCATCGAAAAGGGGCATGGCTAGCTCTTCGAACCCTGCCAACGGTTGATCGTCCTGGGAGGACGACGCCCCAAATCGGACCATTTCATGTGAGCCAAGTCCAACAAGCCTCATTTGGCCTTCTCCTGAAATCAGCTCGAACCCCGGTCGTAGCCCACTATGGCGCACAGTTGTTGCGGCGTCAATTAACTGAGGACTTTTTCCACATATCCGACTCATTGCCTGTTAAGTCATTGATGGCTAATGAGTTGGTTCTTTAGATATCCTGAGTAGGGACGTTTCCCTGACCGAAATGCTAGACTTCTGTGCGAACCGAAATGCACATGGAATCCCTTCAGCCCAACTCCGTCGTGCGATTCGGAACCTTTGAGGTTTCTCTCCATTCAGGCGAAGTTCGAAAAGCGGGTTTGAGAATCAGAGTGCAGCAGCAACCGATGAAACTGCTGGAGATTTTGCTGGAGCATCCGGGGGAAGTTGTCACCCGGGAGGAACTCCGCAGCCGAGTCTGGCCCAGCGAAAGTTTCGGTGATTTCGATCAGGCGCTCAATATCGCCATCGGGAAGCTGCGGAGTGCCTTGGGAGACTCGGCTGAGAGCCCTCGATTCATCGAGACTCTTCCGAAACGTGGCTATCGCTTTATTGCGGATGTGTCGGTTGTCGATACAGACGCCCGCCCAAAAAGGCAAGAGCCTGTGGCGGGAGATCAGCCGGCTACAGACCCTGGGCAGAAGACCCAAGGCATCGGTTTGGCGGTTGCGCCCCAAGGCCGGCTGTCGCCGACGCGCTGGATCATCGTCGCCTTGGCTCTCGCCCTGAGTTTGGCGATTCTCTCCGTTTGGCGATTTCGTTCGCGGGCCCCTGCTCCCATGGGCATCCGATCCATAGCAGTGCTTCCGCTGGAGAACCTTTCTGGCGACGCCTCCCAGAATTACTTCGCTGACGGCATGACCGATGAGTTAATCACTGACTTGGCGCAGATCAGCGCTTTACGCGTAATCTCTCGCACCTCCGTAATGGTATACAAAGGAGCACGCAAGCCTCTGCCGCAGATCGCGCGTGAACTGAATGTGGATGCCGTGGTAGAAGGCACCGTGCTCCGCTCCGGCGACCAGGTCCGTATCACGGCGCAGTTGATCGAGGCCTCTACGGACAAGCACTTATGGTCTCAAAGCTATGAGGGTGAGCTGCGGGATACTCTGGCTCTCCAAAACAGGGTGGCTAGCGCCATTGCAGATCAAATTCGGATCAATTTGACTCCGCAGGAGCAAGCGGCGCTAAAAAGCGCAAAGGCTGTTAATCCGGAAGCCTACCAGTCCTATCTCAAAGGGCGCTATTTCTGGAACAAGCGAACGGCGGATGGCTTGAAGGTCGCCCTGGCTTATTTCAAGCAGGCAATCGAAGAGGATCCGAAATACGCCCAAGCTTATTCTGGCTTAGCCGACACTTATGCTTTGTTGGGAGACTGGCAGTACGCAGTGATGACTCCGAAAGAGGCGTTCCCTAAAGCGAAGGCTGCGGCGATCAAAGCTCTGGAACTGGACAGCACGCTCGGCGAAGCCCACAACTCGCTTGCATTCGTCCTGGACGGCTTCGACTGGGATTTTAGCTCTGCCGGGAGGGAATTTCAGCGAGCCATTGAACTAAGCCCAGGCTATGCCACCGCTCACCATTGGTATGCCTGGCACCTGAGTCTATCGGGTCGGTTTGACGATGCGATTGCCGAAATGAAAAAAGCGGAATATCTTGATCCGCTATCTCTTATCATTAACGCCGACCTGGCAGAGCTCCTTGTGCTCGCGCACTCCTATGACGAATCCATACGACAGAGTCGCAAGACGATCGAAATGGATCCTAATTTTGCTCTCGCCCATAATCAACTCGCCCAGGCGTACCTGCAAAAACACATGTACGATGAAGCCGTCGCAGAACTGCTAAAAGCGGTCCAGCTTTCTGACGATAGCCCAACATGCATTGCTAATCTTGCTCGCGCCTACGTCGCATCCGGCAAACCGAGCGCAGCGGTAAAGCTGTTGGGCGATCTGAAGAAGCGCTCAAACCCTGGTTATTCGAATGCTTCGGAGATTGCCATGATCTATGCATCTCTCGGAGACACAGATCAAGCCATGACTTGGCTCGAAAAGGGTTACGATGAGCGATTCAACCCGGGCGTCCTGCTGCGGCCCGGCTTTGATCCTCTCCGTTCGGATCCGCGCTTCCAAAACCTTCTGCGCCGCATTGGCCTACCCGGGTGAGATAATCTGCGTTCCTTGTGCCGTACCGAGACTTGCAGTTCGACGAGTTCAACGTAAACATGAGTGAAGCGATTGCGTCGGGCGGCCACTTGGTGGCGGATTCGGACGCAGACCCCTCACGTCTTCGATGTAGACACGCAGAATCTCGGCTACGCTCCAGGCCTGAGCAATACATCCACATGGGCGATGAGGCGCGTCACCCTCGAAGATCTCCGAGATATGACCTAACCCGGCTTCTGCGAGGTGAGACTCTAGAGGAGACAGCCAAGCGTGCGCTCTCCGGCGATTTTGCGTACTCCTTCGCAATCGCGACCATGCGCTCGTCGTGGCCTTGAATCTCATGGACTCGGTCCTGCCGGTCAAGATTCTGTATCGCCTCGCGCACTTCGCCGCGTGCAAGCTGCTCGACCACCTGTTTCAGTTCTGGGTCTTTCTGGCGCACGATCTCTTCGAGTTTCACCGTTTTCATACCGGCATCCTGGAGCTGCGCGAAGGGCCTCCCGGCCTAAACCGCCTCATGTTGCCGCCGGTCGCCGACGAGCAACACACGGTCATTCGGATGGAGCCGGTTCACTCGGCGACGATGCCAGCTCAACGAAAACAAAAAGTACTTGAGCCTAAAGGCGATTACGTTTGGGGAACTCATCAACCACTACGTCAACCACGAACTACAACGCTTATCGAGATCGGCTCGCAAAGCAAACAAGTCGTACATCAAAAACTGGTCGAACCGAATTGGCACGGTCATCTTGCCGGGGTAATGAAGACCATGCAAATTCAAGAATGGTTGGACAAAATCCAGCGCCCGGATGGAACCAAACTGAAGATCAAGAATGTGCTGTCGGCGATCTTCTCGCACGGGGTCCGCTGGGAATTGGTAGAACGCAATCCAGTCTGCGGCCAAGGAGGCAGTCCCGGCCATCGCGGTGCTTCAACGGGGGTTCGCCAAAGCAGCAGGGTCTCAATTCAACGTCTGACTCTTGCCCCAGATGTCGTTCGTCAAACGCTGGAGCAGTTGCCTTTACGAGAGGCGACGATGGCACTCGTAGATGCAGTCACGGCTCTCCGTGCGTCGGAGTTAGTCGCCCTGAAGTGGAAGCATGTCGGATGGGAGACGGGAATCCTTCAGTCCGAGTTTGCAATGGTCGAAGGCGAACTGAAAGAGACCAAAAGCAGGAACAACCCACTGCCACTGGCGGAGTGTGTGCTACAAGTGCTTCGTCTTTGGCGCGAAAACACGGCCTATCGATCGGACGAGGATTGGATCTTTGCCAGTCCGCATTATCATGGCAAGACTCCTTACACCCATCAAATTCTCTTCCGTCGCCACATCCGTCCCGTGATCGAGAGAATCTCCGGAATCAAGAGCAGCAAAGAAGCGCCGATCGGATGGCACACGCTACGCCGGTCGCTAGCGACATTGTTAATCTCGAACGGGGAGAATGTGAAGGTCGCACAGTCACAGCTTCGGCACACAACCCCGAAGATTACGCTGGAGCTTTACGCACAAGCGGCTTCAGCCGATCAGCAGGAAGCCCACAAGAAGGTCGTGCAAATGGTGCTTCCGGCGGAATTCTCAGAGAAACTGAAGGCGCGGAGCGTTACCGCAACAGCGTAGAAACCAGAGTCTCTTTTGCTCTGGGTGTCCGGGGGTGCCCGAAATCGGCCCTGCCGAAATTCACTAACTACTTTGAAATCTTGGTGAGCGCGGCAGGACTCGAACCTGCGACCCATGCCTTAAAAGGGCATTGCTCTACCAACTGAGCTACGCGCCCAACTTTCATTCAATCTACCATATTACAAAGCGTTTAATGCACAACCTCAGGACCATCCGAATCAGCCTTCGAATGGTCGGGGCACTTCTGGCGGCACTTGCGTCGACGGCCTTGAATAAGGATGGCCCCACTCGCAACTGTCTAGCGTTGCCGGAGACGTAAGTTGTGATCCTTGACACGGCTGTCCGTGTATACTATTATGTCGATTGATGTAGTAGAGTTTGTACAATGTCTCTCTCGCCTGACCTGCTTCGAATCAGCGTCAATGTCCTCCACCGAACCCAGAAGGACACGGGTATTCTTTTGCTTGCTTAGCACGCTTCGCAGTGGGGCTGAAATCTGTCCGGGCGACAGTGAGCCGGCCGCAACTTGACCAAGAAGGGGCTGATAAAGATGGTAATTACGACGATCGATTAAGGTCACGTCAAACAAGTCTGACTTCAGCGTCTGGGCGGCACGAAGCCCGCCAAACCCGCCACCGACTATGATCACTCGCCACGGACGATTCCCCGATATTTCTCGTTTCATACTTGTCTCCGTTCTGTTCACATCCTCAGAAATTAGAAGTTGATGTCGTGCGCTCAGCATGGCGGTATTCCGCGGCATCACTTGCGTCCGATCAATGCCGGAAGAATCGGAGTTATTTGGAGCTGAAGATTCCATTTCGGACCATTGACTTGTGGACGCACGGCGTAATATTGGGCCTGCACGTCGAACTTCACCGGCAAGGGCCCGAGTTTGCGCAGCTTTCCGACTTGCAAGCCCACCGGAAATGCCAGTTTGTTACCTCTCGGCGCTTCCCAGTCCACAGACATACTGGGATTTGTTCCCACGCTCCATCCGTTTGAGTACACGTGGACAAAGGCGTAGTACAACAACATATGGCTGGTCTTTCGACCGTCACCGCCGACCGAGAACCACTGTTGCGGAAACACGTAAGTTATAAAGTTTTTGCCTTGATACCCAACCGCAGCGGCGGGTCCGACTTGCCATTTGTTCTCGCCGATCAGAGAATTCGTTGCAGTCGGAAAGATAAACGACGGGCCGGCAGCAAGCAGCCAGTTACCTACCAGCTTGGGGCCAGGCGATAGGGCAAGCGCGAGCACTGTATCGCCGAACGCTGTCACACGTTTGTCTTGTCCGGTTTGGTCGAGGAATGGCGTCGTGCTGAACATCTGTATTATCGGGCGCGTGATCAGGTTCCAGTCATCACTCAGTTTCACCGACATTAGGGGCTGAAACTGAAGATTGCTCTGGACTCGGTTTCCATTGTTCGCGGGCATCCCTATCCAGTTGGTATTCTGCTGAACCTGCATCAGCCAGGCGTTGGCTAGTGGATTAGCCGCTTGCTTGCTGGCCTCGGCGGCGGAGTCGTTCTCAGCCGCCGACGGCTCGTGAGCGGTCAATTCCTGTGCTTGCGCGATACCTGAGTTCAGGCAGGCGAAGGTGAGTGCCACGGCGAGAATGGTCCTTATGATGAACCGGGCGAGTTGAACAACGCATACCGTCATGATTCCCCTCATTTCCGTGATATGACCCGATGATCGATGGGCCCTCTTGCGCTTTGCCTTTTTGCTTTCGCCTTCGACTACACGCCTTGGACAATTACTAGTTCCGAGTCAGCCGTGGCTTGGCGCAGCGCCTTTGGCTCGGCGTATTCTGGCGAAGCCCACCACTCTCGCGCCTGCTCCATGCTGGGAAACTCGGCGATGATTAGCCGTTCGCGCGGCCACTCTCCCTCGAGAACAATGGGGCCGCCGCGCGCAACCAATCGGGCGCCATACTTCGCCATTGTTGGCAGCAGCATCCGTCTGTAATCCTCGAACCGAACCGCATCTTTGATCGTAAGACTTGCAATGACATACACCGACATGTGTTCCTCCTTTATCGCGTGATCGATGATTTTGCCGTACGAAGTTCTTGAAACTGGCTGCCACGTTGTTTTCTGTTCCGACTAAGAAGCGTAATCGCAGCCGCGAGCAGCCAAATTGCCTGAACTCCAGCAACTACTGTGACTGCGTCAGGCAAGGTCAGAGTGAATAGAAAAATCGCCCCTAGCGCCGCAAATACGACTGCTAACGGAAGCACCACATATCCAAAGAGTCCGCGCCGCACCTGCGAGCTGAGAAAAACAATCCCCAATGGCAGGAACAGAACTGGAGCTAACATCAGCCAATAGCCGCCTAAAATGATCTTTGCGATTAGAAAAGTGATAATCATTTGCTTTAGTCCTTTCGCCCGGGCCGGTATCGCCCGCCCGTTTTCAGGCTAGCTCCGCCCGCGTTGTCCGGTTCATTCCTCTCGTCTGGAATTGCATCCGTTCTTGCTCCAGGCTGCAATTCCATACGCGTAACGGCACCATGCGGACCGCCGTGAGCATCTGCATCGTGCCTCTGGCCGTTCGATCAGACCTGGTTCAGTTGGTCGAACGGTTTTCCCAAACTATGCCGCGCCTAGCGCTTCGGCGCGGCTGCTGGACTTCAATCCGGCTTTTTTCGCCACGAACAGACCCGCGAAGGAACTGCGCACCTGCGAGAAAACGACGAACCATAGCACCGTGACGACAATGGCGGGCGCCATGTTTTCTGAGTCCAAAAACATGTGAAAGCTAAGGATGTTCACGATCACCGGTCCGAGCAGCGTCAGTGCGAGCGGCACGTAGCGGTTACTGAGCAGCAGCGCACCGCCGATGAGTTCCGTTCCGAACGCGATCACGTAGTAATGCGAGCCTAATAAAGCTCCCATGAACTGTCCCGCGAGACCAGGCACTGGCGGACTCGGGAAGAAATGTAGAAACCCGTTGAGGCCAAAGACCGTGAAAACGAGGCCCAGCAACACCCTGGCGATGACAAAGATGTACTTCATTGTTTTCTCCTTTTATTTATGCAGATCGATCAATTTGCGAACGTCAAGTGGACATTCCCAAGCGTCAGGCGGCTCGGTCGCCGCCCCCGCTTCAGGGTGTGTCCTGCTTGGTCGAGGCTTCCATGCTGTGCGCATGGTGGGCAGCATGCGGACCGCCCATGGCCTTGTCGTGGAGAGTCTGGTATGTGCGCTCTCTGGCGGCGGCCTCCTCCGTGGTCAGGTGCAGCGGCTGGGGCGGCTTTTCATAGCTGTCATATTCGTACCCGAGCGGCGCAGTGCGATCGGTCATGCTGACCGGCAGATCCGCGCGCTTGCCGCTTCTGTCTCCGTACGAGAACTTGCGATTGAGGTATCGGGGATCAGTAGGATTCTTATTCCCGAGCCGGTTCCAGCTTTCCCAGAGGCGGTCGATGTTGGCGTGATGCAGATAGAACATCGGGTCAGCGCCGACGGTGGAGAAATCGGCCATGTCGCCCCCGAGGCCAATATGAGTGAAGAAGTGAGGGTTTATGTCCAGTCTGGGATTGAACCCGAGGTTGCCGTTGGGCCCATCGATGTAAAACTTCTCGTTGAGGGCGTCCAGGTTGATCCAGTCCTTGAACGGTGTATCGATGCGTCCGCCGCCATTGACCCAGAACCAGCGCGTACCGTCATACAGCGGGCTGCCTGGGTCCCGGAACACGGCTGGCACGACCAAATCAGCTTCGTTGCCGGTGATTGGGTTCCAGTAGGGAAGCGTAAAGTCCTCGTCGTGCAGAACCTCGCGAATGACCCCCTCGAACTGAATAAGCATCAGTCGATGCCAGGGCAGGAAGAACCACTGTTGAAACTGCTCTGGGTTGGAAGGGTTGGTAGCGTGGGCTTGGCAGCCGTCCCACACGGCCTCGGCATCGGCTTGAACCTCCTTCGGGAGAGTGGCGATGACCTCGGCTTTCTTTTTCATGGAGAGATCCCAGAGCGCCGCCGGGTAGCCCTTGACCCAATGGGTGTACCACCACCACGTCCATGAATGCTCATCGGAGTCCGGCAAGGTCTTCATGATCTCGACCGCCTTCGCATATTTCGCGAGCATCACCTGACCTTCGGGACTGTTCACGTTGTAGCGAATGTACGGCTTCTTCCCTCCGGAAGAAGCCGTGCCTACGCTATTCGCACCGTTCGAAGAAATCGCGCTTACGTTCTTCAGACGAGCGGAAGAAGTAGTCGCGATTTTGTTGTCCACAGCAGCGGAAGGAAAAGCCGCACCCACCGTTTTTGCACCTGTGGAAGGCGGCGCTTCGTCCTTCTTCGCACCCGTCGCAGGAGGCGGAAAGAAGAAATTCAGCTCCAGGACATCATGCTGTCCGGTGTGGACTTCGAGCCGCGGGTCCTGGAACGACAACGCTCCTGCGGACTGAATCATGCCGCTGACGAGATGAAATTCGTTACCGATCACCGCGCCGGCGATACCATGCCGCGGCATCGACATTGGTGGCAGCGAGATCCATGAATTGGTGGCCGGTTCGTACGCCTCGACGGCGCGGAATGCTCCGACGAGCTCTTTCGTAGTCACCTCGCCACCCGCTATGTAGATCCTGCGGCCATCTGTGCCCGTCGCGCCGCCGCTGCGAGGCGTCGGCATCCGTTCTTTCGGAGCACTCCACATGTCACTGACGGGGCTGTACTCCTCCACCACATCCGTGTTGGTAGCGGACAAGATGAAGGCGTGGCCAGTGCGGCCGCCGATGACGTAGATCTTGCCGTTCACCGCGGCGGCGTACGCGTGATTGCGCGCCACCGACATCGGCTTGCGGCTCTCCCACTTGTTCGTGGCAGGGTCAAAAACCTCGTTAGTGGTGAGAACCAGAGATGGTCCGAAGAACGTGAAGTATGGGTCCTTGGAACCTGCCACCGTGGTTGCGCCGCCGATGACGTAAATCTTGCCGGCGACTTCAACCGCTACGGCAGCGCCGCGTTTCGTCGGTACCGGAGCCAGCGACTTCCATGAGTCGGCCGCCGGATCGTACTCCCACGTGTCGGCGATGGGTTCCCACGCGCCGCCGGTCGGGATCTGGGTGTCCTTTGGAGGCACGAAACCGCCGATCACGTAAATCTTTCCGTTGGCAGCGGCTAAGGCGGCATGGTGGGCCAACCGCGGCATCCCTTTTTTCTCAGTCCATTTGTCGGTAGCCGGGTCGTACTCGTAGTTGAGGCCCGCAGCCTTACCTTCATCCCAGCCGCCGATCACGTACATTTTGCCGTTGAGGGCAACACCATAAAGTTCTTCATCCGGATACGGGAATGGTGCGGCCTTCTTCCAGGGGTTTATTGGCATCTGAGCCAGCGCGGCGGTGCAGAAAACCAGGCTGGCGATCAGGGCAAGCATTGCAGTTCCTCGTTGTAGCACTTTTGACATACAAGTCTCCTTTTGAGTGTTGAATACAAATCAGGTTCTTATCTCGATGGCATTCTGAAGATCAGGCCAAACATTAAGTAGCGGACGTCTTTGATTCCGTTTGTGTTTTCCCACATGTAGGAGGGCTGAAACGACACATGCTTCTCGATGGGCACCGTGACGCCAGTCCAGGCTCGGTTTTTCGTCCACCCGCTTCCCTGGTCGTAAAAGGCTTCGTAGGACGCGAAAGGTTTCCAGATGTGGCCCCTAACCGCGAGGGGATACGCGACCGCGATCTGATTGCGATAGCGGTTGATCTCTTTTTCTGGAAGAGACTTTCCGCCATACATGTATGTTGGAAGAAACCTTCTGACATACATGTTGCGCTCGGAGATTTCAAACTTGTGGACCGAGAACATGACCGTCCCGTCGATCCGAAATTGGTGCTCCTCGTAAGTGTTAGTAAATCCTCCCGAATGATTCGCGAGTTCATTAAGCCCGTCTGCAGGGACCGAGTAATACAGATAGCTGGGAGTGATCGAAAGAAACTTTGTCGCGCGAAAAGTGGCGTCAAACTGTCCTGACGGTGCTTTCAATTCGCCGATGTAAAAGCCATAGAATTTAAGATCGATCCGCTGTTGCACAGGAGCAATCAACTCTGCCCAGCCCGTGGGCGCAACGACCGAGCCACTTCCGCGTCCAGTCGGTACGTCTACTTCTTGGGCAACGCACCGCCCGCCAAGAAAAACGAGCCACAACACCAGAACAGTTGGCACTAGATGCAGCGCAAATTTTGTGAATCCTCGCATGGCTTCTCCTAGCCCGGATGCGTTGTGTCAACGCGCCTGATTGGTTCGAATCTTTAGGGGACATGTGATGATGGACGGAATTGCCTCACCCCATTGATCCCGCTCACGACCGGATGTGATCTCCGATTACATCCAGCTGTGACGCGAATGACAAAGGCAATCGGCGCGCCAAAGTTATGCCAGGGCTAAGTGCTGGATTTCATTGCTGGCCACGCAATCTGTCGGCGGGATCGCAATGCCACTGCCCTTATATGGGCAGTCGTTTTTTGGGCAGCGGGCACGAGCACCAGTAGTGCCGCGCGATGGGCAGTCGGACCGCCAACTGGGTCAGTGCTTGTCGTCGCGGTATGCACTCATGCAGGTCAAATCGCAGTGTGCTGGTGCTCCGCCAGTGACGGTTGGAGTCTCCTCAGGTTGACGATGTTCGGAGGTTTGCCATAGCACATCGATGCATGGCAAGTCGCTGTCTTTATTGCACGCAGGCTGGAATCAGTGGATATTCGCTCT
>CAVXIO010000006.1:0-14974 GCA_963761915.1 uncultured Acidobacteriota bacterium
TGGGTGACGGCGAGGGCGCGCGACCACAGAGTGAGGCTATCGCTCCAATAGCCAGTCTGCCTGTAGGTTGCAGCGGAAAGAGCGAGCAAGATGCAGGCGGAGATGGTTGAGCGGAGGGGCCATCCCAGTTGTTTCCAGTCGGCGAGATCGGCGGCACCCATGACTGTCATAACAAAGATCCCAAGGCACGGGATGTAGCTATAGCGATCGGCCATGGCCTGAGTGCCGACCTGTACCAAGCCGATAACTGGCACCAGAGTGCCGAGGAAGAAAAGCCAGCCCGCCAGCAAGTAGGGGTGGGAGCGCAGCTTCCATGCCATTGTGCTCACAGCGATGAGGAATGCAGCAGCCAGAGCAACTTTCCAACCTGCGAGCGAATCGCCGGGGTGAGGATAGAACGGCCCGAGGCGAGCTGGCCAGAATGTCTTCCATACATATTGAGCGTAGCTATAGATGGCATTCTCGATTCGCGTCGTCAGCGAAAACTGCAGTCCTGAAGAAATCGCTCCACCTGAGCGCTGCGCGAGCATGGTAACCGCGCAATCAGCTGCTGAAAGCGCCAGCAGCGGGAGTTTTTCAAGGATCAGCGTTCCGAACGAGGTGGACGGCGGTTTGAGAACTGAGGGAGTGCTTAATCCGCGGATGCGCGCTAGTGGCCAGTAGTCCAACAACAGCAACACGAAGGGGAACGTAACCAGCATCGACTTCGAAGCGAGCCCGCAGGAAAAGAGCAGAACGACGGCGAGATAGCGCTTCCAATTCGGCTTAAGCGAGTACCAGCCGTATGCGCCGAGGGCAAGAAAGAAGAATGTCGTGCTGAGGAGGTTCTTGCGTTCGGCGATCCAGGCAACAGATTCCACGTTCAGGGGATGTACGGCGAAGAGCGCGGCGATCAGGAAGCTTACTCCCGTACGTTTTGTAGCCCAGAGAAGCAGCAGGAAGAGCAAGACTACGTTAGCGGCATGGAGCAGGATGTTGGTGAAATGATGTCCGGCGGGGTTCAAGCGGAAAAGTTGGACATCGAGCGCATGGGAAAGCCAGGTAAGCGGGTGCCAATTGGCGTCGGTCGAGGTCATTGCCCACTTGAGGGTGTTCCAGTTCAGGCCCGCGCGGACGTGGACATTGTCGGTGACGTAGAGATCGTCGTCGAGATTGAGGAAGGAGAAATGAGTTGCCTGGTTGTAAAGCAACAGGACTACGACGACAAGCAACAGAGAAAGAACTAAGGTCCGTTTTTCGGGTGAGGAAAGGGTATGGGACGAGTCCACGCGAACGGCGGCTTTTTCGCGGACGACAGCAGGCATAGGGAGATTTAAACATACAACGAGCAGCGCCGATGCAGCGGCATAACACGGAGGTAACGGTGGCGACTAAAGATTTTCGGCTTTGATCAAAAGGCAGGTTACGTCATCGTGCTGAGGGGTGGCGCCGACAAAGAGATCCAGATTGGCCATGAGGCGGTCGAGCAGTTCCTGGGGAGTGGTGGAGATGCCGGCTTCGAGCGCGCTGAGTACTCGCGGCTCGTCGAAGTCTTCGTCTCTGGCGTTCACCGCTTCCACCAGGCCGTCGGTAAAAATGATCAGCCAATCGCCGGGCGCGAGCGCAACGCTAGCCGACTCATATTTGGCCTCCGGCTGAATGCCGAGGGGTAATCCGCCGACATCGAGACGCTCGATCAATCCATTGCTGCGGCGCAGGATGGGGTTGTTGTGGCCGGCATTGATGTAGTTGAAGACCCGCCGGGTGGCATCGTACTCCGCTAGAAAAGCAGTGGTGAAACGCAATCCCCCCTGGCTGTTCGAGCAGGCGTATTTGTTCATGTTCGCTACCAGTTCTGGCAGAGCGACCTGAGCTGTTGAAAGCGTCTTAAGGCTGGCCTGAAAAGTTGCCATGAGCATGGCGGCGGGAATGCTCTTGCCAGCGACATCGGCCACGGCGAAGACTACGCGATTGTCTTCGGTGGTTTTGCCGGGACGCGGAAATACGTCGTAATAGTCACCGGCGACGGTGTTCGCGGGGCGCGTTGTGTAGGCAAGGGAGATACCGGGAATTTGTGGTGGAGCGCCGGGCAGCAGCCAGGTCTGAATCTCGCGCGCAATCTGGAGGTCGCGCTTCATCACGACGCGGTCGCCAATCTCCAGCATGAGCAACAGGAAAAGAAGCAGGCCGCCAAAAAACTGGAAGTCGAATTCGACGACGTGAAGGTCGTTTCCCGAATCATGATAGCTAAAGCCGCCGCTAGGAAAGACGAGCAGTACCAGCGCTACGAGCAGTAACACACGGCGCGCGGGCGAGAGCTTTTCCAGAACTGCCCAGAAGAATTCCTTGACCACATGCAGACGATGGCCGCGACGGGTGAGGCCTTCGGGCGTTTTGGCAGCTACATCTCGCGAATAGAGGCGGTAACTGGAGCGTGCTTCGGTTTCGAACTGCGACCAGAGCTGAGTAAGTTCCAGCCCTTCAGTGACCCGGCGCCAGAACGCGCGTAGCCGAACTCCAAGAGAAGGGCGTTGCGTGGAAGCCGGTTCAGCCGGTCGGTAAGCGGTTGCCATGGGAGTGAAAGCGATTATAGAGGAAGCGAGAGGTACAAATTCCGATCGGCGATTTTTCCAAGTTTCGAATTGTTGAAACTGAGCAAGCGCGAGTTGAAGGCCTTCTAGAACAGTTCTAACTCTAACTGGTCGCCGAGTGCCCGCACTGGCCGCTTGCTGGCCACATCGGTCGCTCCTCGCGGGTCGGCGCGCTTGATTCCATATTTCTGGCGGAAGCTTGCGATGAGTTGCGCGATGCGCTTGCCGTAAGAAGGTGGAAGAAACGAGCGTTCCCGATAGCGCTGGCGATAGTTCTCCACCAGTTGCGGGAAGTGTTGTTCGAGGAAGGGAAGGAAAATCGCAGCGGAACAGGGCTTGAGAAACAACGGTCCGGCGAAGATGTGGCGTGCGCCCGCTGCAGCGGCAGCGCGCACGACAGCTTCCAGATCGGCGGGCGAGTCAGTAATGCCGGGCAGAACGGGCGAACAACTTACGCCTACGGTGATTCCAGCTTCGTTGAGCTGGCGAACTGCATCGATGCGCAAGTCGGGGCGAGGAGCGCGCGGCTCCAGAATCCGCGCCAGTTCAACGTTCAAGGTGGTCACGGTGATGTGGACCGATAATTTGTTACTTCGTGACACTTCGCGCAGAAGGTCCAGATCGCGGACGATCAGATTGGATTTCGTGACAATCCCCAATTCGAAGCCGCGATGTCGGGCGAACTCTTGGAGGATGCCGCGGGTGACTTCGTAGCGGCGCTCGGCCGGTTGGTAAGGGTCGGTTGCGGTGCCGAGCGCAATCGTTTCACCGGGCTTGACACGCCGAAGGTCGTGCCGCAGAAGCTCCGATGTGTGCTGCTTGACGTAGATCTTCTGCTCGAACTCCAGACCGTCCCGCATTTCCATGAATTCATGAGTGTAGCGTGCATAACAATACTGGCAGCCGAATTCGCAGCCGCGATAAGGGTTGATCGTCCAGGTGAAGGGCACTCTGCTGCTCACGCAACGGTTAAGGAGAGATTTTGCCGGCAGGGTGAAGTACTCGACTTTGTGGCCTTCGCGGAGAGACTCGCCTTGCGAGGCTAGGCGGGCGATGCCGATCAGCGGGGACTTCTCGGAAAGTGCGAACAGGGGCAGGCTGGGCATATTCTCCTTTTGTTCGCCTAAGATAGTCTGTTAGCTCAACATTGTCAACGGGGCCAGGGCGGTGCATACGGACAGGAAATTGCCCCTCCCCGCGCCCGTGGCGAGTCAATGAGCGCGATCGCCTGTTAACAGCAATTGACGTGCTGTGGCAGTTCGTTCGAGAATGACTCCTCCTGCCACTCATGAAAATTGCAGAACTTAGAGGCTTACCGAATTGGGTGGCCACCGCTGTCGATAACGAAACGGGGCATGCGATAGCCATCGTTCGAGCAGGAGACGATGAATACCACCTCTACGACGGCAACTCGACGACTACGCCGTACACCGCCCAAATTCAGCCCCCTCAAGGCGGGTCATCCTACTCGATTGATGAGATCAGACAAATGTTTGCCACCGGAAAGCTCTCAGTTTTGGAAGGCTACTTGGAGCGATAGCCTGTCAACGAGTGAAATCGCCTGTTCTCGCCAATCTCCTGTCGAATGTAGTGAGGCTGTGCATAGGCAGCGCTGTTGCGGGACAAGGTGGGCATCGCTCCATCCACGCTCTGACTCTGCGCTGCGCATCGGCGAGCTGGCTGGCATTCATCTTGTGAGCAACTTCCTGCATTCCGTCCTTATCTTGTGCGTAGACGTAAGACAAGTAGACAAAGACGTAGTCCTTCGAGGTCGCATGTCCATCCTGATATAGCTGCACGAGGCTGTTGGCCCCCACTCCAGCGCCGCCCAAGTCAAGCGTGTGGTCGGCGGCTTTACGATACCAATATGCCGCCATTCCATAGTCTTGTGGAACACCTTCTCCGTTTTCGTACATCTGTCCGAGCGCGACCTGCGCGTCTGGTTGGCCCTGTTTCGCCGCCATGGAAAGCCACTTGAACGCTTTGAAATAATCGCGCTCGATGCCGTACCGTCCCTGCTCGTAGAACGCTCCTAGCCATAACTGAGCATGAACGTCTTCCTGTTCCGCCGCTTTCGTCCACCAGTAAATCAACTGCTTCGGATCTTTCCAGCGCCCCTCACGAAAGATGCCGCCGTACATGTACTCGGCGGGAGCATATCCCTGCTCGGCAGAACGCCGAAACCACGGGATAGCCGAAGCAAATTCAGAATCCGTAGGTCTTCGGCTCAGCATGGAGCGACCCAGTTCATATTCCGCTGAAGCATCGCCTGCTTCAGCCTTGCTTCGCACGGCGTCCATGTCAGTAGGCTGCGGCTCGCACACAGCACCTGTTTGCGGGTTAACTGCTTGTGCGGACGATGCAGGAACAGCGGGCAGCGAGAAGGCCGCAAACAGCAGGAAAGGGAGAGCCGAACGCATACGTACCTCCCACTGAAGAGAAATGTTACCAGCTTTTCGGGGCTTAACTGTTGAGAAATCGCCATTTCACTCGTTGCCCACCCCTCTAGCGGCTGAACGGGGCGGCGAACAGTTTCCGTGGGTCGTGCCCCGCTGCATCTGGGACGAGGCCGCGGGCGAGGACGCCCGCGGGACAGCCGCCGAGGACGGCGGCACTAGGGTTCGGCGCTACGGTAGGCGTTTACGGTTGAGCGGCTGGTTTTTCCGCAGGCTTCTCGAACAATTTCGGATCGACCGCGGGATTAATTTCCAGCGCGGTGTACTCCGCCGTGCTCGAGTCCTGGCCATTTTGCTTGTTGTGGCGTAGGAAAGGAATGGTCAGCCCACTGACGGGCTTCCAGTTGTCCATGTCGGTTTCGCCCTGTGCCGGTCCGCCCTGGCTGAGAGTGCGATAGGTTTCCTTCACAATGTGACCGCTTTGCGGGTCGACAAACCAGCGGATGGAAGCGCCCGCGGCATTCACGTCGACGATGCGAGTTTCGGTTGCACCGACCTTTTCAGTTCCCCCAGCGCGGAAGAATACATTCGGATCCTTCGCGTGCGAAGCGATGAAAATGGGGTCGCGCTTAATTTGTTCCAGAGTCTCAGCCTTCTGGGAAGCAGGGAAGTCGCGCAAGCCCTGGCCTGGAACCGCCATGAAGGCCGCCCCCGGCGTCACGACAATGTTCATGGTTCCATTGGGAGTCTGCATTTCCGCGTGCAGATGGTCGGGGAAAACGATTACAGTTTCCATTTGCATAGGGAACTCGCCCTGCGGAGTTCTCTGCGTGAGGGTCAGCTTCGCCTTTAAGGCCTTGACAGTGGCAAGTTTGGCCTCGCCGCCCATGGCGGCAACAACTCTTGCTGCCAGCGCTTTGCCTTCATCATTCGAAGCAGTGGGTTTCGCGCTCTCTTCTTCTTTGGCGGCCGGCGGAGGTGGAATCGTGATGTCGATTTCCTTCACCGCTCCCAGTGACGAGAGAGGCTTGTCGAACTCCTTGTCGTTGCCGACGACCAGCACCGCGAGTTTATCGCGGTGAACGTACTTGGCGGCGACGCGATTCACGTCGGTAGCCATGACCTTCTGGATCTCGGCGGGAAACTTGTCGAGCCAGTCGGCGGGATATCCGTAGAATTCGTAAATCACACGCTCGGCGAGAACTTTGTCGGGCGAGTCGAGACGGAAGATGAAGGCGTTCAGAATGGCGTCTTTAGCCTGCTTGATCTCATCGTCGGTGATGGGTTGCTGGGATAGGTTGGCAATGTCTTCGTCCAGCGCCTGGATCGATTCGACCGTGCTCTGGCTCTTGGTGCCCACGACGAACTGCTCGATGCCCGGATGCCCGAAGTTCGTGCCAATGCCGCCCCCGACGTTATAAGCCAGGCCGCGCTTGGTGCGAATGTCGTTGAACAGGCGCGAAGAGAATCCGCCGCCGAAGGCCTCGTTGAATACTGCGATGGCGTAGTAGTCGGGATTGTTGCGCGTGGTGCCGACCGTAACCATGTGAATGCTGCTCTGGTTTACGTCTTCCTTTCGGACGAAGTAATAACCGGGAGGGGCAGGATGGTACTGGATTTCATTCTTAGGTAGTAATGTGCCCTTCGGCCAGGATTCGAAGGCCTTGCGCAGCTTGGCTTCCATCACGCTGGTATCGAAGTCGCCGCTGACCCCGAGAATGATGTTGCCTGGATGGATATAAGTTTTGTGCCAGTCGATTAAATCCTGACGGGTGATGGCAGCGATCGTGGAATATTCAGGCTCGCGCGCATAAGGATTGTCTGTGCCGTAAGCCAGCCTGGCCGTTTCGCGGGCAGCGATTCCGCTGATCTCGTCGTTGCGCCGCGAGATGCTGTCGTAGGCTTGCTTCTGTGCGAGGTCAAGCTTGTCGGAGCGGAACTCGGGATTCTGCAGCAGGTCGATGAAAACTTTGAAGACGTCGTCGAAGTCGCCTTTCAGGCAACTCAAGCTGATGTTGGTTGAATCGGGACCGCCGCCGGTTTCTACTTTCGCGGCGCGGACTTCGAGAAAATCATCGAGTTGATCGCCGGTTTGTGTTTTGGTGCCGCCGGTGCGCCAGACTTCGCCGAAGATATCGACCAGTCCAACTTTGGCGGATGGTTCGCTGCTTGAACCGCCCCGGATGCGGGCGGAGGCGTTGATCAGGGGCAATTCACGATCTTGCTGCAGGAAGATAACGATGCCGTTGGAGAGCTGAACGCGCTTGGGCTGCTGCGGATGAAAAGCCGGCAGCGGAGGGATGGGAATCTGCTGCCAGGTAGATTGTGCGCTAGCTCCGGGAATCGGCACGAACATTATGGCAGTTGCGAAAATGATTGAAAGAGCGATTCGCTTTGCTTTCATTGCGCACCTCCCTGATCTTGCGAGCTTTGGTCTTGCGAGCCCTGATTCGTCGGAGGCTGATTCGCCTGAGGTTCATCTCCCGAATCTTGCTCACCGCCCTGTGCAGCGCCGCCGACCGTTTCGATCACACCCACGGTGCGATTCGTATCATTGAAAGTTTCGTTAGCTACGCGGCGGATGTCAGCTTTCGTCACCTTATCGATGCGGTCGACGGATCGAAACAACTCGCGCCAGTCGCCATAGCGAGTCTGGTAAGTCGCGAGCTGAGTTGCCAACCCCTCGTTGTCAGCCAGTCCGCGGATTAAGTTGGCTTTACTGCGAGTCTTGATCATTTTCAACTCGTCGTCGCTGATGTCTTCTTTCTTCAGTCGCTCGATTTCGGCGTGAATTGCGTCGCCTACTTCCTGCGTAGTGTGCCCGGGCAGGGGGAAAGCGTAGAACGCGAACAGGTGCGGATATTTAATGCCGGGCAAGCCAGTGAAACCGGCGGAGAACGCCGCGATCTTTTTGTCGCGCACCAGGGCGCGGTAAAGCCGCGAAGTGCGGCCTTCCGACATGAGGTCGGTGATGGCGTCGTATACGGCGTCGTCTTTCGTCATGTAGTCGGGCCGGTGATAGCCCTCGAGGTAGAGCGGCTGCGACTTCTCTTTCAGCACGACTGTGCGCTCGGAGTCCTGGGGAGGCTCGGTGGTGGTGGTTTCGTCCGGCTTGGTGCTCGTGGGGAGGCGGCCGAAATACTTTTCGAGAATTGGCAACGCCTGGGACACCTTCAAGTCGCCAGCCACTGCCACCACCATGTTCGCGGGCACGTAGTAATGGTCGAAGAATTTCTTTGCGTCGGTGGCGGAGAATGAATTCAAGTCGGATATCCAACCGATGGTCGGACGGTGATAGGGATGGGCTTCGAACGCTTCCGCGTTGAACTGTTCCAGAAGCCGCCCGGTGGGATTGCTGTCGGTGCGCATGCGCCGCTCTTCGATCACCACGTTGCGCTCTTTGTAGAACTCACGCATCACGGGATGAAGAAAACGTTCCGACTCGAGATATGCCCAGAGCTCTAGCCGGTTCGTGGGGAGCGAATAGTGATACGCGGTCTCGTCGTAATCGGTGAAAGCGTTCAGGTCCTGACCGCCGCTCTGCTCGATGATTTTGCCAAACTGGTTGGGGACAACGTATTTGTCGGCTTCGGCGATGGCATCCTTCCATGCCTTTTCCGATTGCTTCAGCTTGGCCTCGTCGCGTCCTACGGTCTTGTCGCGCTCTTCGATGTAAGCGGCATAGGCGATCTCGACTTTTTCCAACGCGGCCTTCTCGGCGGGGTAGTTGGTGGTACCGATCGTATCTGTGCCTTTGAAGGCCATGTGTTCGAACATGTGGGCGAGACCTGTCTTATCCATAGGATCTTGAGCGGAGCCGGCATCCACGAGAGTGAAAAAAGAGAAAACTGGCGCCTCCGGCCGCTCGCAGATGACGATGGTCAGCCCGTTTGGGAGCTGTTTCACCGTGATGCGCTTCTCGAAGGATGCGACATCCTGTGCCGCGCCCAGTGCAGTAAGAATCAGAATAAGAAGAAGTGGCTTGAGGATGCGGGATTTCATCGGACCTCCAGAAGGTTGCCAGACATTTTGGGCCGAAATGTTGGGACAGCCATGTTTAGACGAATAGGAAGGTTAGAAGTTTGAAATTACGTGGTAAACGGTGAGGTTGTCAAACCGGCCGCATGCATTTGATGGAGCACAGGCGTAGGTAGAGGCCCGTATTTTGCGTTAGCCGGGGTTTCGTGCACAATGCTGCTGGAGCGTGCGCGCGATGGATTCGATGATCGAGGTTCAAGGCAAGCAGCTCAAGCTGTCGAATCTGGAGAAAGTACTCTATCCCGCCACCGGATTTACCAAGCAGCAGGTCATTGATTATTACGTCCGCATCGCGCCGGCAATGGTGCCGCACTTGGCCGGACGCGCTCTCACGCGAAAGCGCTATCCCAACGGCGTGGACGAAGAATTTTTCTATGAAAAGAACGCCCCGCAGCACCGTCCCGACTGGGTGAAGACTGCGCCCATCTATAGCGAGGGAAACCGGCGCATGGTGCATTACATTCTGGCCAACGATCTGGCTACGCTGGTTTGGCTGGCCAATCTTGCCGCCATCGAATTGCACCCGTCGCTGGCGTTAGCTAAGGACATTACTTGCCCTACGATGATGGTCTTCGATCTCGATCCCGGACCTCCGGCCAACATCGTGCAATGCTGCCAGGTCGGATTCTGGCTGCGCGACATCTTCGATCATTTTGGATTGCAGAGTTTTCCGAAAACGTCCGGGTCAAAGGGATTACAGATCTATGTGCCCCTGAACACGCCGACGAAATACGAATCGACCAAGACTTTCGCCCACGCGCTGGCGCAGTTACTCGAACACGAACATCCGGAGCTGGTCGTGTCGGACATGAAGAAAAAGCTGCGCACCGGAAAAGTGTTCGTTGACTGGAGCCAGAACGACGAACACAAGACTACGGTAGCGGTGTACTCACTGCGGGCGCGCGAGCGTCCCACGGTTTCAACGCCGGTGACATGGGAAGAAGTCGAACGAGCTTTCAAAAAGAAAGACGCGGGCCTGCTCGTATTTGAAGCCCGACAAGTCGTCACGCGTGTGGAGAAGATGGGGGACTTTTTCGCACCGGTGCTCGCATTAAAGCAACGTCTGCCTGATCTAAAGCAGGTTGCGACTCCTGCGGCTGGGGAGGAGCAACCGACCATTTCGATTGCCGCTCAAGCGGAAGAAGAGCCGAAGCGCGCTCGGCGCACCGCTGCGAGAAAAACCGCGAAGCGACCTAGTGCTCGCAAGACTCGACCCAAGTTATAATCCCGTCCACTGCACTTTTGTGTCGAGACCTTGTCATGCCTCAACTGTTTGTCGGAACTTCTGGGTGGGCTTATTCAAGTTGGAAGCCCGACTTCTATCCTGCCAAGCTAGCGCAGAAAAAGTTTCTTAGCTACTATGCGACCCAGCTCAACACGGTGGAAGTGAACTTTACTTTTCGGCAATTGGTGAAAGAAACCACCATTCAGAACTGGATCGAGCAAACACCTGCGAGTTTCCGATTTGGAGTGAAGGCGCACCAGGTGATTACGCACATCAAACGATTGAAAGGGACAGAAGATTTCGTTCCGCGTTTTCTGGCGACGATCGAGCCGCTGGCGAGCGCAGGCAAGTTGGGGCCAGTGCTCTTCCAGTTGCCGCCGAATCTGAAAGTGGATGCGGCGCTGCTCAAGGATTTTCTGGCGCTTCTGCCGCGGACGCTGCCGGCGGCATTTGAATTCCGTCATGATTCATGGTTTGCCGATTCGACGTGGGATTTGCTGAACTCACGCGGAGTGGCACTTTGCGTGGCCGAGACAGAAGAACGGACCACTCCAGACGTGGTTACCGGACCTTTCGTTTATTACAGATTCCGCAAGCCCAGTTACAGCGCAGAGGAGCGGCGCGGCATGGTCGCGCGCATCGGAGAGCACATGGCTGCAGGCCGCGATGTGTTCGCTTACTTCAAGCACGAGGAAACGCCGGAAGGGGCGCTGTACGCGGTGGACCTGCTGCGTGGTGCTGGCCAGACGTAGCAAGCCAGGTCTCTTCGGCAGGAACAATGGCGGCGAGGCCCCGCACCTTCTTCATTACTTTTATTAGCGTCCGATAACGCGCACACTTACTTCTCTCTTTGGTGGCTTCGCAAGCCAATGCGCGTGTGCTCTCCAGCTTTCTCGATTACCTGCGAATCGAGAGGGGATTGGCGCCGCTTTCGATCAGCGCCTACACAACCGACATCTGCCAGTTCTCAGAATTTCTGGAAAGACACAAGCGTGTGCTGCTCACTGCGCGACGCACCGAGGTGCGCAATTTTATGCAGCAGCTCTTCTCCAATCAGGTTGACGGGCGCAGCGTGGGACGGAAACTTTCGGCACTACGGCATCTGTATCGCTATCTGTTGCTGGATAAGAAAATCGATTACGACCCGACACTGAACATCGAGTCGCCGAAGCAGTGGAAAGTGCTGCCGAAGGCGCTGGCTCACGATGAAATGGAAGCCACGCTGGCCGCTCCGCTCAAGCTGCACGCGGCCCATCCGGCGCGCAATGTAAAGGATTCGGCGGCGCTGGCAGTTCGTGATGGAGCGATGCTGGAAGTTTTCTATGCGGGGGCGCTCCGCGTTTCCGAAATTGTCAGCGCCAAGCTCGAAGATCTGAAGCTCGAAGCGGGATATATGCTGGTGCGTGGCAAGGGCGATAAGGAGCGCGTGGTGCCGTTGGGAAAAGCGGCCCAAGGGGCGCTCACCCAATACTTGACTGAGGCGCGCCCGGTGCTGGCGGCAGGGAAGCGAAGTGGAGGTGCAACAGTCACTCCTGCAAACAACTCGCCGCTGCTATTTATTGCGCGCGGGGGGCGCAAGCTGACGCGCCAGAGCAAATGGTGGTTCCTGCAACGCCACCAAACCATCGTATTGCTCATCACTAATTTGTCATCTGTCATTTGCAATTTGTCATAACCATTCGGCTGAAAGCCGAATGGTTAGCCCGATTTTTCGCAACGGCCCACTGGAACCATAGACCGGGTCGTTGTTTGGTATCGGTAGAGCCGCAATGTTCCCGATTTGCCTTCGGGCGTTCACCCGGTTTGCCCGTCAACAAATCCCATTGCCGCCCGTCAGGGGTTAGCGCCCGCCACTCCGAAATCAGCACTGGCTCCGAGGTTTTTGTGTCCCACTCCCGCGGGAATCACAATCACGTCTCCAGCTTGCACTGTAAAATCGCGGCCTTGTTCTCCGCCCAGCCGCACAGTCGCCGAACCTCGGTAGATTCCCCAGCACTTCATGACTGGTGCTGTGATAATGATGAAAAGGATAAATGCCGTTGCGCCAGGAGTTGGTCCAATTGTTTGCGGCGAACTCTTCTTGCACCTGAGACGCCGGATCTGCGCTCTCCACATCAATGACGCCCGCGGTTGCCGGAGAAGCGGATACCGGTTGTTGGGGAATCACGCCGTCATCTTTGAAAATAGCAGTTTGGGGCTGTTTCTCATGTCCTCTCCTTGCGAGAAACCTCACTTAGTCATTGTGATCAAGCCGAGGGCGAGAACACTGCCGCCTTGCAGGTGTGCACGCGAAACTCGCACGATAGATTTGCGGTTCGTCATCCATGACAGGTTTCTGCGCTGGATATCCAGGACCCGGAGCCAGAATCCGCTTAACAGCGAGATTCTGCGTCAGACCTTCATTCGCTATCTGCTATTTGCTATTCGCCTCGACAAGAGGGAAGGGTGAGGCTCTCGCCGAGCCGCGATCGGCTATTTTTCACAGAAGGTCACAGTGCGGCGAAGCCGCAACCAAAGCGATGAAAAACAACCGCGAATAGACACCAATGGACACGAATTGATTCCTTTATTCGCATTATTTGCGTTCATTCGCGGTTAGAAAATCCTCGCGAAAAAGATTCTGACCAATAGCAGCGCGAAGAAGGCATGCTAACCGAAGAACAACAAGCCAATAACATGAACTCTGAACCCCTGGCCTGCTCTTATCGGTTACCCCTTTCTCATCAGCCAGTCGACCGATTCCTTGACGGCTTCCAGCGACGTGTAACGCGGATGATACTCGAGTAGTCGCCGCGCTTTCGCGATACTGTCCGATTATCAATGCGCTCTATGTGATTCCACGTCGCTGCAGCGTCCTCTTTTGAAACCGTTTGCTTCCATTCCTCCCAGGGCAGAAAACGCAGAATCGCGTTTCTCCCCAAACCAACCGGCCACCTCTTCGGCGTAACCTCGCAGCGTGAGAGCTGCCGAGGACGCCGCATCTGGAAGCTTTCGCCGATCGATGCGCTCCGGTTAACCATCACCCGATGAAACGGGGCGGAGCAACATCCTGGGCGTGCGCATGATGAACGGTTTCTAGTCCGAGATTTGCCATGACGTTAACTCTTCTCCCTTGGCTAGTCGGTCGAAGACCGTGAGATGGGAATGAGCGGCTGGATTAAGCGGATTCCAACCTGGGCCAACGATATGGCCGTTCCGGATGCAGGTTCAGTGGCGGGAAAACCGTGGAGACGCGCTTCGCCCAATAAGTATTCCTGGATCGATGCCTTCTGGATCCCGTATTCGCCGAATGGCCGCCGAGGCTGTTCTTTGGTCGCAAATAAAACGCGTGCGCCTGACCGTGCACCCAGATAGTTCCACAATGCAGGAAATGCGACTTAAACCGGAGCGCTTCGACCAACTGTCGAGCACTATTCCAGGTAAAGCAGATCAGGTCAATCACCACATCGGGTTTCAAATCGGCCATTTGTTGACCGAACTCCCCCAACTTATCAGCATTCCCTCAATATCGATCCTTATTTGCCGGGTGGACCGCCGCCGCACGCGGCATGCGGTTGATAACTGTACACGTTTCCCCTAGCAATTGAGATAGCCTCATACCCGGTCAACAATCGGGGACAGATCATTGCCGATGTCTCCACTTCCACCGATGACAACCGCGCGCCCATCGCCAACTCCTACACGGGGAGCAGGAAACGGAAAACGGTTTGCCCGCCAAAAATATTAAAAAATTACTTCCCTAAAATATTTTTCTGATTCCGTCATTTTGACGAATTTTTCGAATCCCTATCCACCCCGCTCCGTCTCCCTAAGAGTAGGGTAAAACTGCTGTGAAAAAGTTTTATTATGCTTTTTGGTAGTATCCAGTTTGCACTCACTTTGATACCGACCCCAGCCAAGGCTGATGCTGATAATAAATACTATTGGCGCTGGCGCCGTCACGAGTGGCGCGAACGACAAATCCATGAATGGCGGGAACGCGAATGGCGCGAGCATTGGTAGCGAAAACGCGGGAATTATACGCTACTAACTTAGTCAGTTTCATTATCCGTTAAAAACAAATGCGAGGCCTGCTAACTCCAATGGCCAGCCTAAATAGCGAAGAAATTCAATCGCCAGATTCTGCTTTCGACTTCCCCAGTTCCTCTTGCATCTGCTTCGCTAATTGCGGGCCCATCCCGCTCTCTTCGTGCTTGAAATAAACAAACGTGACTCCAGCATAAAAATATACTGAATAAATTCTGCCCACCGGAGTGTTGCTCGGCGTCTGGGTAATCTTCTCGTCGTAGAGGAAATAAGCAAAATCGGCGGTCGCGAGGTTTCGGGTGGCGGAATCGCCGCTCTCCGCGATGCAAAGAGCAGTGTTGTGCTTTTGCAGTAGAAAAAGACTTCGTCCTCGAACCAGGAAGCATGACGAAACTCGAAGGCCGCTCGGATTCCCGCGGGCAAGCTGTCGAGGAAGTCGTTCAAGAGAGAGGCATCCTTCTTAAAGCTCGGCGGAAGCTGAAACAAAACGGGGCCGAGCTAACCCGTCACCCCGGTAACGAGTACGCCGTTGAAAGACATCCAACAGCTCCGCGCAATTCCGGAGCTTGGCAATATGGGTAACTTTTTGCGGTGCCTTTGAGACCGAACCGAAAGTGGTCCGGAGTCGCTTCTTCCCAACCTTCGATCGTTTTGCTATTCGAAATCAATGAGAGAGTGTAGTTGATTTCACTAGTCGAAAAACGTTCGGCGTAAAAAAG
>CAVXIO010000007.1:0-358825 GCA_963761915.1 uncultured Acidobacteriota bacterium
TGGGCATCACGCTGGCTTATCTGACCAAGATTGGCCGCAACGAACTGCGCAAGACGGTCTATGCGGCTCTGGGCGCGGCATTCCTGGGCAGCATTGGCGTCGCTGTCGTCATTTCGCGGCTGAACCTGAACGAAGACGTGTTTGAAGGCTGGGTCATGCTGGTGGCCGCCTTCTTCGTCATCACCATGGTTATTTTCATGATGAAGACGGGACGCAAGTTGAAGGGAGAAATTGAGGGCAAGGTCGGACTGCTGGCCGGCAACGACGCGTGGATCGGCCTGTTTTTCTTTATGTTTCTGATGGTGCTGCGCGAAGGCGCGGAGACGGTACTGATTCTGTCGGCGGTGTCGCTGAACTCGACCGAATTGATGAGCTTTCTGGGAACGCTGCTGGGCGTGCTGTGCGCGATTGCTTTCGGCGTGATGTTTGTCAAGGGGAGCGTGCGGATCAACCTGCAGAAATTCTTCCGGGTGACGACGGCGATTCTGTTTCTGGTGGCGGCGCAGCTGGTGGTGGCCGGGCTGCACGAACTTGTCGGAAAGTGGAGTGATTCCTTCGTCCAAGAGCGAGATGGCGATCATTGGGCCGATCGTGCGCAACGATCTGTTCTTCTTTGTCACAATTTTTGCCTTGGCGGCGCTGATGGTATTGTTCGATGCCAAGCGGCGGGAACCGGTGCCGCAGTCGGTTTCGGCGGCGGAGCGTCGCAAAGCGGCTTGGACCGCTCGCAAGGAGCGGCTGTGGATGGCTTCGGTCTACGTTTTCTCGTTCGTCTTCATCGCTATGTTGACGGCGGAGTTTATCTATACCAAGAGCCTGAGCGCGCTATCTCCGGCCACTGAAGTGAGTTTCGTGAATGGCCAGGTGAAGATTCCGCTGGCGCAGGTTTCCGACGGCGATTTGCACCGCTTCCAGGCGCAGGAGAATGGCACGCCGATTCGTTTCTGGCTGTATCAAAAGCCGGACGGAAAGATCGCCACGGTGTTCGACGCGTGCCAAATTTGCGGAGCAGTGGGCTTTTACAAGACGGCGAACGGAGTGGTCTGCAAGAACTGTGCCGCTCCGATCAATCCGCAGTCCGTAGGCACGCCGGGCGGCTGCAATCCGATTCCGCTCAAAGCTTCGCAGACCGCCGACGCCGTGATCATTCAAGAGGCGGACATCGCTGCCGGCGCCGCATGTTCGAGAAGCAGTAAGATGTTTGTCCGTCTGGTTTACGAATCCTTCCGGCGGCAGAAGCGGCGTAAATTGCTGGCTGGCGCGGCCATCACTCTGGGCGTCACAGTCGCCACTGCCATGATTGCGGTCGCGACCGATATCGGCGACAAGATCAATCGCGAACTGCGCACCATCGGCGCGAACCTGGTAGTCACTCCGCAAGAAGATACTTTGGATGTGGAAATTGGCGGGGTCAATTTGAAGCCGCCGAGCGATGGCGCATTCCTGAACGAAGCTGATCTCCCTAAGATCAAAGGCACGTTCTGGCACAACAACATCACAGGATTTGCGCCGATGTTGCCGGTGAACGTCACGCTGGAGCGCGATGGCAAGACGGAAGACGTTACCTTGCTGGGCACTTACTTCGCAAAACAGATTTCGTTTGGCAAAGAAGAATTCACCACCGGAGTGCGAACGACGCATCCCTGGTGGAGGGTTTCCGGGGCGTGGCCGGATGACACTTCGCGCGACGTTTTGCTGGGAGAGCGGCTGGCAGCGAGGCTTCCGGCGAAGGCCGGAGATACAGTCACGCTTTCTGGACGGGAGTTGCAGGTGAGCGGAATTCTCTCGACCGGCGGCAATTGAAGATGATCAGATCGTAGCGCCGATTGCCCTGGCCCAGGAAATTCTCGGCAAACCTGGCGCTGTGCGCCGTGTTTACGTCAGTGCGATCACGAAGCCGGAAGATGCTTTTGCCCGCCGCGATCCCAAGAAGCATGTCAGGAGCGGTTTACGACCGCTGGTATTGCTCGCCTTATCCGCAGTCGATTGCGTTCCAGTTGCAAGAGGCGATTCCGCACTCGCACGCGGAACAGATTCGTCAGGTCGCGCAGAACGAAGGCGCGGTGCTCACTCGCATCGAGGGCCTGATTTTTCTTGTCACGCTGGCCGCACTGTTCGCCTCGGCGTTGGCGGTATCGGCGGCGATGGCGACGGCGATCTTCGAACGCCGCGCGGAAGTCGGGTTGATGAAGGCATTGGGCGCGGGAAAGCTGGCGGTGGCTTCGGTATTTTTTGCCGAAGCCGACGATGCTGGCTTTGATTGGGGGGTTTGCGGGATTCGCGGCGGGAGGGATGCTGGCGCATCAGATCGGACGATCGATTTTCAATTCGCAGATCACGATTGCTCCGGTGCTTTTGCCGGTGATTCTAGCGATTGCGGTGATCGTCACATTTGCCGGAAGCGCCGCCGCCATTCGCAAAGCGGTGCGGGCTTGATCCGGTATTCGCCTTGCGAGGTGAACTGTGAACGCGGGAGCATTCCGATTCTGCGAAGACGTTGCCGCCGGCCGCGCACAGGCTCCGCATACATCGATGTTCTGCGGATGCTGGTGCGCGCTGCCGTGTTGCGGCGCGGACGGGCTGCCTCGGCGCTGTTTGCCATGGTTGTAGCCGCTGCCGTCGCCACGGCCATGCTGAATCTTTATGTTGATGTGCAGGCCAAGCTGCGCCGCGAATTTCGCAACTATGGCGCAAACATCATTTTAGTCGGAAAGGATGGCGCTTCCCTTCCCGCCTGATGCGCTTTCGCGAGCAGAATCCGTTTTGGCGGGACGTGGCATGGTTGCGCCTTTCGCATTGGTGGTCGCGCGGACCAGCGATGGACAGCCGGTTGTGGTCGCAGGCACTGATTTCGATCGAGTGCGGCAACTGGATCGCTGGTGGTCGGTGAGCAAATGGCCTTCTGCGCCGAAACAGGCGCTGGTCGGCGTCCGTGCTGCTTCGTTGGTTTCGCCGAAGAACCAGCCTTTCGATTTGAGCTTTCAGGGACACACCATCCACCTGACGCCTGCCGGAACAGTGCAGACCGGTGCCGCGGAAGACAGTCGGGTCTATCTTTCGCTGGCGGATTTCGTTTCGTGGACAGGCGTGCAACCTTCGACCGTCGAGGTCGCGGCTACGGGTTCGCCGGAAGAGGTTGCGGCGATCATGCGTCAGCTGGCACAGGCGATCCCGGCGGCTGAAGTTCGTCCGGTGCGGCAGATCATGGAAGGCGAAGCGCGCGTGCTGGGCAAGACTCGCGCGACATTGCTGGCCGCCGCCGCGCTCATCATTTTGACGGCCGGCCTTGTGTGTGCTCTCGACGCTGATGGGATGGGTGTTCGATCGCCGCCGGGATTTCGCGATTATGAAAGCGCTGGGCGCGTCCGATCGGCTGCTGAATGGATTCTTCGCCGCGGAAGCCGCGGCCCTGGGCGCGACCGGCGCATTGATCGGATTCGTGCTGGGTATCGGCATCGCGGCCTGGATTGGCCGGGTTAACTTCCACGCTCCGGTGGTGCCACGTTTCAGTGTCTTGCCGTTCGTGCTGGCTGGTAGCATGGTGGTGACGCTGTTTTCGGCGATCCTGCCGATTTCACTGTTACGGCGGGTGCAGCCTGCGGTCATCTTGAGGGGAGAGTGAAATGATTCGGATCAAAGACGTCACCAAACTCTACCCTGCCAAGGCCGGAACGAGAGCGGCAAAGAGAGTCAGAGCGGGACGCGATTCATGCTCTTGATCACATCTCTCTCGATGTTGCGCCGGGGGAGTGGCTGTCGATTATGGGGCCTTCGGATCGGGTAAATCGACGCTGGTGAATCTGATTGGTTGCCTCGACCGGCCGACGTCCGGAGAGATTTGGCTCGACGGGCAGAACGTTGCGGGCATCTCGTCGGACGAATTGAATCGCGTGCGTGCGGAAAAGATTGGCTTCATTTTCCAGCAGTTCCATCTGATTCCCTTTCTGACTGCGGTCGAGAATGTCATGCTGGCGCAATATTTCCGCAGCATGACCGACGAGAAAGAGGCGATCGACGCGCTGACCCGCGTGGGGCTGGGCGATCGCGCACATCACTTGCCGTCGCAGCTCTCGGGCGGCGAGCAGCAGCGCGTTTGCATTGCGCGGGCGCTTGATTAACGATCCGAAGATCATGCTGGCCGACGAACCCACCGGCAATCTCGACGCGCAAAATGAAGAGATCGTGTTGCGCCTGCTGCGGGAGTTCCACCAGCAAGGGCGCACCATCGTAATGGTCACGCACGATCCCGTCGTGGCGCGACTGGCCGACCGGCGAATCGAGTTGCATCACGGCAAGATCGCGTCGCAGGAAATCTTCTCCATGGCCGACGAAGAGCAACTGGACGAAGTCCTGGAAGAACTCTGGGTGCTGGCCAGAGCACGGCGAGATCGCGGAAGTTGAGCGCATGGAAGTCCACGGCGCGCTGCCGGTAAGCCTCGCCATCGAGAAGATGATGGAGATGGGGCTGGTGGTTCCGCCCCGCATCCGCCGCATGCCCATGATCACAAGCCGTTCGCAAATCCATGTCACGACGCGCTGAAGCCGGTGGCCGCCTCGGTCGGAGATGGCACGCTGATCGTCGAACTCACGCCGCGCGGCCGGGAACGCGCCGGCAGCATCATTCGGCGTCATCGTCTGGCCGAGCGCCTCTTCACTGACAGCCTGGCCATGGACAGCGAATCCGAAATCGAGCAGCAGGCTTGCAAGTTCGAGCACATCCTCTCGCCTGAAGCGACCGACAAGATATGCACCTTCCTCGGCCATCCCCGCACCTGCCCGCACGGAGCGCCGATTCCGCCAGGGCCATGCTGCGGAAGAAGCTCCGAGCTTGCCGATGCTGCGATGACCCGCTCCACTGCCGGAAAGCGCTTTAGCTCTCTTCCGGCGAACAATCTGATCATCGATCCGAGCTGACCCCCACTGCTATGATCGGAATGCAAATCCAGCGATCATGACCACGCGGCGTCCTACTATCGGCGTATTCGATTCCGGATTCGGCGGGCTGACCGTTCTTAAAGCTTTACTTGAACTTATCCCCGACGCCGAATACCTTACTTTGGCGATACTGCCCGCCTGCCCTACGGCTCGAAGTCGGTCGAGACCGTTGCCCGCTACGCCGTCGAAGCGGCTCACTACCTGGAATCCCACGGCGCGGAGTTGCTGGTCATCGCCTGCAACACTGCGACCGCGCTCGCTCTTGATCGCATCACTGCGGCGGCTCATGTGCCGGTCGTCGGAGTGATCGAGCCCGGTGCAGAAGCCGCGGCCGCAGCACAAAAAAAAGAAAGTCGTTGTCATTGGTACCGAGGCCACGGTCAGCAGCCATGCTTATCGCAAAGCTCTGGAAGCTCGCGGATTGCAGGCGCGAGAGAAGGCCTGTCCGCTGCTGGTCCCGCTGGTCGAGGAAGGATGGGTCGAGCATTCGGTGACCGAACAGGTCGCTCGGATTTATTTGCGCGAGGCCTTTGCCGACGGCTTTCGGGACGCCGACGTGCTGGTTCTGGGATGCACGCATTATCCTCTGATCAAGCCATTGTTGCATCGCATGGCGCCGTCCCATGTGAGCATCGTGGATTCGGCCGAATCCACTGCCCGGGTTGTCGCTGGCCATTTGCAGAAGCTCTTGCCGCCCAGCTGATGGCGAAGAACGGCGGGCGCATCCGCGGCTGAAGTTTTTCGCCACCGACTCGGTGGAAAAATTTCACCGGCTGGGCGAGCGATTCCTGGCCCATCCCATCGAGGACGTGCAGCACGTCGATTTGAAGGAATAATTTGCCAGCAAGATTCGGATAGCGCACTGCTGTCCCGCAGAATTACTGTGTCCGAGTGTCCCCATCGTATCCAATCAGAAACGACAGGTGTTAGGCCACGAATCATGCATCCTCTCGACAACGTATCTGGCAGGCGCTGACTACGCGGCAGGCGGAGTTCGCCGAGTCCTTCGACAGGCGCGCAGGTTTATGCCGGAGGTTACGTCGCTGGCCGGCTTTCGTGAGCCCACGGCGGAAGGCTACGAATCGTTGCCGCTTACTTGGCTGGCGAGCGGACGGTGCCCTGTTCCTAGACGAGCCCTATCAGCCGCGCCCTGGATGGGAGCACGTAGCGGCGCTCCGCTGCTGCAGATGGTTTGTGAAAACGGTAGTGTTCGCTCCGGTCCGCAGCCGGCTTCGAGCCCGAGCTCATCGAACTTAGCGCGGCAGATCTGCTGAAATGATCGAACTCACGGCGCTCACGAAACCCGGTCCTTTCGGTAATCGCACGCATGAATTGGGAAACTACATGGGAATTCGCCACGAAGGAAAGCTGGTGGCGATGGCGGGCGAACGGATGAAAGTTCCGGCTACACCGAAGTGAGCGCGGTCTGCACGCATCCCGAACATACGGGAAAAGGCTATGCCCGCATGCTGATGACAGAAGTGATGCGGCGAATTCGCGACCGCGGCGAAACGCCGTTTCTGCACGTTCGGGAGGACAATGTACGCGCGATTGAGATATACAGCAGCCTGGGGTTTGACCGGCGCGTGCTAGGACATTTCGCGGTGCTTCGCAAGGATTCGGCTTAGCTGAGAGTTGGACTCGCGAGTCGCGCGCGTCTCAGTACAGATGGAAATCCACTTCGAGCGCAATTTCGACGGCTACCGGATGGCCATCTTTCTCGCGGGTTCAAAGCGGTATTTTCTGGCGACTTCCATAGCTTTTTCGTCCAGGCCCATGCCGAGCGAGCTGAGAATCCGAAATTCCTCGGAAGGCCATCACGCCGACGACCATTCCCACCAGACAGGTTCCCTGATACTTGGCCTTGCGCGCTTCTTCTGAAAATTCGGCTTCCGGCTTGTTAATCGCCGGGCGCGCTCACTCCCGCCGCCAACGCGAAAAATACCGCCGCCCGTTCCGCCGCCCATCGCCCGGACCAACCCCGGTCCTTTTCCTGGACCGACGCCCCCCCGCTGCCCGAGCCAATGCCGCCGCCTGATCCCGTGCCATTCGACGGAATCACCGCCCCGGATTTCGGGTCGCCGAGGTTCGGCATATTGTTCATCGCCAGTTTCATTTCCGGAGGCACAATGGTCGGTTCGACCGGCAACTTCGGATTCTCATTCCGAATGACCACCGCCGGAGGCGTGATCTGCTGCATCGAGAACTTGGGCAGTCGGCCCTGCGTGGCCTGCAGAACGTCGCGGTCACCACCACCGCCGCCGCCACCCACTTGCGTTTTCGCGGGCTTCAGCGCAATAGGTCGCCCGGATCGACTGAGCGGTGATCTGCGGTTTGCTTCAACTTTGGTCACAATGCGCGTGCCAAAATCGTGCCGCCGATGATCAATCCGATCACGACTACGTGAGCCGCCGTCGAACCCAGCGCGCCATTCTTTTTGTAGTTGTAGAAACCCCAGATGTCCTTGACCGGTTCGGGCTTCGATTCCAGCTTCAGCGGCGGAAGCTTCTTGGGGAAGAAGAACTCGTCCAAGCCGCGGAAAAGGGACTTCCAGAGCGGCTCAAACTGTCGGAGCGAGCAGCAGGTGCAGTTCGGGCTCGTTACCAGGATTCGCATTCATTTCTACGGATCCCATAATTCCCGGTTTCGTTGCTCCCTGGTGGCAGTGAATTGGCTAACTTCCTCGCGACCTCCCTCTACACAGATGAGCAGGCTTTCCAGCAAGTTGCTTCGTTTCTCGCCAATTTCGGTGTCCGGTCTGGCCGCCCAACGGACGGGATTCAAGCTCCCAACCTTCTTCTGAAATTGTACCTCATTTCGCGTCTTTCCACAGTGCATTTCCGATGTAGATATCCCTGTACGCGTCTGGACATGCTCCCAGGTAGACAACTGGTTCCCCGGTTTGCGATCCGTCTCGCATGGACGTTCCCTGCCCTCCCTATAATGAAGAGATTCAATCATTTGGGAGAAGTCAACCGAGTGCCGCTCGAACTGAAAGCCACCATCAATCTGCCCAAAACCGCCTTCCCCATGAAGGCCAACCTGCCCCAGAACGAGCCAAAAATGCTCGAGCGCTGGGAAGCAGATGCGAATCTACGAGCGCATCCGCCAGGCCCGCAAAGGCGCGCCGCAAGTATATCCTGCACGACGGACCTCCTTACACCAGCGGGCCCATCCACCTGGGCACGGCGCTCAACAAGTGTCTGAAGGATTTCGTCGTCAAGTCGAAGACCATGGCCGGCTTCGACGCTCCCTACGTGCCCGGCTGGGACTGCCACGGCCTGCCCATCGAAATCAAGGTCGACAAGGAACTGGGCGGCAAGAAGCTGCAGATGCGTCCTGCCGACGTGCGCGCCGAATGCCGCAAGTACGCGCAGAAATTCCTCGACCTGCAGCGCCAGCAGTTCAAGCGCATCGGCGTCTTCGGCCGGTTTGATCGTCCCTATGCGACGATGGATCCGCAGTACGAGTCGGTGGTGCTCGAGACTTTCTTTTCGTTTTACGAGAACGGATTCGTCTACAAGGGCCTGCGCGCCGTCTACTGGTGCATGCACGACGAGACCGCGCTGGCCGAGGCGGAGGTCGAATACGAGAACCACACCAGCTCGACCGTGTGGGTGAAGTATGCGTTGCTCGATGATCCTGCGAAGATGGACGCGGCGCTCGCGGGAAAGAAAGTTTCGACCATCATCTGGACCACCACGCCGTGGACTTTGCCGGCCTCGATGGCGGTGGCCTTCCATCCTGAAGAAGAATACGTCGCGCTCGAATCCGGCGGCGAAGTCTACATCGTGGCGTCGAAGCTGGCGAAAGATGTCGCCGAAAAGTGCAATCTCGCGAATCCGCGCGAACTCGCCCACTTCCCCGGCCGCAAGCTGGAGCGCCTGAACTTTCAGCATCCATTCCTCGACCGCAAGATTCTCGGCGTGCTCGCCGACTACGTCACGATGGACACCGGAACCGGCGTGGTCCACACCGCGCCTTCTCACGGCGCGGAAGACTTTGTTACCGGCGTCAAATACGGGCTCGATGCGACCAGCAACGTCGACGAGAAAGGCATCCTGCGCAACGGCCTGCCCGAATACGAAGGCAAGCGCGTGTGGGACGCGAATGAGCCGATCATCGAATTGCTGAAGAGCCGCGGCGCCCTGCTGCACACCGAGAAGACAGAGCATTCTTATCCGCACTGCTGGCGCTGCCACAATCCTGTGATCTTCCGCGCCACCGAGCAGTGGTTCATCTCGATGGAAACGCCCATGCCGCCGGCGTGAGGTCGGAGACGCACGCTGCGCTCGCGCACGCTCGAAGAAATCAAGCACGTGAAATGGGATCCGTCCTGGGGCGAAGAGCGCATGTCGAACATGATCGCGACGCGCCCCGACTGGTGCATCTCGCGGCAACGCGTCTGGGGCGTGCCCATCGCCGTGTTCCTCTGCGCGGGTTGCGGCAAGCCGCTCAACGATCCCGCCATCAATCGCAAAGTCGTCGAACTCTTCGCCCGCTCCGGAGCCGACGCCTGGTTCACTCCCGAGGCCGACTCGATTCTTCCCGCGGGAACAAAGTGCCCGCACTGCGGCGGCACAAAGTTCGAAAGAGAAACCGACATCTTCGATGTGTGGCTCGAATCCGGCGCGAGCTATCTGGCGCTGATGCCGAGGGCCGAGAACCCGGCTACCCGTGGCCTTCCGATCTTTACCTCGAAGGCGGAGACCAGTACCGCGGCTGGTTCCAGTCATCTCTGCTCTGCGGCATGGGCACGCGCGGCACGCCGCCCTACAAAGGCGTCGTCACGCCCGGCTGGACGCTCGACGAAAAAGGCCAGGCCCTGTCGAAGTCGCGCGGCAACGACGTCGATCCCGTCGATATCGCCAACCGTCTGGGCGGAGAGATCGTGCGCCTCTGGGTGGCGTCGGTCGATTTCCGCGAAGACGTCGTCGGCTCCGAAACTCTCATGCAGCGCGTGGCGGAGAACTACCGCAAGATCCGCAACAAGCTTTCGCTACGTGCTGGGCAATCTGTACGACTTCGATCCGCAGACCGACGCGGTGCCGTTCGAGCAGATGGAATCCCTCGACCAGTACATGCTGCGTCTGACCCGAGCTTTCGCGCCCGACGTCCGCAGCTGGTACGACGAATTTGCCTTCCACAAAATTTATCACCGCGTGAACCATTTCTGCGTGGTCGACCTGAGCGCCTTTTATTTCGACGTGATCAAGGACCGCCTGTACACCTCTGCGCCGAAATCGCAGGCACGCCGCTGCGCGCAGACTGCGGTCTGGCGCATCGGTGAAGCCATGGTCCGTCTGCTGGCGCCGATCATGAGTTTCACCTGCGAAGAAGTCTGGGGCTATTTGCCGAAGACTGCGGGTCGTCCCGAAAGCGTGCACCTGGCGCAGTTTCCCTCTGCGGTCGACATTGCTCGGCGATTCGAATAGCGAGGCATCATCCGCAGAAGCAGAAGTGTCCGGACAGGAATGGACCACGCTCCGCTCAGTTCGCGAAGAAGTTCTGAAAAGCTCGAGGAGGCGCGAAACAGCAAGCTGATCGGCAAGGCCTGGAGGCGCAGGTCATCTTCTCCGCGGCCGACCCCGCTTACTCGGTTCTGAAGCGACACGATGATCAGCTCCGCTACCTGTTCATCGTCTCGGCCGTGACGCTGAAGCAAGGCTCCGGTAACGGCACCGGCGGGCGTCCACGTCGAGGTCAAAAAGGCGGATGGAGCAGAAATGCGAGCGCTGCTGGAACTATTCCACGCACGTGGGTGAGGACAAGACATATCCCACGGTATGCGAGCGCTGCAGCGCGGTCTGAAAGAACTGGAAGCGTAATAGTCCAAGCGAGAGCGAAGTGTGAATTGGCGAAAGATCAGAATATTCTTGTTCACACTGCTGGCTCTGTGCCTGATCCCTGCGACTCGCTATTACCAGATTGATGAGCCTCTGCTGCGGCTTCTGAGGGGTTCAAACCACGTTGATCCCCTATCTCTTCACCTCTCTGGGGAGTTCGTCGAGAACAATCTTGGAACTGAGCAGGATGCGGATGGCTCGGTGACCGTGCGCATGATCGCGCAGCAATACTTTTCGTTCCCCATTGCATTCTGGTTCCGGCGGGAGTTCCGGTCCATCTCAGGATCACCAGCGCCGATGCGGTCCACTCCTTCACACTCAACGGTACCGATTACGCCGTGAAAACTTTGCCGGGTACGTCAGCCTAGCGGAACTCCAGTTTCCATGCCGGGCGAATACAAAACGGTGTGCCGGGAGTTTTGCGGCGCGGGACACTATGCCATGCGATCTGAGTTCAAGGTCGTACCTCGTGATCAGTTCCCGGCGCTCGGCCGGCGGAAAGGGGGGCCTGTGCAGTGCAATAAACAGCGCGCCTTTTTCGATCGAATGTTGCGCAGGCTCATGGCCGTCATCGTGGCGGCAGGCTCACTTGCATCTTGTGGCCAGTGACGCGGCGCCGGATAGAGTTCCATCGTTTGTGGCGTGGACGCCGGAAACCATTGCCGTGGCTTCGTCCGGAGATGCTTTTCGCGGGATGCTGCTGGCAAAGCGCTGCGATCACTGCCACGGAGCGGAGGGTTCAGTCCGGTGGCATCGACTCCGAATCTTGCGGGCATGAATAAGCTCTCGATCTGGAAACAGCTGCAAGATTTTCGAATCCATAAACGGCGTTCGCGCGCGATGGAGCCGATCGCGGAATCGCTTTCGCCGCGCGATATCGCCGACGTGGTCTCCTATTATTCGGCGCTGCCGGTGTTTCCTGATCCGCAGGATAATCGTGTGTTTCCCCGGGAATCGCCGGACGCCGGTCATGCGGCGGTGCGTCGCGTCTGGTTACGTTTGGAGATGGCGAGCGCGGCATTCCGCCATGCCAGTCGTGTCATGGGCCGGTGGCTTATCGTCCTGGAGTCCCATCGCTCATGACCCAGAATGGGGATTATATTTTAAATCAGCTCGAAATGTTTGCGAACCAGACTCGCGCCAACGATATCAATGAGCCGATGCGGACGATTGCGGTGCTACTGACCGATGATGAACGGCACGCGCTGGCGAGTATTATGGCGCGGGATTGGGCCTTCAGCCTGCGGGGGCGACCGCGCCGAAGTGAAGCGTTGCTGACAGTGACAAAAAGCAGGTTCCTCACCGGGCCTTCGGCCCCGTTCGGAATGACAACGATTTGTCTGAGGCCGGTGAGCAGAGTCCGCTTAGCGCAATTCCTCCATCGCCGCCTCGAGCGCTTCCCTGCCCGGACGCGTCACCGATTCCGGCAACGTGGCCAGCGGCTCATCGACCATATTCAGCATGTCGAGGAAGCTGGGCGCCTTGGTGTTTACGTAGAAAATTCCGGTCAGACTTCGCCTTTGTCGTGGGCTTCGGAAAGGCGTTTCATCGCTGCGATTCGATCGGTAGGATCATAGTCTTCTTCCAGTTTGCGCAGTCGCAGATGCGAGCCGTCGTGCATGGTCACATTGACCGTTGTCCCGGGATCGTATTCGACGTCGATTTCTTCGAAGTGCGGGACGAAACTCATCTCCTGCAAAGCCTCTTCATGATCCTTCACGTATTTGTAGGACTTGGTCGAGCCTTCATGATCGTGAAGTCACGCAGGGCGAGACCACATCGAGCATCACGGTGCCATGGTGGGCGATGGCGGCTTTCAGCATGGTGCTGAACTGGCGCTTGTCGCCGGAGAACGAGCGTCCCGACAAAGGTGCGCCAATTGATGGCCAGCCCGCAGGTATCGATCGGAGGAAGATCGTTAATCACGCCCGACTTCAGCTTTGATCCAAGATCGGCGGTCGCCGAAAACTGGCCTTTGGTCAGGCCGTAAACTCCATTGTCCTCGATGATGTAGATGAGGGGAAGATTGCGGCGCATGAGGTGAACGAACTGGCCGATGCCGATCGATGCGGTGTCGCCATCGCCGCTGACGCCGAACGCAATCAGATTACGATTGGCCAGCATCGCGCCCGTAGCGACCGAGGGCATGCGTCCGTGCACGGAGTTGAAGCTGTGCGAGCGGTTCATGAAATACGCGGGACTCTTCGACGAGCACCCGATTCCGCTCAGCTTGGCGACACGCTCGGGCTGCACGCCCATGTCGTACATGGCTTCGATGATGCGCTCGGAAATCGCGTTGTGGCCGCAGCCGGCGCAGAGGGTGGTCTTGCCGCCTTTGTAGTCGATGACCGTCAGGCCGATATGGTTGATTTTGGGTTCTGCTGCGGGCGTGGTCGCCATTTACTTGCCCTCCATGGTGCTGAATTTGTCGGTGACGGAGCGCGCGTCGAGCGGCAGTCCGTCGAGATGCGCGATGCTGCGCAGTCGCGTGGTCAGTTCAGGTTTCAGGTCGAGCTTGAGCAGACTGAGCATCTGCGCGTCGCGGTTCTGCTCGACAACATATACGCGATCGTGCTGCTCGATGAATTCGTGCACCTCGCGCGTGAATGGATACGCCCAGCAATACGAGCGAGTTGAGCAGCAGGGACATAACGTATTGCTGGGCGTATCCCTTCACGCGCGAGGTGCACGAATTCATCGAGCAACACGATCGCGTATATGTGGTCGAGCAGAACCGCGATGCGCAGATGCTCAGCCTGCTCAAGCTCGACCTGAAACCTGAACTGACCACGCGACTGCGCAGCATTGCGCATCTCGACGGACTGCCGCTCGATGCGCGCTCGGTCACCGACGAATTGAGCACCATGGAGGGCAAGTAAATGGCGTCCACACCTGCTGCGGAACCAAAAACCAACCATATCGGCTTGACGGTTATCGATTACAAGGGCGGCAAGACCACTCTGTGCGCCGGCTGCGGCCATAACGCCATCTCCGAGCGCATCATCGAAGCCATGTATGACATGGGTGTGCAGCCCGAGCGCGTCGCCAAGCTCAGCGGGATCGGTTGCTCGTCGAAGAGTCCCGCGTATTTCATGAATCGCTCGCACAGTTTCAACTCGGTGCACGGACGCATGCCTTCGGTAGCTACGGGCGCGATGCTGGCCAACCGCAATCTGATTGCTTTGGGCGTGAGCGGCGATGGCGACACTGCATCGATCGGCATCGGACAGTTCGTTCATCTCATGCGCCGAATCTTCCGCTCATTTACATCATCGAGGACAATGGCGTGTATGGCTTGACCAAGGGCCAGTTCTCGGCCACCGCCGATCTGGGATCGAAACTGAAATCGGGTGTGATTAATGATCTGCCGCCGATCGACACTTGCGGGCTGGCCATCGAATTGGGCGCGACATTCGTGGGACGGTCATTTTCCGGTGATAAGCGGCAGTTGAGCACGATGCTGAAGGCCGCCATCGCGCACCATGGCACGGTGATGCTCGATGTTGTCTCACCTTGCGTGACTTTCAACGATCATGAGGGTTCGACCAAATCCTACAAGTATGTCAAGGATCACGAAGAGACGTTGCAGGAAATGAGCTTCGTGCCTCACTTCGAAGAAATCGACGTCGAGTACGATCCGGGAACGACCGTCAACGTAACCATGCACGATGGTTCTCACTTGCGATTGCGCAAGCTGGAAGAAGACTATGACCCACCAACAGAATCGCGGCCATGACACGTCTCTCCGAGGCCCACGACAAGGGCGAGGTGCTGACCGGGATTTTCTACGTGAACACCAAGGCCCCCAGCTTCCTCGACATGCTGAATATGGTCGATCAGCCACTGGCCACGCTGCCGGAATCGGTGACGCGTCCGGGCAGGGAAGCGCTCGAGGCGGCAATGGAGGAATTGCGCTAAGCAGACTCTTACTCACCGGCCTCATACAAATCGTTGTCATTCCGAACGGGGCCGAAGGCCCGGTGAGGAACCTGCTTTTTGTCACTGTCACAGAGCTTATTTCGGCGCGGTAGAACTTGCAGGCTGAAGGCCCAGTCCCGCGCCGTAATACTCAGCCAGGGCGCGCCTTTCCTCATCGGTAAGTAGCACCGCGATGGTGCGCATGGGTTCGTTGATGTCGTTGGCGCGAGTCTGGTTTGCGAATGCTTCGAGCTCATTCAAAATATAATCGCCATTCTGGGTCATGAGCGATGGGACTCCGGGACGATATGCCACTGGACCATGACACGCCTGGCAGGGCGGAATGCCGCGCTCGCCATCTCCAAACGTAACCAGACGCGATGCGCCGGCCGCATGACTGGCGTCCGGTCGAGTCTGGGGAAAAACTCGATTATCCTGCGGATCCTCAAAGACAGGCAGCGCCGAATAATAGGCGACCACGTCGGCGATATCTCGCGACGAAAGCGATTCGGCGATTGGCTCCATGGCGCGCGAACGCCGTTTGTGGATTCGAAAATCTTGCAGCTGTTTCCAGATTGCGAGCTTATTCATGCCTGCTAGGTTGGGAGTTTGTGTGACCGGGCTGAAGCCTTCGGCACCGTGACAGTGATCGCAGCGCTTTGCGAGGAGCATCCCCGAAAAGCATCTCCGGCCGAGGCGGCGGCTATGGTTTCTGGAGTCCATGCCACAAGCGATGGAATTCTATCCGGCGCGGCGTCACTGGCCACCAGTGCAAGTGAGCTTGCCCCCACAATTACGGCCATGAGCCAGGCAACATTACGATCGAAAAAGGCGCGCTGTTTATTGCGCTGCACAGTTTCCCCTTTCCGCCGGCCGTAGCGCCGGGAACTGATCGCGAGGTACGACCTTCAACTCAGATCGCATCGCATAGTGTCCAGCCCCACAAAACTCCCGGCAAACCGTTTTGTATTCGCCCGCATTCGGAAACTGAAGTTTAGCTTCGCTGATCGTACCAGGCAGGACCTTCACTGCGTAAGTTGTGCCGTTGAAAGTGAGGGCGTGCACCGCGTCGGCGCTGGTGATGCGAAGATGAACCGGAACTCCGGCGGGAACAAGAATGCAATGGGGAATGAACAAGTATTGCTGCGCGATCATGCGCACGGTGACCGAGCCATCCGCATCCTGTTCCGTGCCAAGATTATTCTCGACGAACTCCCCAGAAAGGTGAAGAGATAGGGGATCGACGTGGTTTGAACCTCTCAGAAGCCGCAGCAGGGGCTCATCGATCTGGTAATAGCGTGTCGCTGGGATCAGGCACAGAGCCAGCAGTGTCAACAAGAATGTGCGCAGCTTTCGCCAGTTCACATTTCACCCGATTGACTGGGACGCTTCCAGTTCTTTCAGTACAGCGCTGCAACGCTCGCAGACCATGGGATAATTCTTGTCCTCGCCGACGTGGATCGAATAATTCCAGCAGCGATCGCACTTGGCTCCATCCGCCTTCTTCACCTCAATGTGAACGGCGCTGGCGCCATTGCCGGAGGCCTTCGTAACCGTCACCGAAGAGACGATGAACAGGTAGCGAAGTTGATCGCCGTGTCGCGACAGCACGGAATAAACCGGGTCGGGTACGGACAAGGTGACCTGCGCCTCCAAACCGGTTCCGATCAGCTTGTTGTTTCGAGCTTCCTCGAGCTTCTTAAGAACTTCGTCGCGAACTGAGCGGAGCATGGTCCAATCTTGTCCGGACACTTCTGCTTCTGCGGATGAGGCCTCGCTTTTTGAATCGCCGAGAATGTCGAGCGCAGAAGGAAACAACGCCAAGTGCACGCTTTCGCCTCGTCCCGCAGACTTCGGCAGATAGCCCCAAACCTCTTCCGCTGTGAAGCTCATGATGGGAGCGAGCAACCGCACCAGCGCCTCACCGATGCGCCAAATCGCCGTCTGCGCGCTGCGGCGGGCTTGCGATTTTGGCGCGGAGATGTACAAGCGGTCTTTCAGTACGTCGAAATAGAATGCGCTCAGATCGACGATGCAGAAGTGGTTTAGACGGTGATAGATCTTATGGAAGGCAAATTCCTCGTACCAGCCTCGTACATCAGTCGCGAAGGCTTGGGTCTGTCGCAGCATGTATCGGTCGAGCTCTTCCATCTTCTCGAATGAGACTGCGTCTTTCTCATGATCGAAGTCGCCTAAGTTTCCAAGGATGTAGCGAAAGGTATTGCGGATCTTGCGGTAGTTCTCCGCGACGCGCAGCATCAACTGCTCAGAGCCAACCACGTCTTCACGAAAGTCGACAGAAGCCACCCACAGCCGCACAATTTCTCCGCCAAGGCGCCCAGCGATATCGACCGGGTCCACGTCATTGCCGCGCGACTTCGACATGGCCTGCCCCTTTTCGTCGAGCGTCCATCCGGGCGTGACTACGCCTTTGTAGGGGGGAGTGCCGTGCGTCCCCATGGCGCAAAGCAGGGAAGATTGGAACCATCCGCGATATTGATCGCCCCCTTCGAGGTAAAGATCTGACGGCCACGGGTAGGAAGGTTCGTCGTCGGTCTTTTCTTCGGCAATCAAGGCAAGATAGCTCGCCCCGGACTCCAGCCACACGTCAAAGATGTCGGTCTCTTTTTCAAATTTGGTGCTCCCGCAGTGCGGACATTTTGTCTTTGCGGGAAGAATCGCATCGGACTCCGATGTAAACCAGGCATCGGCGCCAGAGCGGCCGAAAAGTTCAACGACTTTGCTATTCACAGCTGGGTCGTTGAGCGGCTTGCCGCAGCCCTCGCAAAGAAAAACGGCGATCGGCACGCCCCACACGCGTTGCCGCGAGATACACCAGTCGGGGCGCGTCGCGATCATGTTCGAGAGCCGTTCTTCACCCCACGCCGGATCCCATTTCACATGCTTGATTTCTTCGAGCGTGCGGGCGCGCAGGGTGTCATGTTCCGAACCTCGACTGCCGGACCCGCTCCGCATCGGCGTCTCCATCGAAATAAACCACTGTTCGGTGGCGCGGAAGATTACGGGATTGTGGCAGCGCCAGCAGTGCGGGTAAGAGTGCTCGGTTTTTTCCGCATGCAATAGAGCGCCGCGGCTTTTGAGCAAGTCGATGATTGGCTGATTCGCTTCCCACACGCGCTTGCCGGTGTATTCGGGCAGGCCGTTGCGCAGGATGCCTTTCTCGTCGACGTTGCTGGTGGCGTCCAGACCGTACTTGACGCCGGTCATAAAGTCCTCGGCTCCGTGCGAAGGCGCGGTGTGGACTACTCCGGTGCCAGTATCCATGGTCACGTAATCTGCCAGTACGCCGAGAATCTTGCGGTCGAGAAACGGATGCTGGAAGTTCAAATACTCCAGCTTCCGTCCCGCAAAGTGAGAGAGTTCATGCGGGGTAGAGAGGTTGCACTTTTCGGCGACATCTTTTGCCAGCTTCGAAGCCACCAGATAAACCTCACCTCCAGATTCCAGAGCGACATAGTCTTCGTCAGGATGAAAGGCCACGGCCATTGATGCGGGTATAGTCCATGGAGTGGTGGTCCAGATGATAGTCGAGACTTTCTTTCCCGCGAGCGTCGCATCAATCTTCGCCGGATCGTCGAGCAATCGGTACTTCACCCAGACCGTGGGGCTGGTGTGGTTTTCGTACTCGACCTCGGCTTCGGCCAGGGCGGTTTCGTCGTGCATGCACCAATAAACGGCGCGCAGACCCTTGTAGACAAAACCATTTTCATAGAAAGAGAAGAAGGTCTTAAGTACGACCGACTCGTACTGCGGGTTCATCGTCGCGTAAGGACGGTCGAAGCGCCCGAAGACGCCGATGCGCTTGAACTGCTGGCGTTGCAAGTCGAGAAACTTCTGCGCGTACTTGCGGCACTCGGCGCGCACGTCGGCAGGACGCATCTGCAGTTTCTTGCCGCCGAGTTCCTTGTCGACCTTGATTTCGATCGGCAGGCCGTGGCAATCCCACCCCGGCACGTAGGGCGCGTCGAACCCTGCCATGGTCTTCGACTTGACGATGAAGTCCTTCAGGCACTTGTTGAGCGCCGTCCCCAGGTGGATCGGCCCGCTGGTATAAGGCGGTCCATCGTGCAGGATGTATTTGGGCGAGCCTTTGCGGTCCTTCCGGATGCGTTCATAGATTCCCGTCTCTTCCCAGCGGGCCAGCATTTTCGGCTCGTTCTGAGGCAGGTTAGCCTTCATGGGGAAGGCGGTCTTAGGCAGATTGATGGTGGCTTTCAGTTCGAGCGGCACCCGGTTGGTTTCTCCTAAAATGATTGAATTGTTCATTATAGGGAGTGGCAGTCGGAACGTCCACGCGACGAGGATCGGAAACCGGGGAACCAGATTGTTTACCTGTGAGCATGTCCAAACGTGTACAGCGGCTATCTACACCCGGAAATACACTACGTAAAGCAAGCCAAAAGAGGTACAATTTTGCTTAGAAGCCAAGGTTCGGGAGCTTGAACCCGTTCCGAGGAGCGGCCACACCTGACACCGAAAAGTAGGCGTAGATAACGAGGCAACTTGCTGGAAAGACTGCTCATCTGTGTAGAGGGAGCGTCGCTAGGAAGATAGCCTATTCACTGCCCACCAGGGAGCACCGAAACCGGGGAACAATGGCATCAGCAGACGTAAATCCGAATCCAGGTAACGAACCCGAACTTCACCTCCTGCTTGCTCCTGACACGTTTGAGCCGCTGTGGAAGTCGCTATTCCGCGGGCTTGACGAGTTCTTCTTCCCCAAGAAGCTTCCTCCATTGAAGCTGGAGTCCAAGCCAGTTCCAGTCAAGGATATTTGGGGCTTCTACAACTACAAAAAGAATGGGGCGCTGGGTTCCACCGTGGCTCACGTGATCGTGATCGGATTGATCATCGGCGGCACGATTTTCGCACGACGCCTTGTAACCAAAGTTGAGGCTAAACCGCAGATCACCGCTCTAGTCGATCCGGGAGATTTTATTGCGCTGAAGCCTGCTAAAACTCAGGCCGGAGGCGGCGGTGGTGGTGGTGATGGAGACGTTCTGCAGGCATCGCAGGGTCGATTGCCCAAGTTTGCAATGCGGCAGCTCGCGCCCCCCACGGTGATCATTAGAAATCAGAATCCCAAGCTGGCGGTCGAACCTACGGTCATTGTGCCACCGGACATCAAAGTGGCAATGAACAATATGCCGAACCTCGGCGATCCGAAATCCTCGGCCATCATTCCGTCTAACGGCACTGGATCAGGGAGCGGAATTGGTAGAGGCGAAGGTGGTGGCGTCGGTCCGGGGAACGGTCGAGGGGTTGGCCCAGGCGATGAGGCCGGTATGGGCGGCGGTATTTTCCGCGTGGGGGCAGGAGTTAGTCCGCCGCGGGCGATTAATCAGCCGGAAGCCGAATTCTCAGAAGAAGCGCGCAAGGCGAAATATCAAGGCACTTGTCTGGTGGGGATGGTGGTTGGCGTAGATGGCATCCCGAGGAATGTTCGGGTTCTCAGCTCGCTAGGTATGGGCTTGGACGAGAAGGCTCTTGAAGTCGCCAAGAAATACCGCTTCGAACCAGCCATGAAGGATGGCCATCCGGTCGCCGTCGAAATCGCCGTTGAAGTAGATTTCCACTTGTACTGAGACGCGCGCGGCTCGCGGTTCCAGACTCTCAGCTAAGCCGAATCCTTGCGAAGCACCGCGAAATGTCCTAGAACGCGCCGGTCAAACCCCAGGCTGCGGTATATCTCAATTGCGCGTGCATTATCTTCCCTAACGTGGAGAAACGGCGTTTCACCGCGGTCGCGAATTCGCCGCATCACTTCTGTCATCAGAATGCGTGCATAGCCCTTTCCCGTATGATCCGGATGCGTGCAGACAGCGCTCACCTCGGTATAGCCAGGAACTTTCAGCCGCTCGCCTGCCATGGCTACCAGCTCTCCTTCGTGGCGAATTCCCAGGTAGGTTCCCAATTCATGCGTGCGCTTACCGAAGGGACCGGGTTTGGTGAGCGCCGTAAGCTGGATCATTTCAGCAGAATCTACCGGGCCAAGTTCGATGAGCTCGGAGCTGGAAGCCGGCTGCGGACCGGAGTGAACACTGCCGTTTCCGCAAACCATCTGCAGTAGGGGAGCCCCCGCTACGAACTCCCAGCCTGGGCGAGGCTGGTAAGGCAGGTCTAGGAACAGCCCAACCGTCGCTCGCGAGCCAAGTAACGCTGCAAGCGATTCGTAACCCTCCGGAGTGGGCTGCCGAAAGCCAGCCAGAGAAGTAACCTCGGGCACAAACCTGCGCGCCTCGTTGAAGGACTCGGCGAACCCGGCCTGACGCGTAGTCAGAGCGTTCCAGATGACGTTATCGAGCGGATGCATTATTCGTGGCCTAACACCTGTCGTTTCTGATTGGACAGCGAATGGGGACACTCGGATACAGTAATTCTGCGGGAAAGAAGTGCGCTATCCGAAGCTTGCTGGCAAATTATTCCTTCAAGTCGACGTGTTGGACGTCCTCGATAGGATGGCCAAGGAATCGCTCTCCCAGCCGTTGAAATTTCTCGACCGAGTCGGTGGCGAAGAACTTCAGACGCGGATGCGCCCGCCGTTCTTCGCCATTAGATTTGGGCGGCAAGAGCTTCTGTAAATGTGCAGCGACGGCATGGGCGGTGGAATCGGCAGAGTCCACAATGTTTACATGAGACGGAGCTGTGCGGTGCAACAATGGTTTAAGGAGCGGATAGTGAGTACAGCCGAGCACCAGGGTGTCGGCGTCACGAAAGCCATCGGAAAAGGCCTCATCCAAATAAATGCGAGCCACCTGTTTGGTGATTGAATGTTCGACCCAGCCTTCCTCGACCAGTGGGACCAGCAGCGGACAGGCCTTCTCTCGCGCGTCCAGTCCGCGTGCTTCTAGAGCTTTGCGATAAGCGTGGCTGCTGACAGTGGCCTCAGTTCCAATGACGACGATTTTCTTATTCTTGCTGCTTGCGCCCGCGGCTTCTGCACCAGGCTCGATCACGCCGACCACGGGTACATGTGCCGCCGCAGTGATGCGATCCAAAGCGAGCGCGGTCGCAGTGTTGCAGGCGATCACCAGCAACTCGGCTCCGTGGGCTTCGAGGTAGTGCGCAGCCTCGACGGCATAACGCGCCACCGTTTCGACCGACTTGGAGCCATAGGGGAGGCGAGCCGTATCGCCAAAGTAAAGGTATTCGGCGCCGGGGATGAGTTCAAGTAAAGCTTTAAGAACTGTGAGCCCGCCGAAACCGGAATCGAATACTCCAATAGTAGAACGTCGCGTGGTCATGATCGCTGGATTTGCATTCCGATGATAGCAGTGGGGGTCAGCTCGGATCGATGATTACGATTGTTCGCCGAAAAGAGAGCTACAGCCGCTTTCCGGCAATCGAGCGGGTCATCGCAGCATCGGCAAGCTCGGAGGTTCTTCCGCAGCAAGCCCCCGGCGGAATCGGCGCACCGTGCGGGCACGTGCGGGGATGTCCGAGGAAGGTGCAGATCTTATCGGTCGCTTCGGGCGAGAGGATGTGCTCGAACTTGCAGGCCTGCTGCTCGATCTCAGATTCGCTGTCCATGGCCAGGCTGTCTGTAAAGAGGCGTTCGGCGAGGCGGTGTCGGCGAATGATGCTGCCCGCGCGCTCACGGCCGCGCGGCGTGAGTTCAACGATCAGCGTACCATCTCCGAGGGAGGCGGCGACCGGCTTCAGCGCATCGTGGCATGGATTTACGAACGGTTTGTGATCGTGGGGATGCGGCGGATGCGGGGCGGAAATCACAAGGCCCATCTGCATCATCTTTTCGACTGCCAAGCTCACGGGCAAAGCGCCGTGGACCTCCATGCGCTCGACCTCGGCAATTTCGCCGTGCTCCTGGAGCACCCAGAGCTCTTCGAGCACTTCGTCGAATTGCTCTTCGTCCGCCATTGCAAACACTTCCTGCGACTCGATCTTGCCGTGATGGAACTCGATGCGGCGATCGGCCAATCGCGCGACTACAGGATCGTGTGTGACCATGACGATCGTCCGCCCCTGCTGATGGAATTCGCGCAGCAGCCGCAGCACGATCTCTTCGTTTACCGCATCAAGGTTGCCGGTGGGTTCATCCGCCAAAATAATCTTCGGATCGTTAATCAAGGCCCGTGCGATGCAGACTCGCTGCTGTTCTCCGCCAGAAAGCTGTGAGGGCAAATGATGCGCCCGTTCTCCCAACCCCACACGGGTCAGCGCTTCAACTGCTTCTTTCTCATCCGTCATGCTGTGAAAGTATTGCGCCAGCATGACATTCTCTACCGCGGTCAGGAAGGGAATGAGGTGAAATTGCTGAAAAATGAACCCGATCTTTTCCGCGCGCACCCGATTCAATTCTCCAGACGAAATGCCGGCAACATTCTGTCCATCGAGCCAGATTTCGCCGGAGGTCGGGCGGTCGAGGCAACCAATCAGATTCACGAGTGTAGATTTCCCCGACCCTGACGGTCCCATGATGGAGAGCCATTCCCCCTTCGCAACGTGCAGAGAGATGTGATCGAGCGCATGAATGCTCCCGCTCTGATTGTCATTGGCGTTCTCGCCGGCTTTCGCGGGGTAGAGCTTGGTGACGTTCTTGATCTGAATCATTTCACTCTCCCCTCAAGATGACCGCCGGCTGCACTCGGCGCAATAGCGATATCGGAAGGATCGCCGAAAGTAACGTCACCACTATGCTACCAGCCAGAACAAAGGGCAGCACACTGAAACGCGGCATGATCGGAGCATGGAAGTTAACCCGGCCAATCCATGCGGCGATGCCGACGCCGAGAACAAATCCAATTAGAGCGCCGGCAGCGCCCAAGGCGGCCGCCTCCGCGGCGAAGAACCCATTCAGGATGCGGTCGGAAGCGCCCAGCGACTTCATGATTGCGAAATCGCGGCGGCGGTCGAACACCCATCCCATCAGTGTGGAAAGTACACAAAGGGCGGCCGTCAAAATGATGAGCGCTGCTGCGGCCAGCAATGTAGCGCGAGTCTTGCCCAGCACGCGCGCTTCGCCTTCCATGATTTGCCGCACCGGTCGCACATCAGCCGCCGGGAGCGCTTGTGCCAGTTGCTGCATGATGGCGGTGATCTCTTCCGGCGAACCCGTAGCCGCGACCTCGATGGTGGAAGGTTGTACTCCTGTCCAGGAAACGAAATCCGACAGCAAAAGATAAACCCGACTGTCTTCGGCAGCGCCGGTCTGCACGGTGCCGGCCGGCGTCAGGTGGATGGTGTGTCCCTGAAAGTTCAAATCGAAGGGCTGGCTCTTCGGCGAAACCACAGAAGCAGCACGAACGCCAACCAGCGCCTGTTGCGGCGTAGAAGGCCAGTTGCTCACTGACCACCATCGATCCAGTTGTCGGACTCGATCGAAATCAGTACCTGCAACCACGATCGGCTGTCCATCGCTGGTTCGAGCGACTACTAATGCGAAGGGCGCAACCAGGCCACGACCCGCCAAAACGGATTCCGCTTGCGAGAGCGCATCAGGGGGAAGGGAAGCGCCATCCTTACCGACTAAAATTATGTTTGCGCCATAGTTGCGGAACTCGCGGCGCAGCTTGGCCTGAACATCGACATAAAGATTCAGCATGGCTGTGGTGACCGCAGCGGCTACAACCATGGCAAGCAGGGCTGAGGCAGCCCTTCCCCGCCGCAACACCGCAGCGCGCACCAGCATCCGCAGAAGCATAGATGTATGCGGAGCCTGTGCGCGGCCGGCGGCAACGTTCTTCGCGGAATGGAATGCTCCCGCGTTCACAGCTCACCTCGCAGGGCGAATACGGGGTCAAGACGCACAGCATTTCGAACAGCGGCGGCGCTTCCTGCAAACGTGACAATCACAGCAATCGATAAAATCACCGGCAAGAGCACTGGAGTGATCGTGATCTGTGAATTGAAGATTGAGCGCCCGATCTGATGGGCGAGCATCCCTCCCGCCGCGAAACCGGCGAACCCCCCAATCAAGGCCAGCAGGGCGGATTCGGCAAAGAACACCGACGCGACCGCCAGCTTTCCTGCGCCCAGTGCCTTCATCAAACCTACTTCCGCGCGACGTTCGAAGATCGCCGTTGCCATAGCGGCAGAGACCGCCAATGCCGAGGCGAACAGTGCGGCCAGCGTGACAAAAAAGATGAGGCCCTCGATGCGAGTCAACACCGCGCCTTCGTTCTGCGCGACTTGACGAATTTGTTCGGCGTGCGAGTGCGGAATCGCCTCTTGCAACTGGAAAGCAATCGACTGCGGATAGGGCGAACAATACCAGCGGTCGTAAACCGCGCCTGACATGCTTCTGGGATCGCGCCGGGCAAAAGCATCTTCCGGTTTCGTAAGCGCACTTATGTAAACACGGCGAACAGCGCCAGGTCTGCCGAGAATTTCTTGCGCCAGGGAAATCGGCGCTACGATCTGATCGTCTTCAATTGCGCCGGTCGAGAGAATTCCGCTCACATGCAACTGCCGGCCAGAGAGCGCAACCTCATCTCCAGGCTTCGCGGAGAGCCGCGCGGCCAGCCGCTCTCCCAGCAAAACGTCGCGAGAGGAATCATCAGGCCATGCCCCGGAAACCTTCCACCACGGATGCGTCGTTCGCACCCCGGTCGCAAATTCTTCTTTGCCGAAAGAAACACGCTTGGCGAAATAAGTGCCCAGCAAAGTTAAGTTGTCCGTCTTATCGTCGCGCTTCAGCGTAACGTTAACCGGCAACATCGGCGCAAATCCAGTGATGTTGTTGTGCCAGAACGTGCCCTTGATCTTAGGCAAATCCGCTTCGTTCAGGAATGCGCCGTCGCTCGGCGGTTTCAGGTTGACGCCGCCAATTTCAACATCCAAACTGTCTTCCTGAGGAGTAACCAGAAGGTTGGCGCCAATGGTCCGCAGTTCGCGATTAATCTTGTCGCCGATATCGGTGGCAACTGCAATCATCGCCGTGGCCACGGTCACGCCCAGCGTGATGGCCGCGCCGGCCAGCAACTTACGCCGCTTCTGCCGCCGGAAGGATTCGTAGACGAGGCGCGCGAACATCGTCTACTGTTTCTCGAACACGCGGCTGCCGGCAGCGATGTCCGCCTCTTGAATGATCACCGCGTCGGCGGTTTGCGTCGCCTTCAGCGGAATTGGATTACATCCCCCCGCCGTTCCCACCGATTGCGGATTGATCGGCGCCGCACAATTCTTGCACACCACGCCGTTGCTCGATTTGTAGAAGCCGACGCCGCCACAAATCTGGCAAGCGTCGAAAACAGTCGCGATCTTGCCGTCCGGCTTTTGATAAAGCCAGAAGCGAACCGGCACTCCGTTCTCCTGCGCTTGGTAACGGTGCAAGTCTCCGTCGGAAACCTGTGCCAGAGGAATCCTCACCTGACCGTTCGTGAAGCTCACCTCCGTGGCCGGCGACAGCGCGCTCACGCTCTTGGTATAGATAAATTCCGCCGTCAATAAAGCAATAAATATAAAAGAGAAGCCATAGACCGAAGCCATCCAAAGACGTTCTTTTCGAGCAGACCAGGCGGCTTTGCGCCGCTCCGCGGCTGAAGCGGACTGAGGCGCTGGCTCGCGCCGCTTGGCATCGAACAGTACCATCAGCGCTGCGAGCGCGAAGATCGTGACAAAGAAGAAGAGATCGTTGCGTACGATCGGCCCGATGATCGCCATCTCCCGTTTGGAAGAAGGAAGCACACCGCTTTCCGACAATTCGTGCAGTCCTGCGACCACCAACTGCGCCGCCACCAGAAACAGGATGGCGGTGGTCACGCGAAAGAACTTCTGCAGATTAATCCGCACGCTGCCTTTGACGAACATCACGCCGAAGGCGATCGCTCCCAGCACGCCCAAAAGCGTGCCTAGAAAACTCATCAGTTCGGTGGAGTTCAGAGACACGGCGGAGAGAATCAGCACCGTCTCCGCGCCTTCGCGCAGCACCATCAGGAATACAAAGAAGAACAGGCCGATCCACGCGTCGCCGCCGGCCAGCAGACCGACTTTCCCTTCAATCTCGCCCTTCAGCTTGCGTCCCGTCTTCATCATGAAAACAACCATGGTGATGACGAAGAAGGCGGCCACCAGCATGACCCAGCCTTCGAAGACGTCTTCGTTCAGGTTCAACTTGGAGATCAAGACCGCCACGCCGATGCTGCCAAGGAAAGCCGCGCCGAGCGCGGCATACACAGCCTTGCGCAGATCATTGCGGCCAATTTTCGCGAGATAGGCCAGCGTGATTCCCACGATAAGGGCGGCTTCGACCCCTTCGCGCAACGTAATAATGAAAGCTTGAAGCATTCTAGAAGCAGCCTGCCATTTTGAAAATGAATTTCAATTTCAACTTCAAGGATATGCCGGGATCGCCGGGGTCGTCAATCCGCTAGCTCACAAACGCGCGTGATCTGCATCACGCGGGGAAATATGGAATTAAACGGACCCGTGGATTGCCGTCGGTTGGCGTGAATGGCGATCTATTGTCAACTATTATGCTGATGACTGTTTAGCGGCGATACATTCCAGAATCTCTGACAGCTTTGCCGACTCAATGTTCGACACATCCACACCGTAGACTTGTTTGATCCTCGCAATCAAGGCTTCGTTGGTCTCGGCGTGATGAAAATCCCACAAGCTCGATGCGTCGGAGATCCAAGCCCAATCGAGGCCCAGCACACGTCGAACGAAATCGTCGGCCAGTTCAGGGTAGGCATTGACTCGTTGCTGCGAAGCGAACTCAATCGGCACATGTACGCCGGGCCGAGGAAGCCGCTGCTTTGCCTTCGCTCGCTCGCTTTTTACCCGCGCGAAAGCCTTCTCTAGTTCCTGTAATGCTTCTTGTCGAGTGTCGCCTCCGCCACTTATAACCCACCAGTTCACGATGGAGGCGGTGCATCGATGCTCCTTCAAACGAGTACCGGCATAATTCGGATCGACCTCCTGCCTACGTATCACAACTGGGTAATCGCAGAATTCCCAATCGCTCTTAAATAAAGACAGGCAGAACTTCCACGCAGCACGAAGTTGATTGCTCGCTCGAATCGCCTTGCGTTCGTCAGCCATGCGCAGCCCCAATCTTAACAATGACGCCCATTGATCTTGAAATCAAGAGATCGCCTACAACCGCTTCAAGAACGCCTCCGCCCGCTCCAACTGCGGGAACAACCTCTCCTCAGCATGAAACTCCGCCGAATGCACGCACCTCCGGCTGCCACGCAGCCTGACCGGATGTTTAAGATGCAGCATCTCGTGGTAGACGATGTATTCCACGGCGTAACGCGGAACGGAGTGCTGGTCAAAGATGCGGCTGATGACGATCGCATTGTGCGCCGGATCGTAATGGCCGAGGATGCGGCGGGTCTTGCTTCGGCTCCAACTCATGCGCGGGCGGCCAAGCAATCCATGGAAGAAGCGCCGGTTCAAGTCCTCAAACACAACATCGAGGTCGTAGACGCGGCCTTGCGGCGAATGCAGCCGCTTGCGTCCGCGAATCTGCCGCACCAGGTGAGCTTTGCTCACCACTTCGTGGCTGGCGACATATTTGCGATAACGGGCTGCATGGCCGCGATCGATGGGCTTGCGATACACTTTGGCGAGCAGGATGTGGGCAATGGCGCGTACAATCCCGTCCGGCGCGCCTTCGAGCAGATCGGAAAGCCGCACTAGAAGCCTGCCCTCGCGCAAGCGAATCGTATTGTTAACATTTGCGAAGGCAAAAAACTCGATCTTCAACTCAGGCGGCACGGCGCCGGGACGCAGTTGCCGGTGTTCGTCATGGAAGATTTCGAGAAGTCCCGCACGCACGGTGAGCTTAGATTAGCACGACCCATAACACAACTTGCTCAGCTCAATGGTTCACTCTGACCTGCTCCCCGACGCCTTCGAATCAGATTTCTTTCTATGCTTTGCGGCTTCCTCTTGCTCCAACAGCAGCTTGCGGTGGTCCTCGGTCGAACTGTCCAGCGTATCGAGAGCATTGGTCAGAATGAATTCGTATTGGTTCGCTTCTTCCGCGGGGATGTCGGCTGCGTCTTTCAAGGCTCGCAGCTTAGCCTGGAATTCTGTGTCGGCGTCGATGATCACCTTGAGCGGCTTGCGAATGTCATTCTTGCGATCGACGTAGGTGTCGATATTGTCATTCAACTCGTCATAGATCAGCAGGAAGTCGTCCAGTTTGTCGTGGGTTTGTCGAGCGCGGTTCTTGGTCTTGGGATCGCTGCGCATCTGCTCCAGCGCAACCAGGCGTGCGCGGGCAAACTTCACGTAGAGAGAGAGACGCTGCTGAGGTTCCCAGCTGGCGTCGCGGATCTGGTCGATTTCGGGCTGAGTGAACGGATCCCTGTGGCGCTGAGCCGCGCGCCGCCGCAGCTATCAGCACGAACAAGCCAACGCTAATGCGGGCTCGAAACAACGAAGAATTCATTTCTTGCCAACTTTCGGGAACATGGCAACCAGCAGATCGTCACGAATTCGTTGCAACCGGTCAATGGTGTTCTGGATTTGTTCCTGATCCTCATGGGAAACGCTATGCTTCAAGTCGGCAAGCTTGCGAGCCATTTTTCGGATAGCAATCTCGCTTTGCTTTTCGTGCTTGTGCGACTGAATCGCATTGTCCCGCGCTAACTCGCTAAACGCGATCACGTCGGTCAGCGCGGCTTGGGCCTTCTCACTGTCGCCGGCCAAGTACAATCGATCGGCGGTCTTCAGTTGCTGTTCTGAAATTTTGAGGCACAAGGAAGGGCGATCGGCGACTGGGGTGTTGGTGAGACGCGCCTTCAGTTCGTCGATTGTAGGCTCGCTACTGCCTGTCAGCGCGATAGGTGCGGCCAGGATGACCAGCAACAAGCCCGCAATTGCAACCTGACGAATTGGTGAACGCGTCATCCCCACTTCCACTCCCACTTCCATTCCAGCACCGTTTTCGGTCCTTCGCACTATCTCTTCGGTTCGATGGCGATGAGCCGATGTTTCGCCTGCCACTCCTGATCAGGATACTTCCCATTGGCCGTATTGAGGAAGAGGTGATAGTTGGCGGCGGCATTCTTGAAGTCATGCAGATGATCGTAGGCCGACGCCCGCATAAAGTACGTAGTCGGAACTTCTGGCAGCAATTTGGCTCGGGCCTCCAAAGCGCGGATCACAAGCGAGTAATCCTTGTTCTCACCGGCGGCGAATGCCAGGCCGCCATACGCTTCTCCAAGGTCGGGCTTGAGCTTTACCGCAATCGCGAACTCCTTCTGGGCTTCCGGGAATTTCTTCTGCGGCAGCAGAGCCTCACCAAGACGCCGGTGCAGTTCCGCATCGTTGGGATGAGCTGCCAGCAGCGCGCGATAGGCAGTCTCGGCCAGATCATTTTTCCGGGCAGCCACATAGAGGTCTGCTAGTTCGCGCGGTGCCGCATCGTCACCTGGCGCAAGCTTGATCCCCGCCTGCAGTTCGGCAATGGCGGCCTCGCTTTTGCCCTCGGCAGCCAGCACTCGTCCCAACTGGATGTGAACCGGCGCGGAAGCAGCTTGTGTCCCGAGCAGCTTGCGCAGATAGTCTTCCGCTTCGGGAAATCGGCGGCCACGCATGTAAATGTTGGCCAGACCAGTGACCGCGTCGACAGACCGGGAATCGAGCGCAAGCGCCTGCTTATATTCCCGCTCGGCGTCGGCAAATTTATTTTCCCGTTCAAGAAGTTGGCCGGCCCAAAGATGCGGTTCCGCCTCTTGGGGTTGAAGCGTCTCGGCGTGCTGATAGGCGTCAAGAGCCTCCTCCGGCTTCGTTCGTTCAACCGCCTGAGCCAGCGAGACCCAGGCCCGGTAGTAACCCTCTGCCACATGACTGGTCGGCTTCAACTGAGTCGCAGCCCGTAAGAACGTTTCAGCATCGGGTTCGCCTGTCTTCGCCAGCTGTAATCCGAGATTCAGGTTCGCTTCAAAAACATCTGGCTTTGCCGCAACCGACTTCCGATATGCCGCGATCGAGTCATCCAGTTTGCCTAGAGCATTTTCCACGAAGCCCAGATCGAACCACGCCACATAGCTGGCGGGATCACGCTCAACCAATTTGCGAAGAAGAGGCTCTGCAGCCGCGTAGTCTCGCTTTTCAATTGCTGTCTCTGCCTTGGTGAGTTCGGCTGGCTGAGTGGCAGAATCCTCGTCCGGAACTTGGATGTGATGAACTGAGCGGTGCGAACTCGCCGGCGGAGGCGAGGATTGTGACGGCGACTGCGCGGAAGGTGAGTTTGACTCCTGCGCAATCGCACTCCCGCCAATCGTCAACCCCAGGAGAAAACCCACGAGAAGTTTATTTGCGCCCATTCGAACGCGACGCTCCATTGCCCCCGCCCGTGCCATTGCCATTCAGCAAGCGCGCCAAGTACTTTCCCGTATAAGAGTAGGGAAGCTTGGCAATTGCTTCGGGCGTGCCCATCCCCACAATTTTTCCGCCGCGCGCCCCGCCCTCAGGTCCCATATCGATTACCCAGTCAGCGGTCTTGATCACTTCCAGATTGTGTTCGATCACAAGAATGGACCCGCCTGCCTCAATCAACCGGCGGAAGGCTGCCAGAAGTTTACTCACGTCATCGAAATGCAGCCCTGTTGTCGGCTCGTCAAAAATATAAAGTAGTCGGCGCCGGCGGCGCCCTTCCTCTTGTCGTGCACCACTCGGCCGCCCAATCTCGCGCGCGGCCGGCTGCAGATGTGCGGCCAGCTTCATGCGCTGCGCTTCTCCTCCCGACAATGTCGTCGCCGATTGTCCCAGCCGCAGATATCCCAGCCCAACCTCATCGAGCACACGCAGCTTCTCGGTCACCTTAGGGACTTCCGCGAAAAACTTCAGCGCCTCTTTCACCGTGAGGTTCAGTACTTCGTGAATATTCTTGCCGCGGTAACGAACCTCCAGCACCTGCGCCTTATACCTTGTGCCTTTACACTCCTCACAGAGCAGCTCAACATCCGCAAGGAACTGCATCTCCACTGTAACCGTCCCATCGCCCTGACAAGTTTCGCATCGCCCGCCCGGGATGTTGAACGAGAAGTGTCCGGAGGCGAATCCGCGCCTCTTGGCCTCAGGCAGCGCGGCAAAAAGATCGCGGATGGCGTCAAACGCCTTGATATAAGTCACCGGGTTCGACCGCGGAGTCCGCCCAATGGGGGATTGGTCGACCAGTACGACCTCATCAATGAACTGGTCGCCCTCCAAACTTTCCCAAGTAGCCGCGCCGCCGCGTCGAGCCGTTAGTCTGCTGCTTCTTGGCTTCGCCCAGCGCCTGATAAAGAACCTGATGCAGCAGCGTGGACTTCCCCGAGCCCGATACGCCCGTGATCGCCACCAGCATATTCAACGGAATGCAAATGTCGAGACCTCTCAGATTATTGGCTCGTACACCCTTAATCCTGATCTGCTGCGCTCCCGGCTGTCGTCGCACCGCAGGTATTTGAATGCGCAAATCCTCCGCGAGATATCGGCCTGTAAGGGATGCAGGATTCCGCAGGATCTCGTCATAGGTCCCCGCAGCCACCAACTTGCCTCCGTTTTCCCCAGCCCCGGGACCGAGATCGAGAATCCGGTCCGCAGTTCGCATGATGTCAGGATCATGTTCCACCACCAGAATCGTGTTCCCCAAATCCCGGAGATCTTGCAGGATCTTGATCAGCCGATGTGTGTCGCGGCTGTGCAGCCCGATCGAAGGCTCATCCAGCACGTAAAGTGTTCCTACCAGCCGCGATCCCAGCGACGTCGCGAGTTGAATTCGCTGCGCCTCCCCGCCAGAAAGCGTAGAGGATAGCCGGTCGAGCGTAAGATATTCCAAGCCAACATCGTTGAGAAAGCGCAGACGCTCTCTAAGTTCCTGCAGCAGCCGGTCCGCAATCTCAGCTTCCTCGGGACTCAATTGAACCTCGGCAAAGAACTTTGCAGCCTCCTCAACCGTCATTCCGCAAACTTCACAAATATTGCGGCCATTAATCTTGACCTGCCGCGCCTCCAGCCGCAGCCGGCTCCCGCGGCATTCCGGACAAGTCGAATATCCGCGATACCTGCTCAGAAAAACGCGGATGTGCAGCTTGTACTTCTTCCGCTCCAGATACTGAAAAAAACCGCGTATGCCCAGGAACTTTTCATCCCCCTCTAGAATAAGTTCCTGCTGTTCAGCCTCTAGTTCCGCCCACGGAACGTCAAGAGGAACGCCCTCCTGCTTGGCAAAGCGTTTCATCTCCGTGAACAGAGGCCGGTACTTCGGCTTGTTCCACGGATCAATTGCGCCCTCGCCGAGAGACTTCGTTTTATTCGGAATGACCAGGTCGAGATCGAAGTCAATGGTATTGCCAAATCCCTGGCACTTCGGACACGCCCCGTAAGGATTGTTGAAAGAAAATAGCCGCGGCTCTGGCTCTTCATAACGCAGACTGCAGGCTTTGCACTCGAAGCGCTGCGCAAACCGCAGCTGCCGCCCCGCTTGATCGCCGTAGGGCGGCAGATCAAAGATCACTTCGCCAGACTCTCGATATGCGGTCTCGACCGCGTCCACAATGCGAGACCTCGCCTCCGCAGAAACTGTAAGCCGATCCACCAGCACGAACACCGGCTGATCAAAACGAATATCGAGCAGAGATTCCGGCGTCGAGAACTCAAACACCTGCCCTGCTTGATAAAGCCGGTTGAATCCCGCCTTGCGCAAGATCGAAAAGACGCGCCTTAAGCTGGTCTGTCAGCCCAGAATCTGGCGCCACAGTTTTCTTACCGGACTTGCGAGTCCGCCCAGTCTTCTTCTCCGCCTCTTGTGGCGCTGCGATCGCCGATTGCAAAGGAAACACAACCTGCAACCGCGTCTCCGGATCGAGTGCCAAAACCGCGTCCGCAATTTCATCCACTGTGTCTTTTCTTACTTCGCGACCGCATTTCGCGCAGTAGGTGCGCCCAACCCGGGCAAACAGCAATCGCAGATAATCGTAGATTTCAGTCGCAGTCGCCACTGTCGACCGCGGATTGCGAGTCGTATTCTTCTGCCGAATCGCCACCGCCGGGGCGATGCCATCGATGGAGTCCGCATCGGGCTTCTCTATGCGCTCCAGGAACTGCCGCGCATACGCCGACAGCGATTCAACATACCTCCGCTGTCCCTCCGCATAAATTGTGTCGAAAGCCAGCGATGACTTACCGGAGCCCGAGACTCCGGTGACGACCGTCAAGGCGTTGTGCGCAACCTCAAAATCAATGTTTTTGAGGTTGTGAACGCGGGCTCCGCGAACTACTATGCTTTCCGTGGACATCGAATAAAACATCGGGTAAATTATGCCGCCAGCAACCGCATTCACTTCTGGGCACACTCCTAGCGCGCTCCGTGGCTGCTGTCGAATCCCTTATTATAAATCACGGGATTGTTTCGGTAGGGATAGCTCTTACATGTCGTGAAGCCTGATGCGGCGAGGAATTGGGAAGACAGAGCGTCGGCACCGCCGCATAAGCGTCAATGGCAATCTGAAATTCGGCGCCTTCCGCCCGGTCCTTAGCGGCGCCAAGTCCTACGAAATGGGCTCGACACTCTCCACTTGGATGGTATTAGTGTTCATGTCGAGCTTCCCGCTGACTTTAACTTGTTTGCCCACGTACTGCTTGGCCTTCGAGGGATCGTCGAGTTTGTAACTCACCTTTGTTACCAGGTCCTTCAAAACCAAATCTCCGTTTTCCTTTGTAATCATGCCGCTGAAGGTTTTAGCCTCATGCGTCGTGGTATCGCCAGAGGTAGGCATCTGAGCTTCGTTTTGTTGTGGTTGCGGGGCATCGGCGGCTTCTGGCTGGTGAGGGGTAGCAGCAGCCGGGTCTTGATCGGCCTGCTGGGCGTGCATTGTTGGTGCCAGAGTAATAACAACGAACGTTACCGCGGCGGCCATTGAGAAACGCATCAGAAACTTCTTCATAGGAACCTCCGAATTCCACCCTCGAACTGCCCATCCGAATATTGCAAGAAGCCTGCCAATTCCATGGGCCAGAGACCTCTTGCAAACAGACCCCCTCCGGGAAAGACTTGGCGGTCCATCGTGAAATTTACACCATCCGCACGGGAACTCTTTCCTAACGGCTGCCGCAATGGCGTTTTTCACAAGCTACAAGAAAAACCTTAAGAACTACATGATTTACCCGAGTTTCATCTCCCCCCATTAGGCGTAACTTCCGAATGGTCAACTGGGGGCAGCGACAAGGACGATGGCTTCGCTACCGCGATCTCAACCGAAGTCGAGACAGCTGAAGATTAAGCGTTTTCCGTCATCCCAGCGTCGCATCTCGCACAGTACATTTCGCCGACGTGGAGCAATTGCCATGGCCGTCAACACAGCCGCCGCATACGGGATCTACTCCCAGGAAGTCGCTCTGGCCGACATCGTCCGCAACCTGAACGAGGCAGGTTTCGACAATGAAGACATCTGCATGATGTTGTCGCCAGCCCACCCCATCGCCTCCGTCGTTCGAGAGGCGAGCGTGTTCAACACCGACAGGGAAGCCGGTGCCGTAACCGCTGGACTGATCGGCTGGCTCTCAGGATTCGGTGCCGTGCTCATTCCCACCGTAGGCTTCTTCATTCGCTCGCAGGCATTCTTTCACGCGCTGATGGTAGCCCGCGAAGCTCCCGCCCTCTGTGGCAATGCCAGAACTCTGGTGGGCCTTGGTTTTTCGGAAGACGACGCGGAACGCTTTGAAGATCAGATCACCGACCTTGGAGTTCTGGTGTACGTCTCCTGCTCGGAGAGCGCGAAGACATTGTGGGCGCGAGAGGTACTCCGGCACACTGGAGCCCATGAGGCTGCTACTTTGGAAGGACGCGTTCCCTTGGACGCGACAATTACCGCCGCGACAGTAATTACGGCTGCGACAGCTGCGGCCTGATCACCAGCTAGAAAAATCTCATGACCGGGAGGGGAAAGCTTAACCCTGCTCCCGGTCGCGGCGCTTTCCGTAGCGGAAAGCCAGGCCAAGACCCACTACCATAAATCCAACGGGGGGAAGCAGCAGTACAAGCACCGCCCGGTTCAGAGCCTGTTGTCCCTCCTTTGGGGTACTTCTTGCATTCGCGTTGCACATGGCGCAGCCCTGTCCGAACGCAGGAACACTCAAGGTATAAAGCGCCGCCACAAGCGCGAGAGCACGAGTTTTGCCCCGGAGTGTCATCGCATTTTCTTCAATATTTCACTCCCAGGCGCAGGACCCGGCCTGCATCCGGAAAGAAAAAGAAATACATAATCACAAAGCAGCCCACTACCGCGATAACCAGCATCCACCGCATCAGCGGCGTTTCAAACTTCAAGTGCATGAAGTAACCAATGATCAGCGCCGACTTGATCACCGACAAAACCAGCAACACTTCCAGCATCCGAACCGGTTCGAATACCTGCCTGTAACCTAGCCAGACTTCCACGCCGGTCAAAACCAGCAACGCGCCCCACACCCAGAAGTATTGCCCTTTGCTGTCGTCATGCGCCACGTCGTGCATCGTCGTTCCTCGCTCTTGATTGTTTGCTCTGGATTGTCCGGCTCGCTGCTTTACGCCTCAGAGCTAAACTTTCGTCGACATCAAATACACCAACGGAAAGATAAACATCCACACCAGGTCTACAAAGTGCCAATACAAACCCGACACTTCCACATCGTGCGCGTCGTAGTCTTTCGGCTTTAGGAAGACAATTACGCTCGCAACAATCAGGCCGATCAGCAGCGCGTGAACGCCGTAATGAAAAACATTGTCCGACGGAATTAGAAAATATCCTCCCAGCCAGAGCACTCCCAGGATCGGCAGAAACCACTTGCGCAGTGCCACCACGCCCAAATAAATCACACCAATCGTCACGTGCAGCATGTGCATCGCCGTCAGCCCAAAGAAGGTCGCCGCGAACTGCGGCACGCCGGATGAAATCTTAGCGTAGTCGCCAGCCCCGCTCTCAATCGATTTCGGAAATCCCGGCAGCGTTAATCCCTCATGAATCAAGTGCGTCCACTCCATCCCGTGCAGCACGATGAACGCCGTCCCAAAAGCCATGGTCGCCAGCAGCCAGTTGCGCGTCCAGCTTCGGTCGTTGCGCTGCGCCGCGAATACTGCCATCACCATGGTCAGCGAACTGGAAAGCAGGCATGCCGTCATGACCGTCGCGTTGATAATGCTTTCCTTGCCAAACGGCGTGGGCCATGCGGTGTAGATGCGGTTATAGCTGAAGGCAAACAGCAGGGCCCCGAAAGTCAGAGAATCCGAAGCCAGAAACAGCCACATCCCCACTTTCTTCGAATACGCCCCAAACAGCGGCGCTTCGAACTCGCCCGCCATCCCATGCCCGGCAGCGGCGTTATGTTGCAGCGCGGCATCAGCCATTCCGAGTTTTCTCCCTTCAGCTGTCTTTGTCATCCTGAGGCGGGCGTTTTCTGCCCGCCGAAGGATCTGGGCGAGCCGCGCGAACTCCTCGGAGTCTGCCCTGAGAGAGCGCAGCGACCGAAGGGCGCGTTTGGCTCGCTTCCTATTTCACAACCGCCAATAAAGCAAAAACATAAATCCACAGCACAGCCATAAAATGCCAATACCATGCGGCGACGTCCACAACAATCCGCCGCCCTTCGATGGCCTTGTGCTGTAGCGAAGTGATGCCCGCCCACAGCAACGCAATAATCCCCCCAGCCAAATGCACCGCGTGAGCCGCAGTCAGTAAATAAACGAATGAACTATTCGGGTTCGTGTTCACGAAGAACCCGCGCCCCTTCAGTTCATCCCAAGCCATCCACTGTCCCACCAGAAATCCGAGTCCCAGAACCACCGTCACGCCCAGCCACGGAAAGCTTCTTTCCCTGCCCAGCGAAACCCCGGGAATCGACCGCACCGGAGCCAGCGCCGCTCGCCGCGTAATATCCCGTCGCGCGCCTTCCATCGTCAAACTGCTGAGCAACAACAATCCCGTATTAATAATCAGCAGCAGCCAGGGCAACTGCACTTCGCCCCAGTCGCGAAAGTATGTTCGTGTAGATTCGTCGAAGGTCGGCAACCCGCGCCGTACGACATAAGCGCTGGTTAGCGACACAAATACCATACTGACGGTCGCGATCGCGCAGATCAGTCCCAATCGTGCCCGGCGCAGACGCGCCCCATAGTTAGGGAAACTCGAATCCGGAAATCTTCCATCATCGCCCCCTCCGTCCGGAGGCCGGGGCACGCCCCCGCCGCGGCCCAACTGATTCATCGGAGTCGTCGGAGTATAAGTCGCCATAATTACTTCAGATGCTGAACTAGTCGGTTCCGTTTGGGTGACGTAGCGCTTCAGCGTTGCGATCCGCCTCCATTTCCAACGGGCTTTAGCCGCTGCGGTCAAAGCACTGCTAATGCGCCGCACTCCGCCGCCGGATCCGTCTGCATCACATAATCCCGCGCCGCGCCGGGCACTCCATACTCATAAGGACCGTTGTGTACCACCGGCGTCACGCCGCCAAAATTGTCGTGCGGCGGCGGAGTCGCCGTCGTCCACTCCAGCGTGGTCGACTCCCAGGGATTGTCGCTCGCCTTCGGCCCTTTGAAAATGGTCCAGAACAGGTTGATCACAAAAATGAACTGCGCCGCAATCGTGATGATCGCCGCATACGTCATGAACTGATGCAAGGGCATCAGCTTCTGCAAGTACGCCACTTCTGTATATTGCGAATACCGCCGCGTCCCGCCCGCGATTCCCAGGTAGTGCATCGGCATGAAGATTGCGTACGTCCCAATCAGCGTGATAAAGAAGTGGATCCTTCCCCACCTTTCATTCATCATCCGCCCAAACATTTTTGGAACCCAATAATAAGTCGCAGCAAACATTCCAAAAATCGCCGCCACGCCCATGATCAGGTGGAAGTGACCGACCACAAAATAAGTGTCGTGCAATTGAATGTCGAGCACAGGCTGCGCCAGGAACGGTCCGCTCAATCCCCCCGAAACAAACAGCGAGACAAACCCAATCGCATACAGCATCGGCGTCTGGAAGCGAATCCGCGCCTTATACATCGTACCTAGCCAGTTAAAAGTCTTGATCGCCGAGGGCACGCCAATGCACATCGTCAGCAGTGAGAAAGCGAAAGCCGAATACGGACTCATGCCGCTCATGAACATATGGTGACCCCACACCATGAATCCTAAAAAGCCAATCCCGAGCATGGCGTACACCATCGCCTTGTAACCGAAAATCGGCTTGCGCGAGAACGTCGAAAGAATCTGCGAGGTCGCGCCCATCCCCGGCAGAATCGCGATGTAAACCTCCGGATGCCCAAAGAACCAGAACAGATGCTGCCACAGCAGCGGCGATCCGCCCTTATGCCCCATGATCTGCCCATTCACTACGACCAGCGGCACATAAAAACTCGTTCCCAGATTGCGATCCATCAGCAAAAGAATCCCCGCCGAGAGCAGCACTCCGAAAGCCAGCAGCCCAAGAATTGCCGTGATGAACCACGACCACACTGTCAGCGGCATGCGCATCATCGTCATGCCCTTCGCCCGCATATCGAGCGTGGTCGTCAGGAAATTCAACGCGCCCATCAGCGACGCGATGCAGAAAATCGCAATACTCGTAATCCACAAATCAGCGCCCAGTCCTTCACCTGGACCTGCCTGCTGCACCGCGCTCAACGGCGGATATCCTGTCCACCCATGGAGCGGCGCCCCACCAGTCACGAAGAATGCCGCAATCATTACCACAAATGCCACAAACGTCGTCCAGAACGAAAGCATGTTCAAGACCGGAAACGCCATATCCGGCGCGCCAATCTGAATAGGCAGAAAATAATTTCCGAACCCGCCCTGCGGCGCCGTAGTCAGCACGAAGAACACCATGATCGTGCCATGCATTGTGAGCAGGCTCAGATAAGTCTCCGGCTTAATCTCGCCCACCAGCGGCAACACCGCATTCGGCCAGTACAAATGAATGCGCATCAGCAGCGACAAAAACATTCCCACCCACACCGCCGTGAGCGCCAGAAAGAAATATTGAATGCCAATGACTTTGTGATCCAGGCTGAAAATATACTTTCGAATGAACCCCTGAGGACCTGCGTGCGCGTGAGGAGTTACCGAAGTCGCCATGTTATTGTTTCTCCGCCTCCCGTGCCGCCAGCCACTTATCAAAATCCGCCTGGCTGACGACTTTGACCATGCCGTGCATCTTGTAATGTCCGAGCCCGCACAGTTCGGCGCAAGCGATCTCATAATCGCCAATCGCCGTCGGCGTGAAGTGCATGTGAATGTTCAGCCCCGGCACCGCGTCCTGCTTGAATCGCAGGTTAGGTACAAAGAAACTGTGAATCACGTCCACCGATCGCAAACTCAAGTCGACTTCCCGATCGACTGGCAAAAACATCGTCCCCGTAACCACATCATCCTTCGCCGCAGGATCGGAAGTATTCAGCCCAACCGCCGCTTCGCCGCCGGCCGAAGGGTCCATCAGCTTGACGCTTGTCCCGCCAAATTTTCCATCCGGCCCCGGATAGCGGAAGTACCAGGCAAACTGCATGCCCGTAACCTCAACCTGCACCGCGCCCGGCCCCGCCTGATCGAATCGCTGGCTCGCCCACACGCTGCTGCCCATCAGATTCAATCCAACAAACAGAATCGTAGTCAGCACCGTCCACACCACTTCAAGCTTCACATTGCCATGCGAATAACTCACCGGAGGCGAAGAAGGTTGCTCCCGGTATCGCCACGCGAAGTAGCCCAGGGCGAGCTGCGCCGCCAGGAAAACAATTCCCATCAGGACGAACGTGAGTGCAAACTGTCTGTCGATGAATCCCGTGGCCGCTGAAGCTCCCACCGGCAGCCACCAGGTCTTGGCGGCGAAGAAATAAGTGCTGGCCAAGGTAATCAGCCAGATAACCACCAGTAACGCGAGGCCCATTCCCCAGTCCTCCCGGACGAAAACGAATTTCCTCGGCGAATTGCCGCGCCCCACAGCGCAAAGCAACAGTCGGCGGCGAGTCTACCACAGCTCCCTGAGGATAACGCAATCGACTTACGAAAGAAAAAGTCGGCTAAAGATTCTCATTGAATTACCCAGTGCCCCTCTGTGCCCTCTGTGATAAATGATTTTGTTTTCGTTCATAGCTGCGCCTACCCAGCAATCAAATCCGCAAACACAAACTGATCGCGAACCACAGTCGCGCCCATCGCAACCGGCAGAGAAGTACTGAGCATCGGCCCCGCATAAACGAAAGAATGAAACTCCCCGCGTTCGCCACAAGGGTCCACTCCTGCGGGAAGATCCGCAAGCAGCCCGTCATCAAACTCGCGCCCGGCAAAAGACCGATCCAGCTTTCCAGTGTCGATACAAGTCAACTTCGCGCGCGTCCCAGAAGCAATCATCTCCAGCGCCAAAGCCCGAGTCGGCAGCCCCCACACCGGAAATATCGGTTGCAGCCCCGTACCTTTCATCTGCTTCTCCCGATAAACCCGCACATCCTCCAGAAACAAATCGCCAAACGCAACTCCCTCAATACCTTCGGCCACTGCCTTCTCACAAGTTTGCCCCATCGCCGATTCGTACTGCTCATTCGAGCAAGGCCACGGCAACGGCACAGCCCAGAGCGGAAGTCCCGCAGCCGCAGCCTGCCGCTCAACCAGTTCCCGCCGCACCGCGTGCATCGCCACCCGACCAGCCACGTCATTGAAAGTAGTCAGCAGCCCCACCACGTCATACTCTCCGCGCTGGCGAAGTAGATGCAGACTCCAGGCACTGTCCTTACCGCTGCTCCAAGATAAAAGAATCCGCTTCATCGGAATTTAGGTATGAATCTCGTAGTTGACTTACCCTGTGTGACCGAGCCTGCCCTGAGCGCAGTCGAAGGGTGTCCTCTGTGGTTAAAGATTTTGATCCTGGATTTTTGTAAACCAAGCCCGCTCTTATTTCTCACTCCACTCCGGCACCCGTCCCGGAGTCCAAGGCGCCCCAGCCGCCTCCATATCCTTCTCCAGCTTAGCCAAATCAACTTCAACCAAAGCATGAAGCTTACTAAGCTGTTCAGAAAACTCCCCCGCAGCAATGTTGTAATCGTCAATGTGACTCTGCGTCGGCTTAGCCAGAGCAAACCGCTCACCCTCCATAATCGCATTCACCCGATCGTTAATCGACGACGGCACCGGCTCGTTGCGCTTCGCCATCTCCACATCTCCGCGCAACGCTCGCAATATTTCGCGATCCCGCTGCTCAATCGAATCCGCTGCCGCGTCCAACTGTTTTTCTGCCGCCGGCGTCTCTCGCAGCGCCGCGCGAATTGCTTTCAGCCGCGTCTCCACATCCTCCGCCGTGTGCACCGCGCCCGACACTGCGCGATAAAGCCGCGCCACCTTACGCTGGAACTCTTCCTGTGCGGCCTGATCGGCCGCATTTAAAGAAGACGTCCCCTCAGCCACCACTTTAAATTTCTGCGCCCCGCCTAACTCCGCAACCGCTCCATCCACTTTCTCAAACATGCGCACCGAATACGCTCCAGAAATCACCAGCGGCCCTTTAGCTCCGGCCGGAGGAAAATCCTCGCCTTCTTCAGTATGCTCACGCAGCGAAGCCGCCGGATACCGCAGATCCCAAGCCGTCCGCTGAAACCCTGATTCAATGCTGCCCTCCACTCGCCGAATCGGAGCCCCCGATTCGTCATAAACCACAAAATATACTTCCGGCTTCGCCTCCAGCGCCTCGGCCCGCAACTCGTCATTCGTCGGATAAGGCAGCGTCTGGTTCTTCTTCGCCGCTTCCTTTTCCGCCTCCTGACGCTTCTCCTTCTTCGTCTTCAACTTCTCCTTCAAGTAAGCAGTGAACACCGCCCCATAAGGAGGATTGTCCGCCGTGTAAAACGCGTCTCCCTGGAAGGCTTTTTTCGGACCGCCCAGCGGATGCCGCTCGATATACAGCAGCGCATCCTTCACCGGAAATAGCGCCGCCGTCTGCTCCAACGCTTCCGCCTTGATCTGCCGCAGCGCCGAAACATCGTCCAGCACATAAAACCCGCGCCCAAACGTAGCAATCACCAGGTCGCCTTCTCGCGCCTGCATCACCATGTCCCGCACCGCAATCGTCGGCAGCCCGCCCTTCAGTTGCACCCATTTCTGCCCCCCATCAACCGTAAAGAACGCCCCAAACTCCGTTCCCGCAAACAGCAAGTTGGCATTCACCGTGTCTTCCGCAAACGCCAGCACCGGACCGTTCTCCGGCAAATTTCCCGCAATCGAAGTCCAAGTCTTGCCCGCGTCCGTCGATCGCAACAAGTAAGGCTTGAAATCCTCGTTCTTGTGATTGTCGAACGCCGCATACACCACGTTCGCATCATGCTGCGAAGCCGCCAGACGGCTCACATAAGTCAGTGTCGGGAACACCTACAAACTTTTCATACTTCGTCCAGCTCTGCCCGCCATCGCCCGTGACCTGAATCAGCCCATCGTCGGTGCCCACATAAATCAATCCTTCTTTTTTCGGAGACTCCGCCAGCGCCACAATATTTCCGTAGAATGACGTCGATGCATTCTTCGCCACCGCATCCGGATCCCAAACCTTCCCCATCACCGGCAGCTTGTTGCGGTCCGTCTGCCGCGAAAGGTCGCCACTGATCGCCTTCCACGTATCCCCGCGGTCATCGCTGCGAAACAATTTATTCGCCGCGAAATAAAGCCGCGTGTGCGAGTGCGGGCTGATAATGATCGGCGAATCCCAATTCCATCGCAACGGAGGCTCGCCTTTACCCTCCTGCGGCTGCAACACCAGTTCCTGCCCCGTCGGCTTGTCATACCGCACCAGCACGCCGTACTGCGATTCCGCATAAATCGTATTCGGGTCCACCGGGTCCACCACTGACCGGAATCCATCCCCGCCCGTAGTCACGAACCAATCCGAATTCATAATCCCGTTAATGTTGCGCGTCCGCGCCGGCCCGCACCACGAAAAATAATCCTGCGTCCCGCCGCACACGTTATAGAAGGGAAGCGCATTATCTACCGCCACGTCGTAGAACTGCACCGTCGGCAGATTCGCCTTGAACTGCCAGTTCTTCGCATCATCCCACGTCTCCGCCATCCCTCCATCCGATCCCAGCAGCCAATGCTTCGTGTTCTCCGGATCGATCCACAGCGCGTGATTGTCCCCGTGATGATTCGTCTCCTCCACCTTGTGCAAAGTCTTCCCGCCATCAACCGATTCGCGCAAAGTCACACTCATCACCCAAATGCGATCCACATTCTTCGGATCGCATACCACCCGCGCGTAATACATCGCGCCCGCATCGAATTCATTCTTCCGATCCCATGTCGCGCCCCGGTCATCCGACCGAAAAATTCCGCCCTTGCCATCCGCCGCTTCAATCGTGGCATACACCACATTCGGATCAACCGGCGACACCGCCAGCCCAATCCTTCCCATATCCACCGTCGGCAGTCCTGACTTCAACTTGTTCCAGGTCACTCCAGCGTCAGTTGATTTGTAGATCGCACTCTCCGGCCCGCCGTCGATCAGAGTAAACACGTGCCGGCGCCGCTGATAAGCCGACGCGTAAACAATGTCCGGATTTGACGGATCAATCGCCACATCCGCCACGCCCGTGTTTTCGCTGATGGTCAGCACCGCCTTCCAGTTCTTCCCCCCATCCGTCGTCTTGTAGAGTCCGCGATCCCCGCCCGGCCCCCACAGCGGCCCCTCCGCCGCCACGTACACAACTTTCGAATCCCGCGGATCAACCACCGCCCGCCCAATATGCTCCGACTTCTTCAGTCCCAGGTTCTGCCAATTCTTCCCGCCATCATCCGAGCGGTAAATCCCGTCGCCATAAGAAACGCTGCGCTGCGAATTACTCTCGCCCGCACCCACCCACACCACCGCCGCATCATTCGGATCAAGCGTCACCCATCCGATCGAATACGATCCCTCCTTGTCGAACACCGGAGTCCAAGTCGTCCCATCGTTCACCGTCTTCCACACTCCCCCCGAAGCCACGCCCACGTAATACTCAACCTTATTCTTCGGATTCACTGCAATCGACATCACCCGCCCCGAAGCCGCCGCCGGCCCAATCGACCGAAACTTCAACCCAGAAAAAGTATCGGCAGTCATCCCGCCTTTCTTTTCGTCCTTCTCCTTGTCCTTATCTTTACCTTCATCCTTTTTCTCGTCCTTCTTCTGATCCTTCTTCTGCGTTTTCTTCACCGCAGCCGCCCCACCCTTGTCCGCATCCTTATCCTGCGGAGTTGCCGTTAAGGATGACAGCGCTAGAAATATTGTGGCCAGAATGCCAAAGCGTAATTTCACAGGAGGAACTCCAATCGAAGATTTTCCAAAACCGATATGTATACAGCATTCCGCAACAAGATAGAAGCAGGAACTCAGCAATCCCCAACTCTGTCATCTTGAGCGAAGGATGGGCTTCGCGAATGCGAAGCCCATCCGCAGTCGAAAGATCCCTACCAACCCGCGCCATCCCTGTCCACGCAAGGCATTTCCATCCGTCTCTCGCGAATCCGATTTGAGCACTGTCGGCACGCCCTCAGTTAAAATCCCTCCATGCCTCGCGCCCAAGGCCACGACACCCGATTCATGAAGCTGCAAAAGAACAACTGCTTCGTCTGCGGCATGAACAACCCCGAAGGCATGCGCCTAAAATTCATCCTCGACGAAGCCCGCCAAACCTTCGTCTGCCGCTTCCGCCTCAGCAAGCGCTACACCGGACCGCCCGGCCACTGCCACGGCGGCATCATCGCCAGCATCCTCGATGACGCCATGGGCAAAGTAAATAAGCTCCACCAAGTAGTAGCTCTCACCCGCGAGATGACAGTCGAATATCTCAAACCCGTTCCCCTCCTCAAACCGCTGCGCGTAGAAGGCCGCGAACTCAAAGTCCGCGGACGCACCCATGTCAACGTCGCCGAAATCCTCAACGAAAAAAACGAAGTTCTAGCCCGCAGTCGCGGCCTCTTCATCGCCATCGACCCCGAAAAAATGTTCGCCAAGTACGTAGAAAGATAGCCCGTGTGGGTCGGACCTCTTGTCCAAGGCCTTTGACTTTGACTTTCTCTTCAACTATCCCAACTCATGTGGGGGAGAGCCGCCCTCGGCTGTCCATGGGACCGGGTTTTCGACATCACGCTTTGGGCTCTGCAAGGCCTCCTGGCTCTGCTGTTCCTATATTCCGGCGCGAGCAAATTCAATCGCATGGAAACTATTGGATAGAATTGTTCGCGAAGCTTGGGTTCGGCCAAGGGTTCCGTTATTTCCGGTGGTCTCGAAGTAATCTGTGCGGCGGTGCTGTTGATTCCTAAAACATCGGGTATTGCCGCAGCCTTGCTAGCCTGTGCGATGGCTGGCGCGCTCCTCACCCATCTCCTGATCCTCCGCGACGGTTACGCCGCTGTGTTCCCACCCTTTCCTTCTGTTGCTTCTCCTCGTCGTGGCTTGGAAAAGAGGTCTCCGTCCCGCCCGCTAAGCAGAAACAGCGCACCTCCCGACTGCTCTGCTAAACGAAATCTACAGCTGCGATGTAAAATAGATTACTTAGGACAAGGTTCCGGCGCTTCGTGAGCGCCGCTCCCAGGCTCCAGAAAAGAGTCCACCATGTCGCAAAACAACGGTAGCAACACCTCTCTCCGCCTCAAGACCGGCCTCGCCGAAATGCTAAAGGGCGGGGTCGTCATGGATGTGACGAATGCTGAGCAGGCTTCCATTGCCGAAAAGGCTGGAGCTGTCGCGGTGATGGCGCTGGAGCGCGTGCCGGCGCAGATCCGCGCGGAGGGCGGGGTTGCGCGGATGGCTTCGCCTAAGAAGATTCGCGAGATCATGGCCACCGTCTCCATCCCGGTGATGGCGAAGTGCCGCATTGGGCATTTTGCTGAGGCGCAGATTCTGCAGGAGCTTGGCGTCGACTACATTGACGAATCTGAAGTGCTCACGCCCGCCGACGAGGCTCACCATGTCGATAAGCACGCCTTCACTGTCCCATTCGTGTGCGGGGCGCGCAACCTTGGAGAGGCCCTGCGGCGTATTGCTGAGGGCGCGGCCATGATCCGCACCAAAGGGGAGGCCGGCACCGGCGACGTTGTCCACGCCGTCAAGCACATGCGGCAGATCGTGCAGGAGATGAAAATCCTAACCGTGCTCGGCGAAGAAGAACTCTACGCCAAAGCCAAAGAGCACGGCGCGCCCTACGAACTGATCAAGATGGTCGCGAAAACAGGGAAGCTGCCGGTACCGAACTTCTCCGCCGGAGGCATTGCCACGCCCGCCGACGCAAGCCTGGTCATGCAGCTAGGCGCCGAAGCCGTGTTCGTGGGCAGCGGCATCTTCATGAAAGACAGCACCACCTTCGCCGACCCCGCCGAAGCCGAAAAGCGCGCCCGCGCCATCGTCAAAGCCGCGACGCACTTCAACGACCCTAAAGTGTTACTTGAAGTCAGCGAAGACCTGGCAGGAGCGATGAAAGGCCTTGCTGTCGCGGGCTTGGATGAGGCGCAGATGCTGCAGACTAGAGGTTGGTAGGGCTAAGAGTTAGGAAAAGGAGGTCGCACTTTCGATCAAGCCATTATTGAACAGCTCGACGCACTCGGTAATCAAATTGGACTAAAAATCCAGGAATTCTCTGCCACAATCAAATCGCAGGCAACCTCAAGCGACGCCAGTCGCCCCAATGAGGCTGTTCGGACGGTGTACCGCGAAATCCGGAAGCTGCGGGCCGATTACCTGCGACAAATACGTCGGCTGATGAGATAACCGTGTCGGCTCCTTGCGGGCGAGTAGACTTGGGAGCGCTCAAGCAACCAAGGCTCGGAGGAAAGGAGCCGAGCGATGATGATTATAGGTTGTGATTTGCATACACGCTACCAGCAGATCGCGATGCTGGACACGGAGACAGGCGAAGAAATAGAGCGGCGTCTGGAGCACGAGAACGGAGAGGCGCGAGCTTTTTACTCCGCGCTGCAGGGGCGGGTACGAGTGGGGATCGAAGCCACCGGACACACGCACTGGTTCGAGGCCATGCTGGCGGAACTGGGGCACGAGCTGTGGATGGGGGATGCGGCGAAGATTCGGGCGTCGGTGGTGCGCAAGCAGAAGACGGATGCACGAGACGCGGAAACACTTGCTGAATCTGTTGCGCCAGGATCGCTTTCCGCAGATCTGGCGGCCGTCGCCGGCGGAGCGGGATCCGCGGCAATTGGTTTGGCACCGGCAGAAGCTGGTGTGGATGCGTGGAGCGGTGAAGAACCAACTGCACGCGCTGGCCATGGGCGAAGGCGTGTGTCGCAAGAAGAAACTGTTCACCGCGAAAGGGCGCAAGGAGTTGGAGGGCCTGGCGCTGGGGCCGTGGGCCAGTTATCGGCGGCAGGAGCTGTTGCGGATGTTCAATGAGTTGGCAGCAGCGACGGCGCAACTCGATCTGGCGGTGGAGCAGGCCGCGAAGAATCAGCCGCTGGCGGTGCGGCTGATGACGCATCCCGGAGTGGGGCCGGTGACGTCGCTGGCCTTCGTGCTGATCATCGGGCCGGTGGATCGTTTCCACCGCAGCAAGCAGGTGGTGAGTTATCTGGGACTGAATCCGCAGGAACACAGTTCGGGGGGAAAGCAGCGGCTGGGAGCGATCAGCAAGCAAGGCAATCCCATGATGCGGTCGCTGCTGGTGGAAGCGGGTCACACGGCGGCGCGCTTCGATCCCGCGCTGAAACGCATGTATCAACGCTTAAAGTTTCGCCGTGGGGCTTCGGTGGCGAAAGTTGCCGTCGCCCGCAAGCTGGCCGTGAGGATGTACTGGATGCTGCGCAGCACGGCGGATTATGCGCAGCTGGTTCGCATGCAAGGCAGCCCGTGGGCCACCCTGGTGGAAAACAGTCCATCGCTGGGCTGATTGGGCGCCTTGCCTCCCCGAACAGTCGGGGAGTCTGAACAACGAATCATGGTTTGAAAAGCCGAATAGATGGTTGGTGGAACTAGCTTCCACCGCAAGATTCTGAAAGCGAGCCCCGGTCGCGTGAGCAAAAGCAAGATCAAAGTCTTTCCAATAAGTAAAAAAGAAAAACGAGTTCAGCGCCAACGCACCGGAAATGCTGACCTCAGACACTCTACGTGTCTCTTGACAACGCCGACAAGGTTATAGAGGGTGGCCCAGCTTTTGATCCCGCTGCCATCACCAACACAGCGGGTGCCGCGTCCCTTCGGCTCCGCTCAGGGCAGGCTCTTGCGTTGTTTGCAGGGGCGGGCTGCGATGTCGCCAACACAACGCCTGTCGCTCAGCACAAGACCCCGTTGCGCATGCGTTCGTGGTTCCCGCCCTTTGCGGAGTACGCAAAGGACGGGGCACCCACTGCGTTTTCAGTGTCAGCCGGATCAGGGGCTGGGCCACCCGTCCGGGTGCCGCGTCCCTTCGGCTCCGCTCAGGGCAGGCTCTTGCGTTGTTTGCAAGGGCGGGTTGCGATGTCGCCGACACAACCCTTGTCTCTCGGCACAAGACCCCGTTGCGCATGCGTTCGTGGTTCCCGCCCTTTGCAGAGTGCGCAAAGGACGGGGCACCCACCGCGTTTTCAGTGTCAGCCGGATCAGGGGCTGGGCCACCCGTCCTGGTGAACCGACGAACGTTGAGGTAATCTCCGGCCATCCTCTGTTGAAGGACGCAGCAATCGAGAACGTGAAGACATGGAAGTTTAGAAACTCCTACGCACAGGGGAAGTACGAAACAACGTTCGATTATCGGCTTCCCTTGGACGGCCCGCAAAAGGTGACATTTGAATCGTTTCACCGGGTGGAAATTTACACTTGTCTCCCAAGACGCATAGATGAGTGACGGGCGAAACATCGCGGTTACACTCGTTGACCTGCCCAGCCGATTCTCAAAACGTGTAAGCGCCTGGTTGCAACAGTTGAGTCCGTAAGTGCCTGAGTTGGTATATATTTGTCGTGGACAGTAGCCGGTTTTTGCCCTGACAATCATGAAAGCTAGCCTGACCGTATTAGCTCCGATGCTGGTGCTTGTTGCGCTGCCGCTGACACTGATTGAAACGGCCCCAACGCAGTCTGCGCCTTCACCGGAAACTCCGAAGGCTGAAGTCGTTCTGGTGAAATTTTCTCCACCGATCTATCCTCCGCTGGCGCGGCAGGCTTCGATTGCCGGTGACGTGAAGGTCCAGCTCCGCATCCAGAAAGACGGAAGTATAGAATCGGCGGAGGCGGTCAGCGGACCTCCCATGCTGAAGCTGGCTGCTCTGGAGAGCGCGCAGAAATCGCACTTCGAATGTCGCGCTTGCGCTGATCCGGTGAAATATCTGCTGACATACAGCTTTGTCGTTAAGAGGTTCAGTTCCGAGTCCTGCAAACTGGCATCCAAGAAACCCGAGGTGAGGTTTTCGGACGATCATGTGACAATTATGGCTGAAGCTTTGTGCGTAGTAGTGAACTGAATCCGGGTGATAGATGGCGAAAAATCGCCGTTGCACTCAAAATCCCCCCAATCGAATACCACCTGTGTCCGATACCGTAGAAACTGGCCAATGCTGTCCGTAAGGTCGAGTCCAAGCTATTACACCTTACGCTCGTAAGGCACGTATACCGGTTCCCAGATATTTGCTTCGAGTTCTGGACTCAACTCAGCTTCGTCGGCAATTTGCGCTTGGCCATCTTGAATCGCCTGTTTCCCCACCGCTCGCGCAATCACGCGGCCGAGTTCGCCGAGATTTGGGCTCACATAACCAAAGGCGGCGTGAAATGCGCCGATTGTTTGCCGCGCTGATCGACAGTCGGCTCCGTGAGACAGGAGAAGCAGGTTCCTCGCCGGGCTTGGCGCCCGACTCGGAATGACAGGACTTTCCATGCGGACGACGGCGTGGCTGAAGTCGCGTCCTTTCAGAATCGAAAAAATCTTGTCAAGACCCCTGGAGGGTGGTTTTGGGGGTCAAGTTGTTGATTTGATGGGGAAAATATTTTTGCTAATATGTCCCAAATGCCCTATGCAGGTTGATATAATAGTATTATAGGATCGAAAAAAGGGCGCGGACTTAGGTCTGCGCCTTTTTGTTTGGAATGAAGGAGATTGGCGCAGCTCGTGTTAGGACACGAGGTCTGCGCTTTTTTTATGCCTAAAGAGTCTTTTGTGCCAGAGGAATCGGATCGAGGCCGGGATAAGAAGCCTGAGCTCATTGAGATACAGGCTATGGGGATGCCGAAGGCCAAGCGGCTGGGGGAGGCTGTGGAGGCTGCGTTTCTGGCTAAGGCTACTATGCTTGGATTTCCTGTGTTGAAGCCTTGGGGAGATAGCCGTCCTTATGACTTTGCGGTGGAGAGTGGGCGGCGGCTGTGGAAGGTGCAGGTGAAGTGCGCGACCGGCCATCGCGGCACTCGATGCAACGCACGGGCTGCTGGCAGCGGGGAACTCTACACTTTGGACGACCTGGATTTTCGGGCGGCGTATGTGATCAAAAAGAATTTGTGGTATGTGGTTCCGGCGGATGCGTTTGTTCCGCGGGCGACGGTGCACTTTAACTACGGTCCGAAGAGCCAGGGGATGTTTGAGCACTATCGGGAGGCCTGGTGCTTGCTGGTATGCGGGGCCAGAGGACGTGGAAAGAATGACATTCCGAAACGATGCCGAGGCGAAGAGTTGGCGGTGCGGTGTGAGGTGTGCCCGAAGAGGTGAGGGCGGTCGGCGTGGGAGGCCGCGTCTGGCGAGAACTGCGGGACCCTTGGGCTCCGCGCAGGGACAGGGTAGGGCGTCCAGGCTGCCGGCGCGAGGTTGCCGCAGCGATAAGCCGGTGCTAGACTGCGCGAATGGCTAGCAAAAAGAGCAAGAAGAAGAAATCGACGAAGAAAAAATCCGGCAACAAGTCGACTGCGGCGAAGAAGCTGGGGAGGAAGCGGCCTACTCCTAAGAAATCCGCGAAGAAGAGGGCCGCACCGAAAAAATCTTCCGCGAAAAAGAAAGTGTTGCGGAAAGCAAGCAGCGGAAAGACTGCGAGTGTGCGCGGCCCGCGCCAGTTCTTGCGTGATAGATCGGAACCGCGCTCAGGCGAGGAAGCGGGAGATCTGCAGGGGTTGTCTGACGTTGAGAGCGCGGATTCGGAAAGTGTTGACGAGTTGATCGAGGAAGGAAACGCCTTCGAGGCGGGAGTGGTCTCCGGGGTCGAAGATGCCGGAAAAGGTGGCGTCAGGGAAGTAACCACCCATGAAGTGCCTGAAGACGACGTGCCCGGCGAATATCTCGACGAAGAGTAACAACGCCGGTTCGAGAAGAGAGCGGGTCGAGACGAGCTCGTCCCGCTCGGTGGGCAATGGTTGGTCTTTATCGCTGGCGCTCGACGAGTGGCGGCCGATCTGTAACTCCTCCTGCATGAGAACATTCTGACGGTTCACGACTAAAATGCTGATTGCTTAATGCTGAATTCTGCTCCCACGATCGGAGTCCTCGCCCTGCAAGGCGATTTTGACGCCCACCGCCGGCGACTGGAAGAGTTGGGCGCGAAAGTTGTGCTGGTAAGAAATCCCGAACAGCTGGATGAAATCGACGGACTGATCATTCCCGGAGGCGAGTCCGGCACCTTCCTGAAATTGCTGGGCGAAGAAGGTTTCGAAAAGCTCAAGCAGTTCGTGCGCCTCAAGCCAACCTTCGGCACCTGCGCTGGAGCGATCTTATTGGCGGCGGAAGTCGAAAACCCCAAGCAAGCCGGACTCGGCGCAATCGACATCGCGATCCGCCGCAACGCCTACGGACGCCAGATCGACAGCTCCATCCGCGAAGGAAAGCTCTTGCAAGCGGCTCTTAACAACCAGGGCGCTGACTCGCCGCTGGAAATGGTCTTCATCCGCGCCCCCAAGATCGAGCGCCTCGGCCCTGGCGTGGAAGTAATCGCGACCGAGGGACGCGACGCAGTCGCCGTACGGCAGGGAAGAGTCATGGCCGCTACGTTCCATCCCGAGCTCTCTGACGATACGCGCGTGCATCAGGCGTTTCTGGATCTCATTCGCTCGGGTGAGTCGAAGACTCCTGTCCCATCCTCTTAGGGTTTGCCTTTTTGCTTTCTTGCTGCCGGACGAAAGTTTTCTCTTGACATGTCCTTCGCGTAACTGTAAGGTTACGCATTATGCGTCACCGTCCGGTTACATATTCGCCCGAGATGACCTTCCAGGCGCTGGCGGATCCAACGCGTCGCGCTGTCCTCGATTTATTGCGCCGGGGCAGCCAGCCCGCCGGGCACATTGCCGGAGCCTTTCCCGTCTCGCGTCCCGCCATTTCCAAACACCTGCGACTGCTGCGCCGCGCCCATCTCGTGCGCGAGCACCGCGAAGGCCGCCATCGCGTCTACCAGCTCAATCCTGAACCGCTTCGTGCCGTCGATTCCTGGCTCGACCAGTACCGCAGTTTCTGGAAGATGAGCCTCACCAACCTCAAGACGTTTGTCGAAGCCGAGTACGCCAGAGAATCCATGCCCCACCATGCTGCAAAACCGAATACCAAGACTGCAAAAGGAGATCACTAACATGAAAATCGCAAACGTGAAATCACTTCGCCTCGCTCTTTCACTCTTCGTTTTGACCGCCACAGCCGCGCTGGCGCAAACCGCCGCCCAGAAATCCTTCGACCAACTCAAAACTCTCACCGGTTCCTGGGAAGGCAAGAACTCCAAGGGTGAAGCCTTAAACGTTTCTTTCCGCGACACTGCCGGAGGTTCGGCGCTTGATGAGCGAGATCCACGGGCACGGTCCCGAAGAAATGGTTTCCATGATCCACTTCGACGGCCCCAATCGCCTTCTTCTCACACACTACTGCGGCGCCGGCAACCAGCCACGCATGACTGCCAGCGCGTCGCCTGACGGCAAGACCATCACCTTCGACTTCTTCGACGCCACCAATCTCGCTACTCCCGATGCCGGCCACATGCAGCGCGTCGTCTTCACCATTCTCGACGCGAATCATCACACCGAAGACTGGACCTTCGCCGCCGCCCCCGGCAAAGAGATGAAAGAGTTCTTCGACCTGAAGAGAACGGAGCTGGCGCAAAAATAGTTTGTCTGGAGCAAGCATGACATCGACCGCTAAATCCGTAATAACCAGCGACAACGACGCCGTCGTTACTGAGATCGAAATCGCCGCCCCGCCCGCTCGCGTCTTCCGAGCCCTGATCGAGCGCGAGCAGGCGCTGCAGTGGGGCGGCGGGGAAGCGTTTGAAATCACCGAGTGGGAAATGGACGCACGCCCCGGCGGACAGCTGGCTTCTCACTTCCAGAGAGCGCAGCGGAGCTGGCGCCGGCAAAATTATCGAACATCATGGTGAGGTTCTGCAGATTGAGCCTCCGCGTGTGCTGGAAGTTTCCTGGTTCGCCAATTGGCATCCCGACCCGGCGCATCGCACCGTGGTTCGCTGGGATCTTGCCTCCAGCAAAACTGGCACTCTCTTAAAAGTTACGCACAGCAATCTTGCCAGGCTCCCCGGCGTAGCCCAAGGCTACAGTCAGGGCTGGCCCGGGTTAGTAGAGCAAATCAAGAACTTCGTTGAAAAAACCAGATAGGAGCAACTCATGGCAACCGTCGCAATTACGCCCGATCAAAACATCGTCACTGGCGAAATTTTCGTCGCCGCGCCCCCCGCCCGCGTCTTCCAGGCCCTCACTGACCCCGAGCAGATGCCGCGCTGGTGGGGCGCGCAGGATGCTTACCGCATTAAAGAATGGAAGGCCGATCTTCGCGTCGGAGGAAAGTGGTCAAGCGTAGGTGTCTCGGTCGACGGCACCAAGTTCCGCATCGACGGCGAATATCTGGAAATCGATCCTCCGCGCTTGCTGGTTCACACCTGGATTGCCAGCTGGACCGGTCCTATTAAGACCGTAGTGCGCTGGGAGCTTCAGCCCCAAAGCGTCCACGGCCTGCACCCGAACGGTCCGCAAAGAGCCGGCACCGGGACGCTGGTCAAGCTCCGTCAAGAAGGATTCGCCGGCAATCCCGCCGCCGCAGCCGGACACTCCGAAGGCTGGATGCGCGTCATGGGATGGCTGCTGGCATACGTCGAGAAAGGAGAAACCGTCGACTCTCGCCGCTGAGCCTTATCCGGCAATGAAGGGGTGGACGCAAACCGTCCACCCTATTTCTCTCCGGCAAACCCTGTATTGCGACTTCCGAGCTCCGAGGCCGACAATTTGGTATTACACAATTACTCTCTACAGAACGCAGCGTGGGATTAACGAACTATGTTCCCAGGCGGCGATCTCTTTGAGTCATCTCGAAGGAATTTCGGAGGTCCCTATATGCGACATTTATTATTGTTTTCAGTGCTCCTGCTCGGCGTGTCCTGGGCGGCCGCACAAAGTGAGCCAGTAAAGACGGGGAGCAACGGCGACCAGCAAACCGTGAAAGGCTGTTTGAGCAACTCTGGCGGCGCCTACACCCTGACCGACAAGAGCGGCAAGACTTATCAGTTGACCGGAGACACCGCCAAGCTGAGCGACCATGTCGGCCACGAAATTAAAGTGACCGGCAGCTTAAGCTCCGCTTCTGCAGCGTCAAGCGACGCCATGGGAAAAACTAGCGGCGCGCAAATGATTGAAGTGACTTCCTTCAAGCACATATCGAAGAACTGCGGGGGAAGTTCGTCGTACTAGCTTCGCGCGGATCCAGCTTCTCAGTCCTCGCCTGCCCCATCTCTGTCTCTCCATTTTCTGGAGAGGCGGGTGGGGCAAAAGGGCAATTGGGACATTTTCCAGACTTTATTCTCCGAATGAATCCAATACCTTACGCGAAAAAGGTAATGCCTAGGGTCTTGACAAGTTTCGCCGGGACGGGACCGCCTGCTTCGGTCGCGCAGCGCACAACAAAATGGGAGGCGCGCTTATGCCGCCTCCCATCTCTCCCACTAACTACTGTTCTTACGCGGCTTTGCCGTGAACCTTGGCTTCGAGGGACTTCTCGCTGCCTACATTCACCTTAATCTGCTTAGGCTTGGCTTCCGCCTTCTTGGCCAGCTTGATCTTCAGCAATCCCTTTTCATAGTTGGCGCTCACTTGCCCCGGATCTACCGAATTGGGCAGCGTGAACGACCGGGTGAACTCTCCGTACTGCCGCTCCACGCGACGGAAGTTCTCCTCTTTCTCTTCCTTCTCGATCTTGCGCTCCCCATGGACGGTGAGCGTGTTGTTCTCGATCTGGACATCAATATCTTTTTCGTCGATGCCCGGGACTTCCATCTTCAGGGTAATGTTGTGCTCGTCTTCGTAAATGTCCACGGGCGGTGCGTAGTTTGTTGTGGTTAGCGCTTCTTCCGGGCCCTGCTGCGGGGTAAACGACTCACGGAAAAGACGGTTCAGACGGTTCAAGCGGTCTTGCTGGGTCGAAAACTCACGGAAAGGTTCCCAACGGGTCAATAGGGTCATAACGTAGTCCTCCTGCGAGAAATCTAAGGGGAGAAAAGCTTCAGATGGGCTGACTTAGTTCAGAGGACCTGAAAGAGTAAGAAGAGGTAGCTTGCTCAATTACAAGGCTAGGCTTCTGCGCAACCGTTGTCAAACGACTGCCAACGGAGAGGCAGCCTCAAAGGGTGGAGCGAGGGCGCTAAACTACTGAAAACAGAGGCAGACGTGAGGGTCGAACGTCGCTAATCTAGTCGACACTAACCCATGCCTGCCTCAACAGGCTGGCCGCCTTTTCAGGGGACCCGCCTTTCAGCAGATTGAATACTACCCTTCCCAAAACGGGATGACTGTTCAAGATTGCTCACTCCGCCAGATTTGTTGAAAGCTTCATCCTGCCCGTCGCTCAGCTTCGCGCACTCCCTACGACCAAATGTGGTGGGACCGAGCCGCCATCCCAGTTCCGTCGCTCAGGGTGACGGAGCTAATAGCCAGTCGGTGCGTCGCCCACTCCAGCAGCTTTTGACTTGAGCGGGGATGTTCACACGCCGCGGACTCAGTCCGGGGAACAAACTGGATTGTCCTCAAGCCATGGGGACTAACCCGCTTTCACCACAGTGGGCAGAGTCATTTCGTCAACTGCGCTTATAAGAACGCTTCCAACTTTACCTCCTGTTCGTGCATCCCTATGTAGCTGTTTTTGGCGTCACAAACGCCAGTCGCCATCCCCATGCATGGAGGAACCTTGAGATGAAGCTATCGCTGGCAGTTCTGTTCATTAGCGTTTTTGGCCTTTGCTTCGCGGCAGGGCAGAGTAAAGCTGGCAGCACGGCTGGGCAGAATTCGGCTGCGTCCACGCAGGGTCAGCAAAGTCAGGAGCAGATCAGCAATGGGCCCGTGGCTGAGTATGTATCCGATTCGAGCTGCACCATCGGATGGTCAACCCGCGTGGCCGGCACTATGACTGTGCAGTACGGCACCGACCGTACCAAGATGACGCAAACGAAAGAGGCGGTGGAGAGCAACGAAGGGCGCAATCATCATGTGCGACTCGATGGCTTAACGCCGGGTACTCGATATTACTTTCGCGTGGTCAATGGTGGCGAAGCGATCAGCGGCGTCGGAACGTTTCAGACCGTATCGGTGGGCGAGACGCCGATCAAGAGCAAGGCCATCATTCCGCAGTAAATTAAGCGGCCGGTTCAGTCGGCGGCTGTTGCGGTCCGACAGCGGGAAGACTTTCTCCAGCAGTTGAACTGCCCCATTCTCTTAATTAGATCATCGCCTTAGAATATTGGCATGATCGGTCTGAAAAATGGGGTCCGAACATTCCTGACCAACGAGGAGGCTCTGAGACGTATAGCCCTCCGAAGCCTCGTCTGTCTGTTCGCCATCATGCTGGCCACCAGCGCTTCCGCCCAAAATCGGCCATGGTGCGACAGCGGTCTGAGCCGGCCTGCCCCGCAGACATCGACGGCAGCCGAACTTAAAGACAAATTGCGTGGGGCCACCAACACACCAGACCCAATGGGCAACCGCCTTCTGCCCATCTCCCTCTCCATCACACTCGCCGGAACCGTGCAGCTCAACTCTGTCCACGAAGAGCACGATGAAGATATAACTTTCTGCCTGAAACTTGACCAGCAGTCGCAGCAGCACCTCCAGCATGAGCTCGGGGCCGACGCGCGCGCTCTTCCAACGGAAATTCACGTGGAAATCGTGCCCTACGCGCTCGACCGCAGCGGCAATGCGATATTTCCTGGGTGGCAGGCGGGAAAAAAGGACAGAGTGCTTTTTGATGGCGAGCCCATTCGAATAAATACCAACGGATGGTCGCCGCTCTTCGACAATCTATCAGGAAAAGACAAGCGCCTCGAGGGCAAGCATATCCAGGTCACAGGCAGCCTTGTCGTAGATCCCCACGAAAGCCTCGGCGCGAGTTTCAAGGGCTCCCGTTGCGGCCCGCAAGGTTGTCTCGAACTGCACCCGGTGGCGACTATTACGCTACTCAACGATCCGGTAACGGAATGAGACAGCTGAAGCCGCACGGGTATCTCATCATCCTAGCCACAGTTATCTCGGCTCACATCCTGGATTGGCGGGTAGCCCACTCAAGCCCGGTTTTGTCCCAATTTGTTGCCGTCAGGGAAGCGGAAAGCCCCGCGATATGTCGCGCTTTCCGCGACGATGGATTCATCGCAGCAAGGCTGAGGCGGCCCACAGGATAGGCGCTTGGCCGTGCAGGTCTCCCGTGTTGCGGGCCCGCGTCAGGTAGTAATTGAGATCATTTTTCTTGCCAGTGCCTTCGCAGACATTGCGGACGTCCCCGTTCGGCTCGAGATATCGAATGAGAGCGAGCCACCCTTTGCGGGCGGCAGGTGCGTAGGTCCTCTTATCGAGCCATCCGTTCTTCACTCCGGTGCTCATGGCAAAAGTGAACATCGCGGTGGACGAGGTCTCGGGCCAGGCTTCCGGATGGTCCAGCAACTGGCGCCACGTGCCATCTTTAGCCTGATATCTCAGCAACTGTTCCATCATCCTGCGGTAGCTCTCCATGATGCGGGCGCGCCGGGGATGACTGGCGGGGAGAGAGCGCAGCAGTTCTGTCATTCCAGCGGCGACCCAGCCATTGCCCCGTCCCCAGAAAAATGGCGCGTCGGGCGCGTGATAGAAGAGACCGTTCGGCTGCTGCAGCTTGTCCAGGTACCCTGACATTTCCAGCGCCGCGCGATCCAGATACTTCGGATCGCCGGTCGCGCGATACGCCTGCACCTGAACCAACGTGATCATGTACATGTCGTCGATCCAATACCGGGTCTGGCCGCTCAGCCCATCGGGTGTGGGACCAGCCCATTGCTTATCGGCAAGATCTCTACCGAGATCGAGATACTTCTGCTGCCTGGTTTCAATGTAAATTTCGAGCGGAACCGCGCCGAAGACGGTCAAATCCACATGCTTCGGCTCCGGAATAAGTTTGGAATCCGCGTCCAGCAGTGGATTAAAACGTTGAATCAGTCGTGAGCTGAGTTCGTTGTTGCCACTCAATTGCGCAAAGGTTAACGCTCCGTACCAGGTCACAGATTCCGGGTAGTTGATGTACGGTTGCTTGGCCTCTCCGGTCGAGAGACTATGAGGCGATGAGGCAAACCGTTTGGCGACACGCTCGCCGATTTCCTTCGGCGAAGTTCCAGTGCGCCACTTGTTGAATTCCTTCTGCGCCCTTACGGGCAGGGATACCGACAGTGCTGCGATCAGTGCGAAAGCCGGAGAAATTCTGAATGTCATAGCGCCGTTGCCGTTTGCGGCTATTGCCGTGAAGTATTTTCTGGCCTGGCAATGTCGTCAACTTCACCCCGCCAGCAGCGCCACGCCCGCCGCGACCAGAGAGGCCGCAATCCACCGCCGCCGGTCGACCTTCTCATGCAAGAAGATTTTCGCGGCGACCGCGTTGGCTACGAAGGTGAGGGAAGCGGCCGCGGGAGCGACCAGGCTTACGTCTCCCCAGGAGAGCGCGAATAGCAGGCTGAAGAAGGCCGCGGCCATGCTCGCGACCGCAAGCAGAAAGTTGGGATTGCTGAGCGTGCGCGCGATCACCTTGGCGAGGCCGACTCGGCGGCGCAGATCGCCCACATCGCCGACTTGTTTCATGGCGTGAGACAGCAGCACGTCGCCCACCACCGAGGCCAACACGATGGCAAAGATCGCGCTCCAGGTATAAAGGTCCCTCATGATTCAATTCCGCTGGCAACCGCAGCCACACGGGGCTTGGCGCCGAGTTTCGCCGCTTCTCCCAGGGGATGTTCAGTAAGCGCCGGCCCGCCCGCCACAAACCCTACGCCTGCTGTAATCAATACAATTCCAATCCAGCGCAGCGGGCTGATGTGCTCGTGCAGCACGAACCTCGCGACCAGAGCCAGCAACACATAGCCCAGGGCAGTGGCCGGCATCACGTAGGTGAGATCGGCCCAGGACAGCGCATTTGTGTAGGTGGCGAAGAACGCCAGCAAGAAGAGAATGCCTATAGCGACCCAGGGATTAACCACGGCGAAGATTACACTCGACAAATGATGGATGGAAATGCTGCCGACCTGCTTCATCCCATGCGAGAGCATGGAATCTCCGGCCACGGCAAACACCGTGACTCCGGCCAGCACAAGATACTTGCGAAAGTTCACTGGAGGTCTAGATGATGATGCGCTGCGATGACTGTTTCGAAAACCTTTCACCACAGAGACACAGAGTCACAGAGAAAAACAAAACATAGCAAAAGCCCACAAAGGTTTTCTCTGTGTCTCTGTGGTGAAAAGCCCTCGTTCCGACGCCTCAGGCCTTGGCGAGCTCGGCGGCCTCGTCACTATGCTGCTTCACCAGTTTGTTGCGTTGCGAGCGCAGCTTCAGGAAGGTCTTCGCCTCTTTGTAAAGCCGCTTGCGGTCGTTGCTGTCGAAAGCAGCCTTCTTCAGGATGCGGAACACAGCCTTCGGCCGGAAGTAATACTCGTCGTAAAAACGATGCACTGCGGAAAGAATGTCATCGGCCGGCAGTCCGGGATACTGGATGTGCGCCAACTGGTGGCCGCCTTCATCCACCATCTTGTTGTCGCCCACCATGAATCCATTCTTCACCGCGTAATCGTAAAGCTCGGTGCCAGGATAAGCATGTGCCACCGAGACCTGAATGGTTTCCACATCCAACTCTTTCGCGAACTTGATGGTGTTGTTGATAGTTTCGTGCGTCTCACCGGGCAGACCCATGATGAAGTCCCCGTGAACGACTAGCCCGAGCTTGTGGCAGTCTTTGGTAAATTGCCGTGCGCGCTCAATGGTCGCGCCCTTCTTGATGTTCTTCAAAATCTGCTGATCGCCGGACTCGTAGCCGACGATGAGCAACCGGCAGCCGGCTTCCTTCATCGCCTTCAGCGTTTCAAAATCGGTAGTCACGCGCGAAGTGCACGACCAGGTAAGCCCCAGCGGCTTCAGCTTGGCGCATAACTCGATGGTGCGCGCCTTTTGAATGTTGAAGGTGTCATCGTCGAAAAAGAATTCCTTCACTTCCGGCCAGTACTGCTTGACCTTCGACATTTCCGCGGCCACATCGTCAGTCGAACGCTTGCGCCACGGATGTCCGCTCAAGGTCTGCGGCCACAAGCAGAACGTGCACTGCGCCGGACAGCCTCGCGTGGTGTAGAGAGAAACGTAGGGGTTTAGTAAGAACGGCACGTTATACCGGGTGACGTCGAGATCGCGCTTGTAAACGTCAGTGACGTGGGGCAGCGCATCCAGATCCTGAATCTGCGGCGCGTCCGGATTGTGCACCACCTTGCCGTCCTGCAAAAACGAAATACCCGCAATCTCCGCCAGAGGCTTGCCCTTGGCGTAATCGACAACGGCATAGTCAAATTCTTTTCGGGCAACGAAGTCGATCGCCGGACAATCCCGCAAAGACTTTTCCGGCAGCACGCTGACATGCGGTCCTACAAAAGCAATCTTGATCCCCGGATTCGCCGCCTTGATAGCCCGCGCCAGCCCGATGTCGCCCGGAAATCCCGGAGTGCTGGTGAACAGCACCAGAAACTCGTAGTCCTTGGCAATCTCAATAGTCTGCTCCGCCGAAATATAATGCGGCGGCGCATCCAAAAGCCGCGCCCCCTCCAGCATCCCCGCCGGATAAGCCAACCAAACAGGGTACCAATAACTCTCTATCTCGCGGGTGGCGGGCCAACGGGAGCCGGCGCCGCCGTCGAAGTTTTCGAACGAAGGTGGGTTCAGAAACAGTGTTTTAAGAGGCATAGTGAGTGATTTCTTATTTTACCATCCGGACGCGGCGATGGGGCGAAAAAGCAGTGTTTACGCAGGTTCGTCCCACACACGAAGCTACATCGTCATCCGCGAACAATTGGAGTCGGTTGGTTTTAGTTTACGCGGCGTTGACGCTGAATTCGAACCGTTATGCGTTGAACAGGCGGTTTGACGCAGTGAGCGGGGAAAATGAGCTTTCGCGAGGAAAAGGTCATTTGGTTCCCAAGGCCCAGCTTTCGAGATCGCCGGTGGAACGGAGGAGGGCGACCTGACTGCGTTCCAGTTCGAAGGTTACGTCCTGCAGAGCGATGAAACGTTCGCTGACTTGAGTGCGTGCGTTGTCGAGATCGTGGAGGTTGGCAGTGGCAGAGCTCATGCGCGTCTGGACGGCTTCAACACTTCTCTGGGCGATCTCATACTCGAGTTCGGCAACGTCGCGCGCAGCCTGCATCTGGGTGACGGAGCGCTGCAGGCGCAGGGTTTCTTCCGAGACCTGGTTGCGGGCGGCTTCGGCCTGTTTGCCGGCTTTGAGAGCATCCGACTCGGCCTGCTGGATTCGAGAGTGCTGGGCATAGTTGAAGAATGGAAAGTGGATGGATACTCCCACGGTAGCGTTGTTTGGCTGGAAGTTCTTGTAGTAGGCGTCGTAGTTGTTGAAGGTGGCAAGGTTCGCGTACTGGGCTGCAAAGTCTACGCTGGGCCAGAGAGCTCTGTGCTCCCCTTGCACTCGCAAGTATTGAGCGCGGGCGTGTTCCACGGCAGCTTGCACGGAGGGATTGGCGTCGATTGTCTTTCGCGAGAGTTCCTCATTTTGTTCTTGCTTTGGCGCGGGGACAGCGGGCACCGATTCAGGATCGATTTCAAGGGACGCGGCGGCCAGGCCGGTGAGTTTGGAGAGATGCTCGCGGAGGATGTCGGCCGCACCGCTGGCTTCAGCAATGCGCAGACGGACGCGCGCGACGGAGAGGCGAGCTCTGGTGCCGTCCAAAGCGCTATCGATACCTTCTTTGACGCGGTCGGCGACGGCTTGCTCCATCTTCTCTTCGGCAAGGTGGGCGTCGCGCAAGGCATTCAAGCGCTGTTCCCATTTCACCAATTCCGCATAGCTCAATACAACGTCTTGAATGAGCTGGTTACGCTGATCTTTGGTGCGGAAGGTGCTGACCGTAACATCGGAGCGGGCGGCCTGGATAAAAAACTTGAGCGCGGGATTGATGAGTGCGGATTGCGCGTTCACGTTGAACAGCGAGGGAGCGGCGCCTTCGAGACTGAGTGGAAAGCCGTCAGACCAGCCCAAGCCGGCGCCCGCCGTGAGCTGGGGAATGTAGCTGTTTCGGAGTTCGCGATAGGCGGCGGAGGCGTGCTGCTCGTCCGCGGTGGAGATGCCGACGGTGGTGGCATGCTTCAAGGCAAGCTCGACCGCGTGCTGGAGCGTGACGGACTGGGCGAGCAGAGAAGAAGGTAGACAGAGCACTGCCAAGAAGAGTTTATAAATACACATGCCAGTGCCGCGTTTCATCTTCATGATTTTCACCTTGGTGACGCCTGCGAAAGATTCTACGGAGAATCTGATGCCAGAGAAATGATAAGGATGGGTCGGGGGGCTCGGGCGGGGGAAATTTCTGTGGGCTAACGACGGTCCGCGAGAACGCCTGTCGGGACTCGCCGTTATCTCAACCGTGTCCTCATATCGGGGATATGACAAGTCAGGCTCGGCCGCGGAACTGGATGATTCTGCGGCGATCGCGTTTGGATGGGCGGCCTGCGGGGAGCTCTTCGAATTGCTTCATGGCTTTGCGCTCAGCGGCTACTTTCTGGCGAAGCTCGCGGCTGGCGTCGGTCTCACGGTAGAGAGTTTGGGCGACGGGGGCGGGGCCGCGGACTTCGGCGAGAAGCAGGACTTCAACTTCGAAGTCGCCGCCATCGTTGGTGATGCGCAACATGTCTCCGATGCGGACTTCGCGGGCGGGTTTGGCGGGCTGGCGGTTGGACTGGATCCGGCCAAGGTCGCAGGCGCGCGCGGCGAGGGAGCGCGTCTTGAAAAATCTGGCGGCCCAGAGCCATTTATCGATGCGGACGGGGGTCATGGTTTTATTCCAATTGTCATCCCAGCCTCGTGTTATCCCAAGTTTGATCCTATAACATGGTTTGCGACTGAGAAGGATGCGGCATGGATTTGTACCTGATCGACGGAACCTATGAATTGTTTCGACACTTCTTTGCTGTGCCTGCTGCGGCGGATGTGAATGGGCAGGAAATTGGCGCGGTGCGCGGCGTGCTCACTTCGGTGGTGTCAATGATCGAGGGCGGGGCAACTCATCTTGGGGTTGCGACGGATCATGTGGTGGAATCGTTTCGCAACGATCTGTATCCCGGATACAAGACTAGTGAAGGCGTGCCGGAAGAATTGCTGGCGCAGTTTCCGGTTCTCGAGGCGGCGCTGGAGGCCATGGGAGTGATGGTGTGGCCCATGGTTTATTTCGAGGCGGATGATGCGCTGGCGTCTGCTGCCAATAAGGCGGCGAAGGATGAGAAGCTGAACCAGATTTTTATTTGCACGCCGGATAAAGATCTTAGTCAATGTGTTGTGGGAAGGCGCGTGGTTCAACTGGATCGCAGGAGCGGCGTGGTGCGCGATGAAGATGGAGTGGTGGCACGGTTTGGGGTGAAGCCGCAATCGATTCCGGACTATCTGGCGGTGGTGGGCGATAGTGCGGATGGTTTTCCGGGCGTGAAAGGATGGGGCGCGAAGGCGGCGGCGATGGTGTTGTCGCAGTATCCGCATTTGGAAGATATTCCGAAGGATTGGCGAGAATGGGATGCCTCGATCCGAAGGGCGCGGATGCTCGCGGAATCTTTATTCAACACCTGGAACGATGCTTTGTTATTTCGCACGCTGGCAACGCTGCGGTTGGATGTGCCGGTGTTTGAGACGGTCGATGAGTTGCGGTGGAATGGGCCACGAGAAAACTTTGCGGAATGTTGCCGAGTGATGAAGGCGGGGGGGCTGCTGGGGAGGGTTACGGCGGCGGGCGCGAAGATCCGCTCTGGGGTCTAGCGGGTTACGCGCTTTAATCCGTCCTGGGCGGGACGGTAAGTATGCGCGAGGGCGAGCGCGGCACGATATTCACCGGCAGCGGCGGCGCGGTCGCCATTTTTCTCGAGTAACTCGCCGAGCATCGAGTGAGCTTTGAAGGCGGGAGCTTCTTCCACCGTTGAGGAAGCGAGGTAGCGGCGCAGAAAGCGGATGGCCAGGGCAGGGTCGCGGTTGGTGCGGATCAAGATGCCGGCGGCATCGACCAATGCGGCGGGATGATCGAGCGGGCTGGAATCCATGGTGCGCAAGGCGGTCTGCATGTCGTCCAGGCGATCGGTGTGACGATAGAAGCCGGCGAGATTGAGCCATGCACGGGCCCCGTTGTGGCTGGACTCGATGGCGGCGCGATATTCGCGTTCGGCGGCAGCGGTATCTTTATTTCTCTCGGCGAGACGCGCCTTGACCCAGTGCGCCATGGCGGGATTCAGCGGCGCGATGTGTTCAGCCTGGGCGAGGGCTTTATCTTTGCCGCCGCCGACGATGCCGGGAGCTTCGAGATAGAACTCGGCGAGATCGGTGCGGGCTTCCCAATTATCAGGAGAAAGCTCGACGGCGCGTTCGAATTCAGTACGAACTTTTTTGGCGAGTCCTGCGGCGCTGAGGAAGCCGGCGTGATCGGCCTTCTCTCCGTAGATGCGGCCCAGCCAGAGATGATAGAGACCGTTGTCGGGAGCGAGCGCGACGGCTTTTTCGCAGGCGGGAATGCCCGCGTCCCAGGCGCCGAGCTCAAAATGAGCGCGGCAGAGCAGGTTGTAGGCTTCGGCAGTGGGCGAGGTGCGAATCTGCTGCTGAAGCGAATCGAGGGCTTGATCGACGCGACCGGCGGCAAGCAGGGTTTGGGGCGAATCGGCGGCCAGCGCGAAGGAAAATGAGAGAAGAGACAGGGCTCCGATAAAGCAAGCCGCACGCGCCGCATGACAATCCAGCTTCATTTATTACGGGACCACCTTGACGCGGGCGCCATCGACGAGCGGTTTGGAATCAGCCGCGGTCAAGGCTACGACGGCGTTTTCGGCGAGGCCGGCTGTGATCTCAACTCGCGTAAGGTTTTGCAGAGAGACTTCAACGTCGTGGCGCTTGAGTTGGCCATCGACGATCTGGAAGACGTAAGGCTTGGTATCGTCCATGTGGACGGCTTCGCGCAGCAGAGTGAGAACGCCGCTGTGTTGGGCGGTGATGACGGTGACGCCGACGTTAACGTTGGGCAATAAACGCAAATCGCGATTATCCACCGTACACGTGACTTCGCCTACGTTGCGCGCACCGTGAAGTTTTACGGTGGAGGGAATGGTGCTAACCGCGCCATTCCAGATGCGGTTGGGCAGGGCGTCCCAGGTGACTTCGATTTTTTGTCCAGCGGCGAGGCGGCCAATATCAGGTTCGTCGACAAAGGTGCGGACCAGCATCTTGGAGAGATCGCCTTCCTGCAGCAGTAAGTCTCCGGTTTGCACATAAGCGCTTTGCTTTACAGGGAGCGAGTAGACAATGCCATCGAAGGGAGCGCGCACTTCGGACTTGCGCAGCGCTTCTTCAGAGGCATCGTAGGCGGCTTGCGCCACGGCTCCCTGGGCCTGGACTTTTGCCACCTCGGGCTGGGAGTAGCGATCTTTCTTTTTCTGTTCATCCAGAGTGGCATCGGCCTCAGCGCGGCGCAATTCGTCTTCCGCCTGCTTGACCTCACCGGCGGAAGCCGCGCCCTGCTGCTGCAAGCGGCGAAGCGCTTCCAGGTTGCGCTGGGCGGCGTCGCGAGCACTGCGAGCTTTGGTGAGTTGAGCATCGAGCGTGAGCAGTTCTTCGCGAGTGCCGCCGGTGGTGAGATCGGACTGATCGGCCTGCGCGGCCTTCATTTGGGCCCGGGCGCGGGCGGCCTGCGTGCGAAGGTCGGCATCATCGAGCTGCAGGAGAAGTTGGCCCTGGCGAACGTGGTCTCCTTCTTTCACCAGCAGGCGCTTGACCGTGGTCGCTACTGGCGAATGTGCTTCGAAGTTCCGGATGGGTTCGACTTTTCCGTTGGTGGAAATCAAGCTGCGGATGGACCCGCGCTCCACCGTGGTAGTGCGAATACGGACGGGGCCCTGGCGCGTGAAAACCGGGAGAAGAGCTAGCGCGGCAAGCACTCCGAGCACCAGCCAGGTGCGGCCTTTACTCGTGGCGGGTCGTCCATTCGAATTGTGATTCGTTGCCAACCGGTCATCTTTCACAATGCGGCGGGGACAACTGCAAGCCTTAATTTACCACTCGAACGCCTGCAAAAGAATGTTACGCCTGCCCCAGCCGTTACCATGGTTAGATGCGGGCTTAAGTTAGTGGATGCTTAACTCCCAGCGTTCGCTCGGGGCGCGCATCGGGCGCAGCCGCTACAATATCTCCATGCCAAAACAGCGCCGTTACACGCCGCAGCACGCTGCCGCCGGATTGGATGCGAACTTTCCTGAAATTGAAACCTGGCCGAACCAGTTTCCCGGCTATGAGATCGTGATCGATGATCCCGAGTTCACTTCAGTTTGCCCGAAGACCGGCTTGCCAGATTTTGGCGTGATCACGCTGCGCTACCAACCCGATAAAGTTTGCCTGGAACTGAAATCGTACAAAGAATATTTACAGTGCTATCGAAACCTCGGAATATTCCAGGAGAACGTGGTGAACCGGGTGCTCGAAGATGTGGTGAAGTGGGCGAAGCCGGTGTGGGCTGAGGTGAAGGGAGACTTCCGTCCACGGGGCGGAATTTCGACGGTAGTGGTGGCGCGGTGGCCGCGGAAAAAGTAGGGAAGTGATGGCCTACCGCTTGCGGCGCAGGTTGCGACGAGCGCTGAACATTCTTGGGTCGTAATTCAACGGTTCGGGCGCGGATACCGCAATTCTGCGAAAGTCGGCGTGTTGCGGATTTAGGAGCCAATTGTTTTCGTTCGGAGCCAGAGCTGACGGCACAATTAAAACGCAGCGCTCGGCGCGGCGCGCAAATTCGTCTCCGATCCGGGCGAGTTCGGCCGGAGCAGGGGAGCGTCGCCATTGCGAGGGTAGTTCTTCCACTGCGATACGCTCTTTCGGCACATCGTTGAGGATCTCGGCTGTGACCAGAACCAGATCTGGTGGGGCTTCATCGGCATCGAGATGGACGAAGTATTCCAGCATCGCCAGGGATTGATGTTCGGAAGTGTAAGCGAGACGAGTGCCGGGACTGGACCATCGCCCACCATAAAGATAGCCGCCTTCGCCATCGAATGGGGCGCGTGCGTAGGCCTTGCGCAGCACGCGATAGACTCGAGTCAACTGATTCCGCCGTAGGCGATGCGGCCGAGGATGTTCTCCACCTGGCGAGCTCCCACTTCGGTGTCGATCGAGCTGATGGGGGCGACTCCGCCGAGTGCGCGATTGGAGCGCTTCAACCAGCGCGCCGCATTCTGGCGGTCGCCGAGGCTTTGTTGCGCCAGGGCAACGATGCGGGCGAGGCGATAAAGACGATCGGATTCAAAGCGCGCCAGCCGCCCGCTGCGCCGCCGACGCTGCAGGCTGCGCGGCGAGAGATCGAGGGCGTCTGCTAGTTCCTTCAGCGTGAGACCGGAAGCCTGCATCAGCTCTTCGACCACGGCGGGAGGGAAGCCCTCGCGGATCGCCTCGCAGAGGTCGCGCTGGCTGGCCAGGTTTCGTCCCAGAACGCTTCGCCCGCCAAGTTCCTTCACCACGGCACGCAGTTCGTTTACCATTTGTCGCCTATTATAGCGACAGATGTCGCTCGCGTCAATTGCGAGGGGCGTGGTTGCGGATCGCGGCCATGTTATATTCGCTCGATCCCGTGACCTCCGCGAAACTCTATCCACGCACGGCGCTGGCCCTGTTGACGGCGCTGAACCTTTTCAACTACATCGACCGTTCCGTGCTGTTCGCCGTGCAGGATCTGGTGAAGGCGGAATTCCACAACAGCGACACTGAGTTTGGTATGCTCAGCAGCATCTTCTTCGTTTTCTACATGTGCGCCGCGCCGTTCGTGGGTCCGCTGGCGGAACGGTTCTCGAGAAAATCCGTAATCATCGGGGGAGCGCTTGTCTGGAGCGGCGCAACGCTGTTGACAGCGTTCACGCATAACTTCACGGAGCTGCTCATTCGGCACACGCTGGTGGGAATTGGCGAGGCAAGTTTTGTGATTCTGTCTCCAATATTTGTCGCCGACATGTTTCCGGAGAATCAGCGTGGGCGCGTCATGGGTGTTTTCTACCTCGCCATTCCCGTGGGAACCGCTCTGGGTTATGTCATCGGTGGAATGATCGGGCCGGCGTATGGGTGGCGTACACCTTTTTATGTGGGAGCCGCGCCGGGGGCACTGCTGGCGTTGCTTCTCCTATTCATTCCCGAGCCGCCTGTTGGCCAGTTCGATCATTTGGAAAAATCCCCGAACCGGGACACTGTAAAAGGACTGGTACGGAATCCTGCATTTCTGACCGCCACTCTTGGCATGGCGATGCTGACGTTCGCCCTGGGTGGGCTACAGGTGTGGATGCCGAGCTTCCTGCATCGGGTGCATGGTTACACGCTAGGGCAGGCGAACATTTTTTTTGGTCTGAGCATCGCTGTCAATGGTCTGGTGGCGTCTCTGGCCGGCGGCTGGCTCTCCGATGCCTTGCTGCGCAAGACTCGCTCCGCGCACTACTTGGTCTCTGCGGTCAGCCTTGCTATGGGGATTCCTGCGATGTGGGTTGCGATTCATGCCGATGGAAACCGAATGCTGGTGGCGATCTTCGTGGCAGAGTTCCTGCTCTTCCTGAATACGGGACCCCTCAACGCCGCGATCATCAATTCAGTCGGGCCGCACATTCGCGCCGCTGCGCTCGCGGTTAACATTTTCATATTTCACCTTCTCGGAGATGTGCCTTCTGCTTCGTTGATCGGCTACGTGTCAGATCGCTATTCGTTGCGACTGGCTTTTGTAGCTCCCGTAGTCGCTACCGCGATCTCCTCTGCAATACTGTTCTACGGCATGAGATTCGCGCCAGCGGTAAGCGTCGACGGACCAACGCTCGAGGCAGGGAAGACCTAGGCAGGATGCATTACTTTCATTGGATTGCTGGAACGATTCTCGCACTGGCCTGGTTGTCTCGCATCGTGGATGCCGCGATCGGCATGCCCAGCGTGGCTGACATTTCAAAGCCGGCGTGGGACCGCAACCCAGTTGCGGCCAATTCAAAAACGTCCGGCGATTTCGCTTCTAAGAGCCCGCTCGTTTCCATCATCGTACCCGCGCGCAATGAAGAAGAGGATATTGAGTCCTCGTTGAAGACGCTGCTCGCGCTTGACTACGACAACTACGAAGTGATCGCGGTGAATGACCGCTCGACCGACCTGACGGGAGAGATCATGGAAAGAGTCAGCCAAACGTTGAGCGGCGATATTAAGAGTAAGTTGCGAATCATTCATCATCGCGAACTCCCGGCGGGCTGGCTGGGAAAGACCCATGCCATGTGGACGGCCGCCAACGAAGCGAAGGGCGAGTGGCTGTTGTTTACCGACGCCGACGTGCTGTTCAAGCCTGACTCGGTGAGGCGCGCGCTGGCTTATGCTCAGGCGGAACGGGCAGATCATTTGGTGTTGTTTCCGCAGATGATTATGAAGAGGCCGGGTGAATTCATGATGATCGCTTTTTTTCAGACTATGTTTGTGTTCGGGCATCGGCCGTGGAAGGTGGCGGATCCGAAATCGCCCGACCACATGGGCGTGGGCGCGTTCAATCTGATTCGCCGCAGCGTTTACGACGCGGTTGGAACCTATGAAGCGTTGCGCATGGAAGTACTGGACGATATGAAGTTGGGCAAAGTGGTGAAGAATGCCGGCTTCGCGCAACGCAATGTTTTTGGCGGAGATCTGATTTCGATTCGCTGGGCGCGAGGCGCGAGCGGCGTGGTCGACAATTTGACGAAGAATTTCTTTGCCGTATTGTCGTTTCAATGGTCGCGAACATTGATCTCGGCCTTGGGACTGACGTTTCTGAATCTCGGGCCGTTTCTCGGAGTGTGGCTGGCGCATGGGTGGGCAAGGGTTCCATACGCCATCGCTTTGGCGGCAATGTTTGCGATTTATGTGGGCATGTCCTGGCGCTCGAAGGTTCCCGCTTACTATTTTCTGCTGCATCCGGTGAGCACGGCGCTGTTTGTCTATACGCTTCTGCGCTCGATGGCCTTGACCCTGCGGAATGACGGAATCACTTGGCGCGGGACAAAGTATCCGCTGGAAGAGTTGAGGAAGGGAATGGTGTGAGAAGGAAATGTGGTCGGTTGTCCGGGTTTCGTAAAATGAGAGGTCGTGCACCCAAGGTTTTGCACAGGAATATGTCCGGTGAATTGTAGGCTGTTCTGCTTAACTCCTATGATTGCCTCGCCGCCTTTTAGCTTTGCGTTAGATGTTCGGGCTTCGTAACACGCGGGAGGGATCTCAGCGCCAGGCTGTCGATGAATGATAATCGCGCCCGAGACGAACACTCCCTTTCTCTCTTTCAGGTTCCTGAGCTAAGTCAGCCCATCTGAAGTTCCTTCCTCTTAGTTCCGACATTCCGAAAGGATAATTAATGAAAAAGATAGTTTCTCAGGCGTGCATTGTTCTGCTCCTGTTCACGCTTATGGCCGGTGTTGCGTCAGCGACGACTGTTCCGGCCGGCAGTGGATCCCTCTCCTTCACCGAAAAAACAACCCAGGAAACATGCATCTGGGGCGATATCAACAAAAGTTACTATTACCAGTACCAATATAGTGCCTTCTCCTATACTGTCTCCGGCGTCACCACGCCGTTAGGTGGGATCTACTACGCCAACACGCCCGCCCCCAAGTGCGACATCGCGGCCAGTTATCCCGCACTTAGTTGGAATATCTTTTCCACTCCGGTTTTCCCATTCACCTCTCAGACTGGGACTGCTATAACCTTCTCGACGGAGTATGACACCGCTACAGCTACGGTGACGCAACTCGTTCCAGGGATTCTTTACCCTAAGTACAAGGTCTTGTCGATTGTGTACGCTGTCCCCGGAGACTTGAGCAACGATGGATACACCAACACACTCACCGATGGCACGACTACGTCGGTGGGAAGCAGCTTTCAGGCGGGCGACACAGTTACATTCAGCTACGGCTTTAATTTCCTCGGTCTCGGCAGCACCATGAGTTGGAGCTTTGGGACCGCAGTAACAACTGGGAACGACACAGAGGTGACCGACACTTTCTCCGAGGCTCAGGGAGTGTCCAATGACTCTAATTCGGGCGCATCCAATGCTATAAACCACAAGAACGACATGTTCATTCTCTGGGTTAACCCGGCTCTCGTTGTCTATCAGACGGGAGCGACTGCCGCAGGTTACGCCCAGGGCACGCAGCTTCAGACAACTGGCGACCCACAGCCCGGCCAACCCGAAGCCGTGGACTCGCTCGAGGTCTATGCGGGTGTGATGGAGGCGAACGCGAAAGGCGTTACCACTGTTCCGGCGGCGATTCTGAATGCTCAAACCGTGAGCGTGGCTGGCGAAACGGGGCCACAGACACTTCCTGGGCTGGGCAGTATTTGCGCCAACCACCCGTACTACCCTAATTCGTGCACCTTGGCCAATCAGTGCGGCTGTGTTCCCGCAGACTTCGCGGGTATCCTAGCGGCTGATCCGTTACTCAATTTTACCGACACCGAAAGTCCTTTGAACGCCAATACGTCCGGCAATCCCGACCGCTTTATTGAGGTGACCGGAGCCGAACTGCTGGCAGGCCCCGAACAAGCGGGGGGCAACAACCCAATCAACAGCTTCACCGAGTCGGACTCAACAGAAACGGCGGAGACCTGGACCTACTCGTTGCAATACACCGTGGGCTACAGTTGGGAAGTGTCATGGCAGGTGGAGGACAACGGTCCGAAACTGGCGAGCGCGACACAGTTCCAATGGACAAACACAGACAGCGTGGGCGAGAGCAACGGAAGTGCGCACGAGGAGGCGGTCTCGTTGTCGTCCAACACCGTTGGGTGCTACGAGGATGTCTCGATCTTCGAAGATACCGTCTTTCACACCTTTGCTTTCCAACAGCCTACAGGCAACGCGAGTTGTCCGTAGAATCTATGTTTTCAAGTCAGCGTAAAGCTGTCACCCAGACGAGACGCCCCAGCCGCAAGGCTGGCGGCGCCTTGTCTTAGGGACTATCCATTTTCAAACCCTCCCACTCCCAACCTCTGCTCACTCCGGCGGGTCCTCGCTTGCGTCTGCCTCATTGCCGTAGGTTGCGGTGGTCGAGGGAGTTCCTTTGACTTTCGCCGGCTTCTTGGAGGGGCGCATTCGGCCGGCGCTGTAGTGGCCTTGTTTTTCGACGTCGTAGTTTTTGGGCAAAGGTGGGATCAGAGTTGAGCCGCCGGTTAGCTGGCTCACGCGGTTGAGGATGATTTCGGCGCGGCCGTCGTAGAGCTTTACGGGGCCGTGGATTTCGATGACGCGTCCGGTGAGGCGGCGAACGTCGCCCACATCTTTAAGGTCGGAAGGGAAGACCACGACCGTGAACGGGCAGGCCATTTGGTCTGCGCAGAAGTCGACAAAATGCACGCCCTTGGCGCCGACTTTCACGCGCGTGACTTTTCCGGTGATGCATTTGGTTTCACCGACGTGGTGTTTGGCATCGCCAATCGGGAGGCAGTCGGACGCGGCGGCTGCGGATAGCAGGACCGCAAACACGGAGAAAATATTTACGCTGAACATAAGAAAATAGTTGCTTGACCGACCCGTCCCCGGTCGAGAAGGGTTTACGATTTGGTAACAGTTTACCATTTTAGTACGGGGTACCCCACCCCCCTCCATCTTTGGAATCATCACGTTAAAGAGTTTTTGCCCGCAAAATCCGTGATCGAAATGACTTAGAGGCTAAAATCCGTGAAACAAAGGAGTTATGGCCGGCTTTTGGCTGGGAGGCTTCCTCTTGCTTTCGCGGAACTTACTTCCTTTGCTTAGACAATTATCGGTTGAGCTGTTGGCTGTGCGCAAGGTTGGATGTCACAGGGAGGCTGTGGATATCTGGCGGTGGTCGGCGAGAGATCAAAGCAAAGTTCTGAGCAGGGACGCAATCTGAGCAGAATCTCTTGACTGCGGGGCAGAATCGCTCCCAGCCTTCCGAAACCGCGAAGGGCCAGCCTCGGTTGGGGTTGGCTTCAACAGATTTTGGCCGGTCCGCTACGACGAAATGGCTTGACAAGCGCACTTCGCTTAATCATAATACGTCGCGTTCCTCGGCGACGTACCGGGTAGATTCCCTCCTACCGCGTGGCCGGAGAGGTTCCGCTGTGCGCAGCAGATTTATTTTTGCCTCTTTCACCCTCCTTATGAGTTTGATTGCGTGCTCCTCTTCGGGATCACACGTCAACGAGGTTCATCCCCGCAAGTTCGTAATCTGGGTAGTCGGACGCGGGGATCCAGTAGATCCTCTTTTGAGGCCAAATAGCGAGGGCGGCGACTTTCTTTATAACGCGCTGTGGGCTGGCGCCGCAATTGGCTGGAAGGAAGCTAAGCGCGAAAGTTCTGGTCTCGATGATGCCGTGGAGTTGAAGCCTGCGGACGACCATCATTCGCCTGAAGAGGCAGCGGCCCTTGCGCAGAGTATTAGACGTAATCCGTACACTTTGGCCGTCATCGGCCATGACCAATCGAATACAACAAATGCAGCGGAGCCAATTTATGCAGACGCGGGAATTCCGGTCATCTTCCCGGCGGCTACGAGTTCGCTTGTTGGCGATCAGCCGGCTTACCGTGCCATTTTCTTTCGCTCGAGCGATCACTTCTCCCGTGCCACAAATTTTGTGAGGCTCCCGCCGCCAGATGTCCCTTATCAGAGTCACGCATTGCGGGTTGCTGCGTTCGCCATTGCTGAGAAGAAGGGCTTGGATTCCGGAGGCCAGGAGGAAACGAGCCCCGAGCCGAAAGCCGCTAAGAGGCGTATTCGTATATATGTGATACGGGAAACGTCGCATAACGCTGATGTTTACTCGGAGCCTATAGGCAATGCGTTGCAGAACGACGATCGGTTTGCGAAGCTAGTTGTCGGAGAGCGGCGATTTGATCGCGAGCAACTCGACGTCTACACGCTGGTTACCAGTATTCGCGGGGCGCGCGCGGATCTTGTCTTGTTTATCGGTTATCCCGAATCCGCGATGGATCTGCTAGAGGAAATGAAGGAAAGGATGCAGCAACAGGACAAGAATACCGATAATGGACCCGTGTTCCTCTTTGCCGATGCCTGTCTTAGTCGGGATCTCGCCGAGGCTAGGTTCCCGTTTGACATTTACGTAACATCCTCCACGTTGACTCTTGACCAATGCGCTGCCTCTAAGGAATACGGGACCGTGCTAGAAGACCTGAGAACGTTGAACTCGCAGCGCCCTATAACGGCTGAGGTGTACTCTGCTGACGCCATACTGCTTCTGTCAAGGGCGATTGAACACTGCCGTGGAACTCAAGACCTTGGTCGTCGTTGCGTTTTGGACTACGTTCGTGGACAGCGAGAAGTTCAAAGCGTTTGCCGAAATTACCACCTCGATGATGGGGAGTCCGGAAACGCCGTGTACTTGTTATACGAGCATGCTCCAGGGAGCGGCAACGCTGGGCTTGTTCCTACGGGTTTCATCCGTTCCGACCATGAGAAACTTCTATCCGACTGGAGCCTTCGATGAAATGGGACTTCGGTAAAAATTGGCTGGCCGAGTATTACACCGGGGGCTGGAATGCCGCTTTGTTGGCGTTTGATGCTGCTGTAATGACTGTCATCGCAATAGACTACGTGCGGTTTGCCCACGCCGGGTTGGAAGTGGGTGCCGTGTATCGCATGATGGCAGAAAATTTTTCGACGGACTGGGTGGACTGGCGACTATTTCTCTTCTGGATTATCGCACTGCCGTTAATAATTGCAACCACGCAGACGTCGTTGCGCAAGGCTCGAACACAGTCTCCGAAGCCGCGTCGCATGCCAGGGCGCTGGGCGGCTTTGCTCTCTCGAAGTCTTCGTGTCAGGGGTCCATCGATTGTTGCGGCTCATCTGTGTCTTGCCGTACTCGTTGCGCATTGCGCGCAGTTTGCTGCGGCGATGCAGAACCTGTCAGGGAGATCAGAGTCCGTACTGGGCTGGGGGTTTCAGTCTTATTGGGCATCGATCGTTGGCTTCGGAAGCCTCTTCTATGCGAGCATTCTGGTTCCAGCCTTTCAAGTGGCGGTTGTGAAGATCTTAGGATTTAGAATCGGGGTGGCCGGTCATGGCCTTGCAGCGGAAGCAGCCTCTGAGGTACCCATTGCGGGGGCCCATACACATATTTCGGTCGGCGGCGCGCACTTTTGAAGTCGATTAACCGGTGCTGGGTAGCACATTTGAAGCCGTGCCCTTCCCGGACCGGTGCCCTCGGAATTTGTTCCGAAGGAATAGGCCACGTTCCACCCGATGTAGGCTCCCACGCAGGCTAGCGGCGCGATATCCCACTTCTCGCAAAGGACGCGAGAAGTGGGGTACCCGCCAGTGGTGGCAGAATTTTATTTGAAGGCTTTGACGGCGGCGGCTTCGTCGTCTTTCACGTCGAAGACGGTGTAGAGTTTGGTGATCTGCAGCAGGTCGTGCACTTTCTTGGTGAGATGGAGCAGTTTGAGTTCGCCGCCCTGGTTTTTCGTAGTGGTATAGGCACTGACCAGCTCGCCGATGCCGGAGCTGTCGATGTAGTTGACGTCGCCGAGGTTCAAGACAATTTTTTTGTTGCCCTTGGCGAGCAGATCGCGTACGGTGTCGCGCATCATGACGCTGCCTTCGCCGAGGGTGATGCGGCCGCTGCAGTCCACGATGGTGACTCCGTCGACCTGCCGAGTGCTAAGTTTCATGCTCACTGAGACCCCTCCTTGCCGCCCGCGGATGGCCCGTGGACGTGCTTGATCAATTTCACTTCTGTGCCTGTCTGAGACGGGCGGATTTCCACCACGTCCATAAAAGAACGCATGAGAAAAATTCCGCGTCCCGAAGTCTTGAGCAGATTTTCCGGCGCCAGTGGATTCGGAATGCTGCCCAAGTCGATGCCTCTGCCTTGATCGCGAATAGTGATGACCAGGTCTTCGGGGGTGCGCTCGAAGGCCAGAATTACTTTCTTATCTGGAGCGTATGCATTGCCGTGAAGCACTGCGTTGACCGCGCCTTCGCGGACCGCCATGGAAATCTGCATGACCTCATCTTCTCCAAAGCCCAATTCCGTCGCGATGCGGGTGGCTTTCTGTTCCGCATGGTCCACGGTGTCCAAAGTGGAATCGAACGTGTAGGAGACTGATTGCTCCATGGCCGATAAAATGCTGTGTTAGACCCGCACCTGTCCTCTGGATTAGCCGTAAGGCCTCGCCGCAAGGCTGCAAATCGGCGATGCGGTAGTTTGCCTGTGCGAGCGTGGAGTTGTCAACGAGGCGGCAGGCGAGGTGGTGTCTTAAATTAAGACACTGCCGCAGGCGACGGTAAGCGGCACTGGAACAGGCTTGGCCTCGGAGCCTGATTTCCGCAAAAAGCCTGCGTATAATGGCACGCCGTGAGTACAGCGCCGCGAGACCGGATCAAGCATTTCCTGAAGCGGCTGATTGTGATCGGATTCTTGTCCGCGCTGGCCGTCGCGGTGATCGCCTACGCCGTGGACTATGTCGTGTTCCGCTACCGCGTAGCGACCAATCACCACCCGTTTGGTCAATTTACGGTTAACAGTTACGACGCAGTGCAGCAGAAAAGCGGCAAGACGGAATTCATCTTTAATCCGCCGGAGGCGCAAACCTGCGTCCACGCGCTGTTTCCGCGCGCCGGATACGTGCCTTGCTGGTACTTGCAGCGGCACACTGAACCTCGCACTAACATCTAGAAAAGTTGAGAGTCTTAGGCCATCCCTACTCAAGGGGATGAGCGGGCATCGTGAAGGCTTCCCAAACCATCTAACTAAGGTAGCGAATCGCCTACGAAGATGGTTTATGAAGCCGTTACAGGTGCAAGCCTTCGGAGGACATCTATGAATAAATCTGATTGCCTATTCAACGCCATCCTCGGTTTTGCTGTGTGGCTGTCGGTCCCGAGCTGTGTCAATGCGCAGAATACAGCTGCGCCGGGCATGCCAGTACACTTGCTGGTCACTGTCGAGCCCCGTCATGGCTCGAGCGTACCTGAAATAACCCGCGCCGATGTGATGGTCTACGAGGGCCGTGATCGCGACCAGGTCACGGATTGGGTTCCTGCGCAGGGTGAGCACGCGGCACTTGAACTCTTTATTTTGCTCGATGATGGCTCCGGCAGCAGCCTCGGAACGCAACTAGACGAACTTCGCCGGTTCATCACCGCCCAGCCTGCGTCCACCAAGATCGGCTTGGCCTACATGCAGAATGGCGCGGCGAGAATCGAGCAGAGCCCGACCAGCGATCATGCTTTAGCTGCGAAAGCCCTGCGCCTTCCCATGGGAGTTGGCGGAATTAATGCCAGTCCATATTTTTCTCTCAGTGACCTGGTCAAACACTGGCCGGAAAGCCCCGCCCGCCGTGAGGTTCTGATGGTATCCGATGGAATCGACCGTTATTACGGAAGCGGGGACTTGGACGATCCTTACCTGGCCACGGCAATCGACGATGCCGAGCGCGCTGGCATCGTGGTGTTCGACATCTATACTCCGGGAGCAGGGCACTTCGGCCATAGCTATTGGCAAAGCTATTGGGGACAGATTTACCTCTCGCGTGTGGCCGAGGAAACCGGCGGCGAATCGTATTACATCGGCTTCACCGGCGCTCCGGTGAGCTTTGATCCTTACCTCGAAGACATGGGACGCCATCTTGACCATCAGTATTGGTTGACGTTCAATGCCAAACTGCAAAAAAAGAGTGGGTGGCAGCGAATCAAGGTTACGACGGAAGTACCCAATGCGGAACTGGTTTCCGCGCACAAAGTGTATGTGACAGCTGCGACGCCCTAAACCCGGCAGCACGCTGAAGCGGGCCTTACAGTAGACGTGCTCCGCTTTTCGGAGTCCGAATTTCGGCTACAATGGCGTTCACTCAGAATAGAGGAACACCAATGCCTAACCGGTTCGTCTTTTCTCCATTGCGATGTCTGGGAATTGCTCTCGTTGTCTTCGCCAGCTCATTCGCTCAACACGCTATCGCATCCCCTGCGAAACCAGCCACTCCTTCACCCTCCGATCCACGGCTGGAAAAGAGTTACCGCTTCCAGCAGGGCGGCTGGACGTATGTTCATCTTGAGGGTTCGCCCGCCGAGATTGGCTTTCAGCACGGTTACTTGCTGGCTCCCGAAATTGCCGACGCCTTGGAAGCGATCAAGCTTTTCGATACGCACCAGACGCAGCGCGATTGGGAATTTTTCCGTAAGACGGCGCGCGAGATGTTGTGGCCGCACATCGAAACGGAATATCAGCAGGAGTTGCAGGGCATTACCGATGGCGTGAAAGCGCACGGCGTCGAGCTGGATGTCTATGACATCGTGGCGTTGAATGCGTTTGAAGAAGTTCCGGACTATTATGTGCCCTGGCTGAACAAGCGGGAGAAGTCGGCGAAGGCACCAAAGCTGGCGGCTCCGGGCAATTGCAGCGCGTTCATCGCGACTGGAAAGTACACCAAGGATCATCAGATCGTCATCGCGCACAATAATTGGACGAGCTACCTGGCGGGCGAGCGGTGGGTGATCATCTTCGACATTTTGCCGCAGCATGGCGAGCGCATTCTGATGGACGGCTTTCCCGGAGTCATTACCAGCGACGACGATTTCGGCGTGAATGCGGCCGGGATCATGATCACGGAAACGACGATCACTCAATTCGAGGGCTGGGATCCGAACGGCAAGCCGGAGTTCGTGCGCTCGCGCAAGGCGCTGCAATATTCGAAGAGCATCGACGATTACGTGCGCATTATTAAAGATGGCAATAACGGCGGCTACGCTAACGACTGGCTGATTGGCGACCGCAAGACGGGAGAGATTGCTTATCTTGAACTTGGACTGAAGAATACTCCACTGTGGCGAACCAAAGATGGATACTTTGTCAGCTCTAATTTTGCGCGCGATCCCAAACTGATTCGCGAGGAGACTAGCGGCTTTGATCCGAGTGATGAATCGTCGTCGATGAATGCTCGGCACGTGCGTTGGGAAAAGCTGATGAAGCAGGCGAAAGGGAAAATCGACGTAGAGATGGCCGAAGGCTTCTTGTCAGACCATGTCGATAGCTTCGAGTCAGACAAGACGCAGCCGGACGAACGCTCTCTGTGCGGCCACGTCGATGTCTCGCCGCGCGGCGTGAAGGAGTGGGGCTGGGATGCATACAACCCGGGAGGCGCGGTGCAGGGCAAAGCGACCGACAGCAAGATGGCGGCGAGTATGAGCTTTGTGGCGCGGGCCGGGCATCCTTGCGGGGCGGACTTTCTGGCGGCGGACTTTCTGGAACGACATCCCGAATTCTCCTGGCAGAAGCCGCTGCTCCGCGATATGAAAGCGGGGCCGTGGACAACATTTCAGGCGGGGCAAACGAAATGAAGGAAACCGTTCAGCAATACGTCCAGCGAATCACCAGCTATATGGAAGGGAAGCAGCCGCTGGCGGTACAGGCCGCTACGCCGAAGAAACTTGAGCGCTTGATTAAAGGCTTGCCCACGAGCAAATTGCGCAAGCGCCCCGCTGCTGACAAGTGGTCTGTGGCGGAGATTCTCGCGCATCTGGCCGATACGGAAATCGTGGGCGGGTTCCGTATACGGATGATTCTGGGCGCGCCCGGAACTCCAATCGTGGCGTTCGATCAGGATTCCTGGGTGACCAGCGGCCATTATGAGAAGCGCGATCCGCGAAAGTCGGTCGAGCAGTTTCGTGTGGTCCGGGAAGCGAATCTCGCTCTGCTTAAGTCACTTAAGCCCGAGCAGTGGAAACATTATGGAATGCACTCCGAGCGCGGGCAGGAGTCGATTGAAGATCTGGTGCTCAGGTTTGCCGGCCACGATATTAATCACCTGCGGCAGATCGAGGGGATCCTGGCGGCTTAGTCTGATGGGGCACGGCGAAAATTCAACAGCACAATCATCCTCCTTCAAGCACCCCATGCCGAACCAATAAGACTGTAAAGCAGAATAAGGAGCACCAGAGAAGACACAACCACATACATGCGGTCGCGCTCCTCTGCAAATGCGAAGATGGAGAAGGCGACACGCACGACCGGAGTCGCGATGAGTACGAGCAGTCCGAACTGAATGATGCCCCTGCCATGAGGTGCAAACGCATCGCGAAGAATGCCGCCGATCATGCGAAGGTCGGAAGGCTCGCCACGGAACATTCGGTAATCAGTGGGAGAACGACCATGCCGCACCAGATAAATAGTCCCACCGAACGCCACTATGATCGCAGAGAGAAATACCCCAGTGCGAAGGAGGATTCCGATCAAGGTCTCCATCCGCTTATCGTTCCAGTCTGGATTGCCGGCCATATTAGATCCTTCCCGAAATTCCTTTGTAAAGCATCTCGATTCCGAGAGCCACAATCACGAGGCTGAATAGCCGCCGCAACCACTTGGGATCAGCTCTGACCAGAACCCGCGTGCCCAGCAATGCTCCCGCAAGAACGCCCAGCATTACCGGCATGGAGAGCCCGGGATCAATGTAGCCGCGGGAGAGATAAATTCCTGCGCTGGCGGCCGCGGTCACGCCGATCATGAAGTTGCTGGTGGTGGTCGAGACCTTGAAAGGAATTTTCATGGCTTGATCCATGGCCAGGACTTTCATTGCGCCCGAGCCGATGCCGAGCAATCCGGAAAGAGTTCCAGCGCCAAACATCAGGCTCCATCCCAGCGGTACGCGGCGCACGTTATAGTTTCGAATGCCATCCTCCTCGGGGAAGCTGCCATTCAATCGAAGTTTCGTGGCGAGGGGATCGGGTGCGGCATCACGTTCAGGGCTCCATCGCCGCTTCCATGACAGGAATGCGGAAGTTATCAGCACCAATCCAAAAACGATGGAAATTGCGCTGGTAGAGACGCGCGTTGCCAGGCCTGCGCCAACAATCGCCCCCAGAGTGGTGGCGATCTCGAGAAACATCCCGATCCTGATATTGGAAATACCCTCTTTCACATAGGCTGCGGCCGCTCCTGAAGAAGTGGCGATTACTGAAACCAAAGACGCTCCAATGGCGTAGCGGATATCCACGCCGAGCAGCAAGGTGAGCATGGGAACAAGGACCACGCCGCCACCGAGCCCGGTGAGCGCGCCGAGAAAACCAGCAATCAGAGAGCCGGCTCCAACAATTAAGGTGAATTCAAGGACGTTCAATCAGATCCCCTTCGGTTTTTCCGTAGATGTCTTTGACGAAAGCGCACCAATGGCAAGCGCTCGTCCGACATGCACACAAGGGTAAACCAGCGAGGGTCCGTTCCGCGCCTTTAATAATTGTCTCCTCTGGGAGATTCTCCACTCATGGCCAGAAGAAGCGACCCAACCGAGATCCAAGCCCAACGCGGACACAGGTGAGGAGGTTGAGCCGGGCTTAGGTCAGTGAGAGGGGCGGGAAATTCGAAGCTAAGAGCTCGCCTGATAAAATAACAAATGAAACCGCTGGGCGCGGAGAGATGGCCGAGTGGCTGAAGGCGCGCGCCTCGAAAGCGTGTATACCTTTACGGGTATCGGGGGTTCGAATCCCTCTCTCTCCGCCATCTTTTTGGATTATCGACCACGGACGATCTGGAACCAATCGAACGACGAACCCCTATCCTGCTAATTTACTTGTGGTCTGATTTACTGAACGATTGAGAAAGCGTTGAGTGACGAGCAAGGATATGACAACGGTGAGAGTCCAAATCTCACTCTCCCTGTGGAATAAAACATGGGCAAATACAGTTTTTACCTTATACGGCGCTTATCTCAAGCCCGCTAGTGTTAAGCCCGCGAGATCGAATTCCACGGAGGAACAGCGCGATGCCAGGAAGACAAGACGATATGGCGGCCGTGAGACGAGAGATATTGGATTTGCTCCGCCTGCAGATAGAAGCATTGGATTCCCCCCTTGGCTTGACAGACGCCCGCTTAACCGAGTGCTACGAAAGACAAGCTCGGGTGCAGGAATTGCGCGAGAAACTGCAAGCCTTAACGGGCACGATGCCGGACCAGACCGCGCCGTCGTTTGCAGCGCAAGCGACGCCCGTAAGCGTGGACACTGTCGCTAGCGTTTGAGCGACAGTGCGTCGGTTGTCCGCTATATTTCAGAGATTCACAAAACGAAGGAGAATAAATGCATCGAGTGTGTCGATCCCTTGCTTTCATCCTTTTGTCGGCGGCGCTGGCGGCACCGTTAGCGAATGCTAAACCAGTAATCGCAATTCAAGACCACGACGATCATGACCGCGATCGCGACCATCGCAGGGTCTACGATCCCTACCACAAGGATTATCACACCTGGGATGACCGCGAAGACAGTGTTTACCGGCACTGGCTCGAGGAGCGGCATGAAGCATATGTCGATATCAATCGCCTCAAGCGCAGGGAACAACGGGAATACTGGAATTGGCGGCACGAGCACGAAGAACACGAAGAGCACGAACATCACTAAGGCGCGGGAACAATGACGCCTGCATAGCCGACGACCAGATCGCGGTCGCCGGAGACGTCTCCAGAAGTTGCGTACTTTACCAGCTCGGCGGATTTCGCGCCGAGCTTTCTTGTTGCCGTCAACATGGCAACCGCTGGCCCCAAGCCGCACATGCTGATGCGCTCCTCAGTCACTACGTCATAAAGGGCGCGGGCATCGAGCGCGAGAATTGGCTGAATCGCCTTGTCATCTTTCACACGCGTGACAACATCCGATTCGTAATGATTCATGTCGCTGGAGGCGACGATTAAGACGGGCCTTTTGTGTTCCTCAATGACGTCGGCAATTGATTGCCCGAGCTGCTCGAGCGCTTCGAACAGTCCGGTGCCGAGCGCAATAGGGACGAATTTAATCTGGGGCTGGAGAGTTTGAAGGAAGGGTAATTCGACCTCGGCGGCGTGTTCATTGCGGTGGGCGGAGGAATCTTCCTGCAGAAGTGGGCAATGTTGCTTGAGGGCGGCGGCTAATGCGCTGGCGATGGGGACCTCGCCCAGCGGAGTTAGCCAGGAGCCTTCACTGACGATTGCCAAAGGGAGACCCGCGCCGGTGTGGTTGGGACACATCACGATGCAGAGCTCGGGAATTTGCAGGCGGGCCAGCACTGCGCCCGCAACGTGGCCAGAGTACAGATAGCCGGCGTGTGGGACGAGGCAGCCTAAGGCGTGTTCGCGAGGTTGCGAAGAAGTTTGCGAGAGATAAGTGAGAACCTCATCGTGCAAAAGTTGCGGATCGCGGGGATAGAATCGTCCAGCGACTGCGGGACGCCGAACGGAAGTCGCTGTCATGGGTGCTCCTCTGCACGAGGCAAGTCAGCGAAATTATGCGCCGAATAAGGGTATGCTACGAGCCGCCGTCATGGTTGCGCAAGGCGCGATACAGAGCCGCGCTTTCTTCCAGGCTCAAAGTCTCGGCGCGGGCTGCCGGTTTCACTCGTGTCTCCGCCAGAGCTGCGCGCAGGTCAGTCTCCGGATAGGTGGACTTGAGATTGTTCCACAGGGTTTTGCGTTTTTGACCGAAGGAGAGCTTCAGGAAATCGATGAAGCCGTCTTTGGTGGGGCCGTCCTGGACAGCGCCATCTGTATCCAGACCAAGTTCGTGCTGTCGCGGAGCGATGGTAAGGCGGAGTGCCGTGGAATGCACCTTGGGCGGCGGCGCGAACGCTCCCGGCGGCAGGGTAAAGAGTTTCTCCACGCTGGCATAAAGCTGCGCGGTCGCGGAGAGGAGTCCGTAATCGCGGCCACCGGGTTTGGCGGCGATGCGGTCCGCGACTTCGCGCTGCACCAGAATGAGCAAGGTCTCAAAGTATTTGGCGTAATCGAACAGACGCAGCAGAATGTCAGACGTAATGTAGTAAGGAAGATTGCCGATAACCTTTACGGGCTCGGGACGAAACTCGATGCCAGGGCGGCGCAAGCCCGGCTTGGGGCCAAACAGAGAATCGAAGTCGATGGTGAGAATGTCACCCTCAATCACTTCGACGTTCGAAAACATTCCGAAGCGGAGGCGCAACTGCGCGGCCAGCACGCGGTCCAGCTCGATGGCGATGAGGCGGCGGGCGCGCTTGGCCAGCAGGGCAGTGAGGACTCCGCGTCCGGGGCCAATTTCGAGGACCGTGTTTTGCGAAATGTCCCCGAGAGCATCGACAATTTGCAAGGCAAAACTGTCGCTGGCGAGGAAATGCTGTCCCAACTTGGGCTTCAGTTGCGGACGGCGCGTCGAGACGACCTTCGGCACGTTGACCCTCTTTTCCTCGGGCTATAGACTGAAAAGTTAGCCCGCGTACATGGTGCGCGGGAGGTTCCCGCGACAACATAATCCATCATATCGTGTGCCCGCAAAAAGCGGGTCTTACCCGGGAGGGGTTCATGCATATTGCGTTTGTGGCTTCGGAAGGTGTGCCGTATTCAAAAACTGGCGGATTGGCGGACGTGGTGGGCGCATTGCCACGTGCTCTGGCGGCTCTGGGACACCAGGTGAGCGTGTATTTGCCTCGTTACCGTCAGACCAGACTGGCCGATGCCGCGATGGCAGTGCGCAGCATTACCGTTCCATTCGACGATAAATACCGATTCGCCTCCGTGGTTACCGGCGGAAGCCAGTCGGGAGTGCGTTTTTATTTCGTCGAATGTCCGGAATATTTTGATCGTGATGCGCTATATGGTACGCCCGCGGGGGACTATCCCGATAACGCCGAGCGCTTCGCGCTCTTCTCGCGCGCCGTGCTGGAGGCAACCAAAATTCTGGGAGTGCCGCAGGTGTTCCATTGCCATGACTGGCAGTCGGCGCTGGTGCCCGTGCTGCTGCGTACGATTTATGCCGAGGATCCTGCGTTTCGCGACGTTGGGACAGTGTTCACGATTCACAACATGGGATACCAGGGCTTGTTCCCGCCGGAAACTCTTCCATTGTTGATGTTGCCGTGGGACCTGTTCACGATGTCGAAGATGGAATTCTTCGGGCAGGTAAATTTTCTCAAAGGCGCACTCACGTATGCCGACTACATCACCACGGTGAGCCGGAAATATAGCCAGGAAATTCAAACCGCCGAATACGGATTTGGACTGGAGGGTGTGCTGCGCGACCGCGCCGCTACCGTGACCGGAATTTTGAACGGCGTGGATTACGACGAGTGGAGCCCGCAAGCGGATAAATTCATCGCAGCAAAATATTCGCCGCAGGATCTTGCGGGCAAAGCTTTATGTAAGAAAGATCTTCTGACAGCGTTCGGGGTGAGCAATGCGGATGCGAAGGTCCCGGTAATCGGCATCGTGTCGCGCTTTGCGGCGCAGAAGGGCTTTGACCTGATCGCGCAGATCATGGACCGACTGGCGCGCGAAGAGATGATCGTGGTCGCGCTGGGCGCGGGCGACAAACAGTACGAAGAGATGTTTGTCCGCCTCAACAAACAGTTCCCCAACAAGATTGCCGTGAAGGTGGCTTACGACAATGCCATCGCGCACAAAATTGAGGCCGGAAGTGACATGTTCCTCATGCCCTCGAAGTACGAACCCTGCGGCTTGAATCAGATTTACAGCCTGAAATACGGAACGGTGCCCATCGTGCGCGCAACCGGAGGACTTGACGACACGATCGAACCCTGGGACGCGCGCTCTGGCAAAGGTACAGGATTCAAATTCACAGAATACAACGGCGAGTCTCTGCTGCTGACGGTTAAGCAGGCGCTGCAGGCATTTCGAGATCAGACGTCATGGCAGGTGCTCATGCGCAACGGCATGAATAAGGACTTTTCCTGGAACGCCTCGGCGCGCGAGTATGGCAAGATCTACGAGCGCGTGAAGCAGATGCGAGGAGTGACGCCGGCGTACGAGAAGGTGCTCGTTTAGGTTCACCCCGCATCTTGCCATCTCTCGCGGCGCGAGGGTGACATTGCGTTAAATTCGGCACGGATTTCTCAGGCCTGTAGCTTTCCAAGACGGCTGCTACAATTCCGCTCAGGATGTCTGCTGCTTCCCACCTGCCGACTCTCTCCCGCACCATCTTCCACGTCGACATGGATGCCTTCTTCGTCTCGGTGGAGGAGTTGTACGATCCTTCGCTGAAAGGCAAAGCCGTCGTCGTTGGCGGACAGCGCAATGAGCGCGGGGTGGTTTCGGCGGCATCGTATGCGGCGCGAAAGTTCGGAGTCCACTCGGCCATGCCGCTGCGAACCGCGGCGAAGCTTTGTCCTCAGGCCATCTTTGTTGACGGGCATCCGGAGCGCTATCGCGAGTGTTCGGAAAAAGTCTTCAAGGTCTTAAATGCATTCTCGCCGCAGGTTGAAATGGCTTCGATTGACGAAGCATATCTGGACATGACAGGAACGGCGCGGCTGCACGGGCCGCCGCTTAAGGCCGCGCATAAATTGCATCAGCGGATGAAAGAAGAAACGCAGTTGAATTGTTCGATTGGCATTGGCTCGTCGCGTCTGATTGCGAAGGTCTCGTCCGCGCAGGCCAAGCCGAATGGAGTGTTGTGGATCGTGCCCGGCGAAGAATCCAAATTCCTCGCGCCGCTGGATGTGCGCGAGATTCCCGGCGTCGGAAAGGTTATGGAAAGCCATCTACGTGAGTTGGGCATTAAGAAAGTAGGAGACCTGGCGCGGCTGGAAGAATCCGAACTGGAAGAACGATTCGGCAAGTGGGGACTGGCGCTGGCGGGCAAGGCGCGCGGCGAAGATGCCGGAGGATGGTTCGATGCCGAAGTTGGCGCCGATACTGACGCAAAATCCATCAGCCACGAGCATACCTACAACGAAGACACCGCAGACGCGAACCAGCTGGAAGCCACACTGATGCGGCTTTCGGAGATGGTGGCGCGGCGTCTGCGGGAATCAAAGTTTCACGCGCGCACGATTCAACTCAAGCTGCGCTACAAAGATTTCACTACGATCACGCGCGCTCATACATTGCCTGCGCCGACTCAGCTTGATGGCGAAATCTTTGAGCAGGTGCGAACTCTGTTTCGCAAGAACTGGAAGCCGGGCAGTGAGGTGCGGCTGCTGGGCGTGCAGGCGTCGTCGTTTGAGACGCAGCCGAGCAGATCAATCTGCTCGAGGGCGGCCGCCAACAGCGCTGGAAAGATGCGCTGGCAGCGGCGGACCGGCTGCGTGACAAGTTCGGCGAATCGAGCGTGAAGCTGGCAACGGGCATGCGGGGAAGCTTCCGCGAGCGTACTCATGAGAATCCGGCTGGGCTGCCGGGAAAAAACAAGAAGCAGAATAGTTCGCCGGCACCAGTACCCGGTACCCGGTACTTAGCCCAGTCGGATACCCAGTGCAGCCGTCTCCACATAGATACAGTACGCATCCTCGATCACAATAAACGAAGGCCGGGTATCCCGGAAGGTGATTCCGGATCCCGGCCCGCGTCTTATTGCAACTTGAAGTAAGAATTTCTTAGTTGCCCGAAGGTGCGTTGGCGGCGGAAGTAGCCGGCGCAGCGCTCGGAGCAGTCGAGGCGCCGAAGCGCGCCAACCGCGGATAGAAAGGCGTGACTTCAAACGGCATTTTGTCACGCGCCGACGTGATGGCGACCGGAGCCGTCTTCACCATCTCTGCCTTGTCATCCCAAGGATTGATCTTGACGCGTCCTCCCAGCGGCAGAGCCGCGACCTGATCCAGTTTGTTGTTGTCCAGCGCCGGACCTTGAGTTGCCAGAGCTGCCAGGCGGATGACCGTTCCGTTCTGCGCCAGCGGATTGCCCAGGTGCGTGGTCAAGAGTGCGTTGAGCTGAGGAGCGCGGATTTGCAGCGCTTTCAGGAACAGGCCGACGTTGTCGAGTTTCTGCGCGTACGGCGAATTGTTCAGCAGGTCCACAGCCTTCTTGTCGGCCGCAGCTTCTTCTTCCGGAATGTGCTTGAATCCCAGATTGTTATAAGTGGAATCGTCGGAGAACAGCATGCGGTCGTTGAAGGCATACTTGCTGCCCAGATTGTGGCCGAGCACGATATGCGCGAGTTCGTGCGAGAGCACAGCCGCAAGGCTGGCCTCGTCGGGAAGCACGTCGATCAATCCCCGGCTGATCACGATGGTGTTGCCCACGCTGAAAGTTTCCAGCGGCGCCGTGAGCAGCACGCGAGTGCGCACCGGACGCGGCAAGTCGATATTATTGGTGACTTCCAGATTATTCACCACCGTCTGCAGAATGTGATCCACGTCGCCTTCGGGCGCGAGCAATCCCGCGCGTGTTAAGCGCTCGATGACGTTGTCTTCGGCCTGCTGCTGCCATTCCCGCTCCGCCTGCAGAGGAGAAGCATCCTGCGCCGTAGGACTTTCGTCTTTCACGCTGTCCACGCGAATCTGCGTGAGTTCGTCGTCCTTGTCGCCTTTTTTCAGGTCGTAGCCCCAGATGCGGGTCTGCGCCTTGAATGCCGTCTTGTTCTTTACGCCGGCGCTGAAGTCGCCTTCTTCGCTGTAGATGTAAGCCGGAACCCAGTAGCCGGGAATCAGGTTCAAGCGCCAGCTATCCATGTGGAAGAAGAAGGAGTTTCGCGGCGCCGGAACATAAGTGCCGTTCAGCCGGACGATGTTGAAGTCCTGGTCCTCGACCCAAAGGCGGCCGAGAAAGCGTCCTCTTCCGGCGCTCTTCTTTGGCGTGACGTCGAATACCAGGCAGCGAACGTCGCCAAGGAATTCGCGACGGATGTAGTGGAACTCGTAGTGCGACCGATCGAAGTCGGTGCGGTCGACATAGACCATCCAGGAGAACCCTGCAGGCTGATACTGCACCTTGAAGAGTTTATTGAATCCGCCCATCAGGCGGGTCTGCATGCTCTTGCTGTCATCCTGATCCTTCAAATAATCTTTGCGGTCGAGCGACACGCCCATGTCTATGCGGCCCAGGAAGTAGTGGTCGTCCATGGGCACGGGACCAAGTTGCGGATCGGCGGTCAGGTCCTGCAAGTAGGTCTCGACCACAGGCGTGCGAGCGGCGAGCGCCTTCATCAGATCGTGTTCGCGCTCGATGAATCGATCGACCACCTGATCCATCGTCACCGGCTGAGGCAGCGCCGACGGCGTTGGCGCCGGAGCAGTCGTCTGTGGAGACGCCTGCGGAGCCGCAGCTGCGGCGCGGCAGCTATTTCAGCGGCAGCCGACGCCACCGCAGAACCCGCCGGTCCTGGCGAAATCTGCGTGGTTGAAGCCGGGGCCGGTTGTTGAGACTCCACGGGCTGCTGTGCGGCGACGCTCACCGAAACCAGCAGTAGGGTTGTGAACATCCATTTCCAGGTGCTCATGACTCTTTCTCTCCAGAATTCTTCAAATACGTTTTTTAGACTCTTCGATCAAATCTGTTCAATGCAAACTCTTAGTACGCGATCTGGAAAACCACATGCACGATCGCGGTCGAATCCATCGGCTGCCCATTTCGCAGAGCCGGTTTAAAGCGCATCTTATTAGCGGCGGCCATCGCTGCCTCATCCAACCCATGACCCAGGCCTCGAACCACCCGGTTCACATGCAGCGTGCCGTTCGCTCCGAACATCACTTCCAAAAGAACTTCACCTTCCAGCCTTAGCTGCCGAGCTTCGTCGGTATAAACCGGCTGTGGCTTGAATGTGATCTCCACCGAACTAGTAGGAGGCCCCGCATCAACCTGCGCCAGCTTCGGTGCGTTATGAACAACCTGCTCCGATCCAAACCCACCGGTAGCAACCGCGCTGCCGCGTCCATTGCTGCGGCCGTCTCCATTACCTCCAGTCGCAATGCCGTTGCCGAAGTCGGCGCTGGCTACCGTTCCCTTAATACCTTTGGCTCCGCCTGATCCGTTGCCTTGTCCCGGTCCGGCAGGCATGTCAAAACCACCGCTCTGCGCGGCATAAAGCTTGGCTGCGGGCTTGCCCGTACCCTGCAGGCCATTGGGATCGCCAAAGCCTCCGGTCTGCACTTTCTGCACCGCGGCATTCACCGTCGGCGCGACCGAGCTGCCCGCGAAATCTCCAGTGTGTAACAGTTGCGGACGCGCTCCCCCCGAAGTCATCTTCAACTGCGGAGCGGCAAATTGGTTCACCACTACCTTCGGCGCTTCCACCGGCTCGGGCTCAGGTGCGCGGCGAACTTCACGCGGCACGATCAATCTGGGACGCTCGAAAACCGGCGCCGGCGGCAACAACTTCGCCTTAACAACCGGTTCAGTCTTAATCGGCTCCGGTTCCGGCCTCAGAGCGGGAAGCGGAATCATTTCCGTGACGCGATAGTGTTTGAGCTCGATGCGATCGGGAAACAATAGCCCGATGTTAATCAGCAGCAGAACCACCAGCACGAGGAACGCGTAGCCGGTGGCCACCGCGCGCTTGTCGATCTTGCGCTCCGGCAAAATGCCGAGCTTAAAGCTCTGTTGATACGTAGCCATGAATTGAACTCCAAGGGGATCCTGGCCGAGGGAGCGGACCGGGACTGGAGTTTTCACACTACGGGAGAAAGGACAGGGGGTAAACGTGTCCACGGCCCTTGACCTAAAGTAACCAGAAAGTGCGGTTACGGGAGGAGGGCCAAAACGGACGGCGAAGCCCACTGGTTCGGACACACAGCACCTCCACTATCTTGTCATTCCGACCGGAGCCGGAGCGAACGCGACGGCGGAGTGGAGGAACCTGCTTTTTCTCGGCAACGCCACGAACCATGTGGGAACAGCCGCCTCGGCGGTCCAGCGGAGCGCAGCGACGCCCGTGTGCAACGGACACTCCTGTCCGTTGCTTTTGATCTGGATCGTGATTGTGCAGGGTGCGACGCACGGACCCTGGCAATACCCGTGGAAGAGCGGCGCTTCAGCGCCGCGTAAAGCGCCCCATAAGAACAGGGCTTTAGCCGCTGAGGTGCCTGAATTCGGCAAGACTGGAGAGGCACGAGCCCTGCTTTACTACCTGCCGTCGCAGAGGTCGCTGCACCCGCGCGTAGGTTCAGTCCACCCGATTTGGTAATTTTCCCAATAATTTTCGCCTGTGGACAACTTTTATTCCCTGTGCAAATCTTTACCTTTTATTCGCCCGGCGATTCGGGCATACTTAACTTTTAAAAGACAACCTATTGATATGCATCCGATGAATGAAGTATTGGTTTTCCCGGATATCACACAGAACGAATACCTGAAAAGTGTGCTTTACCGCGAAGAACCCATAGAAATAAGGCACACTAGCAAACACAACCGCAAGCATCGTTTCAAGCTCCTTGATTTGTTCTGCTGTGCGGGCGGTGCAGGCGTGGGATATAAGAACGCGGGGTTCGACGTCGTTGGGGTGGACATCAAGCCCCAACCGAACTATCCATTGCCGTTCATTCAATGCGATGTGCTTAAATTGCACCCCGATTTCGTCGCTCTTTTCGACGCAGTACATGCCTCACCACCCTGTCAATCGTATTCCGACTTGGCAAAAAGGAACCGCAATGCCGATGCATGGCCTCGGCTCATTGAACCTGTGCGGGAGATCCTTATTAGATCGGGTCTGCCGTACATCATAGAAAACGTGGACGGCGCTCCCTTGCACAATCCCGTAGTGTTGTGTGGCACGATGTTCGAGGGCTTGCGCGTCCTACGTCACCGATTGTTCGAGGTAAACTTTCCTGTCTTAACGCCCAAGCACGGAAAGCATCCTAAGGTACATACACTCGACAAAAGAAAAGCGCATTATGGAAAAACGAACGATATGCGAGACTTCGTGCAGGTTACCGGCGGCGGCAACTGCAGTATCGCTGCGGCGCGAGACGCGATGCAAATAGACTGGATGACCAAGGGCGAGCTGAACGAAGCGATTCCTCCGGTATATACGCAATTTATCGGCAAGCAACTTTTTCAATATCTAGTTGCTCAAGATCAGATTTCCTGCGATAACAATGAGTCTGACGTCGGAGCAAGCGTCAGAGAAGCAGGAAACAGAATTGCGTCGGTCACAACCTAATCAAGACCCAGAGGCGATTAGATTAGAAGTCGTAAACCTCCTCTCCAATTTTGCTTCTGAGCTAAAGTCAGCTGATCTTAGAGCTAAAGTTATCGCTTTAATTCCAGTTTTTCACAAACTGCGCGACCTTGGGTGCTCGTTAATCCCCAAAGCTGAAGCGTCTTCCGCTAGAGATCGGGTTCTCGCATATTTAAGGCGCTATCCGCATGTCGTGATTAGTGGCGACGAATTAATGGTCGTGTCGGGAATTGCGGAATGGGCACGTAGGCTAAGAGAGCTTCGAGTTCAATTTGGATGGGCAATTTATTCCGGTGTGACATTCCGCGATATGGCCGAAGCAGCCAGCGAAGCTGAAGACAACGAAGAAATCGCGGCATTGGAATCGGCCATCGGTGCTCACCCATCGAAAATAAAGCCTGATCAGTATGTCTTGATGAAAGAAGAACAAGATCGACAATCCGCTCACAGGTGGAATGTCCTGAATGAGGTTAGGCGAAAGAAGATGTCCGTCACGGACAAAATCATTGAATATTTTAGAAAGAATGTCGGTGAGCAAATAACGGGTGAAGAACTCAAGTATTTAGCTAAAGACAAAAAGGAGTGGGCACGGCGCGTAAGAGAGCTAAGAACCGAGCAAGGCTGGCCGATTGTGACAAAAAACAGTGGTCGCCAAGATTTAGCGGTCGGGGTGTATGTGCTCGAAGAGGATCGACAAACCTATGAGCACGACCGAAAGATACCGGACCCGGTGCGAGTCGCTGTGCTGCGAAGGGACGGATTCAAGTGTGTCCAGTGTGGATGGAAAAGATCGATGCTTTCGCCGGAAGATCCCAGAAAGATGCTTGAACTTCATCACGTGAAACACCACATAAACAAGGGAGAAAACATTGCCGAAAACCTCATCACACTTTGCAATGTCCACCATGACGAGGAGCATCGCCGTCGTCGGTCGTAATTTTTTCTCTTCGGCAGTAGTATCTTTTGATGGATCGCTTGACCCGAGCGCAACGAACAGCGGTGATGCGTGCCGTTCGAGTGAAAAATACTTCGGCAGAGATTGCGGTACGCCGACTTCTGTTTAGTTCTGGCTACCGTTATCGCCTTCATGCAACAGAATTGCCGGGAAAACCTGACATCGTTCTTCGACCTCGGCACTGTGCATTGTTCGTGAACGGATGTTTTTGGCATGGTCATCATTGCACACGGGGTGCTCGACCCTCATCAAATACAAAATTCTGGTTGCCGAAGATTGAGGGAAATCGACAACGTGATAGGCGTGTGCGGGCTCGACTAAGGAAGGCTGGATGGCGTGTCTTGACTATTTGGGAATGCGAGATTCGCCAGATCGAACGAATGAGCGTGAAACTCCGAAAATTTCTCCAATGTCCGTAAAAGCAAACATGCGAGCTGACCATCCCCACTGAGGCATAAACCGGGAGGCATAAACCGGGGACGGGCATAAACCGGGGACAGACGGGACCGACCCCGGGGACAGACGGGACTGACCCCAATTTCTACCTCCGAAAAGACGCGGGGCAAATTTCCACAGCCCCCTTGTGACATCTGACCTTGCGCACAGCCCTCATCTCGCTCCAGAATTGTCCCAGCAAGGGCAGTACACGCAGCGATAGCGAGACGAAGGCCCCGGTCAGAAAATCAGGCCCTAACTCCTTTGGCGTCTAGATTATGACCTCTAATTCCTTTGCTCGACGTATTTTGCGTGCCAAAACATGCTTAACTCCATGAGTTTAAAGATTGAGGGGGGAGGGGGATACCCTGTAATCAAATAGTAAGCCCCCGGCGCCCGCCCTCCAAAACGGAATCCAGCGCCAAACTTTATTTTGCCCGAATTTCATTTCGAGCGAGAAACCCGCAGATCGAAGATCGGAGGCTTACTGATTACGCCGGTGCCGAAACCAGGCGAAAACCGGTACGCCGGCCAGAATGACCAGTAATCCATACACGGAATTCGGCCAATCTCCCCGAAACGTGTAACAGAGCAGGACCGCAGCCACGGCAATGAACAGAAGCCGGAACGAGAGGATAGCCAAACATGCGATAAGGACGCCGAGCCTGCGGATCGCGCCAGCGGAAAACGAACACCGTACTGCCCGCGATCATGTAAAACAGCCATTCCGCGAAGATGGCAAGAGAAAACAGCTGGCGAAAATTACCTCCCAGCAGCAGGAGGATCATCGACAACACTGCTTGCAGAATGATCGCGACCGAAGGCGTGTGAAAGCGCGGATGCACTTCCGCAAGAGCCGAGAAGAAATATCCGTCGCGCGCGACGGCAAAAGGAACGCGAGCCCCGCTCATGATCGTTCCGTTCAACGTGACCAGCATCGACACGGCCATGCCAACGGAGACAATGCTAGCGCCCATGCGTCCCATCACCAAAGCGACCGCGTCAGAAGCGGGCCGAGGCGAAGCGGCAATCACATTCGCAGGAAGGACATACTGAACAGCGGCATTCATGAGCACATAGAGAACGCCAACCGTGGCAACTCCGGCAATGAGTGCGATTGGAATATTTCGCTCCGGCTGCTTCACCTCGCCAGCGACCATATTCAAATCGTTCCAGCCGTCGTAAGCCCAGAGCGCCGCGACGAGAGCGGCCATGAAGCCGGCAACGCCGCCTTTGGAGCCAGTGAAGGTTCCGGCAAAATTGCTCCAGCCGCGGCCAGTTGCGCTTCCAGCTCCGCTGAAGCACACGGCCACGATGCCAAGGATGATAGCGATTTTGAGAACCGTGAAGACGAGTTGGAACTCACCAGCCTTCTTCACTCCCAGATAGTTCAGCACAGAGATGAGAATGGCAGCGGCAATCGCGACAAGCTGTCCCCAAGTAACAGCGAAAGGAACGGAGAAAGCATTCGCAGTGAAAAATGAGAAGATGGAAAACGTTCCCAGGATCCGAACCAGCCCAATTGCGATCGTGGCGACCGATGCGGGTTTAGCAATCACGAACCAAGTCCAAGCGTAGAGGAAACCACCAAGCGGCCCATAAGCATCGCGGACATAAACATACTCGCCGCCCGCCTGCGGCTTCATGGCGCCAAGTTCGGCGTAAGTGAGCGCGCCAAAAAACGAGAGCAGCCCGCCCACCAGCCACGCCAGATAAACCAGCTTGGCCGAACCCACGGCCTGCATCATCTCAGCAGGAACCAAAAAAATTCCGCTGCCAATGATCGTCCCCACAACCACCGCCGAAGCATGGCTAACGCCCAAATCGCGGGCCAGTTCAGGACGAGTTGTAGTTCGTTCGATCACGTTTGCCATGCTGGAAGTCTGCCAATATACGTCAGAGCTTCGAGACGTCTTCTCGTCTATTTTGTCCGATCAGCAAGCTCGTAGCGTATCCCACTGCGAACGTGATGATCGTCCCAATCACGACCCACCAAGTCCAGGGAACATGCGCACGCCACAAATACAACTCCGCGCTAAACCCAAACAGCATCCCGATCATCGCGCCGGGCTGATTAGCCCGCTTCGTCAATACGCCGAGCAGGAAAACGCCGAGCAGCGCACCGTAAGCCACGGATGCAATCTGCAAGCCCATTTCAACCACGCGACCTACCTTTTGCAAGGCCAATATCGCCAAGCCGAACAGCACAAGCGCCCAACAAAAGGTTGCCAGACGTGACAGCCGGATTCGTGAGCGTTCATCCGCTTGCGGCCGGAAGCGCAGAACGAAATCCATGATCGTGCTCGATGAAAGCGAGTTCAGCGCAGCGCTCAGATTGGACATTGCGGCTGCCAGGATCGCCGCAATCAGCAGCCCGGAGATTCCATGCGGCATCCGGCTGACGATGAACGTCGGATAGATGCGATCAGGTTTTCCGAAAGTGGCCGACGGCACGCGATAGTACGCCCAGAGCATCACGCCGACAATCAGGAACAGCGCAAACTGGAACAGGATCACTACGCCACTCGAAATAAGCGCCGTCGCTGATTGCTTCTGCCCACGTGCCGCCAGCAAGCGCTGGACGATGAGTTGATCTGTCCCGTGGCTTGCCGTGAGGAAGGCGGTGCCACCGATTACGCCGGCCCAGAACGTGTAGGGCAGCCAGAAGTTTGGTCTGAAGTCGAACACCTGCAGCTTGCCCGCGGTCGCGGCGGCGGCATGAATGGCGCTCCATCCTCCGGGTACAAGGTGCAGAATCGTCACCAGCCCCACAAGTGTCCCGCCGACATAGATTGCCGTCTGCACCACATCGGTCCAGATCACGGCAGCCAGACCGCCTTCGAATGTATAGATGAGGGTCAATATTGTGATAATAGCGATGGAGGACACCTCGCCCGTTCCGAGAGCGATTGAGACAACGATCGAAACTGCATAAACGCGCACGCCTTCGGCGGCGGCTCGAGTTAAGAGGAACAAACCCGCGGTCAGAGAGCGAAGCCCGCGCCCGAAGCGCCGTTCGATTAGTTCATATGCCGTGTAGAGATCGCCGCGAAAATAATGGGGAAGAAGGACAAAGCTGATGACCAGGCGTCCTACGATGTATCCCATTACTACCTGCAGGAATGTGAGGTTGGTGTCATAGGCGAGGCCTGGGATACTGATGATGGTGAGGGTGCTGGTTTCGGCAGCAACAATGGAGAGCGCGATGGCCCACCAGGGAATATCGCGTCCGGCAAGAAAGTAGTCGCGCAGTGAGCGCTGACGCTTGCGGAAGCGCAAGCCGAAGAGAGTGATGCCAATTAGATAAAGAGCAATGATCGCGAGGTCGAGTTTGTCGAGGCCCATGCGTTTTGCGCTGACAGCTCTCAATTATCGCGACAATCCGCAGTTCGCGCGAGTGAGTGTTTATGGACCCGGCTGCAGGGGCATCGCTTGCAATTCCGGAACTGCCCTGTGATAGAACTTACGCGTGGCTTACTTTCTGGGTATTGATGGCGGCGGCAGCAAGACCTCCTGCGCAGTGGGAGACGATACTTCGCTCTTGGCGACGGTTACTGGCGGTCCCAGCAACATCACTCGCGTGGGAGAAGCGCGAGCGCGGAAGTCATTGCATCAAGCTGTACGCGAGGCTTGCAGTGCGGCGAAGGTCGATCCATCCCAGGTCGAACGGGTCTGCATTGGCGTGGCGGGTGCTGGGCGTAAGGAAATTGCAGCGGATGTGCGCAAGATTATTGGAGAAGTGATTTCCGGAAAGATCGATGTGGTGGGCGACATGCAGATTGCGCTGGAAGCTGCTTTTGGCGCGGGGCCGGGAGTCATCGTCATTGCTGGGACGGGTTCGATCGCTTACGGTCGCGATCAGCAGGGAAGAACGGCGCGGGCGGGAGGTTGGGGTTTTGCCATTTCCGATGAAGGCTCGGCCCATTGGATCGGGCGCACGGCTGTGGGCGCTCTGTTGCGAGGGATCGATGAGCGGATCGAAGCAGGCAATGGTGAAAATGTCGCGGAAGAGTTGCCGCTCTATCGCGAACTGAAGGCAGCATGGAAACTGCACGCACTCGACGAGTTCGTGCGCATGGGTAATGCGAACCCAGATTTTGCAGCGTTGCTTCCTACAATCGTGGCCAGCGCCGAGGGAGGAGATGCGCTGGCCGAGCGAGTGCTTACGCAGGCGGGCAGAGAACTTGCGCAACTTGCCATCATCCTTGTCAGCCGGGTCTTTCCGGACGGCGATGCGACTCAGTCTGCCATTCCACTCGCTCTGGCTGGAGGCGTTTTTCGTCATTCAGGGAGGGTGCGAGAGGTTTTCTGCGATGAGATTGGCAAGGTTAATCTGCGCGTTCAGGTGAGCGCGCAGATCGTTGAGCCTGTTGTAGGTGCCCTGCAAATGGCGCGGCAACTTGGCCAACAAAGTAACGCGAATCACCCTTCGAAAATGTGAGTTGGTTATCGGCGGAGTGCGATCAGCGCCCTCCGCCGACTTCCAGGATAGCGCCGGTAGTATAAGACGCGGCAGGGGAGAGCAGCCACAACACGGCTTCGGCTACTTCGACTGGAGTGCCTGGTCTTTGCATAGGAATGCTCCCCGCCAGTCGACTGAGCCGGTCGGGCGCGCCATTGGCGGCGTGCAGTCCGGTTTCGATCAGTCCGGGCGCGACTGCGTTCACGCGGATGCCTTCGGTTGCAACCTCGCGCGCCAGTCCAATCGTAAAGCTATCGATGGCGCCCTTGGATGCAGCGTAGTGCACCCATTCTCCAGCAGATCCTGTACGGGCGGCGCGGGAGGAGATGTTGACGATTACGCCACCATTCCCGCCGCGGCTGGTGGACATGCGGCGCACCGCCTCACGCGCGCACAGGAACGCGCCGGTAACATTTACCGCCATAACTTGCGCGAGGATTTTTCCACTTACTTCATCCACGCGGGCAAAGCCGCCGGTTATGGCTGCGTTGTTGACGAGTCCTGTGATCGGTCCCAGTTCGCGCTCGGCTGTCTCAAAGAGTCGGATGATGTCTTCTTCACGAGCGACATCGCCTTGAATCGCACGGGCGCGGCCGCCAGCTGAAGCAATCTGTTCAGCAATTGCCGCAGCCTCGGCCTTGCCAGTTGCAAAATTGACCGCTACAGAAAACCCACGCTCGCCCGAAAGCTTCGCTATGGCGGCGCCGATGCCGCGGCTGCCTCCGGTTACGATTAGGGTTCCGCGCTCGTTCTTGTTTGGCATAGATTCTTTCACTTCCCGTGGGCGCAATGCCCTCACGCTTTACGTAGCCGCTTGCCTGGTGAACTATTTTCGAAAGTGACTGCTGATCGCTTCGGCTTGCACTCGGGTCACAACTGCCGAGAGTGCTGCTGGGTCTGCCTGCTTGACTGCTTGCAGGCTGCCAAAGTGTTCGAGAAGACGTCTGGTGGTGCTTTCGCCTACGCCGGGGATTTCCAGCAATTCGGTAGAGCGGTCGCGCATTTGACGGCGTTTGCGATGGAAGGTTACGGCGAAGCGGTGGGCTTCGTCGCGAATGAGTTGAATCAGATGCAGCACCGGCGAGTGGTGATTGAGCACGATGGGATCTTTCTCCTGACCGTAGACGTAGAGAATTTCTTCGCGCTTGGCGATTGCGGCTAGCGGCTGGTTGATGATTTCGAGAGATTCGAGCGCCTCGGCTGCGGCGTGCAACTGTCCTAAACCGCCATCGATCAGGACTAGGCTGGGCATTGGCTTCTTTTCTTTTTCTTGTTCTTGCAGCAGGCGTTTGTAGCGGCGCGTGACCACTTCGCGCATGGAAGCGAAATCGTCTACGCCTTCGACCGTGCGAATGATGAACTTGCGATAATCCGATTTCTTCATCTTGCCGTCTTCCCACACCACCATGGAGGCAACGGTCTCGGCACCTTGAATGTGCGAGATGTCGAAGCACTCGATGCGCCTGGGCAATTCGGGCAGGCTGAGGGCATCCTGCAGTTCTTCCTGAATTGCCTTGGCGCTTGGTTTAAGCACGCGAAAACGCTGATCGTAGGATTGCTTGGCGTTGGTGCCGGCGAGATCGATGAGAGCGCGTTTGTCGCCGCGCTGCGGAACTAGGATATGCACACGCGGGCTGCGGGCGCTCTTATCCGCGCTTTGCTCGGAGAGTAAATCCTCGAGGGCTTCGCAATCTTCAAATCCCACTGGGACGTAGAGGTTTCGGGGAACGTAGGGCTGGCCGATGTAGAGCTGCTTTAGCAGAGCGGAGAAGAATTCGCCGGGATTAAAGGCGTCTGTGGCAGGAGAAACCTGCGAGCTTTGCTCGCCTGGACAGCCGGGGGCGGCTGTCCCCACATTTTCTGAGGTGGTGGCAGGCAGGGTAGCGATCTCGTGTCCGGTGGCGATTTCCGGCAGATCTTCCCAGAAGAATTCGCGGCGATCGACTACGCGGCCGCCGCGCATGTGAAACAGGTTTACTGCTAGCATGCCGTTTTCATAGTGGTAGCCGAAGACGTCAGCGTCATCGCCTTCGGCGGCTGCGATGCGCTGGCGCTCTTGCAATTGCTCGACGGTGGAAATCAGATCGCGATAACGGCCGGCGCGTTCGTACTCCTGCGCCGCGGCGGCCTGTTCCATCCGTTCGTGCAACGACCTGCTCAGATCTGTGGGACGGCCTTCGAGAAACAATTTCACATCCCGAACGGCTTCCTGATAAGCCTCAGGCGTGGTCAAATCCTTGACGCACGGGCCGAGGCAGCGCTTGATGTAGTACTGGAGACAAGGCCGCGGATGAAAGCGTGTGAGGTCCACCTTGCACGATGGAATCAGAAAGTTGCGGTGAATGAGATCGACGATGCGGTAGGCCAGATTGGCGGGGAAGTACGGGCCGTAGTAAGCGCTGCCGTCCTTGCGCAGGCGGCGCGTGACGTAAACCCGCGGCCAGCGCTCGCCCAGCGTGAGCTTGACATACGGGTAAGTCTTGTCGTCGCGCAGCAGGATGTTGAAGCGCGGCTTGCGCTGCTTGATGAGATTGTTCTCGAGCGCCAGCGCTTCCTTGTTGTTGGCAACGACGATATAGTCGACATCGACGGCTTCGCGAACCAGTGTTCCGGTCTTCGAATCTTCCCAGCGGCCTTCGTGGAAGTAGCTGGCGACGCGGCTGCGCAGGTTCTTGGCCTTGCCCACGTAGATGACTTCGCCCTCGGCGTTCTTGTACAGATACACGCCGGGCTCGGTGGGAATGGAGCGAATTTTTTGGGGTAGATCCATCGGGCGATCTTAGTATTCTATTTGATGAGCAAGTATGCGACAGTGTTCCAAGAATCTGAAATGAGCCCATTATCGAGTGGTTGGACGTTTTCTTGCCGCAGGCTATTTTTTGTTGTATTGGTTTTCATCGGCGCGCTGTCTAGCCCGGGAAGCAGGGTTTCCCTGGGGCAGTCGAGCCCTCCTGCGCCGGGTGCGACTCCGGCCCAGGCATCGGCGCCTGGGCAATCCAACCAGGCTGAGCAAGCGAAGCCGGCGCAGGAAAAGAAGGAGGATGCGGCTCAGGCCGTGGCGAGATCCAGCGCTCACCACTTCGACCGCGTGGTCATCATTGTGCTGGAAAACGGCGACTATGAGGCCGCAGTGAAAGATAAGAATCTTGCTGGCGCTGGCTGCCAAGGGCGCCAGCTTCTCAAACTTTCATGCGCTGTTTCATCCGTCGTATCCAAACTACCTGGCGATGGTGGCGGGCACGGATTTTGGCATTCATCGCCGCGGCCGATATCTGGCCGACCGGCAAGTTAACTTTCCTAATGATGCGGCGCACAAAACTATTGCCGATCGATTAATCGCGAGTGGCCTTGACTTCAAGAACTACGCCGAGGAATTGCCGGAAGGGAATTGCCCGTACGGGATCGACAGTCAGCATGTGTCCAAAAGGAAGGCGGGTGACTATGCGCGACGGCACGTGCCGTTCCTTAGCTTCAAGGAAGTCCAGGAAAAGTGGTGCGACCGCGTGGTGAGAGTGGATTCAACCAAAGGCAATAGCCTCCTCGGAGACGATAACTACTTCGTGAAGGATGCCAAAGCAGGATTGGTGGCCTACTCGTTCTACAGTCCTAACATGAACGATGATGGTCACAATACGAATGTGGAAGTGGCGGGCGCGTGGGTGAGCAAGTTTCTCGATAAGACTTTCAGCGAAAAGCTGCGTAAAGGCACGCTGGTGATTGTGACCTTCGATGAGTCCGACCGCAATGCCGACAATCGGATTTACACGTTGTTTCTGGGAGACATGGTGAAAGATGGGAGCCAGCAGGATCCGAAGGTGCTCGACCGCCATTACACGCATTACAACGTGCTGCGCACAATCGAAGACAATTTTGGGCTGGAGCCGTTGGCCGAGGGCGATCGTGCCGCGTCGCCGATTACGGATATCTGGAAATAGACTGGGCGTGTGTTACACTACTGCCATATGAGTCACACATTGACCATACGTCTTACCGACGAACTTCTTTCCTGGCTGAAAGAGACATCACGCCGGACTGGAATTCCAATGGGACGGCTGGTTCGCGAACAACTGGAGAGCGCCAAGTCCAATCGCGGGCAACAGCGATTCCTGCGGCACTTGGGCGCGATCAAAGGCGGCCCTGCTGATGTCTCCTCACGTAAGGGATATTCTCGAGAATGAAGGGTATTGCTGACACTGGCTTCATTGTTGCTGCTGGCCGGCAAAATGATCGACATCACGACTGGGCTGTCGGTTTGGCAAAAACCCTGACCGAACCTTTGCTGACGTGCGAGTCGGTCCTCAGTGAAGCAGCGTTTCACCTCGGATCGAGTGCCTATGTGATTTCGCTCGTTGAGGACGGATTGCTGCAGGTGGCATTTGATTGCTCGGAGAACATTTCGCAATTGCGAGAACTGGCGCAACGGTATGTGAATCGCAAGCCTGACCTTGCCGATCTGTGCCTGGTGCGCATGAGCGAGCTTTACCCTCGTCACTTTGTAATCACGATCGACGAAGCCGATTTCCGGGTCTATCGGCGGAACAAACGGGAGGTTATCCCGTTGATATGCCCTCCTCGGAGCAATTGAGCCAGTCACGGCGATCTGCGCGTTACCGTATAAAATTTCCATTAGTGTGTGGGCTTTGCGTTGCGCGGAGGCGCCCGGTTTTCGGCCAATCACAGAATTCAGCTTGCAACTGGTTGAAAACGTATATACTTACATCGGGAAGATGCTGTATTGCGAACTGGCATGTCCCGTGCAAAAGTATGGGTGGGATTTGTAAGAGCTAGACTGCTTCCCAGGCAGACCGAAAGAGCAGAATTCGCGCCGCGGGAGACACCCGATGGCGCTGAGACAAGAAATTAAGGAGCTTCTCCAATGACCCGCACTTCGTTAGCGATTTTCCTGGCAGTCAGCATGGCCGCAACGGTCGGCTGCACCAGCAAGAACTACGTGAAGCAACAGACTACGCCGCTGATCAACAAGACCAACGAACTCGATGATCTGACGGCCAAGAACAGCAAGGACATTAAGGATGTCGATGCCCGTGCGCAGGCCGGCATCCAGGCCGTGAATGCCAAGACGGCAGATGTGGAACAGAAAGCACAGGCCGCCGGCCAGAGCGCGACATCCGCGCAGCAAATGGCAGACGCAGCCAATAACCGCGTAGGCGTGCTAACCAACACCGTGGCAAACCTGGACAACTATCGTCCAGTGGCCGAGACTTCCGTGAAGTTTGGTTTCAACAAGGACAATCTGACGCCCAAGGCCAAAGAGGCGCTCGATCAGTTGGCCGGGACGATTTCGAGCACCAAAGGTTACATCATCGCGCTCGAAGGCAGCACGGATTCGGTGGGTTCGGCAGAGTACAACTATGATCTGAGCCAACGCCGCGCCAACGCCGTCATCCAGTACCTGGCTTCGAAGTACAACGTGCCGGCGCATAAGATTTATGTGATCGGGTTGGGTAAGGACAAGCCGGTGGAATCGAACAAGACGAGAGAAGGCCGTGCCGACAATCGCCGCGTGGATGTCCGCCTCATGACCAACACTGTGGGCGACACCACCCCGACGCCGCCGACAACGACGGGGCAGAATAACCCGTCGTCCATGTAATTGGAATTAGTTTTCCCCTCCTCCCCGGAGGACTTCGCCAAACAGGCCGCTCATCGCCTCCCCCCTGAGCGGCCTGCTTTTTTGGTTGATCTAGCATCCAGCTACTGGTTACAAAAGCACAGGTTCCATCGAAGCCACGCCAGACGGTAAAATAGAGCCCATGAGAAGTTGGTTGTTTCTCGCTGTTCTGCTGTACTTCACAAGTGTGATATGGGCGCAGGATTCGCCTAAGTCACCATCCCCGCCGTCATCGCCCTCGTCAACCAGCCGGCCACCGTCGGCCGCCGAACGCAATCCTTTTCCGGAGGACGATTCCGCTGGTGCTGATCCTACGCCAAAGGCGCGCACCCCTACGATGGCGCCGCCGCGCTCGGATCGTGTGAACGTTGACGATCTGGGCAAAGGTGTGGGGGAAAGTTCGAGCAAAGACACGCAAGTGGATCTGAGTCCCCCTGTGGATGACGCCAAGGCGCATCCGAAAAGTTCGACCGCGGTGGCTGAGGCAGAAGCTGAAGTTTTGAGCAGCGGTGGGGTTAGCGAATTCCACACATGGGATCCGCACAAGGCCGCAAAGAGCGTCGAAGTAGGCGACTTCTACTTCAAGCGCAAGAACTATCGCGCTGCCGAGGAGCGATATCGAGAGGCTCTGCGCTACAAAGACAACGATGCGGTGGCTACAATCCGGCTGGCGGAGTCTCTGGAAAAGCTCGGAATCTTAGACGACGCCCGCGCCGAGTACGAGAGCTATTTGAAGATCCTGCCGCACGGTCCGCAGTCGTCGCAAGCGCAGAAGGCGATCGAACGGCTGAAAGCAGAGACGACGGCGCCAAAACAGTAGCCGTAGGCGATCGAGTCATCCGGCACGGGGGGTACGAAGCCGGATGGCTGCTGTGGGTTTCAAGCGATTGCTTTTCGTCGCGGGTTTCAGGCTGGAGAGTTCCTTGCCGGTGTTTACCTGGCTGTGAGCGGCTTCGCCCAGGATCAGGCCTGCGGGCCACTTCGGGCCTGAGGGTGCTTTGCCCTTTGACCGCGCCGCTTCCGCAATAATGGCTTCCAGAGCGTCCAGACAGGCGTGCATCATTTGGGTGCGCAGGGGGCCTGAGACGCCTCCGCGAATCATCAGCATCGCGGAGCCGTGCATGAGGGACCATAGCGAGAGCATAAGCCGTGTGTGCTCACGAGGACTGCCTCCCAGGCGCTGGGCAACCCGGTGACGCATAAGATTGAAAGACGGCCACGGCTCGTGCAGCGATGGCGGCTGGGCGAATCCGTCGAAGAGAACCTCGTAGGCGTGGGGATGCTCGAGGGCATACCGGAGGTAACGCTCGCAGGTCTGAGCGAGGGAACGGGTGCGAGTGAGCGTGGTGAAGAGTTCGACACGGGTCTGGATGCGCAAGGCGCGGAGGATATCGTCGCGGTCGTGGTAGCGCTCGTACAGCGTAGGGGTAGTTGTGCCCGCCGCTTTGGCGACGCCGCGCATGGTGAGCGCTTTTTCGCCGCCCCGGGACCACAACCGGCTGGCAGCGTCGAGAATGCGCTTTTCGAGTTGAGGGTCGGGTTGTCTGGGCAACGGTCCACCTCCTTACCGACTGAGATTGCTGCATGGCCCGATTGCTTTGACAGTGCGTCTTACCTAACACCCTACGATTTCTCTTCTAACAGCGGCATTCCAACGCAGGAGCCGGGATGACGCTTCAGTAGTCGGCCGCAGATATTTGTTTTCTTCGGAGAACGTCGTTCGCTGGAAGGCGTCATCGCCTCGGCAGGTGCGCTATGCCACTTCTTCTCCTCAATCGAAGCACAACTGAAGCAGGCTGAACCGCAGGAATAAAACTCCCGCTGCAGTCTTGTTATTCCCTCTACCGTCGCAGCAAGCCTGGACTGCAAGTCTATTTCTCCACCCGGATAAATGCGCCCGTCGAAGCATTGACCGCAACCGTAAGCCTGGCGTCTTCGCGGGAATTGCCATAAATGACGTGCCAGACCAGTTCATTGGTGTTGTGGTTCCAGTCGCAGACGTAGATGACAGGAATGGTGGGGTTCTTTTCCAGAACTTTGTCACCGCCATGTTTTTGGGCCTCGGCGAACGCCTGGTCGGAATCCACCTTGAGAAAAGCCACGTCAAAAATCTGAGTCGAAGCATTGCCCGGGTTATAGGTATCTTCGTTGCCGGGAGAAACGCCGCGCGACGGAGCGTCGGGAGCGTTGCTGCCCGACCAGATGAAAGGTTTCACGCCGTGCTGCGCGGCGGAAGCGAAGCTGGCGCGCCAGATGGCCGACTTGCCGTCCTGGCCGTTCGCGTCGGACGTGGGAGTAGACTCAATGCGGAAGGGCCTGACGTCGGCGGCATAGTTGCGGGCGGCGATGAAGAGTTTCTGGAATGCGGCGCGTGCGGTGGTCAGCTCCGGAGCCTTGGGTTCAGGCTTGGTTCCGGCGGGCTTTGAGCTGTTCGAGTCGCAGGCAGTGAACAGCGCAAGAATGGAAAGAAGGACAGCTGCGCTCAGCATCGCGACCGGCGCGTGCCTGGCAACCGCTCTGCGGGGTGCATCTTGAACTTCGATGGCCATTACAGCGGTCTTTGGCTGCATGCGGTCCCGCATTTTCATGTCGACCTTTCTCTTATAACCCTGGAATGTTTTGATTGTCGCGCAACATTCTACCTGAAGCGCGCTGAAAGGCGAGAGTAGTGCCATGGATCCCCTCCTGAAAACGTTGCAGCAAGTTGTGGAATCAGCGGTCGAAGGAATGTCGAGTGAGCAATTGAGCTGGCATCCTCCGGGCAAGTGGTGCGCTGCGGAGGTGTTAGAGCATTTGTATCTAAGCTATACCGGAACGGTTAAGGGATTCGAAAGAGTGATCGAAGCGGGCAAGCCGCTGGCGACCCGAACATCCTTGAACCAACGCTGGCGCACGCTGGTGGTCGTGGAATTCGGCCATCTGCCGACCGGACGGAAAGCGCCACGGGCGACCGAGCCTCGAGGTTTGCCGGCGGAGAAGGTACGTAATGAAATCGGAGACAAGATCGTGGCCATGGATTCGCTCATTGGGGAGTGCGAGGCCCGCTTCGGACGCCGCACTTGTTTGCTCGACCATCCGATTCTTGGTCCGTTGAGCGCTGCGCAGTGGAGAAAGTTTCATCTGGTGCATGGAAGGCATCACGCGAAGCAGCTTCACGCATTACGGAATGCGGTGAATCGTATCAGCTGACGTCATCTGAATGGCGCCGCCGCGACTATAAAATTCGGCGCTATAGAAACGGCCTACTCCATCATCGAGGCGGGAAGGCCGTCTTTGCGCGCATCCTCCTGCATGTCTGTAAGTTTCTGCTTAGCATCGTCGACGGCTTTCTGCTTGTCAGCGATCTGCTGTTTATACGTCGCTTCTTCTTTGTCCCACTGGGTCGAGTTACGCAAACGGTTGCCGGCGTCGGCGTACATGGCGGCGGCGCGAAGCTGGTACTCACGCTGGGTCACATCGAGTTCGCGGGCGGCCAGGTCAATCTGTTTTTTTTGCTCGCCCAGCTTATCCTGCCAAGCCTTCCAGGCGGCCTGTTTCTTGGCCTGATCTTCGTCGGTTGCAGCTGCGGGCTTGGTGGCCGGGGTTTTATTGTCGGTTGCTGCTTTGCTGTCGGCGCTTTTGCCGTCGGCAGGAGCAGCTGCTTTTTCATTCGTGTCAGTGGAGGGTGTCTCGGCATTCGCGGCCGGGGGCTGGCCGATCACGGAAATCTTATCGTCCTTGGGAAGGTTATCGTTGTCGAAGACCTTAGGCCGAGCTTTGGCCGCAGGGCCGGTGTCCTTGTGAACCTTACGGGCATAGTCGCCGAGCGAGGATTGATCCTGGGCTGGCGTTGAGGCCTGGCCTGCCGCCAGAGAAGCCAGCAGTACCGATGATAATGCGATTGTGATTGCCAGAGCGATATGTTCGATGCGCTTCATAGGTTCATCCTTTACTTTAAGTTCTCTTACTTGCCCGCGGCGGTGCTTTTCGCGGCTAGAAATCCTCCAATGTGGTGATCGAGACGAGCGGCCTCGCCGGCTATATCGGCGGCCAATTGCCGAGCCAGCTCAGGATCGCGGCTGCGCGCCAACTGCTGGCCGTATCCGGCGATGGTGGTTAAAGCGGTGCGCAGATCGAGTGCCATCTCTGCGGAAATCTCACCTTGTAATTGTTGCTGATGGCGAATTCGTTCAAACTCGCTGCGATCGCTGATGAGGCATGCGACGCCGAGCAGGCTGCCATCGACGGAAGGTACCGGCGAAATGGTGATGGCAACCGGGATTGTTTTGCCAGTGGGAGTGGTGTAGTCGGCCTCGAGTTGACGGCACTTGCTGCCCTCCCGGAGAACAGCGTGTATTTCTTCGACGAGGCGCACTGGTTGCCCATCTGGATGGGAGCTGCCAGAGCCTGTCGAGCAGACTGCGGCATTGCGAAAAATATCTTCCCCGCTCATACCCGAGGGAGAATGGAAACCGAGAATTTCCTTGGCGGCGGGATTGGCTTGCTTCACCAATCCGTTGGGACCAAACACGAGCACCCCAGAGGAAAGATTGGAAAGAACGGTCTGGCTGAAATTCTCAGAGGTGCGGGCCCGGCGTTGCTCGGCCTGGTTCTGCAATTGCAACTCGTGCTTCTGTTGCTTCAGTTGTTGGATGACGGTGTTGTAGAGATGAAGGGGTAGAGCGTCGAGCTTGGGGGCGGTACCGGAATCGAGACTGGCTTCGGCAGCAATGCTCTTGCGCAAGGTATGTATCAGCCAAATGGCAAATAGGAAGGCAGCACCCGCCGCGAAGAACACCAGCGCGGCGCGCATAAGGACCGGATTGGCGAGGAGCCTTACCACCATAGCCTCCCGTACCAGTTCAAGAACTGGTTACCGGCAAACAAAGCGAGCAGTGCCATGCTGCCCAGGAAAACTCCGAATGGCATTTGATAATGCCGGTAAACCATTTGAGCGGATTGCCATCCCCGGCGGCGGGCCGCTTGCAGGTTGGCCAGACGGCGGGTAAAGCGATGGGTACGCTTAATCCAAACGACCAGAACGGTAGTCAGGCCAAACAACGATCCCGCCAGCGAGGCGGCAAAGATGGTGAAAATGGTGAGCTTGATACCGAGGAACGCGCCCACCATTGCCATTAATTTCACATCTCCGAAGCCCATGCCTTCGGTTCCGCGCCAGCGCAGATACACAGCACCCGCGCCATAAATGAAGGAAGCTCCGACCGCCGCGCCCAGCAAGGAATCGAACAGGGAGAACAAGCGAATCGCAAGGTCCGCGCTCATGGGCAGATTCAGCATTGCCGGCAAGAACTGTGACGCTATGTCATGCACTGGAACCAGCAAACTGAACAAGAGGCCTAGAACAAGCCCGGGCAGCGTCATCTTGTCGGGCAGCAGCTTGGTCTCAGCGTCGGTGAAGATAAGACCGAGGAGAAGAAACCCGAAGATGCAATATTTCAGCGTGGCGAGGGTAGCTCCGAAATAACCGTAAGTGCCAAGAAAGAGAGCGGCAGTAAGCAATTCTACGAATAGATAACGAGCCGAAATTCGGGCTTTGCAGTTACGGCAACGGCCACAAAGAATCAGCCAACTAACGACTGGCATATTGTCATAAAAGGCGATCGGCCGCTTGCAGTGGGGGCACGCTGAACGCGGCGTTACGACCGACAAGCCCAGGGGCAAACGATAGACACACACGTTCAGAAAGCTGCCGAAGGCCAGCCCGAGGACAAAAATCGCCGATGCGTAAACTGGATCCACTAGTTTGTTGGCGTTGGTCCGGAAGCGTTCGCACTCTTACTCGCGGCGTACTTCCAGAGAACGCGGATATTCCTGATTCTTGTGTGGATTATAAGGCGACGAAGGCATGCAGTACTAAGGTACTGAAGTCACTGTCCGAACGGTCATGGGGTGGCAAGTTGGAGAACGGCGGGGTCGCCGACCCGGTCTTTCCTCTTAAGGAAAGGTAAAACGCAATAACTCGCCTTGGAGCGCAATAGCGGAGGATTCGGGAGCCGGGAGCCGGTCCTGCCATAGTTTCCAGCCGCGCGGGACAAGGCGGATTTGTGGCGCAGGAAACGCCAGCCAAGTTTGTCCCTTTTGCTCGCGCACAAAGACGGAAAAAGCGGGGCGGCCAGCGACGCCGTGGTCTGGCAGCGCACTCCATTCGAACAGACTTGCTTGCAGAGCTTCGGTGATGGCTTCCCCCGGCTCGAGACATAGAATCCAGTCGCAGCGGGCAAGATCGAGATAACGATTCACCTCGGCGTGGCTGTCTGCATCGACGATGCGCGCTCCGTATTCGCGCGCAACACGCCTAGTGGAATCGGTAGAGTGATGGTCCGCAATCAGGATTTCGGTGCAGGGAAGAAGACTTTCGAGCGTCCGCCCCAGGCGCAGGGCATCATTCATAGTGTGCAGCAATGCCGTGAGAGGAGACATGAGGTTGGATCGCCGTGTCCCACGAGTGTACGACGAATCGAATCCGCGCAGCGAGAACAGAGATAGCATTGATGCGGGAAGAAATTCTCCGCTAGAAAGATGCTTTGGATTATTTCTCGGGTCAGTTCGTCGGCGGCTCCCCCACCGCCTGCGTTGTTCGATATGCGACGCGGCCAAACATGATTCCAGTTTCCACTTCCACTGGCTGGCCGTTCCGCAGATACCGCTTGAACTTCCATTGTCCCAGGGCATCGGTTATGGCTTTTGCCTGATCGGGGAATGCACTGAGAAAGTGAATGTGTTTTATCTTGCCTTCTCTATCGATAATGATTCGCACGGGCACCGGGTTGAACCTGTGCTCGGTAAAGATCGGCTCGACCCGGGTGATCATATTTTCTTTGCGGGCATAATCGGCAACGCACACGGGGACGTCGCCTCCGCCCGTGCCCGCTGCTGGGTTAGCTTCCGCGGGCAACTTCATCTTGTCCAGATCGAGCATTAAGCCCGCCAGCAGTTTGGTATCGCGGCTGGTGAGCACGATCTCCACGGCATGGCAGCGGATTTGGGTAGCCAGAACGTACCAGTGCAGCTCTGCTGCGGGGGACCAATAGGCGAAGAAAGTAGACGGACGACCGGCGATTCTGGTTGGCGTGGGTGGCATTTCGACTTTGTAGTCGGCCTGCAAATGGTCCTTCGAGTAATGAATGAGTTCCAAGGCATTTGCTGCAGGCAGGGGCGTGAAGAACATGTCTTGAGCAGTGATTAAGATGCTTCCTCGCGCCGGCCCTTTGAATGTATCTGCAGGCGTGAGCTGCAGAAGCACGTAGCGGCCGCTATCTGAGGGCGGCGGGCCTTTATATTTTTCAGTCCAATCCTGGGGGAGGCTGTAGGCCATCCCGAAATACTGGTTGCGGAAGACATGGTTGGTTACATTCCCGCCTTCGGGTATGGGAGTCACGGAATCGCTTGCGCTAGACCAGGCGCCCTTTACAAGAATGACTCCTGTTGGCACTTTGTTTCCCGGAGGAGCGCCGTTAGAAAAGTCGCCGCCATTCTGCCGCACATTTTGCGGTTTGGCGCTTTGGCCCGAGGCTGCCAGGGATGCGGAGAAGAGGAGCGCCAGCGAAAAACATAAGTATCGAGAGAGCATATTCGTCCTCTGAACCCAGACGCATTGGCCTGTGGTCCGCCAGAGCAACACGAGTGAAATTACTAAAGTCAAGAGCTGGCGAGACACAAAGTGTTTCGCCAGCTACACCGAAAAGCGATCAAAGCGAACGCAGGAAGTCCAGTATTTCCTGCTGTTGGGTGGTGCTGAGACTATCGAAATTGTCTTCTACCGCGGTGGCTTCGCTGCCGTTACCGGCATGGGACTCAATGGCGGAGTTAAGGTTGGTGGTGCGACCATCGTGGAGAAGGAAGATGCGCTGCCCGAGACCCCACAGGGGAGCCGTGCGGAACTGATCCCCACCCGCGCTGCCTTGCGAAACGTTATCTGCCAAGCCAGTGCCCATGTGATGGATCTCAATATCGGAGAAGGCATTCACCGGAGCCTTACTTAACGAAGACGTAAAGTTTGACACCTGCGTGGTGCCGGGGGTTGCGTTGTGGCACGTGGCGCAACCGATCGAACTGAACAAGGAGGCGCCTGCGGCAATTGTGCTTGAAGAAACTTGCTGTCCATTGAGCACCACTCCACCGGTAGGCGGAGGAGCCAGGAAGCGCATGAAGTTGGCAAATGCGGAGACGTCATCCAGAACTGCTGCGTTCGGCGTCGCCGCGGGGTTGGATGTGTCCTCTGGATAACCGGTGCCGCTGAGGTTAAGGCAACTCGTCGGCAGTCCCGTTTGAAGTTGGTCTTCACCCGGCAGCGGACGATCTTGAGGGAAGAGCTCATTGCTGATCCCCATCTCCACGTTGTAGGCCTCCCCAGCAAAGATGTGCAGCGACTTGTTTTGCGCCTTCCAACCGAATCGGCTGATGGTGCCATCGTTGCCGTTGTGGTTGAAGGTGCCAGCAACGCCAAAATTATTGTTGAGATTTGCCAACTGGTTGTTCAACAGAGTTGAGTCGTCGAGGTTCTCGATCAACCCTGCGCCAAAGACGGGCGTGGGAATGCGGAAGATTATGTCGCCCTCCGAGCCCGCTGTATTAAAACTGGGCTGCGGCAGAGTGCAGCTGCCGGCATCGGAGCGGCCCGAAACGGTGAACAGATCTTCCACTCCCCCATTGGGAGCGTTGTAGTTGACCGAGCCGTTGTTGTTAAAGAAAAACGGGAAACGCGCCTCAAGAGTTGGGCCGTTGGCTGTAACAAAATAGGGAGTGGTGTCTTTGGGCGCAGTTCCGTTGCTGGTGAAACTGAACTGGGGATTGACGGCAGCGCCTGTCCCTCCCACGGCAGGTTGAGCGTGACATGAACTGCACTGATTTGAGTTAAACCGCGGCCCCAGACCGTTGTTTCCGGAGGGACTCTTGGAGACGGACTCCACGTCTTGAAATCGGCTCTGGCCGTCGGTGAAAAAAGCAAGTATTCCGGAGGGGCTGTTTGCCTGCACAGAAGAAAGCGCGGCGCCGGTGCCGCGGTTCCCACTTTGCACGCCGGGGTCGGTCTGAGCAGATGCTATTCCAGAGGGGAACAGTACTGCCCAAGCAAGAACTGATGCGAGTGTAGTCTTTTGGATCACGAGGTCCTCCTCACGCATTCGGGTTACGGCCAGGGACCGCAATGGCGCGAAGAAAATACAATCCAGTTCGGACAGGGTGGACGCGGAGATGTCCGAAAATCAGTGCCGGGGTTTTAGCGCAGATTCGATCCGATACAACAAGAATCTGTTGCGTGTTACGGAGTCAGAACAGACCGAAGCGGAAGCGCATCGTCATCGGTAGATTTTTCTTATGGATAGGCGCGGTTATCTGGAGATACGTTCTGATCGCGTGGAGGCACAGAGGAGTCCTGTGCGTGTTCTGAAAACCGAAATTGAGATTGAGGAAATCGTGTTACTGCGAACTGTCGAGCTTTTGACGGCCGGCATTCGGATCTGGCGATCTGAGGACTGTGAGGGGAGTCTGCAGGGTGAAGTTCAGCACGGTTTCTGAGGGCAGTTTGATTTGCTCGCTCTTGGTGGCGGCTTGCACGCCTCCGCCAACACCGGCCCCCGCGGCGGTGCCGACGGCAGCGCCTTTGCCGCCTCCCGCAATCGCGCCAATGATGCCGCCGAGGATCGCGCCGCCGCCGACTTTTTCAGCCGTGTTCTTGCCTCGCGAAGCGGCTTCTTTTGTGTACTGGTCGGTCTGGAGGTTATAGCTGTTGCCGTTAGCCGTGACGCTGTCCAGTTGTAGTACTACCAATGACTGCCCGGCGAACTTGCCCGCGCTCTTCACATCGACGACATGGCCGATGACGTCGGTTCCGGCCGGAATGGCTTCGGCGCCCTCGGCAAAAAGGGGCGCATTCAATGTGGCGTGAAAAGTGTCCCCTATCTGATCCTTTTCGCTGTCGATTGTGTCGATCAGGCGGATCGACACTTGCGCGCCCTGTTCAATCGTTACTTTCTGCGGTTGCGGTGGTGCGGGCGGTGCAGGAGGCTGTGCATCGGCTGGAGGTTGGTCTTGAGGAGGAGGCGGTTCGGAATTGTTGGCGCTGTCAGTTGGCGCGGCAGCGTTGTCCATGGCGTCGCTCTCGGAAATGTTTGAACGACGAGCCTTTTTGATCTTTGCCGTCTGAGCCATTGACGGCGTGATTTGAGCGATTCGAGCCGCCGGCGGAGGCAGGGCGGCGTTCGAGGCGATGCCGACTTGCAGATTGTTGACGACTTCCTTCACACCCTCAACAGATGCGGCTTGCCTAGCCGCAGCCTCGCGTTGCGCGTTGTTATCTACAAAGCCTGCCAGGGTCACAACTCCATTGCTGGTCTGCACGGTAAGTTGCTTGGTGGACAGCCCAGAGTCCTGACTCATCCTGTTTTGTATGTCACTGGAAATCTTTGCGTCGTTAGGCTTCCTGGCGCAGCTGGCGCTTAAGGCTAGAATCCCAATGAGGAAAATCACGAGAGTTAGGGAGACTCTGTTCATGATCAGACTCCGGTTCCACAGGTAGGTGACTGCCCCGACCATAGTGTAGACGCTATGAGCGCATTCGCGCGAGTAATTTGCGCAAGAAGTGCCCGTGCCGGAGACTTGACGTAGGAATGGGCGGGAGCGCCGGGCTTAAATCATTGGTAGCGAACTATAAGTTCTAGTGGATGAACTTGTAGTCAACAATTGAGGCGCCGAGGAGGCCGTTATCGTTGTCTGCCTCCTGCTTGGCGTTCCTTTGGCTGTCTTTGGAACGGATTACGCGGCCCTGACAGAGAACGTTGCGATTCTTTTGGCCGGAAATTTCTTCCGGCATCTCAAACACCATCTCGATCAGTGCATTTACGGGTAGCTGCTGCGGCCCGCGAAACAGCAATCCGGTCTGGCTGAGATTGTCGATTATTCCTTCGTACCAGGTACTGGTGTTGTTTACTCGATAGCGAAGAGGTACGTCGAGTTTCAACCGGCGGGCACGCGGAGTCCAGGATGGCCGCTTTTCCCGTGTATGACTGCGCTTCACGGCGGTTTCTGGCTGGGCGTGTTCCAGGCGCTGGGTGCGGCGCATGGTGGTCCAGTCATATTTATATTCGGCCGCGCACAATAGACAGACCTGGTAGTACTCTCCGTCAGCACCGCGGCGTGGCCAGGAGAACTCATGGGAACAGCGCCCAAGCATTAGTACATCCATGATTTTCTGCGGCATGATGGTTACTTCCGGACCTGAGCGTGCCGGAAGGCTCATCATCTCCCGAACCGGTGTTCTTGGGAAGGTTACTTTCGTGTCGTGCGAAGGTGAACACAAAGACACCGAGAACGTTGGTCGCCACACCATACCGGAAAGCGTTCAGGACAAAGAAGATAGGATTGCGGGCTCGGTCATTGCTCCAAGCGCCGAGTGTATGATCGCAGAATGAACGATCCTGCGTCCGATGTTACTGCCTTCATTCTGGCCGGCGGAAAGAGCACGCGCATGGGGACGGACAAGGCTTTTGTAGAGTTCGAGGGCCGAACGCTGTTGGCCCGCGCGCTCGATTTGGCACGGTCAGTCGCTCGCGAAGTGCGCATCGTCGGTAGTCGCGAGAAGTTTGGGCAGTATGCCTTGGTGGTGGAAGATATATTCCGCGAATGCGGACCTCTGGCCGGTATTCACGCTGCCTTGCGGTCATCGCTGACACCACGCAATGTGATGCTGGCGGTGGACACCCCATTCGTTTCGCCAGAGTTTTTGGAGTATTTGATTCGGCAGGCGCGCCGGGCGCCCGAGGCTGTCGCGTTGCTTCCGCGTTGCGACGGCGGATTGCAGCCTTTGTGCGCCGTTTACCGGCGGGAGTTTGCCGACGCAGCCGAGAACGCTTTGCAGGCCGGACGAAATAAAATAGACCTATTGTTTGATCTCGTTCCAACACGAGTGATAGAGGAAGCAGAAGTGGAAGGCGCGGGCTTTTCGCGAGATATCTTCCGCAATCTGAACACTCCTGAACAATTGCTGGCACAAAAGCGAAGGGCTTGACAGTTTAGACTAAGAGCGCGAGGGCCAGGCAATGCCCGAGACTGTTCAGAAACCATATATCGAGTTTCGCGACGTATCCAAAGCGTTCGGCGATAAGGCTGTGCTTGATCGCGTCAGTTTCAACGTGATGCCAGGCGAAACCGTTTGCATCCTCGGCCGTAGCGGTGTAGGAAAATCGGTTTCGCTGCAACTTCTGATGGGTTTCCTCAAGGCGGATTCCGGGCACGTGATTGTTGCCGGCGAAGATGTCACCAATTTTTCAGAGAAGCAGATGGAAGCCATTCGCAAGAAAGTAACCATGGTCTTCCAGAATGGAGCGCTGTTTGATTCCGTCACAGTCGGCGACAACGTGGCGTTTCCATTGCGCGAAACCCGGGACTTGTCAGAAGAGCAGATTTACGAGATTGTCGACGGATTGCTGAAGATGGTGGGGGTGCAGGAGATGCGCGACCTGCTGCCCTCGGACCTCTCGACCGGTATGAAACGCTCGGTGGCGATTGCGCGCGCTCTGGCGGCGCGCCCGGAATGCATTCTTTACGACGAGCCAACAACCATGGTCGATCCCCTGATGGCGCAACTGCTGGGGGATCTCATCAAGCGGCTCAAGCTTCAACTGAGTCTGACTAGCATTGTAGTGACCCATGACATGCGCCTGGCTAAGAAGCTCGCCGATCGCGTGGTCTTCTTGCATCAAGGCAAAGCAATCTTCTTCGGCACGTCGGCGGAGATGGAGCATTCAACCGAGGCCATCGTGCAAGAGTTCCTGGAACTCGACGAACTGGAGCTGGAATGCTAGAGGAAATGTCGGTGGTCCGGTGTGATCACGGATTGCGTTGTTTCTTGTAGCCGCTGCAAGTCACGACCGGCAGGCGTGGATATTTCTCAAACTCAGAATTGGTGAAGGAGAGCTGACACTGGTAGAACACTGATGCTCTATCTGATTCGAGGCGTCGAGCGTGGGCGCAGTCCCCGCAAAGACCGGGATTAGCGGCAGTAATCGATTGGGGAACTAGACTGCTGTCCTGCATAGTCACGAGAGTACGTCGGGACCAAGCACATCAATCGCCCGCCACTGGTCAGTATCCTCAAAATCCTTGCCGCACCAGCTCTTCTATTGTCAGCGAACTCTCCACCGGTGCGCTGGTCATCATCTTTTCAATATACTTCGCGATCAAATCAGCTTCCAGATTCACGGGGTCGCCGGGCTTTAGTGAGTTGAGGTTCGTTATCTCCACCGTGTGCGGAATGATGGCAACGGTGCAGGTTCGGCCTTCGAGTTTCGCCACTGTGAGACTGATGCCTTCGATACAGATTGATCCTTTATAGACTGTGTACTTTTCTATTTCAGCGGGTAACTCCACGCGCAACCAGAAGTTTTCCGAGTCCGCAATGCGCTCCAGGGCGATGAGCTTACCGACTCCATCCACGTGGCCTTGCACAATGTGCCCGCCAAAGCGGCCATCGGCTTTCATGGGAAGCTCAAGGTTGACCAACGCTCCTTTGCGGATGCGCGAGAATGATGTGCGCAACCAGGTCTCGGGGGCCAGATCGGCGGAGAACGATCCGGGGTTGATATCGAGTGCCGTGAGGCAGACACCGCTCACTGCGACACTGTTGCCAGTTCTAAGTTCCTTGGCTACGTGTTCGGACGAAATGGTAATGCGGCGATTCTCGCCGCGCTGTTCGATACGAGTGACGCGTCCGACTTCTTCAACAATGCCGGTAAACATGAGGAACCTCAAAGTAACAAAAACATAATAAACCTACGGCGAGAGAGCATCAGTCCGCGTAGGGATCGCGCAAGTAGCCTTCTACCGCAAAATCCTCGCCGAACCGATGCAGCTGGAGATGCTCTACCTGCAACGACTGATCCAGTCGCTGATAACCCCTGCCGTCGGCGAACCGCACCGATCCGGCTTCCGCCATTATCTTGGGAGCGTAATAAAGGAAAACCTTGTCGACCACGCCGGAGGCGAGTGCCGTTGCGTGCACCCTCGATCCGCCTTCGATCATGACGCTGGTAATTTCAAGTTGAGCGAGACGGCGCAGGACTGCCGAAATATCAGGACGTCCATTCGCATCCGGTGAGAGTTGTTCAACCCGAACGCCACGGGCCTCTAGTTCAGTTTTCTTCTTTTGCTCGGCAGAAGAGTAGAAGGCCAGCACATCGTTCGATTGGTCGGCGATGCTTCTTACCAGGCGCGATTCCACCGGCAATCGCAAATGCGAATCCAGGATTACCCGCAGCAAGGGCCGACGCCGTGGGTTGCCACTACGATCTGTAAGCAGCGGATCATCGGCAAGAACCGTTCCTATTCCCACGAGGATGGCATCGCTGTGGTGACGCTGTTGCTGCACGTTGGCCCTGGCTTCTTCGCCGGTAATCCAGCCGCCTGCCGGAGTTCCCGGCACGTGGTTCAATCCTGCGACTGCAGGAAGAGCGATCTTGCCGTCCAGGGTCATGGCAGCTTTCAGCGTAACAAGCGGCACTCCGCTGCGAATGTAGCGCGCGAAAGCCTCATTGAGGCGACGAGCTTCCGCTTCCAGTCGCCCCACTTCGACTTGCAAGCCCGCGGCTCGCAACTTCTCAAAGCCTTGTCCGCTTACCTTCGGATTGGGATCGGGCATCGAAGCGACGACGCGATGAATTCTGGCAGCGATCAATGCCTCGGTGCAGGGTGGTGTGCGGCCCTGATGCGAGTGAGGTTCGAGATTGATATACACCGTGCTGCCTCGGGCTTTGTCACCCGCATGCTCCAGGGCCCGGATTTCGGCGTGCTTTATGCCGTCGTAAGTATAGGTGCCCGTGCCCACTATGTTGCCGCCAGGATCGACGATTACTGCGCCCACGTAGGGATTGGGCGAGGCCAGCGCCAGGCCCCGGCGAGCCAGATCAAGGGCGCGATGCAGGAACTGCTCATCAGTGGAGTGGTCAGGCATCACTGACGCCGAGGCGGAAAGGCGCGATAGGAATCTTCCTCAGGTTCATCCACTGCGGCTGCGCCGCTGCGACCTTTGGGGCCACGTCGTAGCGGCGCCATAGTGTAAGCATGGGGATCGCCGGGTGGTGGGGTCGGCTCCTTGCCAAACAACCGGCGCATGTAGTCCTGCACTAGGGTCCTCAGTCGTGAACGTTTCTCATCATCGCTCATGACAACTCCTATTCGAACAGCGAATCCACAAACTCCTTCGGGTCGAAAGGCAGCAGATCGCCGACTTTCTCACCCACCCCGACAAAGCGGACAGGCAACCCCAGTTCGCGGGATATCGCGACTACCACTCCGCCTTTGGCTGTGCCGTCGAGCTTAGTAAGCACGATCCCGGTGACGCCCGCAGACTCCGTAAACAGGCGCGCCTGCTGCAGACCGTTTTGCCCGGTGGTAGCGTCCATCACAAGCAGGGTCTCATGCGGAGCTCCGGGAATAATGCGTTGAGCGGTGCGGCGCATTTTCTCGAGCTCGGACATAAGGCTCGTCTTGGTGTGAAGACGGCCGGCCGTGTCGACAATGACGTAATCGGTTTTCCGCGCCGTCGCCGCTTGCAGCGCGTCGAACAGCACGGCCGAGGGATCGCCGCCGGGCTTGGTCTTGATCACCTCCGTGCCGGTACGCTGGCCCCATATCTCCAGTTGATCGATCGCCGCCGCGCGGAACGTATCCGCCGCACACAGCAGCACGTTCTTGCCTTGCGACCGAAATACTTGCGACAACTTGCCGATGGTCGTCGTTTTGCCGGTGCCATTCACACCTACAACCAGAATCACTTCGGGCGTTCCATCCACTTTTTGAACAGGGCGGGCATTTGCAGCATTCAGAATTGCCAGCAGTTCTTCTTTCAACAGCCGCTTCAGTTCCTGAACGTCCTTAATCTGTTTGCGATCGGCTTTTTCCCGCAGTTTGCCCAGAACCTCCTGCGTCGTCGCAGTGCCCAAGTCGGCGCCGATGAGCGTGCCCTCAAGATCATCAAGCGTATTGCGGTCGATCTCTTTGCCGAACGAAACGACATCTTCAATGCGCTCGGCGAGGTTCTCGCGCGTGCGCGTGACGGCCTGCTTCATGCGCTCGAATAGGCCGGTTTTATTTTCTTCTTCGAGGCTGCCAAACAAAGTCTGAATCATGAAAGTTCCAGACCTGATTATAGCGGTCAGACACGATCTGCCCTCAAGACCGGAGCAAACATACCAGTGAAGGATGGTTAAACGCGGGTTCGTTCGAGGTTGGTGGTTTCTGCAGTAGCCAGTGGCGTTGTGGCCACAGAGGGCGTGCTGTTAGCATCTGCATCTGCCACCACCGGCTTCTTGATCCCCACGCGCTGAATGCGAATCTCGCCACGTCCGTAAACCGCCACCAACGCTGCTACCGCCTCGGGATCAAGGCGCTTGCCGGCAAGACTCTGAATGATTTTGAACGCTTCTACCGGAGCGTACGCGTGCTGGTAAGGGCGATTGGTGGTCAATGCATCAAAAGTGTCGGCCACGGCAATCACTCTCGCCAGCAGGGGAATCTGATCTTCGGTGAGGCCATAAGGGTACCCGCGGCCATCGAGAGCCTCGTGATGAAGCTCGATGCCCGGCAGCATCTCCGCGAGCTGAGTCACCGGGCGCAAGATATTGGCGCCCTTGGTGGTGTGAGTTTTCATGACCTCAAATTCTTCCGCGGTAAGCGCGCCCGGCTTCTTGAGGATGTGATCTTCGATGCCGATTTTGCCCACATCGTGGAGCTGCGCGGAAATCCGCAGGGTTTCCATAAAAGGGGCCGGAAGATTCAGTTCCTTCCCAATCATCAGCGAGTAACGAGTGACACGGTCAGAGTGGCCTCGAGTGTAAGGATCCTTCTCGTCGACCGCGCCCGCCAGCATCTGGATTGAGCCGAGGAACAGTGCGCGGTTCTCTTCCGCGGCCCGCTTCAGATCCTCGACGAATTGTTCCAGTTCCTCGGACATGGTGTTAAAAGTTTCGGCCAGTTCGCCGATTTCGGTGCGGCTGTGCAAGTGAACCCGCTGCGAAAAATCGCCTCGCGCCAGAGCACGGCTGGACTGGGTGAGGATCTGCAGTGGATTTGTGATTCTGCGCGCCGCGAAAATGCTCACGCCGATGCTTAGCAGTACCGCCAGAAGCGCCAGCAGCCGCGCTGTGCGCTGCATCTCATAGACTCCGCGATAAGCTTCAAGTTGCGGCTTCTGCACAACCACGGCCCAATCCAGCGCGGTGACCGGGCTGTAGGTTCCGAGCATGTCGATGCTGGATTTGCCTTCGTGGACGGCGAATTCCTTGGTGGCCGCCAGTTGCGCCTTATTGCCCTCATCAACAAAATTACGCACGATCTCAAGGCTCTTCATATCCTGGCCGGTCACGTATTGCGGAGTGCCCGCCGCTACAAGCCTGCCTTGGGAGTCGACTACGTAGGGAATGAGGCCGCCGCCGCTGACCTCGTGCAGACGGCGAATCAGGAATTGCAGATCCACAACCGCGCCCACCATGCCCAGGAAACGCCCGCCGTAGCTGACCGGACTGCTCACCAGGACTACGGTGCGGGTGGACTTTCCATCTTCCACCTGAAGCGCCTGGCCGTTGTAGGCGCGCCCGTCGTGTGCGGCGTCATACGCGTGTTGCAACTCGCGCTGCAAAAAAGCGTCCGGCGCAATGCGGCCCGCAGAGACGCCCTTTGCTTCAGAGTTGAGCAGAGTGGCGTATGCAAGTTCGTCGGAGGAAGAAACAAAGTTCTCCAGCAATGCGCGCAGTTCCGGCGCTTCGATGTTCTTGCTGCCGATGTCCCCGCCGCTGGCTACCTGGATCGCCGACGAAAGGTTAGCCAGCATCATGCGCAAGGAACGCTCGTGCTGCGAAAGATCGTCAGCCAGAGACCGCGTCACCGTGTTCTGCAGCAGCATTTCATTGGTCTTCAGCCGATCCCGGTTAATTGCCTCCACCTGCGCGGAGTAGAAGTACATGGGCACAATGCTTATGACGAGAAGCACGCCGAGGATCACATACAAAATCGGAACCCGCGCCGGATTGGGCGCAGAAGTGGACAGATCGCTCCCAAGGCTGAGATTGGAAGCGCCGTCAATCGCAGTGGCGGCAGATTTCACAGGTATCTATAGAATTTTAATGTGGTAGGAGTGCCGGCGGGCGAAAAGCATGCATTCTCGCCATTACCTAAGTACCCATGAAAGTGCACGTCCGGTGCGGCGGGCAAAGCAAACGGCTGCTGAAGAAGCCGCGCGCCGGGCTAGGACCTCAGCGTCTCGCTCTTGCCGCTGCGCGCCATCAGTTCAGAAATTGCTTCGCGCGGATCTTTGCCATCGTGCAGGATCGCGTGCATCTGCTCAGTTATAGGCATCTCGACTCCGCGAGCCCGCGCCAGCCCGGCTGCCGCCGTGGTGGTAAAGACTCCTTCCGCGACCATACCATGCATTCCTGCGAGAATTTCTGGTAACTTTCGTCCGCGGCCGAGCTCGATACCCACGCTGCGATTGCGGGAGAGGCCGCCCGTGCAAGTCAGCACCAGATCACCCAAACCGGCCAGCCCCGCCATGGTTTCTGCTTTGCCTCCGCAGGCCACGACCAGCCGGGTCATCTCCGCCAAGCCCCGGGTTATGAGAGCCGCCACGGAATTGTGGCCGAGACCCAGGCCCGCGCTAACACCGGCGGCGATAGCGATGGTATTTTTCAGCGCACCTCCGAGTTCAACCCCTATTGGGTCGTCGTTCGTGTAAATGCGGAAACTCGCATTGCTGAATTCCTGCTGAATGGCGCGAGCGAGCTCGTTGTCCCGCGAGGCGATAGTGATTGCCGTCGGATCGCCCCTCGCGGCTTCCAGCGCAAACGACGGTCCGCTCAGTGCGCCCAGGCGTGGCTTTAGCTTGACCACTTGCACGATCACTTCGGTCATGCGCAGCAGGGAATTTTCTTCCAATCCTTTGGTCGCGCTCACGATCATGGTTTTCGGGCTTAAGTGCGGTCGCATCTGCTCAAACAGCCGGCGGCAGTGTTGCGAGGGCATCACGCTCAGCACGATATCCGCGCCCTCAAGCGCTTCCGCGAGATCATTGCACGGGGTAACGCACGCCGGAATAGGCTGGCCAGGAAGAAACTTTTCGTTCACGCGTTGCTGCGTAATGCTCTCGCAAACTTCTTCTTCGTGAGCCCACAGGCGCACTTGATGCGTGCCCTTGCGCCCAAGAACAATCGACAGAGCCGTTCCCCACGCTCCCGCACCGATGATTGCGATTTCGCTCATGCTCGGTTCGCTCCCACGCTGCTTTCGGTGCCGGCGAGCAGGCGGCGGATATTTTCGTGATGCTTGACGATGATGAGAAGGGAAGTCACAGCCATCAAAGCCAGGGCCAGCGGAGCATCTCTATGCTTGGACATTCCGGGAACAAGAAGCAGTGGAAAAGATGCTACTGCGACGATTGACCCAAGCGAGACGTAGCGAAAGATGGCTACTACTACGACAAAAATGCCCACCGCGACCAGGACGGCCTTCGGAGAAATCAAAAGAAATGAACCCAACCCCGTGGCCACTCCTTTGCCACCGCGAAACTTGAGCCACACCGGAAATACGTGGCCGAGGACCGCAAACAGACCGGCCATTGCCATCGCCTGATTAGGTCTAATGCCGTTCGACAATCCGCCTGCAAGATGGTACGCCAGCATTACCGCCGCGGATCCTTTCACCGCATCCAGTACCAGTGTGATCGCTCCCAGCACCGGCGATTTGCGCGAGACATTGGTTGCCCCAATATTTCCGCTGCCGCTTTGGCGCACATCTTCACCTCGGAAGATTCGTACTAACAGATATCCGAAAGGAATCGATCCGAGGAGATAGCTGATGGCGGCGATGAGAACTAAACTGGGCATGAGTTGGAGTGCAACGCAAATCTCGCCAGCTTCGTGTACTTCGAGCCGCCGGGCGAAAGCTGGCTGCGGTACAGAAAAAACTCGCGGACGGTCATCGTACCAAACTCCGGCATCGTGAAGGCAGCGAGTTTTTCCTGGAGACGCTGAAACCCGCAACTCTTATCCGCATTCTTTTCTTTGCGCCTCGAATGCGATTCTCCGCCGCCGCGGGCCAGCGTGAGGTGCGGGTTAAAGGCGTGCTCCTCCTTCGCAATGTCAATCACGGCGAGCGTTTCATCTACCGAGGCCGCCAGGGAAGTGAGCTTCACTCCCGCGTCAATTCCGATCCAGAACACTCGCGGCGCACGTGCACCGGGAAAGAATCCATAACCGCGAATATTCATCTCGAAGGCGTCAACCGTAATCCCCTCCATCGCTCGTTTGATTTTCTCCACCTCGTCGTCGGATTTTTCGCCAATGAACTTCAGCGTGAGGTGTAGCGACTCAGGCTTTACCCATCGAACATCTGGGGCAAAACCGCGCACGCCGTCGAGAAAGCGCGCGATCCGGGCACGGATGTCGTCGTCGATATCGAGGGCAACGAAGAGTCGCATAGAAAATCAGTTTCTAGCTGCGGGCTTTTGGCTTTTGGTCTTCTGGTGTTCCAGTCAGCTAGAAGCCAGGAGCTAGCAGCTAGAAGCTACCATCACATCAACTTCCTTCGCATCATATCCAGCGCGAGAGTGGTCGCGAACCAGCGGATGCGCTTACGGTCGCCCGGGAAGTTCCGCTCAATCACATCCGTCCCGCCATCGCCAGCGAGCGCATGGAAGACCAGGCCTACCGGCTTTTCAGGACTTCCTCCTGTCGGCCCGGCTACGCCGGTGATTCCGATTCCAAACGTGGTCTCGCAACGATAGCGAATGCCCTCGGCCAGCGCGGCCGCGACTTCGCGGCTTACCGCCCCGTGGCGTTCAATCATCTCGGCGGGCACCCCCGCCAGTTCGGTCTTTATTGCATTGGAGTAGACGATTGCGCCTCCGGTAAAGTAGCGCGAACTACCGCCAACCGAGGTGATTCGTTCAGCCAGCAAGCCGCCCGTGCACGACTCCGCCACGGCCAGCGTGGCGTTGCGCATCTGTAGCCAGTAGCCGACGATTTGTTCGAGTGACTCGCCATCGCGCGAGAACACCGCATCGTCGAGTTCTTCCTCAACTGCGTCGGCCGCTTCATCTACTCGCGCCTGCGCCGCTTCCATGGTGTCGCCGCGCGATTTGAAATGCAGTTGGATTTCTCCCGCTCCCGCCAAAATGGTGGTCTGAACCTCGGTATACCGCTTGTAAATAGGCGAGACCCGCGCATCCACCTGCGATTCCCCCAGCATTGCCACTTTTAGCACGCGCGTTGCAATAAACGCTGGAGGCAACTTGGCCCGCAGCCGGTCACGGCACTCTGCCTCGAACAACGTCTTGAGCTCGTGCGGTGGTCCAGGCAACAGTATGACGATGCGTTCACGTCCGTCGAACTTGCCGCTCAACCACTGCCCCGGCGCGGTCCCGTTGGCATTTGGCAGCACCGTCGCGCCCTCGAGAACGTCAGCCTGCTTGGCATTGTTTGGGGACATTTTCCAGCCACGCGCTGCGAAACGCTTCTCAATAGCGGCGAGAACTTCGTCATCGCGTCGCAACGAGACACCCAACGCTTCGGCTACCGCTTCGCGAGTAAGGTCATCTTCGGTGGGGCCGAGCCCACCGCTGAAGATTACGATCTCAGACCGTAACAGCGCATGTTGAGTGGCCTCAAACAGGCGCCGGCGATCATCGCCCACTACGCTCTTGAAAATCACCTCGAGGCCGAGTTGGTTGAGTTGCTCCGTCAGATAGAGGGAATTCGTATCTGTGCGAAACGGCGTCAATAGCTCGGAACCAACCGCGATGATCTCGGCGTTCACGGCTAGAAGTCTAAATGAAAATTGTGGATCTGGCGGATCGATAGAAATCTCAGACGTAGCATAAGAGACGCCGTGGTCTTATTCCGGCGGCAGCGGAAACCCCGGAATATTCCAGGAAAGATGATGCACCGCGTCGTTGGTCGCCAGAATCACGCTGCGTCCCGGCGCAAACGCGAGGCCCACCAGTCCGTGGCCCGCGACTTCCAGGCTGGCAATACCCTCCGGCGTTATCTTCACAATGCCCCGCTTGCCGGAAAGTGACGCAGCCACATAAAGATTACCAGCCGAGTCAAACGCCAAGCCCTGGGGGCGTCCGAGGCCGCGGAAAAACTTGTGCACCGTGCCTTGCGGATCAATTCTGTGCACGCTGTCAAAACTGGACGTTGTGGGCCCGGTCACAAATAAGTCGCCTTGCGGGTTGAAGGCGAGGTGATATGCCGAAACACTGGGTTCAAGAGTCGCGAAGACAAACACCTGCTGATCGCGCCCGATCTTGAAGATAGTGCCGCTGCGGTCTCCCACGTAGAGATTCTGATTTCGATCGAAAGCAATCCCTGTGGCGATTCCCATTCCCTCCGCATACGTGGTCATGGTCCCGTTCGGCGCCACACGGTAAACCGCGCCGTCGTGGCGGGAAGAAACATACATTTGCCCCTGACGATCGAAGGCAAGTGCAGTCGCATTCATCATCTCCGCGACAAACGGCTTCACCGTATAGTTCGTGTCGATCTTGAAAATCGCGACCGGCACCTTCTGGCCGCGTGAACCGGAGAAAGTAGCGTAGATGTTGCCTTGAGCATCGAGCGCAGGACTCGTCACGGGATGCAAACTCTCGGCGATGGGAACGGCGACCTTCACTGTTTGCGAGTTACTGGTGTGTCCGTCAGCGGCTACCACCACAGGGCCGGAGGTCGCACCTTCTGGAACGCGAGCGACCAGGAAAGAATCCGAGCTGACCACGACTCCGCCCTCGACCTCGCCAAATTGCACCCGCGGGCGTTGCCACTGTTGGGAGCGCAATCCTGAACCGGCAATGCGGACTTCGCCGCCGGCCAACGCCAGGACCGGCGAGACGGACTCAATATGCGGTCCACCATTCACGTTTTTCTTGCCCAGGATGCGGTCGGAAAATCCCATTAGGAAATGCTCGCACTACTTTAGAAGACCAAAGTGTAGAAAGAGATGCACAACTCCGAGAGCGTAGAGACCGGCGGCAACGTCGTCGAGTACAATCCCGGCGCCTTCCGGAATCGCCTCCAATTGTCGCACCGGCGGCGGCTTTAGGATATCGAAGACCCGGAAAAGTATAAAGCCCGCTAGAAAAGATTTCCAAGCCAGCGGCACCGCGATAAGAGCCACCAGTTGACCAGCAACCTCGTCAATCACCACAAACTGCGGATCCCTTATTCCAGAACCGCGCGCGACCCGCGTAGCCGCGGCTATTCCGATCAGCGTAATCATCGCGGCTAATGTGATCGCAACTGGGGTCCGTAGCGAAGGCGCAAACGCGTGCGCCAAAGCCGCCCACAACAAAACGGTCGCGGCCGACGCCCACGTGCCGGGCCCCGGCTGCATCCGCCCCACACCGAAGAATGTGCCGACCAGCATGGCCCACAACGGAGTTCGTGCGTGGGACGTGCCCACGGTTTGCCCTGAGCGTGCCGAACGAACAGGCGGCGGGACGCCGACGCTGCCGTTGACCGTGTTTGCGACCTCGGAAGAATCTTTCACAAATCTTCCTCCGGATCTTCGGGCGTGCTTTCTCGGATCTGCTCGTCCGCATCGGCGACCGGCGATGGAATCACATAAGCGCCGCTTGCCCACTTGCCCAGATCAATCGTTCGGCAGCGGTCGCTGCAAAAAGGGAACTCCGCGTCGCTGTTCTTCACGACTTTCTTGCAGATGGGGCAGCGGAGTTTTATAGCGCGCTTACGAGGCATGGGGAAAGACTATTTCAGGATTCTAACTTCGTCGAGAGAGAAATCAGAGCGCACTGGCGCTACAGAATCCTTGCCACCAGATCGTAATCGTGCGCTTCGGTCACCTGGCAGCGATAAAAGTTGCCGGGCTGCGGCTCCGTATCCGCGGGAAAGTCGTTCACGAAGACCTTGCCGTCAATTTCGGGCGCGTGCATTGAGGTCCGTCCTTCCATGAGCAGATCGGTTTCTTCCGATGTTCCTTCGAGCAGCAGGTCGAACTCCTGCCCCACCAGCGCTTTCTTTTTCTTCTTGCTGATTTGGCGCTGGATTCCCATCAGATGTTTGCGCCGCCGCTCGATCTCGCGAGCAGAGAGCTTCTTCTCCAATCCGTACGCGTCGGCGCCCTCCTGGTCAGAGTAGGAGAAAGTTCCCATCCAATCAAACTGGGCCTCGCGCACGAATTCGCATAGTTCCTCGAATTCCTTCCCCGTCTCTCCCGGAAAGCCCACGATAAACGACGTGCGCAGCGTGAGGCCCGGAATCGCGCGCCGCATCTTGCTAATCGACCGAAGAAATAAGTCAGCGCCGCCTCCCCGTTTCATGCGCTTCAGCACTGACGCCGATGCGTGTTGCAGCGGCACATCCATGTAGGAGCAGATCTTTTCCGTCGATCCGATAGTCTCCAGAAGCTTCCCCGTGATCTTATTCGGATAGGCATAGAGGAAGCGGACCCAACGCAGGTCCTCAATCTTCGCCAGTTTCTCAAGCAGGAGGGCCAATCCATCCTTTAGCCCGAAATCTTCTCCATAGCAGGTTGTGTCCTGCCCGATTAGCGTGATTTCCCGCACGCCAGCCTCCGCCAACCGCTCCGCTTCAGCTATTACCGACTCGAACCGGCGCGAGCGAAACTTCCCGCGCAGCTGCGGAATAATACAAAAAGTGCATGGATGGTCACAGCCCTCAGCAATCTTAATGTAGGCCGTGTGCTTGGGTGTAGCCAGAACGCGCGGGGTGTCATCGTCGTACAAATAGTTGGGCAGATCGGCAATCGCGCCATCCCATTGCCCGCGTGAGAATCGCCCCTGCGCTGCACGAGCATCGCCTTCAGGCCGCGAAGGCAGAACCACGAACGGTGAATTGTTGGCGGACGAGAACGGCGCCGTTGATATTCCCGTCGCCGCCAGAATATTCTGCAACTCTCCCGTTCCTACCACCGCATCGACTTCGGGAATGCGCCTCTGGATCTCATCCCGAAAGCGCTCCACCAGGCAGCCGGCGACAACCAGTTTCTTCGCGCGTCCTGAGCTCTTATGCCCAGCCATCTCGAGGATCGTATTCACTGACTCCTGTTGCGCGCTCTCTATGAACGAACACGTATTCACCACGATCACGTCGGCATCTTCGGCTCGCGGCGAGAGTTCGGCTCCGGCCCGTGCCAGCAAGCCCATCATGACCTCGCTGTCGACCAGATTCTTCGGGCAGCCCAGGCTGATGAAGCCTACTTTCGGCGCACGCGGATTCTGCATATGATCGACCGATTGGCTGTCAGTTTTTTCGCCGGAGCTTGAGATAGTGAGGGTTTTCGACGGCATGCGATCTGACTATTTTAGCATTTTCCGCCGGCTACCCCGATACCCGACGCTTGCCAATTGACCGGTAAAGCCCCAAAATACAGCAACCTGTGGATTAAAACGTCACGCTTCATGCTACGCTAGTCGTTATCGCACGAGCAGGTATCCCGCATTCTGGAGGGGAAATGTCTGGGAAACAGGCCGTAATTGCAGTCCTGGCAGTGACTATCTCCGTTCTTGGCGCCACTGCGGCGGCGCAGGACGAGAAAAACGAATTGACCGGCATTCTTGGCCGGATATTCATTAGCGACCAGGGAATTCACGGCCTGAACGCGCCCGCCGTCAATCCTTTCGTTCGCTCCGGCAAGGGCCTCACTTTCGAAATTAATTATGCTCGCGCCTTTCTGGTGACTCCTGTGTTCTCAGTCTCGGGAGAAGTGCCTGCGGTTTTCAATCTAGATGAGGATCTCGGCTCCGGTGGCGACGTCGTCCCCCCCAACTACAAACAGATATTCATCACTCCCTCGGCTCGGTTGAACTTGTTTCCTGCGACAGCGGTTTCCCCTTGGGTGAGTTTCGGGGGCGGCTTCGGACATTTCAGCGAAGATAGTACCCTCATTTATGGCGGGACGAACCCAGGTGGCTCCTCGACCAGCGGTGTACTCCAGGGCGGCCTTGGCTTGGACGTTAAGGTGTGGCATCGTTTCAGCATTCGGGGTCAGGTCCGCGATTTCTGGTCGGGCACGCCCAATTTACCTCTGGCGGATACGGGCAAGAGTCGCCAGCACAACTATTTTGTCGGCGCCGGCGTCGTCTGGCACTTCTAGTTTTGAGTGTTTTAGGATCCGCGGCAACGAAAACCCGATGCGATCAGATCATTTTTTTGTTGCTAACTCCACTTCTTCGTACAACTCAGGCAAGCGCTGCGCGTCATCGGCCGAATTCCCGAAGCGCGCAGATTCGTAGGCGTCTGTGAACCGCCCGACTCGTGCCCGCAAGCGTTGATCTTCGATAATTCTCACAAACTCCTGCGCTGTTTGCGTGCTATCTTTCCGCACTCCACGCCGCGCCAGATGCCGAGCCATGCGCTCATACCACATGGCGGCAGCTTCATCCGGCGCGCTCTCTGGATGTGCCTGCAGCCTCCTCACACGGATCATCCGGGCAAGCCGCCCAACGTTCGCCAGTGCCAGCCATAGAAGCGCAACCCCAGCGCCCACCGCAAACCATCGCCCCGGCGCATGCTCTACGCCTGCTTGGCCCTTTCTCGCCCAATTGAGCAACCCGGCATAGCGCAGCCGCGCCCACAGGCGAGCCCGCTCCCAGAAACTACGTGTCCCGCTCAGTACGGAGTGACTCAGAACATACTGGTGGGAGGAGTCATAGCTGATTACCCACTCTCTCCAGAACGAAGCGGCAGCATCCAGGTAGAGCATTGCCCGACCCCATCCTTGTGGCGACCCGACGCCGCCACCCGGCGTGGGATCGAACGTGACCCATCCGTACCCCGGGAAATATGCTTCCACCCAGGCGTGCGCATCTTTAGCCCGTACCACGTAGTTGTTGGTCAGGTCGTTGAATTCACCGCTGACAAAACCGTTCACCACGCGCGAAGGAATGCGCAGTGTCCGCAGCATCACGGCCATCGAGGAAGCGAAGTATTCGCAGTGACCCTGTTTGCGTTCGAAAAGAAAGTTGGCCAGCGGATCGGCGACCGGCGAGCGCGGCAACTGCAAAGTATATCCGTAATGCGTCTTCAAATATCGCTCCAGCGCCACCGCCTTATCGTAGTTATTGGAAGCGGAGCCTGAAACCTGCGCCGCTAATTGCGGAATGCGCGGGTCGAGCCGCGGCAGCTGCAGATATGCCAACGCAAATGGCGGGAAATAGTCCTCAGAGCTTCTAAGCAAATCGGGGGAAGGCGTTGAAATGTCCGAATCGGCCTCGTAAATACTCACAGATCGCTGGCTATCGAGATCGGATACCGCTCCGCCGGAATCGATCTGCAGAGTCCGATACGCTCCACTCACCCGTCGCGCCCATGGCGCGAGAAAAAATACGTTGGTGCCGATCGGTTCCATCAATACGCGATAATGAATGTCCCGCTCCGGTCTTAACGTAGACGGCTGATTCCGCGCCAGCGGAGCCTGCGCCACTCCCTGACTGAAGAAAGGCACGGCAAAAGCGCCGTCGGGTCCTCGCCGCAGCACATACTGCCCCGAGGAGTTTGACCAGTTCTTGCCGTCGAAGTTGGCTAGCGCTACGCCACGCCAGTGCAGGGCGTAGTTGCCCTTCTTATCTCCGTCTATCTGGATATGCATCACCAAAGCGTCGGATTGTTGAATCTGGCCGATGCGGCCCAACTGCACGTGATCGCTGAACCCGGAAGAAAGATCGTTTCCAAAAGAGTAGCCGCCCAGATAGCCCGCCGACATGCGAGGTAGAAGAAAGAAAACCGCTGCTGCGCCCACCAAGATCATCAGCACCAGGGCCGGCGTCATCCGCGCCAGGGAGAAGGCCAGGTGCCGGTGCTCCTGCATGTCGCGGGAATGCCGCGCCTGAAAGTTCGCCGTCCTTCCGGACCGTCGCATCTCCATCAGGATGAACGTGGCCACCGCCATCAATATGAAGCCCACAAAAAAGACCAGAAAAACGCTATCCACGGTGAGCACAGCCGAGGCCAACACCATCAGAAACGCCAGGATCGCCAGCATGGTGTAGTCACGGTCGCGGCGCAGCGAAAACGTGCGCACGACCACTGCGAACAGAACCAGGTGTACGGTCGCATTTAGAAAATTGCGGGAGAGCAGTAGGTAGTCTGCTGCATAGAAAATGAAATAGGCGATGGTCAGAGGAGTAGTCCAGCGTGCGGAAATCACAACCCGGCGCCGCTCGGCCAGAAAGTATCCCCGTACTGCCAGAGCGCTCCCCACCACCAATATCGTGGGCAGATCCAGAGAGCCCGTGCTGGCTAGTATCCCGAACCCCATTAAAACCAGCAGATAAATAGAAAGCTCAAAGTATTTATTGATAGCCTGGGAGAGCGGAATGACTTCGAATTGTTGCGTCGGCTGCGGCATTTGAGAGTTGCAGGCGAGTTATCAGAAATCCATTCGCCTCACGATTTATCAGTTCAGTTCTATGGTGCGACAAGCGCATCCAGAAGGGAAGGCCTTCCTGCGAATTTCTTGCACCAAAAGTCACCAACCCCCTAGCAGAGGTTAGACCGATATCAGCCAACCGCATACTCGTTTGCTAGAATGATTCAGGTCAGGCATCGGTCTCACGCGACGTACTCTCGCCAACCCCGCCAGGTCCGGAAGGAAGCAACGGTAACGGGCTCTTGCGTGTGCAGTGGGTTCCCGGTGCCTGGCTTATCTTAATTTTTTCTCTGTTTTCGGTTCGGATTTCACGGGATCTCCTCTTCCGCTCCCCTCTCTTTGCGAAACTTTACACGCGCTTTACCACTCTTTGCGCAAGCCGCCCCTCTTCCCCCGTCTAACGGGTATACGCCGGGCAAGAACCGATTTGCTCCGCTAACGGAGGTGAAATGCAGAAGCTTCAGTTAAGTCCAACCATTCCCAATGTCACCATTCGTGTCTCCGGAAAATTATTTCAGGATCATCTTTCTTATCTGGATCAACTGGTCCAAACGGCAGGTGCGTGCGAGTTGTGGGTAATGCTCGATCTCGAAAACCTGGAAGAGGTGGACCGCGCTGCGCTGCTTTATCTGATGCGCGGAGAAGGCTATGCGTTCGACCTGGTCTCGTGTCCGAATTTCATTCGGGAGTGGATGTCATACGAGTTTTCAAGTCGTGTCGCTTAGCAGGCGAGGATCTCTCCCCGAACATGGGAAGTAGAGTTGGACATTGCATTTCGGTTCCTTGATAATGTGCGGCAATGCGCGACCCGCGTTATGTCTAACGACTTCAAGAATCGGGTGCGTGTCCGGCTCTATGAATTGTTCCTGACGCAGGGGCGCTGTCCCACCATAGCGGAGGTTGCGGGCGCTCTTCAATGCGACGCCTCCGATGTAGCCGCTGCCTTTAAGGAACTCGCCGCCGCACACATGCTCGTGCTGCAACCAGGCAGCGGAGAAGTCCTCATGGCCAATCCGCTTTCCACGGTTCCCACTCCGTTCGCGGTTGAAACTCAAGGAGACAAGGGTTCCCGCAGCTGGTATGGAAACTGCATTTGGGATGCGCTCGGGGTCATTGCCATGCTGCAAGGTGATGGTCGCGTGCTGACGTCTTGCGGATGTTGCGGCGAGAGCATGACTGTGACCGTTCACAAAGGCGCGGTTGAAGCCACCCCGCCGGGAGTGGTGCACTTCGCCATTCCAGCCAGACGCTGGTGGGATGACATTGTCTTCAATTGAAAAACCATGCTGATCTTCCGGTCGGAAGACCACATGAAAGACCACATCGACCAATGGTGTAATGCATGGAAGCTGCCGCGCGGCGCGACCCTGAGCCTGGAACAAACCTGGAAGCTGGCCGATTCCTGGTATCGCGACCGCCTGTCGCCCGACTGGCGCCGCCGCACCGTGGAGGAAGCGCACGAATTATTTCGCTCTCTTGATCTCACTTCCGACTTCTGGCGCCTCGCGTGAGGAACTCGGTTAGACATTCTGCCTCCAATCCTGCAAAATACTGAGTTTCATACTCAGGAGCCCTCTTTGACCAAACCTATTCGCGCAAGAGCGAAGATCAGCGCCCTCGGCACTTACGTGCCGCCTCGACTTCTCACCAACGCCGACCTCGAGAAAATGGTCGACACCACCGATGATTGGATTCTGAGCCGCGTCGGCATCCGCGAACGCCACATCGTCGAGAAAGGCGTAGCCACCAGCGATCTCGCGGTCGCAGCCGCCAAGAAAGCGCTTGCCCAGCGCGGCCTCGCGCCCAGCGATCTCGATGCCATCATCGTCGGCACGGTCACGCCAGACATGTTATTCCCCTCAACCGCGTGCCTCGTTCAACACAAGCTGGGCGCCGCAGGCGTTTGGGGATTCGATCTCTCCGCCGCCTGCTCCGCTTTCATTTATGCCGTACAGACCGGAGCGCAATTCATCTCTACCGGCGCGCACAAGCGTGTGCTCGTGATTGGCGCTGACGTGATGTCCTCCATCATCGATTACACCGACCGTGCTACCTGCGTGATCTTCGGCGATGGCGCCGGCGCCGTGATTCTCGAACCCGCCGAAGACGATTCCGTCGGACTTATCGATTTCATCCACGAAGTCGATGGCTCCGGCGGATGCTTCCTGCAGATGCCTGGCGGCGGCAGCCTCAACCCTTCCACTCGTGAAACTGTCGATAAGAAAATGCATTACGTTCACCAGGATGGCCAGCAAGTCTTCAAGTTCGCCGTCCGCAAGCAAACCGAAGCCTGCCTGAAACTGCTCGAACGTAATGGCCTCAAGGGCTCAGACATCGACGCTTTCATTCCGCATCAAGCCAATCTTCGCATTATCAACGCCACTGCCGATCGTCTCGGCCTCCGTCCGGAAAGCGTGATCGTCAACATCGAGCGCTATGGCAACACAACCGCAGGCACCATTCCATTAGCCATGGACACGGCCATTGAAGACGGCAAGCTGAAGAAGGGAAGTCTCGTGCTAATGGCCTCGGTAGGTGCAGGTTTCACGGTAGGAGCCACTCTTCTGCGCTGGGCCTACTAGAAGAAATTAATCTGGTAGATAAAATCCTTTTATGGAGAAAAGTGCTTCCTTAGAGTCTCGCCACTGATCTAAGCAGAAACGGCTGTCACCTTACTCACAGCCCGTTTGGACGGCTCCGATGGAAGCGACGCCCCACCCTCACCGCTGGAAGACACTGCTGGCCTTCGCCATGATTTATTTCGTGTGGGGCTCAACCTTTCTGGCTATCCGTGTCGGTGTGCATGAAGTTCCACCTCTTCTCTTAGCGGGCATGCGATTCTTCACCGCCGGAATTGTCCTCTACGCCTGGATGCGCATAAGCGGCACTGCCTCGCCCACCGGCCGCGAGTGGGCATCGGTTCTACTGCTTGCCGCGATGATCTTTGTACTCGACTACGGCCTACTCTTCTGGGCGGAGCAGCGCGTCCCCTCAGGCATTGCGGCGGTCATGATGGCGACCATCCCCGCGTTCATGTCGCTGTCTGAGATTGTCATTCTGCGCACTCAGAGACTCACGCTTAGGCTCGGCGTCGCTCTTCTAGTAGGGCTCGCCGGAGTAGCAGTCCTGGTCAGCCGCTCGGTAAGTTTCGGCGACGCTCCCATCGACACATTCGGCGCGATTGCCCTGGTAGTGGCTTCGATCAGTTGGTCGCTGGCGGCAGTTCTCACCCGCAAGCTGCCTTTGCCCGAATCGAAGGTCATGAGTTCCGGCGCGCAGATGCTTGCCGGAGGAATCCTGGCAACGCTGACGGCCGCAATGTTAGGAGAGTTCCGCGGCTTCCGTGTGCAGGCCGTATCTGCAGGCGCGTGGCTGGCCCTGGCCTACCTGATCTTCGCCGGCTCGATTATCGGTTTCACCGCCTACGTCTGGCTTATCCACCACGAATCTCCAACCAAAGTCGGCACCTACGCGTATGTGAATCCGGTGGTAGCCGTTCTAGTCGGATACTTTCTCGGCGGCGAAGCGCTCGGCGCGCGCACAGTCGTGGGAACGCTGCTGGTTCTGGTAAGCGTGGTGGTAATCACGACCACGCCGAAGCAGAAGGTGGAGATCGAGCCGTCCATCAGAGGGCGTCATCCCGAAACCCGGCGCACTTCAGCCGGGTGAGGGATCTCAGGCTCAGCAGAGCCTACCACTTGAGGGTTTCCTTGCCCCGCTCAGGCCCCACCTGATTTCTCCGTGACGATTCTGCGGAGTGATTTGCACCACTAACTCTTCCAAAGTCGGGATCTTCCCGACGGAACGAAGTTCGACGCGCCCATCCAATACCCTGACATCGACAGAATCACCTTCTTGCAAACAAGCTCGTTCAGCCATGTCCTTGGGAATACGGACCGCTCTCCGTTCTCGTGCTCCAGACGCCGCTCTATTTCTTCGCCTGTCTCCGTGTCCAGCATCGCGATCTGCTGGTAGCGTGTATGCAAATCACAACCTATAATCATCATCGCTCGGCTCCTTTCCTCCGAGCCTTGGTTGCTTGAGCGCTCCCAAGTCTACTCGCCCGCAAGGAGCCGACACGGTTATCTCATCAGCCAGCCCCGTGGAGCACAGATTCGGGACTTTCGTCACCGGATTCTCTTTGCTCTCTTGAACTTCAGATCATTTTGAGCAACGGAAATCAACTCGTTTTCAAGCGCGATCAACCTACTTAGAAACTCGATGTCAGTGACCCTCTCCGACTCGTCGAGTCCAAACGTGTTCCCGATCGGCTCTTCCCGCTTCTTGTTGATCTGCTGCTCTTCCAGCTTCTCCCCTATGAACAAACGACTGGTCAGGATACGCATGCCCTCGTTGATATCTTCCAGAATGTCTTTTCGCAAACGCGAATGGTAGTAGTGCATCCTATGAAGAATCTCATGCAGTTGGTCGATTAGTTCACGCCATTCTTGCTTCCGGTTCTCATAAACCCAGCGCTCATACTCCCTGCTTTTGGAGAGCCAGTGCCCCGCTGCCGTCGCTATCAGCGACGAGATTCCGATGATCGCCAACCAATCTTTGATGGCTAACATAGCTTTTTCTGCTGGCCACATTATAAACTTCCTTCCATGCCATTCAACAGCGGTCAAGAAGCTGACACACGTCTCCTTAGCAGCGCGCCTCTCTCCGAACAGGAGATACGCGATCTTTTTCCTTGGTTGCGCCATATGGCTCACCAACACCTTCCGCGGGTAGAGATTGACGTTGCTTTGCAGCAGATGGCTGCGATCAATCGGTTTAACGAGGCAAGCGGCAAGCTCACTAGGGCTGCGATTTTCGTTGGCGTTTGTCAGGTAGCGGTCGGGCTTATCGCCGTTCTAATCGCAATCTGCCTGCGACATTAAGGCACCGCCGGGGTTGCAATGGCTAGTAAAGGCTCCAAGTCGCGCAAAGGGGCGCTAGAGCGGCACCCACCTCATTCATTCGTGCGGAACTAAGCCGGGCCACACGTTTCCCCAGGCGCTGTTGCGACACCGTAACTGCATTGTGCAGGTTCACCACGCACGGGGCCTCACGCCGTCCTCCTCACTCAAAAAGCCAAAGCCCCGAGCATCGCTCGGGGCTTCGAGATACTAAACGACGTTCGCCAAACACTTCTTATGATAAACGGGTCAGCTGAATTGTCAAGAAACCTAGGTATCGAGTGACCCGAGGAGGGCAAGGGAGTCGAACCCTAGCGGCTGCAAAACCACTCGACATTTGGCGAACGTCGTCCAGTACCCACTGGCAATACCCTCCTAAACGAATCGTCCACCGTCCAACATTTTATGGGCACTTACTCGCGAAACGAACTGTGTGCTCACAAATATTTGGGGAACTGCACCAATTCGGGAGACAAGATAAGGATGGATTGCCCGCTCAGAGCCGGACAGAGAAGTTCGGCGACAGACGGAACGGCCCCGCTACCTAGCTCGCATCACACCCCAAAGAAAACCGCAGCGGCACACACCTCGTTCATTCGCGCGGAACTAAGCTGAGCCACACGTTTCCTATCCGCTGTTGCGACACCGTAACTGCATTGTGCAGATTCACCGCGCACGGGGACTTCCCAACACCCAAGAATTTCCACAGGCCCATTGTGACATCTGACCTTGTCCACAGCCCATCCCATGCGCGATCATGGTCGAGGCCGTGACGGTTGGCAGAAGCCAAATCGTCGCCCCAGTAAGTCCTTTGCTTCAAAGATTTTAGTATCTAAGCTCTTTGACATCTAGATTTTGCGGGCCAAACCATGCCTAACCTCATGATTCTAAAGATCGAGGGGGGTGGGGGAGGGGTACCCGATTTTCATCTTTAGGAACATGCGATCAACGCCGGCCGCATCGACGCGCCCAACTTTATTTTCGGGACGAAATCCACTACGGCCGCGTCATCCTCTCCGGCTTTACCAGCTGATCAAACTCCTCACCGGTAAGGTAGCCGAGCTTCAGCGCGGCCTCGCGCAAGCTGCTGTGCTCCACATGAGCAGTGTGGGCGATCTGTGCCGCCTTGTCGTAGCCCACCTTCGGTGCCAGCGCGGTCACTAGCATCAGCGAGTTCTTCACGTACCAATCCACTTTGGTGCGATCCACCTCGATGCCCTTGATCATGTACTCGACATAGCCATGGCAAGCGTCAGCGATCAGCGTGACCGAGTGCAGAAAGTTGTAAATGATCACCGGCTTGTACACGTTGAGTTCGAAGTTGCCCTGCGAACCGGCGAACCCCACAGCGGCGGTCGCGCCATGAATCTGCACGCAAACCATGGTCATCGCCTCAGCCTGCGTGGGATTCACTTTTCCCGGCATGATCGAAGACCCCGGTTCGTTCTCCGGAATGGAAATCTCGCCCAGCCCGCAACGCGGCCCGGAAGCCAGCCAGCGAATGTCGTTCGAAATCTTCATCAGTGAAGCGGCCAGCGTTTCCATCGCGCCCTGCGCGAAAACGATTTCGTCATGCGCCGAAAGCGCGGCAAACTTGTTGCCATGCGAGCGGAAAGGAAGTCCGGTAAGTTCGGCAATCTTCTTCGCCGCGCGCTCCGCGAATTCAGGATGCGTGTTCAGCCCAGTGCCCACGGCCGTTCCGCCAATGGCAAGATCGTAAAGGCCATCGAGTGCCTGTTCGAGGCGTTTAATGTCGCGCTGCAAAAGACTAGCCCAGCCGCCAAACTCCTGCCCAAAAGTCAGCGGCACAGCGTCTTGCAGGTGAGTTCGACCGATCTTTACCACGTCATTGAATTCTTTCGCTTTCGCCGCGATCGCATCATGCACGTTCCGAATCGCCGGAATCAGCGCATTCTTCACGCGATCCGCGGCCGCAATGTGCATCGCCGCCGGAAACGTATCGTTTGACGATTGCGACATATTCACATCGTCATTGGGATGAACCGGCTTCTTCGATCCCATCTCACCGCCCGCAATCTCAATCGCCCGGTTCGAGATGACCTCATTCACGTTCATGTTGGTCTGCGTTCCGCTTCCCGTCTGCCAGACGCGCAAGGGAAATTGATCATTCAGCTTGCCCGCAATCACTTCGTCTGCAGCCTGCACGATCAGCTTGGCCTTATCCGCAGGCAGTTTGCCCAGATCCTGGTTCACCAGCGCGCATGCCTTCTTGAGAATGCCAAACGCACGAATCAATTCCGGAGGCATGGTGTCTCGGCCAATGTTGAAGTGCAGCAGCGAGCGCTGCGTCTGCGCCCCCCAGTAAACATTAGCCGGGACTTCGATCTTTCCCATGCTGTCGGATTCAATGCGCGTGCGAGTTGGACGCTCCGTGGAAACCGCCATTGTCTGCTCCTGGCTTGGGGCTGAACGGGATGAAAGAACCCTGAATTATAGCAAGCGTTACGTACGGTCTTTAAACGGTAGCACATTAACGGTTGACGTTAAACGCTATCCAGAATAGTATCTAAACGTGATCAAGTCGTTCCTGTGCGCGGAGACGGAACGCCTTCACCACCGCCAGCGTAGCCGGCGCTTTCAGGCTGTCGAGCACATTGCGCGCCAAAAGCTTCGGCAGTTGGATAGCGCGACGGAATTGCGTGACCTGGCTGCGCCGCCGGGGAATCGCCTGGAGGCATTGCATGCCGACCGAAAAGGGCAGCACAGTATTCGTATCAACGACCGATGGCGCCTGTGTTTCGTCTGGCGCGAGGGGAACGCGCACAATGTTGAGATTGTGGACTATCACTAGCAATTCGTAGCGAGGAGTGCCGTAGAAACTAGGGTCCGCAGGACCCGTCAACAAGGAGCATCACCCGTGGCCAAGTCTCAAAAACCTCTCCCTCCAATCCATCCGGGAGAGATCCTCCGCGCCGAATTCATGGAGCCGCTGCGTCTCAGCATGAATCGGTTGGCGCTCGATCTGCGCGTTCCTGTGACGCGAGTGGCTGAGATTGTCCACGAGCGTCGCGGCATCACCCCTGACACGGCTCTGCGGCTCGCCCGGTACTTCAACACCAGCGCCGGATTCTGGTTGAATCTTCAGTCCGCCTACGATCTTGAACTTGCGCAGGACAAGCTCGCGCGCACAATTGAACGCGAGGTTCGCCCCGGAACTTTCGCGGCTGCGAATGCGGCTTCCTAATCCCGCGCCACTCATCCTCCTACATGCTAGAATCATCGGTTTCTGACCGTGCCGAGCCTCCGCTCTAAACTGTCACGAACCTCATGCCCGCTTTTCTCGCTGCCGAAGACGTCGATACTCTCCCCAAGGCCAAGACTCGCCCGCAGCCTGATACGCGCACTGACGTTCTAGTCATCGGTGCCGGCCCTACGGGTCTGGCGTGCGCCATTGAAGCGCAAAAGCTTGGCCTTAAGGTGATTGTCGTCGACAAGGGCTGCCTGGTGAACTCACTGTTTCACTATCCCGCAGGCATGTTGTTTTTTACGACGCCCGAACTGCTCGAGATCGGCGACATTCCCTTCACCACGGCTAACCAGAAACCTACTCGCGAGGAGGCGCTCGAGTACTACCGCAAAGTCGCGGAGCACTACCATCTCGATATTCGCCAGTACGAATGGGTGAAGACAGTTATGGGAGAAGATGGAAACTTCAGCATCACGGCAACCGACCGCGCAGGACGGCCGCACGACTATCGCACGCGCAAGGTAATCGTCTCCACCGGCTACTACGATCTCGCCAATCAGCTCGGATTACCCGGCGAAGACCTACCCAAGGTTTCTCACTACTACGGCGAGCCGCATCCCTACTACGACAGCGACGTTCTGGTGATCGGCGGCAAGAACTCCGCGGCCATTGCTGCTCTCGACCTGTGGCGTCACGGTGCCCGCGTAACCCTCGTCTATCGCGGAGCGCAGCTTCACCGCCACGTCAAGTACTGGATCAAACCGGACCTCGAGAATCGCATCAAGAACGGAGACATCGAAGCCTACTTCGAAAGCCGGGTGCAGGAAATCGGTGTGGACCATGTCGTCATCGTCACGCCTCGCGGTCCTCTGCGATTAAAGAACGACTTCGTGCTGGCCCTGATTGGCTATCATCCTGATTACGATTTCCTGCGCAGCATGGGCATCGAACTCTCTGAGGATCAGTGCCGTCCGGTCTGCGACCCGGTCACGCTCGAAAGCAATGTGCCGGGAATTTATGTGGCGGGAGTGATTGTTGCCGGCTCCAGCACGAACGAAATCTTCATCGAGAACGGCCGCTTCCACGGCAAGCAGATTGCCGAAGACTTGAAACACAAGCTCCGCTCGCATGACAGAGGCCACGCAACCGGCCAGCTGTAACCGGGTCAGAAATCTGTATCGCTCGGGGTGACAAGGCTTTTAGCCTATTTCAGCAAATATTCCTTCACAAACATCACCGTCGCATAGAACTGATAGTCCCGATTCTTCTTCTTGTGAAAGCCGTGGCCTTCATCCTTGGCCAGAAGCCACCACACCGGGGTTCCGTTCTGCCGCACCACTTGCACCATCTGTGCCGACTCGCTGGCCGGAACCCGCGGATCATTCTGCCCCGCAATCACGAAGAGAGGCTTGGTAATGTTCTTCGCATTATTTGCCGGAGCGATTCGTTCCAGGAACTCGCGCATTTTGGGATCGCGTTCGTCGCCGTATTCCACGCGACGCAGATCCTGCCGATAGCCGGAAGTGTGCTCCAGAAATGTCACCAGATTCGACGGTCCCACCACATCGACCGAGCAGCAGATGCGGTCGTTATAGTTAGTGGCTACAGCGAGCGTCATGAACCCGCCGTAGCTGCCGCCGGTTATCAAAACCTTCTCCGCATCGAGATCGGGTTGTGTCTTGATCCAATCCAGCAGAGTGCTGATGTCTTTATACGAGCCCTCCCGCAGGAAGCCGTTATCGAGTTTCTGAAACGTCTTGCCATAGCCGGTCGACCCGCGCACGTTGGGGTAAATGATCGCGATGCCCAATTCATTCAGGTAATAGTTGTCTCGTCCGAGAAAGTTAGGACGGACCTGACCTTCCGGGCCGCCGTGAATGTTAATGATCACCGGCCGCTTGCCGGAGAACTTATTTCCCGGCTTGTACAGAAACGCCGAAATCGATCGCCCATCCCACGAGTTCCAGTGAATCAACCGCGGCTCGGCAAAGCCGGCGGTGTTGAGGCCGCCGGTCTCACTGAAAGTCCAGCGCTCGATCTTGCCCGAAGCCATGTCCACGGAATACGCATCGTTGGGCTGGCTTGCGGTGCTGAGGGAGAAACCAATCTCGCGGCTGTTGTCTCGCCAGGCGACGCCGGACATCACCCCGACTGGCAATTTAGGAACCGCAACTTCTTTGTTCGTTCTGGTGTCGAGCACGTGCAGAACGCCGATTCCGTCCTCGTTCGCTACGAACGCAATCCAACGCCCGTCTTTGGAAAGGTCGATCTCGTCTACATCCCAGTTCAGTGCGGGAGTCAGAACAGTAACCTTGCGGCTGCTCAGGTCCATGTAGACCAGACGTTGGAACTCTGAGTCCTGATCGCTGGTCAAATAAACGCCTTTGCCGTCCTTGGCGAAGCGCGCGTTGCTGTAAGCCACGGTTTCCGTCCCGGCCTTCGGAGTCAGCAACGCCTTCTTGCCCGAGGCCACATCGAGCAGCCACACATAATTTTCTGCAGCGGAAACAAAATTGCTCACCAGTAACTGTTTGCCGTCGGGCGACCAATCCGAAACATCCCAGCCGCCTCCTTCCATCTGAGCGACCATGCGGGCGCTGCCTGCATCGGTCGCCTTCACCTCCCAAATATCGACGTCGTTACCACTTCGCCGTGTGGAGCCGAAGGCAATGCGGTCTCCCTGATACGACCAGCGTGGATCGGTGTTGCGCGACTTGCCGTCGGTGAGCAGAGTGATGTCGCCGCTGGCCAAATCGTAGCGGTAAAGCTGGAAGAATTCGCCTCCGCCAATGTCTTTCAGAAAGACGAAGGACTCGCCGTTGACCGGCTGGTACGCGATGCCGCCGGAAATCGCATCGGGGAAAAACGTGAGCTGAGTGCGCGCACCACCGGGGAACTTCACCTGGTGCACCTGCGCTGTGTCGCCAAAACGAGTCTCGATCAGCATCTCGCGACGTCCCGGGTGCCAGCTCGCAAAGTCCGCCGAACGAAACTCGCTGTAGCGGCCCACGGACTCCGCCAGCACGGCCGGGAATCTTCGGGATTCCTTCTGCCACCAGATTTTCGTTGGGAACAACTTCATTGCTCTGCGTGATGCCAAAGGTGGAGACAAGAACAAGCGCGACAATCATGCAAAACTTTTTCATCGTTCATCTCCCTGTCCTGCGAAAAACTGGTTTCGGTGAGGTCTAGGATAAGACGCCAAGCTGGTCTATCGGTGAGCCACGACGATTGCTCCTTTTGGTTTAACAAGCGTGCCAACGCGAGGGCATCTTAGAGCGGACGGGGAACGGAGGTCAACTTGGGGCTTGCTGACCGGTTCAGAGGGCAAATAAAAACCTCGGGCAGGTTCGCCCGAGGCTGTAAACGACTCTACCAGCAACAACGATAAATTCGATTAGCCGCGCAGTTTGCGCCACGCTCCGCCAGCTATGCCGCACAAGCCGGTCACCAGCAATGAGAGTGATCCAGGTTCCGGAACAGCGCTGACGCCGCCCCCCAGGATTGCTGATTCCGAGTTCGCGGTGATATACATGATCGTGCATTTACAGGCCAGGACGTCGGCGTAAAACACCGTGCCGGGCGCGACCCCAGCGGCCGTGACGGTGAGGCTGCCGTTGGCGGGCAGCGCGCTGTGCAGGTCAACGTAACCAAACGACAGATTGCAGTTCGAGCCACAGAAACCCGTCGCCTGCAAGTTCGTGACGATAGCCCCAGTCGCACCGCCTTCCGGGAAGCTACTCAAGCTGGTGAATGCGGTCCCATTCAGAGTGCCCGTGAGTGATCCGTGGGAGGCCGCAAGGATGATTACGTCCTCCCCGCCGGCACCGTCGTGGGTGGAAACGGTGAACGTATTGCTAGTTAGAAGCAATCCAGCGCCCGGGGACGCGATGAGGGTACCGGCACCACCGATATACGCCCCGTCATGTGCGCCCTTAGCGCAGGTGTAAATTGAGAAGCTTTCGCACTTGTCGGCCAAGGCCGCCCCAGAAAAAGCCAGCAGGAAAAGCAGGATGGTTAGAGATCTCGACGAGAGACGCATGGTACGGGTAATCCTCCGCGATGGTGACTTGCACGGCAATTGCCAATTACCCTCCCCTGGGACTTTCAATGTATGCTTTTATATGTATGTAAATAAACAATTTACATAATACGTAGTAAGCGCCGCCAAACACCCCGTTCGCTGGTTGAAAACACTTGCACAACTGATTCAAGAATTCGTCCTCCTTTTCGTCTTTAGGTTCCTCAAAAACCCTTAAAGGATTAGGCCAATTCAAGCTGTTATTGTTACTTGCCATCGACGGATTGAAATTTCAAACCTCATGGAACCGCAACCGGAGCATATTCTTCCCGCAATTTCGCTGACGTCGTACTTGCGCCTAGTGCGCGGCAACCGCAATTTCCGCCGTCTCTGGCTGGCGCAGATTGTCAGCGAGATCGGCGACTGGTTCTACACCCTCTCGATCTACACGCTGCTGCTGCAGCTGACCGGGCGCGCCAGTTCAGTTGCGCTGGCCCTGGTTCTGCAAGTTCTGCCCCAGACCTTCGTAGGTCCTATGACTGGCGTGGTGAATGACCGCTTGCGCCGCAAGCACGTCATGATTGCCGCTGACCTGGTCCGCTTCGGCGTGGTGCTGGCCATGTTGTTGGTTCGTTCGCGCTCGACGGTCTGGCTTGTCTATCCCTTGCTGCTGGCAGAGACCATCATGGCCGCGTTCTTCGAGCCCGCCCGCAGTTCGGTAATTCCTAACATTGCTGCCAAAGGAGAAGTGCTTATTGCCAACACTTTGTCGTCAGCGACCTGGTCGGTCAATTTGTTGATAGGCGCTTCGGTTGGGGGAGTGGTCGCCGCATTTTTCGGAAGAGATGCGGTGTTCGTTCTAAACGCGCTCTCGTTCCTCGCCTCGGCCATTCTGATCGGAGGAATGCACTTTGCGGAGCCGCATGCGGAATCCGCCGCGCCCTTGCGTCCGCGCGATCTGGTGGACTTTTCTCCGGTACTGGAAGGCATCCGCTACATACGCAATCACCGCACGATACTGCCGACGGTCTTCGCAAAAGCCGGCGAACTTATGATTGGACCGAGCTGGGTGATCTTCACTGTTATGGGAACGCATGAGTTCGCGGTGCGCTGGCACAACATCGATCCCGCACGCGGAGCCATGCTGAGCATGAGCATCCTGCTCGGCGGACGCGGCTTGGGAGCGCTTGCCGGTCCGCTCATTGCCTCCCGCTGGGCGGGACGCAGCGACCGCCGGCTGCAGCTTGGTATTCTCTTCGGCTACTTCACCATCGCCCTGGGATACGGAACGCTCGGAAGCAGCCGCACGGTTTGGATGGCGAGTGCATGCGCCATGCTGGCGCATATGGGCGGGTCGACAGTATGGGTGTTCTCGACCACGCTACTGCAGCTTCACACCGACGATCGATTTCGCGGGCGCGTATTCTCCGCTGACTTAGGCTTCTCCATGCTTACTATTGCCGCAGGAGCTTACCTGTGCGGGCGCTTGCTCGATGCTGGCGTCTCGACGAGAACGGTCGCCACTTGCACGGGATTGGTGATGCTGATTCCGGCGGCATTGTGGGCACTGGCGGTTCGGGAAAAGAAGGAAGCGTAGAAGAAAAAGCGGCATCCGGCTTCCGGCTTCCGGATTTGCACCTCGGCTCCCTCGAGTCACCATTGGGCATGCCATCCGGACGCCGGATTCCGGAAGCCGCTTTACGCCCCTAGAATCCGATCAATCTTCGCGGCCATGATGAAGTCGCTCTCGGTGAGGCCGTTGATTTTGTGCGTCCAGAGTGTGATCTCCGCTTTGCCCCACGTCAGCAGAATGTCGGGATGATGGCCCTGCTCCTCGGCCAACGCTCCCACCCGATTCACGAATTCTAGCGCCTGCTTGAAGTCGGGAAAAGTAAAGGATCGAGTGATGCGGTGCTCGACCACGCTCCACTTGGGGACGATCTTGTGCAACGCCTCAAGTTCCTTGCCCTTGAGCGGAGGCACTCCCCCGCGACAAGGGACGCACTTCTTGTCGGCTAGTTGTTCCATCATCTCTTGTCAATTACTCCTTTTACGAGATGCGGGTCAAGATTAATCGGTCGCAGAAGTCGAAGTACGGATTTCATGAAACCTGGGAACTCTTGCAGGCATCTTTAATAATCCCGCCGTCAAAAACGGGTGCGTCTTCACACTTGCTGTTCACGGAAAGAGAATGGCTTCCGCGCCCTCGCAACCGAACTCGACTCAGTCTAATCCCATCCGTCCGGCTTCGAATCCATGGCTGATCGCACTTGCAGTCATGCTGGCGACGTTCATGGAGGTGCTGGACACTTCGATCGCCGCCGTGGCGTTGCCCTATATCGCGGGCAGCCTCTCCGCCACCAACGATGAAGCCACGTGGGTGTTGACGAGTTATTTAGTGGCGAACGCAGTTGTGTTGCCCGCGAGCGGATGGTTCGCTTTGCGTTTCGGCCGCAAGCGCTTTCTCATCACCTGCATTGTCATCTTCACGATTTCTTCATTTGCCTGTGGATCGGCCACCAGCCTCGCTCTGATGCTGATTGCTCGCGCCGTTCAAGGGGCGGGCGGAGGCGCGCTGCAACCGCTCTCACAGGCGATTCTGCTCGAAAGCTTTCCACCGCAGAAGCGCGGGATGGCCATGGCTGTATTTGCGCTCGGAGTGGTGGTCGCGCCTGTGCTCGGACCCACGCTCGGCGGCTGGCTGACTGACACGTATTCATGGCGCTGGGCGTTTTACATCAACATTCCAGTCGGCATCTTTGCCATTTTCATGATCTCCCGTTACGTGGAGGATCCTTCCTACGTGAAAGAAGCTCATCCTGGAAAATTAGATGGCATCGGTCTCGGCCTGCTCGCGGTATGGTTGGGGTGCCTGCAGATTATTCTGGATAAGGGTCAGGAAGACGACTGGTTTGGCGCCACTTGGATTCGCTGGGCCGCCGCGATTTTGCTGGTGAGCCTGGTGGCGTTTCTCATCCGCGAGTTGCGCAGCAAGCATCCGCTGGTTGATCTGCGAATTTTCCGCTATCGCAACTTCACCATCGGATGCGTGCTGATCGGGCTTTTTGGAGCAGGCATCTATGGCTTGATCACCTTGCTTCCATTGTTCTATCAGGAGCTGATGGGCTACACCGCGTTCGCCGCCGGATGGGCTGTCAGTCCGCGCGGCATTGGAGCGATTTGTGCGATGCCGATAATCGGCTACCTCACGGCAAAGATGGACAACCGCTGGCTCATCGCGTTCGGCTTCTCTCTGTTCGGCGCGGCCAGCCTTTGGTTCGGCGAGGTCAACCTTTCCATCGGTCAGTGGACTTTCTTGTGGGCCATCCTGATCAGCGGATTCGGCTCGGGCTGCGTCTTCGTCCCGCTCTCGACTACCGCCATGGCATTTCTGAAGAACGAGGAAATCGGCAACGCCAGTGGCTTGTACAACCTGTTCCGCAACATCGGCGGCAGCATTGGAATTTCTGTGGTGAATACGATCGTCACGCGCCACGAACAATTGCATCGCACAGAATTGGCGGGCTCGCTGGACCCGGCGCGACCCAGCGTGTTGGGCGCAATGCAAGGGATACAACAATACCTCACTACGCAAGGAGCATCACCAGCTACCGCCGTGCAGCGTAGCTACGGCCTGCTGAATCAAGCGCTCACGGGACAGGCGCGCCTGTGGTCCTACGTAGACGACTTCCGCTACATGGCGCTGGCCTGCTTCGCCTGCGTGCCCATTGTATTCACGCTGAAGAAGGCGGTAGCGAAGAAAGGCGCTGCGCCGGCGGCACATTAGAGGAGCTACACGCCTAAGGTTCAGAACAGACTTTCGAGATCGCGCGCGCCATAGATCACGCGGAGGATCAGAATTTCGGCGCCCTCGACCTGATAGAAGATCAGATGCTTGGGGAATCTTAGGATCGGAATCCGTCGTATCTCTCGAAGTTCGCCCGCGTGGAAGCTGCACACGGCACCCGACTGAGGATTCTCCACGATCCGAATCAAGGCCGAAGTCACTGCGCTCTCCCATCGCTTCGCCAACGCAGGGCCGGAGCGTTGCTGGTACCAGTCGGCTTGCTCCAGGACGTCGCTGACTGCGACATCACTGAGGCGAAGCTTCGCACGATTCACCGGCGGCCAGTCTGACCGCGCAGGGCTGCAACGAGACCTTTCTTTCGGATCTCTGTCACAGCAATTTCGATCTTGGGTCCCTTGGCGGCTGCCATGAGGTCCTGTTCGAGGGAGTGAAGCCGCCGTTCCTTATCCTGGCGGATCAGTTCGCGGATGTATTCGCTGGGAGTGCCCCAATCACCCGACGCAACCTGCCCTTCGACGTACTGTTTCAGAGGCTCGGGCAGAGAGATGTTTAGAGATGTCATAGCCATACCTTCATATTATGACAGTTTATGAAGGACATCAAGTATGATAGACTTCGCCGCCTTGAAACGAGTCCCTCAGGGGCTGAAGCCGTCGGTCAGAACGGGTCTGATCGCATCGCTTGAAGAGCTGCGCGACCCAAAAATCAGAGTTGCCTGCTAAAACGGAATATCCTCATCCGTAATCGGCCCCGAGCCTGCTGTCGCGTGTTCGGGCTCCGGCGTGCGCTGATCGAAATTGTTGCCGCCGCCTGCCGCTGCGCCGCGCGAGCTGCCGCTGACCTCTCCGCCGCCTTCGCCGCGTCCGCCGAGCAGAATCAAATCACTGGCTACCACTTCGGTCATGTACTTTTTCTGTCCGCTGGTCTTGTCGTCCCAGGAGCGGGTTTGCAGGCGGCCTTCGATGTAGACTTTGCCGCCTTTTTTCAAATACTCACCCGCAATCTCGGCGAGCCGCTGCCAGAGCACCACGTTGTGCCACTCGGTGCGGTCCTGCCAGTCGCCAGCCTTGTCTTTGAAGCGCTCGTTGGTGGCGATGGTCAGCTTGGCCACGGGCGTGCCTTGCGGCGTGTACTTAACCTCTGGATCTTTCCCAAGATTACCGATCAGTTGAACCCGGTTCAGACTCTTTCCTGCCATGGGATGCTCCTTCCACCGAACTCCTGGAGTGGGTGCCGTGAATTAACTTCTTATAGGGCTGGAACTCGACTATATCAGAAACAGAAGAGAGGGAACGCAGCAGTGTTCATCAAAAGATGCGCTTTCCCGAATTGGTGTGCGGGTCGATGCGTCGATCACTGCAGCTGCTGACGGCCTACAGGAGCGCAAAATCCTGCATCGGCCTGTGGAAAAGGTTTCAACAAAATTCTGCTACCATCAACTCAAGAGTAATCTCCCCCTAAGACCTAAACACCTTAACCCAAAAAAAATGCGCCCAGAGCGCGAGGAGGAATTCATTATGATTGGTTCGAAAACTTGCGGTGTTCTCTTTGCAGGCGTTTTAATGGCTTTGGTATCTGCCGCGTCTGCGCAAACCGCCATTGCATCAGCTTCGACTTGCTCCAATGCCTCGATCAAGGGAGTATACGGACTCTTAATCACTGGCTATGACGCCAGCGGCCTCTATCAAATGGGAATGGGGCAGATTAATGCCAACGGAACGGGAAGCTTCACCGGCGTTGAGAGCGTGAGTGATGACGGCGTCATTTATAACAATCAGTCGCTGAGCGGCACGTACTCCATAAGTTCGAACTGCACCGGCAGCGGAACTATCAAAAACATCAAAAACGGCACCACCTCGCATTACAACTTCGCGGTGGATCCTGTGGCAAACCAGGTGGAAGCGGCAGGAACAGACTCAGGACATGGCACGGCTTCCGGCTACGCCTTGTCTCAAGGAACCGCAACGTGCTCAACAGCAGGGGTCGCAGGAACTTATGGATTCCACGGAGGCGGCTACCTGGTGAGCTCAGGCGTGATGCAGTTTGCCGGCCAATACGTGCTTGATGGAACGGGAAAGCTGAGCGGAACCGAAACCCGAAGCGTCAACGGCACCGTTATCTCGGCGGCTGCCATTACGGGAACGTACACAATGGCGTCAAGCTGCCGGGGAACAATCACCTATACATTCGGCGGATCGACGGTCCACCTGAACACGGTCATGGTGAGTGGAGGAAAATCATTTTTCACCATCGAAACCGATGCTGATACGGTTTCGACCTCCGTCGCGCACCAATAGGACGGTTGCCGAATCTCGCTTGCGATATAATCGCGCCATGCCTCCTGCACCTGGCGCTACGAAAGCCGTCGGCATGGTTCCCGACGAGATGAAGGCCGAACCGAAATCCAAGGGCCTGACCACGCCGCGCAAGAAGAAGCCGAAGGAGCTGGCTGTCATCACTGAGTGCTGTACGGGGTGCGCCGGCTCTCCGGCGTGCGTGGAATATTGTCCGGTGGAAGATTGCATGTTCTGGGTCGCGGACGAAGACAGCACGCCCTTCGGGCGGATCGCTATCGATCCCATTCTTTGCATCGGCTGCAAGAAGTGCCTCAGCAAAGGCCCCGACGGCTGCTTCCTGGATGGCTGCCCGTGGGACGCAATCGCAATGGTAGATACGGCAGAGGTGGAAAAAGAAGTCGGCCCGATGGCGATCTAGTCGCCGCTAGTGATCAGTGACCACCAGACTTCCTCTTCACTTTCTTTCCCAACGCTTTCGAGCTGCCTTCACCGGAATGTTCCGGGCTCCCGCCGGGTTCGGGGAAGTCCGAGTCAGCGTCCTTCAAACGCGGATCCTGGTCGCGATGACCGAGTTGCGCCGCGAGGCCGGCATTAGCGTCATGGTCGCGATCGGCGCCTTCAGTGGCGCCTTTAGCACGGTCGGGGTCGTTATCAGAAATCTTTGTCATCGTCATCATGAGCACACTTCCAATCTAGCAAATTTATTGACCAGGTCGAGCCGTAGTTGAAACTCCAAGCTTTTTTAGCCGTTCCCGCGCTTGCAGTGCTTCGTTCGAACGCGGATAGCGCTGAATCACGTGCCGCAGTTCCACCACTCCATCTTCCTGCTTGCCCAGTTCGATTAGCGAAAAGCCTTTCTTCAACTGAGCGGAAGCAGCTTTGCTCCCGGTAGGGAAGTTCTGCAGAACCTGGTCATAGCTCTTCGCGGCCTGCTGGTAGTTTCCCTGGCGAAATTGAATCTCGCCCAGATAGAAGTAGCAATTCCCGGCGAGATCCGTGTTGGGATAGAACTTTATGTAGTCGGAGAATTCCTGCGTGGCAAGATCGTTCTTGTCGCCGTTGTAATCGCGCAGCGCGTTATTGTAGAGCACATCTGGCGGAGGAGCTTGCGCCTGGGCCTGCTGCTGCGCCTGTTGCTGGGCCTGCGATGCCGCCAGGCTTTGTTGCGACGACTGCATGTCCTCAAGCTGCTTGCTCACTTTTGCCAGGCGAGCCTTGAGTTCGTCGAGCGTGTCGTTAAGCGATTGCAGCTGCCCGGAAAGCTGATCGACGTGTGAGGCGGAATCGCCCTGCTGTTTTGCCAATGTGGTCTGCAGCGCAGTTAGGGCGGTGGCAACTTTGTTGACCGCATCGGTATCCTGCTCGACCAGGTTCTTCATGACGCCCATGCGCTCGTCAAAGCTGCGCTGCATGGCGGTCATCTGCTCCTGCAGTTGTTGAACCTGAGTTTGCAGTTGAATCATTTCCTTGCTGGCTCCCCATGCTGGCGCAGCTGCCAGCGACAGAACGGAGAGCAGAGCCAAAACAGTGGAACATCGTTGTAGTTTCATAGGCGAATACTTCCGGAATCTATTTTAGACGGATTGCAGGCGCTGTGGGTTGCGAAGATTAATCCAGAGCAGAAAGAACCGGGGCGGAGATTTGCTCCGCCCCGAACTGGGAAATATTCCACTACTTCTGGTAAACGAAGTGGCCGCGGCGGTTCTGCTGCCAACACGCTTCGTTGGATTCCATGCAGAACGGTTTTTCCTTGCCGTAGCTGATCGTCTTGATGCGGTTGGCGCTGACTCCTGCCGAGACCAGAGCGTTTTTCACGGACGACGCTCTCTGGTCGCCCAACGCCAGGTTGTATTCCGTGGAACCGCGTTCATCACAGTGCCCCTCAATCGTGAAGGTGATATTGGGATGTTGATTGAGGAATTGCGCGTCGGCCTGTACGGAAGCCTGCTGATCGCCGCGGATATCGGACTTGTCATAGTCGAAGTAAACATCCTTGACGCTCTGTCCGAACAAGTCTTCGTCTGTGACCGACGGAGTAGTTGTTACCGGCGGAGGCGGCTGCGTCACGGTCAAGCGCGTGCTGGCGTCCTGACTTCCGCCTGATCCTTTGGCCACGAGATGGTAAGTGGTGGAGTCGGTCGGATTGACCTGCTGCGATCCGCTGGGTTGCACCGCGCCAATGCCATCGATGGAAACGTCGGTGGCGTTGGAAGTCTGCCAGCTCAAAGTCGCCGACTGGCCCTGTTGAATCGTGTCCGGGCTGACGGAGATAGAAGCCGTGGGCGACGCCGGTGGTGGTGGAGGCGGCGGGGGTGGTGGCGCTGTTTTCTTCTTGCAGGCGCCCAGCATGAGAATTGCGGCCAGAGCGATGACGGTTACGAGTACCTTCAAGGTTTGCTTCATTTTCTTCCTCTTCACTTGGATTTTCATGAGAACCTGTAAAACAAGTTCGAATGATGACGAAGTGCTGTTATTTCCAACTCCAGTTAGGTTGCGTGTTACGTCCAGTAAAAGTTAGCTGATGCAGTTTAGTCCCGTCGGCAAGCATCATCCAAAGCTCTTCTTTGCCGGAGCGGCTGGACTGAAAAACAATGTGGCGGCCATCTGGCGACCACGAAGGAAAATCGTTGCGGCCGCCATCGTGCGTGAGCTGAACCCATTGTTTGCTGGCAATGTCCATCAAGTAAATATCAGACGCACCGGGCGCACCGGGCCCATACTTGCGGACCCAGGCCAGAGTCAGAAACTGGCCGTTCGGCGACCAGTTCGGCGAAACCGCGTAGCCCTGGTCAGTGACTCGTTGCTGGTTGGTGCCGTCGGTTTCCATGGTGTAAACCTGGGGCAATCCGGTGCTCCCGCTCACAAAAGCGATTTGCGCGCCGGTCTTGCGATTCCACGCGGGCGAAACGTCGGGGCCCTTGCCCGTAGTCATACGATGAAGGTTACTGCCGCTTGCGTCGCATACGTAGATTTCGGAATTACCGCCACGTGAGGATGAAAGCGCGAGGTGGGTGCCATCGGGCGACCAAGCGGGAGAAGCATTCGTGCCGCCAAAACGAGGAAAACTGACCAGCCGATTCAGATCCATGGAAAACATCAAGATGTCCCAGCCCGTATTCGTTAAAGAACTGAAAGCCAGGCGGGAACCGTCAGGCGAGATGCGAGGCGAAAGTGAAATGGATCCGCGGTTGGTGAGTTGGTGCTGGTTGGCGCCGTCGTAGTCCATCGCCCAGATTTCTTTGTGACCACTGCGATCGCTGACGTAAAAAATCTTGCTTTCGGCGATGCCGGGGATGCCCCCGCCGAGTCGAAAGATAATCTCGTCGGCAAATTTGTGAGCCATCACGCGGGCAGCATCGTCGCTGGCGACGTCCGCATATTGCTTACCGAGAACCTGCGGAGAGGCAGTGTTCTTTACGTCGTAGAGCCAGCCTTGGACCGTGAGTTTGCCCGCGGCGACGCCGAGATTGCCGAAGGCCAGCATGGCAGCGTTGGGCGGAGGCGAACTCCAGGCAGGAAATGTGATCTCTGCCGGCTGACCGGGCACCTGTAGCGGATAAAAACTTTTCGAAACCAGTTCAACTATGCCGGAATTGTCGAGGTCGTTCCAGAAAGTATCGTTGAAAGTCTTGAGCAGAGCAGTATTCTGCGGATCGCCCGTAGAAGGCTTGAAGTCGGGAACGGCGAGGCGGACTTTCTCCACTCCCAAGCCGGAGCCGGTGCGAACCCAATCTTGGGCGAAGGCCGAGAGCAGAAGGGAGGGAAGAAGAATCAGTAAGCCCAAGGCAGGCAGAAGCCGGGCGTTAATTGATAGGAAGAGCGAATTGTTTTCTTGTGTTCTGTCCATCCGTTTGGAGCCGTTATTCGAATCCGGGCAAAAGGATACTGTGTACGACAATATCGTATGCCGATATGTTCTCGTTAGCAAGTTATGATCGATCATAATCGGAATCTGTAACCTAAAGAATAATCAGGCGGATGCCGCTTCCCGCTGATCGATCAAAAATATCCGGGCATCAAATCTATGGATGCGGTATCGACAAGAAAGTTTACAAGTTTATTTCTTGCTGTAATCGAACCAATATTCCACTGAGATCTTGCTGCCGCTGTAATCAGGGGGCAAAGGCCCGAAAGTGTCGATGCGCTGCAGCGCACGTGTAGCCGAAACGTCGAGCGACGGCACACCGCTGGATTGCTCGATCTGCACGTTATAGGGATGACCGTCTCGGGCCACATCAAAAGTGATGTAAACGCGTTGCCCGCTGGTAATGCGCGGGTCAACTTCGTACTTCAACCAGTTGTCAGAGATTTTCCGCTGGATCACCTGCACGTACCACCCGAACCTAGTACCAAAATCACCACCACCGCCGGTGACGCCGAATCCTCCTTTGGCGCCGCCCGCGGCAAAGCTGCCGTAAGGGCCGCTAACCGGACCACCTTCGCCGTAGGCAACCTGGTTGGTTTCTTCCTGGGGCGCAGGCTGCTTTTCTTTCGTGGGAGTAGGCGGCTTCTTCGGCTTGATCTTCGTGCTCTTGCCCTGAATTTCGATAGCGTCAGGCTCTTTTTCTTCCTGTTTCGGCTGAGATTTGGTGATGCCCTTGGATTCATTGGCCAAAACGTTCTGAGTTGGCGCCGGCGTCGCGGGCAAGGGAACTGAACCGACTAAGGAAACCCCCATGGCCTCGCCGCCGCCGCCCGATCCCCAATTCTCACCGCGGCTTCCCGAGAGAACGACGGACCAGAGCAAGATGACAGCCGTGACCGCTACGTGAAAGCCCGCCGACCATGCCAGCGCGCGTCCCCAACTGTCGTGCTCGAAAAATATTTCAGGGTTTGGCGCCATTTTGGTGCGTTCCGCTCTGCTCCAGAGGTTGGGTAACGATGCTCACATTGGTGATCCCGGACTGTTTTACCGCGTCCATGACTGTAGCAAAGGCGCCGAAAGGGACATCCTCGTCGGCTCTCAGAAAGATGAATTGATTGCGGGGATCGCGAATCTTCTTGCGAAGCGTGGCGGCAATCTGGTTGATGTTGATGGCGTCATTGCCAAGAAAAACCCGCTGGTCCTTGTTGATGGTGATGACGATCCGTTCTTCGCTGATTTCCTTGACCGTCCGCGTTTTTGGCACATTCACTTCAATGCCCGACTGCAGAACCGGCGCAGTCACCATGAAGATAATGAGCAGAACGAGAACGACATCGACCAGCGGCGTGATGTTGATATCGGCAAGCCCACTTTGGGTACGGCCGTTTGAGGAAGTGAAAGCCATCAGCGTCTCACTTCGGCCGCGAGTTGAGGCTGCATGCTCTCAATCGCATTCAGAACTTCCAGCGCAAAGTCGTCGCTGCGCGCCGCGAAAACGCGAATAGAATTTCCGATAAGGTTGTAGGCAATAACAGCAGGAATGGCGGCTGCGAGTCCTGCAGCGGTGGTGATGAGAGCTTCGGAAATACCGGGAGCGACGGCGCGCAAGGTGGCGCCACCCGCGGTGCCGAGCCCATGAAACGCGTCGATGATTCCCCAGACCGTCCCAAACAGGCCAATAAAGGGCGTAACGGCCGCGGTGATGGCGAGCCATGGAACATTGCGTTCGAGGCGAGTGATTTCTTCCGAAGCTCCGATCTGCATGCCGCGCTGCACCGCGGTTACGCTGCGAAGCGCCGCCGAAGGCGTGGACAGTTGCCGCTTGTATTCCGAAAATCCGCCTTCGAAAACGCCCACCAGCGGACTGGGACGGAACTGATCGGAAACGGCAGCGATATCCTGCAATCGCTGCGCTTTGCGAAACGCTCGTAGAAAGCGTCCACTCTGCAGGCGCGCGCGCCGAAGCAAGCTCCATTTGGTGAGAATAATCGCCCACGAGATGAGACTGAAGGCGAGCAAGATGAGCAGCACGAACTTGGCAACCGGGCCGGTGCTGGAAACCAGTTCGAGAATTTCGCCGCCGACGAAGATTGCAGGCACGAAAGAAAGTTGCATCGTTTAGTGGATTCCTTTTCTTCGGATTATAGATGATGGCAGCCGAAGGATTGCGGAACGTATCCGAATCATAACTGCGAGTCTGTCGCAATTGCTTCCAGCCAGGCCGATTTCAACCGAGAAACTTGATTTTGCGTGCCAAACCTCGGCACTACCATCGGCATCCAAAAGCAGCGGGAAGATTCAATCCAAACATTTCTCGCGGAGGATGAACTTATGGCGCAACACGGAATGTTACGAGATTATCGCTTTGTGGACGCCGCAGAAGATATTCGCGGCTCCAAACTCTATGGCTTGAACGACGAGAAACTGGGCAAGATCGACGATGTCATTTTCGATCACACGAGCGGATCTATTCGATACGTTGTAGTCGATACGGGTGGCTGGCTCTCCAGCAAGAAATTTGTTGTACCGGTGGACCGGTTGCGGTCTTCCGCCGAGCACAAGGACGATTTTGCGGTCGATCTGAGCAAAGAACAGATAGAAGGGTTCCCGCCATATAAGGAATCTGATCTCGAATCCGATCAGCAATGGTCCGACTATGAAGGCCGCTATCGCTCGAAGTGGGAAACCAATCCCGTTATGCACCGCGCAGAGACCGACCGCAACATTACTCCTACGACGCAGCAGATGCAGGGGAATTCGTCCTCAGCCCGGGTTTCCGGTCCGCCTGTCTCCGGATCAACCACCGGGACTCAAGACACCGGCGCATTCACCCAGGGAGGTTTCGCCGCCAGCACCGACTCCGTCGAAATCAGTCAAGGCGCAAACGGAATCGGCCCTCGCTGGGACCGTTTCCAGGACCGTCTGCGCGAGCGCCGCAAGGAAGTGATTGATACCGGTTCTCAGCAATCCGGCGCAGAGACCTACCGCAAAGCGGGCTAGTCAGACTTTCGTTTTACACAGCCACAGCTCCGGCCGTGGCTTTTTTTGCATATGAACGAGATCTCGCAGCCCAGCCCACTGGGTTCCACACAACGCGAACGACAAACGCTTCGTTTTGACGAAATATCGCCCGCCGGAAATAATTCTTCCCATGAGCGCCACTGGTCGAACCCCAAACGCAGTTGAAACACTCCAAAGGTGTTATCCGCAGATTTATCTTGCCTGTCACGCCCAGCACATTCGGGCCACAAGCACCGTACATCGGCTCTCCGCTCGCGACTCCTCCATTCTGGCCCATTTGAGCCCAACTCAGCCTCTCGGCGCCGGCGAACTGGCTGCCCACATGGGAATCGGAGTCTCGACCCTGTCGGCGGCGATCAGTCGACTGGCGTCGCTTGGCTATCTCAGGCGGGAGTCGAGTACGAGCGATCGGCGTGCCGCCGCCTTGACCCTCACTCCCCAGGGGACTAGAGCCATGGCAGCGACCTCGGTACTAGACGCTCAACGCGTGCGCGTGCTGTTGGCCAAGCTGTCGCCTGAAGAATGCCGGCGCGCTCTCGAAGGAGTGGAACTTTTGGCGCGGGCTTCCCGGCAACTCGCTGACGAATTGAAAACCAAAAAAACAAGTAAAAGGACCTGACATGTTGAAGATCGCGGCAGTCGCTGTGGCGCTGTTGTTTGGATTCATCGTCCTGGTAGTCGTGGTGGGTTATGCCCTGCCGAAACAACACATGGCGGCGCGAGCCCTTTCACTGCGGCAGACCCCGGCCACTGTCTTCGCCCTCATTTCGAATTTTAAGGACGAGCCCTCCTGGCGTGCCGGCGTGCAACAGGTCGAACTTCTCCCCGACCCTGATGGCCGCGTGCGCTTTCGCGAAAAAGGCAAGCATGGCGCCCTCACTTTCGCGGTTGTCGAGTCGCAGCCTCCTCAGCTTTTAGTCACTCGAATCGACGATAAAGCGCTGCCCTTTGGCGGTATCTGGATTTTTGAGGTTTCGCCAACTGCTGGCGGCTCGCGCCTTAACATCACCGAGCGCGGAGAAATCTACAACCCGGTGTTCCGCTTTGTTTCCCGTTTCATTCTCGGCTATCGCAGCACAATGGATGCCTACCTCACGAGTGTGGCCAGGAAGTTCGGCGAGGCCTCGGTTCCCACTGAAGGAAGGATCGCCGAAGGAAGGATCGCCAACTACTGAATCGAGCTCGAAGCTCCTCCCTCGTTTCATGCTATCCTTCGCAAAACTTAACCTCGTCTTCTATAGGGCACCCGGTGCTGGTTGAACTGCGGCTGGAGAACTACGCGGTCATCGACAATGCGGCGGTGGAGTTCGCCTCCGGCCTGAACTTGCTGACCGGCGAAACTGGCGCGGGAAAGTCCATCCTGATCGACGCGCTTGCCCTGCTGCTGGGCGAAAAGGCTTCGAGTGACGTAATTCGCACCGGCGCCGATCGAGCCGTGGTGTCGGCAGTATTCGACAGCGAAGCAGAATCCGCGGACGCGATCGAAAAAGTACTCGCGAAGAATGGGCTCGACGAATCAGAAGACGGTGCTCTAATTGTTCGGCGCGAAATCGCGGCCGGCGGCAAGGGCCGCGTTTTCGTGAACAATCAGGCCGCCACGGTTGCGGTCCTGCGCCAGCTTGCACCTCATCTGGCGGCGATTCACGCCCAAAACGAATCTCTCCTCTCCTTCGACGGTCCCGCGCGTCTCGCTTTACTGGATGGCTTTGCCGAGAGCCACGTCGAGCCGGTTGCCTCAGCATTTGACGCGTGGAAGGGAATCCGCGCTCGCATTGAGGATCTGCAACAAGGCGAGCAGGATCGCCTGCGCCTCGTGGATCTCTGGGTTTTTCAGAAACGCGAGATCGAAGAAGCCAGGCTCCAGGCAGGCGAAGACGAGCAACTGGAAACGGAAAAACGCGTCCTCGCCAACGCCGAGAAAATCTACAACGCCGCCATCCACGCCTTCGACCTGCTTTATGAAGGCGATGCTTCCACGTCTTCCTCGTTGCGCGCGGCGCAAAAGCAAATTGAAGAGTTAGCGCGATATGAGCCGAAATTTCAAGAGGCGCTCGCCGCGCTCGAAACCGCGCGCATCAGCGTAGAAGATGTAGGAGCGACCGTCCGCGATTACGCCGGCGGAATCCACGCCTCCCCCGAACATCTGGCGGAGGTGGAAGACAGGTTAGCCTTGCTGGACCGGTTGAAGCGCAAATATGGCCTCACTCTGGAAGACGTGATGGCGTTCGGGGCCGACGTGGCTCGCAAGCTTTCCGAGATCGAAAACAAAGACGAAATTCTGCGTGAGCTGCGCTCCGAGATGGCGAAAGCAGCCGCCGAATATCTGCGAGTTGCGCGGGCACTGTCCAAGAAGCGTCATGACGCAGCGAGAAGGCTGGAAAAGCTGGTTGAATCTGAAATCAACGATCTCGCCATGAAATCCACCTTTCGAATCGAAATCACGAAGTCGGAAGAAGAAGGGAACTGGACAGCCACGGGAATCGATCAGGTTGTCTATATGATTGCCACCAATCCCGGCGAGCCCATGCGCCAGTTGGAACACATCGCCTCAGGGGGAGAATTGGCCCGGGTAATGCTTGCTCTGAAGCTGAGTGTGGAGGCCGGTGCCGATCCCGCGCTCCGCAAGAAAGGCCGCGGAACTCAGCGCACCATGGTGTTCGACGAAATCGATACCGGCATTGGCGGCCGCGCCGCCGAGTCGGTCGGCAAGAAGCTAAAATCGCTGGCGCGATCGAACCAGGTTCTCTGCGTCACCCACCTGCCGCAAATCGCAACCTTCGCCGATCAGCACTACGTCATCGAAAAGAAAGAGCGCAATGGCCGGACGCGAACTGGTATCCGCCTCGTAGTCGGCGAAGAGCGCACCGAGGAAGTAGCTCGCATGCTCAGCGGCGCCAAGCTGACCGATACCTCGCGCAAGCACGCTGAACAGATGATTAAGGCGAACGGGTAGCTCGACCTGATCACAGCAGTTCGCACCCCAATATTCCCCACCCACTGCTAATTCCCGCCGTTTCTGTGGCTTACGTTGACCAGAAGGGTACTTTCCAGTACTTTATTAGCACAGCGACAATGGGGTACGTGTATCCTGAACATACATGTTTTCGCGCGATTCTTGCATCGTGCGTAGTCGGGGGACGATCACATTAGCAGGAGTTTGATGGTGCCAAATAGTCAGGGAAAGACTTTGCTGTTGCTGAAGCCGCGCGGGTTTTGCGCCGGGGTCGTGCGCGCCATTGACGTTGTCCGCATCGCGCTTGAGGCCTTTGGACCTCCGATTTACGTGCGCAAGGAAATCGTCCACAACAGCTTTGTGGTCGACGAGTTGCGCGGCAAGGGCGCCATCTTCGTCGATAGCGAGGACGAAGTCCCCAATGGCGAGCGGGTCATCTATAGCGCCCACGGCGTTTCTCCCGAAGTGCGCGAACACAGCGCCCGCCGCGGCCTGCGCGTGATTGATGCCACCTGTCCGCTTGTGACCAAGGTTCATGTGGAAGCGGTCAAGTTTGCCAAGGAAGGCTATTCGCTCATCCTCATCGGCCACCATGATCATGACGAAGTTATCGGAACTCTGGGCGAGGCTCCGCTGGTCACGCAGGTTGTGGGAAGCCCCGAGCAGGTGAAATCGCTTACGGTGCCCGATCCCAACCGCGTCGCTTATCTCACGCAGACCACCCTCAGCCTGGACGAAACCAAAGACATTATCGCCGCCCTGAAACAGAAGTTCCCCAACATCAAAGGCCCGGCAGCACAGGATATTTGCTACGCCACAGAAAATCGCCAGGTAGCAGTTAAAGAAGTCGCATCGGAATCCGATCTGCTGCTGGTGGTGGGTTCGGAGAACAGTTCAAACTCGAATCGCCTGGTCGAGGTGGCGCGCAACCTCGGTACCAACGCGCACCTCATCGATAGTTACAAAGACATCGAACCCGAGTGGTTGGTTGATGTAAAAACCATCGCGCTAACGGCTGGCGCTTCCGCGCCAGAGTGCCTGGTGGAGGAGGCCATGAAATTCCTCGCCACCAAAGGCTTCGACAACGTGCAGGAACTCGAAGTAATGCCGGAGAACGTCCGCTTCGGGCTGCCGCCGGAGATTGTCGAAGCTATCGCTGCCGCTCCGGCAAGCGCTACCGCGGATTAACGGAGCCGCAATATTGATGGATACAAACTCCCCTGACGCAAATCTAGCTTCCGAGCCACAACTTCGCTTCGGCAAAATCGACGGCCTTGCTACCCGTGTAGCCGCCGCAATGAGCGCCGCCCGCAAGCTTCTCTTCTCCGCGCAGCACGAAGAAGGTTACTGGTGCGGGGAACTCGAAGCCGATACCACTCTCGAGTCCGATTACATCCTGCTCCATACTCTGCTCGGGACGGGCGATCCTGAGCGCTTCCGGAAAGCTGCCAACTGGATTGTTCGGCACCAGAACGAAGACGGCGGCTGGAGCATTTATGCCGCCGGTCCGTCGAACATCAGCGCCTCGGTGAAGGCCTATTTCGGCCTCAAGCTCGCGGGATACGACGCCAATCATCCCGCACTGCACCGTGCTCGCAAGAAGATTCTCGAACTCGGCGGCGTAACCGAAGTCAATACATTTACCAAGATCTATCTTTGCTTCTTCGGCCAGTATGATTACGACGCCGTCCCAGCCATTCCGCCCGAGATAGTGCTGTTTCCCAACTGGTTCTGGTTCAACATCTACGAGATTTCGTCGTGGTCGCGCGCCATTCTGGTGCCGCTCTCCATCTGCTACGCCAAGAAGCCATTCAAGAAAATCCCGCGCGAAATGGGTGTCGAAGAGTTATTCGTCGGTGGCATGCAGAAATCGCGCATGCACCTGCGTTGGTCGAAGAAGCTGGTTTCCTGGCGCAATTTCTTTCTTTGCCTTGATCGCTTGACCCATTGGTTTGAACGCGTCCACATTCGCCCTTTGCGTTCGATCGCGCTGAAGCAAGCCGAGAAGTGGATGCTCGAACGTTTCGAAATGAGCGACGGCCTGGGCGCAATCTATCCCTCGATCATGAACTCCATCATCGCTCTCCGCTGTCAGGGATATTCTCTCGACGATCCCCAGGTGATCCGCGCGCTGGATGAGTTTGAAAAACTCGGCATTGAAGAAGGCGACACCTTCCGCATGCAGCCCTGCATGTCTCCCGTCTGGGATACCGCTTACGCAATGTTCGCGCTGGGCGAAGCCGGAGTTCCCGCCAACGATCCGCGCATGGTGAAGTGCGCCGACTGGATCCTGCAAAAACAGGTGCGCACGGTTGGCGACTGGCAAGTCAAGAACAAGCAAGGTAAACCCGGCGGCTGGTACTTCGAATTCAACAACGAGTTTTATCCCGACGTCGATGACAGTGCGATGGTCTGCCTCGCCCTCAGCCGCGTCGAGCATCCCAACGGACGCTACCAGCGCGAGTCGGTGCAGCGCGCTATCGACTGGATCTTATCCATGCAGTGCAAGAACGGCGGCTGGGCCTCCTTCGACAAAGATAACGACAAGATGGTTTTCCAGCACATCCCCTTCGCCGACCACAACGCCATGCTCGATCCCGCAACCGTGGATATCACTGGCCGCATCCTCGAAATGATGGCGACCTACGGCTACGATAAAAATCATCGTGCGGTGAAGCGCGCCATTCAATTCATTCGCGACGAGCAAGAGCCCGACGGAAGCTGGTTCGGCCGCTGGGGCGTGAACTATATCTATGGCACGGCGTTGGTCTTGCGTGGCCTCGAAGCCATTGGCATGGATAACCACGAGCCTTGCATCCAGCAGGGGGCGGAGTGGTTGCGCATGGTGCAGAATCCTGACGGCGGTTGGGGTGAGAGCGTCGGATCCTACGACGATCCCGCATTGCGCGGCGTCGGCGATAGCACTCCTTCCCAAACCGCGTGGGCGATCCTGGGTTTGCTCGCCGTAGGCGATACCCGCAGCGACTCCGTAGCTCGCGGCATCGCCTACCTGCTGCGCACGCAGAAAGAAGACGGCTCCTGGGATGAGCCCTATTTCACGGGCACCGGTTTTCCGCGCGTGTTTTATTTGAAGTACCACCTCTATCGCAAGTACTTCCCGCTGCTCGCGCTCACGACATACGCCAAAGTAATGGAGAAAGCGGAAAATTAGTTCTCAGTTCCCAGTTCTCAATTCTGCCCGCAAGCATTGAGGCCCGTACTGAGAACCGAGAACTGAGAACTGCCTTTGAAAGCTTTTGTCACAGGCGCAACCGGATTCCTCGGCTCCCACGTTGCTCGCGCTCTCGCCGAGCAGGGAGCCGCCCTCCGGCTGCTCGTCCGCCCCACCAGCAATCTGAAAAATCTTGAGGGCCTCAACGCCGAGACCGCAACCGGCGACCTGCGCGATCCCGCATCCCTCGAAAAAGCCATGGCGGGATGCGAGGTTGTCTTCCACGTGGCCGCTGACTATCGCCTCTGGGTGCGCGATCCAGACCAGATGTATCGCTCGAACGTTGAAGGAACCCGAGCGATCTTGGAGGCCGCGCGCAAGAACCGCGTGCGCTGCGTGGTTTACACCTCGAGCGTGGCCACTGTAGGTTTCACCGGCAACGGCCAGCCCGCAAATGAAGACTCCCCGGTTTCCCTCGCCGATATGATTGGTCATTACAAGCGCTCGAAGTTTATGGCCGAACAGTTAGCCATGGATGCCGGCCGAAGCGCGATGCAGGTCATCACTGTAAATCCGACCACTCCCGTAGGTGAGCAAGACGTCAAGCCAACTCCGACCGGCCGCATTGTCGTCGATTTCCTGAAGGGCAAGTTTCCCGCCTATGTGGAAACTGGCCTCAACCTGGTCGACGTTCGCGAATGCGCCCGCGGACACATTCTGGCGATGCAAAAAGGCAAGACTGGCGAGCGCTATATTCTAGGCGGCGAGAACCTGACTCTGAAACAGATTCTCGACAAACTGTCCCAGATCTCCGGACTGCCCTCGCCCACCGTGAAGTTGCCGTACTTTGTCGCGTACCTAGCCGGCGCCGTGGATGAAACCGTCTCCGGCCGCTTGCTGGGCCGCGAGCCCCGCGCCACCGTCGAAACGGTGCGCATGGGAAAGAAAAAGATGTGGGCCAGTTCCGAAAAGGCTGAGCGCGACCTGGGCTGGAAAACAATCCCCGCAGAGGACGCGCTGCGCCGTGCAGTCGAGTGGTTCCGGACTAACAGCTATGTCTAAACTCGCCATCGTCGCCGCTCTCGAGCGCGAAGTCAGCGGGCTGATCAAGCACTGGCCCCAAGTCGAGCGCGACTTCGAAGGCCGTACTTTCAAGTTCTTCGAACACGATGAAGTAGTCCTCGTATGCGGCGGCATCGGCCTCGAAGCCGCGCGCCGCGCCTCCGAAGCGGTGATCGCTCTCTATCGTCCCGCGCTCCTGCAGTCAGTGGGATTCGCCGGAGCCCTTTACACTGGCCCCCGCGTCGGAGAAATTTTCTCGCCAGCCGCAGTTGTCGATGCCCGCGACGGCAGCCGCATCGAAATCGAAGGCGGAAACGGCGTGCTAGTCACCTTCATGGAAGTGGCCGGTTCGCGGCAGAAAGCAAAACTGGCGCAAGCCTACTCTGCGCAAGCCGTCGATATGGAAGCTGCCGCCGTCGCCGCCGCCGCCCGCGCCCATGGAATTCGTTTCTGCGCCACAAAAGTAATCTCCGACGAATCCAACTTTGAAATGCCTGAGATGGCACGCTTCATCGATTCCCAGGGCCGCTTCCGAACCGCCCCGTTTACAATATTCGTGCTCCTGCGGCCCTGGCTCTGGCGTCGCACTGTCGCGCTCGCCCGCAACAGCAGCAAGGCTGCGAGAATGCTGGCCGAGCATCTGCCCGCTTTTCGCCCGCATCTGAGCGATGTGACGGAAGTGTTTGAGTTGAAGCGTCGCAACTGACACCTTGCAACTGAAGCAAAGACCTCATGGATTTCATCTAATCGACGATGGCCATCGCCGGACAAATCGCAATCGAAGACCGCAGCCATTCGATCCCTGCAACCATGCTCGCCGCCGTCTACCGCGGCATCAATGACGTTCGCCTCGAGAACGTTCCAGTTCCGCAAATTGGCCCCGGAGAGCTACTCCTTCGCGTGCACACCTGCGGCGTCTGCGGCACCGACCTCAAAAAAATTTCCACCGGCTCTCACTCCGCGCCGCGCATCTTCGGCCATGAAACTTCCGGCATAGTTGCCGCCGTCGGCGCCGGCGTGCGTAAGTTCGCGCCCGGCGATCGCGTCATGGTCTTCCATCACATCCCTTGCCGCCAGTGCTATTACTGCCGTCACCAGACATTCGCCCAGTGCCTCACATATAAGAAGGTGGGATGCACCGCCGGCTTCGAGCCTTCCGGCGGAGGCTTCGCCGAATACGTCCGCGTGATGGATTGGATCGTGGAACAGGGAACCGTAAAAATCCCCGCAGGCGTCTCCTTCGAGCAGGCCAGTTTCGTCGAACCGGTAAACACCTGCATGAAGGGAATCGACGCCTTGCGCCTGCAACCGGGCGAGACCGTGCTGGCCATCGGCCAGGGTCCCATCGGCATCATACTGAGTGTGCTGGCGCGCAGGGCCGGGGCCACGGTTATTACTTCCGATTTGTATCCTGAGAGGCTTAGAATAGCTAAAAGCCTTGGATTCGAGCAGACAATCGACGCGTCCCGTGAGGACACGGTCCGGTCTGTACGGGAGCAGACTGAAGGCCGGGGTGCTGACGCTGTAATCTTAGCTGTGGGTACCAACGCCTTGATTCGTCCCGCAATGGATGCCGCCCGTCCCGGCGGCCGGGTGCTGTTATTCGCGCAAACCCAGCGCGGCGAGGTCGTTATTGACCCGGCCGCGATTTGCGTGGATGAGAAGGCGCTGGTCGGTTCTTATAGCGCCTCTGTGGATTTGCAGGAAGAGTCGGTTCGTTTTGTCATGGACCGGGAGATGGATCTGGAACAGTTGATCAGTCATCGGTTTCCGCTGCAGGAAAGCGCGCAGGCCCTGGAGCTCGCCGCGCATCCGCAGCCAGCGTCGATGAAAGTCGTAATTCAGCCCGGGCTCGCCTGGGCTACTAAGTAAGCAAACGAAGTAAGCCAAGGAAACAAGCAGTGAATGGAAAAATGACGGCTGCCGTCCTCTACGGCAAAGAAGATTTAAAGATTGAACGAGTACCCATCCCTCGCGTCGAAAAGGGCGAGGTGCTGGTAAAAGTGCAAGTGGCGCTCACCTGCGGCACTGACCTCAAAGTTTATCAGCGCGGCTACCACGCCCGGATGATCGTTCCTCCCGCCCTGTTCGGCCACGAATTGGCTGGCGTGATCGAGGAAGTCGGCGAGGGCGTCGTCAGCTTCAGGAAAGGCCAGCGCGTCGTCGCGCTGAATTCCGCTCCTTGCCAGATGTGCTTCTATTGCTCCAAGCACCAGGAAAATCTCTGCGAAGACCTGCTCTTCAATAACGGAGCCTACGCCGAATATATCCGCGTCCCGCGCCGCATCGTAGAAGCCAATATGCTCGTCATTCCGCCCAACGTCAGTTTCGAAGACGCCGCCATGACCGAGCCTCTGGCCTGCGTTTTGCGCGGCCTGCACGAGACCGGCGTCGAGATCGGCGACACCGTCACCATCATCGGCGGCGGCCCCATCGGCCTCATGTTTGTTCAGGTCGCGCGTGCCATCGGTTGTAACGTCATCTCCGTCGTCAAGCGCGACGAGCAGGTCGTGGCCGCCAAGCACATGGGCGCTCACGAAATTGTGCAACTCACCAAGGTGGCCAATGTCATCGATGCCGTCCGCGCCCTCACTCCGCAGAAGCGCGGTTGCGATGTAGTGATCGAAGCCGTCGGCCGCCCCGAAGCCTGGGAGTGGACTGTCGAGATGGTGCGCAAAGGCGGCACGGTAAATTTCTTCGGCGGATGCGCCAGCGGATCCAAAGTGCAGCTCGATACTAACCGGCTGCACTATTCCGAGATCACGCTGAAAGCCACGTTCCACCACACGCCGGAAACCGTTCGCCGCGCCTTTGGCCTGATCGCGGCCAAGAAAATTCGCCCGACCGATTACATCACAGGCGAAGCGCCGCTCTCCAGCTTGCAGAAGGTGCTCCGCCACATGCTGAACCGCGGCGGTGACATCAAAACCGCAATCATCCCCGGCCACTAGATTGTGGATAAGCGGCATTGTGGAAGAGCAGCGCTTGAGCGCCGCGTAAAGCGTATAAACTTTACCTGAGCTTCCATCGTGAGAAAAAACTCTGTCATCCTGAGCGAAGCGAAGGGCCCCATGCATGCCGGCAGCGACTGCGGCCCTGCAAGGAGTTCTCACGCTGCTCAGGTTTTGCTGACGTACTCGGCAAAATCGACCCAGGCGAATCGAACCACGTGAGCTTTACCGAACCATGACTTGTACCGAACAATGACGTCCGCCACCACCACGAACTCGCGCGCTACGCTCGCTCCCGCTATCACGGGCTGGTCCCGCCTGCCCGCCGAATACGCCATCCCCGCCTCCGCTCCATCGCTTGAAGAGGCTCGCGCCTACTGCCGCCGCCTAGCCCGCACCCACTACGAAAATTTCTCCGTCGCCACCTGGTTTCTTCCCAAAAATCTTCGCCAGGATTTCTTAAACGTCTACGCCTACTGCCGCATTTCCGACGATCTGGGCGACGAAGTCGGTGACGCCGCCGCATCGCTGGCCCTTCTCGACGAATGGCAATCCCAGCTAGACGCCTGCTACGCGGGCAATCCGCGCCATCCGGTTTTTGTCGCGCTCGCCGAAACCGTCCGCAAGTTCGAGATTCCCAAGCACGAATTCTCCGACCTTCTCATCGCCTTCCGCCAGGACCAGACTGTCACTCGCTTTGAAACTTTCAACGACGTGCTCGCCTACTGCCGCTACTCGGCCAATCCCGTGGGCCATCTCGTTCTCTACCTCTGCGGTTATCGCGACGCCGAACGCCAGCAGCTTTCCGATTGCACCTGTACCGCGCTGCAACTCGCAAACTTCTGGCAGGACGTCAGCGTCGACTACGCCAAAGGCCGAATCTATCTGCCGCTCGAAGACTTGCGACAATTCTCAGTAAGCGAAGACGATCTCGCCCACAACCGCAACACTCCTGCGTTTTGCGAGATGATGAAGTTCGAAGTCGAGCGTGCCCGTGACTGGTTTGACCGTGGCCTGCCGCTTGTCGCGAGAGTCGATAAAGAACTGGCAGTTGATCTCGAACTTTTCAGCCGCGGCGGCCAGGAAATTCTAAACGCGATCGAGCATCTGCATTTTGCCGTTCTCGGACGCCGCCCCGTAATCTCAAAACCGCGCAAACTCGCCCTGGTAGCACGAGCTGCCCTCGGGAAATGGCTGGGCAAACTATGAGCGCAGGAGCGCAGCCCGTAATGATTCAGTGGACTCCCGCCCCGGCTCAGCTCCACATGGCGTACTCTGTCTGCCGCGGCATCACTCGCACTAACGCAAAGAATTTCTACTACGCGTTTCTCGTCCTGCCCAAACGCAAGCGCGAATCCCTCTGCGCCGTTTACGCCTTCATGCGCCGCTGTGACGACATTGCCGACGACCCCGCCCTTAGCCTCGACGAACGCCGCTACAAGCTCGACGCCTGGCTCGATGCTCTCCACCGCGTCCAGCAAGGCGAGCCCAGCGACGATCCAATTTTGTTGGCGCTCACCGACACCCAACGCCGCTTCATTATTCCCGCCGGTCTGCTCGACGAACTGGCCATGGGAACCGCAATGGATGTTGATTTAGGAACCGAAAATCAACCTGCCCCGCTTTCCGTCCCGGGATTGACCATCCAATACCAAACCTTCGATGATCTCAAAGTCTATTGCTATCGCGTAGCCTCAGTCGTCGGTCTAGTCTGCATCCACATCTTCGGATATCGCGATCCCGCCGCCGAGCCTCTCGCCGAGCAGTGTGGTCTCGCCTTCCAACTCACCAACATCATTCGCGACGTCAAAGAAGACGCCGCCATGGGCCGTGTCTATTTGCCCCAGGAAGATCTCGCGAAGTTCGGCCTCTCGCCCGCCGAACTGCTTTCCGCTCCCGACCCCGCCCGCTTCCGCCCTTTGCTCGCCATGGAAGCCGACCGCGCCCGCGAGTTCTATCAAGCCGGTGACCAACTCAACTCTTATATCTCGGAAGACAGCCAGCCCGCGCTATGGGTGCTGGTCAACATCTACCGCAAGCTTCTGGAAAAAATCGCCGACCGCCAGTACGACGTCTTCAGCGGCAAAGTGAGCCTCACCGTCATGCGAAAAGCTCCGCATCCTTGGAAAAGGTTTCCTCCAGCGCCTCACCTGACACTCGATACCCAAATCGATATGGTCTTGTCATTCCGTACCATGCTGAAAGTTAAGTTTTGTCATTCTGAAGTGGGCTGAAAGCCCGGTGAGGAACCTGCTATTGTTGTGGGACAATGAGCTGCCGCGGCGTGAACTTAAAGCTTCGTAATCCCGCATGACTCAGACCCTCCCCACAACCCACAGTAGCCATCGCCGGCGGCGGCCTCGCCGGCCTCGCCGCTGCCTGTGCCCTCGCCGACTCCGGCTTCAGCGTCACCCTCTTCGAGCGCCGCCCCTACCTCGGCGGACGCGCCTCATCCTACGAACATCCCGGCACCGGCGAAGTCGTCGATAACTGCCAGCACGTCCTGTTCCGCGTCTGCACCAACCTCGTCGAGTTCTACCGCCGCATCGGCGTCGAAGATAAAATTCGCTGGTACGACGAGATGACTTTCATCGAGCCCGGCGGCCGCGCCAGCGTGATGCGCTCCTCCCCATTGCCCGCGCCCCTTCACACCGCGCCATCATTCCTGCGCTTTCCGTTCCTCGATTCAAAAGACAAGCTCGTGATCTCCCGCGCCATCGCCGCCCTCACCCTCACCCGGCAGCGCGATACCGGACGTTCTTTCTACGACTGGCTTCTCCGCCATCACCAGACCAGCAACGCCATCGAACGCTTCTGGAAGCCAATTCTGGTCAGCGCCCTCAGCGAAGACCTCGACCTGATTTCCATCTCCTACGCCGCCCAAGTCGTCCGCGAATCCATGAAGTCGCCCGCCGCCCGCCACATGGGCGTTCCCAGCATTCCCTTAACCGATCTCTACAACCGCGCCGGCGACTACATCCGCGCCCGCGGCGGCGAAATTCATTTCCGCACCTCGCTCGAAACTTTTTCTCCCGCGCCCTCGCAAGTGAGCATCCGCGTCAACGACCAGCGAACAAATCTTCGACTATCTCGTCCTCGCTCTCCCTTTCGACACTCTCTCCCGCGCGCTGCCCCAAACTCCAGAAGCCGCGCCCCTGCGCGACCAACTCGCTCACTTCGAATCTTCTCCCATCACCGGCATCCACCTCTGGTTCGATCGCCAAATCACCGACCTTGACCACGCCGTCCTCCTCGACCGCACCATTCAATGGATGTTCCACAAATCCCGCCTGCTGACCACGCGCTCCGAAACCGCGAACACAGAATCGGCCGGCAGCTATATCGAACTCGTGGTCAGCGCCTCCAAAAATCTCATCGACAAATCACGCAGCGAAATCGTCGACCTCGCCCTGAAAGAAGTCCGTGAATTTTTCCCAGCCGCTCGCTCCGCGGACCTGCTGAAATCCACCGTCATCAAGGAAGTCCACGCCACCTACTCGCCGCGTCCCCGCATCGACACTTACCGTCCGCCCCAGGTCACAGCCTGGCCTCGCATCTTTCTCGCCGGGGACTGGACCGCCACCGGCTGGCCCGCCACCATGGAAGGCGCCGTCCGCAGCGGATACCTCGCCGCCGAAGCCCTCACTCGCGCCGCCGGAGTGAAGTCTCCGCGCTTTCTCTCAGCGGACCTTCCCCCGGCAGGCCTAATGCGCCTCTTCGGCTAGCGAGCAATTACTTTGTATGTGGATTAGTGATGCAGAACGTTCTTGCGAGAAGCTAGTGGCCGATGCGTTGTTGAATCTTCGACACAAATTTCGGCGTGTGGCTTCTCATCATCTGTTCCAGCCCCGGCCCAAACTCGTGTAACACGTTCATGCCGGCATCGTTGCCAATGGTCGATCCAAAATTGCTGAACGGCTGCCGATACCGATCGATTCCAGTACGGACGGTATGCGGTATGGAGCAGCGCGGATGTCAGCACTCCCACAAAATAAGAGGTATTCACCCGCCCCTTGCCGGACGCGTCTCGCGTGACAAAAACCCGCGAAGTCGCATACGTCGCGCGGCCCATTAAGCCGCTGCCGGTCGAAGGATGATAACTCAAGTGCCGCTTCTGCAATGTCGGATACAGATACTTCTCAAAAAAGTCTCCCGATTCCTTTTGCGCCGGCTCCGCTTTAGAAAACACCAACACGCCCGGCTGCGGAGCCCGCGCGCCGCTCGCCAACTCAGCCGCGCTCCGTACGCCTGTGTCCGCGCTCACCGTCAAAGAAGACGGGCCCGTCTCATCGCCGCGCATTCCTTCCATCCGCGCCGCAGCCTGTACTGACGGCGCATCCGGCAGGGAACTGAACGCCACCTCTCCACCGCGCTCCTGGCACATCGCCCCGCACGCCCCTAGCACCAGAAAACAGGTAACCCGAATTGAAGCGTTACCGACCATAAGTGTCACAACTTAACCTGACATTAGCACTCCACGTGCCACAATACTGAGCTTGAGTGCTCATCTTCGCTCGTAGACTTGGGTGAAGAAAGGGTTGCTCTGGTTGCGGTAAAACTCCTATTTCCATCATCGGCCATACCCTAAGGTAAAGTACGGTCTTCTATGTAACGGTTAGAGATCTTTGCGAAGCAACCACTGGGGGATACCACGATTTTCGACCTCACGCAGATCCCAACCGCGTTCCCCCTGTCTGGGCCAAGCCTTGGCCAGATAGTGCAATTCTTAGCACAAGTGTGAGTAAAGTCTTTCATTTGAAACGGCTTTCAAATTTTCGGACGCTTCCCGTCGGAATCGAAGCTACCCCAAGAATCCCCAATCACTTCTCGCATCCTTTGCGAGAAAGCCTGCCCCGAGCGAAGCCGAAGGAATCTGCTTTGGCTTGGGACAGAGACGACGGGATCGGGAAGGGCACGACTTCAGTCGCGCCGTTCCGCTGACCTCACCCTTACGAAGAGGAACATTCCTTTGGCGCGGAGTAAGAGATTGGGGGCTGAACGAACTGCGGGCCCACCCTTACACGTTGCAAAAATGGGACACTCAGCGGAAGAAGGAAATCGACAAAAGCTAGGGGCCTGAGCTGACTGTTGCACTATTGGGCGCGCTGTGCTAGCGTTTGCCGCTAGCTTAGGCAAAGAGCGATCTCCCCCTTATAAGGTTTTCATCGCTTCCTCCGCGCTTCTTAGCCTGACGCAGGGTTCTTGCGTTGCTCCTCCAGGTAGGTAGCTACGTCCTTGCACGTGGGATATTGCCGTGGTCATATCGTCGAAGAGCTATCTAAGACAGTACGGCTTCTTTGGCCTAGTGGGCTCGTCCCTAGCCATCTATGCGAAGTTCTTTGCGCCCCTGGTTGCGGTCGTCGCAATCATTGAGTTACCCCCCTTCTTGCTTAGCAACGTGCTGGTGACCCTGTTCCCGAACAGCGCTGCGGTAATTGCTTTGTCCGTTCTGCTTCAAGTGGGGGCGGTCTGGTTCGGTCTATTTCCTGTAATCGCCGAGATTTCCGACATATGTCTGGGGAACGAGGTTTCGGTTGCGAGGGCATTGCACCGAGTTACTGCACGGTCGGTCTTCCAGCTCTTCGGGACCTCGTTCTTGAGCTTTTGCATTCCCCTTTTGTGCTGTGCGGGGTTGATGTTTGGGGGCCTTTTGATGATGGAGGCCGATAATACGTGGGTTTCCATGTCAGGGATGGCGATAGCGGTGGTCGGCTTCTTGCTCTTCCCTTATTTACTGGTTCGCTATGCTTTTGCGGAACAGATCGTCATACTGGAGAACAAATTCTGGTTCCAGGCACTTCGACGGAGTGCGCAGGTAGTCAGGAAGTCCTGGTGGAGAATCGCGTTCTTCTGGCTTCTATATCTGGTGATCGTGTACTCGCCTGTCGCGCTATTGCGCGCGTGGCCGGCGTTCATTGCGGCCTCGTTCCACTTGGAACACCGACTTATCCATCTAGGCCTCACTTTCTACGAAACGCTTGCCACAGTAATATCGACGCCTTTGCTCGCCACCTTCGGGACCTTGTTCTACTATAGCGAGCGCATTCGAAAGCACGATCTAACCACGCAGCAACTCCTGGAAATCAAGACCTTTGAGGCGGCGTGAGCTATGAACTATGTACACAACATAATGGCTCACCTCACGTCAGAGTTCGCGGTTAAGCTCCTGGCGGAAATTCTAGTCATTGGACTTGTCTCAGCGCTAACTTGGTTGATAAGCCGAACCAAGTTTGGGCACGGCTATCGAGAGGCAGAGTTCCATTTGAAACGGGGGAAGGCCCTCCAGGAAGCCGAGCGATTTGTGGAAGCCCGGGAGGAAATCGACCGTTCTATCAAAATACTGGAAGACCGCAGAAGAAGCCGCTTGCTGGCGGAGGCCTACCTTCGCTTGGGTGACATCGACATGAATCTGAAGCAGTGGCAAAGCGCAATCCACCACTATATGCTGGCGAAAGAAGAGGCTATCACTGCCAAGAAGACGAGCATGCTCGACATGGTCTATCTTAGGCTCGGTATTGCGTGCAAGATGGATGGCGACCTGAATCAAGCCTGTGTGTGGATCGATCAGGCTCGCATGCTTCAGGAACGGATTCAAGATAACCCTCTTCTCGCAGAGACCTACGAAAGGCTCGGTGAGATTGAGGCCCGCCGAGGGCTGTGCGATACGGCAATTAATTATTACCTTAGGTCCCTCGCTTACCAAGAGCGGATTCGCGATAGGCGGTCGCAGGCGGGTATCCATGCATCACTCGGAGATTTGTACGGGCGCAAGCAAATGGCAAAAGAAGCCCGCGACCATTACCAGGCAGCGCGGGATCTTTATGAGCAGGTCGGTGATGTAGGAGTTGCTGAATTAATTGGACAAAAAGCGTCTTGATGACCGCATAGAAAAAAAAGTCAGGGCAGGCTCTTGTCTTTGACGCGGTCACAAAAACCTAAAGACGGAGTCAAAGGCCGACTGCCCACCCTTCGCCGGGTACCACTATCCTTCGCGCACTTTGCGAAGGGTAGGATCCCACGAACGCCGGCAGCGCGATTTGAGTGCTCACCCTACCACCGACATCTCCCCATGCTGCTTGCGCGTGGGTCTCACGCTAATCTCCACATCCTGCCCCAGCGCAGTGAGAAACTCCATGAGACGCTCCACCGAAAAGCTACCTGAGCGGCTGCGCATGAGCGCCGAAACATGAGGCTGCTTAATCCCCAGGATCTTCCCAGCCTCGGCCTGCTTGAGGCCCCGCGCTTTAATCAGCCGGTAAATCTGCAGCGTGAGCCGCGATTTCAAAAGCTCCTGCTCAGGATGCGGAAGGCCAAGGTCGGCAAAAACATTTCCGCTGCCTTTCTCGCTGCGAATTCGCCTGATGGTCTTTCTTGCTCTGACGGTCATTTCAGTCTTGCGTTCCTGGCCCAGTTTCGAACGTTATACAAGTATACGTCTACACGTATACCTCCTGAGGCCTGTCATCCTGAGGCAGCGGAGTTCCTCGCCCTTAGGCGGGGAACTCCCAACGAAGGACCTATGCATTCTGCCGGAGTTATCGGTGCTGCCGACAAATGCAGAGGCCCTTCGGCCCGCAAAGAACGCGGTCCTCAGGATGACAAGGGCGGTTATACTTGTTGAATATGTCTGGGGATTCACACAAAACCTTCTACCTCGAAACCTTCGGCTGCCAAATGAACGTCCACGACTCGGAAAAAGTCATTGGCACGCTGGTGCACGAAGGCTACCGCCAGGTGGAAACGGTCGAGCAGGCCGACTTGATTCTCTACAACACCTGCTCCATCCGCGACAAGGCGGAGCAGAAAGTCTTTCATCGTCTCGCCGACTACAAGAAGCTGCTGGCCCAGGGCAAGAAGTTTGGCGTGCTCGGCTGCGTGGCCCAGCAGGAAGGCGAAAAGATTTTCGAGCGCGCCCCGCACGTATCGCTGGTTTGCGGATCAGCGTCGTACAACAAGCTCCCGCAAATGCTGGCTCAATTAGAGTCGCACTCTGGAGCAGGGAACTCCGGAAGCCGAAAGCCGGAAGCCGGGAGCCGATCTCGAAAAGCCGGAAGCCTGGTCCGCATCACCGGCCTCGACGATCGCGAAACCGACGCCTGCTTCGAAACCGAATTCACCGCCCGCAGCAATCCCCACCGCGGCTACATCACCATCATCGAAGGCTGCGACAAATTCTGCTCCTACTGCGTGGTTCCGTTTACGCGCGGCAAAGAGCGTAGCCGTACCTCGGAGTCCGTGCTCGCCGAAGCCCGCCAGATGGCCGATCTCGGCTATACCGAAATTCAGCTCCTCGGTCAGAACGTGAATTCTTATAAAGACCCGGAAGGGAAGCCGAGTGGCAGGAAAACGTTCGCAGAGTTGCTGGCCGCGGTAGGCGAAGTGCCCGGCATCCGCCGAGTGCGCTTCACAACTTCCCATCCCCGCGACTTCGGACGCGACATCGTCGATGCCATCGACGCTGTCCCCACCCTCTGCGACCATGTTCACCTGCCCGTGCAGAGCGGCTCTGACCGCGTGCTGCACGCCATGCAGCGGCTCTACACCCGCGAGCAATATCTCGAACGCATTGCCTGGATGAAGTCGGCGAAGCGGCAGATCAGCATCACCAGCGACATCATCGTCGGCTTCCCCGGAGAGACCGAAGAGGACTTCGCCGAGACTTTATCGTTGCTAGACGAAGTCGGCTATGACGGCGTTTTCACCTTCAAATATTCTCCGCGCCCCAACACGCCATCGCTCGCGTTAGACGACGCGATTCCAGATCAAGAAAAATCCCGCCGCCTCGAAGTGCTAATGGCGAGGCAAAAGGAAATCCAAGTCAATCGCTATAAGAAATACATAGGGACAATCTCGGAAGTAATGGTTGAAGGCAGGAACGAATCCCGCGCCCAATGGATCGGCCGCACCAGCCAAAACAAAACCCTAAACTTTACCGCCCCCGAGAGCGCAACCCCGACAGTAGGCAGCTACGTCCAAGTGAGAGCGACCGTAAGTTTTCCCAACAGCCTTCTAGGCGAATTGGTGGTATAAAAAGCGGAGGAGCCTTGCTCGCGCAGCGCCAAGGCAGCACGCAAGCTTAAAGCAACACTTGAAGGCAGGCTTGAAGCGCTATATGCAGTCGAAGGAGTCGCCCATGGAAGTAGAAATGACAATCCGCGGCCTTTTGATGGATCCGGTGAGCAATATGCCGATTGTGATCTTGAAGGATGTGGCGGGAGAGAGTGTGCTGCCGATCTGGGTGGGGGTTTACGAAGCCAATGCGATTGCGCTGGAGATGGAAAAGGTGTCGACGCCGCGTCCGATGACGCATGATCTTATCAAGAATGTGTTGACCGGGCTGGAGACGCAGGTGCATAAAGTGGTGGTGACGGAGCTGCGCGAGGATACTTTCTATGCGGTGATCTGGCTGGAGCGCGGGGGCGAGGTGGTTAGCATTGATTCGCGACCGTCGGATGCGCTGGCGTTGGCGCTGCGGGTGGATTGTCCGATATTTGTGGATGAAGTGGTGCTGAAGAATTCGAAGCAGGCGGCGAACATGTCGGATCGCGTGACCGCGGAAGAATTGCGCAAGTATCTGGAAGGGCTGAACGACGAGGATCTGGGCAAGTACAAGATGTAGAAGGGCAGCCGCCAGCCATCAGCTGCCACCGGCCAGCAAGAGCACACTCTAGCCAAATCACTGCAAACGCAGCCCAACTCGATCCCGGCATGCGCGGGCGTAAGACTTAACATAATACCTGTTATCGGACATTGCGCCAGGGACTGAGCCCGCTGGCGCACTTTTTTGGTGCCTTCATCTATTGATCTACCGCTTGCGTGACCGATGCGGAACTCCCGGAAACGTCGGAGTTCCATGGGTAGGTCACTGTGATTGTGTTTGAACCGACGGCCAAGGCTGAGGTGGTGAATGTAGCTTTGCCACCGCTTAGCTCGACGCTGCCGAGGACCGTGTTCCCTGCCGAAAAAGTCACCGGGCCGGTGGGTACAGTGGTTGGCGATGTGATCTTCGCGGTAAAGGTCACGGCTTCACCCGAGCTTGATGGATTCGGCGACGAAGTGAGCGTGGCCGCGCTGGTGGTTTGATTGATCACCTGATTCAAAACGGTGGAGCTGCTGGGAGAGTTGTTGGCGTCGCCCTGGTAGTTGGCTGTCAGCGGGTAGGAATCGGCGTTGAGCTTCGACAAGGTTAGAGTGGCCACGCCGGTGGAGTTGAGCGTGGCGGAACCGATGGTGAAGATGCTCCAGGTGAACTTTACCTTGCCTGTCGGTGCACCAGTCCCTGAGGGCGTCACGGTTGCGGTCCAGGTTACTTTTTGGCCGAAGATGGAGGGGTTCAAACTGGAAACAAGAGTTGTTGTAGTGGGGGACTTGGTGGCGGCATTTACTGTCTGCCGTTCCCCTGGGGAGACGCTGGCCGCAAAGGTGGAATCGCCAGGGTAGCTTGCGGTCATGGTGAAGATGCCAACCGGTAACGAAGAGGTTGTCAGGGAGGCATTGCCTCCGGTGAGAGAGGCCGTGCCAAGAACAGCTGAACCGTTGTAGAAGGTGACGGTCTCGCCGTTGGGCGGAGTCCCGCCGGTCGAGGTTACGGTGGCGGTGAAGGTGACCGCCTGACCGACGATTGAGGGATTGAGCGAGGAGTTGAGCGCGGTGGTGGTGGCCGCAAAGATCGCTTGACCGAGAGCGGCGGACGTGCTGCCGGAGTTATTGCCGTCGCCGTTGTATTTTGCGGAGATGGAATAGGTTCCCGAGGTAGAAAAAGAAGTGGTCAGGGTGGCGCGATCGCCGTTAATCTGGCCTGTGCCCAGCGCGTGCAACCCGGAATAGAAAACCACGGAGCCGGAGAGAGCACCGCCGAACTGGCTGGTGATAACGGCGGTAAATGTGACCGACTGGTAGGTGTCTGCCGGGTTGATTGAAGAGGTTAATGATATAGACGTGGTCGCTGCGCTTACGGTTTGAATGAGCGGCGACGACGTGCTGGAGGCGAAGTTGCCGCCACCCAGGTAGGCAGCTGTGATCGAGTCCGAGGCAGCGGGCAGGGATGAAATCGAGATCGATGTTTTTCCCCCTGTGAGTGTGGCACTGCCCACCACAGTCGAGCCGTTGTAGAGTTCGACGTTCCCGTTGGGGGTGCCGGCGCTGGAGGTTACGGTTGCGGTGAATGTCACGGATTGCCCGTACACCGACGGGTTTGGGGAGGCCGACAGCGTGGTGGTGGTTGGGGTCTCGGATGACGCGGTGTTGTTCAGCAGCACGCCCAACGTGCTCTGGCCCCAGTTTGCTACGACGATGTCGGGTCTGCCGTCGTTGTTCAAGTCTGCGGCGACGGCGGCGTCAGCCTGCGTTCCGCCTGTCTGGAATGTCACCGCGGTCTGAAAAGTTCCATTGCCGTTGCCGAGTAGTACGCCGACTGTTCCGGGAATCGTGCCGAAAAGCTGGGTCCCGCTGGTGACCATTACGTCGGGCTTGTCGTCGCCGTTCAGGTCGGCAACGGCCACGTCTCCAACGCCGCCGTTTGTGTAATTTATGGCCAGGTAGTCGACTACGGGTTGGAATGTCGAATCGCCATTGCCCAGCAGGATGCCTGCGAACCCCTGGGCGTTTGGACCGCAGTCTTTGAGACCCGCATTTGCAGTGACTAGATCGGGAATAGCGTCCCCGTTGACATCGGCGATGGCCACGCTTGAGCAATAGCCGCCGTGGTAGTATGTTGCGGACTGGAACGTGCCATCGCCGTTGCCTAACAGCACCCCGATAGAATTGCCGTAGATAAGTACATCGGGCTTGCCGTCGCCGTTCACATCGGCGACGATGAGAGTGGCGGCGTCGTCGGGAGCGGCAGAGATCAAGGCAGGCTGGAAGGTACCATTTCCGTTGCCAAGTAGTACGCTCACTGTGCTGTTGTTGCTGTTGTTATAGTTGGTGACCACGATGTCGGGCTTGCCATCACCATTTACGTCGGCAACCACCAATACCGACCCGCTGCCGCCTGCGTCGTAAAACAGGGGCGCTTGAAAAGTACCGTCGCCGTTGCCGAGCAGTACTGCCGCCGCAGCATCGCCGTTGCTTTGGCAACACGTGGCGACGATCAGGTCGGGTTTGCCGTCCCCGTTGACATCCGCGACCGCGACAGAATTGTTCTCTCCCATGGATGCTATGTAGGTAAGCAACACGGGCTGGAAGGTCCCGTCGCCGTTTCCGAGAAGTACCCCAACCGAAGTGTCGCCGCCGCCATTGCCCACGACGATGTCAGGTTTGCCATCGCCGTTCACATCCGCGACTAACAAAGAGCCAGGATAGATGCCACCAGAGCCGTAGGTCGCCGCCGGCTCGAAAGAAACTGACGTTTTGGCGACCGCAACCGAGAAGGGCTGGGCGTTGGAGACGCCGCCCGGGTAGGGGTCGACTACTGTGACTGCGGCTGTGGAGGCCGTCGCAATGTCGGATGCGAGGATGGTGGCGGTGAGTTGGTGATTGCTGACATAAACGGTGGCGCGCGGGGTGCCGTTCCAGTTCACCACCGAGCCCGCGACAAATCCGGCGCCGTTCACCGTCAGCGTGAACCCAGACCCGCCGGGCGCGGTGGCGTCGGGGACGAGCGGCTGATCAACGAAGGGCACAGGGTTCTGCGCTATGGCTGGGGCGGCGAGGGCGATCAGGAGGGTTAGGGCTGAGAGGAAGAGAGTAGAAGTGGCTGTAATGCGAGTCTTTGTTTCTGTCGTTAGGGAACGCTTGTTGGTCATGGCCAGATCTCCTTGCGAATTCAGCTACTAGGGGCCCTGGAAAGCAGTTTGTTGAACGTTCACGAAACTACTTCCTCCTGCTATTGATCTATCGCTTATCGATCTACCGCTTGCGTGACCGATGCGGAACTGCTGGCGATGTCGGAGTTCCATGGGTAGGTCACGGTTACTGTTGTCGAGCCGACGGGCAGCGATGATGTGGTGAAGGTGGCTTTGCCGCTGCTTAGCTCGACGCTGCTGAGCACTGTGTTCCCTGCCGAGAAAGTCACCGGGCCAGTCGGTATAGTGGTTGGCGAAGTGATCTTGGCGGTGAAGGTTACGGTTTGACCCTGGGTTGATGGATTTGGCGACGAAGTGAGCGTGGCTGCGCTGGTGGTTTGATTGATCACCTGATTCAGAATGGCGGAGTTGCTGGGAGCGTTGTTGGCGTCGCCCTCGTAGTTGGCGATCAAGGGGTAGGCATCGGCGTTGAGCTTTGACAAGGTTAGCGTTGCAACGCCATTAGAGTTGAGCGTGGCGGAACCGATGGTGAAGATGCTCCAGGTGAACTTTACCTTGCCTGTGGGCGCGATGGATCCTGAGGTCGTCACGGTCGCGGTCCAGGTTACTTTTTGCCCATAGATGGAGGGGTTCAAACTGGAAACGAGGGTCGTGGTGGTGTTTCCGGTTTTGTTTAACAGCACGCTGACAGAGCCAGTCGCGCAGCCGTCGGCCGCACATTGGTTGGCAGCTACCACGTCCGGCCTTCCGTCTCCGTTGAGGTCTGCGGCGGCTGTCTCTGTCGTGTTGTACGCGCCTGAACTGAAGGTCGCCACCGGATCGAATGTGCCATTGCCGCGGCCGAGCAAAACGCCGACCACTCCCGTTCCGCAGCCGCCGACGGGTCCGCAGTTGGCTACGACAAGATCCTGCCGTCCATCGCTAGTGACGTCTGCAATGACCAGTTTGACGGCGGCGTATCCGCCGGAGTCGTAGGTCACGGGCGGCTCGAATGTTCCATTTCCCACGCCCAGCAAGGTGCTCACGGTGCCGTTTGCGAGGCCTATGCTCGCATTCCCCATAACCGCGTCCAATTTGCCGTCGCCATTGAGGTCCGCTACTGATACCCAACCCGAATTGTCCCCGCCAGTTGCGTAAGTGACAGCGGGCTGGAATGTACCATCCCCGTTTCCAAGAAGCACGCTCAGGGTGCTTCCACTTCTACTACCCACCAGCAGATCGAGCATGCCGTCCCCGTTAACGTCGGCGACAGCCACGCCATCGGGGTTGGGCGCGCCAACGTCGTAAAGTACGGGCGGCTGAAAGGTGCCGTCGCCGTTGCCGAGCAACACAGCCGCTGTGCCGTCGCCATTGGTTTCGCCCACGTAGTTCGTAACGATGATGTCGAGTTTGCCGTCCCTGTTAACGTCGGCTACGGCGACGTGCGCACCATCAGGAGCACCCGAGCTGTAAGTCAGCGCGGGCTGAAAGGTTCCGTTGCCATTTCCGAGCAAGACGGACACAGCCCCGTCTGCTGATCCGCAGGTGCTTGCGGTAGCCGCGCACGCGCTTACGATAAGGTCCAGCTTGCCATCGCCGTTCACGTCAGCCACCTCAAGCGAGTGGTTGGGTGCCCCGCCCGTTTCGTAGGTCACTGCCGGCTGGAAGGTACCATCGCCGTTCCCGATGAGAACGCCCACATTGCCGACGTTGTTGGTATCCCACCAGTTTGCGACAACGATGTCAGGCTTGCCGTCGCCGCTGAGGTCCGCGATCCTTACTGATTGCGCAATGTATCCGCCCGAGTCATAGGTCACCGCGGGTTGGAACGAAGCGGATGTCTCGGCCACCGCGACCGAGAAGGGCTGGGTGTTGGAAACGCCGCCGCCCGGGTTGGGGTTGACTACTGTGACTGTGGCCGTGGATGCCTTGGCGATATCGGATGCAAGGATGCTCGCGGTCAGCTCGGAGCTGGTTACAAAGGTGGTGGCGCGCGGGCTGCCGTTCCAATTCACTACGGAGGCGGCGACAAATCCCGCGCCGTTCACCGTCAGGGTGAACCCAGGCCCGCCGGGCGCGGTGGCGTCGGGCACGAGCGGCTGATCAACGAAGGGCACAGGATTCTGCGCTATGGCTGGGGCGGCGAAAACGATCAGGAGGGTTAGGGTTGCGAGGATCAGAGTGGAAGTGGCGAGAATGCGAGCCTTTATTTCTATTATTAGGGAACGCTTGGTGGTCATGGGACAACTCCTTGAATACTCAACTACGGGGGCCCTGACGTGCGTCCGAGTCGTGCTTACTGGGTCTTTCTTGAAGCCATCCTGAGAGCCCGGCTTGCGGGGCGGGGAGGATTACTGCGCGGAAGGTAGCACGGGCGACACTTTAGCATTGAATGAAAAGCCGGTCAACGGAATTGTGGCGCGGTAGTGGTGGGCCTGATGAGTAAGCGAGCCAGACACCGCGATTATTGCGGGGCAAAGTGCGCTGGCTGGCAACGACAATCCGGCCGCACCACTACCTGTTACCTGTGGCGCGCATGATTGCGGTATTTATCTCCAGGCTGACCGAGCAGAAGGGGCTGCGTAGTTTTTCTGCCCGGTCGCCGGAACCCGCTTGATGCGGAAAAACCCAGGGGGGCGGATTTAGTTGCGGAGGAAAACCAAAAACAAAATCAAGAATCGGCGGCAGTGGCGGGCGAGTCGCCCGCGTCCACACATTTCCTGCTCATGCGGCGGGTTCATGTCAGGTCAGCCGCGTTGGGGGCATTGGGCGCAGCGGAGTTCTAGATGCTTGCTGCGGCAGCGGCGCGGGGCGCCTCGGCGTAGGCGGACGCTTAGGCAGGAATCGAGAAGGCACCAGGCTTCGCGGTATTTTTCGAACATAGCGCGGGACTGGCGGCGGGTGTGGGGATAGAAGCGGATACCTTTGCGCCGGCCGATGGCCTGGACGGGGACGATGTACCAGATGTTTTCGGGGACGACGTAGGCGACGAAGAAGTCGATTTCCTTGCTGGTATAGACCTTGCCGCTGGCTCCGGTGGTTTTGACGCGGTAGCGGGTCTCGGCGTAGAGGGTGGCGGATTTGACCTGGATGCGGAGGAGTCCGTGATTGAGTTCGACTACGGAGTCGTAGCGGTTGCTGTCTCCCCAGGGGATGCAGACGCTGAAGCCGAGATGAGTGGCGCGGGCGAGGAAGGCGGCTTCGGCGGCTTCTCCGAGACGCTTGCGGGTGGGATCGGCGGCGGCTTGGAGGGTGATAAGGGTTGGGGCGGGCTGAGCGGGATGGGTGAGATTGTTTCGCATAAATAGAAAAGGCGCAGCTGGATGGCTGCGCCTGAGGGTCACTCCTTTGAAAAGGTTAGGGCCGAAATCTGCGAACGTAGTGCCGTGAAAACAGAAACGGCGCAAACCCGGAAGGTTGCGCCGCTGTTTCGACCCTATATTTCTATTATATCACACGGCATAGGGTAATTGGGACATGATAGCCACATTTATTTCTCGTGGCGAATCAGATAGTTAGTGAAAAATTGGGCCGGCGAGGGGCTTGACAAGAATCTGCTTAAAGCCGACTTTCCGCCCAGAGCCGAGGAGTTGGGTGTGGGCGGTGGCGCGGTAGTGGTGCGGCCTGATGAGGTCGCGAGCCAGAGACCGCAATTATTGCGGGGCAAAGTGCGCTGGCTAACAACGATAATCCGGCCGCACCACTACCTGTTACCTGTGGCGCGCATGAGGGCGGTATTTATCTCCAGGCTGACCGAGCAGATGGGGCTGCGAAGTTTTTTCTGCCCGGCCGCCGGAACCCGCTTGCAGAAGAAGAACCCAGGGGTGGGGGTTTTGTTGCGGAGGAAAAACGGAAAACTAGCCGCAGAGGCGGGATCGGGCGACCGGCCGGAGGCGGCAGTCTCCGCATGAGTGGTGTCAAGTCGGCGGGAAGACGATTTTGGGGTGGAAGAGGGTGCCGGCTACGCGGGTGGCGATGGCGATTAGGTCGCGTTGTCCGACGAAGACTTTGACTTGGCGGGCGCGGGAGAGTTCGGGGAGGTTGATGGGGCGTCCGCTGCGGATGCGGGCGGCGGTGGGCTCGTCGGCGGTGACGGAGGGTAGTTGCGGCAGCAGCTGGCGAGGGTGGACGAAGAAGGCGGCTATAGCTGGTGAGAGCTGGGATGGGCCGCCCCGCGCGGCATTGCCACTGTCCAGAACAGCAGGTTCCTCCACTGCGCCGTCGCTGGCGCTCCGGCTCCGGTCGGAATGACAAAGTGTTGCGGTATCGCTCGCGTTCAGGGTCCGGTCGGAATGACCGTCCTTCACCACTTGATCTCTTATTTGTGTTTCTTTTAACTGAGATTCAATTTCTTCGAGGGTGTGGGCTTGGGTGATGTCGAATTCGGCGACGGCGGTGCGGCGGAGGGATTCGAGATGGGCTCCGGAGCCTAGGCGCTGGCCCATTTCGTGGGCGACGGAGCGCATGTAGGTTCCGGAGGCGACGCGGGCGCGGAAGTGGGCGCGGTCGCTGTCGACGGAGAGGATGGAGAATTCTTTGATCTCGACTTGAACCGGTTTGAGGATTACTTCCTGCTGTTTTCTTGCCAGTTTGTAGGCTGGGACGCCGTGGATTTTCTTGGCCGAAAAGGGCGGCGGGACTTGCTCGATGAGGCCGAGGAATTGGGTGGAGAGTTTTTGCAGCTCATCGAGAGTTGGAGCGATGGGGCGCGTTTCGCCGACGGGGTCGCCATCGGCATCATAGGTATCGGTGGCGAAGCCGAAGCGGATCACGCCTTCGTAAGTTTTGTCGGAAGCGGTGTAGAACTGCGCCAGACGGGTGAGGCTGCCGACGACCAGCGGGAGCACGCCGGTGGCGAGAGGATCGAGCGTGCCGAGATGGCCGACGGAGCGCTGGCCTAGAATGCGGCGCATGCGGTTGACCACGTCGTGAGAGGTCCATCCGGCGGGCTTGTCGAGGATGATGACGCCGTTCATGGGGAGGATTTGGTAAGTTGGTAGTTGAGTAATTGAGCGATTGGGCCATCGGGCGATTGGGCGATAGAAAATCAAATTCGAAGCCTCAGGTTTTCAATCGCTTAATCGTGCGATCACTCAATCACTAAGTTAACAGATTCCTTATGCTTCCTATTCGCGACGACCAGCCTCGATATAGCACGCCGTGGGTGACGTGGTTTTTGATTGCGCTGAACCTGCTGATCTTTTTCTTTGAGGCGACGCTGGATGAGCGAAGCCTGAATATTTTAATCGGGCAGTTTGGAGTGGTGCCGGCGCATCTGGCGGCGCTGCTGGCGGGGTCGCCGCGGTATCCGCTGGCGGTGGTGGTGATTCCCTTCTTGACGTCGCTGTTTCTGCACGGGTCGTGGATGCATGTGATCGGCAACATGTGGTTTCTGTATATCTTCGGCGATAACGTTGAGGATTATTTGGGACACTTCAAGTATTTAGTTTTCTATTTACTGACCGGCGTGCTGGCGATGAGCACGCACGTGGTTGTGAATCTGCATTCGACGGCGCCCGCGCTGGGCGCGAGCGGGGCGATTGCGGGGGTGTTGGGGGCTTATTTTGTTTTGTATCCGCGGGCGCGGGTGCTGACGTGGTTTTTTGTGTTCGTGTTGTGGGTGCCGGCGTGGATCATCCTGGGATATTGGTTCGTGCTGAATTTTCTGAGCGGGACGGCGACCGTGCTCGCGGTGCAGCGGCAGAACATGGGCGGAGTGGCGTTCTGGGCGCACGTGGGCGGCTTCGTCAGCGGAGCGCTGCTGGTGAAGATATTTGGCGAACGGGAGATGAGGTATCCGTATGCGCTGCAGCGGTGAATGCTGCAAGGAAAAATGCGAAGTCAAAGGCGTGCGGACGCAGGAGCATGGGCGTGCCGGAAAGCTGCACAGGTCCTTCGCATCGGCAGGACGACAAGGGCATTTCGCGCCGTAAGAGAGGTTATTTTTTCGGGCGCGACTCTGGGGGCACCAGGCCTGAGAGGCGATAGTAGACGACCAACTGGCCGTAGTGTTCGCCGGAGTGTTCGATGAAACCGTAGGCCATGTCGGAGATTCGGACTTGCTGGTGAGCGAAGGGATCGACGATCAGGTCGGACATTCCTTTGTCGCCTTTCGCTTTGATGGCGGCGGCGCCATCGGAAAAGGCTTTCTTTACGAAGGCGACGACGTCGGCCTTGGTCTTGTAGTTCTCGCGTTTGGGATCTTCCTCAGCGGGAGGCTTCTTGCCCATGGCAGGGTCTGTGAAGAAATAGTTTGCGTTGGCGGCGTGGAGGAGTTGCTCGGCAAAGCTGCGCTGGGCGGGCGTGGGTTTGAAGTCGTATTTATCCTCGGGAAAATCTTCGGCCATGGCGATGAGTTTGCGGCCAATGTCGTTCCAGGAGTCGAGTACGGCCTTCGAGGGGCTGTCGGGTGGTTTTATGACTGCATCTTTTTTTGCGTCCTGGGCGTGGACGGGAAGAGTGAGAATTGTGGCGGCCAGGATTGCGGCGGCTAGAAATGGATGCTTGCGCATGGTGGTTCCTCCGGCGTTGTCTGTTTAGCGAGCGCAATCTTAGTCGGAATTTTTACTTGTGTAAACGGGGAACTGTGGTGCTCGCCGGAAAAAATCTTTACCACGGGGGTGACAGGGTTACACAGGGTAAAGCTGTTTTGTATAGGGACTACAGAACGCCTGCGCTGGGAAGAATTTCCAGGAGTTCGACGGTTGCATTGGATGGGAGCAGAATTGCGTCGACTACGCATTTCGCGATGGTGGCGGACGACATCATTTTCTTGCGCGGGGCTTGGGGCCAGAAGGTGTTCCAGATGGAGGTGTCGGTAGCGCCGGGCATCAGCGTGATGACGCGAATTCCTTTTGGGCGCAATTCTTCTCGCAGCGTGTTGGTGAGGCCGAGCGCGCCGTGTTTGGAGGCGGCGTAGGCGGCTGATCCGGCGAAGACGCGGGTGGCGGCTATAGATAGATTGTTCACGATAGTGCCGCCGCGTTGCATGATGGCGAGCGCGGCTTGCGTGACCAGGAACATTCCGGTCAGGTTGGTGTCGATCACGTCTTTCCAGAGCGGCAGCGGAAGTTTGTCGACGGTGAAATTGGTGTGGGCGATGCCGGCATTGTTGACGAGGATATCGAGGCGATGGAATTGGCGGCGGATGGCGCGGGAGAGGTCGTCGATGGATTGAGGATCGCGAACGTCGCAGGGATGGGCGAGGGTTCCAATTTTTGCAGAGGCTAGTTCCCTGCTGGCGCGGCGCAGCGCCTTTTCATCGCGGCCGGTGATGATTAGATTGCAGCCTTCGGCGGCCAGGGCGCGGGCGATGGCGAGTCCAATGCCGCGGGTGGCGCCGGTTACGAGGGCGACCTGGTTGTGCAATGAGGGTCGTGCGTGAACTTTTGTGGAGTGCGATTTCGCCACGGGTCTGGATGCGCCTCGAGAATGTCATCTGATCGCAGCGGAAAGGCCCGCTTCTCGCAAAAGAGGCGAGAAGTGGGGCATCCCATTTTCAGGTGGTTACCGACTTCGATTAAATTCCATTCGGGCGCTGGCGGATTAGGGAGAGGAATTCGGAGCGGGTTTCCTGCTCGTTGCGGAAGCAGCCCAGCATCGACGATGTGACAGCGGCGGAATGTTGCTTCTCGACGCCCCGCATCATCATGCACAAGTGGCGGGCTTCGATGACCACGCCTACGCCTTGCGGTTCGATTACTTTCTGGATGGTTTCGGCGATTTGAGTGGTGAGGCGCTCCTGAATCTGCAGGCGGCGGGAGAAAAGTTCAATGAGGCGCGGAACTTTGCTGAGGCCGATTACTTTGCCGTTGGGGATGTAGGCGACGTGCACTTTGCCGAAGAACGGCAGCAGGTGGTGCTCGCAGAGGCTGAACATTTCGACGTCTTTGACGATGACCATTTCGTCGTAGGTGACGGTGAAGAGCGCGCCTTTGAGCAGGGCCTCGGGATCTTCGGTGTAGCCGCGAGTTAGGAACTGGAGCGACTTGCGGACGCGCTCGGGAGTTTGCAGCAGGCCTTCGCGGTTGGGATCTTCGCCGAGACGGACGATCATTTCCTGGACGAGGTCTTCGAAGCTGGCGCTGGTGAGGGTTGGGTTTTCGGTAGTTGGTTTCATAACATTGAGCGATTTAGTGATCGGGCGATTTGGTGATTGAAAAACAAATCAGCCTTTATACTCGAACGAATTCATCATCGTCTCTTCTAGCCTTACCTTCTCCAGATGCGCGTGATGGAAGCCGCGCTGCATTATTTCGTAAATCCGAATGCAGAGATTTTCCGTGGTGGGAACTTCGGCGGCGAATTCTTGTAGCGTGTTCAGGTTTTCGTGATCGTAGCGGGCGAGCACTTCCCTTTTGATAAAGCTGTCGAGATCGGTTAGGTTGCAGACCATGCCGGTCTTTGCGTCCACTGGTCCGCTGACGGTTATTTCGACGGTGTAGTTGTGGCCGTGGCCGAAGGGGTTGTTGCATTTGCCGTAGGTGGATTGATTTTCTTCCTGCGACATGGCATCGCTGTGGAGGCGGTGCGAGGCGGAGAAGAGATAGCGGCGCGAGAGGTGGGCTTTCATGGTCTCAGCTTCTAGCTTCTAAGCTTCTAGCTCTTTTGCTTAATTTCATTTCTCTCCGTAGAAATCGACAAAAAGATCTGGCGTCTCGTAAACCCGTACCCGGTGCAGCCTGGCGCGCTCTAGTTTGTTCGCCAGGCGCTGCCAGATGACGATGGCGATATTTTCCGTGGTCGGAATCTGGTGCAGAAATTCGGGGACTTCTTTGTTGAGGAAGCGATGGTCCATGGCGTCGAGCACTTCGCGGTGCATCACTTCTTTGAGTTGTTTGAGGTCGACTACGAAGCCGGAGCGGGGATCGACTTCTCCCTTTACCGTGACTTCGAGGGTGTAGTTGTGGCCGTGGCCGTTCGGGTTGTTGCATTTGCCGAAGACGCGGCGGTTCTCTTCCGGAGTGAACTCCGGATTGTGGTAGAGGTGCGAGGCGGAGAATTCAGCTTTGCGCGTGAGATAGACCATAAAACCGTTGCCAGTTGTCAGTGGCCAGTTGCCAGCAGACACATTTCATCAGAATATTTGCGGCCTTTCCAAGAGACACTGCCGGTCGCGTGCGCCCTCTGCGAGCGCAGTAACAAATATGAGAATAGAGGCAGGCCGAACAGGGCAAGGATATTTGCGTCCCAGCGAAAATGGGCTTGGCGAATTCGCATGAGAAATAACGCATATAAGACCGCGCCGAGTATTGCAGTCACGCTGGCTGACTGCCAGCGTCCGCTGATTAGGCCGACGGTGGCGAGTGCGAAGCTGGCGAGGATCAAAACAAATTCGATGGCCCTCAGTGCGGCCAGGCGTGCGGGTGAGGGGAACAACAATGCCAGGTTCTTGGTCCAGCCTTCGCGGAGTTGGGCAAAGCTGCGATACATGCGGGTGCGGACTGCGTCGCCGCCGTAGCGAAAGAAGAGTTTTCGGCCGGAACGCTTCACGGCGCGGGCGAGAGCTACGTCTTCCAGCAAGTTACCGGCAATGGCGGCGTGTCCACCGACCGCGTCGTAGGCCTCGCGAGTGATCAGTATGTACTGGCCATTGGCGGCGGCCGCGGGAGATTTGGGATCGCTTACTTGAGATGGGCGATAGCTCGCGGCCAGTTCGGCGAAGATTACGGGCATTACGGCCTTCTCCCAGAAACCTTCGACAATTTGTTCCGGCGAATAGGAGAGCAGGGCCGCGCCGTGACGCTTCGCTTCTTCCAGGCTGCGGGCCAGCGAACCGGGCAAGTGGATGGTGTCGGCATCGGTGAACAGCAGCCATTCGCCGCGAGCTACTTTGGCGCCGGCGTTGACGGCGTTGTTCTTGCCGGTCCAGCCTGAGGGGAGCGGGCCGGCATCGATGACTCGCACAATGCTCTGGTTTGAAAACGAGGACGCGATCTCGCGGGTGCGGTCGGTCGAGTGGTCGTCGAGGACGATGATTTCGAAGGTTGCGCTTTTCTGGGTCGCGTCTTGCTGCGACACCAACTTCTGCGATACCAGCGACTGCAGACACGCGTCCAGGCAATCTTCTTCGTTGCGCGCCGGAATAATGACCGACACGGCGAGGGGAGCGGTTTCTGTATGTGTCGCGGGCATGGGTTATTATATCTGTGTGCCGCGTATTGTCCGTTGCTGCGCTTCCACTTCCGCTATTTTGATTCTGCTTGCGCTCGCCGGCTGCTATAGCGGGACGCGACCGCCGCGCATTGGCACGGCCGCTCCGGATTTCACCGTGCGCGACTCTGATCGCACGGTTACGCTGAGCCAACTCAAGGGTCAGGTGGTGGTGTTGAATTTCTGGGCGACCTGGTGTCCGCCCTGCATCGAGGAAATGCCGTCTCTGGTGCGCATGCAGGCGCGTATGAAGCCGAAGGGCGTGACGGTGCTGGCGGTGAGCGTCGACGTGGACGACGATAATTACCGGCGGTTCGTGAGAGACCATCGGTCAACCTGCTCACGGTGCGCGATGCGGACCAGAAAAGCAACGCGCTATACGGGACGTTCAAATTCCCTGAGACTTACATCATCGACCGCAATGGCGTGATGCGGCGCAAGTTTATCGGCGCCAGTGGATTGGACGGAGCCGGAGATTATCGATTTTCTGGGGAAGCTGTAGCTGATTGCCGTCCAGTGCTCGCTACAGACGTACTCGGGGCTGAAGCGCCTTGGCAGTCTTCCACGTGAAGGCTGCGCTCAGGCAACCAGCAGTCGATCGCGCGCGGCTGATCGAGTCAGCGTCGTCGCGTTCGACCCACAGAGCTCACCGGTCCTACCCACACGAGCCTGCCAGTCACAACTTCACATTGCGCAGGCGCAAGGCGTTGGCGATCACTGAGACGGAGCTGAAGCTCATAGCTGCGGCGGCGAAGATGGGGCTCAGCAGCAGACCGAAGAAGGGATACAGCACTCCTGCAGCGATGGGCACGCCGATCGCGTTGTAGATAAAGGCGAAGAAAAGATTCTGGCGGATGTTGCGCATGGTGGCCTGGCTTAGCTTGCGGGCGCGAAGAATTCCGGTGAGATCGCCCTTGACCAGCGTGATGCCGCCGCTCTCCATGGCAACGTCGGTGCCAGTGCCCATGGCGATGCCGACATCGGCTTGCGCCAGCGCCGGCGCGTCGTTGATGCCGTCGCCGGCCATGGCGACGACTCTTCCCTGCCCTTGCAATTTGCGGATGATTTCCAATTTGCCTTCGGGCAAGACTTCGGCTTCGAATTCATCGATGCCGAGTTTTGCGGCGATCGCAGCGGCTGTGGCGCGATTGTCTCCGGTGAGCATTACGACACGAATGCCTTGAGCTTTAAGATCGCGAAGGGCGTCGGGCGTGGAACGCTTTATTTGATCCGCGACGGCGAAATTTCCAACGTACTTGCCGTCGATAGCGACTCTAAGAGTCGTGCATCGGAAGCATTCCCCGACTCCGCGGCAGGCCCCTTGCAACGCTCCCACCTCGACCATCAACGCAGCATTGCCGACGGCGACTTTTCTTCCGTCGACGAATCCGAGAATGCCTTTTCCGGTGACGGAGTGGAACTGTTCCGGCTGAGAAAGTTTCAAGCCGCGCGCCAGTGCGGCGTCGACGATCGCTGCGCCTAATGGATGTTCACTGGCACGTTCCAGGCTGGCGGCCAGGCGCAAGGGTTCTGGATCGTCGGTCAGTGCCTGGGAAGAATTTACGAGCCGCGGCTTGCCTTCGGTCAGCGTGCCGGTCTTGTCGACACCAGCGTGTCGACTTTTTCGAGAATCTCCAGCGCTTCGGCATTCTTGATCAGGACGCCGGCGCGGGCGCCGCGGCCTACTCCGACCATGATCGCCATTGGAGTGGCGAGACCCAGCGCGCACGGGCACGCGATGATGAGCACCGCCACCGCATTCACGAGCGCGTGCGCGAAGCGCGGTTGCGGACCAAGCAGCAGCCACGCGACGAAGGTGATGACTGCGACTGCTACCACGCTCGGGACAAACCATTTCGCCACGCGGTCGGCGAGGCGCTGGATGGGAGCGCGGCTGCGCTGCGCCTGGCCGACGAGTTGCACGATGCGCGCCAGCAAAGTTTCGCTGCCCACGCGCTCGGCTCGCATCACGAATGAGCCGTTGCCGTTGATGGTCGCGCCGATGACTTTGCTGTTGGGCGATTTCTCCACTGGCATGGATTCGCCGGTGATCATCGATTCGTCAATGGCGCTGCGGCCTTCGAGCAGCACGCCGTCCACCGGAATTTTTTCTCCAGGCCGCACGCGCAGACGATCGCCGGGCTTCACTTGCTCGAGCGGAACATCCTTCTCGCTGCCGTCGGCGTTGAGCAGGCGCGCAGTTTTCGGGCTGAGGTCGAGCAGCGCGCGAATGGCGGCGCTGGTGCGGCTGCGGGCGCGCAGTTCCATGACCTGGCCGAGCAAAACCAGAGTAGTGATCGCGGCGGCGGCTTCGAAGTAAACGTCGGGATAGCCGCCCATGCCGCGCAGCGACTCGGGAAAAATCTGCGGCGCAAGAGTGGCGATGACGCTGTAGCCATAGGCCACGCCGGTGCCCATGCCGATCAGGGTGAACATGTTCGGACTGCGATTGACGAGCGAAGTCCAGAAGCGCTGGAAGAAAGGCCATCCGCCCCAGAGCACGACCGGCGTGGCCAGGGCGAGTTCGAGCCAGGGCAGAATCTGCTCCAGGCGTTACAGCAATTGCACCTCGAATGGCGAGTCGCCCATGAAGACGTTCGGCCATAGCATCATAGCCATGGCGATCGCCATCAGCGGCGCGGTTAGCGCAAGGCTGATCCAGAAGCGGCGGGTCATGTCGCGCAGTTCGGGATTTTCTTCGGCAGAGGCGGTGACCGTGCGGGGCTCGAGCGCCATGCCACAGATCGGACACGAACCGGGCGCGGGCCGGACGATCTCCGGATGCATGGGACAGGTGTACTCGGTGCGGGTGGAGGCGACAGGGACGTCGGGTTCGAGCGCCATGCCGCAGGAAGGGCAGGCGCCTGGCTTGCTTTCGCGGACCTCGGGGCACATGGGGCAGACGTAGGCCGCCGTCGCGCCGCTGTGCGGCGCGGGCTGATGCGGAGGGTTAGGCGATCTCGGATCGTTCGTGCTCAAACCCGATGCTCTGGTTGGGGCTGCCGCACCAAGCGTCACTAAACCAGGCTTGTTTGATCCGGGCATGACTAATCCGGAGGAGCGGGCGGGAACGGTGCCGCCGAGGTATTTCCAGGATCGGCTTTGAATTTTTCCGCGCAACCCGCGCAGCAGAAGTAGTAGTTTTCCCGCCGTGGTTGTAGATATGTTTGGCGGTTGCGGCATTCACATTCATCCCGCAGACCGGATCTCGTTCGAGTGTCGGCGGACGGATTGGATGGCATGTGTCGACATTAAGTTCTCGATCAGCATAGCGGTAATTCTAAGCTCTTCGATGGACAATGCTTTATATTGGATTCAGCCGGCGGAGAACTAGGCTCGGCTCAAGAGCAATCATAAGGATTCCGGATGACATATCTGGAAGTGGTTTTCCGTTACGGCGCTGCGCCCGGCGAGACCGAGTTGCGGGCTATCGACGGCATGCGCGAAGTCTATGGCGTGCGGCGAGTGCAGTTCAACGAACGAGATCGAACGGTGCGGGTGGAGTTCGACGCCTCGCGGCTCAAAGTGGAAGCCGTGGCTCGACTATTGCGTCAGGCAGGAGTCGACGCGCGGGAGCAATTGGCGCTGGCGTAGGGTCCACGAAACGAGGGAGGGAGGGCTGATGGGGAGGCGAACTGAAATGCAAAGGGACGCCCAAGAAAACCTCTGGCCGAAGTCCTTCTTGGAGCGCCCCGTTGCGCGCCACTTCGTCTGTTACTGTTTAAGCACATGGCGTGCCGTTCTGTAACCTACTCAAAATACAAAGGCTCCGTGCGGCTTCCCTTGTAGGAATTGCTCTGGGACAGGAAAGATTTACTTCGACCGTTCGGCCGAGGTCTGAGGAGGAAGAAATTGTGGAAAACTCGCCTCCAGATGGCGCGTCTTGTGTGTCTCGGTGCAAACCGAAAAGATGCCAAAAAGTATGACACTCCGGTCAGTGCTTGAGAAAAGTCATTTCAGAAGACAATTTCGAGTGCAGCATTCGCGACCGACCTCGACTTCCGCTATAATTCCTGAGCAACATCGCCTGCCGAAAAAGGCAAAGCTGCGCCCTTAGCTCAGCTGGATAGAGCGTCTGGCTACGAACCAGAAGGTCGGGAGTTCGAATCTCTCAGGGCGCACCATCTTCTTCTCGCAACTTTTCTCCCTTCACCTGCGGCCAGTAAGCCTATCCTCAACGTGGACACGCAGCGTTGCCGCACGCGGGCTTTGAATTTGAGGTCGACTTCCTCTCGGAATGGTGAAAGTGGCCTCAAAGCGAGAGAAATGGGAAGAGCAACCCAGTTCACGATGTCGCAAAGGATTGGACCGAGGTTATCCGCAAAACGACCGTATTTGTATGCATCACTTTGCAGCTTCACATCTTTGATCCGGTGCAATAACGTAGCTAACAGCCGCATTATCAATAGATTACAGTTTCCTCGTGTTTGGCATGTAGGGTGCTCTTATAGCGGTGCGGACGGATGGCTAGTTCCGCCAGAGGGGGCCTGAAGCCTCCACGACACTTCGGTCTTAGAGTAATCAGGAGGATGTAAACATGAAGCGGATAGTTTTAATGGCGTTACTTGCTCTGGCTTTGCCAGTTGCAGCTTTGGCGGGGGACGTGGATTTTGGCAACAATGGTGGAACGCTAGTGGGAAGCTCTGCAGGGCTGACTCTCACCGGCTCCGAGCTTACCCAGGTTGAAGGATTTGGCGGCGGAGGCTTAATCCTCGGCGCATTGGGCAGCGTGAGTTTTACCACGGGCTCACTGATGACCGGAAATATGACCGCGGGCGCTATCTTCAGCGGCGTCGGAAGCACCTTCACGATTAGCGGCAACGGCACGGACGGCCTTCCGAACGGCGTCATCTTCAGCGGATCGTTTGTCGGTCCGGTTACCTGGAGCACACCGGACAGCGTCGGAGTCGACGGTTCAATCATCTACAACCTCTCTGGCAAGATTTCTGGGACCTGGTGGAACGGAACGACCGTGACCGGCGCCACAACCCAAATCACTTTCCACACCGGCACCCACGGGTTTCAGGGACAATTGAGCCTGGGCAGCGGTAATACAGTAATCGTCACAACCCCGGAGCCGGGCACTCTTGGATTGCTCGGAACTGGTTTAGTAGGTCTGGCCGGAATTATTCGCCGAAAGCTGAAGTCCTAAGTTCGGTTCTATCCGCCTCTCGAAAGCCCTGCCAATGCGGGGCTTTCGTTTTTTGTTGAAGTCGCGGTTCCACTTCCTTCATTCCGTCCGTGTGCCGATTACCCCGGTAACCCTCAAGCCGGGATTACCGTTGACCCCCTCCCCTCGTCCTCCTTACATTCTCCAGAGGGGGTCGTATGAAAGATATTCATGAAGTGCTGCGGCAAAAGCAGACCAAATACGCCCAGCTGGGCAAGCAGATCGAAATGCTCCAGCAGGCGGCGGAGAAGCTGCGTGAAGTGGCTCCCTTGCTGGCCGAAAATGATGACGAGGACAATAGTGTCCTGATGGAAGGCGACGAGGCTTTGCCTCATTCTGACGCTCTGGCGGCGAAGGCAGGTGCGGCTAATTCCGGCGCTGCGGCGTCGAAGGCAGGTCGGCCAACAGCGCCTCGCTGGCCATAATCTTGGCGCGGTTAGGCGGGAAATCTCGTTATGACCCTTCTGGCATTGCTGGTTTCCACTGACGATTCCGCGTCCGAAGTCCTGGGCCGTGTTCTGCCGGCTTCCGGGATTGCGGTGGAACGTTTCAGCGATCATCCGACCGCCATCGATCGGCTTCACCAGCAACGGTTCGACACTCTTATCGTGGATTTCGAAGATCCAAGCGCCGCAGCCGAAGTGTTGGCAGCGGCGCATATGCTCAACTCGGGCATTCCATTGGTCACCGTAGCCCTGGTGGCGGAGCACTCCACGGTGCGCGACATTCTAAGTGGAGGCGCGCATTTCGTGCTGTACAAGCCACTCTCCTGCGACCAAGCCAAAGCTGGCCTGCGCGCGGTGGCCGCTTTGTTAAATCGCGAACGCCGCCGCGCCCGCCGGGTTCCGGTACAGGCGCCGGTGGACTTGATCCTACCCGATGCTCGCCCAGCCGAAGGAATTCTGCTCGATCTGAGCGAGACTGGCATGGACGTTCTTACAGCCGAACCCCAAGCTCTTGGAGCGCTCTTAAAGTTCCGCTTTCAGTTACCGGATGGAAGTATCGAAGTTCAGGCTCATGGGCAAGTGGCGTGGGCGAATCCAAACGGCCAAACTGGAGTCCACTTTTTGGATTTGGACGATTCCCTCAAGGCTCGCCTTCAGACTTGGCTGCACGCGGCGGCTGGCAGCAATGGCGCGGGGCCGGAGGAAACCGTTCCCCACTGCAAACTCTCCGACCTAAGCATCGGCGGCTGTTACATTGAGACCGATTCCCCGTTTCCGGAGCGCTCATCGGTCGACATCTGCCTGAAGACCAAAGAGATGGCAGTCCACACCGAGGGCATGGTACGGGTTACTCATCCCGGGCACGGCATGGGAGTCGAGTTTCCTTCCCGTACCGCGGAACAGCGGACACTAGTGAACGATCTGATCAGTTTCCTCCGCAGCTGTTCTGAGTCCATGCTCGAACTGATTGTTTCTCCGCGCGCACTCGTCGCTGACTTGAGTCAGTTTGAGCACAGTCCTGAGGCAGCGAGCGAAGGAGCAGAAGATTTGGAGGATCCTTTGCTCGAACTCTTGCGCCGAGGCCCTACTCTACAACAGGATGATTTTCTCGCCGAACTTCGTCTCCAGCGCTCGGGCGAGAGCGTCGCGACCTAGTTTGCTCTCGTGTTCTGATTTTTTCCTTAACCCCCTCACCCTTCCCCGAGTTCACACTTCCATTCAAACAAAAGCCTCTCGCGGCAGAGGCTGAGGGACTTTCGGAATTAGTGAGGGCAGGAAAGCAGAGCAGAGAAAGTAGCGGTGTGTGCGAGAGGCCTGGATGGTATTTTCTCGGAGGAGAAGAACCGTCGCCCCGTCTCTGGCTCAGGTTCCTCCCGCTCCGCAGTCTGTTCCACCCCGTTGCGAGTACGGTAGCTTGTGACTGTTGCGTAATGGTTTCAGAAGTATTAATTCTCGGTTAAATGTAAACTGAACCCGTTTTCTTGCCTGGGCACTTGTCGAATCACGACGAATGACTACTCCCGATCGCAAAATGTCGCAGCAGTGCTCTCTCCTCTGGGTGCCACTTGCAGCAATCTCAATCGCAGTCGCTCTGGTGGAGGCGCCCTTTCTCTGGCTCGGCACGCCTTCCGGGCACGATGTCGAATTCCATCTGTATTCATGGCTGGAAGTTCTCTCTCAATGGAAACTGGGCATTGTGTATCCGCGCTGGGCAGCGTTGGCGCACTTCGCTTATGGGGAGCCGCGCTTCATCTTTTATCCTCCAGCATCGTGGACTTTAGGAGCAGCCCTCAGTGCGATTTTTCCCTGGACGCTGGTGCCTGATATTTATCTTTGGCTAGTTCTGGTGGCGGCGGGCGTTTTCATGTTCTTGCTGGCACGGCAATGGCTGAACCGCCGCGACGCAACTTATGCCGCGGTGCTGTATGCCGTGAATCCCTATCACCTTGCGATCGTTTATTGGCGAAGCGCGTTCGCTGAACTTCTGGCTAGTTCCCTGTTGCCTCTGTTGCTGTTGCTGCTATTACGCGACGAAAAGGGCCGCCGTAATACGATTCTTCTAGCTCTGGTTCTTGCTTCTGCGTGGCTGATCAACGCGCCCGCGGCGGTCATGATCCATTATTCTCTGGCCTTGCTTGGGGTAGTAATGGCATGGCGGCGTCGTTCGCCGCGCGTTGTGCTTGTCGCGGCTCTCGCAGTGATGCTGGGCGCCGCTCTGGCATCTTTTTATTTACTTCCGGCCATCTATGAACAGAAATGGGTGGACATTGCGCAGGCTGTCTCCGCCGGTTCGCGACCACAGGATAATTTTCTTTTTGTTCATACCACCGATGCTGAGCACGATGCCTTCAACCGCGTCATTTCCTGGATCGCAATCGCGGAAATAGCGGCGACGATCGCTTCCGCCTGGGCTGCGCGAAGCTGGCGCGCTCGCAATCGCGAACTCTGGTATTCCCTCGTCGCCTGGGCGGCAGTTAGCGCAGTCTTAATGCTGCCGGTCACGAGCCCTCTTTGGAACTTTCTACCCAAGCTGCGCTTCATGCAATTCCCGTGGCGCTGGCTGCTCTGCCTGGGCGTTCCATTCACTTTGCTCACCGCTCTGGGCGTACAGCGATGGATATGGCGTGTGGCGCTATACGCAGCCATGCTGTGCCTGTTCGCGTTCGTCTGGCAACATTTCCAGCCGCCGTGGTGGGACCAAGCTGCGGACCTGCGCGAAATGCAGGACAACATCGCGAGTGGCGTAGGATACGAAGGCACTGACGAATATGCACCACTGGGCGCCGACCCGTCCTCCATCAATAAAGATGCTCGCCCTGTTACTGTGGATGGCGCGTCCCATGCTGCGATCCGGGTTTCTCAGTGGAATCCTGAACTGAAGCTTTTTACCGCACAACTGTCTGCGCCAGACAACCTTGCGTTGCGACTGTTCAACTATCCGGGGTGGCGCGTGGAGGTGAATGGTCGCCAAGTCCAGCCTGGCGTGCGGGAAGGCACCGGAGAGATGCTCGTGCCGGTTGAAGCGGGCGCGAATCAGGTGCAGATAACCTTTATCCGAACATGGGATCGAACCACAGGCGCGTGGATCTCGGCTTTAGCTTTGGTTTTCGCGTTGCTATTGTTATAAATCCTGTGTCCTCTTCGTCCTCGGCCCGAAATCTTTCGTTGAGACTCGTAAACTGGATGGAATGCGAAGAATCCTGATTGCAACTTCCAACCCTGGCAAACTGCGCGACTTCGCCGGTGCTGCTGCTTGGCACGGAGTAGAAATCGCAGCCATCCCTGACTTCTCTTCCCTGCCGGCTGTCGCTGAGGATGGTCCGACCTTTGAAGCGAATGCCCGCAAGAAAGCCGAGGCTTACAGTCGATATGCTCCCCGCCAGATCGTGGTTGCAGATGATTCCGGTCTTGAGATCGATGCTCTCGATGGCGCTCCCGGTGTGCACTCAGCCCGATATGCCGCGCCCGATCTGCAGAATAAAGAACCGCACGAAGCCGAAGCGAACACCGATGACGAAGCCAATAATGCCCGCGTTTTGCGTGAACTGAAGAACGTCCCGCCTGCTAAGCGTACCGGCACGATTTGTCTGCGTGCTGGCTGCCGCGCGCGATGGCAAGACCCTGGCAACATTTCGCGGAACGGCCGAAGGAATCATTCTCGACGCTCCTCGCGGGACGAATGGTTTCGGGTACGATCCACTTTTTTATTTTCCGCAGATCAAGAAAACGTTCGCGGAGCTGACCGCTGAAGAGAAATCCAAGTACAGCCACCGTGGCTCTGCCTTCCTTCAGCTTCTGAAGTGGTGGCAAGAAATTAACGCCGGTGGCAACTGAGCTATCGCTTTCTTGACTTCACTTCTCCGGCAGCCGGATAATGAAAAGTTATTTTGCCGCTGTCGAGCGGATAAGCAGAATCCAGAACGATAAGCATTCCTAAGGAGCGATTCGTGGCGTCAGTCGCTGGTCCTACTGCTCCAGCCGTTCCCCAAGCTGCAGTGGATAAGAGCGCAGTGCAAGGCGTAGCGCCTCTACGCGCCGGCCAGGGTACGTCGTTTCTCTTGCGGCGTCTGCATTCGCTCTCCGGCATTGTGCCCGTGGGTGCGTTCCTGTTCGAACATATTCTGGTTTCCAACTCCACCGCGATCAGCGGGCCTGATGCTTATGCGCGGCAAGTAAGCTTTCTGGCTAATCTTCCGTTGGTATTCTTTCTGGAGCTGTTCGGCATCTGGCTGCCGATCGCGTTCCACGCGCTCTACGGTTTCTACATCTGGTACCGCGGCGAAGGAAATACCATCGAATACCCCTGGACTGGAAATTGGATGTACACCGCCCAGCGTTGGACCGGCGGCATCGCGTTTGCCTACATCCTATGGCATACCTGGACGATGCGCTTTACCGGAGTTGATCTGCATGCCTATCCGAACGCGTCGTTCGGCAAGGTTCAGGCGGAAGTGCTTCAGACTCCTCTGTTCCTGTTTTATGTTGTGGGCTTGATCGCGGCGTCTTGGCACTTCGCTTATGGCATCTGGCTGTTCTCAGCCAAATGGGGGATCGTCTCCGGAGAGAAGGCGCGGAAGCGATTTCTGGTCTTGTGCCTTGCCTTCTTCTTTGTCTTGACCGGGGCGGGGCTGGCCAGTCTTATCGCATTTCGCTCGCGCCAGCAGCAACCTGCTGTGGGCGGAACTATCGTGGACAATGGCGCCTCGCAACCTACGGAAAGCCGGTGAAGTAAAGATGGCAACTCCGAAAATAATAGTCATAGGCGGCGGCCTTGCCGGACTTTCCGCTGTCATCAAGATTGCCGAGATGGGCGCGAACGTCGATCTCTTCTCCATCGTTCCCGTGAAGCGTTCGCACTCGGTATGCGCGCAGGGCGGCATCAACGCTGCCAAGAACCTGAAGGGCGAAGGCGATTCGACGTGGCAGCACTTTGACGACACGGTATACGGCGGCGATTTTCTGGCCAACCAGCCGCCGGTGAAAGACATGTGCGAGGCTGCGCCCGGCATTATCGATCTGCTCGATCGCATGGGCGTTCCCTTCAACCGCACGCCGGAAGGCTTGCTCGACTTTCGTCGTTTCGGCGGGACTTTATACAACCGCACCGCCTTTGCCGGCGCGACAACGGGCCAGCAACTTCTTTACGCACTCGACGAGCAGGTTCGCCGCTACGAATCCGAAGGCAAAGTGAAGAAGTACGAGCACTGGGAATTTCTCTCCGCCGTGCTCGATGGAAACCGCGTCTGCCGCGGCATCTGCGCCATGGATTTGCGCAGCATGGACGTCCGCACCTTCCCGGCCGACGCCATCATCATCGCCACCGGCGGCAACGGGGCAATTTTTGGCAAGTCGACGAATTCCGTGGTCTGCACCGGGTCGGCGCAGTCCGCTCTCTACCAGCAGGGCTGCTATTACGCCAACGGCGAATTCATTCAGGTGCATCCCACTTGCATCCCCGGCGAGGACAAGCTGCGCCTGATGTCGGAATCGGCGCGTGGCGAGGGCGGACGCGTCTGGGTTCCAAAGACTGCGGGCGATAAACGAGATCCCAAGGCGATTCCGGAAAAAGAACGCTGGTACTTTCTCGAAGAGTGGTATCCCAAGTACGGCAACCTGGTGCCGCGCGACATCGCCACGCGGGCCATCTTTAAGGTTGTGTTCGAGCACAACCTCGGCATCGACGGCAAGCCGATGGTTTACCTCGACCTCACCCACATCGACCGCAAGATTCTCGACCGCAAGCTGGAAGGCATTCTCGAAATCTACGAGAAGTTCGTGGGCGACGATCCCCGCGACACGCCCATGAAGATTTTTCCCGGAATGCATTACACAATGGGCGGCCTGTGGGTGGATTTCAAGCAGGCCACGAATATCCCCGGAGTTTTTGCCGCGGGCGAGTGCGAGTATCAGTATCACGGCGCGAATCGTTTGGGCGCGAACTCGCTCGTCTCCTGCATTTACGGCGGAGGCATCGCCGGACCGAATGCCGTAAAGTATGCGCGCGGCCTGCAGGCGCTTCCCGATGGCAACGGCGTTTTCGAGACCGAGAAGAAGAAGCAGGAAGAAAGCAATGCTCTGCTCATGAACAATCAGGGCACGGAGAATCCCTTCCGGCTATGGCGCGAACTGGGCGAGTTGATGACCAAGGATTGCACCGTCATCCGCTACAACAAGAATCTGCAGCAGACGGATGCGAAGCTGGTCGAGATGCTGGAACGCTTCCGCAAAGTAAACCTGAGCGATCGCACGCAGTGGGCGAATACCAGCGTGGTCTTCACCCGCCAGCTTTACAACATGCTGCAGTTGTCGCGCGTGATTGCCCAAGGCGCGCGGTTGCGCGACGAATCGCGCGGGGCGCACTACAAGCCGGATTTTCCCGACCGCGACGACAAGAATTGGCTGAAGACGACGAAGGCATATTTCGCTCCGGATGCGGACGAGCCGAAGTTTGAATTCGAGCCGGTGGATGTGTCGCTGATTCCGCCAAGGCCGAGGAAGTATGACGCGGTGAAGTAGACTAAGCTAAATGATCCTCGGAGAATTTTGCCTGACCTGGTCGGCGCTATGAGTTCCGTGCGGTTTTTTCTCACTGGCGGTGAACTTTGGCTGTCCCAGGGAGTCGTTTGGCGAACGATTGGCGTCAGGTACATGTATTTGTATCGTCAAGCCCCAGAGCCCGAAATGACAACGCTCGATTTCAAAACCGGACAGAAGCTCTGAATCATGGCTAATAAATCCGTCATCATCCGAATCAAGCGCCAATCCACTCCCTCTTCCAAGCCGCACTGGGAAGAATTCGAACTCGCCTGGCATCCGGGCATGAACGTGATCTCCTCCCTCATGGAGATCGCCGCCAACCCCGTCACCCGCGAGGGCAAGCCGACTACGCCCATCACCTACGACTCGAATTGCCTCGAGGAAGTTTGCGGCTCCTGCGCCATGCTTATCAACGGACGCGCCCGCATGGCCTGCTCCGCGCTCATCGACAACCTCGAGCAGCCGGTTCGCCTCGAACCTTTTTCCAAGTTCCCTATCGTCCGCGACCTGGCCACCGACCGCAGCGTGATCTTCGAGAACCTCAAAGCCGTCAAAGCCTGGGTTCCAATCGACGGCACGTACGACCTCGGCCCCGGTCCTCGCATGACGGCCGAAGAGCAGGAGCAGGCATATCCCATTTCCCGCTGCATCTCCTGCTGCTGCTGCATGGAGGCTTGCCCGCAGTTCAACGAAGACACCGGCTTCGTGGGCGCGGCCACCATCGCGCAAGTACGCCTGTTCAACACGCATCCCACGGGAAAAGCGTTGCAGCGTGAGCGTCTCGCCGCGCTGATGGGCGATGGCGGCATCCAGGAATGCGGCTACGCTCAGAATTGCGTCGAGGTCTGCCCCAAGGATATTCCGCTCACCAATGCCATCTCGGAAGTAGGCGGCGCCGTCATGAAACAGGCCCTGGGCGACCTTTTCCGGCGCTGACGCTGGTGCTCTGCGGTGTCTTCGTCTGTTTGAAAGCGGGTAACCACAGGGGAACGCGCACCCCTAAAAATCAAATATCAATCCTCTCATCGAGGCGGAACTTAATCATTTCTCACAATCACATTCCCCAAAGTGTGTGAGCTGTTTTGACCATTTCCGGCACTGATTTTTGTCACTCCTGCCACAACGTGCCAACTGTGTTCGGAATCTAACCATCGCTAAGCCCCTCTCGCGGGAGTACATGAGGAAGCCGTAATCACCGCGCTGGGATGGCGTTTCGCGTGCTTGTACCAATAGCGAACGCGTTACAGGAATGGGAATAGTAACCAAGGGTAACCACAGCTTTAGGTAACCTCGAGGTCACCTCCTCTGATAACGCTCGTAATGAGAAGCCTGCAATGTTTGGTAGGATCGCTTGACAGCATGGCTTAGAATGACCGAACAGTTGCAGGAAGGCTCTGCAGCAGACTACGGGACCAATTCTTGAGATTGAGCTTAAAGCGACTACTGATTCTTCTTTCTTTACTTTGCCTGTGCAGCCCGCTGTTTGGCGCGACCACCACCGCGTCCATCCGCAGGCCGCATCACCGCTTGTTGCACCGTTTGCACTGGACCCGCTGGAATCCGATGTTCCGGCCATCGCATGAATCTCTATTAATACAGAATGCCGAAGTCGATCGGCTGGAATTGCCCCGCATTCAGGACGACGATGAATTGGAAGCTCTGAAGGCCAGTGGAGCGTTGCAGCCCATCGTTGCGGGCGCGGCTCTGCGCTTCGATCCCCGCCTCGATCCTTCGCGCCGTTATTGCCGCCCCTGGACTCGCGACTTTGTTCAGGACATTTCGCAAGCCTACTTCCATCGCTTTCACGAGCAGATTCAGGTAAATTCCGCGGTGCGCACCGTGAAGGTTCAGAACAAACTTCGTCGCCACAATCGCAACGCGGCCCCCTCTGAAGGCGATACCGCTTCGTCGCATCTCGCCGGCCTCACCGTCGACCTGCAGCGCCGCGGCATGACCCCGGAGCAGATTCACTGGATGCAGCACTACCTCTTCTACATGAAGGCTCTCGGCCTGGTTGAGCCGGAAGAAGAGCGGCATCAGTGGGTGTTCCACATCATGGTGTCAGCGCACTACGCCGACTGGCGCGAAACTCAGAATGTGGTTCGCATGGAGCGCCCTGAGCCCACGACGATTACCGCCGACGCCGTGCCCACGAACTAGCACTCGTATAATTTCATTCCGACCATGATTGTCCTCATGGCTGGCCTGCCCGGCACCGGCAAGAGCACGCTCGCCCGCGAACTGGCTGTGCGCACCGCGGGCCGCGTGCTAAGTAAAGATGAGATCCGCCATGCTTTGTTCAAGCCGGACGAAATTGAGTACTCTGCTCGCCAGGATGACTTCTGCATGCAGGTGATGCTTGAGACTGCTGGTGGGCTCCTGCGGCTGGATTCACATCGCATCATCTTTCTCGACGGCCGCACCTTCTCGCGCCGCTACCAGATCGACAATGTCGTGAACTCCGCCGCTTCCCTCGACCAGCCTTGGCGCATCATCGAGTGCGTCTGCTCGGAAGATGTGGCGCGGGCCCGTCTCGAACACGCTTCTGCCTCAGGAGCACATCCCGCAGGCAACCGTAACTTTCAACTCTATCTCGAAGTACGCTCGCATTTCGAAGCCATCACTTTGTCCAAAATCGTGATCGACACTGAAAAACCACTGCAAGACTGCGTCGAGCGCGCTCTGACGGCTCTTCGCTGACTATGTTTCCCAGCCCTGCTTTCTTCCTCTCGCTCCTGCTATACAATCGTTGACTTGCCGGCGCGTTCGCGGCCAGCAGACAAACTCTATGATTCGTCTCCGCATCCTCTTACTCTCGTGCCTCGTCGTGGCCGCGGCTACAGCCCAAACTCCAACCGCGCCAGAAAATCCAGTCGGCGCTCGCGCCCGCGCCATTCACGATTCCGCCATCGTCGTCGACACTCACGCCGACACGCCCCAGCGCTTCCTCGACGAAGGCTTCGACATAGGTTCAACTGATCCCACCGACGTCGGCCACCTCAGCCTCGACAAAGCCCGCCGGGGCAATCTCGGCGCGGAGTTTTTCTCCATCTGGGTCGATCCCGAAACCAATCAAGGCCACTTCGCGCAGCACACCTTCGATCTGATCGACTCCGTGTACGAGCAGGCAGCCCGCCATCCCGACCGCATGATGATGGCCTTTTCCGCCGCCGATATCGAACGCGCCCATCGCGAGCACAAGCTCGCAGCGCTGATGGGCATTGAAGGCGGCCACTCCATTGAAAACGACATGCATCTGCTGCGCGACTACTACCGCCTCGGCGTGCGATACATGACGCTTTCCTGGTCAAATACCAACGAGTGGGCTGATTCTTCGGGCGACATCAACGACCCGAAAGTTCAACACCACAACGGCCTCACCGATTTCGGCAAGCAAGTCGTGCTGGAAATGAACCGCCTCGGCATGATGGTCGACATCTCTCACGTCGCGGATAAAACCTTCTGGGACGCAATCGCCATCACGAAAGCCCCTGTGATTGCTTCGCACTCTTCGGCTCGCGCGCTGGTAAATCATCCGAGAAATATGACGGACGAAATGCTGCGCGCGGTGGCTAAGAACGGCGGCGTCGTGCAGGTGAATTTCTTTTCGGGTTTCGTCGACGAGGACTATCGCAAAGCCATGGAAGCGCAAGCTAAAGATCAGGCGGCGGCGGTTCAGCAATATGTCGACTCATTGAAAGCACAAGGCAAACCCGTCAGCTACATTGAAATTGATCGTATCGAGCGCGAGTGGACGGCAAGAATCCCGCGTCCGCCATTCAAGTCGCTGATCGACCACATCGATCACATCGCAAAAGTTGCCGGCGTGGACCATGTCGGCCTGGGTTCTGATTTCGACGGCGTCAGCGGCGCAACGCCTCAAGGCATGGATTCCGCCGCCGATCTGCCCAAAATTACCCAGGCCCTGCTCGATCGCGGATACAGCCCCGACGACATCAAGAAAATTATCGGCGGCAATCTGCTGCGTGTCTTCCGCCAGGTCGAGACCGTCAGCCGCGAAATGCAGTCGCAGTCCCACTGATGCCGTGGCCTGTCGTACAATGCAACGTTGTCGCATCAAACTACACAAGCTGATGTATCTGCAAGGAGCAGTTCATGCGTAATGTTCTTTTCTTTTCCTTTGTGATTTCCATCGCTACGCTCGCTGTTTGGGCTCAATCGAACACCCAGGCCGCACCAGTGACTAAACCGCCCGTCCACCACGCCGCGACAGGCCAACCAACCGCGATCATCGAAACGACTGCCGGAAAGATGACCTGTACTCTTTTTCCTGACAAAGCTCCCGTCGGAGTCGAGAACTTCATCGGCCTTGCCACCGGCACGAAAGACTGGAAGAATCCAGTGAGCGGCGCCACCAAGCACGGCATGCCGCTTTATGACGGAACCATTTTCCATCGCGTGATTCCCGGTTTCATGATTCAGGGCGGCGACCCCAAAGGCGACGGCACCGGCGATCCCGGATATAAATTCAAGAACGAAGTTTCCTCCGATCTGCTGTTCGACAGGCCAGGCCGCCTCGCCTACGCCAATTCCGGCCCCGACACCAACGGCTCTCAGTTCTTTATCACCGAAGTAGCCACGCCGCACCTGAATGGAAAGTACACTCTCTTCGGCCAATGCGATGAAGCCACCGTAGCGCTCGTTAAGCAGATCGCGCACATGGCTACCGATCCAACCAACGACCGTCCCTTTCGTCCGATAAAGATTGTTCACGTCAAGATCGTTCGTGAGGGGGCGACAACTGCCGCAAAGTCTGCAACGCCAGCCAAGAAGCCGGCGGCTGCAAAGCCGACCGCCCCATCCAATCCGAACTGAGGTTTGAGCTTGAAATAAGCGGGAGTAGTTTCCACCGTGACCCGACGTGACTTTTTCTTAGCCGCATTGATGCTTGAAACGACTTTGTTCGCTCGAGCCCAGATTCCACGGAGCGTGCCTTCTGAGCGATCCGGCCAATCACCGCCAACACTAACCGAGAACTCTGAAGTTTCCGTCACGCAGGACGTGCCCTATGGCACAGCGGGGCGTCAGTCGTTGCTACTGGATATCTACGAGCCCGGCGAACACTCCGATCCGAGGCCCGGCGTGATCTTGATCCATGGAGGCGCCTGGACGAGTTTTGACAAAGGAACCATGCGCGGCATGGGGAACTTTCTTGCACGGTCCGGCTTCGTGGCTTTCTCGGTGGATTACCGCCTCTTCAATGGCAGCGAAAATCGCTGGCCGGCGCAATTGGACGATGTGCAGCGCGCGGTACGCTGGATTCGTGCGAACGGCGCGAAGTATCGCGTTGACTCCGCTCATATTGGCGCCTTCGGACACTCTGCTGGCGCGCAGTTGGCGGCGCTGCTCGGAATGGAAGACACCCACGACAATTCCGACCCAGCCCTCGCGAGATACTCCAGCCGCGTGCAGGCGGTCGTTGAAGTCAGCGGTCCAACCGATTTCACCAGCAATCATGATCCTGATCGCGACACTTTTCTTGCCGCCTTCCTCGGCGGCGACTACGCCCATAATGCGTCGGTCTGGAAGGACGCATCGCCGGTTTCTCACATCTCGAAGAAAGCCGCACCGTTCCTCATTTTCCACGGCACTCAAGACTCAGACGTCCCTTTCGCGCAAGCCCAGGAACTCGCCGACAAACTGAAGAATGCACACGTGCCAGTGCGGCTTGTAAAGGTGGAAGATGCTCATACCTTTCAAACGCCGGAAGCGCGCAGACGCCTTGCCGTTGAGACCCGCGAGTTCTTCTTCGAACACCTCAGATAGGTTTCCCTCCTCCTGTTAGAATCGAGAGCCACTATTTGATAAGGAGAATATCCATGAGCCGCCCAGCCGGAACCTATGCAATCTTTGAGACCTCGGAAGGAAATATCGTCTGCCGTCTCTTCGAAAAAGACGCGCCCAAAACCGTAGCCAACTTCGTGGAACTCGCCGAAGGCAAGCGCGAGTGGACTCATCCCTCGACGCGCAAGAAATCCAAAGACCGCCTCTACGATGGAACGATCTTCCATCGCGTCATTCCCGACTTCATGATCCAGGGCGGCGACCCGCAAGGCACCGGCATGGGGGGCCCCGGCTACCAGTTCGAAGACGAAACCAAGGGCTCGCCGCACAAGTTCGACAAGCCGGGCAAGCTCGCCATGGCCAACGCCGGCCCCAACACCAACGGCTCGCAGTTCTTCATCACCGTCGCGCCCACGACTTGGCTGACCGGCAAGCACACAATTTTCGGCGAAGTGGTCGAAGGGCAGGACGTCGTCAAGAAGATCTCCGAAGTCCCGCGCAACCGTCAGGACAAACCGAACAAGGATGTGGTGTTGAAGAAGGTGACGATGGAGAAGGTGTAGTGTTCAACGATTCGACAGCACATGAATTCCTGGCAGGTGTATCAGGTGCTCATCTGCGGTTACGAGCGTCAGATCGAACACCTTTGCCGTAGCCGCAAGAAAGTGGTCGGCTGGATCACCGTGTGGAAAGTTTATTGACGCGATGGCGAGCGCCACTTCGACAGTGAGGGGCGCTTCGGTGAGTTGCAAGTCTGCCATGCGTCTTGGCGACCCACGCTGCAACGTCGTTCGGCAGCCTAAGACGCCCCTTGCGAAGCAGCACGATCAATTCCCCCACGCTAACGGGAGACAGCCACAATTCATTCGCAGGATCCGCCAGCGCCTTGTCTACGCGGCGGGTAAGGCGCTGTGGTTCGAGTGTGCTCCAGAGCCAGATGTGAGTGTCGAGAAGCAGCTTCACCGCGAGGCTTCCCAGTCGTCCCAGCTGCCGGTTGGGCCAACGATATCTCCCAGGATCTTGCCTGTTCCGACCATGGATCCGAGCCGCCTTCCCGTTACCCTGTTGGGGTGATGGAGGAATCACTTCGGCCACGGGCTTACCGAAGCGGGTGACACGAATCGGCTTTCGCGTCTTGCGGACCTCTTCGAGGATGCCGAGGCACTTGGCTTTGAACTCGGAGATGGCGATTTCTTTCATGTCTGGCTTATACCATGGTCAATGACCATGGTCGAGATATGGCATCAGGCCGAATTCTGCACGAGGAACTTCCTCCAAAGGTCCTGGTCGATACTGCAGAGAGGCCGATTACAACTCGTCCTTTCGATCCAGGCTCACCACACCCCAATCACCCCGCACAACTCCTTCACCGCCGCCGCGCTCTTATCCAGCCCAGCCTTCTCTTCCGCCGTCAGCTTGATCTCGATGATCTGCTCGATCCCCTTCGCGCCCAGCTTCACCGGCACGCCGACGTAGAGGCCGTTGATCCCGTACTCACCCTGCAAATACGCGGCGCAAGGCAGGATCTTCTTCTTGTCTTTCAGGATCGCCTCCACCATCTCCGTCGCCGCCGCCGACGGCGCATAGTAAGCCGAGCCGGTCTTCAGATACTTCACAATCTCCGCGCCGCCATCGCGCGTGCGCTGCACCAAGGCTTCGAGCCGTGGATTTCTCAATCAACTCCGTAATCGGAATCCCCGCGACCGTCGAATAGCGCGGCAGCGGCACCATCGTGTCGCCATGTCCGCCGAGCACAAACGCGGTCACGTTCTCCACGCTGACTTTCAATTCGTCGGCGATGAACGCCCGAAAGCGCGCCGAATCCAGCACGCCCGCCATGCCAATCACGCGCTCGCGCGGAAACCCGCTCAGCTTGTAAGCCGTCTGCGCCATCGCATCCAGCGGGTTCGACACGATAATCAGAATGCAGTTCGGCGAATACTTCACCACTTCGCCCACCACCGCCTTCATGATGTTGTAATTCGTATTGAGCAGATCGTCGCGGCTCATCCCCGGCTTGCGCGGAATGCCCGCCGTGATCACCACAATGTCCGAGTTCGCCGTGTCTTTGTAGTCGTTCGTCCCGGTGATATAAGAGTCGCGCTTCTCGATCGGCATCGCCTCAAGCAAATCCAGTCCCTTGCCTTGCGGCACGCCTTCAATAATGTCGATGAGGACAACATCGGCCAGTTCCTTCGACGCGATCCAGTGAGCCGCCGTCGCGCCCACGTTACCCGAACCTACAATCGTTACTTTCTTGCGCATGATGATTCCTTTCATAAGAAATTAGAGCTAGCACTGAGCGACTCGGTCATTCAGCGATGAAGATCAGAGGTCTGCAGGCTGGAGCGATCCCTCGCTCGCTCGAATGACGCCCTGATGGCTCGAATCAGTTGCAATGCTCGACTGCCTACACCAGCACCGCCGCGCCCATGTTCTCGATGATGAGTCCGCGAATTCGCTGGTCTTCACCTTGGTCGCTCCTGGCATCAGCCGCTCGAAGTCGTAGGTGACTTTTTTCTGCTCGATGGTCCGCTCCATCGCGCTGCTCAATCAGATCGGCGGCTTCGTTCCAGCCCAGGAAGCGGAACATCATCACGCCCGAGAGAATCACCGATCCCGGATTGATCACATCTTTGTCCGCATATTTCGGCGCGGTGCCGTGCGTGGCCTCAAAGATCGCGTACCCATCGCCGATGTTCGCGCCCGGAGCGATTCCCAGCCCGCCTACCTGCGCCGCGCAAGCGTCAGAGATGTAATCGCCGTTCAGGTTCGGAGTCGCCAGCACCGAATATTCGTCCGCCCGCGTCACCACCTGCTGGAAGATCGAATCGGCGATGCGGTCGTTGATCATGATTTTCTTCTTCCACTCGCCGTGCCCGTGCGTTGCATAAATGCGGTCGAGCACTCCTTCACTTCTTGCTCTACCTCCTGCCGGAACGACGGCTGAGCAAACTCCATTCCCGGCTCGACCAGTTCGGCATTCTGCGCCACCGTCAGATTCGGATTCTTATCTTTGTTATCGAGAATCCAGCTCTCGCGCTCGGTGACCACCTTGTCGCGAAACTCTTCGGTGGCAAGTTCGTATCCCCACTTGCGGAACGCGCCCTCGGTAAATTTCTGGATGTTGCCCTTGTGCACCAGCGTGACGCTTTGCGCCCGCTCTCGAGCGCGTGACTGAATCGCCATGCGCACCAGGCGCTTGGTTCCGGTCACCGAGATCGGTTTAATGCCCACGCCCGAATCCAGCCGGATCTGTTTCTTCCCGCCCTTCAGCATGTCTTTGTTGAGGAACTCGATCAGCTGCGCGCACTCCGCCGTTCCCTGCTCCCACTCGATGCCCGCGTACACATCTTCGGTATTCTCGCGGTAGATGACGACGTCCATGCGTTCCGGATGTTTCACCGGCGAAGGCACGCCCTTGTAGTACTTCACCGGCCGCACGCAGCAGTAGAGATCAAGAATCTGACGCAGCGCCACATTGAGCGAACGAAAGCCGCCGCCGACCGGCGTAGTCAGCGGGCCTTTGATGGCAACGCGAAATTCGCGGATCGCCGCGACCGTGTCATCGGGCAGCCAGGTATCGAATTTCGCCTTGGCCTTTTCCCCCGCGAAAACTTCGTACCACGCCACGCGCCGCTTGCCCTTGTAAGCTTTCTCCACGGCCGCAGTCGAACACACGCAGTGACGCCTTCCAAATGTCGCGTCCGGTTCCATCGCCCTCGATAAATGGAACGATCGGATTGTCCGGGACGTCATACTTGCCCGCCGGCATACCCGATCTTCTTTCCATTCGCCGGTACAGCCACACCGTTATATGAGTCCGCCATTGCAATCCTCCCTATGAGTCCTGCCGAAGTTTGCGCAATGCTTTAGGAAACCTTCAATTATAGAGAATTGCCATGAACTAATGGCCACTAATCTTGTCCTGCTGTTGTGCCATAATGGCCTTTCCAGCCTCAAATTGAGTTCAAGGAGGTTCTCGTGATGCTTCGCGCACGTCGCTACGCGTTTCTGGTCACTGGCGCATTCCTGCTTTGGCTAGCGGTGTCATGCATCGCGCTTGGCGCTGACCGCGGCTGCTAAGGATAATCCCAGCTACACGCAGTTCGGCCACAACATCAACATTGGGCCCAGCGATGAAGTGGGCGATGTCACCTGCATTGGCTGCAGTATTCACGTGCGTGGGCTGGTGGCGGGCGACGTGACCGCGGTGGGCGGCAGCATCATCATCGAAGATCAGGCACAGGTGACCGGCGACGTCACCGCGTCGGCGGAGATGTGCGTCTCGACAAAGGGGTGAAGGTTGCCGGCGACGTTACCGTGGTCGGCGGACAGGTTCAGCGTGACCCGCAGGCCAGCGTCTAGTGGCGACGTGACTGCCCTGGGCGGTCGCGGCTGGCTTGTGCCGTCCTTCTTGTTCCGTTCATGGTGCTGGGTTTGTTGATTGCGTTCGTCATCTGGCTGATTCAGCGAGGCGCGCAGACCCGGCCCGGCGATGGCCGCGTAGAGGCGGCGTAGCTCACCATCGCCGCGTGCCAAACGACTTGCGTACGCCTACGGTCATGTAACGCCCCCAAGGCCCGTTGTTGCCCAGATCAGCCGGGCCTAGATTTCTGTCGCGGGCTCCCAGGCGATCAAACAGGAAATGCTGCGTCACGCGGAATTCAAATCCTTTCGCGATAAAGATCCCCACTCCCCACGAATGCTCAATTCCAATCGCATCGGGCGACCAGGTGTAAAGCGTCTTCGGAATGGTCTTGCCAAACAGAAAAGCGGGCGCGCCAAACACCATGAAGCGCCGCAGCGGCCCGCGGCCAAAAGGACGCACCTCCAGCATTCCAGACAGCATGTAGCGCGCAAACAGGCTGCAAGGTGCGTTGACTCCCCCATATTGCCCGGCGTTGCCCGCGCACAGGTTAGGGTCGATTTCATTATGCGGAGGCGCCAAGTCAAATTGCGCCCATCCCCAAAACATGTCGCGCGGGAAGAATACTCGTTGTTCGGCTTCCCCGTTTTGCGAAGTAACCGCAGGCGGAGCATCCTGCGTTCTGCCCGAAACTGAAGCCACCAAAAGAAATGCAAGAACCCACGCCAACGTTCTCATCCGGCCTCCGAAGATTTATCTTGTGTGAGTCTGAGGTTTGTCCGCGCAAGCGCAAGCTTCTTGCACTCAAGGCTCGCTTGGAAGATATCAGGCCGTGGGCACTTTTGAGCCGAACATTGTAACGCTTCTTGCGGTTCGGCGAGTCTCTCCGATACACGAATTCGATTACAAGCCGTTCCAGCTTCCAGAATTCATATCCCAAATTCTGATTTATTCCATTCGTAGGATTTCCCTCAAGCCAGTTCCCCTCAAAAGGACTTACAGTGCAAGCATCTACGTTTGGCTGGAAGATTGCTAATCCACCCCAGAGAGCCCAACCCATGCCCCAGGAAATTTCTGTTTCGTATCAAGCCATTAAGAGCAAAGTCTATCGCCTGATCGATGCCCTGGTCGTTGGTGAAAAAACGGAGGCCGAGGTACAAGAATCCATACGCCGCTGGTGGGATCTGATTCATCCCGCCGACCGCCCCATCGCCCAAAAGTATCTTCTGATTGTTTTGGAACGCTCTTCCATGGCTCTCGATGCCGTCGAGGGCGGCCTGATGGAAGCAACTCAGCAAGATGTAGCCCGGTCCTCTGAATCCGCTAAGACGCTCAAGTTGGTGGGTAGACTGGTTAAGCACACCACCCTCAGCCCCACAGTCTAAACCTGGTTTTGTTCTATGATCGTACTTCAGAAGCTGAAACCCAAGTCCTCCCAAATTCGCTCGAACCCTTCGGCGATCCTCCAGCTGTTCGATTCTACAAACGATAAACCGGGATGCCTTTCTCACTCGCTTTGGCCTATACTTGGCAGGGCATGAAGTGCCCCTAGTCCGATCCTCACTGGCAACTGGTCGCTGGCAACCGGCAACTGCCCCATGGACTTCGACCAACTCCAAACCTTCCTCGAAGTAGCCCGCCATGCCTCGTTCTCCCGGGCGGCGGAAAAGCGCTTCCGCACCCAGCCGGCCATCTCCTCCCAAATTCGCTCTTTAGAGGACGAAGTCGGCGCCAAGCTCTTCGATCGCTCCGGCGGCAAAGTCTCACTCACCGCCGCTGGCAAGGCTTTTCAGAAATACACGCAAGATACGCTCGACGCGCGCAAGGCTATGCTCACTTCTCTCGCAGAGATGGAGCATATTCCCCGAGGCGCGCTCACTGTGGGCGCCAACGAAGGCACTTGCCTGCACATCCTTCCTGAGGTTTTTGCCGACTTCAAGAAGCAATATCCCGACGTGTCGGTAAACATCAAACGCTCCGACTATGCCAAAATCCTCGAATCGGTGACCGACAACTCCGTCGATTTCGGCGTCGTCTCCCTACCCGTGAAAGACAACCGGCTCACCGTGGTCCTCATCCATCAGGATGAACTGGTCATCATCACCCCGCCCCAGCACCCGCTGAGTAAAATGAAGTCGGCATCTGTGGGAGATCTGGCCAAACATCCTCTGGTTCTTCCCAAGGCCGGCCATACCCGCGACGCGCTGGATGACTTATTTCGCGAGCGCGGCTTGAAGCCGAACTACAGTATGGAACTGGATTCTAGTGAACTCCTAAAGCGTTTCGTTGCCGCAGGCGTCGGAGTCGGCTTCATCGCTCGCTCCAACGTGCAAGAGGACGTTCGCGCCGGTTTCCTGGCCGCCATTCCCATGGCCGACGCTCAATTGCGCCGCGACCTGGCTCTGGTTTTTCGCAAAGACAAGGCTCTCAGCCGCGCCGCCCTCGCCTTCATCGAGATTGCCAAGAATCACAAGTCCAGCAATGGAAGGACTTCCAGATCAAGGTAGATGAAGATACTCCTTCAAAAACTGCTTACACGTTGCCTGGTCTCTTCCCTGCCCTTTAGCTTGTTCTGCCTGGCCGCTAATGCCCAGACGCAGCCCGCCGCCGCTCGCCCCTTGCCCCCCACCGCCTACAAACTCGTCTCGGTCAAGGTGACAGGCAGTAAACGCTTCACATCGGAGGAAGTTGCCGCCGCCAGCGGATTGCCGGTCGGCACTATCGCCCACGAAGAAGATTTCAAAAAAGCCGCCCGCCAGCTAGGCGAAAGCGGCGCCTTCGGCAATATCGCCTTCACCTATTCGTACTCCTCAGCCGGAACCAAGCTCGATTTCCAGGTCGCCGATGCCGATAAATTTGTTCCCGCCCGCTTTACTGACTTCGTCTGGTTCACGGATGAAGAACTCCGCCAGAAGCTGCACCAACGCATTCCCCTTTACAACGGAGACCTTCCCACTTCCGGCCGTTTGCCCGATCAAGTCTCCGACGTCCTTCAGGCCCTGCTGGTTGAAATTGCTGTTCCCGGCCACGTCGAGTATCTGCGCCATACCGACAAGACTGACCATATCGACTCGATTGAATACAACGTCGCCGGCATCAGCATTCGTATCCAGCATGCCGAGTTCCCAGGCTCCAGTGACCCCGAGTTGCCTCTGCTCCAGACTGCCGCCGAGACCTTAGTCGATCGCGAATACTCTCGCGCTTACATGGCCAACTTCGTCGAGCACGCCGTACTGCCTGTCTACCATCAGCACGGATACCTCAAGGCTTCATGTGCTTCGCCCCAACCCAAGGTCGTCAAACCAGCCGCGCCTGATTCAAACGACAATAATGGGCAAGCCACGTTCGTCAATGTCACCTTCCCCATCACTCCCGGCATCCAGTACAAGCTCACCCACTGGGATTGGTCCGGCAATAAAGAAATTCCCGCCGACTCCCTGCAGCCACTTCTCCACATCAAAGCCGGACAACCGGCGAATACCGTTCAACTCGAGGACGACTTGCGCGCAGTTCAGGAGCTCTATGGATCCCGCGGATACATTCTCGCCACCATCAAGATGGATGCCGAATTCGACAACGACGCCGGAACCGTCGCCTACCGTCTTGCCGTCACCGAAGGCCCCGTCTACCGCATGGGTGAGCTCGAATTTCGCGGCATCGACAACAACCTCACTGCCCGCCTGCGCGCCGCCTGGAAGCTTCACCCAGGCGATGTCTACGACGCTACCTACCTCAAGGAATTCCTACCTAAAGCCAGAAAGCTCCTCCCTGCCAATCTGGACTGGGAGGTGTCCTCTCACGTCACCGCCATCACCCGCGACAAAACCGTCGACGTCGATCTGCAATACACTGCCAAAGCCACGCAATAATCCGGGTTCCACCACAGTGAAATTTCCTCATCCGCGGCTCGATTGTTTTTGGGATTAAACTAGGAATGCTTGCGTAACAAGATATGAAAGGGCGCGGTTTTAAGCCGCGACCTTCCGATCAACTAAAAGAAGACGGCTTTTAGCCCCTAGGGGACCTTCGTTTGCTAGATGAAAGGCCTGAGCCGCCAAAGGAGAAAACGGAATGAATCGCGCTTCACGCTGCGTCACCGCGATGGCATTAATTATCTTCTCAATAACTGCATCTTCTAACCTCCGCGCCCTCCCCGGCGGCAAGCAAACCTTCACCGGCGAGGTTGGCGATGCCATGTGCGGCAGAAACCACATGGAGGGCTCGCCCGCAGACTGCACCCGCGCTTGCGTCGCCAAAGGTTCGAAGTTCGCGCTCGTGGTTGGCGAGAAAATTTATATTCTGGATACCACAGATAAAACAGCCCTAGCCGCCCTGGACAAGCAAGCCGGAAAGAATGCCACCGTAACCGGAATGTTGAATGGCGATACGATTGAAGTCAGTTCCGTCGCCCCTGCGAAGTGACGAAACTCGGCCCATGTTCCGAAAAACGAACTAGAGCGTTGTCTAAGTTACGCACAGCCAAGCTTGTGGTAGAGTGAGTCGGTTTTGCCCGGGGCCCTCCCCCAACAAGGTCCGGGCATGGTGGCGGGAGCCGCGCCAGCGGCATCCCGCCATTTTTTCTCTCCCCCACGCGAAATTCATCTTTCCTTTACAAAGCATTGTGTTAAATTGTGCATTCTCTATCTCATTTTTTTCGCGCCGGAGGCTACAGAATTGGGCAAAGACATGGTTCCCAAGCGGATGTTCTTCACCAAAGGAGTCGGCAAGCACCGCGAGCGTTTAACCTCCTTCGAATTAGCCTTGCGCGACGCCGGTATCGCCGCCCAAAACCTGGTTCGCGTCTCCTCCATCTTTCCGCCCAATTGCAAGATGCTCGCCCGCAAAGAAGGCGTGAAATATCTCAGCCCCGGCGAGGTAGTCTTCGCCGTGGTCGCTGAAAACTCCACTCACGAAGCCCACCGCCTGCTCGCCTCCTCCATCGGCGTAGCCATTCCCGCCGACAAAAATACCTACGGATATCTGAGCGAACACCACTCCTTCGGCGAAACCGAAGACGCCGCCGGAGAATATGCCGAAGAACTAGCCGCCGAAATGCTAGCCACCACGCTGAACGTAGAGTTCGATCCCGACCGCTCCTGGGACGAGAAAAAACAAATCTACCGCCTCTCCAACAAAATCGTCCGCACCGCCAATGTCACCCAATCCGCAGTCGGCGACAAACGCGGCCTCTGGACCACAGTAATCGCCTCTGCTGTCTTGATCTTCGACTAAAAGTTCCCGCGCTCATCTGGGGACAGCCGCCTCGGCTGTCCACCGACCGCTGCGAGGCACGGGAAGGGCACGGCTTCAGTCGTGCCGCAAAGCCGTCAAAATCTGAACCGGCTTCAGCCGCTGAGGTGAGCCTATTTCAGCGTGTTATACTAATACTTTAGTAACCCTTAACGCTGCCAAATGTAACCTTCCGTTAACGCCCTTCCCGTATCATAGAACTGTAAGAAAACACCTATTTAGCCAAGAGGAATTGTTTTGGATATCAATACCCGCAGAAAAAAGCAGCAAGCACTCATGACCGATTTGCTCGAACGAAAGATCCGCCTGCACGCGCAGCATCTCTACGATCAGCGTGGCCAGCAGGAAGGCCTAGCCCTGCAAGACTGGGTGGAAGCCGAATCTCGCGTCCTGGAAAACAGCATCCTGGCCCCGCTCTACCGCAAAAGCCGCGAAGACCGCTCATCGTCTGCGATGAACGACGCCGGCGCTTGAAGCAAAAGTTCTATTAGCAGAAATTCTGTTTGGAATCTTTGGCTGGAAATCAAAGAGAAACATGTGGGGACAGCCGCCCCCGGCTGCCTGCCCTGAGCGAAGTCGAAGGGTCTCGCGGCCCAGCTGTATCGGGCCGCTGTGCGTAAGGCGTCACCAACTTCGCCATCGCACCATTACTTCCGAGCCGCCGCCGTCTTCCCTTTACTAGCCTTACTCCCCTTCTTATCCAACCGCTCCAACACCGCAGCCACAATTAGCGGCAACCCAACGGTTGCATCCACAAACACTTCCCCAAACCTTCCACCCTCCGCCGGAGGCACAAACTTCCCCCACGACACCGCCTCGCTATAAGGACTCCCCGACAGCCCTCCCCAATACACCGGCTCCGGACAAATCCGCAGCCCATAGTGATACCGCTTCAGCGGCACATTCTCCCCCAGCCGCCGGTGCCTTAGCTCGCAAAACGGACCAAACTGCTGCGACCAGTTCCGCGGCACTCCTCCGCCAATCGTCATAATCCCAAGCTTCTTCTGCCGCAACAAAGTCGCCGCAAAGTGCTCCAGATCCTCGAACGGATCAAACCGAATCTTGTGTCTTCCCGTCGACTCCCGCAGACGATTATTCAAAGCCGTATCCAGCCCCATCTCCGAGTCGCTGAACGCCGGCACAAACACCGGCACACCCATCTCATGCGCCGACTTCAAAATCCCCCGCTCCTGCGTGTGTCTTCGCCAGAAAAGCCCCAATCGCATGATTCAACTTGTAAGAGCACATCACCTCATTGTGATCCCAGCCCTCCAGCACCGCCGACATCACTTCTTCCACATCGTCCAAATTCTGCTCGGGCTCGAGCGTGTCATACACCCGGTTGTAACCCTGCTCATAAAGCTCCTCGTCCGATACTTCCGGATTGTGCCGGAAGTGCGCGCGCCCCGTAGCCTCCACCAGCCCATGAGCCATCAAAGCCCCGGTTGAAACCACAGCATTTACAATCCCGCGATCGATCAACTCGGTCACGATCAGCCCCTGCTTCGCCACCGTCATCGCGCCCGACAAAGTCATCACCACAAAACAATCTTCATCGCGAGCCATCGCCTCCAAAACATCGGCAGCCTCGCCCAGTTGCCGCCCGGTAAAAGCCGTCCTCGACATCGCCCGCACCAAATCGTCAATCGACTTCACCTTCCCCAAATCCAGCGGCTCCAGCGGAATCAGCCGGTCTTCAATCGGATTATGCAGATGACGATCTTTGCCCTCACCGCCGTGTCCAGCGTTATTGTGAGACTTTCCCGCAGAATGCCCGCTGCCATGATTACCCTGTTTCAAGATGACGCCTCCAAGCCAGACCTAAAATTCCCGACCCCCTACTTTACAGGAACCCCTCGAAACGATGCCATGCGGATCTTCGAGAGAAGGGGTTTGCTGAGAACTAGGAACTAAGAACTGAGAACTGAGAACTAACACCTGTCCCTCAAATGCTATATTGATCGACGAGGAGAATCGTGCCCCCTGACAAATTCCGCGTAGCCCTGGTGCAAATGTCGTGCGGCCCTGAGCCCGAACAGAATCTTCAGAAAGCTCTCGAACGCGTAGCCGACGCCGCCGGACGCGGCGCGCAAGTAGTCTGCCTCCCCGAACTCTTCCAGACGCAATACTTCTGCCAGCGCGAAGACCACGCCCTCTTCGATCTAGCCGAAACCATCCCCGGCCCCGCCAGCCAGAAACTCTCCGCCGCCGCGCGCCAGCACGGCGTCGTCCTGATCGCGTCGTTATTTGAAAAGCGCGCCCCCGGCATCTACCACAACACCGCCGCCATCTTCGATTCCGACGGCACCCTCCGCGGCCTCTACCGCAAGATGCACATCCCCGACGATCCTCTCTACTACGAAAAGTTCTACTTCACCCCCGGCGATCTCGGCTTCCGCGCCCTCGACACCAAGCGCCGGCCGCATCGGCACCCTAGTCTGCTGGGACCAATGGTTCCCCGAGGGCGCGCGCCTAACCGCGCTGCAAGGCGCAACGGTGCTTTTCTATCCCACGGCAATCGGCTGGCATCCCTCCGAAAAAGCCGAGTTCGGCGTAGCTCAGCATGACGCCTGGCGCACCATTCAGCGCGCCCACGCCATCGCCAACGGGGTCTACGTAGCGGTAGTCAATCGCGTAGGCTTCGAAACCGGCAACGTCCGCGGCAAGTCCTCTCCCGGCCACGGACTAGAATTCTGGGGCGCCTCATTTTTCTGCGATCCCTTCGGCCGCGTCCTCGCCGAAGCCTCCCACGACCGCGAAGAAATCCTCATGGGCGACGTCGACCTCAAAGCCCTAGAAGACATCCGCCGCAACTGGCCCTTCCTCCGCGACCGAAGAATCGACGCCTACGCCCCGATCAGCAGCCGTCTGCTCGATGGACGGTAAAATCGGGTCAATGCGTGTAATCGCCTTGATTGCGTCAACCATGCTGTGCCCCGGTCACTGAAGTACCGTTTTCCCATTGATAATGCAGTAGTAAGGGGTTTCATACCTAAGGTGGATGTGGCTCCGGCAGGCGTGTTCTCAATACCTGTGCACAAACTCACGTCGCTTGAGTCAAACGACACCGAGCACCAATACCAATTGGTTTCATCGAGCCATCAGGTTTCAGGAGACGGTTGTTATGTTTTGTACACCAAAACAGAACTCTTTCGACGCGATCTGCAAGGCAATATCGTGGATCGCGTGGTTCTTTACGAATTCGTGCACGAGTTGTGCGGAGAATAGGCTTCCGCTCAAATAAGAGCTTGTCCACTTGAATAGAGTCTGGCGTACCATCCCGATTACACTCATGAGCGTGAATCCGCCCGTCAAGATCAAGTCAAGGCGCAGGATTCAATGCACGATTTATCATCCCGTGCAATAAACTACCTCCATGTCCCGATCCAATCGTTCAAGTAATACTTTAAGTGCTCCCCCGTCAACCCTCCGCTACCGCATGCCCGCCGAATGGGAGCCCCACGAAGCCACGTGGCTAGCCTGGCCCCACCACCACTCGGATTGGCCGGGCAAGTTCGATCCCATCCCCTGGGTCTACGCCGAAATCATCCGCAATCTCGCCCGCCACGAGCGTGTCGATCTGATTGTCAATAACGCCGCCGCGCAAAGCCAAGCCCGCAAGCTGCTCGACCGCGCCAATGCGCTCTCCGCCAACGTCCGCTTCCACCGCCAACCCACAAACCGCTCCTGGCTCCGCGACTCCGGCTCCATCTTCGTAACGTGTGGCGCGGGCGCCCTCGCCCGCGAAGGCCGAAAGCGCCACGACCTCCTAGCCCTCCACTTCCGCTTCAACGCCTGGGCTAAATACTCCAACTACCGCCTCGACGCCAAAATTCCCCACCTGATGTCCCGTTCCGCCCGAGCCTACGAAATCCGCCCCACGCACCGCAACACCCGCGTAGTCCTCGAAGGCGGCTCCATCGACGTCAACGGACGCGGCACCATCCTCACCACCGAAGAATGCCTGCTCAGCAAAATCCAGCAACGCAACCCGCACATGTCTCGCCCCAACTACGAAAAGCTCTTCGCCGATTACCTCGGCGCCCCGCACGTCATCTGGCTCGCCCGCGGCATCGCCGGCGACGACACCCACGGCCACGTCGACGATCTCACCCGCTTCGTCTCTCCCGACACCGTCATCACCATGGTCGAAAACAATTCGCGGGACGTAAATCACCAACCCCTGCGCGCCAATCTCCGCCGCCTGCAAGCCGCGCGCGATCAAGCCGGCAAGCCCCTCACCATCGTCGAACTCCCCATGCCCGCTCCCATCATCTTCGAGCAGCGAGGCCTACCCGCCAGCTACGCCAATTTCTACATCGCAAATGGCATCGTGCTAGTCCCAGTCTTCAACGATCCCAACGACCGCATCGCCCTTAACACGCTAGCCGAGCTCTTCCCCAAACGCGAAATCATCCCAATCTATTCCGGCGACCTGGTCTGGGGACTCGGCACCCTGCACTGCATGACCCAGCAACAACCTTCAACTTAGTTGCAGATCCCATTGTGTTGTCATCCAGAGTGCAGCGACTGCTTCGCGCAGCGAGGCAGCGCGAAGTCGACGGATCCCTATTCCCCTAATTCCACAGTGGACACTTCAGGGGAGTTTTCTCCTCGATCCTCGCGACGCCGATCAAGTTCACGGCGAGCGAGAGGTTCACTCTCGCTCGCCTCGTTTCCCCTTTCGAAGAGACACGTTTATTTTCCTTAAAACATTCAAGGCAACCGGACTGCCGGTTTGTGTCACCCCACTCGCGGTGATAAACCGGACCGCCGTCGCGATTGGCCTCCTTTTCGTCCTTCCGGCTTGTGTTCTCTCTCAAGAGTCCGATCATTCCGAGAAAAGTGCGACCGACCTTGCCCGCTCCATCTTGCAGAACGAGGTGAAAGCCGAAGCCAACGATCACAGCCACTGGATGCTCAGATTAGAAACCGAGAAAGCCCACCGAAAAGAAGTATACGAAGTAGTAGAAACCAAAAACGGCGACCTCAAGCGCCTCCTGCTCATCAACGGCCATTCGCTCACCGCCCGGCAGGAACGCGAAGCCGAGGAACAGATCCGAAGGCTCGCCAGCAATCCCAGCGCGCTCCGCAAGTCATTGAAGGAGGAGAATGACGACGCTGCGCAAAGCCAGAGAATGCTAAAAACTCTCCCGCAAGCATTAATCTTCCGCTTCGGAGAAAAGAAGGGCGACGCCGTCGAATTGCTCTTCTCGCCCAACCCACACTTTCATCCACCCACTCGCGAGGCTCAAGTCTTTCAGGCCATGGAAGGCAAGATGTGGCTCGACACCAAACAGCAGAGGCTAATAGAACTCAGCGGACGTCTCACCCGCGAAGTGAAATTCGGCGGAGGCTGGCTGGGACACTTGAATCCTGGCGGCCAGTTCTATGTCAAACAAGCCGAGGTCGCACAAGGTTATTGGGAACTAACGTGCCTGAATGTGAACATGCAGGGCCGGGCTCTTCTCTTCAAAACCATCAGCGTGCAGCAAAAACTCCAACGCAGTGATTTCCATCAAATCTCAGATGATCTAACCATGGCCCAAGCCGCCGACCTACTGCGTAAGCAGACTCTCGCAGCAGCCAAGACAAACCAGCAATGATTTGCCTCGCGAACGGCGAAGCCGCGAGGACTTGCTGTCCTTCGCGGCGGCAAAGTGCGAGCGCCCTTAAGCAGCTTTCTCCACCGGCAGCCCCGCCGCCATCCACCCCTGCTTCCCGTCGGGATAATGCGCCACGTTCGTATAACCCATAGCCGCCAATTCACGGGCGGCATATTCGCTGGCGTGTCAATGCGAGTTGGCGCAGTAGGTGATGATTTCCGCATCCTTGTTCGGCAACAACTGCGGCGCCAGCTCCTTGATCTTCTCCGGCGGAATGTTCAACGCCCCGGGAAGATGCGCCTCGTGGTAACGCTCCGGTGCGAGAGTCTCAACCAGTTTGAGACCATCTTTCCGGTCCAGTTTAGCCTTCAGTTCTTTAGTAGAGATTGTGCCTTCCATGCTGTCCTCCAAACATTCTTGAGTCCCCTTGGTTGACCAGACATTTTCGATGGTATTCGAACGCTGCCGGTTGCAGAAAGAAAACTCATGTCAGGACAGTCGCCCAGCCTGCCCTGAGCGGAGCAGAAGAAGCTGTCCAGCCGGGCGAAGCCCGGCTGTCTCGTCGCCTCTGCAGGCTTAGTTACTCATTTCGAAGCCGTATCCAGGCGCTGGCAGCCAGAAGCAGCATGTAGCTGTAGTTTTGTGTTCTTACCTGATGTATAATGTAAGCCATGCAACGTCAGATCACTACCGTAAGCACAAAGGGCCAGTTCGTCATTCCTTCCGAGATGCGGGCCTCTCTGGGCATTAGGCCGGGGACGCGGATTGCGGTTACGCAGGACGGGTCGCGGATTGTCCTGGAGCCGGTGTCGGAAGAACTGGTGGACAAGACGCGCGGGCTTTTTTCCGGCAAGCCCTCCCTTTCCGATGCGCTCAAGCGCGAGCGGCGTCGCAAGAAGGATCGATGGTAGATCAATGGTAAGAGATCGATGGTAAAGGATCGATGGTGATGGCTCACAGCGAACCTCGCCTCGTGACTTACGTCCTTGATTCCAGCGCGATCCTGCGCTACGTCGACGATGAGGCCGGCGCGACGCGGGTGGCGGAAATTATCAAGTCTCATTTAGCCGGAAGGTGCGCCGCCATCGTCTCGGCGGTGCACTGGGGCGAGGTAGCCGGAATCACATGCAAAGCCCATGGCAAGCAGGCCATGGAGTTATTGCTCTCCCGCTTGAGCGCGTTTGGACTGCGAGTGGTTGCGGCCGATGGCGATCGCGCCGTGCGCGCTGCTTTGATCAAGCTAAAGCGCAACTTGCCTTATGTTGATGCGTTCGGAGTCGAGCTGGCAGGTGATCCGGGCGAGTTCGTTTTTGTGACCGCTGATTTTGATTTCAAGGCTGTGGGAAGAGATGTGAAGGTTGAGTTTCTGCCCGCGAAATAATTCAGTCATGCACGCCAATCGCGCTTCGGGACCGCGGGAGGTTTTGACAGCTGACGGCTGACCTCTACTTCCTATACTGCGTAGGCTGCGGCCCTTTTTCCAGCGTCTCGCGATCCCAGATCCATCCCTCGCGAGTGTAGCTGGCCAGTTCGAAGTCCTGGGTGAGTTCAAGCGCGTCCACCGGACAGGCGTCCTCGCAGAGCCCGCAGAACATGCAACGGCTCAGGTCGTACGTGAAGTTGGTAAGTTCCTTGCGGCGGGTCTGCTCATTGCGCGCGCTCGAAACCACAATCAGATTTTCCGGACAAGCCAGCGCGCACAGGTCGCAGGCAATGCACATGGTCTCGTCAGTATCGGGATTCACGTTCAGCCGCGGCGCTCCCCGGTAGCGCTCCGCCACCTGCGGCCGCTCCAGAGGATATTGCTCCGTATAAATTTCCTTGGGATCCTGATAGCGAAACGTAACCTTCAATCCCTGAAGCAGATCAATCAGAAATACCTTGCGCAGCAGGCTTTTCATCCCCATATTGAGCTAAGCATATCACTGCCACTTGTCGGTTGCCAGTTCGCTGTTGTGTCCGGCGCGAGGGCGTCTCCGGGATGACGCTTTCGAACTAAGCTCACGATCCAGCTCCTCCGCCGTCCAATTTATGAAGGAACTTTTGCCAGGCCGCGTTCGTACATAGTTCCAGAGGAAGTTATGCGAGCCTATCTCGCCAATCTAACGCCCAAAGCACGGATGCTCCTGGCTCTGCCGGTAGTCGCGATCGCCTATCCACTAATCATGATCCTGCTGCCGGCAATCGTACGAGCCATCATCCCCGACGTAGTGCGCTCGGTGCTAAGCCTGATCTGATCTCCGCGCCAGCACCAACTCCCCCGCGTCGATGGTACCCTGCTGCTTGTACCCTTCCGTGCCAACGACCGATGACCAACGCCAATGACCAACGACCAATGATCAATGGCCAATGATCGATGACCAATGAGCAGCGACCAACGACCAACGACGGGCCTCGACGAAGTCTGGATGGAAGAAGCCCTTCGCGCCGCGCAGCGCGCCCTCGAAGCCGGAGAAGTTCCGGTTGGAGCAGTCGTTGTCTGTGCAGGAGAGATCGTCGGCCGCGGATGGAACCGCAACATCACCGACTCCGATCCCAGCGCCCACGCCGAGATCATAGCCCTGCGCGATGCAGGCGCAGCCCTAGGCAACCACCGTCTGGAAGACTGCGACCTCTTTGCCACAATTGAACCGTGCCCCATGTGCGCCGGCGCGCTGGTGCACGCCCGGATCAAGCGCCTGGTCTACGGCGCCGACGATCCCAAAGCGGGCGCGGTAAAGTCGGTGATGCAGGTGCTGAGTCACCCGCAACTGAATCACCGCATGGAGACCCGCAGCGGCGTCCTGGCAGGCCGGTGCGCCGAACTCCTGCAAACGTTCTTTAGGAGCCGTCGTTGATTATTGGCAGCAGTGGCCACGCACTCTCGTGCAGCTCGCGCGCCAAGGTTCATGAATGCCGGGCAACCCGCTTCAGCAAGTGCAAATTCTCTTGAAACAAAAGGGGCGACCGTCTGGCCGCCCCTGAATGTTTCTTCACCGAAGACTGGATGTCAGTGTCCCGTGGAGTGCCCGCCGCCCGACGCGTGTCCCGACGAACCGCTGCTCATGTGGCCCATGCTGCTCGCAGGATGCCCCGCAGCGCCAGCGTACACGCTCGCGTGCGAAGTTGCCGCGAACGCCGGTGCTGTGGGCATTACGGCCGAGCCAGTCTTAGCCACCTGCGCGTTCAACTGGTGGAGATTTCCATACGAGCCGCGCGGAATCCCAAGCCCAGCTGAACCACTGCTTACGACGGTGTGCATCGCCGCAACCTTCGTCACCGCCGGTCCGCCCCTACCTACGACAACCGTGTTCATGGTAGCCGTCGGCACTACTGGAGCACGAAAACCAGCTTCCACCGCTCCCACATAATGAATTCCGCCGTGCCACGTGGTGAAGCCGCCAGGCTGCCATCCCCAGCCATACCCCGGCGCATACATCCAGTTCCCGTAGTAATAAGGCATCCAGCCCCACGGATAAGCCGACGCCCACATGAATCCCATACCCGGATACCACGACCAGGCGCCATCCATGAAAGGATTCCAGCCCGCGCCCGCAAAATAGGGCTGCCACAGCATGCCATAACCGGCAACATTGCTGTATCCGCCGTAGTAGCTTAGGTCGCTGTAACCATAGCCATATGGAGTCGAATTATTCTTGGCATACTGTTCGTGATATTCGACGGATTCCTTATCCCACCGGTCGTAGGGATCCTCTTCAAAATTCTTTGCGACCATCGACTTGTCGTTGTCATTCACGTCGAAGGTCACCATCTTCTTCTTACCCACCTTCACCACGCCCGTCGGACCCACAACTTCCAGGTCATTCTTGAAGCTGGCAATCTCCGCCATGCTCGAAGAGTTGGCCACCCTGAAATGCGCTGCCTGCTTCAGTTCCAACTTCTCCTGAGAAAAATTCAGCGTAAACTCGTCGCTCTTTCCCAGCCAGTTGACATACGCCTTCCCTTGCACCAACTCCACTTCTGAAATTCGTTTTCCAGCGTCGTTTCCCAGCCTGTTGAACTGCACCGTGGTGTTAGGAGTGACGCGCAGCGTGCTGCCGTCCTCGAACTCAATCTCGGCTCGGCCATTCTCCCGCGTATGCAATCGTGTTCCCTGCGTGATGGGAAGATTGGCGAAGGCTCTCTCGAATCCCAGCCCTGCATTCTTATCGATCTGCACCGTACCTTGCACATCGCTCAAGCGAACGATGCGCGCCTGCGATTCAGCCGCGGCGGGCAGCGCCATAAGCGCGCAGGCCAAGGCCGTCCCTATCCCCGCGTAAAGTCGTGGCATGTACATAGCAGCCTCCCGAAGACATTCCTGCACATTAGAACACGGAACGCGCCATTTGTTGTCTCGAAATTGTCAATGCCCAGCCGTGCCAGCCGCCATCTGCATCAACTCCTTCGCCCTCGCCCGCACTACATTCATCACTGAGGCATCCTCAAGAATCTCCCGCAGAGCTGGCACGACGCCTTGTATCTCGCTCAATTCATTGTTCTTTGCCTGTGCCTCCATTCGCTTCAATTCGTCGTCCAGCGCCAGCTTCTGGTAGCGGTGATAGTAGGCCAGCCGCCATCCGTAGTCCAAGGTGCCCGCCATGCTCTGGAAGAGCGCGGTCAACTGCCGCACCGGTTCTAGATTCGAGTAGTTGTAGCGCGCCGTGTTGGAACGTTTCCCATCCCGGTAGCTGAGCTCCTTGGTCCCCGTGAACGCAAGCTTACTATTCCCAGAGTCAATCTTGACGGAGAAATACTGCGCCTGTCTCGTCCACTCAAAGATTCGCTCGCGATTCCCCGCCGACACTTCGAACTCTGCCCGGTACGTTTCGTCTTCGGAATCCTCCACTACCTTTCCTGTGCACTCATAGCTAGCGTGTCCGGCAGCGTCAACTGCGATCGAGTAGTGCTCAGGATTGGACTGAGGGAAGTCCATCGTAAACTCAACCACTGCGGAAGCAGGTTCATCGTTCGATGCTCGCTGCGCCATCGACAGAACAGAAGCCGCAGCCAGAGCCAGTATCCCCATGCCGACCGCCAGGAACGGCCGCTTCGTTGCGATAGGAAAAGTCCGAATAAAGCGCGCTCGCATCAGCGCAGCCTGCCTCATGACCGCACCACAGCTCCCTGTCTTGCCAGCGTGCCCACTGTATGCAAATGGCAAATCGCGATGGCCAGCGCATCCGACGCATCCATCGGTTCCGGAGCCTCCTCCAACCCCAGCAAGCGCGTCACCATATGCTGCACCTGTTGCTTCTCCGCCCGTCCATAGCCCACCACCGACGACTTGATCGTCATCGGCGAATACTCCGCGACTGCCAGCCCCGCCGTGGCCGCCGCCAGCATAGCCACTCCCCGAACCTGACCCAACTTCAAAGCCGACTTCACATTCAGCGCGTAGAAGATCCCTTCAATCGCAACTTCATCCGGACGATGTTCTCCAATGAGAGTCCCCAATTCGTTATAGATGCGCGCCAGCCGCCGCGTCAGCGGATCCCGCGGCGAAAGCTTGATCGCCCCGCACGTCTGGCACACCAGCCGTCCGCCGGAATCCATCTCCACCACGCCGTACCCGGTGTATTCCCCGCCGCAATCGATCCCCAGAACTCGCATGTGAGTGCAGTCTATCGCGGAAACGCCGCAGTTCCTAGGACCGAACCCAGATTCACAATACACGTATCGAAAAGGAGGTGTTCCTTAGTGTATTCGCGCCCTCTTTAATTCCCTTTCTTCTCCCAATCCCTGCAGCATAATAAGAAAATGGGAAGTACTTTCATCGAGGAGCGTTGGCTCCCGAAGTCTGTCCTTTGTCTTCGCGACTACAGCGCCAACAAATTTCTGCACGATCTCGTGGCCGGCGTCACCGTCGGGCTGGTCGCCTTGCCGCTGGCCATGGCTTTTTCCATCGCCTCGGGACTAACTCCGCAAGCCGGCATCTACTGCGCAATAGTCACGGGTTTTCTGATCTCGCTCCTCGGCGGCTCGAAGACACAAATCGGCGGACCCACGGGCGCCTTCGTCGTCGTGATCTCCGGCATCGTCGCGCTTCACGGCGTCGACGGCCTTTTCATGTGCACCGTAATGGCCGGCGTTCTTCTCATGATCATGGGCATCGCGGGCATGGGCACGGCCGTTAAGTTCATTCCCCGCCCGGTCGTTATCGGCTTCACAAACGGCATCGCAATCCTGATCGCTAGTACCCAGGTGAAAGATTTCTTCGGATTGCAGCTCGCCCAAGTTCCCGGCGTCTTCTGGCTGCGCGTGGAAGCTCTGGCCGGCAACTTCCATACTCTTTCCTACACCGCAACCGCGCTGGCCGCAGCCACGGTGCTGATTATGGTTTCCTGCCGCGCTCTCTCCAATCGAATCCCCGGCGCCATCGTCGCTTTCCTGCTCGGCACCGCCGCCGTCATCCTGTTTAAACTCCCGGTGGAAACCATCGGCTCCCGTTTCGGCGGCATTCCCGCTGGCCTCCCCCATTTTGTGATTCCTCGCTTTCGCGCGGATCTCATCCACGGCTTGCTCGGCCCCGCCCTCACCGTCGCCATGCTGGGCGCGATCGAATCTCTGATGTCAGCTGTGGTTTCCGACCGCATGAGCAACGACCATCACAATCCCAACGTTGAACTCATCGGCCAGGGCGTGGCCAATATCGTCTCTCCCATGTTTGGCGGACTGCCCGCCACCGGCGCCATCGCCCGCACCGCAACTAACATCCGTGCCGGCGCTGAGTCTCCAGTCGCCGGCATGATTCACGCTCTCACCCTGCTCTGCATCCTGCTCTTCGCGGCGCCGTTAGTGCGCCACGTGCCGCTAGCCGTGCTTGCCGGAATTCTGATGGTCGTCGCCTACAACATGGGCGAGTGGCGCGAGATTCCCCAACTGCTGAAGCTCACCAAAACTGACATCAGCGTCTGGCTAGTCACCTTCTCCCTCACCGTCTTCGCCGACCTCACCGTCGCTGTCGAAGCCGGAATGATTCTCGCCGCCCTTCTTTTCATCAGCCGCGTCGCCGCCACCACTACGGTTTCTCAGGTCACCGACGAATATGTCGAAGACGGCCGCATGCACATCCTGCAAGACAAAGACATCCCCTATTACGCCACCATCTTCCGCATTCACGGGCCGTTTCTGTTCGGCGCCACCGACAAAATCAACGCCGTCACCGAAGACCTGCACACGCTTCCGCCCGTGGTCATCCTGCGTCTTCGCAACATGACCGCGCTCGACGCCACCGGACTATTTGCCATCGGGGAAGTTGCCCGCCAGCTACACGCCAGCAATCGAACTTTGATTCTCTGCGGCGCACGCCAGCAACCAGCCAGCCTGATTCACCAGTCCGAGTTCGAAGAAGTAGTAGGTGCGGAAAATATCTGCGACAACGTGCAAGCCGCCCTGCGACGCGCAGAGGAAGTCCACGATCAACAGGAAGCCGCTGCCATCGGGCTTAAGAGCTAAGACGCAATCTTTAAGGGATTGAGAACCCTCCGCGCAACAAAGAAACAAAATTTGTATATAAAAGGCGCTAGCCCTTCACTGCTTTGCCAGCTGCTCAACATCATTCTTCAACACGTGTACTTCTACCCGCGTACGCTTCGCGCCCTTGCTCTCGGAAGCGTTTCCCAGCCCGACCACCGAAATGCGATAGGCCGGAATCTCGTGGTTCAACACCAGGTAACGCACCACCGAGTCCGCCATTTTGCGTGAGTTGGCGATTGCGGCCTGCCCCTGCCCTGAAGAGAAACCTTGCACTTCTAAAATGTAGCCGCGCTGATTCTTCAGCGGCGCAGCCATTTCGTCGAGCGCATCCTTGGCTTCCTTGCTCAGCGCGGTCTGCCCCGGACGAAAATGAATCTCGGTCTGCCCACCCTCTTTATACTGGTCGAGGTTGCCGACCACGGTCTCATCTCTGCCCAGTCGCGTATCAATTGTGCTTGCCACTTCCTGCGCCGCCTGCGCCTTGCTGGCGGCTTCCGTCGCATGCTGATCGGCAAGTTTGTCTTTCTCTGCCACCATCTGAATGCCTTGCTGGGCGCGCCTGTCGACATCCCTGATCATTTTGCCGTTAGACTCGGTCACCTCTTCGAGTTCATTCACTCGATCCCGAATCGGCTCCACGTGCCGCCTCACATACCCTTTGCCCGCAAAGGGATGGAAGATGAGCGCTCCCAGGCTGGGATCATCGCCGTCCCAGAAGTCCTGGCTGCGAGGCTCCTGCAACTTCTCGGTGTCGGAGGGCGCGCTGGATGAAGCGTTTTGATTCGCGGATGCTGGCTGCGAGCTTGTCGAATTGCTTTGCTGTGCGAACGCAAGCGCAGTCATCGTTGCAAAGATAAAGAGCAGGGCGACGAGGATTCGATTCTTCATATCATTTTCCTTCCAAGTGGGGAGCTGGAGGTTCGCACCAGTAATGGGGACCCTTCCTGCGGCGTTGCTATTGTAGCTCCGAACCAGCTCGCCGGTTCAACAAATTCCGTCGTGGAGAATTCTCCTGTCTTCATGATCCTTGTGGAGCTATTCTCGCTCTCCCGACCACAGCGAGGACATCCATGAGGCGACTTCGAAACAGGAATCGGCCCTTTTTAGTGATAATCTAATTTCTTCCCGGTGAATGCTTGTCCCGCGGTTCGGGCTGCCATTGCATCCAGCCCGAGCCCGGGGGCATCCCAGGGGCTCAAGAGATCGAACCCATGCAGCGGAGCGGATCATGAAGATTGGTATGTTGACCGGTGGAGGCGACTGCCCCGGCTTGAATGCCGTCATTCGCGCGGTGGTGCGCAAAGGCATCTTCACCTACGAAGACGAATTCATCGGGTTTATGGAAGGCTGGCGCGGCCTGATCGAAAACGACAGCATGCCGCTCGATCTCAACGCAGTTGGCGGCATTCTGCCTCGCGGCGGCACCATTTTGCGCACTTCCCGCACCAATCCCTCCAAGCGTCCCGACGGCATCGACCGCTGCCTGGCCTCGCTCGAGAAGAACCAAATCGAGGCCCTTATCACCATCGGCGGTGACGACACCCTTTCGGTTGCGCAAAAGCTCCACGAGCGCGGCGCCAAGAGTCGTCGGCGTCCCCAAAACTATCGATAACGATCTTGGCGGCACCGATTACACTTTCGGATTCGACACCGCCTGCAACATCGTCTGCGAAGCTCTCGACCGCGTCCACACCACCGCCGAAGCCCATAACCGCGTAATGGTCGTTGAGGTGATGGGCCGCGACGCGGGATGGATCGCGCTCTACAGCGGCATCGCCGGCGGCGCCGACGTCATTCTCATCCCCGAGCGCCCCTTTGACGTTGACAAAGTCGCCGACTCCATCCGCCAGCGCCACGAACGCGGCCGCTACTTTTCCATCGTAGTCGTGGCCGAAGGCGCGAAGTTTTCCTCCGAACCCGGCCAGGGATCGCCGTTCTTGCAAGACATGGGCAAGGACGAATTCGGCCACGTCAAACTCGGAGGCATCGCCAACATCCTCGCCCGCGAAATTGAAAAACGCACCGGCTTCGAAACTCGCGCAGTGGTCCTCGGACACATTCAGCGCGGTGGCTCTCCCAGCGCCTTCGACCGCGTTCTAGCCACGCGTTACGGCCTGGGCGCCATCGACATGGTCCACCGCGGCGAATTCGGATGCATGGCGGCGCTGCGCTCCAACAAAATCGTTTCTATTCCCTTGGTCGAGGCCATCTCCCGCAACCGCATCGTCGACGACGAAATGATCCAGATCATCGATGGATTATTTCAGAGGGCGGACGAGAAGGAAGCAGTGTAAGACGGTAAAGTAATCTTCGGCATCGTCGCGTAATGCAAAATCTTTACCTGCGGCTCGCTCCGTTCCTCTTGACGCTGATCGAACTCCTCCTGCTTCTAGCCGCAGGGGCGTTGATTCTGCTCTCCTCGCGAAATGCCTCCCCTCGCCAGCCTGCCGCTTTTCTGTCGATTGAGCGCGCCTTCGCCCGCCTGGCGCGACGTCGAAGTCTCGCTGTTCTCTTGGTCGGTCTCAGCGTCATCGTCGTCCGCGTCGCACTCATCCCCCTCCTTGGCATCCCCCAGCCCCGCAACCACGACGAGTTCAGTTACTTGCTCGCGGCTGACACTTTTGCTCACGGCAGACTTACCAACCCCACTCATCCCATGTGGATCCATTTCGAAAGCTTCCACATCATTCGAAAAGCCCACATACATGTCGATATATCCCCCGGTACAAGGCCTTGTCCTCGCTGCCGGGCAACTCCTGGGTCATCCCTGGATTGGTCAAATTCTCGCGACCGCTCTTATGTGCTCTGCCCTGTGCTGGATGCTTCAGGGCTGGCTGCCTCCGCCCTGGGCCTTGTTCGGAGCCACTCTGGCCGTGCTTCGTTTAGGCATCCTCAGCTACTGGATGAATGGCTACTGGTCCGCTTCTATCGTCGCCCTTGGCGGCGCCCTGGTCCTCGGCGCTTGGCCCAGGCTACGCAAGCACCTGCGTATCGGTGACGCTTTGCTGATGGGTTTGGGCCTCGTAATTTTGGCCAATACACGGCCCTATGAAGGTTTGGTCTTTGCCATTCCCGTCGCTTTCGCCATGCTTTCTTGGCTGCTCGGTAAGAATCGCCCCACTTTCCGCCGCTCGCTGCCGCGGGCAGTGCTGCCCATCTTTCTTTGCTTGGCATTAGCTTCAATAGCCACCGCCTATTACTACTATCGCGTAACCGGCAATCCGTTTCGGATGACTTACCAGGTGAACGCTCATACTTATGCCGCGGCTCCCTTCTTCATCTGGCAAACGCCCCGTCCCGAAGTCACCTACAACAACAGTGTCATGCGCGATTTCTATCGTTGGGAACTCAGAATGTTCCAGAAGAGTCATACCTTCAGCGGCTATTTGCGCCGTGCTGCCGAAGAGTCCATGGCTGGCTGGCAATTCTATCTGGGTCCGCTTCTCACCGTGCCCCTGCTGGCGCTTCCCCGCGTCATTCGCATGCGCAAGATGCGGCTGCCGCTTCTGATATGCGCCGCCATTTTCGCGGCCATGGCCGTCGAAACTTGGAACCGGCCTGATTATTTCTCTCCGGCAACTTGTGCTCTATACCTGGTCATAGTGCAGGGCATTCGTCATCTTCAACACTGGTCGCCGGCTGGCCGTCCGCTGGGACCAGCCTTGGTTCGCTCAATCCCCGTGCTGGCGTTCGCAATGTTCGCCCTGCGTCTGGCCGCTACGGCTGTTCATGTCCCCATCGAACCTGCATGGCCCCGCGATGATTTGAGAAGAGCGAACGTCCTACGCCAACTGCAACAAACCCCGGGGCAGCAGCTTGTGATCGTTCGCTATGGACCACATCACGACATCGGTCGCGAGTGGGTTTACAACGGCGCGAATATAGACGCCGCCAAGGTGGTCTGGGCCCGCGATCTGGGCCAAGACCGCAACCAGGAATTATTCCAGTATTTTCGGGACAGGAACACATGGGTCGTGGATGCCGATGCATCGACCCCACAGCCTATGCCTTATTCCGACTAACGGTTCCAAGTCGTGAAAGTAATCGAGTCTCGAACAGGCGCATGCGCCATCACAACGCCCAGGCGCGCAAGCAAGCTTGTCTGCCTCACGTCTTTGCTACACTTCTGGGGCGAGATTGCTTTGAATTCCTTGCTGGTTTCCACTGCAAATGAGATTTAGCTTTTGGCTCGTGTTGAGCGCGTGCGTCTGCGGAATCACCTATCTCTACGTGCATGAAGTCTTGGCGCCGTGGGCGTCCTACATGGACGCGCAAAAGGGTGTCGTAACCCAGATGGGCGACCTGTATCCTCGTTGGGTGGGGACCCGTGAGCTTCTGCTCCACCGACAGAATCCTTACGGACAGGAAGTAAGCCACGAAATCCAGACGGCTTTTTATGGCCACGCCATCGAGCAGAAGTACGGCGAGCCTGGAACGGATGTCGTTGATGAGCAGCGCTTCGCTTATCCAATCTACGTCGTGTTCCTCTTGGCCCCTACCGTCCACGCAAGTTTCTCGCAGCTGCAAGTTTGGGTGCCAATAATATTCGCGACGCTCACAGCATTCAGCGTATTCCTGTGGCTCGGCGTCTTATTCTGGCGCCCTCCAAAACCCCTGATCGCAACTATGATTTTGCTTATTCTCAGCAGTCCGCAGATCGTGCAGGGATTGCGGCTTCAGCAACTCGGACTACTGGTCGGTTTTTTGCTCGCGCTGAGTGTGTGGTTCATTGCCCGAAACTACTTGGCCGCTGCCGGCTTCGTTCTCGCTCTCGCAACGGTCAAACCGCAGATGGTTATATTGCCCTTGGCCTGGTTTCTGCTTTGGAGCGTTAGCGCGCTCTCCCGCCGGTGGCCCCTTCTGGTCGGCTTTGGCGCGACTCTGCTCGCGCTAGTCGGTCTTGGAGAGCTACTCTTGCCCGGATGGCCTCGCTATTTCCTCGAGGGACTCAGAGCCTACCGGAAATATGCTGCGTCGCCTTCACTCTTGTCTATGGCCCTTGGCCAGGGCGTCGGTAAAGTGCTGTCGGTAATTGTGATCGTGATTCTGCTGGTGCTGGCTTGGCGAAATCGTCATGCCAACGCCGCCTCGCCGGAATTTATTCGGACCTTGGCGGCATTTCTTATCGGCGCGACTCTCGTCCTGCCATCCCTTTTGGCTCCCTTCAATCAGATCTTGTTATTACTGCCCATCGTAATCGTCGTCCGCGACTGGGAGGTTCTCCCACGCCTCTGGCGCAATTTTTTTTCCCCAATTGTGGCCTGGCCCTGGTTCTGCTCTTTTGTATTGCTCTGGGTTCATCCTCGTGTCGATTCGCCGAACCGCATTCCATTACTGCCTTCAGCGACTGTCTTATTCATACCCTTTCTCCTCTTGCTAATCTTCGTGACGAACGGCCATCGGACCGACAACCTGCAGTCTGGATGAATTCGTTATCATGGGCGGATCAAGACACAAGCGAAACTCGCTTTATTTCTGACGACACGTCGCCTCCGCGCACATGGACTGATCCTCGCTCTTTGCCTCTGGGCCGCCTATCTATGGAATATCTCCACTCCCGGCCTGCTCGATCGAGTAGGCAATCTCAAAGGCGCTGACTTTCTGCATTTCTATACTCTCGGCTCGCTCGCACTCGCCCACCGCGGCCCCGATCTGTATACCCAGGCGGCACAATCCGCTCTCGCAGTGCAACGTGTCCCGGTCGCTGCGGGCATACGCTATCTGCCGCTGTATCCGCCGCAGATCTCAATCTTCTTCGCTCCCTTTGCCCGATTGTCCTATCCCGACGCGCTCACCCTATGGCTCACCTTGAGCACGCTGATTTACGCACTCTGCTGCTACACCCTCTGGCGCTGCTGTCCCCACTTACCCAACCAGAAACAAACCGTCTGGATTCTCGCCCTGGCCTTCCCCGCTTTCTGGCACCTGATCGCGTGGGGACAAACTTCCGCCCTCGCTCTCGCCTGCTTCACCCTCGCCTTCTTCGCATTCCGTGCTCACCGTGAATTTCTTGCCGGCATGGCTTTGGGATCTCTCATCTTCAAGCCCCAACTCGCATTAGCCGCTGCCGTGGTCTTTTTCGTTACTCTTCGCTGGAAGGTCATCGCCGGCGCTCTTCTCTCAGCCGCCGCTCAACTGATCCCAGCCTGGCTCTACTACGGTTCCGGCCCGCTCCGCGATTGGATTCACGCTCTTCTCGGCATCCCGCGCATGCTTCCGCTGCTCGAGCCCAGACCCTACCAAACCCACTCTCTTCGTACCTTCTGGACGATGCTCGTCCCTTGGCGCTCTGCTTCTCTCGCCCTCTACCTGATCAGCGCGCTACTCCTCTCCGCATTGACCGTCGCTTGCTGGCGCAGCCGCGTTCCCCTATCCCTACGATATTCGGCACTGCTGCTAGCAAGCGTCCTCCTCGCCCCGCACCTAACCGTCTATGACCTCGTCATCCTCGCGCCCGCATTCCTTCTGCTCTCCGAGTGGATCCTCGCCCAAGCCGACCCCGCCGCCGCGAGCAACCTCTCACTTCTCCTCTATCTCGCCTTCGTCCTTCCGCTCTTCGGCCCCCTCGCGCGCTGGACACACCTCCAGCTCTCCGTTCCCGTGATGGCCGCTCTTTTGTATGGAGTATGGAACCTTGGCAGGAAACCAGAACCAGCTTCATCTTCTCTCTGACAAGAATCTACCGCCCGAACAAAAACCGCAGCGCCTCAGGAAATCGCTCCGCCCAAGCCGCTTCCGTATGCCCGGCTCCCTCTCTTATCACCAGACGCAAGCGCTTCTCACTCAACACAGCTCGTCGCAGGATCGCCGCCAGTTCCCGCACATCGTCCACCACCGTTCGGCTCCGCTCGGCGTCTCCCGCTTCGGCGGTCCCAACTCCCAAAAAAATTCGCTCCGGCCAAATCCTCGCCAAACGGCTCTCCTTGATCGCCTGCCGATTCGACGCCCACAGCGACGGACTCTCCAGCAGCAACCGCCCAAACACCGCCGGCCGCTCCATCGCGGTGTACAGTGCAATCAGTGCCCCCATCGACGAGCCCCCCAAGCCCGTATTCTCCGGGCTGGTCGCCACACGGTACATCCGTTCTACAAACGGCATCACCTCGTTCATCAAGAAATCTGGATAACGTTTCCCCATCGCTCGCACCATCATTGGATGCATCGACCGGTGCGGCATATATTCGCGAATCCGGTCCTTGCCCGCATTGTCGATTCCTACCACAATCATCGGCGGCACTGCGCCTTCGCGAATGAGCCTGTCCATGGTTTCATCCACCCGCCACTCAACTCCGCCAAACGCAACCGCCGCCTCGAATAAATTTTGCCCATCATTCAGATACAGCACCGGATAGTGTCTTTCGGAATTTTCGGTGTCGCCGTACTCAGTCGGCAGCCATACGCGCAGAAATCGTGTATTGCGGAAAATGCGGCTCCGAAATTCATGCAGCCGCAGATCGCCTACGGCTCCGCCAGTACGGATCACCGGAGAACCCACCGCCGCACCATTTATTTGCTGAATCTTTCCCATCGGAAGACTAGTTCGCTGGATTCGCTTTGAAAGGGTGCGGCTTCAGCCGCACCTAAAATTGATGTTAGCCGCGAAGCGGCGCCAGAATGCAGCCCACGGCGCAAGCCGTGGGTAGGGCGTGAAGAACGAAGAAAGCCCCGTAGGGGCGACAGAGTGCTCCCACGCAGACTCTTTAGTCCTCGATCTTCCCCGCCCTAAACTTCACCACTCCCGCAAGCACTGTAATCCCCGCAATCATCCCCAGCGAACTCAAACACAAAATGCACCACGTGTCCAACACATACCCTTCGATATAGGTAAGATAAAGCGCGAATCCCAATCCCGCCACTGCCGCCGCCAACAACCTCATCGGCGTCTCCGCCCGCGAGCGGTAGACCGTCACCAGCACCAACAGAGCTCCATACCCAAGCATCCCAATCCCCGCCACCGGAATTCCCATCACGCTCGAATATTCGCTCCGGTTCACAACATCGCAGTTGAATCTCTCTCCAAAATCACAAAATGCCGACGCCGATTTCGCGTAATGCCGCTGTAGCGAAACCGTCGAAACCGCAATCCCCGCGACCGCCAGCACTGCGATCGCGAAAAACAAGAGTTGATTGTTCTTGGTAGTCGTGTTCGCCTCAACCGGCGGTTGGCTCGAGTCGCATTCACGGCAAACTGCACCCAGTCTTATCGCTCAACTCTTGCATGGGAAAAACACCTTCTATTGGTTTGCTTGCTCCGAATTGCCAGCTCGGAAACAATTTGACTCCCGCCGCCGCGCACGCGGGCGCCAGTTCGTGCGAATCCTTAATCGCGCACTCTACGTAGGGCACGTATTGAAACGCTTTCCCGAACATTTCTTTCTGCTCAATGCAGTGCGGACACCAATAAAGCCCATACATCTTCGCCTGCTTCGAGGCCAGACACTTCGCAAATCCATCGTAGCGATGATTCCTATACTCCCACCCCCGACCCACGCCAGCGCGAACAGAATCACAATCCCGCCCCAGATCAGCGTCTTCCGCGACTCCGGACGCGCCTCCGGCCCTCCCCCCCGCTCCTGCCGTCGTTTTCGCCGCTCTTCAGACATAATTCCCTTCCCGCACAATTTATTTCTTATATCACGCGCTCAAGCCGCCACGTCTAGCGCCCCCGGCAACACATCCAACTCCTCGCAATCGAGCGTCAACACTTCCCCATCGACCATGACATCAACCGCCGCGTCCAAATCGAATTCCACTCGCCTCACCGCCTTTCTTTCCGCCATCGGATGTTCAATATGCGTGCCGTCATAAAGTTTTGGAAGGTTCCGCAGCAGCCCCAGTCGCCCGATCGCACCCCAGCGCACATATTCAATCAGACCACTGTTCACCTCGGCCCTGGGCGCGATCATCATGGTCCCGCCAGTAAACTTGCTGTTATTAAAAGTAAGAAATAAACAGCGGCGCCGGTCGAATTCCGTTTCCCCATCCACTCGCACCGGAAACGGTCGCCTGTGCAACCGTGCCAGCCCCAGAAAAATCGAAATGATGTATCCCACCTCCCCGCGGCCGCTGAAACGTCGTGCCCGCAAGGTCGCCACGTCCGCCGGAAATCCGACACTCAACAGATTGATGTAGTGGATCACTCCATCGCGATGCCGCAGCCGCAGCACATCGCACGCCTGCGTTTTACCCGCAATCAGCGACTCAATCGCATGCTCTAGGCCGCGGTCACTGAAATCGCGCAAAAAAGAATTTCCCGTCCCCAGCGGCAAGAAGCCCAGCATGGGACGCTCACCCGCGCCCGCCTCCGGGAAAAGACCGTTCACCACCTCATAAGAAGTTCCATCCCCGCCCACCGCGATAAACTCTTCTGCCCTGCGCGTAAGCTTCGCGCGCGATCCGCGAAGCGTCTCCCGCGCATTTTGTTTCGGCCAAGTCAACCGCAACTCCGCCCGCTCGCAGCCGCTCCAGCGCCGAACTCAGCATCTTGCGCCCGCGCCCGCCGCCTGCCGCAGGATTCACGATGGCCAGATACGCAGCCCCACTCACAACTCCACCACCGCACTCCGCTCCACAGTTCTTCTGATTTCCTCCGCCAGCTCCTGCCGCTTGATCTTCATCGACGCCGTCCGCGGAAAATCCTTCTCCCAAATCACATACCCACCCACGCGTTTAAAATCCGCCAGTCGCCGGTTGCGCGTTTACCATCTCTTCCAGCAGCCGCTGTCGAAGCGCTGATTCTGTTCCAGCCGCAGCGCCATCACCAGCATCTCCTGCCCAAGTTCTTTTTGCGGCCACACATAATTCGCCGCGAACACGCAAAATTCTTTCACTGGCAGCCCGTCAAACACCGCTTCAATATCTTCGGGATAAATATTCTTCCCGCCTTCGGTCACGATCATGTTCTTCTTCCGCCCGAAAAGCTGGAGATGCCCACTCTTGTCAAAGCGGCCCAGATCGCCCGTCAATAGCCAGCCGTCGACAATTGTTTCCAGAGTCAGCTCCGGATCATCCAGATAATGCGACATCACAGTCTTGCTCCGCGCCGCAATTTCCCCGATCCCCTCTTCATTCGGACTCAGCACTCGCAGCTCCACTCCTGGCAGCGGCTTTCCCACTGTGTCGGCGCGAAACGGTTTCAGATCGTTCAAAGTCAGCGCAGTTCCCGCCTCCGTCAATCCGTAACCGTTCACCACCGGAATTCCCAGATCGTAAAAGAACTGCATCGTCGCAGGCTCCATGAAAGCCCCACCGGTGATCAGCGCAAGCAACTCTCCGCCAAACGCCCGATGCACCTGCGGCAGCAGCATGCGGCTCACTTTCGGCCGCGGCCTTGTTGCGCGTCAGCATTTTGTTGAGCCCGATCATGCGATTCAGAATCGCCCGCTTCCACGACGGCAGTTCGTCGAACTTCGCCCGCACCCCGCGCTCCAGATTCTTCACGATCATCGGCACCAGCGCCACATAAGTGATCCGGTAGCGAACAAACGCATCCCGCACAAATTCCGGACGCAGCGTCCGCAAATGGACCACGCACGCCCCGCACACAAACGGACCGATGAATCCCACCATGAAATCAATCGCATGATTCGTCGGCAGAATGCTCAAATACCGCACTCCCGGCCAGAATGGATACCACGCCGTCAACGCCCGGCACTGCTCCAGATAATTCTCATGCGTCAGCACGCATCCCTTGGGACGCCCGCCCGTGCCCGACGAATACACGATGCACGCCACATCTTCGCGCTGCCGCATCACAAAATCCGGCGCGCCTTTGCGTTTGAAATCTTCCCAGCGAAATCCTCCCGCCAAGATCCGCTCCCAGCGGCGCTTCCGTCACCAGCACCAGCTTCGTTTTTATGTTGTGAAATTCCGGCGCCTGTGTGATCGCCCGCCAGAGGTAATACTCCACCACCAACACCTTGGCCTTCGAATGCTCCAGCAGCTGCAACTGCTCCGTCCGCCGTCAGCTTGTAATCCAGAGGAACCAGCACCCCGCCGCTGTAGAAAATCGCATACGCCGAAATCAGCCACTTCGACTGATTCGTCATCAGAATCGCCGCGCGATCTCCGGCATCGAACTCCGCATCCTCCAGCGCCCGCGCCAGTGGCAAACTGATTTCTTTGAAATCGGAGTAAGTGAGCCGAGTCTTTTCCCGGTCGCGATCCGCTTCAATCAGGCAGGTTTCGCCCGCCGAAACGCTCCAGCGCGTCGCGCAATGCCGCGCCCAGGCAGCTATATTTTTGGAGATCGAGCATTTAAGGATGATTTCGATTCTAAAGCCGTGCCTGAATCTTCCCCGCCAGCGTGCGAAAATCTGAAACTCCCTGCAGTTCGTAGTCCGGAAGCTCCACCTGAAAATGATTTTCCAGTTTCGTCAGCAGATCGAGCGTCTGCAAGCTATCGATCCCCAGCGTCTTGAAAAAGTCGTCATCCGGACGCAACTTCTCCCGCGGCACTTTAAAGTGCGTCCGCCGCGAGAGTCAATATTTCATCCAGCGTTTGTTCAGCAGTCGGCATCATTCCCTCTAACTAGTTCTTGTCATTCCGAACACGGCCGAAGCCGAAAGCCCGGTGAGGAACCTGCTTTTTTCCGGTACTAGGTACTCGGTACTACGACTCGTCTACGGCAAGTAAGGCTGCGCATCCGTACTCTCGACAAACTTCCGCAACCCCGCCTCCACCGCCGGACGCGCAAACAACTCACAAAACATATCGATTTCCCGTCGCAACTCCTCATGCGGAATCGGCTTGATAAACTTCTTCGCCGCCGCCGCCGTCGCGCGATCAAATTTCCGAAGCTGCGCCGCCGTTCCCCGCGCCGCCCGCAAAGCCTCGCCTTCGCCCACCACCTGGCTTACCAATCCAATCTGCTGCGCCTTCGTAGCGTTGATGCTGCGCCCCGTCAGTAACAAATCCCTCACTACGCCATTGCCCAAATCCCGCTTCAGCCGCGGAATCCCGCCGAAGCCCGGAATCAACCCCAGCCTCAATTCCGGAAAACAAAACCGCGCCATCTTGTCGGCAATAATCAAATCGCAAGCCAGCGCCAGCTCGAATCCCCCTCCAAACGTCACTCCATGCACCGCCGCAATCGTAGTCAAAGGCGCCGCATCAATCAGATTCAAGAACGCGATGAATGCGCTCCAGAAAATCCCGCACGCCCTTCGCGGCCGCAAGCTTTCTCCATCGCTTGCGACCGCTGATACAGTTCGCGCAAATCCGCTCCCGCGCAAAATCCCGGCTTCATCTCGCTATAAATAATGAGCGCATGCGCTTCACCCTGCATTAGCTGCAAAGCCGTCGCAAATTTCTCCAACTCCTCAAGCGATAGCCGATCCCAACTCGTTGCAGGGCGCGCGATGCAACGCCAGCTCGATTACGCCATCAGTAAGCGTCCAAGACAAAGCGCTCTCTGCTCATTGGGCACTGACCCGGCAATCGACTCGGCTTTCCCTTCGTGCACCTTAGTATCCTTCGTGGTTTCCCGCTCTTTCTTTTCGCTAAACCGCCTGCCTGACCCCGTACATCTCCTCAATCTCATCTTTCATCCGCGCCGCAATCACATCGCGCTTCAGCTTTCCGTTCACCGTCAGCATTCCGCTTTCAATCGAGAACGCTTCCTCGCGCACCACAAACGCCCGCACCTGCTTGTAATGCGGCAACTCAGGATTCACCATATCCAGCGCCGCCTGCACGCTTTCCGCCGCCACGCTTCCCGTCACGATCGCCGTCAAGTATCCGCGCCCGTTCCCCACCACCACAACCTGCTGCGCCTCCGGCAAATTCTTCGCAATCGCAATCTCAATCGGCTCCGGCGAAATCTTGTGCCCCGATCCCAGCACGATCAGATTCTTGATCCGCCCCGCAATCCGCCAGTTCCCGCCGCATTCAACTTCGCCCTGATCGCCCGTGTGAAACCATCCGCCGCGCAGCGCCTCGGCCGTTTGCTCTGGCCGTTTCCAGTAGGCCGGAAAAATATTCGGCCCGCGCACCACGTATCTCCTCATTCTCTCCCAACTTCATCTCCATCCCCGCAATCGCCGGCCCCACGCGCCCCACCTCGACCCTCGTTCGGATCGTCCATCGTGCAAATCGCCGTCGTCTCCGTCAGCCCATAAACCTGCAGCACACGAATCCCCAGCATCATGAAATAAAGCTGCGTCTCAGCGCTCAGCGGCGCCGACCCGCAAATCAGCGCCTTCAGATTCCTGCCAATCATTTTCTTCCGGATCGCCGGAAACACCAACCCGATTCGCCAGTCCCAGCCACATCGCATCTCCGGCCTTCGCCTGCTTCTTCCTGCCGCCGCGCCCACGCGCCTTTCGCTCGCGAATAAATCGCCTGCGCCACGCCGCCCGTCTGCCAGAGTTGTTCATCCACCGCGCGCCGCATCCGCTCCAGCAACTGCGGCACATTCAGAAAATAATCCGGAGCCACCGTCCGCATATCACTCGCAATCTTCGCCAGATCCATATTGATCGTGACCAGGCTCCTCCGCTTCAGAAAAGTCAGCAGCGCAATCCACGACGCCGCAAACGTAAACGGCAAGTAATGAAAGATGCGGTCCTGTCCTCTCCGCGCCAGACTCCGAATCTGACATCAACTGGCTCAGTCGCTCCGCTGTCCGGTCGAGCATGAAGCCCACATTCGCCGCCGTCAGCACCACTCCCTTGGCTTCGCCCGACGTTCCAGACGTATAAATAATCGTTACCGGACTCTCCTTCCCCACCTGCGGCCGCTCCAACTGCACGCCCTCCACGCCCGCAAAAACTTCATCAAACAAAAACTGCGGCGGCGACTTCCGTCCACGCCTGCGCAATTCCATCCCGCAACCCCGCGTCTCCGCAGCACACCATCGACGGCGTGCAGTCCTTCATCATCGCCACCAATTCTGCCGGTGACTGCCGCGAATACAGCGGCACCACGATCAGCCCTTCGGCAATAATCGCCAGATCGATCGCCACCCAGCGAATGCTGTTCGCCGCCAGCAACCCGCAGCGGTCGCCCTTCTTCAGCCCTTTCGAAGCAATAAACGTCCGCGCCTTGCGGACCAATTCCAGCAACTCGCCGCCAGTCACGCCCGTGATTTGACCTTCGCGAATCTCCGCGAGAATCCGCGTGTCCGCAGCCGCCTGCAGTTGCGAAAATATCTCTCCGATAAATGGAATGCCTGTGCTCAAGATAAGAATTACCAGCCCACGCTCACTGCGAAATGCAAGAAGCTTAGTTGTAAGCGGCCACCAACTCCCGCAGCCCGTTGCTCATCGGCGGCAAGTAATCCTCCCAACTCCACTCTCCCCGCCGCGTCTCAAACTCCGGATACCTTCTCTGCACTTCCTCTTCGAAATACACACCCATCCGCGCCATCACCTTCAAATTCCTCACCACCGTTTTCGCGATTCCGCCAGCAATCGCCTCGCCCTCGCAACTCAGCTTCTCCAAAGCCGCCAGCAGCTTCCCTTCAAGCTCCGGATCATCCACCGTCATCAGCAAATCCTGATGTCCGCGCTCCCGCATTAAATTCCGGATGCGCTCATCCATCGTGATTCCCGCCGACGGCACCAGCCCTGGCATCGACGTCACAATCCCGTGATACCGCGACGACGCCATCATGTGGCACGCCCGCAACACGCTGACCAACTCATACATGCTGTACTCGTCTGAGGTCAGCACCGGCACGCCGCCCAGCTTCTCCGCAATTCGATTTGCCGGACGCGCATCCAACCGCTCCGTCGCCGCGAGAATCACAAACACATTTTTCTTCTTGCGGAATGCATCCACCGCATTCGCAATCGCCGTCCAGTATTTTTGATACGCCTGCTCCGCCGCTGGTCCCGAGTTGTGAAAATAAACGGTGCGATAGTGACTATCCTTATATGCGCCCGTCAAACTATGCGCTGCATACTTCGCTACTGACGCCTTGACCGGCCACTCAAACGGATTGATCGGACAAACCACCAGCACCGGCGTCTTCCCGTCCCAGCCCACTTTCCTCAAGACACTCTGCCCATACTCTGGCGCCCGCGGTTCAAAAGTCCATGCCGTATCGGTTCCCAACTCCGTCGGCACGCCCAACTCGCGCAGCACCGTTCGCGATTCTTCATTCCGAGTAATCACAAATGAATTTCTGCAATACCGTCCGCACATTTTCGCCACCAGCGGATCCATATGCCCAGCTTCTGCGCCATATCCCACCGACAATTTATTCTGCGCCGCCGCAATTCCCAGCGACCCAATCATCATCGTGGTCAGCGCATTGGCGAATTTGCTCTTGAACATCGACCCTTCGCACGCCACCACTCCATCGTGTTGCGGAACCTCATTCGCCAGGAACGGCGGAAAAATATCCGGCAGATGCACTTGCTTCGTACCTTCGAAATATCCGCGCGAGAAATCAAAGTTCTGGCTCATGACGCTGAACTCCACCCGCTCCGCGCCCAGAACGTGTCGAATCTGCCGCAGCATCTCTTCCACCCGAACATCCGACCCCATATTCCGCGTTCCGTTATATCCCGCAAACAACAACTTCAGCTTCTCGCCCGGCTGCCAGCGCTTGCCCGCGCCCAGCATCCACCCGGCTTTGGCGCGCTCAATCGAACTGCTCACCCACGCTTCCAAAATAAAGTCCATCATGCGGCTGTTCCCCCCGCCGCTGCTGGCCAAGGCCGATACCGGTACTCAAAATGATTCTCGCTGCTGAACTTCAGTAGCGGATAGCAATATCTCGAGAACGGCACCGGCTTCTTTCCTAACTCCCGCGTCACCCGCGTGTTATCGAACACCGTATTCCACACCAGGTACGGCATGAACACTTTCATCAGCGACGCGCCTTTCGCGATCGCTCCGCTGCGGTTGGCCAGAAAATTCACCGAGCCTGAAAACGGCCGTTCCGCCACCGGCACAAACACCGGCGCGCGCTTGTTCTGCGCCGCCGCCAAGGCCTTCGTAATCTCTCGAAATGTTTGCGACTCCATCCCGGACGATAGATGGTACGTATCATGCTCAGGACGCTCCTTCTGATGCAGCGTCGCAATCGCCTCCGCCACAAAATCCACATTCACAATGTCGATCTTGTCGGTGGCGCGAAACGGCAGCACGGGAAGCCCGGCCAGAAAAACAAACGCCTTCACCATATCGAACTGCGTAGTCTCCGCATAGCGACTGTCGCCCAGCACAATGCTCGGACGAAAAATCGTCTTCGGCGTCTCCGGCAGCAGCATTCGCATCATGTGCTCGCAGAATTTCTTCGTGCGCGCATACGGATCGTAATCCGACCGCTCCCAATCAATCGACCGATCCTCGCTTACCACTTCATTCTGCCGCTTCCCCGCCACCGCCACCGTGCTAACCTGGCTGAATCGTCTCAGCCCGTGATAATGCTCAGCCTTCCTCGCCAGCGTCAGCACTTCCAAAGTACCCCGCAGATTCACATTCAAACAACTTTTCTCTGATTTCCGATTCAACGAAGCCGCGCAGTGAATCACCGAATCCGTCGTGTGCACGAGCCGGTCATATTCATCGCGGTCCAGCCCAAACCCAGGCGCAGTCAAGTCTCCACGAAACACACGCACCCGCGTCTGCAGAAATTCGTAAAACTGCGGAAACTCCAGATGCAATTGCAACGCCTGCCACAGGCGCCCTTCCGCCTGTTGCACATCGCGCGCCCGCACCAACACATTCAGCGCCGCGCCATGATCGCGCAGCAAGTTCGCCGCTACATGTGCCCCAATATATCCCGTCGACCCTGTCAGAAAAATCGCCATTCACCAATTCCGTTCTCTGTCATCTTGAGCGAAGCATGTCGAAGAGCGAAGCGAATCGGCATGCGAAGTCGAAAGATCCCTAGCGTTTACTACTATCAGCCGAAGACAAAGACTATGTCCCCGTCTTCACCGTCTCACCATTCAGTAAACTCCGCGCCGGACGCACCTCCAGCGGCCTGCCCTCGATCAGTGGATAAGTCCACCGCCGCAGCGCCGGAATATGAACATTGATCCAGTAATCCCACCAGTCCAGCAATCGCGCCTTATATCCAAATTCCTCGCGCTCATCTTCCACCAACGCATGCGAGAGCTTCTCCACATTGTCGGCCGCAAAATCATGCTCATTAAAAAGGATGAAGGGCTCGAACAACTCAATCAATTTTTCCACCCGCTCCAGATTTCTCTCCGCCTTCACCAGTGGGGTTTTCTTCAACGGCAGTGGCGACATGATCCGCTGAATCGACTTCACAATCGCCTTCTGCGCCGGCGCCGACATTCTCTGGTACCGCGTCTTCGATACCGGAATCGCATCGAACCGCAACCGCAGCCACGACTCCAGCCCTTCCTGCGCCCGGTAATGCTTGCGGTGCCCCAGCGACGTCAACTCAATCGACCGCCCCATATCGCACGGATTCGTCACCGAAGTCGCCAACTGGTACAACTGGTCATGCCGCCGCTCCACAATCGCGGCCGCAATCAGCGTCATCCCCGCGCACACCGCGTCCACAGGAATTATGTCCAGCCGCTTGCTTTCATTCGAAGGCAATTGCCGGAAATATGTCCCCAGTAAATAAGACAGCGAAGCCGACGTGTTGATCCCTTCATTCCAGCCCAGGAACGGCTTTCCCACCGACGTCTCCACAATCGCCGGGCGCACTACCGCAATCGGCAGCCCCGCGCCATGCTTCACAATCAGCGATTCCGCCAGGCTCTTGGTCAGCGTGTATGTGTTCGGCCAGCCCAACTCCTTTGCCCGCCGCGTCCCCGCTTCCGTCAAATAAGTCTTCAACCATCGGATTCGATTCTTCCGGATCTGATTCTCCAGCGCCGCGCCCTGCAGCCCTTTCGCCGCATGTTCTTTCGACAGCGACTGCGACCGCAGATCTGCCGTCACTTCCGCGCCCCCGGCCTGCGCTTCAGCCTTCGCAATCAACTCACGCAGCGCACTCAATTCCTGCTCGGCATCAAAGTTCGCCACGCGATGCGGCGTATAGTTCGGAATCAGCCGCTCCGTAACCCGCCCGTCGCGCTCCCCCGCCACATAACACGTCGATAAATGCAGCAGCCCCGCGTGATCGCTCCCGCGGACAAACTCCAGAATGTTCAACGCCGCGTCCGTATTCGTCGCCAGCGCATCCCGCAAATCCGGATTGAAATCAGTCAACCCCGAACTATTCACGATCAGATCGAGATTGTTCTGAAGCCGCCGCGCTACTTCCGCATCCAGCCCCAGTCCCGCCTGCGTGACGTCACCCTCCACGACCTCCACCTTGTCCCGCAAATACGCCGCGAACTCCAACCCGTATTTTTCGAACAGCGGATCGAACACCGGCGACTCTTCCACCATCTTCTCGAACCGCCGCTGCGCCGGATTCGATTTCTGTCGCCGGATCAGCAGATAAATCCGCCCGATCTTCGGCAGATCCATCAGCGTATTCGCCAGCCACACCTTGCCGATAAATCCGGTCACGCCGATCAGCATCACGTGCTTGCCCGTCAGCGCCCGCCGCACCGAAAACTCAGCTGCCTGCTTCCGCCCCTCAAAGTGCACGATCGGACGTTCCCGCGCCGCCGCCTCCCGCTCAGAACTGATCGCCGCCCCTTTCAGATCCTCCAAACTAATATCCAGCTGCCGCGCCAGCGTCTTCGGCGCCCGCCGTCCATCCGGACTCTGCTCCCGCACCGGCGCAAATGCCCCGCGCGGCCGGATCACCGGCTCTAGCAACCTCCCGGTCGCCACGCCATCGCGAAACTCCAGTCGGTTCGCCACTATCCGCCGGACCCCTAAATCCATTGCCAGTGGCTTCATCACATGCTCCAGAGCCTGGCTAACCAGCACCACATCGGCGCCACTCCGCACCAATTCCCGCACTCGCTCCACTCCGTGCGACTTCAACCGCGGCTTCAACTTGTATTGGAAATATTCCTCGCCCAGCAAATCCAGACGGTCCCGCGTCACGCCCCGCAACGCCGTGTGCACCACCCGCGTCGCGAACTTACGATTCGTCGAGTAAAGAAATGGACGCCACAACGCCATCAGAAAGATCAGACCCCTCCGTCGAAACCGCTCCGCGAACGTCTGAGCATTCCACGTAAAAAATGCGACCGGCTGCACCACCGTCAAATCGAGCAGGCTTCCCTCCACCCGCCAGTAAACGGTCGGCGACACTCCGGCTAACCCGCCAGAGGAAGCGTTGGGTTTGTGGTTTGATGATTCCAATGTGATGTTCGTCCCCGCAGCACGGAACTCCCACCGCGGCTGGCCGAATCTCCTATTGTAAACAATGCCTCAAATTCCGCGAAGCCCAAGCTCCTCTTTCGTGTAACTTCGTGCCCACGTGGTTAAGTCTTGTTAATCCCGCAGGACAATCTCCCAAAGCACATCCTTTCCTCCTACGCTGTCATCTATGATTCGTCATGAAATCCGCCATTGCCTTTTTGCTGCTTATTTCCTGTGCCGTCTCATCCGCCCAGCTCGATCAGGTCCTCAAGAAGGCCGATGACACTCTCTCCCGCCGCGACACCTCCAACCTCAGCGAAGACAAAATCATCGCCGGTCTCAAGCAAGCTCTTCAGATCAGTACCGCCAAAGCCGTAGCCCTCATCGGTCGGCCAGACGGCTTCTTTAAGAATTCCGAAATCAGGATCGTTCTGCCGCCAAAGCTCGAGACCCTCGGCAAAGGCCTGCGCGCCGTCGGTATGGGTGCCCAAGTCGACCAACTGGAAGTCGGCATGAACCGCGCCGCCGAGCAAGCCACTCCGCAAGCCAAACAAATCTTTCTCGCCGCCCTAAGAAAGATGTCCTTCACCGATGCCCGCAACATTCTCACTGGAGGTGACACCGCCGCCACCGAATACTTCAAGCGCACCAGCCCCGCCGATCTCACCACCGCCTTCTCCCCCATCGTCCATCGCTCCATGGAGCGTGTCGGCGTGGTGCAGCAATACCGGCGAATGCTCAAGAGCGCGCCTGGCGGCAGCGCCCTCGCCGGCGAGTTCGATCTCGATAAATATGTTATGGGAAAAACCCTCGAGGGCCTCTTCTATACGCTCGGAGAAGAAGAAAAGAAAATACGCAAGAATCCCGCCGCTCAAACCACCGCTTTACTCAAAGAAGTCTTCGGCGGGATATAGAAGCAGGATATAAAAAAGAGCCGGAAATTCAGTCCGGCGAAAGAAGCACCTCTATCGCAGCACAACTAGGCATATGCGGAAAGGGTTCAAGAACCGAGGCTTACGCCGACGCGCTTGCAGCAGCAGCAGCCATCCCACGCTGCTTGCGCAACTCTTCCAGGAACGAATCAGCTGACAGCCCCGGATTCCGGAAGAGTCCAATCAGCGCGTCTTCCGTTTCAAACGTTCCCGCCGAGCTTTGCGAGTTCTGCGCAGACTCGCTCTCCAGACCTTCGGCCTCAACCAGCAACTCCGGCAGCATGTCTCGATTATCGGTGAGCAGCGTAAGAAACTTTTCCAGCAATGCTCGATGTTCTGGAGTCGTTTGCGTGAACTCCACTCCCATTCCTTTATCCGCGTGCATCACTCGAACCACACCTTCGGTCTTCAGTTCGAGTCCGGCCGCGCGCATCGACAGAGTCACGCGCGTCGAAACCGGAAATGGCGAGCTGATTTCCAAATAACAACCGCCCAAACTCAAATCCGTAAGCTGGCAGCGAACCGGCGGATCATCCTTTTCCACATCCGGAGCATTCCGGCTCAGCCACTCCCGCAACTGGCGAACGAACTCCGGCGACGGCTCCTGAAAACGCAAACCCACCTGCGTCCCGCTGCCTTCCCACGCGAACTCCGCATCCACCTGCAGCGCAGTCTTCGATCCCGGCAGCGTGAACGTGATCTGCCATCGTCCCTGCGGTTTGCTGCGGCGCGGCAGGGTTACCGCGAGTCCCCCCTCACCCAGATCGGTGGTATTCACCTTGAAATTAGCGCCCGATTCGCGGCTCGACATTTCCACTGGAATCCGCACCGAGATTCGCGAGTTGCGCCGCCGTTCCTTCTTCATCAACGCTCTCGCTGCCCGAAAACTCGACTTCGCCTTCTCCACCGACACCGGCTTATACAGGATGAAATGCGCCCCAATCTCAAATGCCGAACGCAGCCCAACTTCGTGATCCAGAATGGCCACCGCTACCGCCCGCTTATTGCATGGCGCCGTGCGCGCGCTGCGCAGCACCGCCGCCGCGCCCGGACCGGCGCAATCCACAATGATCGCCTCAAACCGCTCGCGCGTCAGAAATCGCAGAGCGCTCTCCGAATTCGTGCAGTGTTCGACGCCGATATCCAAATCGCCCAGCGTCCGTCGCAGCACGCGCACGATCTTTTCGTCCGAACACAGCAACAGCGACTTCAACTCCATAATTCCGCCCCAAATCCTTCCCACTCAGCGCGGCCCTCTCAGCTTGAGCCAATAGCAGTCTTTCAGCTTGCGGATCTGGCCAAAAAAAATTACTACCGAACTCATCTAACTCTAAGCCCGCCCGAACCACCATTCAATGTGGCGTTCGCCGCGCAGGGTTACGACTGTAACTTGGAATTAGAACCCTTAGTCCCTTGTGGGACCTGCCCTTAACGACGATCCCAAGCCTAGATTCTTCTAGGCGGTACTAAAACCGGCAGGCCGTTTCCCGCGCCCCATCCATCAGATCCATAACCGCAATAACTTCAATTGGTTAGAACTGGTTAACTAAAGTCAAACCGCACATATTCTGATTGACTTTCGCAAAAAACTGCCCTATGCTACTCAATCTCCGACTGGATATGGGTTCACAAGGGACGCCGTGGCCGGTGTAATTCCGTCCACTTTTGCATTTTCCCTGCATCCCTATTCGACCCGGAGAATCATATACATAGAGCGTTTATTGAGTTCATTCCCCCTTCGTACGAAAGGCAAGTTTCATGGCAAAGCGTCGCGGAAATCCAAACTGGGGCAAGCCCGAGCCGATCGGCCCAATTGTCCCTACCATCACCGAGTTTGAGCAGGTTGTGCGCGAATACAAGCTCACCCCAGACCAATATCTGCGCTCCACCCGTCTGCGCGAGTGGGCCCGCCGCAACAAGAATTCCAAGTACATCCCCGAGCCTCTACTCGAAGCCTGGGGCTTCGAAATCGAATCCACTCTCTAACGCAGAGCTGACCAGACAAGAAGAAGCTGATAAAGAAAGTTAAGGGTCGCCCCGAAGCGACCCTTTTGCTTTTGCAGCGCCGTCGTCTCCCGTGCTTCTGTAGCGCCGGCGGTCCCGCCGGCTTTCGGTTGGAAACATTCACCGCAAATGTGGAGACAGCCGCCCACGGCCATGCAGTCCAGCGAAGCTCGACTCTCCCGTCCCCATTCACAACGCCGTCATCGCGCGCAGTGCTTGAATCACAGCGGAAGAGCATCGCTTCAGCGCAGCGTCTTGCGTCTACAATGACCTTGGGTTTTAACCCGGGGGGAACTTACTAGCCCGCACCAGCATGCCAAACTGGCTCCAAATCCCGCTCCCCGAACTCTTCGCCCTGTTCGCCGCCATCGCCTTCGCCGCCGGCCTCAACGTCTACGCCACCGTCGCCGCCCTCGGCCTCTTAGCCCGCTTCGGACATCTCCCACTTCCCCCAACCCTCCAACTCCTCGCCACCTGGCCCATAATCGCCGCCAGCACAACGCTTTTCACCATCGAATTCTTCGCCGACAAAATCCCCGCCTACGACCTCCTCTGGAGCGCCCTCCACACCTTCATCCGCGTCCCCGTCGCCGCGCTGCTCGCTTATCGAGCCACCGCCCAACTCACTCCCGCCGAACAGCTCCTCGCCACGCTTCTCGGAGCCGCCATCGCCCTCGCCGCCCACTCCGGCAAAACCGCCGTTCGCGCCGCCGTCACTCCTTCCCCTGAACCCTTCTCCAACATCTCCCTCAGCCTCGCCGAGGACGCACTCGCCATCGCCCTAACTTGGCTCGCCACCCGCCACCCCTACGCCGCCGCCACAGTCGCATTCACCCTGCTCGTCATCATCGCGCTGCTAGCCCGCTTCGTCATCCGCTCCCTCCGCGCCCTCTTCCGCGGCGCCGAAAAAGAGCTGACAGGGTCAGACCGTTGAGTCTTGATGTCGAGCATAAGTGAACTTCGTCCCACCGCAAGGCCGTGCCCTCTCGATTACCCTCCCCCACTCCATTTCCCCGCTAAAATAAACGATTAACTCGCACTCTGAACTCCAATGGATAAATTAGTAATCCGCGGCGGCTCCCCGCTCCTCGGCACCGTCCGCGTCAGCGGCGCTAAGAACGCCGCGCTTCCCTGCATGGCCGCCGCTCTGCTCACCGACGAGCCGGTCATCCTCGAAAACATTCCGCAAGTGCGCGACATTCAGACCACGCGCAACCTGCTGGCCGCCATGGGCGCCGAGGTCGAACTCGGCTACGGACGCGCTCACCACCGCACCACCATCCACTGCAAAAACCTAGCCGCTCCCGAAGCCTCTTACGAACTGGTAAAAACCATGCGCGCCTCCACCTTAGTCCTCGGACCGCTCGTCGCCCGCTGCGGCCGCGCCCGCGTCTCGCTCCCCGGCGGCTGTGCCATCGGCCAGCGCCCCATCGATCTCCACATCAAAGGCCTCGAACTTCTCGGCGCGAAAATCACGCAAGAGCACGGCTACGTAGAAGCCAAAGCCGGCCGTCTCAAAGGCGCAGAAATTCTCTTCGACAAAATTACCGTCACCGGCACCGAAGACTTGCTCATGGCCGCCACTCTGGCCGAAGGCGAAACCATTCTTCAGAACGCCGCCCGCGAGCCCGAAGTCGCCGACCTGGCCGCCCTCCTCAACAAAATGGGAGCGCACATCGAAGGCGCCGGCACCGCCACCATCCGAGTCAAAGGCGTAACCAAACTGAAAGGTGCCAAACACCGCATCATCCCCGACCGCATCGAAGCGGGCACCTTCTTAATCGCCGGAGCACTCACCGGCGGCGACCTCAACATCTCCGCCTGCGATCCCACTCACCTCGTCGCCATCCTGGCGAAATTGAAAGCTGCCGGGGTGAAAACCAAATCAGGCAAAGATTCCGTCCGTGTTATGGGAGACAATCCCTTCACCGCCTCCGACCTCAGCACCGAAGAATATCCCGGCTTCCCCACCGACATGCAGGCGCAATTCATGGCCCTCGCCACCCAGGCCGAAGGCACCAGCATCATCACCGAAAATATTTTTGAGAACCGCTTCATGCACGCCCAGGAATTAGTCCGCATGGGCGCGAACATTAAAATCGAAGGCCGCCGCGCCGTAGTAGTAGGCAAAACTCCACTAAGCGCCGCCGCAGTCTTAGCCTCCGACCTCCGCGCCAGCGCCAGTTTAGTGCTGGCAGCATTAGTAGCCGACGGCGAGACCATCATCGACCGCGTCTATCACATCGACCGCGGCTACGAAAAAATAGAAGAGAAGTTAAAAGCCGTAGGCGCCCAAATCCGCCGCATCGGCAACATGCTCCCGTAAGTTCGGATTTCGTAACAACCCTCACTCCCCCGTCGCACCTGACTCGCGAAGAGTATATTGTCTCGCTGACCGACACCCCAGGGTTCGCACTCACTCTATTTCGTTTGCAGGAGCCCGAACATGCGCCTGGCTCGCATTCTCATTATCGCGGCGATCCTACTGATTTCCTTCGCCCCATCCCCAACCGCGCAAACCGCAACCAACGCCGCCGCCAAGAAGCCCCCGGTCAAGCCTCCCGCCCCCAAGCCGAAAAAATACCTGCTGGAAATCTATTCCATCCCCTCGCCCTGCATCACTCCCGCGTTTTATCCGCAGACTGCCGCGCCCACGGCCCCCGCGCCGGGACCAGCTTCCACTTGCCTCGACGACTCCCAACTGCCCGTCCCCTCTTCCACCAGCGCCGCCAACATTGTCACCGTCATCGCCTCCGATTCTTCCTACGCTTCCTACGACCTCGCCCCTGTGGGCTCCGACAAAATCGCGATCTACAAGAAGGACGCGCCCCCAGACCCCAGGAAGCGCGACCCCAACCTCGACCATATCGAGAAGGCCATCAATCAGGCCGCGGCTTCTTCCCCATCCTTCCAGTTCCTCAAAGTGATTTCCGTGCCCCATGGTGCCGCCAAACAGGCCGCCGCCTTGGTCAGCGCTCTCAGTGCCGGCAGCATCACGGCCACCCCACTCGATGGGGATACCTCTTCTCTTCTTCTCCAGAGCAAGACGGTTCCGGGAAAAACTTTTCTCGACTATATCGAGCAGCGCATCTCTCGCCTGGAGCAATTCCCCACCCCGCCCACTCTGCGCCTCTTCCACCTCGACGCCTCCGCCGTCGTAAAGAATCTCGCCCCCTCCGGCAACTCCGCCGCTGACAAGGGCAGCTCCGATACCCCTGCCCCGGCCAAGACTCCTCCCAGTAAACCCGCCCCCGGCAAGAAGCCCGCGCCCGCTGCCGGCGCCGCTTCCCCGGATGCCAGTTCACCATCCGACGCTTCCGACTCCACGCCCTCCGCCAGCGATCCCACCGCCGACGCCTCCGACTCCTCCTCCCAGAAGCCCGCTCCCGCAGACTCCCCCGCCGATTCCTCTCCCAGTCTGCCCGACATGAAAGCGGTCAACGACACCGTCGTCTTCTCCAATGCCGATGGCTCCGATCGCGGCATCTTCGAACGCGATCGTCTCATGGCTGTCCTCGACCTTCCCCGTCCCGAAGTCCTGCTCAACATGTGGGCCCTGCAAGCCAGTTCCCGCGACTACAGAGTCACCAACACTGAGGCCGAAGCCGTCCGCATCGCCGTCGCCGAGCACAATCAACTGCTTCAGGATGCCATCGATGACGGCTGGTCTTTCCTCAGCCAGCAAATGCGCTACTCCAGCCAGCAGCCCGGATTCTTCAACCAGGAGTTCTATAACTACATCGTTCAGAAGTTTGCCTTGAATCCGTACCTTAAGCCCGGGAAAGATTTCGACCGCATCGAAAGCATCCGCCGGTCATGGGGATGGTGCGACCCTCACACCTATTGCCTCGGTTTCAGTCACGCCTTCGAACCCCTTCGTCCTACCTTCACCAACATCCTTCTTGCCATCATCGCCGCCAACCACCCTGCCCAGATCGCTCAGCAAACGATTCAAAGCATGGATGGAGAATGCCCGCCAACCCCCGCCCAGTCTCCCGAAACTCCTTGTCCCTTAAACACCCCCCCAGCAACCGCCGCTCAAATCCACCGCATACCAAGGCCAGGTGGATAATTTTCGGCAATGCCTCTCTGATCGCGCCCGGGAGATTCAAACCGCTATGGCGGAAAACGCCGCCGACGATTGCGAACTCAAAGACCGTCTCACCCTCACCGCCCAGGTTCAGTCTCTCGCCTCCGCAACCCCGCAGTCCCAGCACTTGCAGTTGAGCTGCTTCAAGCAGCAGGCCCAGAAAAGTTTTCAAGAAGGTCCCGGCCAGACCACCCGCGTCGGCCTGCTGCGTGCCGCCGTCGCCGACTTCCTGTTCAATTACAAATGGGCTTCGCAGTACCCGCACAGCTTCATACCCTACGATCTCAGCCAGAGCGCCCAGGAACTCAACGCCGAACTCAACCCGCTTATCCTCGCCTTCAATCGCGACGTCTCCGCTTTCACCCAATCGCTGCAAAGCGAGATGGAATGCAAGTACCGCTCCATGCCCCACCCCGGCTGGTTTGGCAAGGGCGACGAAGCTTTTCTTAACGACGGCATGATCGCCGTCCGCGGCATCAGCGGCGTCGAAAGCATCGTCGATACCATCACCCAAAGCTATTTCGACGCCACCAAGCCCCCCAATCTCACCGACCTGGTGAAGTCCGTTTCCGACGCCGAAAAAAATATTCCCGGCGTGCTCAAAGCCAATCTCAGCGCTAACGAAGCCGCCGTCCTGCTCGGTGCCCTCAATTCCGTCCAGCCCGCCCAAGCCAAGATCGGACGCCAGCTCAAGCTCGACATCACTCCCCACGCCCTCGCCGGAGCCTCCTCCGCCGAGCTCGACGTTAAACTCACCGCCGAAGAAGCCGGCAGCCCCACTCTCTACACCTCCGGCAAGAGCAGCGATGACACCCTCTCCCGTGTTTCCACCCACGACACCACCACCAAAGTCCGCGTCGAATCCTTAAAGTTGTTCGAAGTCTCCGCCTTCTCCGCCATGCTCCAGCGTCCCCGCTCCAAATTCCCCATCCTGCCGCCGTTCTTTGAAGTTCCCTACTTTGGCAGCTTCATCAGTTTCCCCATCCCCGGCGCCCGCATCTATCACCGCAGCACCGCCATCGTCAGCGCCGTCATCGTCCCCACCGCCGCCGACCTCGCTTACGGCATCGACTTCACCGACGACCGCGTCTGCCATACCGCCGATTCCGTTTCCGAACCGTCCTCCGCTTCGACTGCGTCCACCACCAGTTATGGCTATACCTGCAACGCCGCCGCTTCACCCAGTGACTTCCGTGGTAAACCTCTTCGCAACTTCCACAAGGCCATGGTTCAATGCCTCGCCACCCAACAGCAGACCTCCCAAACCGGCACCCAGGCTACGAATCCAGAGGCGCTCGCTACCAACCCCGTAACCTGCGCCGGCCTGACCTTCGAAACCATCCCGCCCAGCCAATAGCCCCCGAGGACGCAAAACAGTCGCGCAGGAAGGAGCGCAGCGACGACCGTGCTCGTGTGGGGCCGACACTCTTGTCCGCCAACGCCTACAGCGCCACTGAACTACACAGCCCACCGCGGCAGCAATACTTTGGCAAAGTTGGGATTTCACATTTTGGGCGAACTGTCCTGCAAGGAGCGAAGCGACGAAGCCGGACTGTTCGTGGGCAAGCGGGTGGGTCGCGCCGGAGCCGTGGCAGCGGGAGAAGCGAAGCGACGACCGCAGCCCCGGCGAAGGCGCTGCCTCCATCGTCCCCGCAGCGTCAGGTAAGACAAAAACAACTAGGGCCGCCCGCGGGCGGCCCGTTTCGTTTTAAGCTAAAGCCCGAAGCCCAAAAGCTAAAGCCCGAGCTAATCCCCCGCCACCGGCTCGGCAACCTCCGGCTTCGGGGCACTCGCCCCGTTCCCATTCGTCTTCCCAAGCGCCCAGCGGAATGAATCCGTTCTCGGCGACGGCGGGCTTCTCCTTCAGCACGACTTCGCGATAAAGCGAAGCCATGCGCGCATTGTAAGCCTCATCGTTCTTCGCCGGACCACGATGCGCAGCCGCAACCGGAACCTCATCACCGGCCGCCGGAAGCCGGGAAGCGGAAGCCGCCTTAGCATCCCGCGCCCGCTTCTTCTCCTCCCGCGCGTTCTTCGCGATCCCCAGATTATCCAGATCGTGCTGCAACTCCGTCGTCACAATGTTTTCGCGCAGCAGCAGTGAATGAGTTTCGTCGTCCATCTTAACTTTCTTTCCGCCCGCGAAAATTTCGTGACGTCCGTGCTCTTCATACCACTTGGTGAGCGTGGCCGTCATGTGCATCTTCTCGATGATGTTCCGCCAGCCCACGCCCGTGTTGTAAGCGCAGAACGAAATCTCGCCCTCCTGCGTAGCGTAAGGAATAATGCACTGCTCCGTCCGCCGGAAGTCATAGTTGAACAGATCCTGGAACCACATCCCCGCGATGAACAGGAAGTTCCACCGGTCGTTATTCCGGCGTTTCATCACGTCGTCAATTGTGCGGTCCGGACCAACCTTGCCGTAGTTCTTTCCCGTGACGTTGTAGTTCTTATCGAACTTCTTCAACAGATCCATCATCTTGAAATGCGTCGGCGATTGATACGGATCGTAATTCTTCATCAAGCAAAGCGCCATGCCAAATGCAGTAAGAAACTTCCCGCGCGCCGCATCGTTCACCTTGGCAATATCCTTAGCCAGCTGATCCCCCGCCAGGAAAGCGGTAACCGGCACCGCCTCCTTGGTTTCCTTGTCAATCATCACCGCCATCCCCGTCCCACAGTTCGGGTGGCAACCACATGATAGTTGGCCCCAGTCGTTTTTGACGTCGTTGGCGTGCATTAGGTCGGCCCAGTCGGAGAAGGTTCCCATGAAGCTGATTGGGAACCAATCGCGGCTTGGTTCGCCTAGGCCGGTTTGATTTTTTACGTCGTGGGCTAAGTGCGAGAGGGTGTAGCGTTGGGCTTGGCGGCGGTCGTCGGTTACGGCTTCGTCGCGGCCGGTGAAGCTTACTGGTTGGAAACTTAAGAAGCTTATCGTCTTTGGATTGTCTAACGCGAACTTGATGATGCGTCCTACTTGCTCGTTGTTGATGCCGTTGACGATGGTTACGACCGGAACGATTTCTACTCCGGCGTTGTGGAGGTTTTCGATTGCTTTTAATTTCACATCGAACAGGTTGCCTACCATGCGGTGCGCGTTGGCGGCGTTGCCGATGCCATCGAATTGCAGGTAGGCGTAGCGCATTCCGGCTTCTACTGCCTGCTGGCAGAACTCAAAACTTTTCGCGAATTCGATTCCGTTGGTGGCGGCCTGGACGGAGTTGTATCCGACTTTTCTTGCGTAGCGGACTGCGTCGAGGAAGTATGGGCTCAACGTGGGCTCGCCGCCGGAGAACTGCACGCTCATCTGGCGACGCGGCTTGATGGTGATGGCGTTGTCGAGCATGGTTTTAATTTCTTCCCACTGCAGTTCGTGGACGAAGCCGACCTGGTTCGCGTCCATGAAACAGGGATCGCACATCATGTTGCAGCGGTTGGTGAGATCGATGGTGAGGACGGAGCCGCGTCCATACTTCACCGTGGAAGAGCCGTGGTGGTGAAGCTTCTCGTCGTTGTGAGCGGCGATGTCGCGGCCGGGGAAAACATCTTCCAGGTGCTTGGAGAAATCGGTGTCGATCGACATCACGTCTTCGAAGTGGCCGTGCTTCGGACAATCTTTCACCATCAGGATTTTACCGTCGCGCTCGACGATGGTGGCCTTGATCTCGCCGATCTTCTCGTTCATCAGAACTTCGTGCGGCAGTTTGCCGTCGAGGATCTGCTGGCGGATTTCAGGGACACACTTCGGACAGAGCGAGTCGGTGGAGCGGGGCCAGCCGAGAGGGGGCTTGGATTTTTCGTAGGACTTGAGCAGGGGCTTGTCGGACCATTTCGGGGTCGGCGAAGCACCGGGCTTGATGCGGTTCAAACGGTCGAATATTACCCACGCACCTTTAGCGGCGGCAACGGCTGCTTTTTCTACGTACTTGATCGGCTTGCGCATGTTGGCTTCTGGCTCCTAGGTGCAGTTCTCAGTTCTCAGTAAAAGCGTGGCTGGTTTGTTTCGGTAACTGAGATCTTAATCCACAAAACCAGCTTATGACCCGACAACGTATGGCTTTCCCTTGGGATTGAACCTAAGTTTGTACACGTCTCCCTGGGTGATGGTCTGTAGCGATCTTATTGGAGGGGAAGGAGATGCGCATCCTTTTCGCAACGAACGGGTGAAAACCGGGGTTTAGCGGTTAAATCGAGGATTGGGCGGGGGTAAGTTGTTGAAAGGAAAAGGGGGTTGCGGACCTTAGTGGTTGTTTTCTTAGTGGACATGATATTCCGTATATGGAATACTATGAGTCATGGCGTGGCACTCGAACAACGGGAGGAAGTACGATGCCTAAAAACTTCAATACACTTCGCGAGAAGATGTCGCCTGAAGCACGAGCGCGCTCTCGCGCTCTCGCGGAGAGATACCGTGCCGAGATGCCGCTGGTTGAATTGCGCGAAGCTCGGGAGATGACACAGGTGCATCTGGCGAAAATCCTGGGGGTGAATCAGGCAGCGGTGTCGAAGCTGGAGCGGCGCGCGGATATGTACGTGAGCACGCTCCAGAGTTTTGTGAAGGCTATGGGCGGAAAGTTGAAGATCACGGCGCGGTTTCCGGAGGGGACTGTGGAGATTAATCAGTTTGAGGATGTGAAGAAGGCGGCGGGAGAGTAGGTGGGTCCAGTGGTGGCCTCGCCCACTTCTCGCAAAGGACGCGAGAAATGGAGCACCCGGGTGTGGGCCAACCGCGGTTTGGACGGGGTCGCTCCCGGTGCCGTTTCTTTATCGCTCAATTCGAAGTAGTGAGCTTCTCGTTTCCGATCGCAGGTTTTGCCGGGTCGTCGTCCGGCGAACCGTCGAGGCCAGTTCTCAGCACTCGGTGAAACTCAACGAGGTTTCCTTTCTTGCAGGTCATCTGCCAGACTGCGCCGGTCTGGCGATTGAGCAAGAAGGTGTGCGAATGGGACAAGCGACCGCCAATATGTACAGGGAGGTTGGCCAGGACATAAGAGTTCTGCGCTACTGACGCAGGCTTTAGCGGTGGTGGGGCGGCGGGCTGAAACAGAACGGCACCCAAGCAGCCGACAGTAGCAAAGCAGGCAAAGGCAAACGTAGCCATCGTGAGATAGTGAAACTTAGCCACTTTCTTGTTGGCCAGGTCTACCTTCACCTTTGCCGCATCAATGTCGGCTTGCACCGGGGCCTGCTTGGCCCTCTCCTCATCTAGTTTTTGCTTCCGCGTCTTCAAGGCATACAGTTGGAAGGCATAAAAGACACCGACTAGGATGGAAAACATGAAAAACAGTGACGCCACTAGAAAACCCGTCTTGCCCCATTTAGGGAACTTCAAGACCCAATCTAGCTTCGCCAAAGCACCGCCAACGGCAGCGCCGGAAAGGCCGACCAGCCAGTTGGCCCCTTGGCTAGCCTGGCTGATTGGGTCAGTTACTTCTTGCGGCATTGTGGATCTCCTTCTCTCGCCTCACTTGATCTTGAATTTGCCGGTCCACTCAGAGGGGCGAGTCAATTTCTTGAACAACTCTGGAGCGTCGGGCAGCCAGTCAAGCCAGCCCTTCACCCAGTCCACTAAGCTATCCCACCAGTTCATCGGAAAAACTCCCTTCCCGGCAGCGGTCGTAATTTCCTATTCGCCCAGTTTCTCGATCCAGTCCTGAATGTCGATGCGAACCCGGTCTCCCTGAACGGGGTCAGGGAACCACTCCCTAATCCACTTCCAGATGTCGTCTTGCACGATGACTTGACCCTGTTTCTGTTCCAGCACGCCGCGCCACGTGTCGACGACATTCCCGGGAACCGGCGCAAAAGGCCGGACACGGGTTGATGCTATGGCGGAATAGGCGACCGCTCCCAGCAGAGCCGGCACCGCATTCTCGTGGATGGTTACGTTCTTTTTCGCAGCCTCGCCAAAGAGATCGGAAAAGTCACCGAAAGCTTGTTGAATTTGCACCGATTGGACGGGCATGTACCCTCCAGACGCCCTGTTTCGAGGGCGGCGACATAGTACTCCCAAAAGCGCCCGCCAGAGCGGAAAAAAGGAATCCGTTCGTTTTTTGGGAAAGTGAGTTGGAGGGGGGCCGCTTTTCCTGCTGTCCCATCGGTGGGTCCCGTCCCCTCGGCTCCCTCCCGGCGATTCGGCCCTCAGGGGCTAAAGCCCGGTTCCCCTTTTTTTGGGGCTGTGCGGCACGGACTGGAAGTCGTGCCCTTCCCGGTCTTTCGAAAGCTCGGGTTCGTCGTGGGCTCAATCGAGGTCAACAGCAGGTTCCTCACCGGGCCTTCGGCCCGGTTCGGAATGACAACGGCTAGTTGGTGGGGAGTGGCTCTTATCGCAGCGCTGAAGCGCTGCGCCACCCAAAAGGCGTGTTGCGGCGCGGCTGAAGCCGCGCCCTTTCAAATCTTCTGTCGGTATGTGTCCGGCCATTCGCTTGCTCTCAGGGCAGGCTCAAAAGTGGAGCTCGTGCCCTTCCCGGTTTTCGCGGGCGGGATTCGTTTTGGGTGCAAGCGAAGTCAACAGCGGGTTCCTCGCCGGGCCTTCGGCCCCGTTCGGAATGACAAGGAGTTGATTGGGGAATGCGTAGTAGGTCCTTCGTTTGGAGTCGCACGCTTCGCGTGCGACTCCGCTTCCTCAGGATGACAAATCGCGGGTCACGACCGCGGCAAATGTGGGGCCGACACCGGGGAGGTAAAGTAGAATCGGATTCGTTGGTCGTGCTGGTGATGGAGGCGGCGCAGTAGGAACGCCTAGATACATTTCAGAACAACGATGTTGGCACGGCCAGGCCGATAACGGCCTGCACAATCCTTTTCGGAGTCGTCCTTTTTTATCACACATTCTTTATCACACATTCTTTATCAAGCATGCTTATCACACATGGTGCGGAACGTCATCTTCATCCTCTTCTGCTTCTTTTTTTTCTTTGCGGCTAATTTGGCCTTTGGCCAGGGTGGGCCTCCCTATTACACCAACGATCCGGGGACGCCCGGCCATCTCAATTGGGAAATCAATCTGGGGTACATGCCGTTTCTCTACAGCGACCAGTCGGTCTCCCACACTCCGGACGTCGACATCAACTTCGGGGTTGGGGAGCGCATTCAGCTGACTTATGAGAATGCCTGGTTGCGGGTGAAGAGTCCCGGTTCGGCGACGAAGTATGGAGTGGGGCAATCGAATCCGGGCGTGAAGTGGCGTTTCTACGATGCCGGGGAAGACAAGTTGAGCGTGTCAGTTTTCCCGCAGCTTTTCCTGAACAATCCGAACGACGCAGTCCGGCGCGGCATCACGCCACCGAGCCAGTCTTTCCTATTGCCCGTCGAATTTTCCCGGAAGTTTGGCCCGGTCGATGTGGACTACGAAGTTGGTTATCAGTTCGTCCACCGGGGACCGAACGGCTGGCTGACCGGCCTGGTCATCGGTCACGAGTTCACTCCTAAACTGGAATTCGATATGGAGCTATACAACCAGGGCGTCTTTCATCCTTCGGAGAACCAGCCCACGATCGACTTTGGCGGCCGGTACAAGATTCATCGCCCTGTGATCCTGCTCGTCATGGCGGGGCGCAGTTTCGAACCCAGCCGCGCCAATCAATCGTATTTTCAGGGTTATTTTGCGTTGCAATTCCTGTTGCCCGCGAAATCGTACAAATGAGGTCGAGTTCTGAAGCGCTGCGCCACGCAAAGGATGGGATCCTTACATCTGTGGCGGAAATGCCTTTCGAGGCCGAGGGTGCGTGCGGGTGGTAGGGATCCTTCGACTGCGCATGACGTCCACTTCGTGGGCGTCATGTTTCGCTCAGGATGACAGGGCTATTGGGGTTCCCGCCATTCTTCGTCTGGGACGTATCCCTCCGGATAGTCTTCGTCGATGCTGGCTTGGATGGTTAGTGGGGGATTGGGGAGTGGGGGATCTAGCAGGTGCCAGGCTTCGCGGTATTTTTCCAGGCGCATCTTTTTGGCTTTGCGGTGGGGATAGAAGCGGAGCATTGGTTGCGGGGTGCAGACTTCTACCGGGATGATGTACCAGATGTTTAGCGGGACTACGTGGGCGGCGATGTAATCGATGTCGCGCTTGGTGTAGACGGCGCGGCGTTTGCCTACGGTGTAGGTGGCGCGGGTTTCGTAGGCGTCGGCGCGGAGGGAGTCCGTGCACTTGATTTGGACTCGGAAGAGCTTCACGCGCGGTTGCGGACGATTGTCGAGGATGAAGTCGTAGCGCTCGCTGTCTCCCCAGGGCTTGGAGATGGCGAAGCGGCGCTGGCTGGCCTGGTAGAGGAAAGCGGCTTCGGAACGCTCTCCGGTGCGCTTGGTGTTGGGACGGTTGGGGTTGTCGGGCTGAGAAGGGTCGGGACGGCGCTTGCGCATTGGAACTCCTGAGAGAAAAGCGCGAAAAGGCGGAGCTGTGGCTCCGCCTGATTGTGCGAAATTTTAGGGGATTCCCTATCTTTATTTTATCAGTGAGGTCAAGTGGCTAAGAAGCGAGCAATAGTGACCATCGCGGGGTGTGGAAAGGGAGCATGATTGAGCAGATAAATTTCGCATGGGTGTGGTGATGATTCAATTCTCGAGCGTTACAAAAAAGGACGAGGAAGCGCCGGCGGCTTATCCGGGAGCGCCTCCGGATTCGGAGCGGGCGAAACAGCCGCCGCTGCCGGAGGCTCCTTATGAGCCTTACGGGAAGAAGCCAGGGATAGCGGTTCCCTACAAACCGTACGCGAAGCCCGCGGCGGTGGAGGGTCCTTATAAGCCTTACGCCAAGAAGCCGGGGGCGGAGGTTCCTTATGAGCCTTACAAAAAGATATAGGTGCGTAGAGGATGAGGATTCGCGAGGAGGCTGATTGATGAATGCGGTGGGGATTAGCGTCAGTTTGCTGGCGGTGGTGTTTGCGATTGGGTGGGTCGTGTTGTACAGGATGCGGCGGTTGAGGCCGCAGATGGCGGGATATGGAGCGCAGAGAATGTGTCCGGCGTGCGGGTTGATTACACCGCGGGCGAAGGCAGCGTGTTTGGAGTGTGGAAAGGTTTTTATGAGTGATCCGGTACGAAGAGGGGCTTAATACCTGAGCATTGTGGGAAACACCTGAGGCGGGATGGTTAGTGCCTTAGGTTGGGCAAATGTGGCATCACGGTGGAGAGAGCGGGCATCTAATTCTGCATGGGAAAAAAGTTGATCTTCGACGAGAAGTATCGAGTGGTGGGCGTCGAGCGAAATCGTTTGCTGCTGCGCGGAGTGCACAGCGGCGACGTGCTGACTATCGTCAATTCTGAGCCCGAAGTTCCTCTGACCCAAGAAGAATATCCGCTGGGTCGATTGATTGCGCTGACGGACCCGTCAAGCGCGCCGCTGGATTAATGCGCCTGTGAGGCGAGCGGCGGTTTCCGACAATATGAGCAGGATCAAAGTCCGTGAGCTGCCCCTGCGAGTGGCGCAGGGATGGAGGGCGGGGCGCGCTCTGGTAGAGAATCCGCTTGGATAATGCATCTTCGGGGCGATAGAGGTAATCTTTAGGAGAGCTGGATCTGAGGAGGAACGGTGCGCTGCGGACGATGCGGCAACGAAAATTCCGAGGCTAACCGCTATTGCGGGATGTGCGGAGCGCCGCTGATTGCAGTGGCTGCGAAGCCGACGCAAGCGGCGGGGAAGCCGACTCAGTTTGTGTCGACGGAAAATGTGACGGCGGCGCGGCCTGCTGCTGTGTCTGCACCGGTCGCGGCTTCTCCGGTGCCGACCGCGCCGAGGGCAGCTACGGCCGGCGTGCCGACAGGTGGGAACAGCGTGAGCGCGGAACGGCGTCCGGCGCCGGTTTCGTCGCCGGAGGTTGGGCGCAGTGCGGGACCGGTGATTACGGGTCCATCGTTTTTGGGATTGAGCACGCCGGGGCCGGCGAGGACTGGAATCCGGAGCGAGTATTCTGATCATCATTCTGATTACGACTCCGGTGATCGGAGAGATGATGGCGGGCATGATCGCCTGCGACCCTCGTCGGGAAATCTTGATTACTTGCTCGATGATGAGGAAGAGCCGAAGCGCGGGCCGGGCAAGTTGATTTTGATAGTGATTGCGCTGGTGTTGGCGGGGGGATTCGGTTACCTGCACTGGAAGCAAGGCGGCTTTGACTGGCTGAATGCGGCCCAGAAGAAACCTGCTGCGAGCGCGCCCGCGCCGGATGCGACGCAGAGCGGGGCAGACTCTGGGAACGCGAGCAGCGCGGCGGCGAGTGCGCCAGCGCCGGGCGCAGATAGTGCGGGCTCTCAGTCTGGGCCTAACGGCGGTGCGGGGGCTGCACCGGCGGCGAGTGGTGCGGGGGCCGCTCCTGGGGATTCGAGCGCGGTGCCGACGACAGCTACGCAGAGTGCGCCGCAAAGCGCGGCCCCGCAGGGTTCGGCACCACAGAGTAAGACTGGCGATTCCAACGCGCCGACGGATTCTGGAGCGGGTGATTCGGCTGCGCCAGCGGCGAGTACAGATGCGGAGAAGCCCGCGGCGGCGGACGAACCGGCAGCTCACGTAAGACCGCGAACGAGGACACCGGCGGTGGTGGCGAAGCCTGCGGCGGGAAGGCCGTTTGACATGGTGAGCGAAGGCGAGCGCTACGTCTACGGGCGTGGAGTGCGGCAGGATTGCGATCACGGCACGCGGCTGCTGAAGTCGGCGGCGGAGCAATCGAATCCGAAGGCAATGATTTCGCTGGGGGCGCTGTACTCGACGGGAACGTGCACGCCGCGCGATTTGCCGACCGCTTATCGGTGGTTTGCGCTGGCGCTGCACCAACAGCCCGACAATCAGGCGCTGCAAGATGATCTGCAGAAATTATGGAGCCAGATGACGCAACCGGAGCGACAGTTGGCGATTAAGTTGAGCCAGTAGCGTGTTGCTCCCCGGTATGGGTCGGCGCGCGTCCGAAGAATTTGCGTGAGAAGTATTCTTCCGCCCCTTTCGAGGCTCGTTCCTCTCTTGCTTCCTACCCACGGCTTACGCCGTGGGCTGCACTCGGCCGCCGCTTCGCGGCTAAGATCGGCGGCGCTGAAGCGCTGCTCTCCTCGGTGGTGCAGGCATATCGCGGGCGAGTCGCCCGCGACCACACGTTCTTGCTAGGGACTATCGTTTCTTCTTCTTTGTCGTCTTCGTTTTTGGTTTCGTTCTTGCCTTCGGCTTTTTCGGACGAGACTTTTTCGGCTTCGCTGGATGCTTTGCCGGTTTGGCCTGCTTGACAGTTTTAGGCGCGGGCTTGGGGCTGAGTTTTACTTTCGACTTCGCGGGCGCGGCTGATGCTGGTGCGACGGGCACAGGCGGCAGAGCAGGAGCAGCCGCGGCCTTTCCTTTTCCCTTCCCTTTCGTGGCTTCACCCTTCTTACCGGGCTGCGCCGTGGCAGCGGCGACAGGCGCACCGGCGACTGCTTTTGGACCTCGGCCGCGCCTGGGCGGGGGAGGCGGCGGAGGCGGTGGCGGAGCGAAAGGCTTCAAGAATTTCAAAGTCTCGGTGCGCGAGCGAAGTTTTCCATCGAGCAGAAGCATGAAGACGTCGCGGGCGATTTTGGGATATTCGGGCAACTGCGGAGTGATGAGCAGTTCCGTCATCTCGGGCAGAGGAATGCGCTGCTGGACCTGACGCCATTTGGTGAGGAAGTTCTTGATCTTCTGGGCCACGGTCTGATGGCGCGCCGTTACCGCGAGAAACAGAACCATCTCAGGACGCGCCGCTGAGAGCAGGTTCCAGGTGCGCGACGGGGTTGCTGCTTCCTTGCCGGTAAGTCGCTTGGCGAGATCTTTGGCGTGAACTTCAATGTCGCGCCAGGCCTCGATGAGATCTTTGCGAGGAATCTGGCGTCGCAGATCGGAGACATCTTTTTCAGAAAGGCGATCCGTAAGGAAGTGCATGACGGCGGCGGAAGGATCGACGGTATAGCCCAGATCCACAATCTGCTGGCGCGTCTTCATCAACTGGGCAAGGCCGTTGGTATCGACTTTGGCCGACGACCAGTGAGGATGCAGAACCTTGAGCCAGTCTTCTTTTTCGAGAGCGCGGACGACAGCTAGCGGATCGTCTTCGTGCGCGAGTTGGGCGATTTCGTGTCCGATCGCGCTGCGCGAGATGTGGTCGATGTATTTACTTTCTTTGGCGGCGTCGTAGCGCTGCTGGGTGCGCTCCTCGAGCGGCCAGTGGAAACGTGCGGCGAAGCGGGTGGCACGAATGAGCCGCGAGGGGTCTTCCACGAAGGAATAGTTGTGCAGAATGCGAAGCAGTTTGGCTTCGATATCGGCGACGCCATTGAAGGGATCGAGGAGAAGTCCGCGCGAGCCTTCGTTCAAGGAGAGCGCCATGGCGTTGACGGTGAAGTCGCGGCGGCGGAGATCCTCTTGAATGCTGGCGGGAGCGATGGTGGGCGGCCTGCCGACTTTCTCGTAGTGTTCGGTGCGGGCCATGCCAAGTTCGGCGCGCACGTTGCCGGGCAGGACAAGAAATAGGGTGCGAACGTCTTCGTCGTGTCCGGCGATTTGAGCGCCGGCGCGCTCGAAATCTTTTTGCAGCTTGAGGGGATTGCCCTGGACGGTGAAGTCGAGGTCGCGGATAGTGAAGCCGCTGATGATATCGCGAATGGCACCGCCGGTGAGGTAAAGAGTGAATCCTGCAGCTCGAGCTACGTCTTGCACCAGATTGACGCCCTTCAACTGATCCGGCGTCAACCGGATTTCCATTGTGTAAATGTAATCAGCCATTCGTGTTTAAGCGGTTACTGAGTCCAACGGCCGAATCGTTTCCTGCCCGGCGCAAAGTAGTCTACGCCGATGTTTTCCACAGCATTTCCACAGGACTACGGGGCCCATCCCCGGCGATTCCGCTCTGGATAAGGCACAAGCTACTCAATTCAGGCGACTTATGTAGACTTGAGCGGGGCCAAGGCAAGTTAAAGGAATAACACAACGTTTACGATTTGGCTACTGCCAACGTGGATTCGCGCGATGTAAGGGGAAATAGTGCGAGAATGAGGTCGGCTTCGCTCCGTCATCCGCTGTCCGGTGTTCGGCTTCCGGCCAGGGTTTAACCGGGCGGCCTTTCCGACCTATGCCTTCGACTCACAAGAAAGTGATCGTCCGAAAGATGGATCGCGATTCGGTCTCGGGATACGTGTCGCCGGCGCAATTCGTGAACGAAGGCAAACTGGAGTTGCTCAATACGGCGGGCAACGTGGTGGCGATGGATCTGCGCGAGATCAAAGGGGTCTATTTCGTGCGGGAGTTCGGCGACTCGGAATCGCTGACGCGCAAGACCTTCACTTCGCGTCCGCGGTCGGAGGGGTTGTGGGTGCGACTGCGCTTTAAGGACAATGAGATTCTCGAAGGGCTGATGCCCTCGGATTTGACGCAGAATTTGCCGGAGGGGTATCTGGTGAATCCTCCGGATCAGCGATCGAACACGCAGCGCATCTTTGTGCCGCGTACGGCGCTGGAGTCGTTGACGGTGCTGGCGGTGATCGGTGCGACGCGGCGGCCACGCCGCGGACCCGCCGAGGATCAGCGGCAAGTTCCGATGTTTGAGGAGTAAAATTCCGGTAGTAAGGCGAAAACGGCAGAGTGATTCGTGCAACCCGCTGCTCTGTTCGTGGGTTCCAATCCGGAAGGAGGGAGTTATGGAAAAGCTTAGGCTCATGCTTACCTCTCTCGTTCTAGTAGCGGCTGCGTCATTCGCTTTGTCGTGTGGCGCCGCGAGTTCAACTATGAACTCGAACCGCCAGCTCCAATCCATCACGCTGAGCCCCGCAACTGCCGATGGCCAAACGCCAGTGCAGTTTATCGCTACGGGCCACTACAACGCGGCTCCCTACGCGGTCACTCCGCAGCCCGCCGTTTGGGCTGCGTGTCTGCAAGGTGCACCTGCGAGCGCAGTATCCGTCACCAACGCGGGCCTGGCTCAGTGTACGGAAGTGGGGGGAGGACCTGACGTCATGTACTCGATCATTGCCTCGGACATGACTAACTGCAACGTGATCACCGCCTGCGGCGGTGGCTGCACGATCGCCGGAACTGCGCAACTGACCTGCCCGACAACAAACCCATAGCTGGTCAGGCCGTCGGAGCACGTACTGGGAGCATCTGGCGCGATATTTGTTGCAATTGCCACCCGATTGAGATAAAACGCTGGATCAAGGCGCGGGGTAATTCCTGCGCAACGAGAGCTGTCGGGTGAATCCCTTCCTCCCAGCCTGCGGGTCTCGACAGACGTGGCCACGTCCCAGGCAGGTGGCAATACATGAGTGTGAATTTGTTTGCTCCCAGGCGACTCCCCGGCGTCACTTTGTTCGCAGTGATGTTTTCTTTCTGCGCACTCTCACTGGCACAGATTTCCGGTGTCGAGCAGCAGGCGGTGATGCAGTCACAGCCGCTGATCACGCAAGCGGTTGACGAAACTCAGCTCACGGTGCTGAAGGGCAACACGCATCCGCTGGCGCGGCCGCAGTTCGACTTGGGCACAGCCCCGGCCACACTGCCGATGCAGCGCATGCTGCTGGTGCTGAAGAGAAGTACAGCGCAGGAAGCGACGCTGAGAAAACTTCTCGACGACCAGCAGGATAAAGCTTCGCCTAATTATCACAAGTGGCTGACGCCGGAGCAGTTCGGCAGGCAATTTGGTCCCACCGACGCGGACATGCAGACGATTACCGGGTGGCTGCAAGCGCACGGATTCCAAGTGGGATCGACCAAGGGACGCACGGTGCTGGAGTTCTCTGGCTCGGCAAGCCAGGTGCAGGAAGCGTTTCACACCACGATTCACAAGTATGTGGTGAACGAAGAGCAGCACTGGGCGAATGCGAATGATCCGTCGATTCCGACGGCGCTGACGCCGGCAGTGGCGGGAGTGCTTACGCTGCATAATTTCTTAAGCAAACCCCAGGTTCATTTTGATCCGCATCCCGTTCCAGTGAAATTTACTCCTGGCAAGGCCCCTTACGTCACGTTTCCTGCTCAGAACGGTCAACCGATCACGTACGCCCTAGGCCCGCAAGATTACGCGACGATCTATGACATCAACCCGGTCTACAATGGCCCCCCCGCGAATCAAGGGCAAGGTGTCACTATCGGTATAGTCGGACGGAGCAACCTGTTTGGAGTTAACCAAGCCGGAGACGTTGATGACTTCCGCTTCAACTTTAATTTGCCGAGCATAGGCTACCCGGTGGTTCTTGACGGGCCCGATCCCGGGGATCTAGGTGGTGTGGAAGAACTGGAGGCCACCTTGGATGTGACATGGTCCGGTGCGGTGGCTCCATTAGCCACTCTGGAGTTTGTTGTTTCCGCTACGACGAATACGACGGACGGAATTGATCTTTCCGAGGCCTACATCGTCGAGAACAATTTTGCGGATGTGATGACCGAAAGTTTCGGGAGCTGCGAGTTTTTCAATACCGACGCCAGAATCGCCGGTACAAACGCTTTAGCGGAGCAGGCGGCCGCGCAGGGCATTACATACTTCGTTTCGGCGGGAGACACCGGAGCCGAAGGTTGCGATTCCAACTCTGAGACGCTGGCAACGGGACCGATATCAATAAACATGTTTGCCTCGACGCCGTTTACGGTCGCTGTTGGAGGCACGATGTTTAACGAGAATGGGCAGGATGCAACATATTGGAGCAACGCGGCCCCCCTAGCCGAAACCGCAATTTCCTATATCCCTGAAGATGTCTGGAATGAGAGCTGTGAGACGTCGTCATGTCAAAGCATCCTTGCGGGAAGCGGTGGCGCGAGCGCGGGGAATCTGGGAAACGGATTCGGCGGCAGTACTCAAGGGATACCTAAACCATCGTGGCAATCGGTTGTCACCGGCATTCCCAACGATAAAGTACGCGATATTCCCGATGTCTCACTGACATCAGCGGGGCACGATCCATACTTGCTATGTGTCGCAGGCTCGTGTGGCCAGGGTTTTATTTACTTTGTGTACGGTACGTCAGCGGCAGCGCCATCGTTCGCGGGCATTATGGCCCTCGTGGATAGTGCGATGGCCAACCTGGGAGACAGCGTGCGACAGGGTCAAGCTGACTATATGCTCTATCCGTTGGCCGCTACCCAACAGGCAGCCGGGACGGCGTGCGATGCATCAAGCGCTACGCTGCCGAACAACGCTTGTGTGTTCAACGATGTAACCGTCGGCAACAACTCCGTTCCGGGAGAAGCGGGATATCCAAATGGCGTTTATTCTGCTGGGGTTGGCTATGACCTGGCTTCGGGCCTCGGTTCCGTCAATGTCGCTAACTTAGTCACTGCGTGGACCGGCGTCAGCTTCCGCCCAACGAGCACGACGCTTAAGCTCAACGGCATAGCAAGTGGCAATACCACTCCAATTAACGTCACCCACGGGACATCGATAAACGTGGGCATCACCGTCGCTCCAACAAGTAGAACTGGAACGCCAACGGGAGACGTTTCCCTGATTGCCGCGATCGGGTCGAGCCCTTCTCCCTCGCCAAAAACCGGCATAGGGGACTTTACGTTGGGCGGCACCGGCACGGTTTCAGGGACAACCAACCAACTGCCGGGAGGCGGCCCGTACTACGTCACCGCTCACTACGCGGGCAACACTACTAATACGCCCACTGGTGTGTTTGCGCCGAGTGACTCCGCGTCACCCGGAGTTCAGGTCACGGTCACGCAAGAGAACAGCACGACGACCGAGACGGCGTTCGCATACGATCAGAATGGCAACTCAATTCCGCTAACCGGCATTCCCTTCGGTAGTTTTGTCTTCGTGCGCGCCGACGTAGCGAGCGCTGCCAACCCGACCACAGAATGCCAAGGCTCTATTGTTGGTGCCTGCCCGACCGGGATGGTCACATTTACAGACACCTGCAACGGGACGCCGTGCAATCTCCCGGGGCAAATCTTCAACCCAGTGGCTAACCCGGTCGCCCTGAACAGCCAGGGCAACACTTCGATAGGCGCGGGAGTCATCAACTTCGACGCAGGCAATCACAGTATTTCGGTCAGCTACGCGGGCGACGCCAGCTTCAATCCCAGCAACAGCGGGGCGCCGGTGGCCTTCAGCATCCAGCCCGGGTTCGCTGGAGTGTCGGGTCCGACGAACGTCACCGTCACCAGCCCAGGCCTGTCAGGCAGCAGCACGGTCGGCATCATCACCTCGACGGGTTTCACGACTGCCGTCAGTTTCACTTGCGCCGGCCTACCTGCGGAAGCGGCTTGTGTTTCCACTCCGGTGACGGGAAGCGGACCAAACACGATAGTGAACGCAACCATTACAGTAACCACGATGGGACCGCACACCACCATGCTGGCACCGATCAATCGACCTTACTACTTGGCTGCAGTCTGCGCTGGAGCACTGCCGCTCGTGGGCATGTTGATGCTCACTGGTCCCAGACGACGTTCAAGCGCACTGCTCGGACTGATGGCGCTGACAATGCTGGCAACGCTTTCCGGTTGCGGCGGCGGGGGCAGTAGTCACCAGCAGGATCCCGGCACGCCGGCGGGCACCTACACCGTAACCGTGACCGCGACCGCCGGATCGCTTTCCCAGCAAGGCACGCTCACGCTCACCGTGAAGTAGGGCGTGTGCCAGGGGCTAGCCCCATGTGCTGGCCTCTCGTTTCCGCTCATACTTCCGCGGAACGCTGCGGACGACCTTCTCGGCGTCTCACGCTCGCATTCCGTTACAATCTCGCTGGCCGCTTTCTTTGAGACTATTTCCATGAAACTTGCACAGATTGCATCCGCACTGAAGGCGCGTCTGGAAAATGGCGCGGGCGATACTGAAATTACTGGGCTCAACGGGATTGAGCAGGCTGGGCCGGGAGAAATTACTTTTGTGGCCAATCCTAAGTATGCGGCAGCGGTGCGGCTCACCAAGGCTTCCGCCGTGATTGTGGCGGAGAATTTTCCGGCGATACCGGTGGCTACGCTGCGCGTGGAGGACCCTTATCTCAGCTTCGCCCGGGCGCTGGAATTGTTTCACAAGCCGCTGCGCTATGCGCCGGGAGTGCATGCTACGGCGGTGGTGCATCCTACGGCGAAGATTGGGCGCGGCGCGCACATTGGGCCTTACGTGGTGATCGACGAGAATGTGGAGATTGGCGGCGACGCGGTTTTGCTGGCGCATGTGGTGATCTATCGCGGAGTGAAGATTGGGGACAATTTTTTTGCGCATGCGCAAGCTGTGGTGCGGGAGAATTGCCGCCTCGGTAATAACGTTCTGCTGCAAAACGGAGTTGTGATCGGCTCCGACGGATTTGGTTTCGCCAAGACTCACGACGGACGCTGGCACAAGATTTCTCAGCCGGCGCCGGTCGTCATAGACGATGATGTGGAGGTGCAGGCGAACTCTTGCATCGACCGCGCCAGCGTGGGCGAGACTCGCATCCGGCGCGGGGTCAAGATCGATAACCTGGTGCAGGTGGGTCATGGATCGCAGGTGGGCGAGGATGCGCTGCTGTGTTCGCAGGTCGGACTGGCGGGCTCGACCGAAATTGGCAAGCGCGTGATTCTAACGGGACAGGTGGGAGTGGTTGGCCACTGCAAGGTCGGCGAGGCTGCGATTGTTACTCCGCAGAGCGGTGTGGCGAATGATGTTCCCGCGGGGGCCTTAGTTAGCGGCGCTCCCGCAGTGGATCACAAACTCTGGTTGAAGTATTCCGCATTGCTGCCGAAGCTGCCCGAGATGGCACGGGCGCTGCGCGCCAGGGTTCGGAAGAAGTAGAACTTTCGCCCGGCGGCGAGACCCACGATTCGGCGAAATTATATGCTGGAAGCCAAGTTGTGGATAGGTTGCAGCGTATCAGGCTGTACGGTTTTCCGCGTGCGTCTCTTCGGCTTTGGCGCTGGGTGCACGGAGCTGCTCGGGCAGTCCGCTCTCGATTGCGGCTCTTACCTTTTCCATCAGGCACTCGCGACTCCCGAACTCTGAGGGTTCGATCGGGGGATGAAAAATCACGGTGACAAGTCCCGGCTTGATTGCGAACCTTCCCTTTGGCATCACGTCATGGGTCCCGGTGATAGTGACGGGAACGACGGGAACTCCGCACTCCATCGCCAGGTAGAACGGTCCTTTCTTGAAGGGCAGAAGCTTGCCATCGAAGGAGCGATGGCCTTCGACATAGATGGTCATGTTCAGGCCTTGCTCGAACTACTTGCTTCGAGATACGCACCGATTCAATGCCCGCGTCGCGATTGCCGCGATCGACGGGGACGAGCGATCCCATACGCATGGCGCGGCCTAGAATTGGGTACGTGAATAATTCCTTCTTCACCATCACGGATGTGCGCCGCGGAATGAGCGGAATCGTAATCGGCGGATCAAGGTTGGACGCGTGGTTCGACATGAAGATATAGTTGCGGGCCGGGTTCAGTTTGTCGAGCCCGACAGTTTGTACGCGCACTCCGGTTAGGCGCACGCCATTCCAGGCGCCAAACATGAACATGCGGTAGAGCAAGCTGACGTCGCCCGTGATGAAGGTCCAGGGAAAGCCGATTAGGGCGGCAATGGGCGCGGCCAGAGTCCAGAAGATCAGCATGGCGGCGGTGCGGAGCATGGTGTGCCTCTAATGGGAGTGCGGTGTTTCCGACGTTTCTGCTTCGCCTTTCAACCACGCTGCGCGGCGTGACCGCTGTTGCGCCGTAATGTTCTCCGTGTCGCGGAATTCGTAGGTGACTTCCTCGCGGCTTGCCACCTTCCACGTCAAGTCGCGCTCTCCGCCGCGCCGAGCGCGGATCTTCACCGTGATCGTGTCGCCCGGAGTGAGTGGAGCAACGGCCTCCGATGATTCCTGCTCCTGGGTGTTGCCGTTAATTTCTAGAACGATGTCCCCTACTTGCAGACCCGCTAGCTCGGCCGCGCTGCCTGAGGTCACCGCATTGACAATCATGGGCCCGTCAAAGTTTCGGGAAGCCGAGAAACCCGCGTCTGCCACATTACTCTTGCTTTCGACGAGACGGAGCCCGACGTATCGGAAAAAATCATTCCAAGGAATCTCGTCGGTACCGGCAACATATTTTACGAAAAACCAACCCAGACCGGCGTGGCTGACCGCTTCGGCGGCCTGGCGCACGCCTTCGGAATCGGCAAAATATCTTCCCCTCTTCGCGTAATTCTGATTCATCCATTGAAAAACCTCGCGCAGAGAAGCCTCGCCGTGACTGGCCTCTCGCACGGCCAAATCCAGCAGGATGCCGAGCAGTTCGCCTTTGTTGTAATAAGAAATGCTGCGCTCAGGGCGCCGGTAGTAAGGGTCGCCTTCGAGCCAGGCATCGAGACTGGATTCTTCCGCCGACTGAGTCAGGTGCGCGGAGCGGTGTTCGAGTTCGCCGATGGCCGAAGCCAAATCCGGTTTGAAATGGCTTTCGTCGAGCAGGCCGCCGCGCAACTGAATGAAGTCCGCGGCCGTACTGGTGCAACCCTCGCTGAACCAGAGTGCGCGCGTATAGTTCTCGCGAGTGTAATCCACCGGCTCAAGAGTCTGGGGACGAATGCGCTTCACGTTCCACAGGTGAAAGAACTCGTGAGCCGTCACCGAGGCGAGAGCTTCGGGCGCGCGCGTCAAGGCTTCTGCGTTTATTGAAATGGCGGTTGAGTAGGCATGCTCCATGCCGCCACCGGCTGGACCGTGCGGGAAATGGTAAAGGAACATGTACGTTTCGTAGGGGCGATCGTCCATCCAACTGGTCGAGGCAGCGACAATTTTACGCAACATGGCAGCGATCTTTTCCATGTCATAATCGCCAGGCTCAGCATCAACCACCACTCGATAGTGTGCACCCGCATGGTCAAAATCGGATTCCTCGAACATTCCAATTTCGACCGGAGAATCCACCAGACGATCATAGCTTTCCGCGCTGAATGTGCCCTGCGGCAGTGCTTTCAGTGGCGTGGCAATTTGCCAAGCCGGGGGAAGGTGTTTGAAGCGCAAAACCATGGGATCGTTTCGCGCTTCCACGGGATACATGAGGATCTGAGCCAGATTGAAAAATGCATGATGCGAATTCAACTGTGCTCCGAATGGTCCAGGTGAATCCGCAAAGATTTGATATTCGACGACAGCGCCAATCTTTGACCCCTCGATCTGCCAGCGGCTTTTATCCAACTGACGGACCGCGAGCGCACGTCCCGCGCGGTCTTTCGCGCGAATCCAGTTCACGTATTGCGCGAAGTCGCGTACCTGATACAAAGCGTTCCATACTGGAAGCTGCAACTCGCGCTGCGCCGACCCTTCGGTCAGGAGAATCTGCACCTCGACCAAATGCTTTTCTGGGTTAGCCAGAGAGATTGTGTAATTGGTTACGGCGCGGGAGGGTGCAAGAGTAATGCCGAGAAACAGCGCGCAGCTGAGTATTGGGCGTGCGAGCTCTTCAGCAAAGCTACGACGCCTCATCGATTGCCTGCCGCATTTGCCGAGTTAGCGCTCCCCGCGGCGGCAAGCGCCCTTAAACGCTCCGGTAGTTTCTCGTAAATTCCACCAAAGCCACCGTTGGAGAGAATTGCGACGACATCGCCGCTGCGCATCTCGGGAGCGATGGTCTGCACGATTTCCTCCGCGTCGGCAACCAGGCGAGCGCGTCTGCCATGTCGCTGAATATCGGCCGCGAGTTCGGGCAACTCCAAGCGCTCATTTTCCGGTACGGCGTCAGAACGAAAAACGCCGGCGACAATAATTTCGTCGGCCAGGGACAGGCTGCGCGCCAGGTCAGCCTGCAGCACGCGACGCCGCAGCGTATTGGAGCGCGGCTCAAGGATCGCCCACAGCCGCGCTCCTGCATAACGAGCGCGCAACGCCTTCAGTGTTCCGGCAATCGCCGTGGGATGATGCGCGAAGTCGTCAATGATGGTGATGCCATTCACCTGCGCCTTTACTTCGAGCCGACGCTTTACGCTTTTGAAAGTTTTCAGCGCGGCCGCGATTTCCTCTTTCGAAATGCCATACGCTTCAGCCAGGGCAGCTGCCGCGGTTGCATTCCAGACGTTGTATTCGCCCGCCAGGGGGAACTCAAGATCCGTCCAAACGCGGCCGTTGTGCGATACCGACCAAGAAGTGCGCCCTGCCTCGAAGTTTATATTTGTAATTTGCCAGTCCGCACGCTCGCTCGCACCGTAGCGTTCCACCTTGCAGAAAGCTTTGCGCAGGCAACGCTCCAGGCTCGCACTTTGAGCAACGTCGGGGGTGGCTCCATCGAAAGCGATAATCCGCCCGCGCCGGGGAATCAGATTCACCAGCCGCTTGAACGCGGTCTCGACCGCATCCAAGTCTTTATAGATATCGGCGTGATCGAATTCGACTGAAGTCAGAATCACGGCATCGGGAAAGTAGTGCAGGAACTTCGGACCTTTGTCGAAGAATGCAGTGTCGTACTCGTCGCCTTCGAGAATGAAATGTTTACCCTGACCGAGATGAAAGCTTGAGCCAAAATTTTCGGCGATGCCACCGATGAGGAACGACGGTTGCATGCCGGCAGTATGAAAAATCCACGCCAGCATCGAGGTGGTCGTGGTTTTTCCGTGAGTCCCCGCCACTACCAGCACTTCTTTGCCGCGCAGGAATTCCTGGTGAAGCAACTGAGGCAACGAGCAAAATGCAATGCGCTGATCGAGAACGTGCTCAAGTTCGGGATTTCCGCGGGAGATCGCATTACCCACCACCACGAGGTCGGGGCGAGGGTCTAGATTACGCGTGTCGAAGGGCTGGGCGACGGGAATACCGAGACCGGTTAGAAAATCCGACATCGGAGGATATGCTGCAGCATCGGAACCGGTCACGCGAAAACCGCGCTCTTTCAGCATTCCTGCAAGCGAAGCCATGGCCGTGCCGCAAATGCCAATTAAATGGATATGCTTGTTTTGGATCATAACTTTGCCGATCAGCTTTTCCGCGGCCCATCGATTACCGCAGCTTCCAGAATCTTTAAACGAACTTCGCCATTGTGCACTTTCAACGCAGCGCGCACGCCGATTGGCAGCGTGATATTTCCGGCCGTCACATGTCCTGACCTCACTCCATAGGCCACGGGAATTCCTAATCCATCGACAATCCGCAAAATCACTTGCTGCAGCGTGTATCCCTGGTTCTGGGTCTGCAGGCAATCCCGCATTTCGCCAAATATCATTCCTCGCACGCCATCCAGCTTGCCGGCCAGCTTCAACTGCATCAGCATGCGATCAATCTGATAAGGCTTAGTTGCGATGTCTTCAAGGAAAAGGATTGTTCCTTCCGTCTGAATTTCATATGGTGTTCCAAGGGAAGCGACCAGAATGGAAAGGCAGCCGCCATAAAGAATTCCTTCCGCTTCTCCATCCAATAATGCGGTTGCTGCGGAACCCGCCCCAGATCGGGTTCCCAACCCGAGATATTCGACAGCGCCGCGTTCCATGAAGCAAGGTCCACGCCATCTTGATGCGCCCAATCTTTCGCCACCATGGGCCCGTGGAACGTTACCAATCCGCACGAGTCGGCCATGTAAGTGAGCAACGCGGTCAGGTCGCTGTAGCCGACGAAAATCTTGGGATTCGCTTTGATTTGCTCCAATCCAGCGCCTGCAGCAAGTAATTGGAACCGTATCCGCCGCGGGCGCAAACAATGGCGCGTACGTCTTCGCGCGTGAACATGTCTTCGAGTTCACGGGCGCGGCGGCGTGGCGATCCGGCAAAATAAAGATCTTGCTCAAGGATGGAATCGAAATAGAACGGGCTATACCCCGCGCGGCGGAGGCCTTCGCAACCAGCCTCGAGTTCACTGGGCTTAACATTGCTGGCGGGAGCGACGATGCCGACCGTATCGCCTCGTTTGAGAGCGGGCGGCTTGATGCGCGGAACTGTGAGGCGAGACATTAGTAAGAAGCCTAATGTGAAAAAGAGGCTGGCCAGAGTGGGCCAAATTGCCGCCCAGAAACACAGCTCTAGCCCACAAAAAACTCTCCCTGGCAAATCAGTCTCGCCGTACCGCGAAGAAAAACGTTATTTTGTTCCTTGCGGACGGTCTGCGTTCCGCCGGGAGCGTGGACCCGAACCGGTGATTCCGCCTTGCCGCTCGCTATGGCCGCAAGCGCCGACGCGCAAGAACCTGTTCCGGAAGATCGCGTCTCTCCGACTCCGCGTTCGAAGAAGCGCGCGCTCACGTCATGCTTTCCGTCGATGGCGACCAACTCAACATTCACGCCATGCTTGAACCGAGAGCTGCGTTGAATCTCAGCCGCCTTCGATCTGCCAGTTCTCGGGAAATTGGGGACGAAGATTACATAATGCGGATTCCCTATCGAGACCGGAATGCCTCGCACTTCGCCGACTTCGAGTTTGCACCGCCAGATTCCGCTTCCACTCGCCTTCGCCCATCTCAATCTCAAACTCATATTCTGGGTTCTTTCTTCCCGTCAGCACGCAGGTCTTCAATCCTGCTCCAGTTTGGATTGTGATCTTTTCTCTTGTCCGGCGCTCGCGCGCAAAGATAATGCGGCCACACAGCGCGTGCCATTGCCGGAAATTTCCGCCTCGGAGCCGTCGGCATTAATCAGCCGAATTTCAACGTCGGCTGTTGCGTGCGGGTACATCCATTCGACACCATCGGCGCCAACTCCATCGTGCCGATCACAAATCGTTCGGCGTAAATGCTGCGAAGTCAGAAGAGGCGAGTCCAGCGTTCGGCCGCGTCGGAATAATCGATCAGCAGAAAATCATTCCCGCAGGCGCTAGCCTTCACAAACGGAATCCCCGCTGCTTGATGCTCACTCCAATTCCACCGGTCCCAACGAGGCTGCACTCCCCAGCACAGCTGATGCCTTCAGTTCTCCCAGCAATCTCCTCTGATCACGGTTGCAGCCGGAGACGTCAAATTGTACTCGCACATGTTGACCAGTGCTTCCGCTCACAACATTTTGCATCATGCGATGTTGACGCTCCAGGATGCGGTTGACCTCCTGGCTGATTTGTTCCACGCTTGCTCCGGTAACTTCGTAACAAACCAGCAAGGTTTTCAAGTTGAAAGTTCGCTCCGCAGTAGCCCGAGAGCAAAGAGCGCCAGCAAAACCATCCCGTGGCAAAAACTGCAGTAACGTAAAGCCCGCCACCTGCGGCCATTCCCACCGACGCGACTACGAACAACGTTGCCGCCGTGGTCAAGCCCGTGGTCAGGCCGCGATTATGCAGAATCGATCCGGCCCCGATGAAGCCGATGCCCGGGAATGATCTGCGCTGCGATGCGCGCTGGGTCGCCGAGGCACGCACCGCCAGGCCAGTCGGAGAGAATGGTGAACATGGCCGCGCCAAAGCAGATGAACATGTTGGTGCGCAGGCCCGCGGGGCGATGCCGCAGTTCGCGCTCCAGCCCGATGATCCCGCCCAGAATGCCGCGAGCAACAGGCGCGCCAGAGAGGCTGTTACAAAACCGCTGGCCATCTCTCCGTGCAGCAAGTCGAAAATGTTGTGCCAATTCATCGGTGCGGTTGGACGTTTTCAACGGAATTCAGATGGCCGGATTTTATCATTCGAGGCATGCGGTGACGGCGGACTTCGACGTTAACCTGCGTGATTACCGCCTCTGCTTCGGTAGTGAGCCGGCTGGGATGCTTCCTCGGAAGATCGCCGCCGGCGGTTGGCCCGTGGTATGAATTTCGACCAACTGCCTGTCAATTGTGGCTGCGGCATTCCACACAGGATCGCCCTCGAAGCCAACCAGCATAATCCGCATACGTGCGGGGTCGGCGAGAGCGTGCTCCCACAAGCCTTCCGGATCGGCTGGCTGTTTCCACATGCGATGATTGCCTTCGTTAATGACCCGCCGTAACGGGATGCCGGCCTCCTCGAGCGCGCCGACATGCTCGCCTAAATACATCAGCAGCGTGGAATCCGCAGGCAACGAGTTCAGCCAGCTGGCGACTTGCTTATCAAGTGCAATGCGACCCCGCGAATTGATTGCGGCTTCGCGAAAACAGACGGGATCCGCACGCCAGATCGTGGCGTAACTTGCAGCCGCGACCACCAAAGCGCCCAGCTACGAATTGCGGTATTTGTCCAGCGACTCAAAAAATGCGCGCAAGTTGCGAAATTCTTTCTACAGATTGAACGAATGAAAGAAATCCCCAGCGACACGAAACACCGCGAACGCCGGAAGCAATTGCAGACCATAGCGCAGGTTGTAATAGGAGAAGGGCCACCAGGTGGGGACAAAAATCGGAATGCTGCCGTAGGCGATGGATAGCGCATAGAACGGCAGGGGAGTCCAAGGAGCAAGCGCAACGCGCTCGCGTCCGCTGGAACGCGCTGCCAAAGATCCGACCAGCGCCAGGGCGAGCCAAAGGCGGCCCAGCCAGTTCGCCTCGCATACATTGAGTTCTGCGGCTTTTAGAAAATAAGAAGCTGGCGGCCCACAAATTTCCTTTCGCCGGATTCACAGTTGCGGTTTTCTGCTCGATCGCTCGCGCTGAGTACGGTCCGTTGGCGAACTCCAGAGGGTTGCGGTAGATGCGGCATTGTAGGCAAGCCAAAATACCGGCGCAGCGGCTGCCAGCAAAATAAACTTCACGAGCGCTCCACGAGAAGCGGACTTTCTGCCTGACCATGGCGCAGTGGAGCTGAGCGAAAGGCGGCGATCACGGCAGCCGACCACCATAACTGCAGCTAGAAACCATCCGTCGTAGCGCGTCAAACAAGCCGCGGCTAAACATATGCCGCATTTTATCAGAGTGCGAGAGGCTTTCGCATCGTCGCGCGACGAAACTCGCGAAATAAGCGACGCCCAAATAAACAATGCCAGATACAGCGACTCGCCCATGGCCGTCGCCTGCATATAGATGAGATTAGGATTCGCGCCGTACACCAGCGGCCGCCGCCCAGGCGCCAGGCTCGCCGACGCCATCCACTTCCCCGTCGCGGCGCAGCGCCGTACGCACCAGACGAAATATTCCGAGAGCTCCAAGAACATAAGCTGCCATCGACGGAATCGAACCGCCCGAACCGCTTTGCCACATCTGCTTCGACACAATGAATGGCAGAATCAGCAGATGCGGCAGTGGCAGCCACACGGTTCCCAATTCCAGCAGCCCGGGCGTTTTTGAATCGAAGATGCGGCGCGCGATATTGATGTGCGCCACGGCGTCGCCGTAGAGCAGCACGTCGCCGTGGCGGTTGTAGATGAGAAACGAAAATACCGAGATAAAGATCGCCAGCCAAACCAGACGCACGATCTCAGTTTCTGAATACGCCTTCGGTGGAGGAGCTTGCGGCTTCATTCGAGGTGGGTGAGTTCACGAAAAATCTGAAAGCGGGCATCAATTTCTTCGCGCGTCAGCGACTGCAGCCGTTCCGTGCCGAAACTTTCTACGGCAAACGATCCCATCACTCCGCCGTAGAACAGCGCTCGTTTCAGCACTTCTCGATTCAATTCTTCCTGGGAGGCGACATAGCCCATGAATCCTCCGGCAAAGGAATCGCCGGCGCCGGTTGGATCTTTCACTTCATCGAGCGGCAAAGTGGGGGCGCGGAAAGGATGGCGTCCGATGCCAAATGCACCTTCGCGAAAGAAAATTGTCGCTCCGTACTCGCCGTGCTTGATCACCAGCGCTTGTGGCCCCATGGCCAAGACTTTCTGTGCCGCGCGCGGCAGGTTCGTTTCATTCGCCAACATTTTGGTTTCTGTGTCGTTGATCAGCAACACATTGACCAGCTTCAAGGTCTCCGCCAGTTCCTGACGCGCGCCTTGGATCCAGTAATTCATGGTGTCGCAACCGGTCAGGCTAACCCCGTTCATTTTCCGGCGGACGTTGGCTTGTAACGTGGGTTGGATGTTCGCAAGAAACAAATATTCCGTGTCTTCGTACTCTTTCGGAATTCGCGGCTGAAACTGCTCAAACACATTCAGATCGGTAAAATTGGTCTTGGCCTCGTTGAGGTTCTCGGCGTAGGACCCGCCCCAGCGAAAGGTTTTGCCGGCTGCGCGCTCGATGCCGCGCGTATCGACGCCGCGCTTCTTGAGAACATTTTCGTGCTCCGCGCCAAAATCCTCGCCTACTACCGCCACCATGCGAACCTGCGTGAAGTAGCTGGCGGCAAGAGAAAAATAAGTCGCCGCTCCGCCCAGAATACCTTGCACGCTTCCCGAAGGCGAGGTGATATCGTCAAACGCAACCGATCCGACCACGACAATGCTCATCGTTGAACCTGACTTCCCTTCTTAAAAGAATTGCTACTTCGACTTCACATACTTGCCAATAATCAGTTTCAACTTATTCCGCGTTGCTGCCGGAATTTTCTTGTGATCCGTCATGATCGCATGGGCCAGCGCTGAGCCGCACTTACACGTTCGAGTCCGTGGCATTGCCGCCACAGCCGCCCGCAATACCTGGGTCGCGTTCTCGGCATTCTTCACCAGGACCGCTATGATCTGATCCACTGTCACAGAATCGTGATGCGGATGCCAACAGTCATAATCCGTCACCATTGCAAGCGTGACGTAACAGAGCTCGGCCTCACGTGCCAGTTTGGCTTCCTGCAGGTTCGTCATGCCGATTACGTCCATGCCCCAACCGCGATAGACATTCGATTCTGCTTTGGTTGAAAACTGCGGACCCTCCATGCACAAATATGTCCCGCCGCGTTTTGCAGCGACGCCCGCCGTGTGGCATGCAGTTTCGACTACCTCCGAAAGCTCTTTGCATATAGGATCGGCAAAAGCGATGTGGGCGACCACGCCACCACCGAAAAAAGTATCCACGCGATGCCGCGTGCGATCGAAGAACTGGTCGGGGATGACAAAATCCAGCGGTTTGTGTTCTTCCTTGAGCGATCCAACGGCGGAAACCGAAATGATTCTTTCAACTCCGAGCTGTTTGAAACCGTGGATGTTCGCGCGAAAATTCAGTTCGGTGGGCATTATGCGGTGTCCACGGCCATGGCGCGCGAGGAAAGCGACCTTTCGACCTTCCAGCATGCCGCAAACATAGGCGTCAGAAGGCGCGCCGAACGGCGTCTTTAACCGCACTTCCTTAATTTTGGTTAATCCCGGCATGGCGTAAAGGCCGCTTCCGCCGACAATTCCTATCTCTGCCTGTGGCAACCGCCCTCCAGAGTTCGCCCACAGAAAGTTTTCGCGTGGGAAGTCAAACTCGCGATTATACAAGACGTCCGACTGAACCTTGCCCGCTACGACTGACGTGAGCGAAGTTGGACTCAGACGCAGGTTTTCGGCTCTTACTCACAACCGCTACAATTCTCTAATGCGGGTTGTTGCCTCTGTCCTAATCCTTATTCTCAACGTCGCCGTCCTGGCGCAGAAAGCAGTCCAGCCCGCGGTCTCGAACGAGGTGAAGTTCGTAACCGTTCCGGTTGTACTCGATCATGATCGAATAATTGTTGACGTGGACGTACAGCTTCCGAACGGATCGACCCAGCGTGTAAGGGCGTGGATCGATAACGGTGATCCCAATCTCAGGATGTCGCGCAGGGTCGCGGATCTGATGGGACTCGCCATCGCCTGCGGCAACACGAACTGCTCCGCCGCGTCACCGCCGGAAATCACACTTGGCGGCATGAAAGTCTCTCTCTCTCCGGCGAAGGAGGTAAGTATTCCGCTCAAGCCGGACGCTGCCGCTGCCGTCATGGAACCCGGCATGAACGCCGAGACAACCATTCCCTCTACTGTCTTGCGCAACTACGACGTGCTTATCGATCTGCCAGGCCTTCGACTCACGCTCGGGGTGCCCGGCAGCCTGAAGTTTAACGGAGTGAAGACCAAAGTAGCTGTCAACGCTCAGAATGGTTTGGTTCAGGTGCCCAGTCAGATTGAAAATAAGAAATGCAATCTTGGCCTCGACCTGGGCTCCCCCATCAGTTTTCTGGCAGACGAACTCTTCAATAAATTCACTGCGGCTCATCCAGACTGGCCTCACATGACCGGAGCCATTGGCCCCGCCAATACCTGGGGTGAAAGTGATGAGCCGAATTGGAAGCTGATGCGCCTCGATCGCGTGCAATACGGCCCGCTCTACCTCACCAACGTGGTTGCAGCGGATTCTCCCCAAGGGCGTGCTGGCTTCCTCGAGAGACCCGGCGCGAATTCCGCGGCCGGACTGCTCGGAACCAGCGCACTGAGGAACTATCGTATTGGACTCGACTATGCTCACTCGACCGTTTATTTCGAGATCGGCCGGACCTTTAACTTTCCTGACTTCGATGTCGTCGGCTTAATTCTTCGGGCGGAGGACGATGGCGGATTTACCATTCTAGGCATCGCCGACTACGACGGAAAGCCATCTGTGCCGGAGGTTCAGGCCGGTGACCACCTGGTCGCCGTAGATGGCATTGCGGTGCGCGGGTCGACGATGGGGCAAGTCTGGTTGATGCTTGGCGGAGAAGCCGGCAAAGAACGCAGTCTCACAGTCGAGCGCGGCGGCAAGCAGTTCGCGGTCGTCGCTAGAATGCAGCACTTCTTAAGTGAAATACCGGACACTAGCGAAACGAAGGGGAAGTCAAAAAAGAAGTAGCCTTCGCGAGTAAACGATCTCCTGATATGGCGTGTTCGCGAAACTCACTTCGCGATTCCAAACACTTCCTTCTGAACTGCATCGCTAGTGAGCGCATCCAGACTCTCGGTTACGAAGACGGTATCGCCCTGCTCCTCGATCACCACCGTGCCTTCCTCCGTGGTCCACGTGTGGCGGCCTTTTAGACCACGCACTCTGTCGGGCGACGAACTTGGCTCGGGCGACTGATCGGTCGAGGCTTGCCCGGCTGGTTCCACCTTCTTGTACCGCTCCTTCAAAGACCGCGCATAAATTCCGGCAAATTCAGACGCCCTCTCCGCGCTCGACCAGCGCGATACATAGAGCACTCCCAACGGAGCCGTCTTGTCATTTTTTGGCCGGGCCGCATAGTAATATCCCCCGCGCCACTCCGGATACAGATCATTGGACAACTTCTTACCCACATATTGCTCGATCAGCACAGCGACGTCGAATTCGCCCATCGATCCAATATCGAACTTCAAGTAATCCTTGAAGTCGCGCTTGAATTCCGGCACATGCATGGGCTCGATCTTCTCCCCCGACATGTAGGTCTCAGGCTGCATGATCTGCCGCGTGGTGTGCGGCGGATTCGCCAGTAAGTCTGCGAAGGCCTTTTGCTTGCCGCCCTTTTCCATCAGCGCAACGACAAATTTCAAACCATAGCTGTAAGGGAAAGTAAGCGATTCGCGCAAAAAGATGGGCGCGTCTTTGAAAACTGTGGAATCGTCGGTGCCGCTGGACATTTGCGCTTCCATGGTGTCGACAAGATCGGGCGAATCCACAATCGACTTCCCTACCGGCGCGAGCTCGTATTCCAACATCATGGCCTCAGCCTGGCCCTCGACTACAGCTTCCCGTGCGTCGTCTACCTCGTCGTTTTCGATATCGGCAGGCGTGGGATCTTTCCTGATCTCGCCCAGATCTTTCTCACCCTTCTTCATCCATTTGTCGAGATTGATTGCTTGATCCTGCAGAGCATGCGTGAGTTCGTGCGCCATCACCGGTTCCTGCTCTTCCATGGGGACCCAGTCGAGGAGGTTCACTGTCTTTGATTTGGGGTCGTAATATCCGGCTATCTGCTCGCGCAGCAGAGACACCAGCAGTTTTTCGAGATCGAAGTCGCGAGGCAGCAGCCCAAACTTTTTCAGCACCAACTCTGAGCGCTGCAAACGTTTCACATCTTCGTCCTTCATGTGCTTGGTGAGGTAGGCGACCACTTCATCGCGGCTGGTGAGGCGGCGTTTCACCGGCTTTTTGATCGCCAATCCGGTGTGCGTGCTGTCGAACTGCAAAATCTCGTCGACCGAATGAAAGAGTTCTTCCGCCTCGCGCGGCGTGATCTTCACCTCTTCTTTGGGTTTGGAAGCTGGCGCTTGCGTGGAAGGCGTCGTCTTGGGCAAATTCTGGTCCGGTTTTTGATTTTGATCTGGAGTTTGATCCTGTCCGGGGGCCTGCGCCGAGGCCGCTACGGCGAGAAGCAGGAGAATCGCGAGCCTAAGCAACTGTCTCACGCTGTCATCTTAGCAGCAGCCCAAGTAGATCGTTTATGGGCGGCGGATGAAATTTACCACACACTCGCCTGCTTCCCGGGTACTAAGAGAGCCGCCAATATCCTGCGTGGTCTTTTTCTGCCGCACAGCCTCGAGCACGGCGGCTTCGATCTTCTCGGCCTCTTCCTTCAGCCCCAGATGCGACAGCATCATGGCGGCGGTCAGGATTGCGCCGAATGGGTTCGCAATGTTCTTCCACGCGATGGGAGGCGCAGATCCGTGCACGGGTTCGAACATCGAGGTCTTGCCGGGATGAATGTTTCCGCTGGCGGCCATGCCTAAGCCGCCCTGTAGTCCGGCCGCGAGGTCGGTGATGATGTCGCCGAACATGTTATTGGTGACGATTACATCAAAGGATCGGGGATCGCGCACCATCTGCAGGCACAGGGCATCGACATACATGTGCTCCGATGCTATTTGCGGAAATTCGCCGCCAACTTCCTTGAAGACGCGCTGCCACATGCCGCCAGCGTGGGTCATGGCATTGGACTTATCGCACACCAGCACACGCCCACGCGGGGTGCCGTCTATCCTGGTGTGGCGCTCGCAGTATTCAAACGCGTAGCGGATTATGCGCTCAACGCCTTTGCGCGTGTTGATGTCCTCCTGAATCGCAATCTCGTCCGGCGTGCCTTGCTTGAAGACTCCTCCAGCATCGGTGTAGACGCCTTCCGTGTTTTCGCGGATTACGACGAAGTCCACATCTTTGGGGTCAACTCCTTTCAGCGGACATAGCGACGCATCGAGCAAGCGCACGGGACGAACGTTGGCGTAGAGATCCATCTTGAAACGCATGCCGAGGAGAATTTCTTTGGCGTGAATGTTGGTCTTGACGCGAGGATCGCCGAAGGCGCCAGCGAGAATCGCGTCGAAGTCGCGAGCGAGCATGGAGAAGCCGTCGGGAGGAATGGTAATGCCGTCACGAAGATAGCGGTCAGCGCCCCAGTCGAATTCGCTGAATTCGACCGCCGCCCCTGAGGCCTGAATGACTCTGAGAGCTTGAGGAATTACCTCTTGGCCGATTCCGTCTCCTGGAATGACGGCGACTCGCTTCTTGGAAGGCTTTTTCGGCTCCACGGCAAAAAAGCTAACACAAGCTGGGAAGAATGAATAGGTTGTAACGGCGGTCATTTGGCGATGAATCGCTGCATCGTTCGCTATAATCAATACTTCCATGGTGGACACCCCACTCCTAGAAGCGTTGCAGGCTGACACGGACGCATCGCATCGGTACGGACGATCGGGCTATCGAGGAGCGTCAACGGTGGCACGCTTTGCCAATCCGAACGCGGAATTCGCCGCTATGATCAACGGCGTCGGAATCTACGACCTGGGATTCCGCGCCAGAATTTCGCTGACCGGTGAGGATCGCGTGCGTTGGTTGAATGGAATGGTCACGAATAACATTCGCGATCTGGCGGTTGGACGCGGCATTTATGCCTTCCTGCTCAACGCGCAAGGGCGCATCCTGGGCGACATGAACGTATATAACAGGGGCGAATCGCTGGTGGTTGAAACGGATCACAACCAAGTCGAGAAGCTCATGGCTACGTTCAACCACTTCATAATCATGGATGACGTGGAGTTAGAGAACATCAGCGACGAACAGACCGCTCTTGGGCTGGCGGGTCCAAAGTCGCGAGATCTGCTGAACGCGGTTGGGATCGTCGTCCCGGAATTGCAGCCGCTACAAATGATTACTCCGCAATGCAAATGCGACTGCGATTGCCTGGAGTGCGTGGTCGTTCGCGGCGAGGATGCGGAGCATGAGTCCTACGAAATCTGGCTTGCTCCTAAAGATGTCCTTAAGACGTGGCGTGCATTGCTTGCTGCCGGGGCAATGCCGGTGGGCAGTGAGGCGTTGGAATTGCAGCGGATTGTTGCCGGAATTCCGCTCTATGGGGTGGACATCCGGGAACGCGACCTGCCGCAGGAGACCGAGCAGATGCGAGCCCTGAACTTTAATAAGGGCTGCTACGTTGGCCAGGAGATTGTGGAACGGATCCGCTCGCGGGGTAACGTGCACCGCAAGTTCGTCGGCTTGGTGGCCGAGGCGGCCGCGGCAATTGAAGTTGGAATGAAGATTGTCTCCGAAGAAAAGGAAGTTGGCGAGGTAACGAGTGTTGGGATGGTGGCGACATCTTCCGGCAAGCGTACGCTGGTCCTGGGATACATTCGGCGGGAAGTGGGAACTGGACGCGAGGTCATGATCGGAACCGCAAGAGCAACTGTGATTCAGTTGCCCAGTACGATGTTGAAACACGCGGAGACAGGCGCGCTGCATCAGGTTTGAGAACGGGCGTAAAGCTTCGTAGAGACTAAGAAACAGAGATCTACTAAGGATAGGTGCTATGGCTGAGAAAAAGCAGGAAGCTGGATTCACCGTAACCGACCGTCGTTTGTTTACCGAAGACGGTGAGTTGCGTGAGGATGTTCGCGAGGAAGTTGAAACACAAAAGAGTGCGACGCCTCCCGCCCCGGCGGCAACTGCGACCAAGGAAAGTGTCTCCGCTGATAAATCTGTGGCAGTATTTCCTCCGCAAAGCGACGACATTGCGGCGGCAGGCATGCCGTCGGCGCCAACGGCGACTGAGCAAAAAGCGCAGGCGGATGCGTACCGCGAATCGGCGCAAGAACTGGACTCGCGGGTGGAGCAGAGTGGACGCTCGGCAAAAGAGTTCGAGATGACGTTCGAACGTTTCCTGGCGTCTCTTTATATGACAGCGATGCTGCAGCTGGGGTTGATGCATCAACAAGGCGAGCAGCCGCGCCTTGATATCATCGGAGCGCGGCAGACCATCGACACGCTGGCGCTGCTCGCCGAGAAGACAAAGGGCAACCTGACCTCGACGGAGGAAGCGTTTCTGCAGAACAGTCTCTATGAAGTGCGCATGGCTTATGTAGAGGTGACAAATGCTCTGTCGCGTCCGCCGCAGCCGTCAGCAGCGACGGGAACCAGCGGACGATGAGCAGGAAGGCCCGCGCATGAAGGTCCGGGCATGAAGGCCACGCTCACGGTGCTGGGCAGCGGCACATCGATGGGCGTGCCGACTTTGGGCTGCGAGTGCGCTGTCTGCCACTCCAGCGATCCGCACGACCGTCGCACTCGTCCCTCGATCATGATCGAGTATGCGGGTAAGGTTGTGCTTATCGATACCACACCTGACTTCTACGCCCAAGCCATTCGCGAACGCATTACGCAGCTGGACGCTGTTCTTTACACGCACACCCATGCCGACCACATTCTGGGCATCGACGACCTGCGTCCCTTGAGCTACCGTCACAAACCGGCGAAGTTGCCGCTCTACGCACGCCCGGATGCGGCGGCCTTCTTGCGCAAGATGTTCAGCTACATTTTCGACTCCGATTACAAATATGGCGGTTTGCCACAACTGGAGTTGAAACCCATTGACGGTGCGGTGGAACTTTTCGGGGCGCGCTTTGAGCCGGTGCGTCTGATTCACGGTGAAGCTGAGATCTACGGTTTTCGGTTTGGAAAAGCGGCCTATCTTACGGACCACAGCGAAATTCCCGAGGCGTCATTCCATCAGTTGGAAGGCCTGGACATTCTTTTTCTGGATGCGCTTCGGCATAAGCCGCATCCTACGCACTCGACGGTGGAGAACTCGCTGCGTATCGTGGAGCGGGTGAAGGCGAAGCGCGCCTTCTTTACGCACATTTGCCACGATTTGGGGCACGAGGCGACCAACGCCACGCTCCCACCTCACGTCCGGCTTTCGTATGACGGGCTGAAGCTAGAGTTTGAAATCTAGGGTTAGTGGCCAGTGATCAGTAGTCAATGATCGACTGTCCGTAACTTCGTGCGGTATTCGCGTGAGCAACTGGACTCTAGCCGTGCTGGCCAATAGCAACTGCGATGTTAGTTTTTCACAAACTCGAGGATGTTCCGGCGGAATTCGGCCCATCGCTGGTCAGCGTGGGGAATTTTGACGGAGTGCACCGGGCGCACGCGCGTGTGCTGAGCGAGATTGTGCAGCGAGCGCGGCAGAGCAGAGGGAAATCCGTGGCGGTCACGTTTGAGCCGCATCCGGCGCGGATTTTGCGGCCTGACTCGGGGCTGAAGTTGCTCACGCCGCTCGCGGAAAAATTGCGCTTGCTCGAAGGCACCGGCATTGACGCCGTTCTGGTATTGCCTTTTGGCCGCGACCTTTCCCTGATGACGCCGCGACAATTCGCCGAGCGCATTCTGAAAAGGAAGCTGCACGCGTGCGAAGTGCATGAAGGGTATAACTTCCGCTTCGGGCACAAGGCTGCCGGCGATGTGAATATTCTCAAGCAGTTTGGACACGAGATGGGCTTCGAAGTGAAGGTTTACCCCGAGCAGAGGCTGCGCGGCGAACCGGTTTCAAGCAGTCACATCCGCAAATTAATTGGCGAAGGGCGGGTGAGCCGGGCGCGGCATCTGCTGGGGCGTCCGTTTTGCATTTTGAGCACTCCTGGACGAGGCCGCGGCTATGGCTCCAAATACACGGTGCCGACGATCAATCTCGCGCGCTACGAGGAAATGGCGCCAAAAGACGGCGTTTACATCACGTGCACGCGCGTCGGAAACGAGCGCTTTGATTCGGTGACGAACGTAGGCAATCGTCCGACGTTTGGAGCCGATTCGTTTGCGATTGAGACGCACCTGCTGAATTTTCATCCCATTGAGCTGACACCCGAGAGCGAAGTCGAGATATGTTTTCTCGACCGTGTAAGGGATGAGATCAAGTTTCCCTCGGTGGAAGCGTTACGTGAGCAAATTGCAAAGGACGTGAAGAGAGCGCGGAGATATTTTCATTTGCTTAGGCTCAGTTGAGTTACTTTTATTAGCGAGTATCCGAGATAAATCGAGAGTTAATGCGGCAAATAGCCTGATTCCATGGGTAGTTTGCCGTCTACGCGCACCACGTTGATGGTATTGTCGACGGAGCGGACGTCAATAAGACCGACGGCGCCGGGAGTGGACTGCACGATCTTGAGTACTTCAGCGTCGGAATCCGCCATCTGAATGGAATCTTTGTGAGCGGCGATCAGGGCCCTCCATTCTGCCGCGCTCATCTTGTTTAGATGTTCCAGCGTCTCGCTTTCGCCAGCGGAGTCTTTGTGCAGAACCAGGACGACCGCCTTGCCATCCGGCCATTTCTTAATCTCCCAGCGGAAAAGCTTTGCCAGGTGCACCGCGGTCACATTGGCGACGTTATTGTCCTTGTTGACGACGACAGCCATGTGGTGGGCGAAACAAGGAGTGAGAAAGGTCAGGAGAAAAAGCGGAAGCACGGCAACGCGCTGAAATTTCATAATCACGTCCAGTCATTAGCTGAAGGTCACATTCCGAGGCTAATGGAGAATCAAGAGATTAAGAGGTAAAAATATTGTAAAACGCTGGAGAGTGTACCGCGGACGACAACGTACGAAGCAGAGCTTCAGCGAGGGGCTGTACGCCAAGAAGCGCTGAAATCTGAGATTGACGATTCCCAATCGCGGCACACACGCCGTACAATCCGCCGTGCATGGCGATCAGCCCGATCCAACTGATTCGACAAGCCACACCTGCGCAGCGGCGGACTTTACTGGCCGCGGCGCTGGGCTGGGCACTCGATGCATTCGATACCATGCTCTATGCCTTGGTGCTCGCGCTGTTGATGCGCGATCTGGGCATGAACAAGAGCACGGCTGGGTTGCTGGGAACGCTTACTCTGCTGGCCTCGGGCATAGGCGGCATGCTGTTTGGATTTCTTGCCGATCGCATCGGCCGCAAGCGGGCACTGATGGCAAGCATACTGACGTATTCAGCGTGCTCGTTCGCGTCTGGATTGGCTACCAGCATCACGATGCTTGCTGCGGCTCGTTTCGTGCTGGGATTGGGAATGGGTGGCGAATGGAATACGGGTGCGACGCTGGTGGCGGAGAGCTGGCCGACGGAATTTCGCGCCAAAGCGATCTCCATGGTACAGAGTTCGTGGGCGATCGGCTTCGCGGCAGCGGCGCTGGTTTCCGGACCTGTAGCGAAATATTTCGGATGGCGGGCGGTGTTTTTCGCTGGCATTCTGCCGGCATTAGTGACGTTGTGGATACGGCGGCGAGTGCCGGAATCGGAGTTGTGGGAACGGAGAGGGATGCGGGGACACCGAAATGCTCTCCGCAGCGGTGATGCAGCTTCAAGGAGCGACGCAACGAGCGACCTCTCCACGAAATTCTCCGCAATCTTTCAGCCCCGTTATTTGAGACATACTGTGGCGCTGTTCTTGTTTAATTTTTTTGTTTTGTTCGCATGGTGGGGGTTGTTTACGTGGATGCCGCCGTATTTGTCGCTCCCCGTCTTCCAGGGTGGGCGTGGGTTTGGAGTGATGGGGACTACCACTCTTCTGGTCACGCTCAATCTGTTTGGAATGCTGCCGGGCTATATCAGCTTCGGCTGGGTCGCTGATCATCTTGGGAGGCGCAAGGCTTTCTTGGTTTACAGTTTGTCGGCGGCACTTCTCATCCCGCTGTATGCCTTGGCCCGCGCACCAACTATGTTGCTGGTGATGGGGACGCTGGTTGCGCTATTCGGGACCGGACTATTCTCCGGTTCCGGAATCATAGGCAGCGAAATTTTTCCGACCAGTGTGCGGGCTCGGGCACTCGGCTTTACTTACAACGGCGCGCGAGCGATGAGTTCAGTCGCGCCGCTGGTAATTGGGCGGGCCGGACAGAGCAAAGGATTGGGCTGGGCCTTCTGTTTGTGTGCCGCAGGATATCTGCTGGCCGCTCTGGTGACCACGCAATTGCCGGAGACACGGGGCAAGATGCTGGACTAGACACGGAATTCCATTCTTGGCTCGCAGTTTTGCGGCGACGGTCGGCGCGTCTACAGCGCGTCCGAGGCCACTCCTACTCCATAGGTTCAATCATGAAAGACTCCGTGCCAACGCGGCGGTCCGGCCGCTGTACGATCACTATAGCGACGAGCACCAAAACGATTCCCACAGTTTGAATCGGGCGCAGCACTTCGCCTAGCAGAAGAGCCGCAAGAAGAATAGAAAAGACCGGTTCCAGGCAGCTGGCGATGATGGCGCGCGTGGGCTCAAGATGCTGCAAGCCCAGGAAGTAAAGGGAGAATGCTCCGAGCACCGAGATCATCGAGAAGATAAATAGAAACAGCCACTGCTCCGGTGCATAGTGGGCGGCAATGATTTTCCAGGGAGGGTTGACGACGCACCAGAAGATTGAAGCAGCGGCGAGAGTCCAGAGGAGAACTCGCCATCGGTCGTAGCGGGCGAGGATGCGGTGTCCGGCGACGTTGTAGAAAGCGAAGGAGAATGAGGCTAGCAGCGCGGCGATAATGCCATAGGCGTCAAGGCGAAGCGCGCTGCCAGAAGCGGCTCGGAAAAGATCGATCACGAGGGCGATTCCGGTGACAGCTAGAGCGACCGAGCCGACTTTTTGCAGCGTGAGCCTTTGTTGGCCGCGAGCCGCCACATAAAGCAGCACCCACACTGGAGCGGTGTATTGCACGATGATGGCTGTGGCAACGTCGGTTCTCTGGATAGCAACGTAATAGAAATAATTCGAGACTGCCACGCCAAGTGTACCCAGAAGAAAACAGTAAGCGAGATCGCGGGCGGGAAGTTTGATGCGCTGCCAGCCTTTAAGACTAACTAAGAGAGGAAGAAGCACGAGCAGAGAAAACGTGGTTCGTGTCTGCGAAAGTATTAGCGGATCGATTGGGCGGAGCGCAGAGGGGCTCAACGGCAGTTTTCCGGTGAAAACCGCGCGGCCCAATGCGGCTGAGACTCCCCAGAGAAACGCCGCAGAGCCAATAAAGAAATATCCGCGCAGAGGATGATGGCGCGAGTTTAGGTGAGATGGGCTCGGGATCGTGAACCTCTGAGTCGTCTCGATGATCAGGCAGCAGACAGGAAACGGTCAAGGCGGTCGGGATCGAAGCCTTCAATCACTTCCGCGCCGGTTGGGGTGAGAATTACCACGGTCGGAGCCATCCGGCCCTGGTAGGTTTCGAGCAATTGCGCACGGGCAACGGGGACGGTGACGATGTCGTGCTCTTCGAAGTTGATGCCTTTTGCTTCCAGAAATATCTTCACCACTTCGCAGGAGAGGCAACCGGGTTGGGTGAAAAGAAGAACTTTGGGAGCCACAGGTTCATCGCCGTTCTATCCGTCCAAATAATCAATCTTAGCAGTGATCTTCGCCGTCTTGGCGAGCATAGCTGAAACCGAGCAATACTTTTCTTTCGACAGGCGGACCGCATCCTCAACGGCTTTTCGAGACACTTTACCACCCACCCGGTAGGTCAGCTTGATTTCGATGTAGACGGAGGGCGGTTCAGCGGAGCGCTCGGCCTCAGCACGAACTTCAAGGCTGGTGAAAGGTTCGCGCTTCTTCTGCAGGATGGAAACGACATCGTACCCGGTGCAGCCGCAGAGCCCGATAAGAACGAGTTCCATGGGGCTGTTACCGGCGAGTTTGTCGCCATCGACGACGATCGAGTGTCCGCTGCTGGCGATTCCGTTGAAGAGCTGCTTCTCAATCCAAGTAGTACGAGCTTCAGTCATGAGAGTGCGTCTCCTTTCAGACTCGATACGGCGCTACGTTCACGAGTGCAGTCTCCAGGCGGGAATGAGTGAATCGAAATGGAGAAACTTGCTGAGCAAGACATGGAACACGATGTAGATCGACCAGATTGCGACGTACGCGAGGAGCATCTTACGCAGTTTTCTTAGAACGTACCATAGCAGCAAGAAGTCCAACGGAATTGGCGCCGCAACCACCGCCCACGGGGGTGCGCCCAGGCTTTCCACGCTGTACCCGAACAGACAGACGAAACAACCGATTGCGAGTGAGGCAAAAACGTAAACCTTCCTGTCAACCAAATAGGCCCCTGAGCCCCAAGCGAGGGCGGTAAAGAGGATGGCAAGGTCGAGCAGAATGGGTGCTGGCAGAGTATTGAGCATCTTTTGCTCTCCCTAGAGTGACAGCTTCTGAACGTCGCACGCGAACGGATACGTTCCCGGTTCGACCACGGTTCCATTCTTTTCTGCGAACTCCGCGCCTTGATTATCGCCGGTTATCCGTGCTGGGTTCGGGATGAATCAGCACGCGAAAAAGTTCTGGGGCAGACTGCTTGAAATGGATTTCGAGTTCTGTCTGGATATCGTGAACGCGGGACAGCGGCAGATCGTCGGAAAGTGTGCAGTGGCAGGACACGTACAGCCTTCCGCGAACGCGCTTGATGATGAAGTCGTGCACATCCAGAATTTCTGGAAATTGCGCGGCCGCCAACTTCAATTGCCGCTCGAGTTCGGCGTCGCGAACCAATTCGTCGCCAGTTTCTATCGTTGCGGGTTCGCTTTCAATGTGGGTGAGGATATCCGCAATCTCGGGAACGTCGTGGCGCATATCGGCTTCGAGGTCGGTCACCTGATCATGGGCAGTCTTAAGGCTCATCCGCTCGTCGAGCTCAACGTGCTGTTCCACGTGCAGCCGACCGGCGAGGTCTTGCACGCTGATGTCATGGACGTTTAAGTTGTGGCGGGTAGCAACGGCGCGAATACGGTCGAAGATGTTTTCCGATCGCTCGGCGCGCGGCAAGGGCTGCACGGTCACATCGGCGTCGGGAAGAACGCTATGCACCGCTGCGGTTACCGCCTCGACCAACTGTTCGGAGCGCTGAAAGGTCACGGTGCGAGCCAGCCCGACGGCGAGATCGGCGAAATAACGGTTGCCGGAGCGACGGATTCGCACCCGGCCAATTTCGAGCACGCCATCGACGTGATAGACGGCATCGGTGATCTGGGCGCGGACTCCAGCGGGAGCGGCATCGAGCAGAGCGTCAACGGTGCGCCGCGCCAGCCTCCAGCTCACGGAAACAATGACGCCGGCGACGAATAGAGCAGCGATGGGATCGGCAAGGCGCAGCTTATCGAGATGATAGATGCGCCCGACCAGGATAAATGCGAGACCAATCACGACGACGCCCGCTGACCAGACGTCTGTGGAAAAATGCAGGGCGTCGGCCTCGAGGGCCTGGCTTTCGTACTTGGTGGCGATGCGGCCAAGGGCGCGGGAACGCCACCAGTCCACGGCCATCGAGATGAGCATTACGGCGAAGGCCCAGACCGAAGGCTCGACTTCAACGCGGCGAAAGAATAGGCGAAGAATCGCTTCGTAAACCACCCAGGCGCATGTCAGCAGGAGTAATCCTGTTTCGACGAAAGCCGAGAAGTTTTCTACCTTGCCGTGGCCGTATTGATGGTCCGCGTCAGCCGGCTTGTCGGAGACTCCAACGGAAAAATACGTAAGCAAAGCCGCGATCAGATCGAGAGCGGAGTGGGCGGCTTCGGAAAGGATGCCGAGACTGCCCGTGGTTACCCCGACAACGATCTTTCCGACCGTGATAAGGAAAGCGGCAACCACCGAGTTTCCAGCCACAGCGCGCTTTTCGGCGCGCATGGCATTGGGTGAGTAAAGGGCCGGCGTCCCGGACATGATGGAATTATCGCTGCTAACCGGGAATTGCGCCAAGAGAATCAGGGAGGGACTCTGGATTTTACGGAGAACCTGAACCTTTATTCCCTTCATCACTCAGGAGGACACCAGTAAATCTCAACCCCATATGCGGCGGGAAATGGCCTCTATGCTAGGATGCTAGGTTCGGTTGTCCAACTTCCTGATTTACCAATCCTGGAGGAATCTTGTATGCGTAAGAGTTGGTTGCTGTGTGTGCTTTTCGGAACGCTGGCCTGGGGACAGGCACAGCCGGGGACGACGCCCGCACCTCCGAGTCCGGCGCAAGCTAGCCCAGCGCAGACCCCGACCACCGCCCCTAAAGCGGCGGAGCCGGCTGCGGAAGTTCCGGAGAACGCGGTTGTGCTCACGATCAAGGGCGTTTGCCCCGCGGTACCAAAGACGGCTGCGGCGTCCAAAACCGCGGCCGCCGGCAAGTCTGCTGCCGCGACCGCGAAGAAACCGGCGGACTGCAAGACGGAGATTACCCGGGCACAATTCGAGAAATTGGCCAATGCGCTTTCGCCGACCGTCACGCCTCAATTGAAACGGCAATTGGAACAGGCGCTTCCCCGGTTTATGGCGATGTCGGAAGCGGCGAAAAAGAAGGGCTTGGAAAAGAGTCCAAAGTTCGCCGAGACCATGAAGTTCATCCGCATGCAGATTCTTACCAGAGAGCTGGAACGCAGTATCCAGGAAGAAGCCGACAAGGTGCCGCAGCAAGACATTGCCGAGTACTACAACAAGAATCCCGAGGCCTATGAACAGTACTCGCTCGACCGCCTGTTCATTCCGCGCTACAAGCAGCGCGAAGCTGACGAAAAGCAAGAGGAGAAAGAGCCCGAGAAGCTGACTGAAGAGCAGCAGAAAGCCAAAGAGGCGGAGGACAAAGCGAAGCAGGAGCAGGGCGAGCAGGAGTTGAACAAGTTAGCCGACAGCTTGCGGGCACGAGCCGCCGCGGGGGAGGATTTCGCGAAACTGCAGAAGGAAGCGTTCGAAGCGGCCGGCACAAAAGTCGCCAACCCCACCGTGAACCTGCCAAAGGTGCGGCGCACCGGACTGCCTCCGGCACACGCGGCTGTGTTTGAGCTGAAAGTGGGCGAGGTTTCTCAGGTCATCACCAATAACGGCGGCCACTATATTTACAAAGTCGTAAGTAAAGAAACCCTACCGCTCGATCAGGTGAAAGACGAAATCCATAACAAGCTGAAAAGCGAACGCTTGAAGGAAATGATGGACAAGTACACGAACTCGTTCCAGGCAGTGCCGAATGAGGCGTACTTTGGACCAGCAGCGCCGATGGGACCGCCGGGACGCATGGGCCCGGGCCAAGGCCCAGCGCCGCAGCACATGCCGCGCGGTGGCGTAGTCACATCACCAACGCAGCCAGCACAGCCCCAGAACGCCCCACCAACGGGAAATCCACCAGGGCAGCCGCCTTCACCGCAGCCACCCCCATCGACACCGAACTGATGCCGAACGAAAAACCTGTCGTCGTGGTCACCGGCATTGCGGGAAATCTGGGCTCAAGGTTGCTCCCGCTGCTGGGGGATTTTTCGGTGATTGGGGTGGATCTGAATCCGCCCCAAGCCGATTTTCCGCTGCGCTTCGAACGCCTGGATCTGGGAGACGAAGCTTCCACGCGTGTACTTTATGAACTGCTGCGCGACACGCGACCGGTCTCCGTGATTCATTTGGCGTTCGTGATCGACCCTGTGCGCACGGGTGTGCTCGACAACGAGCGCATGTGGCAGATCAATGTGGCGGGCACTGCGCGGGTGATGGAAGCCGTCACGGAGGCGAACCGAACAGCGGAGTCGCCGATCAGGCACTTCGTTTTTCCCAGCAGCGTTTCCGCCTATGGTCCCAACCTGCCGGCGCCCGCCACGGAAGACTCGGCTCTGGCGGCGCATACGCTGCCCTACGCAGTTCATAAGAAGCAATCTGACGAAGTTGTGCAGCAGCGTGCGCCTGCTTTGCGCGGATGCAGCGTCTATATTCTGCGTCCGCATATCTTTGCCGGAGCTACGGTCGAGAATTACCTGCTGGGAGCGTTTCGCGGCACGCCCAACGGCAAAGGCGAGCGAGCGGAAAGAATGCGCAAAGAGGGCAAACGCCTGCCGTGCATGCTGCCGTACGGGCAACAGTACCTCGACAACAAAATTCAGTTCGTGCACGTGGACGACATGGCGCGATTAGTCGTGCACATTTTGCGGCGGGACCCGGAGGCCCAACGGCTCACCATTCTCAACATAGCCGGGCGCGGCGAGCCGCTTACGTTTGAGCGTTGCATCCAGACGGCTCAAGCGAAATTGGTGCGTGTTCCGGGTAAGTGGGCGATGGGATTGGTGCTGAAGATTCTCTGGAAACGCCAGATCTCAGCCATCCCGCCCGAGGCACTGCCCTATATGACGGGCGAATATATCATGAACACAGAGCGGTTGCGGGCCTTCCTCGGCGGCGAATATGAAACGGTGATGCGTTTCACGATTGCAGATGCCTTCACTGACAGCTTTAAGAGTATGACTTTTGCGTCCGAGCCTGCGACGGCGAAATAATTCTCTGCGTTTTCTCACGCTGCCGTCACTTTTTTCCGCGATATAAACCGGCTACCCCGAAGGTGTAAGGCGTCCAACCAACTTCCCGGAATCCCGCGCGGCGCATGCGGTCCAGCATTTCCTGCGGCGAAGGAAAGCGTTCGACCGAGTTGGGGAGATAGGCATAAGGTCCGCGGACGCCGGACAGCAGTGTACCGATATGCGGCAGAATTTGTTTGAAGTAGATGCGATACAGACCACCCATAACTCCCACGGGATCACTGAAGTCAAGGATGCCGCACTCACCGCCGGGGCGTAACACACGCAGGATCTCCCGCAGACCGGCATCGTAGTTCGCGAGGTTGCGGAAGCCGAAGGCCGAGGTCACCAGGCTGAAGTGCTGCTCGGGAAACGGGAGGCAGAGGGCGTCGGCTTCGACCCAATAGGGCGAGGCCTTGCCATTTTGCGAGACTTTGCCGGGAGACTTCGATCCAGCGCGCTGCAACATGGCGTGCGAAAAGTCAGCCCCTAATATCAGCGGAGGCTCCATCCCTGCCCTCTTGCGCAAAGCGAAAGTCATATCCCCAGTGCCGCAACAGAGATCCAGAATGCGAGCGTCAGGTTGTTCGAGAATCTGCGCGAAGGCGCGCGCGGTGCGACGCCACCATAGGCGATCGACGTTGAAAGAGAGCACATGGTTGAGCAGGTCGTAGCGCGGCGCGATCGAAGTGAACATCTCGCGAACGGCGCGCGCCGCCGAGTCGACGTCGGTTGTGCCTTGAGGGGCGGCGCCAGTGACGAATTTGCGGGTTTCAGGCATGCTGCGGAATCGCTTGTTGATTGGGCAACTTAGACCATTCCGCCGTTGAATCAGCGGTCAATAATCAATCTTATTTTCTTTTTCCCCAACCCCCGCGAGACAGGCGCCGCAATTCTTCGACGGCAGAGATCACGACGTTGTCGGGCACATCGGCCGCGATCTCAACCTTTCCAATCTCTCGCGGAAGCACGAAATGCACCACGCCGCTTTGGGTTTTCTTGTCGGCCTGCAGACGCGCCAGAATCTTGCGTGCGCTGACTTTGAGCTCTGGGAGACGACCCAGGCTCAACACCGCATCTGCGATGCGGCCGGCGGTCACACTATCCGTCCGTCCCACCGCGAGAGCTATATTCGTTGCGGCAATCAGGCCCCAGGCGACTGCCTCGCCATGAAGCAGGGTGCGGTAACCAGTCTCGGCCTCGAGCGCATGACCAATAGTGTGACCCAGGTTGAGAACGCGGCGCAGGCCGCCTTCGTGTTCGTCCGCCGAGACGACTTCAGCTTTCAACTTGACCGACTGAGCGATCACGCCTTCGAGTTCCACCGGATCGCGCTTCAGAATGAGAGCTCTTTTCTGCTCGAAGCGCAGAAAGAGATCCAGATCGCCGATGATGCCGCACTTGAGCGCCTCGTAGAGGCCAGCTCGAAAGTCGCGGTCCGGAAGCGTGCGAAGAACCTCCGGATCGATGAGAACAATGCGGGGATGATGAAACGTCCCCAGCAAGTTCTTTCCTGCCCCGAGGTTCACTCCAGTCTTGCCGCCGACCGACGCGTCTACCTGCGCCAGCACCGTAGTGGGAATCTGGACAAGTTCGACGCCGCGCATGTACAGCGAGGCCAACAAACCAGTAACATCGCCGACCACGCCGCCGCCCAGAGCGACTAGAACCGCTTTGCGATCCGCGCCCATGCGAGACAATCTCTCCGCCAGGGTTTCAATCGTGCTGAGTTTCTTGGCAGGCTCTCCGTTGGGCATTTGCACGACTTGGGGTTTGAAGCCCGCGGACGCCAGGGACCGAATCAGCTTGGAACCCCAGCGGCGCCGGACGGGAGGGACGGTTACTACAAAGACCTTGCTGGCTTGAGGCAGCAACTCCGCCAGCAAACTTCCGGACCGCGCCAACAGGCCGTTCTCAATCCGAGCTTGATAGGGTCGCGGCGGGACATGGATGGTGACCTGCGCCATGGGAATTCCATCATAGCCTATGGACAGCGTGTCTTTGATCCATTAGGCGCCGGAAGTGGTACCATTCTGCCGTTTATGAAAGGTCTTCCAGCCGAGACCGATTTCGTAGTGATTGGCGCCGGAGTTGCGGGACTGCGCGCCGCGATCGAGCTTGCTTCCGCTGGACGCGTGCTCGTCCTGGCGAAAACAGAGTCCATGCATTCCAGTTCGCCATCCTCTCCGGGTGGGATTGCGGCTGCCCTCAGCGACGAAGAGGAAGTCATCATTCACCTGCAGGACACTCTAATTGCCGGAGATGGCTTGTGCCGCCCCGAGGCGGTGAAAACTCTGGCGGAGGAAGGACCGGAACGCGTCGAGGAACTCATCGCCTGGGGCAAGCAGTTGGACCGGCAAGGCAGCAAGCTGACCTTTGAAACCGAACCCTCATACAGCCACAGCCACGTTCTACGAGCCCCGGGCGATTCCACGGCAAGCGAAATCATGCGCGCCCTTTATTCCAAGGTCAGGACGTGCAAGAACATCTCGCTCCTTGAGTTTCAATTCTTCACAGGTATTAACACGGAAGATCATCGGGTAACAGGCGTTTCGCTGATTAGCGAGAAAGGAATGCCGGAGGAGATTGCCTGTTCGGCAGTTTTGCTGGCCACCGGAGGTCTGGGGCAGCTTTATCGCAATACCACCAATGCCGAAACATCCACGGGAGATGGAGTAGCCATGGCCTTCCGCGCAGGAGCGGAAGTCAGCGACATGGAATTCATTCAATTCCATCCTACGGTGTTGTACATGAAGAAGGCTCCACGTTTCTTGCTGTCGGAAGAGCTGCGCCGCGAAGGGGGTTACCTGCGCAACATCGAGATGGACCGCTTCATGGGGAAATACCATCCTTTAGCCGAGCTGGCGCCGAGCGATGTTGTGGCGCGGGCGATCATGCACGAAATGGAGGTCAGCCGGGCTAAAGATCCGTTCGTCTACCTCGACTTGACGCACCTGCCCGCGGCCAGAGTGCAAAAGCGGTTCCCGCACATCTACGCCACTCTCATGAAAAACAACATTGATATTACCGAGGACGTGATTCCGATTCGCCCTGCGGCGCACTTCTCGATGGGCGGGGTGCGCACGAATCTTGAAGGAAAAACCACTCTGGCCGGGCTTTATGCGGCAGGTGAAGTGGCCGCTACCGGGGTGCATGGCGCGAATCGGTTTCCTAGCAATTCCCTGCTGGAGGGCCTGGTATACGGAGCGCGCGCAGGAAGGGCGATGCGGGAGGAACTGAAGCACGCCTTCAAGGCTGAAAGGAAAGAGAAGAAGGCCGCGTCGCAAAACGGGCCAGTAGACGCGGGCATCGAAGAATTGATTGGACAGATCCAGGACGCAATGTGGAAGAATGTCGGTGTCGTGCGCACGCGGACTGGAATGCAAGAAGCCGTCAAAGCGCTGGAAGGGCTTTCGCCGAGAGTCGCGCATCCACGCACGCGCCGCACATACGAAGCAGCGAACCTTCATTTGTCGGGACTGCTTGTGGCACGTTCCGCCTTGGCGCGTGAGGAAAGTCGCGGCGCGCACTATCGCATTGATTATCCCGCCCGCGATGACAAGAAGTTCTTGAAGCACTCCGTGGTTAAGGATGAGAATGTGCGGTTTATCTGATTAGACTGTGCGCGGGAACGCTATCGACGCTGCTATCGAAATCAGTAATACCAACGCCACCACGCCCAGTGTCAAAAAAGTTGAAACCGGCAAATAATCGGAGGCAATCATCTTCAGGCCAACCAAGATCAGCACCAGAGCCAGCCCGTAGTGCAGGAAGCGAAAGACCTTCATTAACCCCGAAACAGCGAAGTACATGGACCGCAGGCCGAGAATGGCGAACACATTCGAGGTGTAGACGATAAATGCGTTGAGAGTGACGGCGAGGACGGCCGGAATGGAATCGACGGCGAAAAGCACGTCTGTGGTTTCGATGACCGCCAGAACGACCAACAACGGCGTGGCATAGAGTCCCGGATTTCCTTTCCAGCCGCGCACGAAGAAACTGGCCGCCTTGGAAGTCGTCCGTCACGGGGATCAATCGGCGCAGGGCTCGCACCGCCGGATTCTTCGCGGGATCGACCTGATGCTCGCCCGCGAATCCCAGCCGAATGCCGCTGTAAACCAGAAGCGCCCCGAAGCACATAGAGAATCCAGTGAAAGCGCTGGATCAAGCCAACCCCCGCCAAGATGAAGATCCGCGCATCAGAAGCGCGCCGAGGATTCCCCAAAACAGCACGCTGCGCTGGTGCTGCTCTGGCACCGCGAAGTAACGGAAGATCACCAGGAAAATAAAGAGATTGTCTACGCTCAGGGAGAGTTCGAGAACGTAGCCGGTGACGAATTCAAGGGCGACCTGGCGGCCTTGCCAAAAAAATATCAATCCGGCAAACGCTGCAGCGAGACCGATCCACATGGCGCCCCAAGCGAGCGCCTCGCGCGAGCCCACAACGCGGCTGCGGCGGTGAAAGACGAGCAGATCCAGCACCAGCATGCCCAGCGCGAACAGGTTGAAGAGTATCCAGAAATATAGCAAGAGAGATTGCCGATTGTCGGTTGCCAATTTTCAATTAAAGCGGCCACCGACCTCATTGAGAATTGGAGAGCCCGGCATCGGCTGCATTAGAAATGAATTCTTGGAAAAGAGCAAAAGGGCAAAAGCGGACGCGCGGTGTAACAAAGATTAAGCCCCAAGGTTAACCTCTCTCACTTCGGGGGCAGAGGATCCATCCTGTCGAGAATGCGGATAGTCTCAAGCATCGTGCTGCCTACAATCTCAAGGCTCTTGGGGCTGAGCTTGTCGACCGTGTCTTGTGTGGTGTGCCAGAACACGTCGTTATAGCCATAGTTAAAGTCGATCAGGTCGGCGGAAGGCACGCCACGTTTTACGAAAGGAATGTGATCATCACTGACTGCGGGAAGGGTGCGGGCAAAGAAATGTGACTGATAGCCCAGCCGAGTAGCCGCTTCGTATACAACATCTTCGAGCCACGGAGTCGAATTGCCATCCCGATCGACGTTGAGGTCTGCATCTCCGATCATGTCCGCTAACAGAAATGCCTTCACCTTCTTCAAGGTTCCGTCGGCCTCCCATTTTTCCGCCAAGTGACGGATCCCGTACAGGCTGTCATCGAGGAAAGGCACCTCGTTGTCAGGCTTCATCGCCTCCTCGGCATCGTCCCATATCAGCCAAATGCTGTAACCCTCGCGAGTCTTGCCACGAAGTTGATTTGCGAATTCCAGCAGCAGCGCGCTGGACGAGCCGCCATCGTTGGCGCCGACATAGGAGGTGTTGCGAAACGGATAGTTCGTGTCGTAATGACTGGCGATCACAATGATTCCGTCTTTCGTCCCACGAAACTTGGCGACGATATTGTGCACGGGAAACTTGCCTTCGGGTGTCTCGGCGGTGAATGTATCGTTCTCGACCTCATCGCTCTTCAGACGGGCCAGGATGTAATCCTCGACCTTTTTGTGATTGGCGCTGCCGATAGGGCGAGGGCCGAAGGCTACGATCTCTTTGACGTATTCGAAAGCCCGGTTGGAATCGATCGTGGGCGGCGGCCCGTTGTCGGGCGGGAGAGAAGGCTTCATCGTGTCGGCGGTAGCGATCGGGGCTGGACTTTGCGCCCGGACTTGATTGGCCTCCTTGTCGCGGTCGCAGGAAACCAAAGCGGCCGCGAGGAAGAACAACAGAATCGAAAGAGAAATTATTTTCATTACCGCCCACGCCTCGGAATCAACCTCAGACTAAACCGTTCTTGATCAAATACGAAAGAAAACACTTTTCATTCTGAGGGCAGCCAATAACCTGCGCCATCATTGGTTGCCGCCCTCAGTCAAACACCAAGGTCCCGCTCTTCGCTCGGGAACACATCCCCTCGCGCTGCCGCGTCCAGTATCAGGTTGACTGTTTTTCCTGCCGAGCTCTGCGTTGCTTCGGATGAACCAGCCACGCGATGCCAATGCTGGCAGCGTATAGCCCAACCATGGGGGCGGCAAAAATACACATGCTCAAGATGTCGGGTGTCGGCGTCACGATCGCCGCAACGATGAAAATCAACAAGAATGGCGTAACGGAAATTTTTCAACATGAAACCAGCGCTGACGATACCCATGAGAGCCAGGAAAAAAATAAGTATCGGCATCTCGAAGATCAAACCCATGCCGAGAATAATGCTGAGAAATAGAGATGTATATTCCGAGATCGTAATCATCGGCTGGAATTGTCTGCCGAAATGCACCAGGAACCCGAGTGCCTGCGGGTAGACTACCTTGTAGCCAAAATATCCACCGGTCGCAAACAATGCAATGGTTGAAACCATGAACGGCACAACGTAGCGCTTCTCGTTTCGGTAGAGCCCCGGCGAAATAAACATCCACACCTGATAGAGGACGAAGGGCGACGTAAGGAACAGACCCGCCAGGGCGGCAATCTTCAAGTAAAGGTTGAAGGGTTCGGTAGGATTGAGATAAACCAGCTTCTCTGACAATCCGTTCGCCCGCAGCACGTCCATAATCGGGCGCTGCATGATGTCGTAAATCTTTTCCACTTTCCACCAGCAAGCGAAAAATCCCACAGCCACCGCAGCAATCGAGTACACCAGGCGGCGGCGCAGTTCCTCGAGGTGATCGAGAAAGCCCATGGTGGGCATGGCATCAGGCTTGTGTTCCTGACCGCTGACCTCGGCCGCGGTATCAAACATGCGACGCCTGCGAGGTCGAACTAGGCTCCTCGATCACTTCGGTCGAAGTAGTTGCGTCAGGTGTTGTCGCTGGACCCGCTGCGGCTGTCTCAGGGTCCGGAGAAGCGAGGGTAGCAGCGGACTCATTTTTATGAAGAATAGATTCGCCTCTCGCTGGATTCAGGCTCAGGCTGGCCACAGCGCCTTCCGGCACCGGAGTGGACGGGAGCGAAGCCTGCTTATTCTGCACTTCCAAGTGAGCGATCTCGGTCTCGATCTGTGACTTGAACTCATTCGAGGCGCGGCGCAATTCGGCAAGCAGACGCCCGGCTTGACGAGCCATCTCCGGCAATTTCTTCGGCCCAAAAAGAATCAGGGCCAGGAAGAAGAGGAAGACCGTGTCAGAAAAGCTCATGGCCTCATCATAATGCGGGAGTGCAAAGGCGGCAATGCGGGCAGACGTGCCCGCAACTTTCAGTTGTCATTTCGAGTCCGGCGGTCAGGATGCGGAGCTCTAAGGAGTCGCTTTGAGGACCATCGTATTTCGTTCATCGCCAGCGATGATGCGATAGAACTTTCTAAGATCCTCGGCTTTCTCGACAGGCACGCTCAGCTCTTTCACTTCAAAGGTGCGGGTATAGTCGACGACATTTCCTTTTACTACGGTCTTCGCATGGTAGCTGGCGAAGCTGTAATCGGCGTCGACAGGGGGAGGAAGATCATCCACGGTGTAGCCAGCGGGTAGTGTGATCTCAAACGTATCGGTGTCGCGGGTTGGCTCCTCGAACTCGATGGGGAATTTCCGGGGTTCTTTGGTTTCCAGAAATCCGGAGCCTTTGTTCCCAAGCACGCGCGGCCGCACCAGTAATAGGTTGCCCGCGCTCTTGGCGTAGTTCTGCGATTCGAAGGAGTATTTGAAGCCGAAAGGCAGTTCGGTTTGCTGGAAGTTGACGAGAGTCGCATGAGTGATGCGAAAACTGGAAAGCGAGCTCCCTAGAAGTTCTTCGATCGGCTTGATGCGATCGGTGTCCTTGGTTACAGTGCGCAACCGGCCTCGCTCCGAGGATGCTCGATGTCCCAGTCGGGTCTCTGTCACGTCGCCTTTCAAAGTGCCAGAGAGGTCAAGAGTGAGTTTGGCCGTGCGCTGGATGCTGTTCATCGACGGCGCCTGCTGTGGCAATTCAACCAGTTCGCCTCCGTTCGGCGTGACCAGCAAGCCGTAGTTTGCTTGCAGATAGCCGGGAATCTGGCCGAATGGGATTAGATCGTTCGTAGGATCGAAAAAGAGGATTCTGCCCAATTTGGGATCCTGAATGGTGGCTACGAGTGAGGGATCGGCCAGGCCGTCGGGCAACTTGATGGCGATAATCGCGTGATTAAATCCATGATGCGCGGGCGTGAGTGGAGTGATTGCGCCGCGCTCGGTGTAAATTGCAACGTGATAAGTATCGATCCCGATTTCATGAAACATCGAACGCAGAAGTGTCGCCTTGTCCTTGCAATCGCCATAGCGATGCGCGAAGACCTCTGCGGCAGCATGGGGTTGCCATCCCCCGATGCCGACTTCGATGGCGACATAGCGGACATCGCGCTGAACGAATTCGGCAAGCGCCTGCATTTTTTGCAGCGGAGTCGTCTTCGAAGCAGTGAGTGTAGCTACCTCCTGTTTGATTGGGACTGATGCCTCCATACGGCCGCTTACCAGATTTGCGTACCATTTTCCCATCCCGTCCCAGTCCGCAAATCCGTTCAGAACAGGCCCGCTCGGAGGAAAAAACGAAACAATCATCGCGCCTGCCACTCCGTGACGGGGGGGCATTTCTGGCTCTCTTCTGATGCCCTTGACGTCGGTTAGCGCCCACCGTGACAAACTACCGCTTTCCTGTACGGGTTTGACCTCTGCGTGGTTTAGCCATGATGCCTTGTATTCCCATCCAGGCGGCAACTGGAGGGAGTAATGGCTTTCTCGTACCGGATCCGTCTCCTGGAACTCCCACATATCCTGCAAGAAGAAAGGCTGTTCCTCTACCTCGTATTCATAGCCAACGATATTTCCTGGATCTGATGCCGGGATGTGTAGCACTTTATACTTCACATCCGAGATCAGTTCCGCACCTGGAATGCTGGGAGATACTTCGATCGCGTCCTTATCCTTGACCTCGTAGTCTTTGCCCTGTGCGGGAATGCACCAGCCGTGAAGACTCTTAACTTTCCTCTGTGGATAAAAATGAACAAACACTGTGCCGCGCTCCCGGCCGCCGGGCCGTAGAATCTTGTAGGCTTCGCGGACTTGCGTCCTGATCTTGTCGGTTGAAACTACCGTGACATTCGTCTCGGAATACAACAGCACGGCGTCGGTCTTCTCATCGTAGGAAGGAAGTGACGCATTGACCAAAGCGTGCATCCACTGCGGCGCGTCGCCACCTGCGGCAGCCCGAGGTACGCAGACCAGAAGGCATGCAAGGCTGCAGCCGGCTAATAGCAGACTTCGCCCGTCAATTGCTAGCGGTCGCGGCCCCAGGTTGCAATACGATCTGTTCGTCATCTCGGGTCCTCACCAATTCAAAAAAACTTCGTAGCGCCGGATAGTATTTCGGGTCCAAAATCATGAAATCCACCTTGAACATGCGCGTCAGATGCAGCGTATTCTTGGTTCCCTCAACTTTTAGTGTGTAACCGACCACATGAGCGTCTTTGTCCTCTCCGGGCGGAACGCTGCTTACTTGCCATCCAGCAGGGAGTTCAATCGTTATGTCATCGACTTTCTGGTAAGGATATTCAAAATAGATCGGGTGAACCCGGTTCGCATGTTCAAAGGTGCGCTTCTCCACCGCCGTGAAAATAGCCGCGGGAATCACTGCCCGTCTCCCCGCACTAGAAGCCCAACCCGGAATCTTCACTTCAAACTCCGCCACCAACGGAATTTCCGAGGCATCCCAGTCTGGCTGGTTCGTCAGTTCCACTTCCATCCCTACGGGTACTTGCGTTCTTACGCGATCCTCCAGGAATTTCTTTCGCGCCACTTCATCCGCGTGCCGCATTTCGCGCCGGCGGTACATTGCTTCGAGGCCGGTATAGGTCACCGTAAGCTTGCCTTCCAGGTCGCCCGTATCAGAGAGCTTCAGCTGGGCTTTATGCTCTATGTGTGACTCCGTGCTGGCCGGGAGCGCGGTCCTGATCCAGGTGCCGCCGTCCTTATCCAGCCGCAACCCATGTACGCCGGTTTCCGTCCATTCCAGCATCCCAAAAGGCGTGAACTTCCCGCCTGGATCGAAATAAAGATCCTTTCCGTTCAACTTCACGAGGACGACATTGGCGTCCAATCTTCCACTCTGCATTGTGACCGGAGTAAAGAAATAGTTGCGCCGATCCGAGACCCACACACCGTATGCTTCAAAACCCCCGGCCCTGACGAGAGCAAGATAAAGCCAGGTCAGTTGCACGCCGTTGCCGTAACCCCGCTTCCAGATATCTTCAACATTCTCGACTATTTTTTCCTTCTCGCGCTTTTCTTCCTGCTCAGTTTTTCGCAACTCGTAAGAAGTGTTGCGAATCGATTGAACGCGGTCATAAATTTTTCGCAGTTTCACTTCCGGCGGATCATTTGGCGAAACAATCTGCGCCACAGCCCCTTCCATGGCCTTGCGCTTTCCCACAAAGGTTTCCAGTTCGCTGTTTCGCTTCTTGCCTACTTTCTTCCAGAAGCTGTCAGCATCTTTCTCGGGCAAATCCTCGCTATAGATGAAATCCACGCGAGACTTCAGCTCGTTTTCCGGTGGCATGAAATCCTCCGTCTGGAAGGCGGAAATGTTATTCGCTTCCATGCGGACGATGTGATCCGGGCCCTCTTTGGGTTCAGCTCCCGGCGGCAAGTCATGCCAGCTCCAACGCAGGTTGATCGGCACGTAAGAGCTTTTGTACGGTTTCAGTGAAAACCTGGCCTTTTTCGTGAAAAGGTCCTCGCTGAGGATCCAATTTGAATTGAAGATGGCGTGTTCTTTCAGATCGTAGGTATAGGAATACTCGATGATTCCACCGACCTGAGCATCAGGAAGCGTAAATGTCTTAGCTAAGAGTCTGAGTCCTCTGCTTTTGACAAGTGATTGTTCAAAGACTTTGCCGTCAAACTCAGCGGTCGAACCGTCGGGTCGGATGGTCCGTGCGCGAACATGCACAACGTCCTCGTTTTCCTTAAAAAACGGAATCTCTACGTTGGCGTACTTCCGCCCTTCTTCGGTAAGGATTTTTATCCTGACGTATTCATCCTGGTGCGAGGTTCTGCCGTTATCGTCGCGGTCGACTTGGCGATATAGGATAACGGCGGGCGCACCGGGGGCGAGCGGTTCGCTCGTCATTTTAAGTTCCTCGGGCGAAACAGGCTGAAAGCCCTCGCCCGCGCGAACCGGGACAGGAAGGAAATACCCACCGGCCAGAAGTAGAAATACGGCACAGGACGCAATTCTGACTACTCGACGAAAAGGCACAATCCAACTCCCCGAGCAACTGCTTTACCAGAACGGGCCCCCGCACGTTTGGTGACGCACACAATATAGCGGTTCGGCCTGCGCGTCAATAGCGCTTTTTGGCGACCGGCCATTACTCGCGTCGCCCCTCGGGCCACTTCTTTGGGCCCTATTCCCACCTGGGTATGGCGTAACTCCTTCCCTGGCTTTAAGATGATCGGCCATGCAGCTCTGGTTTGCGCGAGGAAGCGAAGTCAGCATCCGCCAACAGCTGGTTACACAAGTGGTTCTGGGCATACTGGGCGATGATCTCGCTCCGGGCCAGCGCCTGCCGAGCACGCGGGAACTGGCACGCCGATTCCACCTCCATCCCAACACGGTGAGTGCCGGCTACCGGCAACTGGCGCGGGAGCGCTGGGTTGAGCAGCGGCGCGGGAGCGGCGTTTTCGTCCGAGCCAGCAAGCCTGAGATGGCACAGTCGAGCGCTCTTGCATTGGATCAGATGATTGCCAGCCTTTTTCGCTCAGCGCGTAAACAGGGCGTCACACTGCCGGTTTTGCGCGCGCGGCTCCGCCAGTGGCTGGAATTGCAGCCCCCCGATCATTTTCTGCTGATTGAACCGGACATAGAACTCAGGCGGATTGTGATTACAGAAATAGAGCAAGCAGCTAGTTTTCCGGTTCTGAGCTGCGGATTGGAAGACTGTTCCCATTTGTTGGACGGCAGCATTCCCGTCGTGCTTCCAAACCGGCTGGAGACAGTGCGGAAGGCCCTACCGGACGCAACCGATTTGCTTACGTTGCGTTTTCGCTCTGTACCCTCCTCGTTGGGAGAGTGGCTGCCGGCTCCGTCGGGCACCCTCGTCGGCATCGCTTCGAGGTGGCCAGACTTCTTAAGACTGGCTCACACCATGTTGAGCGCTGCGGGTTTCCATTCCGACAGCCTGGTGTCACGCGATGCGCGCAACACGAACTGGCAACGGGGATTGAAACAGACCGCCGCGGTGATTTGCGATTCCGCCACGGCAAAGGAGCTGCCTGCAGGTTGCCGAGCAATTCCCTTCCCTCTGCTAGCCGAGTCTTCGATTGATGAGTTACGGCGGTATGTGGAGTTCGTGAGCATGCCAATCGAATCATTGTGACATTCCAGAAAGTCTCGAAGTGCCCAAGCACATGCCGCGCACACTCCAGGCTGTGCTCCAGACTCGATCTCCGCAGAGTTGCAAACCATATTCACTGTGCGGGAAGCAATACTGAAGCGACCAGCAGGCTTCCGCTCGCACCAGCATTGGGACACTTCAAAAGCTGTCACAAACACGCAACCGCCGCTCACTTTCCGTAATTAGGATGCGCTTATGAAACACACAAGAAAACATTCCTTCTTGCCGGCGCTTGTTCTTCTGGCGTCGGTCGCATTGGCACAAACCAGAGATTCCCTGAAAGAAGACAGTAACTCGGCGGAGGACTCAATCTCGGTGGCGCGGAGCCAATACACACAAACCTCCAACAGCTCGCCCGAAGCTGACAACACAACGCTAGCGCAGCTTCCCCCGGGCGGCCCCGCGCGGCCGTTTCCGGCGCGCCGTGGATATCCACGAGGAACTTACCAAACGCCGTGGATGGAACACGGCAACCCTGGTCACGCTTTGATCGGAGCTGCGATCGGCGTCGGCGTTGGGGCGGCCCTCGGCGCAATTGGCAGCGCCCACCAGGGTGAACCGGCCGGACCCGGGGCGATCATCGGGGGTGCACTCTTTGGCTTCATCGGCGGGGCTATCGGCGCAGCCCATGGCGGGCCACACATGTTTGCACATCGCAGAAGAGTCTATCGGCCATCCTCGCCCGAGGATGACGAGGAAAGCCAGCTCCGTTCTCGTTCCAAGGCCAAGAAAGCTGGCTTAAGGCAACCGATCTTGGCAAGACGGGCCTCGCCTGATCAGCCAGTCACAGCAGAAACCATGCCTCAGCGTAACGCCGAGATGCCAGCTGTCCCATAGAAGCTTTGTGGAGGCTTTCGGCAAATCGGAAACCAGACTTGCTTCGAGTGCATCTCATAGAACGACGGTTCCCGGCCGGTTACCAAGGGTGACGATCCGGGTCCGGGACAGTCTAATGTGGTGGTATACTGCGAATATTCAGCGCGGTGGCTGGGGTAGGTCGACAACCCTGAACCGAAGGAAAAATTCAAGATGGCACGTAGTTCTCGCCGCTCACTCTTCCTCGTAGTTTTCTTCCTGCTGGCGTGTGGTTTTTTGGGCATTGTTTTCGCCCAGCGCACCGGGCAGCAGGCCTCGCTCTCCGGCGACTCTGACGTCAAAGACAGTCTCAAGCAATTTACTGACGTCTACTCGATCATCGAGGACAACTACGCCGAACCGGTCAACCCCGACAAGGCCATCTATAACGGCGCCATTCCCGGGATGCTGCACGCGCTCGATCCGCATTCTAACTTCTTTGATCCGAAGTCGTACGCGCTGATGCGCGAGGACCAGCGCGGCAAGTATTACGGCGTAGGCATGACGGTGGGGCCGCGGAATAACAAAGTGATTGTGATCTTTCCCTTCACCGGAACGCCCGCTTACAAAGCTGGTATTCACCCCGGGGATGTGATTATCGCGGTCGATGGCAAGTCTACCGAGAACATGAGCACGCCTGACGTCGCCGACCTGCTCAAGGGACCAAAAGGAACGACCGTCCACATCAGCATCTCGCGCGAAGGCGTGGAGAAGCCGATGGAGTTCACGCTGGTGCGGGATGAGATTCCGCGTTACAGCGTGGATGTGCACTTCCTGATCCGACCTGGAATCGGTTACCTGCACGTGACCGGCTTCAACGAGACCACTGAAGAAGAAGTGGCAAAGGCTCTGGATGAGTTTGGCGATCTCAAGGGTTTGATTCTTGATCTGCGGGGAAATCCCGGTGGTCTGTTGAGCGAAGGCGTGGGCGTGGCTGACAAGTTTCTGAAGAAGGGTCAGCTCATCGTTTCTCATCATGGCCGCGCTTCTGCCGAGAAGCGCTACGTGGCGCAGCATGGCAACGGGAACAAGGATTATCCGCTAGTGGTACTGGTCAATCGGCTGACGGCATCGGCGGCAGAAATCGTTTCAGGAGCCATTCAGGATCATGATCGCGGCTTGATCGTGGGCGAAGTCACGTTTGGCAAGGGTTTGGTGCAGACCGTGTATCCGCTCTCCGAAAACACTGGCCTTGCTCTTACCACAGCCCACTATTACACGCCGAGCGGGCGGCTCATACAGCGCGATTACAGCAATATTTCGCTTTACGATTATTACTACAACCGCGAGGCCGAATCCGGCAGCAATGCCAATCGCGAAGTCAAGCTCACGGATAGCGGACGGACGGTTTATGGCGGCGGCGGCATCACTCCCGACGTTGTCATCCCTCCGGTCAAGAGTAATCACTTCCAGGACACATTGTTGCAGCACTACGCCTTCTTCAACTTTGCCAAGCGCTACGTGGTAAATCATCATCCCAATAAGAGCTTCGAAGTTGACGACGCCACCATGCAGGATTTCCGCAAGTCGCTCGATGAAGCCAACGTTCCTTATACCCAGGCAGATCTAGTGGATAATAACGACTGGATCAAGTCGAACATCAAGGCTGAAATCTTCGTGGATGCTTTTGGCCAGGATGAAGGTATGAAGGTGCGTGCGGAATCGGATCCGGAGGTAGTGAAAGGGCTGGACCTTCTGCCGCAAGCCAAAGCGCTGGCCGACAACGCCAAACGCATTGTGGCTGAACACAATAGTGCGGGAGCGTTCAACCGGTAGATAACACTTTTTTTCGCGAGGCCCGGATCACATTCCGGGCCTTTGTTTTTGCCAGGGATCCAAGGTCGCCATACCCCGGCAGTCGCGATTGACTTCGGTATCCGGCTATGTGAAAATCCGCGGCAGCAGGCGTGCCGAAATGGTTTGTGCGCTCAGGAGCAGCCTATCTCATCCCCGCAGAATCGAGATTTGTCTGGGTCGTCAATTTGAAGCCGGTGGTCTTGGGACTGGCGGTCGGACTCGCGATCATCGCCGGGTGGACTGATTGGCGCAGTCGCCGGATTCCAAACTGGCTTACAGTGCCAGGATTGCTGGTCGGTGTTTCGGCTAACGTTCTGGTAGGCGGATGGGCAGGATTAAGGTTTTCCCTCCTGGGCGCCGGGCTAGGATTGCTGGTGTTGCTGCCGTTCGTGTTCTTGCGCAGCCTGGGTGCCGGTGACTGGAAGCTGGCCGGGGCTTTGGGAGCATTTGTAGGATGGGAAGCTCTGGCAGATTTGCTCATGGGTTCAGTTCTGGTGGCCGGGATCATGGCTTTGGCATTGGTGATTTACAAGCGGCGGTTCAAACAGACAATGCGTAACATTGGCCGCCTGCTGGCCTCGCTGTTCACTTTCCATATGCCCGAAGCAGAGGTTTCACTGGATAATCCGCAATCGCTCAAGGTGCCGTATGGCGTAGCATTGGCGTTCACCACTTTGCTTTTCGGTGTTGCAAGAATCTGGAGCGGACAATAGTGATGAAGAAATCGGCATGGATGACAGCACGCTGTTTATTTCGCGATACGCGCGGTACCGAGATTGCGGAAACCGCTGTGGTGCTGCCCCTGCTTTTCGTTGTGCTGATCGCTATCCTCTGGTTCGGACAGGCTTTCCGCATCTACGGGACGATCACACACGCGGCTCGCGAAGGCGCGCGCGCCGCCGTCGCTCCGGCGTGCGCCACGTGCAACGCTACCACCCCCGCGCAGAATGCCGCCACTGCGGTCAACAATGCACTGATTGCAGCGCGCCTCGATCACACACAAATACAATCGCCGGCATCGCCTCCCGCTCTGTACCAATGCGGAGGGATTGGTTCTCCATTCGGAAATCCGGTCCCCTGCGATTCGAGCCAGCTACCTTACATGTGCGTTCAGGCCAATGTCCGGCTATCGTCGAGTTCCGTAGCTCTAGCCGGAACCGCACCCTGCGGCACCTCGGTGAGCTTCAGTTACAAGTATCCTTACCGTTTCACGCTGCCTTGCTGGCCTCAGCCCTGCAAGTCAATGGACCTTGGAAAGATGACCCTTCCCGCCCAGGCGGAAATGCGTTTGGAGACACAGTGACAAAGGCAAGGTCTGCAACCATTCCACATGGAGCTACACTCTGGCGAGAGTGCATTCACGATCAGGCAGCGCAGATCGTGGAATTTGCGGTTTCGCTGCCTTTGCTGATGGTATTCGTGGTGGGAATTTTTGACTTCAGCGGTGCCCTCACTCTCAAGCAGAAATTAACCAATGCCGCGCGGGAGGGCGCTCGTGCCGCGGCCGCCGGCCCCGCCAACGATCTGAGTTCCACCTCCGGCATCGTCCCCGAATCGGTCAGCACCGCATTCCTCGTAGTCGACAACTACCTGCTGTCGGAAAACATCAACGACTGCGGCTTGTCGACGGTCACTGCGCCGCCGCAGGCTGCTCTTACCTGGACCTACACCTCCACCGGCTCCGGCTGCCCAGGAAGCGGAATTACGTTGACCATCAATCGGGGCAGCGTCGTCAAGAATCAGCCCCTGGGCAGGAACTCGACAGATGTGGTCAACACTCAAGTGCAAATCCAGTATGCCTACAAGTGGCGCTTTAACAGCGTGATTACAGTCGTGGTGCCCAAGGCGACCTACGCCGGCGTCACCTCGATTACAACTACCGCTACGGCATTCAACGAGAATTGAGGAACTGCGCATGCTGCCACCGCTGATTCAACGCCCGCGACAAAGCGCCGTCAGGCGGCGGGAGCGGGGCGTCACGTTAGCGTTGGTTGCGGTAGCCATTTTCAGCATCATCGCCATGGCAGGGCTGTCGATTGATGTCGGCACGCTGTACGAGGCCAGCGCCGAAGCCCAGCGCGCTGCCGATTCCGGGGCACTGGCTGCAGCTAGGATCATTTCGATGTCCGGAATTACCGGCGATCCCACAAACTCTACCGATTCTTGGCAGCAGATATGCAAAGATACCGCCAGTCCCGCCACTGCAGCGGCTATCGCGGTAGTGCAGCAGAACTTGATCGCTGGCGCAGCGGCGTCCTCCACAAATGTGACCTATTCCGCAGGTAGTACGGGCGGCACAGGGTTCACAGATTGTTCCTCCTTAGCCGGCACGAGCTTCGGATTAAACCCCGTCGTCACGGTGAAGGTGACGCAATCGAGCCTGCCAACCTATTTTTCCCGCATCTGGGGCCGACGTGGCAGCAGCGTCAGCGCGACCGCCACGGCAGAGGCCTTCAATCCTTCGAACTCTGGCACTTACGCTTCAGGCGGCGCAGTAGTGCCGGTGCAGCCCCGCTGCGTGAAGCCGTGGATTGTGCCAAATTATGATCCGCTCACTACTACCGGGCCATGGTGCACCACCACTGGCTGCACTCACTTTGTGGATGCTAGTAGTGGTTCGATAAAGAGGCCGGGCATTCTTCCAGACGGTTCCGGTGTGATTGGCGAGACGTTCTGGCTTGTAGCTAACTGCCATTACGGTGGCTCGACCTGCACGTTTCGCAGCCCACAGCCGCAGGCGAATATTCCCAACCCGGGAGGAGGGAACCCCCACATACCGACCACTCCCAACCTAGAGTATCTTCCTGGCCAAACCTCGTACGTTTCCGGCGCTGTACCGTCCAACAGTTCCTCCGCCTGTTCCGCGGTTGCTTCTGCAGGTAACTACGCCCAGGCTATAGCGGGATGCGACCAGTCTACCCAATATCAGTGCGGCGTGGCCGGGGCGAACCAACTCGACTTCAACGAAAACCCTGGAGCGGCCGATACGACGAACGGCGCGCAATGCCTGATCCATCAGACGAGCAATAATGTAACCAACAGCGCCAGCGGTCAGGACACGCTCCTACCCTTTCCCTCAAACCAGAACTACCCTTTTGGACCGAACCCCAACTATCCATTCCAGATTCAGGTCGGCTCGAACAATCCGCTCCTCGGGGCCGGAGTAAGCAGCACCCATCTCATCACCAGCAGCACGTCGATCGTCTCCCTGCCCATTTACGACAGCAGCACGGTCGTAAACCAATCCGGCCCTTCCAACGTTACGATCATCGGCTTTCTGCAGGTCTTCATCAATGCTGTCGACAAGTACGGCAACGTAAGTGTAACCGTGATGAACGTCTCCGGCTGCGGGAATTCTGCTTCCGGCGCGGCCGAGGTCGGCACTTCTCCCGTCCCAATCCGGCTGATCACGCCGCCATAAGCCGAGCCCTCGAATCCAGGGTGCGCTTCAAGGGTCCGCTTCAGAGATTCAGATCAGAACAACTCCGGCGCTAATTCGGAACTTCACCGTCCGGAGCCTTAGTTTCAGGAGCAGCGGCAGGCGGAACGCCTAGCTGAGCTGGCCGGACCGGGGACGCAACTTGAGGCTGATTGGCCCCTTCATCCTCGTCCTCGGTCGCAGACTGGACCTGAGGGCTCGGCGCTGGCGCTGACACAGGTCCTCCTATGCGCGGGGTAAGGATCACGCGATCCAGAGCGCGGGAATCGGTGGACGAATTCAGAATCAAGAAATTAAAGTTCGAACCATTCAGCAGGTGCGCCAGAACTTCCGCCGCAGGCGCCGGGCCGATCTCGATCGCAACCTTTTCCTGTTCCGCTCCCGCGGGGATGGCAATCTCTGCTCCAGTGCGCTGATGCACTGCGAAAAGCACCTCAGACAGAGTCGCCTTGTTGGAACTGATCGAGAGCAATCCATCCTGAAACGAAACCGTAAGCGGCGGCCTCGCCACTGGCGGCGCGGGCGCAGAAATTGGAACGGCTTGAGCCGGATAACTCGTATTCACCAGGGTCGGCGCCGAGGCAGCGTGGTATTGGGCTGGTTGTGCGCCGCCACTTTCTCCGACTTTCACAATCACAGTTTTTCCTGAGGGAAAAACCTGATAAGGCTGTGGGCCATTTAGATCCAACACTACCCGCGTTACAGGCGGATCGGACGAGAACAGGCCCACCCGCAATCTCTTCACATCGTCGCGATTTAAGGCTTGATTGTGTAACTGGGCACTTGGGATCGCATTGACAAAATCCACCACCAGCCGATCCGGACCCGTGATCAAGTGTGTTTGCGGGACAAGGCGAGCGCTGGCTTCAATCTCGATCTCGAGCTGGCCTCCGCTGCGAAGCACTTGCACGCGGCGAATCGTAGGCGCTCCCTGGCCGTGGCTTGCACCGGCGAGAGTAAACATCCAGCGCTGCCCCTGCCAGGAGGCCGGCAACGACTCTGAGGGAGTGGTTCATGAATACCAGATAAGTATGCGCTGGGCTGCGGCGATTCTAGCAGCGAATGTGCAAAACTGCCCTTACGGAAGGATTACAACTTTGGGTCATCCCCGAATCGGGACAGCTATCGGGTCAGCGGATTGAGCTGGATGCCAAGAGTATCAGGCTGCCCTGAGATACGCTCCAAGTGAGGATTCTTCTCGCCTTCGTGGTAGGAGACCGAGTAAGTCTGGAAGAATTGGCCATTCTCCACCAGCAATTCAATAGGCGTGGTCGTTCCCTGAGCCTCTTTGATCGCCGCCCGCAGAACTCGAGGCGTCCACTTGCGGCCGTTGACCGCGATCAACTTCATGCCTGGCCCGATGCCCGACTGGTATGCGGGTGAGCCCACAATCACATCTTCCAGCTTGCCATCCTTGGCGACCGTGAACCCCAGCGAATACGAGAAGTTCGAAGATTTCACCACCTTTTCGAGAGCCTTGAGGTAGGCGTTCGGCCGATCGTTGTAGACCAGCTTCCACCCGTCGCGTTCAATGCCGCCAAGAGGCGCATGAGTACTGGTCGCGCCCACCCGCTCTCGCAACAAGCTTGCCCAATCGTAAGGAGCAACGTCATTGAGAGTGCGAACGACGTCGTCAAAAGTATACGGAACAACCATCGGCGGTCCGCTCTGGCCGCCCTCGAAGCGGCGGCAGAAATCATCGAGCGAACGCTTGCCCTGCGTCTGCTGCCGAATTATGGAATCAACCTCAACCCAGATCAGTTCGCCCTCGGGATAATAATCAAGACTGCGGCGCCAGTTCGACCACTGCGGCCCCATCAGCCGCAGAATCTGCACCGAGCGTGCCGTGTCTTCCAAAGGACGCCAGGTGCGCCCAGACCGGTGATCGAGGCTTGCCGCCGTCGCCGCCAGGGCCTCGCGATATTGCTCGGGCGACATTAGCCCGCTGCGCTCCGCCAGCAAGTTGCCGAGATAGTCGGTCAGCCCCTCGTAAACCCACAATAGGTCGCCAATCATGGGTTCCTGATAATTTCGGGTGGCCAGTCCCGCGGGCCGGCGATATTTCCCATTCCACGAGTGCGCGAATTCGTGAGGAAGCAGGCTGGCATCAAGTAGGTGCAGTTCAGGATCGATCAGAGTCCTTTCCGCCCCGACGCTGTCGTTTGATTCATGATGCTCGAGCCCGTGGCCGCCAACCTGATCGCTGAGCGTGTATAGAAAATGATATTGCCGGTAGTGGCGGGCTCCAAACAGCGCGCCGGTTTCGGCAACCAACTTCTTGTAGGCTGCCAAATCCTCGGCACTCATCGCCAAATCGCCTTCGCTCTCTGCGACCAAATCCATCACATGTGTGGGCGTGTCGGGCGCGGTGGTCAAATCGATCCGCCGGTAATGCGCTCCGGCAATCAGCGGCGAATCCACCAATGTGGTCAGCGATACAGGAGCAAACTCCACTTCATCGCCAGATGTTCGCGTGGATTGAAGAGCCGTTCCAAACTTCCATCCTGCGGGAAGTTTCACTGAGGGAATAAATTCGACGGCATCAGAATCGGCGCCCTGAGGATAGAGAACAACCGCATTCCAGTTCAAATCCAGCAAATTGCTGGAGGCTGCCGGCCCTCCGCCGCCTGCGCTGTCATTGGAAGTGATGGCGTCCAGATACACGTCAATCGTGTTGGCTGATTCTGGCACTTTGAGATGAAAGGCGTACATATCGACAGCATCGCGCTCCCACGCCAGAGCCTTGCCTGCCACTTCCATGCGGATACCGGTGAGCGCGGCAATCGGCCCGCTGGGGCGGTGATTGCCCGGAATCCACTTCGGAAACACCAGCGTCATCGCGCCAGGCTTGGCCGGAACTTTCAGTTCTGCGTGATAGATATTCCGCGGGGCGTCGGTCAGATCCACACGCAGACGAATGGATTGAGCGTGCAGGACCGGGCGCGCTAAACTCAGCGATCCCAGGGCAAGCAAAACAGAAAAATAAACGCCGAGCCGCGTCGAACGCACCGTGAACCTCCGCGAACGAGAAATCCAAGCTGCAAGGAAGGAAAGAGACTATCGGAACAGGAATTCGTTCGCAAGCCCAATGCTGCCAAGTTCGCGATTAGATGGCTGGAATGTGGAGGCCTAAGGGATCTCAGGCTTGAGAAAACTTGCGGCGGACTTGCCAGCAGATGCCGGCCAAACCGGAGGCGAATAAGATCCATGTTCCAGGTTCGGGCACGGTTCCGCCCGATCCGCTGCCCACACCGCAAGGGCCGACCTTTTTCTTCTTGCCGCCGACCGCAGCCTCGCCCTCAACCGCACCTTCACCCTTCTTCTTCAGCGGCGCACAAAGCCCTTCCGGCAACGGCGGAGCCGAGAACGAGAATAAGCTTCCGCCGACGAACGGATCGTACAAACTCAAGGGCATAGCGGCTTCCAGGCCCGGCCTTTGCGGCCGGTTCAATGCGGATTCGAAGGGGACTGCTGGAGACTGTATCGCCGTACCGCCGCCGGCGATCATGGGTTCGTCAAATTTCTGTGCCGGGGGCTCAACTGGCGAAGCCGCCTCCTGCTGCGGAGTTTCTTCTACCCGGTTGGCGCAGCGGCTGCGGGCCGTCATTCTTCCGTCTGTGATCAGTTTCTCGCCCTTCTTCAGCGTCACCCTTCGACTGGTCCAGTAGATGCGGTTGCCAATGCGGTAAGAGACATACACAGTGCGGGCCAGGGTAAGGCGAACTACCTGGGCGTGAGCATAATCAAATCCTGCATAGTGGGCCGCGACCACCGGATCATGTTCCGCCACCCACTTCAACTCCTTCGCATCTTCCACCCCGCCGGGTACGACGGAATAGGGATAGACCGGACGCGGCGCTTGGGCGTGCGCAAGAATCTGATCGAGTGGTGCCGTATGATGTCGGTTTAGCCGAATCAGCTCTTCGGCGGGTATCGCCTGTCTGGCACTAAACAACGAGGGGACGAAGACCCGCAAGGCAAGAGAGGAGGCGCCTATGGTGAAAGCTAAGATCGCAGCCGCAGCCAATCCACGGCGAATCATTCGGTTGCGGCGGTGGCGACTCGTCCGCCGACGCCTTACCTTAACCACCGGGACGTTCCCGTTTTCGGGATCGGACACAAACAACTCCTACTGCGGCCAGTCCTGTAATCCTGAACTGGAGGCACTTCGCCGCAAACCTTGTGTGCAGGTTGAGTGCCGAACCGCGAAAAGCGACTCCTACAAACCAAAGGAGTTCCGCCTTTTTGTTGCGAGCATGTTAGCAGATGTTGTATTACTTTGCACAAAAAATGCCGTGGATTCCTCTTTCGAACTGCTCAGCATCGAAACTCTCGGCTCACGTTAAGCGCAAAGTCAGCCCTGGCAAACCGATTCCCTCCACCTCGGCCGTCCACAAATCACCTTTGCCGGTCAGATGTCCTGCCGTGAGCGTGCCGGAACTGACGATTTCGCCCGCGCCCAATGGCTCCGATGGAAACCTCCGTCCGATCGCAGCACCCAGCTCCGCAAGGCACAATGCGGGACTCTTTAAGGAATTCTTGCCAGACCCCTCCTCTACAAACTCCCCGTTTTTCGACATTCTCACTTTGAATCGCGGCAACTCCTCCACAAGCTTGGCGATCAGATCCGCACGAACCGTCACTTTCTCGCCGACCACCAGGGCGGCATGAAGTCCCAAAGACGCCACGAAATCACTGGGCTGAAACTTCCATTCTGGAAAAGGACAATCGATGATCTCAAATCCCAGCGCCAGCCAATCTGTGCGTGCAAGGGCGGCTGCGGCGTCGAGCCCTTCTTCCCCGATCGGCTGTTTCAAACCGAAAACAATCTCAGGTTCAATCTTCAGAGACCGGGAATGAGGGAGCGCCAGCGCAGCCGTGTTGTTGTCGCGGAAATGCACCGTGTCGTCATACATATGGGCCCACACCAAGGTTTCAAGTTTGAGCAGCCTCCACATAGCTTTGTTGGCATAACCAACTTTCCGCCCCACGGCTCGGTGTCCGGCAGCTTCGCGGAAACGCCGGAGCGTCCCTTCCGCCTCATAGGCCTTTTCTAGATCGAAACCTGGGCGCTCGGAGAGAGGACTGCCGATCATCTGGCCAGTTTCATAAGCCGACAAAAGCTCACGCGCCAAAGCCTCAACGTGCGTAGATTCGGATGCCATAAAACGATAGTAACTTTACCATTGTCGGCTCAATTGATAACTTCGCTTCTTAGTTCTATTAATCATTCAACTTAGTCATTCAACCGGAGAAGTAGTCTTCCGAAACCAGGTGAAACAGGATGAAGACATCAGCAACGCTTTCTAAGACCATCGTAAGGCGACTGTGCAGCAACGTTTCGTTCTACCTCTGTCTGTGGTCTCTCTTAATTGTCGGTTTGCACGGCACTTTTGCCCACGGCCAGAATGCGGTCATCCTTGTCGGCTCCGGATCGAGCGTACCGGCCCCTCTTTATAACCGCTGGACTCAGGAATACGGCAAGCGCAGCTCCACCATCCAGATGCGGTACCTTCCTGTCGGCACCAGCGAAGGCATCCGGCAGATCTCCCATAGCGCGGGCGATTTCGGCGCCGGCGAGGCCCAATTGACTGAGAAAGAGCGGAAAGAGGGCAGCCTGATCGAACTGCCGGTCGTTCTCATCGCAATCGTTCCCATCTACAACCTTCCTGACATTCACCAGGAACTTCGTCTTTCGGGAGACGTATTGGCCCAGATCTTCCTCGGCGATATAAAGATGTGGAACGCGCCACAGATCGCGAAGCTTAATCCTGACATTGCCCTGCCAAGTCTTCCTATCCAGGTGGTCAATCGTCCCGCAGGCAAGGGATCGAACTACGTATTCACCGACTTTCTGTCCAAGGTGAATTCCAAGTTCCGCGCGCAAGTTGGAGTTTCGCCTTCACCAAAGTGGCCAGTGGGTGAGCCTGCGGAACGCAGCTCCGATATGGCCGACAAAGTAAAGAACAATCCCGGCTCCATCGGCTACGTCGAGTATCAATACGCGGTGAAGGGCAACATTTCTCAAGCGGCAGTGCTGAATGCTGCTGGTAAGTACGTGAAGGTTTCCCCTGACAGCATTGCCGCCGCCTGCCAGGCCGCAGAAGCGCCGCGCTGGAGTAACTTCTCCGCCTCGTTGACCAACGCATCTGGGGCCGAATCGTTTCCTATTACAAGTTTCACCTGGATTTACCTGCGAACCCCCTCGTCTGATTCGGCTCGCGCCGTGGCGTTAGGCGATCTGCTGGATTGGGTATACAGCGATGGCCAGCAATATGCCACACTGGAAGGCTACGCTGCGCTGCCCGCGCCGCTACTCGCAGCTGTACGAAAAAAGATCAAGACTCTGCAATAGCGTATCGCGCCTTGCTAAGATTCACCTTCAAGCAATAATGCGATCCAGATGAGTAGAAGATGAGTAGTATTGTCACGACCGCTCATCTGATACTTCATGGAATTGCACTTCCGCCAGATCCTCTTCCTGGTTTTTGCCGCCGGCATCGCCGGAACTCTTAACGCTCTGGCGGGAGGAGGCAGCTTCATTTCGTTTCCCGCACTTTTATTCCTGGGCATACCGCCTGTCGAAGCCAATGCAACCAACACGGTCGCGCTTTGGCCGGGCCTGGCCGCGAGCGCCGTCGCATATCTGAAGCGGCTGAACGTGCCGCTCCGCTTGCTGATTCCTCTGCTTGTGACCAGCGTTGCCGGCGGATGGATCGGCGCACTGCTGCTGCTGAAGACGCCGCAACACACTTTTCTGCAACTTGTCCCCTGGCTGTTGCTCAGCGGCACCTTGCTCTTCGCCTTTGGAAATTCGATTCGCGCCATCGCGGGCAATACTTCGGTCATCGATAATCTGCAGCGCAACCTCCTGGCAGGCAATTGCGGTGAGTTCTTTCGTAGAGCTATTGGTCGCAGTTTATGGCGGATACTTCGGCGCTGGCATCGGATTCATCATCCTCGGAATGCTCGCGGCGCTCGGTATGCGTGATATTCATGCCATGGGCGCGATTCGCACTCTGCTCGCCGCCGCCATCAACGCCGCAGCAGTAGTCACGTTCATCCTGGCGGGCGCAGTTCTCTGGCGGCATTGCGCGGTGATGATCGCCGGCGCTCTTGCCGGCGGCTGGTTTGGGGCGCATTACGCGCAGAAAGCCGACCCCCAAAAGGTGCGGCGCCTGGTAATCGGCGTCGGCATCGCCATGAGCGCCTATTTCTTTGTTAAGACCTATTAGCGGTAGGATGGTTCCAGCAGCGGAAACACTGCGTGCTGATGTTTGCATCAAAGCTCAGTCACCGAGAGTCAGCTTGAAGGATTTCTCCATGGCATCTCATCTAGAAAACGCTACGCAATACATGAATTACGCTCCCGCGAATTTGAATCCGCAAAAGGATCTTCCCAAGGGATTCTTCGACTTCCTGCTGCCGCTGCACAAGCAATTCACTCCGCGGCAACAGAAACTCGTCGCTAAACGTGCCGAGGTGTTGCTAGCGTCGCATCGCGGAAACCCTCCGAACTATTTGCCCGCGTCCGAGGCAACCACTTCTGACTGGAAGATCGAAGTGCCCGATTGGTGCGCCGATCAGCGTAACCAGATGACCGGTCCTGCCGACGATGCCGAGTTGACGGTGAAGCTGCTGAACTCCGGTTCTCCCGCGGTGATGCTCGACCTGGAAGATTCCACTGCCAACATCTGGGAGCACATTCTGCTCGCCGTGAAGAACACCATCGCCGCCTACAAATATGAACTCGGTTATGACGACAAGAAGCGCAAGAAGAAAGTGACGGTGCAGCGTTCGAAAACCGTGACCTGGGTCCGCCCGCGCGGTCTGCACGTCAGCCAGGGCGGAGTTATCAAAGATGAAATCATGTCCGCTTCCCTGTTCGATCTCGCGCTTCTCTGGTACCAGATCGATCCCGCGTGGCTGCCGCACAATTTCTGCGTCTATATTCCGAAGAGTGAATCGGCTGAAGAGGCTTTGTGGTGGCGCGATCTGTTCCAGGCTCTCGCCAAACACAAAGGCCTGCCCAAAAACTACATCAAATGCATGGCGCTGGTAGAAGCCCATCCGCTCGCCTATCAGATGGAAGAGTTCCTGTTCAATCTTCGCGACCATTGCCTGGGATTGAATCTCGGTCGCTGGGATTACATGGCCTCGCTGATCGATTTCATGATCGAAGATCCGAACTGGATTTTGCCCGATCGCAACACGATTCCCCATGACGTCGCATTCTTCCAGAACTTTCGCACCCTCATGCCCGAGATTTGCCACAAGCACGGAGCCCACGCCATCGGCGGAATGACCGCACTTTTCCCCAGCCGCACAGATAAAGAATTGAACGAGCGCGCGCTAAAGATTCTTAAGCAAGATAAAGAAAACGAAGCCAAGTGCTTGATGGATGGAGCCTGGACCGGGCATCCCGACCAGAACGAAATCGCGGTTGCTCAGTTCCCTTTTCCCAATCAGATTGCGAAGCGGCCCAAGCTGCCGAGCAACCATCCCGATCTGCGGCCAGTCCCGAAAGGCGTTGGTGGAATCACGCTCGCCGGAACCCGTGCAGCCGTGCGCACCGTGATTCGATATCGCAACGGAGTGCTCAATGGAAAAGGCGCGAGCCTGCTCGATGGCTACATGGAAGACTTGGCGACCGACCGCATATACCGCTTGATGATCGCGCAGCGCGTGCGCCACAAAGTAAGTGTCCCTGGCGACGATGGCAAGCCCGTGAAGCACTCTCCAGAACTGGCTACTCGTCTCTTTGACGAAGAGTTGGCAAAGATTCAGAAAGACCTGCCAGCAGAGATAGATCGCAAAGCGTCGACAACGCTGCCCGAAGCGCGCCGCATGGCGGAAGAGATGATTGTGCAAGGGCACCACTCGCCGATTTAACTCGACAGCACCCGGGGCACCGGCCAGCTTAAGGCCCGCTAGCAGGTTGCGGAAAAACTCGGTCATGTGTAGGTCTAGAGATAGTACGACCTTCGCGACGAGTTTCTATGAACGCCCTATCGGTTTCCTGCGCAGCGCCCACAGCGTCTTTCATCTCCGCAAGACTCGCTCATCTTCGCGTTCTATTGTAAGAGGGAACGGAAAGTTCGCTCTTGGGCGGCACGCTTTCAGCGCGCGCTTGACTCTGCCTTTAATTATGGAGCTTCACCGCCCGAGCGACCTTACAATTGAACCGCACTCACCACGGAGGCACTTCCATGAAACTCGCGCTCATTCTAATCACTCTTTGCGGCCTCGCCGCTGCGCAGGAACACCCCGCCGTCACCGCCCTGCCAAACTCCGTCTACGTCGGCGCAGACGGCAAATTTGAATCCGCTCCCGACACCGCCATCATCCAGTTCAACATTTCCGTACAGGACGACTCCGCCCAAGCCGCTTACCAGCACGCCTCCAAAGATGCCGAGCAGGTTCGCCAGGTCCTGCACGCCAACGGCATCGAGTCCAAAGCCGCCAACCTCGGATTTCTTTCAGTTCAACCCATGTACGACTGGAAAAATCCTAAGCAAAAAGTCATCGGTTATCGCGTCACCACCGACGTCACCCTGAAGCTTAAAGATTTTTCCAAGATCGGACCTATCACCCAGCAACTCGCCGACGCCAACGTCAGTGAAACTCAAACTCTGAACTACACGCTGGAAAATATTGACGAGGCCAAGAACAAAGCCGTGGAAGACGCCTACCGCCGCGCCCGCAACTCTGCCGACGCCATCGCCCGCGCCAGCGGCCGCACTATTGGAGAACTCTCCTACGCCTCCGTCGACACCTTCGAAAATCAGCGCATCGTTGCCCCGCGCATGGCGCGGTCGATGGCCGCCATGTCCAACGCCGCGCCCGTCCCCACCGAAGAATTCACTCCTCAGAACGTAACGGTAACCGCCCACGTGAACGCACTCTTCAATTTGAAGTAAGAAAGGATGTCTGCTGAGAGCTATGGAAATGCATGCAGTAACGTCGAAGAGCGGCACTTTAGCGCCGCGCAATCAAGTTCTAATATTTGGGCTTCAGCCTGGAGAAACCTACGGCCCAGCCTTCGCCACCGCAATCCGGCTCGCATCCACCGTGATCGGCCGCTGAACTTCCATCTCAATCGATGTTCCCACATCCAGCTTCACATCACTCCCGCGCTTCAGCAGGGCCCAACCAATCCCCGCAGCCGCTCCCACGCCCGCCCCAATCCGCGCTCCATTCAGCCCGCCCGAGAGCCCGCCCGCCAGCGCTCCTCCCGAACCGCCATACACTCCGCCCTTCGCCGCGTCCTCAATCTTCTTCCCCGTGTCTTTATCCTGCTGAATCGTCCCTTCCGAATCTTTCACCGAATTGTTATCCGCCCCCGGCGTATTCTCCACCGAACCCGGCAGCATCACCGTATATCCGCTCGGATAAATCATCGAAGTAAAGTGCATCAGGATCTCCGCCCGCCCCTTCATTCGGCCGGCGCGCTCCACGTGCGAAATCTTTCCCTGAATGTAAGACCCCGCCGGCACAATCACGCGGTCGTTCACGACAAACGGAAACGCCGTCGTCGCGTAAACAGCATCGCCCTCCCGCGCGTTCTTGGTCGAAATGGCCTGGGCGAGCGAAAGCGGAATCTTAGTCCCCGCCGGAATGGTAAACACACTAGGATCAGACGCCGTCACCTGTGCCGGACTCGCCGCCGTCGCTGCAGTCGTTTTCGCAGCGGCCGAACCAGCGGCAGCGGAAGAACTCGCGGCCGCGTCGGCCGCCCTAGGCTTGTCCGCCGCCTGCCCCAGAGCCATTCCCGAAATCAGAACAACCGTGAATATTGATCGCATCGCAGACCTCCCGGTCAAACCGCCGACGCTCAGATTAGCCCGAGAATACCGCAATCAGTTGGGATATGCCATTCCGTCCACGAGTTCTTCGCATCACGCATTCTCTTACTCTGTCATCCAGAGCGAAGGTTGTGCTTCGCGAATGCGAAGGACAACCGTAGTCGAAGGATCCCTAGCCCCTTCTCGTTACCATCGCCCTCGCGAGGAATCCTTTCTAATAAATCAAATACTTCTTCCTCACCACCTCAAACCTCTCCAACTCCGCCTGCCAGTCCTGCGCAATCCGCCGCGGATCCTCCCCTGCCATCAACCCATCGAATGCCGCCTGATTCACCAGCAACTCCGTGATCCGCCCAATCTTGTAATCCGCCGGATACAATTTCTGCAAAGCCGCCGCCAGCTCTATCCCCAACTCCGGCGCGTCCAGCGCATTCCGCTCGGTCAAAACTACATTCACTCCTTCACACTTTTGCCCCGCATAATTGCTGGCGAAAGGTGTGAATGTCACCGGCACAAATCTCACGCCCGCAATCCCGCGCCCATTCAAATAAGCCGCCAGTTCCTTGCCCTTGATCCAGGGCGCACCCACCACTTCAAACGGAGTATCCGTCCCCCGCCCCACCGACACATTCGTACCTTCAATCACTCCGACACCTGGATACAGCCCCGCCTCAGTTACGCTCCGCAAATTCGGCGACGGATTCACCCACTCCAGCCCCGTCGAATCAAACCAATCCCCGCGCTGCCACCCCTCCATCGGCACCACAGTTAGCTTCGCATTAATATTTCGCTCCGAATTGAACATTTTCGCCAGCTCGCCCATCGTCATTCCCTGGCGCACCGGGACCGTCCAGTAATTCGTGAAATTCTCCCGCCCCACATCCGATACCGGACCCTGCACAAACGCCCCCGTAATCGGATCCGGCCGGTCCAGCACAATCACCTCAACTCCCGCCTGTGCCGCCGCCTCCAGAAAATATCCCACAGTCGTCTCGTAGGTATAAAACCGCACCCCCGCATCCTGAATATCGAAGACGATGGCATCCAGAGTTTTCATCAAATCCGTCGGCGGCCGCCGCAGCGCATCCTTCGCCCCATACACGCTGTACACGGCAATGCCAGTCGCCGCATCCTTTGAATTCGCAACGTCTGTCGTATCGAGCGTCCCCGTAACCCCGTGCTCCGGACTGAAAATCGCCTCCAGCGAAACTCCCGGAGCCTGCGCCAGCACATCAATCGTCCGCCGCCCTTCCGCATCGATTCCCGTCTGATTGGTCACCACGCCAATTTTTTTCTTGCGCTCCGAGATCTGCAGCACATCGAACCCATGTTCTTCGAGCACGTCAATTCCATTTTTCACGCTGCCATTGCGAGAGCCCATGCGCCGCGCCGCGCTCTGCGCCTCGTTGTAGCCGGTAATGCTCTGCCAGCGCAGAGCCTCCTTCTCGCTCACGGTCAGCGGCAACGCCGCGGCCACCGCCGTTGCCACCTTCGACCGCAACGCAATCGCATTTCCTTTCCCCCGCGGATGCACCGCATTCGTCAGCAAAATGATGTAAGTCTCGGTCGTTGGATCGATCCACATCGATGTTCCCGTAAATCCCGTGTGCCCGAACGATCCCACCGGCAAAAGATCCCCGCGATTCGACGAGAAAGGAGAATCAATATCCCACCCAAACCCGCGCAGCACCGCCGCCGCCGGCGGCTGTTCCGGCCGCGTCATCTTCTCCACCGCCAGAGCCGACAAAATTCCATCTCCCCCATTCAGCAGCGCCTGCGCAAATTTCGCCAGATCATCCCCCGTCGAAAACAATCCCGCATGCCCGGCCACGCCCCCCATCCGCCGCGCCGTCGGATCATGCACCACTCCGCGCAGCATGTGCTCATTCTCGTCATACTGCGTCGGCGCAATCTTTTCTATCCACCCAGCCCGCTCCCCCTCGGGAGGCACAAACCGCGTATGCGTCATCTTCAGCGGCTCAAAAATATGCCGCGTCGCGTACTCGTCCAGAGTCTCACCCGTTACCCGCTCCACCAACTCGCCCAGCACAATAAAGTTAATGTCGCTATAAGAAAACCTCGACCCCGGCGCTTCCTCCGGCGTCTCCGCCATCGCCATCTGATACGCCGTCTGCTTCCCTTCCCACGCCGTTTTCAAATCCAGATCCGGCTCGATCCCCGAGTAGTGCGTCAGCAACTGCCGCACCGTGATGTCCTCTTTTCCGTTCTGCGCAAACTCCGGCAAATACTTCGCCACCGGATCATTCAGCCGCAACTTGCCCCGTTCCATCAACTGCATCACCGCCGTCGTAGTCACCACCACCTTGGTCAGCGAAGCCACGTCAAAAATCGTATCCAGCGTCATCGCCTCGCGCCGCGGCTCCAGCGCCCGCTCCCCATAAGCCTTGCGGTAAATCACATGCCCGTCATGCCCAATCACCAAAACCGCACCAGGAATTGTTCCATCCTGAATCGCCTGCTCTATCACCGCATCCGCCGCACTGAAATTAGGACCGGCCTCCCGTCGCTTCGCACCTTCCACGGATGCTGAAAATGTGGGGACAGCCGCCCCCGTCTGTCCATCCGGGCGCAGCCCGGAAGTCTCGACCGCCTGAGCCGTCGCACTCCGGGCGCACCAGATCAGCACGATGACAACAAACGCCAGCGCATGAAGAACACCCGGCACCACGAAAACGCCCACGCGTGCCCCCTCCTTTCGCGTTTTTTGCGAAAGAAGAGTGGTTAGCAGTAGCGCCACTATCCCAAGCGACCTAGATTGATAGGAAAGGATGCTCTGACTCTACACAACTCCGCCTGCAACACTCAAGAAACTGAAGTAAGGGGTGCCGTCCACGTCACATCCACCCGAAACTGCCGTTTTTCCCAAAGAAGAAATTGGGCCACGCCACAATCCAAACGCAATCGCGGCGCAGCCGAGGAATCTCAAACGAAATCTATCGCCCCTTTAAGGTACGACCTTGTACACAGTTCCACATCCGGTAGTGTTGCCCCTAAACGCTACGCATCCACCCGTGCCCCCGAATTCCGTAGTCCCATAGAGCGCGCCTCCAACGCCGAGGATCACGCCTGAATTCCCCGGCAAATTGCCGTCGGTCCCGGTATCGCTGAAGGTATGCAGCACAGTTTCCGTCCACGCAGCGCCTCCACCTGACGCGAGCTTGTAAACGACGCCACACCCATCCTCAGGCTCAGTCCAATTGCATTCCGCGGTCAGGCCGCCGGTGTCGGTCGTGCCATAAAGACTGCCCGACTCATCCAGCACCAGAGGCGAGAATGGATTTCCGCCGTCCGCCCCGCCCGTGAAGTCATACAGAACCGACTCCGACCAGGTGCCACCCGAAGACCGAGTCAATTCGAAAACGGTCCCCCAGTTATATTGCCCTCCACCCCCGGTAGCCCCATACAAATTCCCCGACGCGCCAAACGTCAGGCCGCCGGGCCCGCTGCCATCGCTTCCGTTGAACGCGTAAAGCACAGTCTCGGTCCAATGACCGTCGTCCTGCTTCAGCTCAAAAATCAGGCCATCACCTTTCGCTCCACCGCCCGCCGCACCATACAGCACTTCGCCCTTCAGTACCAAGCCTCCCGGTCCCGACCCATCGTTGCCATCGAACCGGTGCAGCACCGTCTCAGTCCACGTTCCACCTGCCATCGCAGGCGGTTTCAAGCGGAACACCGTGCCGCAACCCAAGCCACTGCACCCTGTTCCTCCTCCGTTTGCGGTCGTGCCAAACAGATTCCCTGCGCTGTCGAACACCAGGTTCCCTTCTGGATATCGTCCATCACTGCCTCCAGAAAATTCGTGCAATACCACTTCTTTCCATGCGCCGCCCTCAGTTGGACGAATCAATTCGAATACCACGCCGCACCCGGGATTCCCACTCCCGCAGCTTTCATCGCCGCCATTCGAAGTCACGCCGTACAAATTCCCCTTGCTATCCAGAATCATCGGACCGGAAGGTCCGCTGCCGTCGTTGCCATTGAAATTAAATAATATGGTTTCCTTCCAGCCACCAGTGCTGGCAGGCGATTCCTCGAACACGGAACCATACGGCATTGAATTTCCTACAAACGTTGTGCCATACATATTGCCGGACGAATCTGCCACCAGACTGGCTGAAGGATTCGAATTGCTGGTACCGAAACTATGGATCACAGTTTCGCTTGAAGTAGCGGCCAATGCACTTCCAGCCAGCATTAACGTTGCCACGCAGCCCGCCAGAGAAGCACCGAATGCGAGCGACACCCTTCTTGATTTCATCGCGGATACTCCAGATAAGTTAATTGAGCGGTAAGTTTCTGATGGCAACGAAAACCGCGCGGGTTGCTCGATGCGGAATTACCTTTCCCCGTCTACAGCGAATCCCCGAGCCTTTACCAGTTCGCACGCGCTCTGCTATAAACCGTGCAGCCCGGAAATCATTTTCAGAAAGCGTCCCCACTCTGAAAGCACCACATCTCCCATCGCCGTTGCTCGATGCTTTCGAGCATCAAGACAAAGTCTTCGCCTCCGCATTTTCCACCCTGCAAGAAGCCATAGCCGAGCAAGCCTTCCCCACCGCATCCATCGCTGTAACCCACCGCGGAAGCCTCATAGCACTCAAAGCCCTTGGCCGCTTCACCTATGAGCCCAATTCGCCCCAGGTCAACCCCTCCACACTCTTCGACCTAGCCTCCCTAACCAAAGTAGTCGCCACCACCACAATGTCCATGCTCCTCTACGAGCGCGGCCTGCTTGATCTCGACGCTCCCGTCTCCGCCATCGTCCCCGAATTCATCTCCGCCGCACAAAAAGATCCCCGCCGCAGCGAAGTAACTCTGCGCCTGCTCCTCGCCCACTCCTCGGGCCTGCCCGCCTACGAAAAGTTATTCCTGAAATTCCCAACCCGCGACCAGCTGCTCAAAGCCGCATTCGCTATGCCGCTAACCGCAAATCCCGCCACCCGCGCCGCATACAGCGATATCGGATTCATCATCCTTGGCGTCGCCCTCGAACGCCTCGCCGACGAATCCCTCGACCGCTTCTGCCACCGCGAAATCTTCGCCCCGCTCGCCATGACCCACACGGCATTCAATCCGCCCGCAGACCTCCGCCAACAAATCCCTCCAACTCAGAATGATCGAAACTTCCGCCAAAGAATCATCCAGGGCGAAGTCCAGGACGAAAACGCCAGCATCCTCGGCGGCGTCGCCCCCCACGCCGGACTCTTCTCCTCCGCCCCAGACCTCGCAAAATTCGCCCACGCCCTGCTCAACGGAGGCCGTCCCATCCTCCGCCCCGAAACCATCGCGCTCTTCACCCACCGCCAATCCGCGCCCAAAGCCACTTCCCGCGCCCTCGGCTGGGACACGCCCTCCACCCCATCCCACTCCGGAAAATATTTTTCGCCCCAGTCCTACGGTCACCTCGGCTACACCGGAACCTCGCTGTGGATCGATCCCGCCCGCCAACTCTCAATCACGCTACTAACCAACCGCACCTGGCCCGACTGCTCCAACGAAGCCATCAAACAAATCCGCCCCAAATTCCACGACGCAATCATCGAAGCATTGGAACCAGCAAGCTGAATTTCGCGACAACCATGCTCATGTGCGGACAGCCGCCTCGGCTGTCCGCCGAGCGAAGCGAGGCGCCCTCCCACCCACCGCCGCAACTCGCCTCGAGAGCGGTTAGAATAAACACTCCCAACCGAAAGGCTGTCCATTGCCCTCAATCCACACTCTCCGCCGCCTCCGCACCGAACAGCCCAACGACTCCGCCCTCGACCTCGACCAAAAATCTTCCCTCGACATCGTCCGCCTAATGAACGCCGAAGACGCCACCGTCGCTCTCGCCGTAACCCGCGTCCTGCCCCAAATCGCGCGCGCCATCGATCTCATCGCCGCCGCCCTTCGCCGTGGCGGACGCCTCATCTACGTCGGCGCCGGCACCAGCGGTCGCATCGCCGCCCTCGACGCCGTCGAGTGCCCGCCCACATTCAATACCGACCCACGCTCCGTTCAGTTCATCATCGCCGGAGGCAACCAATGCCCTAGCCTCCGAATCTGAAACCAGCGAAGACAACGCCAAAGCCGGCCGTGACGAAATGGCCCGCCGCAAGCCTACAAAGAACGATGTCGTTCTCGGAATCGCCTCCAGCGGACGCACCCCTTTCACCCTCGCCGCCGTCACCGAGGCTCGCCGCCGCGGCGCACCCACCATCGCCCTGACCTGCAATCCCAATTCCCCGCTGGAGCGCGCCGCCAACTTCGCCATCGTCACCCAGGTAGGCCCCGAAGTCCTCGCCGGATCATCTCGCCTGAAAGCCGGCACCGCCCACAAAATGGTTCTCAACATGATCTCCACCGCCGCCATGACGCGTCTCGGCTACGTCTACGGCAACTTGATGGTCAACGTAGCCCCGAAAAACCAGAAGCTCATCCAGCGAGCCATAGCAATCCTGGAACGCGCCACCGGCGCCACTCGCGAATCCGCCGCCAGCACCCTGAAAGCCTCCGGCAATCAAACTCCAGTAGCCCTCGTAATGCTGGCCGCAAACGCATCTCGCGCCCAAGCCATAGCCGCCCTGAAACAATCAAAAGGCAACGTCCGCCAAGCCATCGCGTTAGCCAGATAGGCTCGTGTGGCAGCGGGCGACTCGCCCGCGACCCTCTTTGGCGCGATCCAGTTGTCATCCATAAAATTGGCCCGGAAAAGCGGAGCAACTCCGCCTCCCCGGGCCCAAAACCAACTCAAACCGTCAACTTACGCTGTCGCTAGTTGGTGCTGCTGGATCGTCGAGGTAACCACGTCAAAGGTGTGAACCTGCGGCGTTCCGTCGATAAATCTTGCCAGAGTCTTCAACACTTGCGGATACATATTGGTGTTGTAGTTGTCGGCATCTTTCTTGTTTTCCCAGATACTGACCGCGGTCACATCGATTCCGCCCTGGCCGCAGAAAGTGATCTCGTCCTTGAAACCATTCTGCTTGCGCAGCAAAGGCAGGACTTCTTTTTCAAACGTTCTCGTGTAATCCGACAGATTATTCGCTTTCAGATGAAAAGTGACATTGCGTGCATACATATAATTCAACCTCCTAAGGGTTGTAGGCTAAGAGAGGAGAACTTCAGATGGGCTGACTTAGTTTCAGGAGACCTGAAAGAGGAGCAAAGATGCTCACTCACGTAGATTGGTGCACGTCAGTGGCCCTCGGGCCTAAACGCCCAACGTGTTGCTTCCAAAGCAGATCCAATGCGACGCTGCCTAGCTCGCAGTGTACCTTTGGCCGAAAGCAAGCAGAAACGGCGGATTCCGGAAGTCCGCCGCTCACGTGTGGAGCAGACACTCCCGCCCGCTGCCTTTGACTTTGCTTTTGACTTTGACCTCGCCAGCAGCACCGTGGAAGAGCGGCGCTTCAGCGCCGAGTAAAGCCTTTGGGTGGCGCAGCGCTTCCAGCGCCGCGAAAAGAGTCCTCCCGATGGAACCGGGCTTCAGCCCCTGAGGGACTTTCGCGCAATAACTCAAAAAGCGCGGCAAAGCCCACCAGACGCCATCAGCGCCATCCTCCGCTCCTACATGAAAGCCCAATCCAACACACCCGCAAACCCCCTCCCAAACTCTTGTCATTCCGAACCGGGCCCCAAGCCCGGTGAGGAACCTGCTTCTTGAAAGCCGACACTATTAGCGCCGTGGGGTGCCCCATTTCTCGCGTCCTTTGCGAGAAGTGGGATTCCACGACTCAAACTCCCTTGGGATTTTGATCCAGGCGATTCCCGAATCACCCCAGAAGAAGCGTATTATGGCCGCCAGAGCCCGTCATAAGTAAGAAACTGAGAAGGCGTTTCGGTCCGCTAAAAGAAGGTCGCATGAACACCAGCCAAGAACCACCGCAGGCCCCAACGCTCTCGGACCAAGCGAAGGATTTCGCGAAACAGCTTGTGACCTACGCAGACGCCATCACAGCGTTTGCGGTCGTGCAGCTGCTCAGCTTTAACTATCTCCTGGCTCGCGGGGACTGCTTCACAGTGAACGTTCTGCACAATCTTTGCCTCCCCGTCGTCGGAAGCATCATCGTCAGCGGAGTATACGGCGTACTTGTGATCTTATGCCACGTCGGCGAGAGGCACATTCTCGGGTCAACCAGAGATCCCAAGGTCGCTCCTCTCGCGACGACGGCATGGATAGCGAGATACGTGATCATCTCTCTGGCGTTGGTCGCGACAGTCGAAGTTTTACGCCAAGTAAAACACGATATAAGGAACCAGCAGTTTTCAACCGACTGTAAAGACCGGAAAATCGAGGGGCCGGCAAGCCCGCAATGAAGTGACTGGTTTTCTCACATGAGCAACTGTATACAGGCTGCGATGTTGTGTGTTCAGATCCTCGCTCTGATCGGTCTCATTTGCTACGCCGTAGAGACGATGAAGATCCGGAAAGCGTCGCAACAGCAAGTTGAGGGAATGTCGAAGCCCTGTCTTACGCTGTGGGGCGAACTAAGAGATGGCAATGACGCCATTCTTGAAATGCATGGGGCGGTCGGGAGTATCATTGCCGCCGCTGACGGTGGCAGCTATGTAGTACAGAACATTGGGAACGGCGTAGCGCTGAATGTGCGATATCGCTTTACAAGGCCCAACGACGACCCGGCTCGTCCGCGTGACGCGCGCTACGTTCCGCACATAAGTCCTACGGGTAGAGCAACCCTCGTTGAAACGATAGGTGGCTATAACGCCGAGCATGAGGCCACGTTCGACTATGAGAGCATCGGTGGAAGAAAGTATCGGACCAAAATTCAACTTAACCACCGCGTTATCACATCCTTTGTGTTCGAGGAAATAAAAGCCTAAAGGTGTTTCTCTGATGGACAAGCGTTACCAAGTTTTCGTCAGTTCAACGTATGCCGATCTGAAAGAGGAACGGCGGGCCGTGATTCAAACGGTCATAGAGTTGAACTGCATACCTGCGGGTATGGAGTTATTTCCGGCTGCCGACGAGGAGCAGCTAGCCTTCATCAAACGAGTGATAGACGACTGCGACTACTACCTTCTTATCATCGGGGGAAGGTACGGTAGCGTGGACGAGACAGGAATCAGCGCAGCTGTTGGGTGGGTCAGGGCAGACAAGGCAGCGAACGTGCAGGTGCTCGGCGAAATCAATGAAGTCCGGAAGCAAAATGACCAGCTGAAGGCGAAGGTAGTTGAGTATGAGGCCGCATTTGCTGATTTCGCCCCTCGTCCGGCCTTGGAAGATTTGGCCGGACTGGATGAGCATGTTGTTATGAAGGGCGCGTACCTTGACAAGTACTGGAAAAGATCTGATCCGTGGAGCGTTAAGACGACCTGGCGTAACATCTTTGCATACATTTCACCCTACCTAGTCAAACACCCTAACGAAGATGAAGTAGAATCGGTCCTCGCGTCCGCGCTGTTTAAGGAAGCGGCCCGCGAAGGCGAACTCCAGAGTTTCGATGATCAGGATTTTCAAACTGTCGGGGTCCAGTTGAAGGCGCTGGGACTTGTGAGCATTGACTATACTGAAACCACATCGGGCGGCATGGCGCTTTTCTGGTCACTTACTGGACTAGGGGAAAGGCTCATGGTGGAGCTTCGGGCCGTACGTTCAAAGGCAACGCCGGTCGGAAGGCCAATTCCCTCTTGAAATCCACAGGGCGACAGGAGTCAAATACACGTAGGAATGTTGCCGCACATCCCAGCTAACGGGATTGATCTTGCGAAGAGCATCGTCGCTTTCGCTACCGCCCTAATCTCGTTCTTCGCCATTTTAGAAAACTTGATTGCGCAGGCCTGCGCTTTCAAAAAAAAGTGAAATCATCGTACGGTTGTCAAGAGAGTTAACCCCTCCCTGCGCACGCGACGAAACCCTTACAGCACTTCCTGAATGATGCGCGAGGGATAGCGGGTGTCCCATCCTTCGCGTTCTTGTGTAAAGTCCCGGGACATCCTTTACAGCCTGTCCCTAGACATCCTTTACATGGGATTTTGACTCTCTACAATCCCCTCGCCGGCAACAACCGCTCCACCTTCGCCGAGCTCCTTCAGCGCCTTTTGTCCCTCGAACCATTTGAATACGAAGAAAGCATGGACCCCGAATGCCCACAATGAAAACGTAGCCATCAGAGCAATCATGTCCGCTGCATATAGAACGATTCCTGCCAGGAACGCCCAACGATATCCGCGGCGTGCGGCAAATCCCAGCCCTACTAGGGCCATCATCCATGCGCCAACCACACCGCCCCCCGCGAGGGGATAAGCTTCCAGAACCCGCCGGCCATAAAGGCCCAAAAGATCAAATGCGCCAATGCTGACGAGAAAGTTGATCCGCACTGGAAACAACCCGCTTGCGAGCGCGGCCAGACCTGCAGCCCAGAAGAAGTAGTTGGCATCACTTCGGCTGTCGGCGAGTAAATCGGCACGCCGCTGCTCCTCAGCCGCCTTGTACTCTTCGTCCGTTCGACCCGCGCCAACATTTAGTGTCTGCATGGATTTACCGTTTTACCGATGGCGGTATAACCCCGAACGGCCTGATGCTTCGTCCTGTGTCCCATCATTCACGTTCTTTGCGAAAGCGCCTGCCTGACCGAAGCCGCTATTGACCTCCCGCAGTTTTCCACAGCCCAACCTTGTGACATCTGACCTTGCGCCTCATCCCAAATTCCTTCAAAATTGCCCCAGCAAAGGCAGTAACAAACAGTTCCTTGAAAACTGAATATCGCGCAGCTAAGTCTTTCCTCCACATGATTTTGCGGCCAAGTCCGGCAGTTTTCAGTCCCGACAGAAATGTCCGCACTGATTGCAAAGAACTTACGGGATGCCGATCGGCTTTGCACAGAAAGAGGCCGCCCTTGAGTGGTTTAAAGTCAGGGCTATTGGTTTTTGTGCAGAGTGGCATTATTGGATTTGTGTGCTTGGTGCTTGGTTTTTGGAACGGACTCAGCTTTGCACGCTTCATCATTAAGCCAATAGGCGCCCATAATGTCGAGAGTCACTTCGCTAATAGGCTCGCCGACATATTCACCATACTTAGGGATATCTGCCCGAATCAGGGCAGCGGCACCCTTCTCGGCGGTATTCCTATCACGGATGGTCTGCTCAATATCATGGCTATCCACAAACATCCCCATGCGGTAAAAGCTTGCGATAGGGTCATTACACACCCCAACGCAGTCGTATACGACAGGCTTCCCGAGCGTAAACGTGTGTTTCTGCGTTCGTTGCCATTCAAACCTTCGGATGTTAATGAATGGAATCCCATTCTTGAATCGAATGAAGACTGCCCCGAGCATAGTCGGAGATTGGGCGAAGACTTTAGTGTCCGGCGCGTCCGGCGAGTTGTTCATCTGCTGAACGACCCACAGCATCTTTGGGCGCATCTGTTCGGCGAAGTCAGTAGCAGCCACCTTGGGATCGCCAGCGGCTCTAACCGCTTTCCTTGCGACGGTAACGGCATCGTACTGGCCAATAAGTTCCGTCTTGCCAGAAACGATGAAATACGTATCGCTGACGTGATGAAGTTTGCATTCAGTCGTGACGATACGCTTTCCATTCCGAAGCTCGACACGCTTGCTATCAACAGCTATGACGATAAAGTTGGCAAATACGATCACCGCAACCGAGGTTGCGATAGCTTTCGGCGTAAAACACAAAACAAGAGTCAGCCAGTATTTATGCGATTTGGGAAAACGGGAATGTCTAGGCATCTACTAATGCCCTCAGGAGACATAATTATAGACCTTCGTTTTGAGGATGTAGATATTAGCTATGACGCTAAACACTGGACGCATTTTGCGGGTTCCCACCAAAACTAATGGTATCTATTCCGAGTTCGCACATTTCGTGAATGAGTACGACAAGGTTATGACAGAGAATTTTGCAAAGGGATTCGTTGACCATCGCAACGTCGGTCTTGCTGCGAAGCGAGTCTCCGAATTTCCGCTTCATCATCGAGAACGTAGATTCAACGTTCGACCGCTGATGGTAGTGCTTCAAGAAGTCCTGTTTTCGGAAGTTGAAATAGTGATACATCTGTTCCCACGCTCCGCCGCCAAGTCCCCTGTCAGTTTCTTTCATGGCGATGAATGGAGTAGCTCCGAACTTGGTAATGATTTCAACGTTGTTTTTGCTGGCGTATCCCTTGTCAGCGGAAACCTCACTCACTCTAAAGTTCTGCACGGTAGTTGCCGTCAAAGCGGGAAGCAACTTGGAATCACTGGCGTGCTGCCCCTCAATTTCCACGGCAGTAACAATATTCGTTTTGACTCCGCACATGATGTGAACCTTGACCCAATCCTGCTTCGTTCGTTCCTTGCCATACTTCACATCGAACCAACGGGTGAAACGAGAAGTCGTGAAACCGGAGGAATCTGCGGCGAAGTTAGTTTCTACGGATTGCAGGGGCAGGCTGCTCTTTACGATCAGATCGCGGAGAAGCGGAGTCAGTTCGGGATTCTCAAGGTAGTTAGAGATGCTATTGAAGTGTGGCACTTTGGAAATGTATCCGCGCTTGTGAGCCTCCCGCAGATCACTCATAAAACGGCGCTGCGAAATGGTGCTGTAGACCTTGAACGCGACATTGAACACGGCATCGGACAGAGGCAGACGTGGGCGGCCATTCGGGGACGGAGGAGAAACGAGACCAGAGCACAGATCGGCAAGCAGCGACAGGAATTTATCTTGTTCGTTCGTCTGGGCTTCATTGTAAGCGGACCATTTTGCGGATAAGTTGTTTTCTCCGTCGCAGTGAACGTCACGCTCTTGGTAACAGTGGTAGTGCCGTCCGCGTTTTGTTCTTGCCTGATCTGCATAATGCACGCTGCGACGATGTGCTTGCACGCTTGACCGCGACGTTCAAAATCAGGGCACTCACACGTCGCGAACTTCTGAGTCAATTGCACGCGATACAGACTTGCTTCCTGCTTGCGATGGAACCCACCACCACCCATCGCGCTTACGAATGCTTCGCGTTTCCGCCAGTTCAAAACCGCGAAGTTCTCTCAGGTCCATAATGCCCTCGCTTACCTGAGAAATATATTACTTGTTAGGTATATATCTGTCAAGCACAAAATGTACCTTGACAATATATTATTATCTGCTATATCCTTCGCGTTATGGTCACGGTCACGATCAAACAAAAAGGGCTTCAGGTGTGGCAGGTGCGAGCACGAATGGGTGCCGCGCAAGAGCACAGAGGGAGAACCAAGAGTGTGTCCTTCCTGCAAATCTCCCTACTGGAACAAGCCTCGAAAATATAAACTCAAATCGTTATAATTCTTGTCTGTCAAAAAGTTTGGCGGAGAGAAAGGGAGTCGAACCCGCAGACGCTTACACGCCTGCTCGCATTGGAGTTTTGCAGACTCCTAGCTCCCACGAGCGCGATCTCTCTCCGTTCAAAGGGTGCAAGTGGGGAGGCGTGTCGAAAACGTTGACTCCCCACTTGCGCTGCAAGCTTCCCTTCACCCCCCTTCCTCTTCCCGGTCTTAACTTGACGTCGCGGAATTCACGCACAGGACGCAGCACTGCTCGCGCTGTGGTTCAGCGCTGCTTCGATAACACTCTGGTTTTATGGGATCAACTACCGGGCTGTGGAGGAAAGGCTCGACCGGTGGAAATCAGGCTCGAAATAGAATTTATTAACCCGATTATCTACTTGACAGTTTTTGCGGGAGATTCGCGATTAATCAACATCAATGAGGAATAACTGGAAGTTAGAGTGGCTTTTTGTGCAGGATTATGACTTTATGTGCAGACGCCAGATTATGTGCAAAGCCATGCCGATCCACGTAACTCCTGTGTCCGCAATATTTTACGGACAAATTCCCTAGAATCAATATCTTAGCCAGATCAGTCCGGCATCGAACCACCGTAAGTAATTGATTCCAGAGATTTAAGCGGATTAGGTCCGATAATTTTTTCTGGTCCGGATGAGCCGCTTCGCACACGACAGAGCCAATCGGGGTCGGCTCACGGATCTCGGAACGGGGTACTGGGACTGGGTACTGGGTACTAGGTACTTATTAACCAGACGACAAACGGCATTTGCTACAATGCCCTAACCATGAGCACCCAAGCCTTCGCCGACGTTCCCACCGCGATCGAGGAGATTCGCGCCGGCCGCATGATCGTCGTCGTCGACGACGAGGACCGCGAGAACGAAGGCGACATCACCCTCGCCGCCGAGAAGGTCACGCCCGAAGCCATCAACTTCATGGCCAAGTTCGGACGCGGCCTGGTCTGCCTCACCATGACCGAAGAGCGCCTCGACCACCTGCGCCTCGGTCCCATGAGCGCCGAGAACACTTCGCAATACGGCACCGCATTCTGCGAAGCGATCGACGCGCGCGTGGGCGTTACCACCGGCATCTCCGCCTATGATCGCGCGCGCACCATTCAGGTCGCCATCGATCCCGCGACGCAAGCCTCAGACCTGGCGCGACCCGGCCACGTCTTCCCTCTTCGCGCCCGCAAAGGCGGAGTGCTCGTCCGCGCGGGACAGACCGAAGCCTCCGTCGATCTCGCGCGCCTCGCCGGACTGATCCCCGCCGGCATCATCTGCGAGATCATGAAGGACGACGGCACCATGGCCCGCGTCCCCGACTTGATCGAGTTCTGCCAGCAACATGGGATGAAGATGCTCACCGTCGCCGAACTGATTCGCTACCGCATGGCCCACGAGCGCTACGTCCACCGCGTCGGAGAAGCCTTAGTGGACACCCGTTTCGGCGAGTTCCGCCTCATCGCCTACGAAAGCGAGATCGACGGCGGAGAGTCGCACGTAGCCCTGATTAAAGGAGATGTAGAAAGCACAGCGATGCGCCGGTGCTGGTCCGCATGCACGCCCACTGCCTCATGGGCGACGTCTTCGGCGCCACAGGCTGCGAGTGCCACGCGACGCTCGAAGGCTCGCTGCGGCGAATCGCGCAAGAAGGCCGTGGAGCTCTGATCTACCTGCACCAGACGTCCAAGGGTTTTTCGATCGAAAAGTTGAATGACCGAACCGCACTCAGCTTCCACCGCGGCCGCAAGCTGCCAGCGTTGCTCGACAACGAGAGGCAGACGCAGCGCGAAATCGGCATCGGCGCCCAGATTCTCTCCGACCTGAATCTTCGCCGCATTCGCCTGCTGACTAACCGTCCCAAGAAAGTTGCCGCGCTCGAAGGATTCGGAATAGAAATCGTCGATCAAGTTCCAGTAGAGTTGAACGGAGTAAAAGCAGGAAAGACTATCGAAAGGCCGCAGGCCGCGGCCTGTTCTAGAAGGGTTTGCGCACCACGACTTCAGCCTCGCGAATGAAGAACTGAGCCGAGCATCGCTCCGATCCGCAGATAACAGGAACGAGGCCATTGATCTGCCGCCGCGTGATCAACCCCAGCATTCCGCAAGATGGGCAAGCCAGCACCGCCCAATAGGGATCTTCCTTCTCGCCGACTTCGCCAGCATTTTCTAAAACAAAGACGGTTCCCGGCAGCATTTCTTCCGGAATCCACTGGGTCAAGATGTCAAGTTCGCCGACCATGCATTCCTCCTGTGGACCGAATACGTAGCGCGATGCTTAGACTGATAGTCATTGCCTAAGAAGCCTTTCTAGCACGCCGGCGCTCAGCCAACGCTATTACCGAAGTACTGGCCTTGCGGGCCACGACCTCGGCCCGCACCTGCCGGACCGCATCACTGAGGCAGATGCCCAAAATGGGCTGCCTCGAATTCTTCAAGATGTCGACAATCTGGCGCGCCGAGGTTTCCAGATACAGATGCTGGCCATCGGTCAGCAGGTGAAGGTCGGAACTGCGGCTGACTATTTCCGCCAAGCCTTTGCCGAACTCGCGTTGCAGTAAGCGCATGACCCTCCGCACTCCCTGGAGCGGGAAGCCTTTGCGCCGCAATTCGCAGATTACTGCCATTTCCATGACGTTCTGCATCGAATACTGGCGACGATGCCCCACTCGCTCTGGCTTGACCACGCCGCGCTCGTCCCACCACTGAAGCTGGCGGGCGGTCACTCCGGTCAGAGCCATTACTTCTTGTGACGAAAACTTGTCTTGCATTATTGCCTGTTCATGTTTGAAACAATTTAAGCCTAGGATGTTTGAAACATTTTAGACGCGTGCTGGTGGGTGTCAACGAGGATTTGAGGAGGAGGGTTAACTAGAAGAGTGCGGGGAGGATTTGGTAATTGGGTAATTTAGTAATTGGGTAATTGAAAAACCTGCCCCTCGGGCAAACGTCAAAGACTTTCACCATAGGGGATCACGAGGCGAATCGGTAGAGACATCCACGGCCGACGAAGTGGACGATTTCCAGGCGGTCGCCGCTTTCAGTGGAGTCTGAGGCCGTTGTTGAGAGCGCACCTCGGCGGCTGAAGCCGCCGTTGATTCGGCGGCTTACGGCGCGACTGTCGTGCCCTTCCCGAGCTGTGTGGCTTATGCAACTATTTGCAGCTTGACAGAGCAATAACCACCGAACATAATCTTCCGCACGTTTTGGGCATGCCCGCTCACTCTCCTTTGCCCGGAACCTAATCTCCTTAACGGCTTTTTATTTGAGCGTTCGGTCCTCTGGAACTTAAGGGTTCGATTTCCGCGAAGGAGAAACTCCCATGAAACTCCGCATCGGTTGCGTGGCGGTTGGATTCTTGTCGCTGGCTCTTTCCATGGCGGCTCAGACCTCTAGCAGCAGCTCAGCATCTGCCCAGGTGCCGCCGCCGCTGATCCAGTTCTCCAACGTCGCCGCGGACGAACGCGGCAACACCCTGAGCGGCGTGGTCAGCATCACGTTCTCGCTCTACAGCGGCCAGCAAGGTGGCGAACCGCTTTGGACCGAGGCCCAGAACAACGTCCAGCTCGACGCCACGGGCACTACTCGGTGCAACTGGGCGTGACCAAGCCCGCTGGAGTTCCCACAGCTTTATTCGTCACGGGCGCAGCGCGCTGGCTGGGTGTGCGGATTGAAGAACAGGCGGAACAACCGCGCGTGCTGTTGCTGAGCGTGCCCTATGCACTGAAGGCCGGCGATGCGGCTACCATCGGCGGATTGCCGCCGTCAGCTTTCGTGCTGGCGGCACCAGGGACGGCTCCGGCCGACTCCGCGCCAACCACTGCGTCAGCCGCCGAGCCGAGTGCTCCACCACCAGCGGGCACAGTGACCGGCTCGGGCACAATCGATTTCATTCCCCTGTGGACCAGCAGCTCCAACATCGGCAACTCAGTCTTATTTCAATCCGGCACGGGCAGCACGGCGAAGATTGGGATCAATACCAGCACGCCCGGCGCCACGCTGGATTTGAAAGGGAGCGCAAACCTGGAAGGACTGCTCACCTTGCCGGCCACAGGCACGGCGACCGCGAGCGCCGGCAGAACCTCACAGGGGCAGAATTTTGTGGCGTCTTCCTATAACAGCGGCACGGCCGCGGCCGTCAATCAGACGTTTCAGTGGCGGGCGGAACCTCTGGGCAACGACACCGCGACTCCTTCCGGAACTTTGAGTCTGCTGTTCGGCTCCGGAACTGCTTCTCCAGCTGAGACAGGACTAAGGCTAGGCAACACAGGCTTGTTCACCTTCGCGAAGGGGCAAACGTTTCCGGGCACAGGGACGATCACTGGCGTGACGACGGCGAGCGGCAGCGGACTCTCGGGCGGCGGCACGCAAGGCACGCTGAACCTGGGACTGAAAACCTGCAGCGCCAACCAGGTGCTGCAGTACGTCGGCGGGGTGTGGACGTGCTCGAACGCGGGCACGGGCACGGTGACCAGCGTCGCCAGTGGCACGGGACTGACTGGCGGCCCCATCACCGGAAGCGGGACCTTGAGCCTCGCGGCCAATGCCTGCGCAGCAGGCAGCGCTCTGAGTGCCCTGCCGTTCACCTGCGCGCCTTTCGCCACACTGGGGACCAACACGTTCACCGGCAATCAGGCCGTGACCGGCAACATTACGGCGACCGGCAGCGTGGGAGTCGGGACAACGGCTCCAGGTGCCGAGTTGGACATCTTTTCCAGCACAGCGGGAAATCACGCGCCGATCGCCCGCTTTGGCAGCCTAGGGCTGAATGATTCGAACTCCATCCTGACTTACAACGGAACCGGCAATACGGAAGTGTTTCAATCCGGGTTTCCTGGCGGTTTCGTGCCTGGGAGCCAAGCTGGCGACGGCGGTCTGCGAGTCAATCCGGGCAAGAATATCTTCTTCGGGGATAGCGGACTTGCCCGCCTAGAACTGGCCTCAAATGGGGACGTGGGCGTCGGCACAACTGCTCCGGCCAACCAAATGGATGTCCATGCCCAATCGTATGTCAATGCGATCAACGCGGTCGGCTTCAACGTTCCATCCGGGTCGGGTCTGAACGGCGGGGGCGCGGTCGTGGCACAGGGAGGCACCGATGACCCTGCTGGGCAGCTTAGTTGGTGGCCCAGGGGTATATGCCGTTGGTGGGGCGGATATTGAGGTAGCGAGCAGCGGCTTCTCGGGTGGACTACGGAGTAGAGGCGTACGGCGGTTCTAGTGCTGACAATTCGGAGGGAGTGGAGTAGCGGGTAACGGGGTAATGGGGTTTTGGTGGCGCGGGAGCGTTGGCTTCGGCGGGCCGGCAACGCGGATATGGGGGGATACGATGGGGGGGGCGGCTTTTTCCAAGGGGGATCCTCGGCAGCGGGCGCAGGCGACGGAGTAGATAGCTACCCAGGCAGCGGCTATGCCGGGAACTTCACCGGCGACCTCTTCGTCACCGGCGCAATCACCGCTGGGACCAAGGATTTCAAAATCGACCATCCGCTCGATCCGGCGAACAAATACCTCTTCCACTCCTCGGTCGAATCCTCGGAGATGATGAACATCTACACCGGCAACATCACCACGGATAGTCAGGGCCAGGCGACGGTGCAACTGCCCGAGTGGTTTGAGGTGCTCAACACCGACTTCCGCTACCAGCTAACGGTGATCGGGCAATTCGCCCAGGCCATCATCGGACACAAGATCGAAAACAACCAGTTTGAGATCAGAACAAGTGCGCCCAACGTCGAGGTCTCCTGGCAGGTCACCGGCGTGCGGCAGGATGCCTACGCCAAGGCGCATCCGCTGGTGGTTGAGCAGGAAAAGGAAGCCCGACTGCGCGGCTTCTATATCCACCCCGAGTTGTACGGCGCGCCGGCGGAGAAGCAGATTGAATGGGCCCGCCATCCGCAAATGATGAAGAAGATGCAGGAAGTGAGAGCCAAGCAGTTGGCCGCGTCGCAGAAGCAGGTAGCGCCGCGGAATTAGGAGCCACCGCCGACAAAGTGGACAATTTCCAGCCGGTCGCCGTCTTTCAGCGGGTCTGGGACCAGCGGTCGCGGGGGACAATATCGCGGTTTAGTTCTACGGCTACGCGATCGGACTTCATATCGAGAGATTCGATTAAGCTCGCGAGCGTGAACTTGGTTGGTGACGCGGGATCTGAGAAGGTGCGCTCTTCTCCGTTGATATGGACTCTCATCTTGGTCTAGATTCCGGGAAGCATCCTACTCGGCCTTGCGCAGGGCGAATTTGCGGGTTACGGTGCGGCCTTCGTGGTTGGCTTGCACCATCACGGACGAGTCGGGCAAGGCGGACTCTTCGACTTCGATTGAAATCTCGGCGTTACCTTTGGCGTCGGTGACTGCCTGGGTGTAGAAAGGCGCGGCGTTGGGGCGGGCGAAGCGGAACGTGAGGCGGGCGCTGGGCACGGCGGATCCATCTTCGGTTACGCGCAGTTGCATGGTCAGGTTGCGATCGGCGTGGACTGAGGCAGCGTTCTCCCATTGCACGTCGAGTTGCTTTATGGCGGACAACGATTCGCCTTCCGCTTTGTCGAGAACACTGTCCAACTTACCGTCCTTAATCGATTCCAGAACCAGGCGATGCTGATCGCGCAGCAGCTGCTCTTTTTGAGGGTCGCCGAAGCCGGCGCCTGAGGCCGAGCTGGCGTAGGAGATGGCTTTCTTTCCCACGCATCTTCCGCGCACGAATACCTGCGTCTGGAGCAATTTCTCGCTCTCGCGCGCTTCGCTTTGCACGTGATAGATGGTGTCGCCGTGCTTTACGTCGGTGTTAAAGCCAAAAATCATAAAGAATTTTGTGAGCGGGCGATCGGGTGATCGGATGATTGAAAACCGGGTTCGATTTTCAATCGCCCGATGACCCGATCACACAATGGCCAAATTGTTCTCGCTTCCCTTGACACTCTCGCGCACCTGCACCTACTCTAGAATGTTTAAGTGATGCTTGGCGCGAATTATATATAGCCTCTCCTATGCCCGACAATTACTTCGCTCGGTACCTGCCGTTTTTGATCCATATTCTTCTGGCGGGCGGCATTGCGACTGCAATTATCTCGCTTTCCTGGCTTATCGGGCAGCGAAAACCTACGCGAGCCAAGATGTCCCCGTATGAATCTGGCATGACCCCGGTGGGCGATGCCCGGGGGCGCTTCTCGGTGAAGTTCTACCTGGTCGCCATGCTGTTCATTCTGTTCGATGTTGAGGCTGTCTTCCTGTATCCGTGGGCGGTGGTTCTGCACGATCTTAAACACTTTGGTTTGTGGGAGATGTTCGTCTATATCGGAATTGTTCTGGTGGGCTTCTTTTATGTCTGGAAGAAGGGTGTTCTGGATTGGGGACCGGAAGCGGCGCGGCGGGGAGTGCGCTCATGACTTTGGCTCCCGCGATTACCGATCTCGAGCAGTTGAAAGGTCATCCGGCGGTCGCGCGGCTGCTCGCGTGGAATCCGGCGGCGGTAATGGCAGTGAAGTTCGACCGCGATGAGATGACAATCTACGTGGACCGCGCGAATATTCGCGAAGCTTGTGCGCTGCTGCGCGACGATGCGGAGTGCGCCTTCAACTTTCTTTCTGACATCACTTGCGTAGATTGGTATCCGGCGGAGCCGCGGTTTGAAGTGGTCTACCATTTGCTTTCGATTCCCAAGAAGGAGCGGGTGCGGCTGAAGGTGCGGCTTGATAGTGCCAGCCCGGCGGTGGAGTCGCTGACTTCGCTGTGGCCGGGCGCTAACTATTTTGAGCGGGAAGTTTTTGATCTGTTCGGGATTCGATTTACCGGACATCCTTATTTGCGGCGGCTCCTGATGCCGGAGGATTGGGAAGGGCATCCTCTGCGTAAAGACTACCCTGTGGAGGGCTACCGCTAGGCTGCATGGCTCACTTCACTCCGACGCCCGTTCTCGAGCCCGGTCAGGATCGCACGATGATCCTGAACATGGGGCCGCAGCATCCGTCGACGCACGGTGTGTTGCGTGTGCTGTTGGAGATCGATGGCGAGACGGTGGTGCGGATCATGCCCGACATTGGCTTTCTGCACACGGGAATCGAGAAGACCTGCGAGGCCAAGTTTTATCAGCAGGTGGTGCCGCTCACAGATCGCATCGATTACCTGTGTCCCATGACCAACAACCTGTGCTATGCGCTGGCGGTGGAGAAGTTGCTGGGACTGGAGATTCCGCCGAAGGCGCAGTGGCTGCGCGTGCTGCTGAACGAGTTGACGCGGATCAATTCGCATCTGGTTTGGCTGGGCACGCACGCCCTCGATATTGGCGCGATGACGGTGTTTCTGTATTGCTTCCGCGAGCGCGAGGAAATACTGAAGATCTTCGAGATGGTCAGCGGCCAGCGCATGATGACCTCATACTTTCGCGTGGGAGGAATCGCGCTGGAACCGCCGCTTGGATTCTTTGAACGCGCGCGCGAATTTGCCGGACGTTTTCCCGAGAAAGTGGATGAGTACGAGAACCTGCTCACGGGAAATCCGATCTGGATGATGCGCACGAAAGGCGTCGCGCGGATTACGGCGGAAGATGCGATTGCTCTCGGCGCGAGTGGGCCTACGCTGCGCGGAAGTGGCGTGGATATTGATTTGCGCCGCGATATGCCTTACTCCGGCTATGAGAATTTAAATTCAAGGTTCCTGTGGCGCAGGAAGGCGATGTTTTTGCGCGGTACATCTGCCGGGTGCGGGAGTTGCGCGAGTCCAACGAGATCGTGAAGCAGGCTCTGGACGGGATGCCTGAGGGGCCCATCAAGGCGGATGCTCCCGGGATTGTGCTGCCCGACCGCGAGAAGATGAAGACGCAGATGGAAGCGCTCATCTACCACTTCAAGATTATTACGGAAGGTTTCGCGGTGCCGGCGGGCGAAGTGTATCAGGCGGTGGAATCGCCGCGCGGCGAGATGGGCTACTACATTGTGAGCGATGGTACGGCTAAGCCGTATCGAGTGCATATGCGTGCGGCCTGTTTGGCGAACCTGCAAACGTTGCCGAAGATGTGCGAGGGCGGGCTGATTGCGGATGTGGTGGCGGCCATTGGAAGCATTGATATCGTGCTGGGAGAAATTGATCGGTGAAATTTTCTGAAGAATTCGAGACGCGGTTTGCGGAGATGGCGCCGCACTATCCGACGAAGCGGTCGGCGCTGGTTCCTAGTCTTCTTTATGCGCAGGATGAGGTCGGATTTCTGTCGGACGAAGTCATATGCGGAACTTGCTGGGCGACTGGATTTAACGGAACTCGAAGTGCGGAACGTGATTAGTTATTACTCGATGCTGACGACGAAGCCGCGCGGGAAGTTCAACGTGCAGGTTTGTACCAACATTAGTTGTCTGGTGCGCGGCGGCGAGGAGATTTTGCAGCACTGCGCGAAGAAGCTGGGCGTGGGGCACAAAGGGACTACGCCGGACGGGTTGTTTTCCCTCGAAGAAGTGGAATGCATTGGGGCGTGCAGTTGGGCTCCGGCGGCGCAGGTGAACTACGATTTTCATGAGAACCTTACGACGGAAAAAATGGATCAAGATTCTCGGCCACGATTCCTCCGTCGAACGAGAACGGCAAGAAGTTCTGAAATCAATGGATAATCCTTGGACTGACTCTCTGGAAAAACGCTCCGAAGGTTTCAAGTGCGATCTAGTGATGGCAACTCTAGTTTCACATCCCGATGAGGTAAAGGTCGTCACCCGGCGTTTCGGCCAGGGTGCGACCAACCTCGACCGCTACCTCGAAATGGACGGCTACAAGGCCGTGCAGAAGGCGCTCGCGATGGAGCCGGACGCCATTATTAATGAGGTCAAGAATTCAGGACTGCGTGGGCGGGGTGGCGCGGGGTTCTCTACAGGGATGAAGTGGTCGTTCGTCCCCAAGCAATCGGCGAAGCCGAAGTATGTGCTGTGCAACGGCGATGAGAGCGAGCCTGGAACGTGCAAAGACCGGCTGATTTTCGAGCACGATCCGCATGCGGTGATTGAAGGAGTGATGATCGGCGGGTTGGCTGTGGGCGCGGGCAGTGGATACATCTATATTCGAGGCGAGTACCGGTATTTGTCGGTGATCATGCAGAAGGCGATCCGCGATGCTTATGCGAAGGGTTTTCTCGGCAAGAACATTTTCGGCAGTGGGCGCGATTTCGATATTTACTGGCACGGCGGCGCGGGAGCGTATGAGGTGGGTGAAGAGTCGGCGCTGATGGAGTCGCTCGAAGGCAAGCGCGGGATTCCGCGGATTCGGCCTCCCTTTCCTGCGGTGGTGGGGCTTTGGGGCGGGCCTACTGTCATAAATAACGCGGAGACGCTGGCGAGCGTACCTCACATTATGCTGGGTGGCGCGGAGTGGTACGCGAAACTTGGTCCGCCGAAGAATGGCGGCACGCGGCTGTTCTGCCTGAGCGGCAATGTGGCGAAGCCGGGTGTGTATGAATTGCCGATGGGGTACAACTTGAAGAAAATGATCTATGAAGTGGGCGGCGGTATTCCGAACGGGCGCAAGTTGAAGGCAGTTGTGCCGGGAGGATCGTCAACGCCGTGCCTCACTGCCGACGAGATCGACATCAACATGGATTTCGATTCGGTGGCGAAGGCGGGATCAATGCTGGGTTCGGGCGGCGTAGTGGTGATCGACGATGCGCAGTGCATTGTGAAGTTTGCGTTGCGGACCATGAAGTTCTATCAGCACGAGAGTTGCGGATGGTGCATTCCCTGCCGCGAAGGGACTGACTGGTTGAAGAAAACTTTGATTCGTTTTCATTCCGGCGGCGGGGTGAAGAAAGACATCGACAACATGCAGTATTTGTCGGAAAACATGCTGGGGCGGACGTTTTGTCCGCTGGGCGATGCGGCGGCGATGCCGACTATTGCGTTCGTGAAGAAGTTTCGCAAGGAGTTTGAGGATCATTTGGAAGGCAGGCCGTGCCCGTATGAGGAGGAAGGCGCACTGCAGCAACATCCAGTAATGGCGCATTGACCATGAGCACCGTTCCAGCCACAAAGAGCTCTACCGAGATCGACAAAGCCAGACTGCTGGAGGCTTTGCGCAAGGGAGGAGATGCGTTTCTTTGCAGCGTAGCCGGAGTGGGTGAAGCCGCCTGCCGCCTGCGTCCTGCGGAGAACCGTTGGTCAGTTCTCGAGTGCGCAGAACATGTTGCTGTTGCCGAAGAGGTCATGCTCGCTTTGGTGACTGGCGAAAAGCAGGCGCGAGATCCGGAAGGACCAAAGCGCGATGATCGCATTCTGAGAAGTGGTACGGACCGCAGCACCCGGTTTGATGCTTCCGATCAATCACAACCGCGTGGGCGCTTTTCTACGCTGGCTGAGGCGGTGGCCCATTTCCAGGCAGTGCGTCAGCGCACGCTTCGCTTTGTCGAACAAACCGGGGATGACCTGCGTGCGACGGAGGTCAAGCATCCTCATCACGTCGTCGGGGTGATTAGCACTTATGAGTGCCTGTTGCTGATGGGATCGCACGCACAAAGGCATGCGCTGCAGATTGAAGAGGTCAAGAATAGCCCGGCGTACCGGACAAGTGCGCACTAGAGTCTAGCGTTGACATTCATGGCGGACAAACCCCAACCCGTAACACTTACTGTCGACGGCAAGAAAGTCACGGCTCCCGCGGGGACGCTGCTGATTGAGGCCTGCAAGACCGCGGGCATCGAGGTGCCTTCGTTTTGCTATTACCCGAACCTGTCGCTGCAGGGCGCTTGCCGCATGTGCCTGGTGAAAATCGAGAAGATGCCGAAGCTGCAGACCGCGTGTACCACGGTGATCAGCGAAGGCATGATCGTTACTTCGGATAGCGATGAGATCAAGCAGGCGCGGAAATCGATGCTGGAGATGCTGCTGGGAAACCATCCGTTGGATTGTCCCGTGTGCGATGCGGGCGGTGAGTGCGAGCTGCAGGATATGACGTTCTCATATGGCGCAGCCGAATCGAAGTTCATGGAGGCGAAGAATCACAAGGATGAGCAGCAGTGGTCGCCGGTGGTGTTCTTCGACCGGCCGCGCTGCATTCTCTGTTACCGATGCGTGCGGGTGTGTGGCGAAGGGATGGACGTTTGGGCCTTGGGGATCCAGAACCGCGGGGTGAGTTCGGTGATCGCGCCCAATAAAGAGGATCACCTGGAGTGCGAAGAGTGCGGGATGTGCATTGACATCTGCCCGGTGGGGGCGCTGACTTCGGGTGCGTACCGCTACAAGACGCGTCCGTGGGAGATGAAGCACGTAGGCACGATCTGCACCCACTGTGGCGATGGATGCAAGACCACTCTGGGCGTTCGCCGAGCAGATACGGGGATGGAAATTGTTCGGGGCGACAACCGCGACAAGAGCGGCACGAATGGTGACTTTCTCTGCATTAAAGGCCGGTATGCGTTCGACTTCGCGAATCATGAACAACGGCTGACGCGTCCGCTGATACGCCAAAACGGAAAGCTCACTCCGGCAACGTGGGAGGAGGCGTTTGCGCTGATCGGGAAAACGTTTGCGGAAGTGCGCGATGTGGAAGGCGGCGGTGCGATTGGGGTGGTGGGCTCGACTCGCACCACGAATGAAGAAGCTTATTTGCTCTCCAAGTTTGCCCGCGTGGTGTTGAAGACAAACAATGTGGATCATCATCGGACGGCGGACTTCCCCGCCCTGGCTGCGGCGCTACGCGGCAAGGAGGATGTAACGGCTAGCATGGCGGATGTGTTCACTGCTCCTTCGATTCTGCTGATTGGGAATGATCCGACGGAGCAACATCCGTTGCTAGCGTGGCAGATTCGCAACAATGTTCGTCTGCACCGGGCGCGGCTGTATGTGATCAACGAAAAGCCGATCAAGTTGCGGCGACAGGCGACGAGCTTTATGCAGATTCCGGCGGGAGCGGAGGGAAAGCTGGTAGCATTTCTTGCGGGCAGCGACACTGCGGTGGATTCGCTCATCGGTTCCTCTGGAGACAGGGGTGTGTGGCTCGATCTGCGCGAGAAACTGCGTGGCGAGAAGAATCTGGTTATCGTTTTCGGCTCTGAAATTCGAGGTAGTGATCTTTTCAGTCTTGTGAAGTTTGGTTCTGGACTTTCTGGAACCAAGTTTGTTGGTCTCGCGGATTACGCGAATTCGCGCGGGGCAGCAGACATGGGCCTGTATCCTGACTTGCTGCCCGGATACCATCCAGTCGCCGGAAGCAGCGAGTTTCATCAGGAGTGGGGGGAAATTCCGTCGACGACCGGGCTTGATCTGCAGGGCTTGGTCGAGGCGGGAAAAGCGGGCAAGTTGAAAGCGCTATATGTTGTGGGGTCGAATCCGGTTGGCCGGTTGAATATCGATCCTTTCACCTTCTCGAAAAGCTTCGTGGTTGTGCAGGATATGTTCCTGACCGAGACCGCAGTGGTGGCTGACGTAGTGCTACCCGCAGCAAATGCCTACGAAAAGTCGGGCACGTTCACCAACACTTGCGGCGACGTGCAGTT